>NZ_JBWKFG010000011.1:0-330283 GCF_056434405.1 Streptomyces sp. NPDC044044 | reverse complement strand
TGTTGGTCCAGGGCGCGGCAGGTTTCGTCCAGGGCGTCGGTGAATACCTGGTGGGTGCCGTGCAGGTCGCGTCCCATGCCGGGGTACTGGCAGCCCTGTCCGGGGAAGAGGAACACGTTGTGGGTGGTGGCGGTCTCGGGCCCGGTGACCAGGTGACGGTGCGGGGCATCCCGCTCCAGGGCCCCCAGCGCCTCCAGGGCCTGCGCACGGTCCGGCGCACAGACCACCGCCCGCCGGTCGAACAGGGTCCGCGTGGACACCAGCGCATCGGCCACCCCCTCCAACGACACCCCCGGACGCGCCTCCAGATGCTCACGCAACCGACCCGCCTGACCCGCCAACGCACGCCGGGACCTCGCCGACAACACCAACGCCACCGACCCACCACCCCCACCCGACACCACAGAGAACTCCGCCGACGTCTCCATAAGGGGAGCAATAGGAGCACCCGACAACACCATGTGACAGTTCGTGCCGCCCATACCGAAGGAGCTGACCCCCGCCACACGGGGGCCGTCGCCCGGCCACTCGGTCAAGGTGGTCTGCACCCGCAGACCTAGGTCAGCGAGGGGGATGGACGGGTTGGGGTGTTCGAAGTTGAGGCTCGGGGGAAGCTGGGCGTGGGTGAGGCTCAGGGCTGCCTTGAGGAAGCCTGTGACACCTGCGGCGCCCTCCAGGTGGCCGACATTCGTCTTCGCCGAACCAACCCGCACGGGATGGTCGGGGGTTCGGCAGGGACCGAAAACCTCGCCGAGGGCCGCCGCCTCCACCGGGTCACCCAACCGCGTTCCTGTGCCGTGCAGTTCGACATAGCCCACCTCGTCGGGGCCGATCCCGCTCAGCCTCTGTGCCCTGCGGACCACCTCCGCCTGTGCGGCGACGCTGGGGCGGGTCAGGGCGTCCGTGGCACCGTCATTGTTCACCGCGCTGCCGCGGATGACGCAGTAGATGAAGTCGCCGTCGGCCACGGCACGGTCGAGCGGTTTCAGGAGGACCACGCCGCCGCCTTCCCCCCGCACGAAGCCGTTGGCCCGTGCGTCGAAGGTGAAGCAGCGGCCATCCGGTGAGAGGGCCCCGAACTTCGCTGTGCCGATCGCGCTCTCGGCGGCGAGGTTCAAATTGACGCCGCCCGCCAGAGCCAGCGTGCACGAGCCGGTCCGCAGGCTCTCGCAGGCCATGTGCACCGCGACCAGCGACGACGACTGCCCTGAGTCCACGGCCAAGCTGGGGCCCCGGAGCCCGAAGGCGTAGGAGACCCGATTGGCGATCACGCTGCGGTGCACACCGGTCACCGAATGTCGGGTCTGCGCGTCGGGGTCACGTCTGCGCGCCAGTGTCGCGTAGTCGTCCCACATCACACCCGTGAAAACGCCGGTGTCCGTACCCTGCAGCGTGCCGGGCACGATGCCGGCGTCCTCCAGGACCTCCCAGCTCAGTTCCAGCATGAGCCGCTGTTGCGGGTCCATCGCCGCGGCTTCCCGCGGCGAGACATTGAAGAACTCCGCGTCGAACAGATCGACCCGGGGCAGAAATCCACCGCGTTGCGTGCCCGGCTGCTCCGGGCGCGCGGCCTCGTGCCGCCCCGGAAGGTTCCAGCGGTCCGCCGGCACCTCACCGACCGCGTCCACGCCGTCGCGCAACAACGTCCAGTACGCCTCGGGGTTCTCCGCACCCGGCAGCCTGCACGCCATCCCGACGACGGCGACCGGAGCCGTCGAATCCGGTCCGGATCCCGAGGCCCCTGTTCCGTTCCGGTCACCCACAACGCCCACAGTCCAGCCCCTCTGTCGAGTTTCGTCCCCAGTCACTCATCCTTGGGCAACGCGATACGCCGGGCATCTCCGAGATTGCTTGCGTGAATCCCATGGCGTGATAACAGAGTTCGGGTTGCAGGTGTCCACCACCCCTGGTTTACTCAAATCAAGTTCAGGTACCCCCCGGGAGTACTCTCCGAGTCGGATTGGGAAGAGCCATGACCTCTGTTTCAGACATGAGTACCGAGAAACTCCTCGAGGACATGCTCTCCTCTTTCAACGACGAAGCGCTCTTCAGCGAGGACGAAACCGGCTCGGTGATCGACCGTTACTACGCACCTGATTTCGTCGAGGTCAGCGACGGCATCACCATCGACCGTGCACGCCTCATCAAGCACATCCGCCCCGTACGCAAGCAGTTCACCGGCGCCGAGTTCAAGGTGCAGCAGGCCCTGCGCGACGGAGACCACGTATCGGCTCGCTACACGATTCGCGCGACGACGAAGACCGGCCAAGTCATCGACACCGAGATCTTCATGTTCGCCGACCTCACGCCGGACGGCCGCTTCCAGCGGGTCGACCAGATCACTCGCACACTCACCGCGGAGTAGCCCTTCACCCCCGTGCACCGCCCGGCCCGTCGACCCATCCGACGGGCCCTCCGTATTCCCCGTCCTGACGTGGCAACTTGGGAGATGCTTGACCGTCTGCCCTTCCGAAAGAATCCAGATGCCTTGACCTTGAGGTCTCATTCGGTAACGGAAGGACGATCATGCACAGAGCGTTTCCCAAGATCGCCGCAGCCCTGTTGGGGGCCGCGGCGATGACGCTTGCCAGCACCATTCCCGCGTCTGCTCACGTTTCCGTCAGTGGCCCCGACGCCACGGTTTCCGTCGGCAGTTTTCCGACACTGACGTTCCGTGTTCCGACCGAGGAGAACAACGCTTCCACCGTCAAACTGCAGATCATCCTGCCGACTGACGCTTCGCAGAAGCTGCCCGTCGCCCTCAACAAGGCCAACCCTGGCTGGAAGGCCACCACCAAGGGCAGCGGCAGCACCCCTGGTGCGGGCGTGACGTCCGTGACCTGGACGGCGACCGCCGGGGGCATCAAGCCGGGTGAGTTCGAGGAGTTCAAGCTGGCGACCGGGCAGGTCCCCGCCACCGATGTCATCTACTTCACCGCGATACAGACGTACAGCAACGGCAAGGTCGTGCGCTGGGAGCAGATTCCCGAGCCGGGCGGCGAGGAGCCCGAGCACCCCGCGCCGAGCCTGAAGGTCGTCCCCAAGGCGTCCTCTGCCGGCACCACCCAGGCGGCGACCACCACGCTGGGCAAGCACGCCACGGCGAGTGAGAGCGGCACCTCGGACAGCATCGGCTCTTCGGCGGCCACCGGCGCCGCTGCCGCCGGTGTGCTCGGCGCCGGTGGCGGCCTGCTCTGGTTCCGCCGCCGCGCACAGCGTTCCGACGCCAACGCCTGATCGATCCACGGCCCCACCGAACGCGGGAGCACAGAGGTCCGTCGGCCGTTCCCGGCCGGCGGACCGGCTCCGTTCCGCACCCCAGGAGGAGTTGACGACGTGCCGAAAGCCGCTTGGCACGAGGTGGTGGTCGGTGCCGGATCCGCCGGCGCGACGCTCGCCGCCCGTCTCACCGAGAATCCCGACCGCAGAGTGCTGCTTCTGGAGGCCGGGGGCGAGCGGCTCACCGGACCGGCGGCCTCCGCCCCCCTCGGCACCTCCGTGCACTCCGGCCACAACTGGGACTACACCGCGTTCCGGGGATCCAAGGCAGAAGGGCGCCGATTCCCTTATGGCGTAGGAAAGTTGCTTGGGGGCTCGTCCGCCGTGAACGGCGCGATCGCGCTCCGTGCCCTGCCCGGCGATTTCGCCGCCTGGGCCGCGGCGGGGAACCCGGAGTGGGCCTGGCCGGACGTACTGCCGTACTTCCGCAGGCTGGAGGCCGACGCCGACTTCACGGGCGAGGACCACGGCAGCAACGGCCCCGTGCCGGTCCGTCGATCGCCACCGGACACCCTCGACCCCGTGGCGACGGGCTTTCTGGAGGCGTGCCGCGAACGCGGCATACCCCTGGTCGAGGACATCAATGTGTCTGGCGTCGGCGCGAGCCGCCTGCCCAGTAACGAGCACCGCGGACGCCGGGTGTCCACGGCCGACGCCTATCTGGAACCGGCGCGGGACCGGCCCAATCTCGACGTGTGGACCGGGGCGCCGGTGTCCCGGGTGCTGTTCGACGGTGACCGGGCCATCGGCGTCGAGGTGCTGCGGGACGGAATCCTCACCCGGGTGCACGCGGACCGCGTCACGCTCTGCGCCGGCGGCATCAACACGCCGCTCATTCTGGAGCGTTCGGGTATCGGTGATCCGGGGCGGGTCTCCCGGCTCGGCCTGCCGTTGCTCGCGGAGCTGCCCGGCGTGGGCGCGGACCTGGCCGATCATGCGGCGCTGGTGATCTGGGGTGTCCCCGAACCGGGCTCCTGCCGGCCCACCGCACCGCGCCACCAGGTCCTGGCCCGGGTGTCGAGCGGCCTCGACCGCACCGGGCCGTACGGCGACGACCCCGACCTGGCGCTCTTCCTTGCCGGCAATGTGGCGGCGCACACCGTCCCCGACATCGCGAAGGTCACCGACGCCGGGACGCTCGTGGCGCTCTCCGCCATGCTGCTCGCCCCCGCCTCGCGGGGGTCGGTGCATGCCTCGGGCCCCCGGCCCGACGACCCGCCGACCATCACCCTGGGGCTCGCCACCGACCCGGCGGACGTGGACCGCCTGATGACGGGCATGCGTTTGCTCTGGTCCCTGCTCGACACGGATCATCTCTCCTCGCACATACGGGAGATGCTCCTGTGGACGCGTGGCATGGCGGACGACGACGTCCGGCTGCGGCGGGCGGTCAGCCGGTTCACCACTCCCATGTGGCACCCCTCCGGCACAGCCCGGATGGGTCCGTCGACGAGCGGTTCCTCGGTCGTGGACCAGCACTGCCGGGTGTACGGGACCGAGCGGCTGCGTGTGGTGGACGCCTCGGTCGTGCCCGTTCCCCTGCGCGCCCCGACCAATCTGAGCTGCATCATGCTCGCCGAGCGCATGGCGGCTTCGACGGACTGACGGATCGGCGGCCTTGGGCGGGGTGAGGGACACGGACGCGCTGGGTCGGCGGCGAGCACATCACCTGACCACGGGAACTTGGGAGTGCACTGTGAGTGACATGGACCGGAGCGGCCAGGACCGCGCGGATCAATTTCCGCTGACGGACATTCAGTCGGCGTACATCGTGGGCAAGAGCCGGCTGATGGAGCTCGGCGGCATCCAGCAGTACTACATCGAGCTGGACTCCGCGGGCTTCGACACCGCTCGGGCCGAACACGCCCTGAACCTGGTGGTCGAGCGGCACGAGACCCTGCGTACCGTCATGCAGGAGTCCGGCTACGGGCGCGTCCTGGAGCCGGGTTCGGTGCCGCATGTGCCGATAGCGGAGGTGGACCTCACCGGGCTCGATGCACGGGCGCAGGAAGTGGGACTGCGCTCCACACGGGAGCGGATGACCGGCGAGGGCCTGGATCCCACCGGCTGGCCGCTGTTCGAGGTGGTGGTGAGCAGGCTGCGCCGGCACAGGGCACGGGTGCACTTCCGCTACAGCCTCATCCTCGTGGACGCGCCGAGCCTCAACACGACCGTGACGGAGTGGCTGGAGCTGTATCACGACCCGGACCTCAGGCTCCCCCCGGTGGAGAGGACATTCCGCGATTGGCGGATGGATCTCCTCGCCCACGAGCAGAGCGAGGACTTCCAGAAGCAGCTGACGTACTGGGGAGACCGGCTCGACACGCTGCCGGAGGCGCCTCAGCTGCCCCTGGTGAAGCAGCCCGCTGGCATCGAATCGGTGATGTTCACCGCCCGCACCGCCTACCTCAGCAAAGAACAGTGGAAGCAGTTCTGCGTCAACTTCCGTAAGCACAAGGTTCTTCCGGCGACCGCCCTGATGCACGTACTTTCCGAAGCCCTGGCTTCCTGGGCCTCGGCACCGCACTTCTGTCTGAACGTGGTGCACCTGAACCTGGTGGCCCGCCACGGTGGCCCGGCCGCGGTGGGCCAGCGCACCGCGACGCTGCCCCTTGAGGTGGATCACCGCGGGGGCACGGGCTTCTGGGAGCGCGCCAAGACGCTGCAGCGGCGGCTGTGGAAGGACATGGCTCACAGCGACGTGACGGGGGTACGGATCAGCCGTGACCTCGCGGCCCGCAGCGGCTGGACCCAGCGCGCCTCCTTCCCTTATGTGTTCACCAGCAACCAGGGGCCGGGGTGGGACACCCCGCCCGAGAGGCCGAGGCCCGCGTTCCGTCCCGTGGAGCGCGTCCAGCACACCCCGCAGGTCCTCCTCGACAACCAGGTCCGCGACCTTCCTGACGGCGGCCTCGCCTCGAACATCGACTTCATCGACGATGCCTTCCCGCAGGGCCTGCCCGAGATGCTGGTCGCCACCTACCAGCATCTCCTCGACGTACTGTCCAGCCCGGACGGGGCGGAACAGGAGCCCGACCCGGTGCCGACCGCCCACCGGGCGTTGATCGCGGCGGTCAACGACACGGGGGACGGGTTGCCCGAGGGCCGCCTGGAGGAGCGCTTCCTGCTGCGGGCGGCGGAGAACCCCACCGCCCCTGCACTGATGACCGACGAACTCACCCTGACATACGGCGAGTTGGAGTCACGCTCCCGGGCGGTGGCGCACTGGCTGCTCGACCAGGGAGTGCACCGTCACGACATCGTGCCGGTCATCATGGTCAAGGGCTGGGAGCAGGTGGTCGCGGCGCTCGGCGTGCTGCGGGCCGGCGCCGCCTACGTACCGATCGACGCGCGCATGCCGACGGGGCCGATGCACGACCTGCTGGAGGAGTGCTCGGCACGGGTGGCCCTGGTCCAGTCGCACGCAGAGCCCGATTTCACGCCGGCGCTGCGTTCTCTTCCGGTGCTCCATGTGGACAGAGCCGGGCCGGCGACACGTCCGCTGCCCGACGTGGCGGCGGCCGCCGACGACCTCGCCTACATCATCTACACCTCAGGCTCCACCGGTCGCCCCAAAGGGGTGATGATCGAGCATCGCGCAGCCCTCAACACGGTCATCGACATCAACGAGCGGACCGGACTCGGCCCGGACGACCGGGTGTTCGGGATCTCCTCGCTGGCCTTCGACCTGTCCGTGTGGGACGTCTTCGGAACTTTGGCCGCCGGCGCCGCGCTGGTCCTGCCGGCCCCGATGCCGCTGCCCGACCCGATCGCCTGGGCGGAGACTGCCCACCGCCACGGTGTCACCGTCTGGAACTCGGTGCCCGCACTGGCCGAGATGATCGTCGAAGTGGCCGAGGAGCGACCAGAGTTGAGTCCGGCGCCGATCCGCGCTTTCCTGCTCAGCGGTGACTGGGTGCCCACGTCGCTCCCCGGCCGCATGCGGCGTCTGTGGAGCGACGTGCGCGTCATCGCCATGGGCGGCGCCACCGAGGCAGCCATCTGGTCCAACATCCACGAGGTGGACGAGGTGGATCCCGCCTGGCGCAGCATCCCGTACGGCAAGCCCCTGAAGAACCAGACGATGCGGGTGCTCGACCACCGTCTGGAGATCCGCCAGCCCTGGGCGACCGGGCAGATCCACATCGGCGGCGCGGGTCTGGCGCGCGGCTACTGGCGGGACGAGGAGCGCACCACCGACCGTTTCATCACCCACCCGCGTACCGGGGAACGGCTCTATCGGACGGGTGACCTGGGGCGCTACCGGCCGGACGGGACCATCGAGTTCATCGGCCGCGAGGACCGCCAGGTCAAGATACTCGGCTATCGCGTGGAGCCGGGTTCGGTGGAGGCTGCTCTGCGCTCACATCCAGGGGTACGCGAGTGCGTGGTGTGCGTCGACAACTCCCCCGGCGGGCAGCGGCGCCTGGTCGCCCTCGCCGTTCCCGAGCCGGGTGGGCCCGGCGAAGGACTCGACGGCACTGCTCTCGTGGCCCATCTGCGCCGGCATCTGCCGCACTACATGATCCCGGGCCAGACGCACGTCGTGGATCAGCTCCCACTGACGCCCAACGGAAAGGTCGACGCCGTACGTGCCCTGCAGCTGCTGCCCGCCGCCGGGCCCGTACCGGCCGTGGACGGTCCGGCAGCCGACGACGATCCCCGTCTCAAACAGCTTGCCGAGCTGTGGACGGAGCTGCTCGAGGTGGAGTCGGTCGGCCCGGACAGCAACTTCTTCTCGCTGGGCGGCAATTCACTGCTCGCGCTGCGCATGGTCAACCGGGTGCGGTCCGAGCTCGGCGTCGACCTGCCGCTCGGGCGAGTCTTCGAAGCACCGACGGTGCGGGAGTTCGCGGCCTGTCTCGACGAGGATGCAGACACGAGTCGCAGCCCGTCGTGCGGTGTGCGCCTCGCCGACGGCACCGGCCAGGAGTTGGTGCTCTTCCACGTGATGGGCGGTTCGGTCGCTCCGTACATCCCGTTGGCGAGGGCGTGGCCGGGGCCGGTGCACGCCTTCCAGAGCCGCCCGCATGTCGACACCTCGGAAGATGCGTTCGCCCCCGATCTCGCGACGATGGCCGAGGGGTACGCGCAGGAGCTGCTGCGCCGCCGCCCGGAGGGTCCCTATGTTCTGGGCGGCTGGTCGATGGGCGGTTTCATCGCGTACGAAGTGGCCTGCCGACTGCGCGAGTCGGGCCATGAGTCGCACGTCTTCATGATGGACAGCCGGTTCACCGACCTGCGGGTGGCCCAGACCGAGGTGGGCCGGCACCTGGCGTTCCTCGTCACGCTGGCGCTCGGCCCGCCGCCCGAGTCAGCGGTGGCCGCGGTGCGGGGCGCCCTCCCGGATTCGCTCGCCCAGGTGGCTCGCGATACCTGCGTGGCCCATGGGCTGCTGCCCTCCGAAGTCGATGTGGCCGGCTATGAGAGGCTGCTGCGCGTTCAGCTGCACGAGACCAGGCTGACCGCGGCGTGGCACCCCGGCTGGCACGATCAGCCGGTGCTGCTGTTCGACGCGGTCGATGAGCCCCAGCCGGACACGGTTCCCGCGTGGCGAGCGGCCTGTCCGGGCATCGAGGTGATGCCGGTGGCCACCGACCACGCCGGCATCGGCCTAGCGCACCGCCAGGAGGAGATCGCCCGGCACGTCACCAGGTGGATCGCGGGCGAGATCGGCTAGCGGGGCGAGGACGTACAGCACGATAGGGCGCCACCCCTCGGGGGTGGCGCCCTATCGTGCTGTACGTCCTCGCTGTCAGGCCGAGCGTGCGAACTCGTATCCGATGTCGTCGAGCACCCTGGCCAGCTGGGCCTCGTCGAGCTCCTGGTCCGAGTGCACGGAGACTCGTCCGGACTGGACCTCGACCGTCACGTCGCGCACACCGCTGAGAGTGGTGATGGCGTCCGTGACACTGCTGGCACAGTGCTGGCAGACCATGCCCTCGACGGTGTAGTTCGCGGTGACACCCTCCATGAGCTACTCCTGTCGTCGATCTCTCCGGGACGGCGGGCCCGACCGGTATACCGCCTGGGGGTATTCAGTTTACCGCAAGTGCCTCGCGGGCACCCGTTGTGTCACCGGTCGCCGACCAGGTCCTTCTCGCGCCGGACCGGACCGCTCGGCTCCACTTCGGCCGACGCCTCGAGCGCGACGCGCGGCAGGGTCTTGTCCAGCCATTCGGGCAGCCACCAGTTGGCCTTGCCCATCACGTGCATCAGGGCGGGCACGAGCAGCATCCGGAGCACGAAGGCATCGACGGCGACGGCGCCGGCGAGCGCGACTCCCGTCATGACCGCGGCCTGGTCACCGCTGAGCACGAACGAGGCGAACACACAGACCATGATCAGCGCCGCGCAATTGATGACCCGGCTGGTGTCCGACAGACCCACACGGACCGCGCGTGCGTTGTCCTTGCCCCGCACCCACTCCTCGTGCATCCGGCTGACCAGGAACACCTGGTAGTCCATGGAGAGGCCGAACAGGAGCGGCAGCATGAACGCGGGGATGTAGGAGGTGATCGGCCCCTCCTTGCCGAGGCCGAGCACATCCAGGCCCCAGCCCCACTGGAAGACCGCGACGATGATGCCGAACGCGGCACCCGCGGCCAGCAGGTTCATCACGGCGGCCATCAGCGGTACGACGACGCTACGGAACGCGATCATGAGCAGTACGGCGCCCAGCAGCGCGATGACGGCGATGAACAGGGGCAGCCGTTCGGTGATCTCCGACGCGAAGTCCTTCTGCACCGCCGTGTTGCCGCCGATGTCCACCTGGAGGCTGCTGCCGCGCTCGGCCGCTGGCACCGTCGTGTCGCGCAGTTCGTCGATCAGATCGTCGGTCTCCTCGTCCTGGGGCGCGTAGGAGGGCACCACCTGGTAGACCCTGGTCGTGGACGTCTCCGGCACGGACACCTCGGTGACGTCGACGACGCCCTCGGTGCCCCGCACCTCGTCGACCAGGCCGTCGAGGGCACGTACGTCGCGCTCGCCGCCCGGCACATCGGCCACCAGTTGCAAGGGGCCATTGAAGCCGGGGCCGAAGCCGTCGGCGAGCATGTCGTACGCCTTGCGCGTGGTCTGCGCCTCGGGCTGGTTGCCCTGATCGCTGGCTCCCAGGCGCAGCGAGAAGGTGGGAAGGGCGAGCACCACCATCACCGCGACGGCGACCACGGCGATGACCCTCGGGCGGCGGCCGACGAAGGCGGACCAGCGCACCGACATGGTGTCGCCGTCGACCTCGGGCACCGGGCCCGTGGCCGCCAGCGCCCTCCGCTCTTTGCGGCTCAGCACCTTCATCTTGAACAGGGCGAGCAGCGCGGGCAGCAGGGTGACCGAGCTGAACATGGTGAACAGCACCGTGATCACCGTGGCCACGGCGATCCCGTTCAGGAACTGCATGCCGAGCGTGAAGATCGCCAGCAGGGAGATGCACACGGTGCCGCCCGCGAACAACACCGCACGGCCGGAGGTGTTGAGGGCCCGTTCGACCGACTCACCCACCTCCATGCCCGCCTTGAGGTTCTTGCGGTGCCGGCTCACCACGAAAAGCGCATAGTCGATGCCGACCCCCAGACCGACCAGCGAACCGATGACCGGCGCCGAGTCGGGCAGGCTCATCCCGTGGGCGAGCAGCCCCAGCAGCGAACCACCGGTGGCGACGCCGAACAGCGCGTTCAGGATGGGCAGCAGCATCGCGATGAACGAGCGGAAGGCGATCAGCAGGACCACACCCGCGGCCAGGACCCCGATCAGCTCCGCGAATCCCTCGGCGGGCTGCTGGGCGTACTCGATGGCCTGGCCGCCGAGTTCCACCCGCAAGCCGTCGGTGCGGGCCTCCTCGGCCCGGTCGACGACATCCTTGGTCTTGTCCTTGTCCAGGTCGAACGCCTGCTTCGTGAACGTGATGTTCGCGTAGGCGACCTGCCCGTCCTTGCTGATGCCCCCCGCGGCCTTGTCGGTGTAGGGGTTCAGCACGCTGCCGACCTCGGGCATCTTGGAGATGTCGTCGAGCAGGTCCGTCATGCGCGCGCGTACCGCGGCGTCACGGACACTGCCCTCCTCCACTTCCCACACCACACGGTCGGAGTCGCCTGCCTGTTCGGGAAAGGCCTTCTCCATGCGTTCCGTCGCACGCGTCGACTCGGTCCCGGGGACGTCGAACGCATTGGAGTACGCCCCGCCTGCTGTCGCACCCACGGTCGCCGATCCGATCAGCGCCACGAGCCACAGCAGAAGGACCACAACCCGGTGTGTGCAACACCATCGCGCCAAGGCAGTCATAGCTCTCCTGTGCTCTCTCGAAAGGAATTCGGTGACAAGGCCCCGGCCTGCCCCGGCGTGGCACGGAGTTCAGGCGTGGCACAGGGAAGCGAAACCAAGGGTGGGGGAGGGGGCGACAGGCGTCAGGAAGCCCGGGGGGATTGTCAGACAACCCGCGGCCCCGCCCCCTCCATGTGTCGGCTCAACTGCCAACACGCTCCAGGCTGCCCTCCGCCGCTCCCAGGTCGCTGTCATATCGCTCGCACGGAAGCTTCATTCCCAGCTCACACGCGGGCAGCGGATGACACCATGGGGCCATGGATGTTGGCTGTCTGGGACCGCTGGAGGTCCAATCGGAGGGGAAGCCCGTCACGGTGAGCGGGGTCCGGCTCCGTACGCTCCTCATCAGGCTGGCCCTGGAGGCGGGACGGACTGTCTCGGTCGGCTCGCTGGCCGCGGCGCTGTGGCCGGACGACCTCCCGGTCAACAGCGCGCACGCGGTCCAGTCGTTGGTCAGCCGACTGCGCAGGGCGCTGCCGGAGGGCACACCGTTGGAGTCGTCCACCAACGGCTACTGCCTGGACATCCCGCCGGACTCGGTCGACTCAGCGCTGTTCGAGAAGCTCGCCCGCGAGGGAGGCCGCGCGCTCCAGGAGGGCGAGCCGCAGGACGCCGTCCGTGTGCTCGACGAGGCGCTCGGACTGTGGCGCGGGGAGCCGCTCGCGAACATGTCCGCTTCGCCGTTCATGACCGGAACCGTCGCCCGCCTGGAGGAGCTGCGGCTGACCGCGCTGGAGGACCGCGCGACGGCGCGTGTCCAGATGGGCTCCGAACTGCCGCGACTGATAGCCGACTTGGAGTCGCTCGCCGCGCTGCATCCGCACCGTGAGCGGCTGCGGGCCCTGCTGGTGCGCGCGCTGCATGCCGACGGCAGGTCCGCAGAGGCCCTCGGCGCCTACGAACAGTTCCGGACCTGGCTGGCCGAACAGCTCGGCACCGACCCCTCGCGGGATCTGCAGGAGACGCATCTCGAGGTCCTGCGCGGGCAGCAGGGCGCGGTGCAGCAGCTCCTGGGAAACCGGCGGGACAATCTGCGCGCGGAACTGACCAGCTTCGTCGGCCGCGAGACAGAGCGTCAGGGGCTCTTCACTCAGCTCTCCGACAGCAGACTGATCACCCTCGTCGGCACGGGCGGCACGGGCAAGACCCGGCTCGCCAAGGCAGTCGCCGGTGATCTGGTGGACGGCACCCCCGGTGGCGTATGGCTGGTCGAACTGGCTGCGGTGACCAGCGACGAGGACGTGGCACCCGCCGTGGTCGCCGCCCTCGGCATCCGCGCCGTGGGCCTGTCCGAGGCCGCGGGCAGTCCGCGTGCGGTGACCGAGCAACTCGTCGAGGCCCTGTCCGCCGTGGGCACCATGCTCGTGCTGGACAACTGCGAGCACGTCGTCGGAGCCGTGGCGCACCTGGCCGACGAACTGCTCGGGTTCTGCCCGAAGCTGACGATCCTGGCCACCAGCCGGGAGCCGCTCGGCATCCTCGGCGAATCCCTCTTCCCGGTGCCGCCGCTCGGCCTCCCGGATCCCGACGCACCCACGAGCGATGTGGTCGACTGCCCGGCGGTGCGACTGTTCACCGACCGCGCCGCCCGGGTCCGCCCCGACTTCGCGGTCACCGCGGAGAACGCCGGAACAGTCGCCGAGATCTGCTGCAGGCTCGATGGTCTTCCGCTGGCCATCGAACTGGCGGCGGCCCGCCTTCGTACGCTCTCCGTCGAGCAGTTGGCGGACCGCCTGGACGACCGCTTCCGCGTGCTCACCGGCGGCAGCCGCACCGCACGGCCCGCCCACCGCACGCTGCGCGCGGTGGTGGCCTGGGGATGGGACCTGCTCGACGACGAAGAACGCCACATCGCGGAGTTTCTCGCGGTGTTCCCCGACACGATCTCGCTGGAGGCCGCGGAGAGCCTGGGCGAGCACGGTGACCGCACCCTGGACACACTTGCCTCGCTCGTCGAGAAGTCGGTGCTCCAGGCCGTGGACGGCCCGGAGGTCCGCTTCCGGATGCTGGAGACGCTGCGCGCCTACGGTCTGGAGCGGCTGGCCGAGACCGGGTCGGTGGACCGGGCCCGGCGCGCCCACGCGCGCTACTTCCTGCGGCTCGCCGAGTCCGCGGAGCCCCATCTGCGCAGCGGCTCGGGCCAGGTGCGCTGGGCGAGGACGCTCGCCACGGAGCGCGACAACCTCGTCGCAGCCCTCCACTTCGCCTGCGAGTCCCAGGACGCCGACACCGCCGTACGTCTGGGGTCCGCGCTGTGGTACTTCTGGGTCCAGCGCGGCGAGCACGCGCAAGCGACCCGACAGCTGCGGTCGGCGCTGGACGTGCCGGGCGACGTCGCTCCGGAGATACGGGCTGCCGCCACCACCGGATATCTGCTGAACTCCATCTTCTCGGGCGACTCGACGAACGTACGCGGCGGCCTCGTCGCGCAGGCCGATTCCGACCGGGCCGCCCTCGCCGAGCAGGCGCCGTCCGGCTCGTATCCGGCCCTGCCCCTGCTCGCTCCGCTGCTCGCGTGGATCAGTGGCGACTCCGAGGGCGGCCTGCGGGCGATCGACGCATCGCCGCCGCCTCCCGACCCGTGGACCCGGGCGATGCTCTGGTTAACCCGCTCCATGCTCACCCTCAACAGCGGTGATCTGCAGGAGGGTTGCCGCGCGCTGCGGGCCAGCGCCCGTGAGTTCAGGCTCATCGGAGAGCGCTGGGGCCTCGCCACCTCGCTGACACACCTGGGGATCGCGCTGATGTCGCAGGGAGAGTTCGACGAATCGGTGGCCGCGCTGACGGAGGCGATGGTGCCGGCCCGCGAACTGGGCGGTGACGACTCACAGCGGATCTGGCTCGCCGTGTCGCACCGGCAGGCCGGACACACGGACACCGCCCGGGAGGTGCTGCAGAGCGTGGTCGCGGGCCCCTCGTCGGCCCGCCATGTGCGCCTGGCGCGACTCAACTTGGGGGACATGGCCCGCCTCGACGGTGAACTGACCGAGGCCGCGCAGCAGTACGCGCTGGCCAGGGACGCCGCCGCACCGGACACCTTCGACGACTCCGCGTTCGGTGTCCTCTACTGGACCGGCAATGCCCAGATCACCCTGACGCAAGGTGATCTGACGACGGCTCGGCACATGCTGCGCAGAGCGCTCGCGGCGGCGCACACGGCGGCCGACATGCTACTGGTGGCCATGGTCGGTGTCGCGGTGGCCCAACTCCTGCACCGGGGCCGGGACGCCAAGGCGGCGTCGACCGTACTGGGCGCCGCCCACGTGCTGCGCGGGGCCGCGGACGCCGCCAACACCGACGTCTCGCGGCTCACCGGATCCCTGACCGCGGAACTGGGCGAGACCGGCCACACGGAGGCCTACGAATACGGACGTTCGCTGGAGCGCGACGACGCGGTCACTCTGATCGAATCCCAGCTCGACCGGACCGGACCGCTGCCCCTCCTGGGCGCAAGCCCCGCCTGACGCGACCCCCTCCCTCTGCTCGACAACAAGCTCGACAACACGCCCTTGCGGACATGGAGTTCACCGCAGGGGCGTCCTCACGCCTGGGGGCCTGGAAGCCGTCATCACTTCCAACCCCCTTTGCCGGTCCGGGACTTGCGGTGTATACCTGGGGAGGGTATTCACTCATCGACGAGCAGAACCGGAAGGAACGGCATGACAGTCGACAGCGACCGCACCCCCGAATCCTTTGTCTCCGAATTCTTCAATTCGTACGTGAAGGAGGTTATTTTCGGGAGCGAAGATCCGCAGCAAAGCATTGACCGCTTCTACACGCCGGATTTCGTACAGATCGCCGACGGCTCCGAGATGAACCGACAGCAGCTCGCCGAGCATGCCCCCACCGCCCGGCAGACCTTCGAGAAGGGGCACTACGAAGTGCACGAGGCCGTGCACAGCGGGTCGTCGGTGGCAGCCCGCCTCACCTTCCACGCGGTGATGAAGGCGGGGGGCACGATGGATGTGGACTTCTACGTGTTCGCCGAACTCGCGGACGACGGACGGCGCGTCCGCCGCATCCATCAGCTGACCAGGGCACACGAGGCCTAGGCCGGCTCGCGCACGGCCTCTCCCCGCGCAACCGCCGTGCGCGGAGAGAGGCCCGCACCCGCCACGGCAGGCGAGGAGGGGCCGGAGCACCCTCAGGCGTGCAGGGTGATAGGCAGGCTCTCGAATCCGTGGTGCCCCAGGCCCGGGCAACGCTCGGGCTCCCCCAGCGTCACACCGCTGAACCGGTCGAGCAGCCGGTTCAGGAACACCTCGCCCTCGATGCGGGCGAGCGGACCGCCCAGGCAGTAGTGGGGCCCCGCCGCGAACGACAGATGCGGGTTCTCGCCGCGACCCACCTCGAAGGTGTCGGGCTCGGCGAACACCTCCGGATCGCGATTGGCCGCACCCAGCATGATGATGACGTTCTGCCCCTCCGTCAGATCGGCCCCGAGGAAGGTCGTCGGCTTGAGGACACTGATGATGTCGACATGAGCGGGTGCGTCGTAGCGCAGCATCTCCTCCACCGCCGAAGGGATCAGCGTGCGGTCCGCACGCAACCGCTCCAGCGCACCCGGCGTCTCCAGCAACGCGTACAGGCCGTTGCCGAGCATGTTGGCGGTTGGCTTGTTCCCTCCTGCGAAGAGCAGGATCGCGGTGGCGATGACCTCCGTCTCGTCGAGCACCTCGTCCGCCTCGGAGGCGATGAGCCTGCTGAGCATGTCGTCGCACGGGTTCTTGCGCTTGTCGGCGAGCAGCTCGGAGAAGTACGCGGCCAGCGTGTTCTCAGCCCTGGCGCCCTGCACGATCTCGTCGGAGGTCGCGGCCGGCTCGATGAGCAGTCCCATGTCATGGATGGCCGGCGCGATCCGTGCCCGGTCGGACTCGGGGACACCCAGCAGGTCGGAGATGACATGTACCGGCAGCGGCATGGCGAAGGCGGCCATGAAGTCGCCGCCGGGATCCGCCACGAGCCGGTCCATGAGTTCATTGTTCCAGCGCTCGATGGAAGGCAGCAGAGCCGCGACATGCCGGGCCGTGAAGGCCGAGCTGACCACGCGGCGCAGCCGGGTGTGGTCCGGCGGATTGGTCAGGATCATGCTGCGCTGCATGCGCTCCATGACCGGTCGCAGCTCGGCCTCCGGTATGTCCTTCACATGGAGCCGCAGCCATTCGTCACCTTTGCCGAAATTGCGGTTGCGCAGTGCGGCGTCGCCGTCCTGGTGCCGGGTCAGCACCAGAGTGCTGCCGTCACTGGTGAGCAGGGCGGGAGCCATCTCACGCAGGCGGTGGTAGTCCGGGAAGGGGTCGGCCGGCGGGGCGCTCAGCAGCTGGAAATAGAGCTGCTCGGCCTCCGGGTGTTGCTGCGCGAGCACGGTGGACCCAGCTGTGCCAGGGCTCATTCTCTGACTCCTCACGACAGAAGCGGTTGCCTGTCGGCGTGCCGCAGCAGCCATCGTGATGGCACGGCCGGCCAGGGTACGTCGGCATCGTAAGTACGTGAGGTGCCGAGGTTGTTCTCCTGAATTGCTGGTTCTGCGTCCAGCTGTCGCTCCAACAGCCTTGACACCACTGGCCCCTTGCGGACCTACTGGACCTTGCGCAGCGATGTGACAACGTTGTCCAACTCGCAGGGAGGGGTTCGGGGATGCCGCACAGATCACGCAGACCTCGCTTCAGACACCACCGTTCGGCCGCGATCCTGGGAGCGGCCGCGTTCACGCTCGTCGCGACAGCGCAGGGCGCCGCCGTCGCCAAACCGGAGGAACCACCCAAAGCGGCTAAGGAGTTCGTCTCCTCGTTCGAGGAGGGCGAGGCCCAGCCCGACTGGCTGAACACCGTGGAGACCGGCCCCGACGGCAAGAAGCGGACCGCCGGCGTCAACGGCGCGTTCAGTTCGGGGATCCCCGGCAGTGTGAACGACCACGTGACCGAGGTCCGCGCCAGCGACGAGAACGCGGGCGGCGGCGAGGTCAAGGAGAATCTCGTCGACGGTGAGCCCACCAGCAAGTGGCTCTCCTTCGAGCCGACCGGGTGGGCGGAGTTCGACCTGGACGAACCCGCCAAGGTCGTGACGTACGCGCTCACGTCGGCCAACGACCACGACGAGCGCGACCCCAAGGACTGGACCCTGCAGGGCTCCACGGACGGCAAGGACTGGAAGGTCCTCGACACCCGCAAGGGTGAGGCGTTCGACAAGCGCCACCAGACGAAGAAGTACGACGTCCGGAACGACACGGCGTACGCGCACTTCCGCCTGGAGATCACCGCCAACAACGGCGCGTCCGACGCCCTCCAGCTCGCCGACGTCCAGCTCTCCGTCGGCGGCGGCGAGGCGCCCGTCCCCGAGGACATGCTCTCCCTCGTGGACCGCGGCCCCAGCGGCTCCCCGACCGCGAAGTCGGGCGCCGGGTTCACCGGCAAGCACGCGATGCGTTACGCGGGCACCCACAAGGCGGACGGCCGCGGCTACTCGTACAACAAGGTCTTCGACGTGAACGTCGCGGTGCGGCGTGACACCGAGCTGTCGTACCGGGTCTTCCCGTCCATGGCGGAGGGCGACCTCGACTACGACGCCACGAACGTGTCCATGGACCTGGCCTTCACCGACGGCACCTATCTGAGTGACCTCAAGGCCATGGACCAGCACGGCTTCCCGCTGAATCCGCAGGGACAGGGCGCCGCGAAGGGCCTCTACGTCAACCAGTGGAACAACGTGGCCTCGCGGATCGGGCAGGTCGCGGGCGGCAAGACCGTGGACCGGGTGCTCCTCGCCTACGACTCCCCCAAGGGCCCGGCGAAGTTCCGCGGCTGGGTGGACGACGTGTCCCTGAAGGAGAAGGCCCCGGCGAAGCCGAAGGCCCACCCCTCGGACTACGCGGACACCACCCGCGGCACCAACTCCAGCGGCGGCTTCTCGCGCGGCAACACCTTCCCGGCGACGGCCGTGCCGCACGGCTTCAACTTCTGGACGCCGGTGACCAACGCCGGCTCCCTGAGCTGGCTCTACGACTACGCCCGCGGCAACAACTCGGACAACCTGCCGACCATCCAGGCGTTCAGCGCGAGCCACGAGCCGAGCCCGTGGATGGGCGACCGGCAGACCTTCCAGATGATGCCGTCGGTCGACAAGGACACCCCGTCGGCGTCCCGCACCAAGCGCGCGCTGCCCTTCAGGCACGAGAAGGAGACGGCACGCCCGCACTACTACGGCGTGACGTTCGAGAACGGTCTGAAGGCCGAGATGGCCCCGACCGACCACGCCGCGATGATGAAGTTCACCTATCCCGGTGACGACGCGAGCGTCATCTTCGACAACGTCTCGGAGAAGGGCGGCCTCACCCTCGACGAGGAGAAGGGGATCGTGAGCGGCTTCTCGGACGTCAAGTCCGGGCTCTCCACCGGCGCCACGCGCCTCTTCGTGTACGGCACCTTCGACTCGCCCGTCACCGCGGGCGGCAAGCTCGAAGGCGGTGGCGGCGGTGACGTCACCGGCTATCTGCGCTTCAAGGCGGGCAAGGACCGCACGGTCAACCTGCGCCTCGCCACCTCGCTCATCAGCCTCGACCAGGCCAAGGCCAACCTCGACCGCGAGATCCCGTCCGGCACCTCCTTCGACCGCGTGAAGAACGGCGCGCAGAAGAGCTGGGACGACATCCTCGGCAAGGTGGAGGTCCAGGGCGCGAGCGAGGGCCAGCGGACCACGCTCTACTCCAGCCTGTACCGCCTCTACCTCTACCCCAACTCCGGCTTCGAGAAGGTCACTTCGGGCGGCAAGTCGAAGTACCAGTACGCCTCGCCCTTCTCGCCGCAGACGGGCCCCGACACCCCGACCCACACCGGCGCGAAGATCGTCGACGGGAAGCCGTACGTCAACAACGGCTTCTGGGACACGTATCGCACGACCTGGCCCGCCTACTCGCTCCTCACGCCGAAGAAGGCGGGTGAGCTGGTCGACGGCTTCGTCCAGCAGTACAAGGACGGCGGCTGGACGTCGCGATGGTCGTCGCCCGGCTACGCGGACCTGATGACGGGCACCTCGTCGGACGTCGCGTTCGCCGACGCGTACGTCAAGGGCGTGGACTTCGACGCCAAGGACGCGTACGACGCCGCGCTGAAGAACGCGACGGTCGTGCCGCCGAGTTCGGGCGTCGGCCGCAAGGGCATGGAGACATCGCCCTTCCTCGGCTACACCCCGAGCGAGACGCACGAGGGCCTGTCCTGGGCACTTGAGGGCTACCTCAACGACTACGGCATCGCGCGCATGGGCCAGGCCCTGTACAAGAAGACGGGCGAGAAGCACTACAAGGAGGAGTCGGAGTACTTCCTCAACCGCGCCCGTGACTACGTGAAGCTCTTCGACGACAAGGCGGCGGGAGGAGGCACCGCGCCGGGCTTCTTCCAGGGCAAGGACAAGAAGGGCGACTGGCGCGTCCCGTCCGAGAAGTTCGACCCGCGCGTGTGGGGTCACGACTACACGGAGACGAACGCCTGGGGCTACGCCTTCACCGCCCCGCAGGACTCGCGCGGTCTCGCCAACCTCTACGGCGGGCGCAAGGGCCTCGGCGACAAGCTGGACACGTACTTCGCCACTCCGGAGACCGGTTCCGCCGAGTTCGCGGGCTCCTACGGAGGCGTCATCCATGAGATGACCGAGGCTCGCGACGTACGCATGGGCATGTACGGGCACTCCAACCAGGTCGCCCACCACGCCGCCTACATGTACGACGCGGCCGGTGAGCCGTCCAAGACACAGGAGAAGGTCCGCGAGGTCCTCTCCCGCCTCTACACCGGCAGCGAGATCGGGCAGGGCTACCACGGCGACGAGGACAACGGCGAGCAGTCGGCCTGGTACCTCTTCTCCTCGCTCGGCTTCTATCCGCTGGTCATGGGCAGCGGCGAATACGCCATCGGCTCACCGCAGTTCACCAAGATGACCGTCCACCTGGACGGTGGGCGCGACCTGGTCGTCAAGGCGCCGAAGAACAGCGCGAAGAACGTGTACGTCCAGGGCCTGAAGGTCAACGGCAAGAAGTGGACCTCAACCGCCCTGCCCCACAAGGAGATCGCGAAGGGCGGTGTCCTGGAGTTCGACATGGGGCCGAAGCCGTCGGCCTGGGGCACGGGCAAGAACGCCCAGCCGACGTCGGTCACGCAGGACGACAAGGTGCCGTCGCCGCGCGGTGACGCCATCAAGGGTGACGGCGCGCTCTTCGACAACACCTCGGCCACGGACGCCACTTCGGACGCAGCCGTGGATCTGCCGGTCGCCAAGGAGACCAAGGCCGTTCAGTACACGCTGACTTCGGCGGCCGACAAGGCGAAGGCGCCGCGCGGCTGGGTGCTCCAGGGCTCCGCCGACGGCGAGAAGTGGAAGGAGCTGGACAAGCGGTCCGGCGAGTCCTTCGCCTGGGATCACCAGACGCGGGTCTTCACGGTCGACGATCCGGGGACGTACCGGCACTACCGGCTCGTGCCGGAAGGGTCAGCGACGCTCGCGGAGGTCGAGCTCCTGAGCTGACCGGGCTCGGCGGAGCACCGCGTGAGGCGGGGGCGGGAGTGGCAGGTCCACTCCCGCCCCCGCTCGCGTGCGCCGCGGGACCGTTGGCCGGAACCCCCCTGTCCTCACCCACCCCAGGGATAGATGAGCCGTGCATGCGGATGGAACCGGCGGGAACACCCCCTCGTCCCACCCGCGTGCGCGGCTCCCTGCTCCGCCCTGCCGTCCTGCTCCCGCTCCTGCTCCTGCTGGTGGCCGTGGCCGCCTGCGGCACGGAGGCCGGGGACCCACCGGCGCCCGCCCCGCCCTCGGACCCCGGCACGCTCGTCCTGCGCGTCCAGGAGCTCCACAGCGCACCCCGTCCCTGGGAGCGCGGCGATCTGCCCCGCTTCTCCCTCTACGGCGGCGGCCACGTGATCGCCCCCGCCCGGACCTCGGGCGCCCTGCGCACAGCCGTCAACTACCGCCTACTGCCCGCCCGTTACCGCGAGCTCACCGACGCGGCCCACACGGCGGGGCTCACCCACGCCCGGCGCCACGAGGACACCACGTCCACGGACGCCTCCCTCCTGACGGTCGCCTACCGCACCCCGAGCGGCCTTCGCAGCACGTGCGTCACCGCGCCCGAAGCAGGGGGCGAAGGTGACCGGGGCCGCGTCCTGGACTTCGTACGCACGCGGGTCCCGCCCGCGCCTTCGGACACTCCCCCGCCGGGGGCCACCGCCTACCGACCGACCGCCCTGGCGATTCTCGCCACCGGCGGGGTCGGCGCCGACGACCCCGCGGCACGGCCCTGGCCCCTTCGCCCCCTGTCCTCCGGGGCGGAGACCCTGCAGGGCCGGTGCGCGGTGGTGACGGGGAAGGATCTCGTACGCGCTCGTCAACTCGCCCTGGGCGCACGGCGGAACACCCTCTGGAGGAGCGGCGGCCAGCTCTACGCGGTCGTGTTCAGGCCCCTGCTCCCGGACTAGCGCACGTGCCGCGACCTCGACCGCTCCTAGGGCCCGCGTGATGTCGTGATCCGGAACCACAGGTCCGGAACCGCAGGTCTAGAGGCGGCAACTGATCTCCATTCCGTCCTCCACGGGGAACGTGACGCTCTGGTAGCCGTTCTGGAGGTCACGGACGTAGCCGAGGTAGGGCGCGAGGTCCTCCAGGTCGACGTCGTCGGCGACGACGAGGGTGCCGGGCGCGAGGCGTGGTTCGAGGAGTCGCAGGACGGGCAGGCACAGGTCCTTCCAGCCGTCGAGGAGGACGAAGTCCACGGAGCCCGCGTCTGCGGCGAGGGTGTCGCGGGCATCGCCTTCGAGGACGGTGATCAGGTCGTCGAGACCCGTCTCGGCGAACGTCCGGCGGGCGGCCGCGGCCTTGGCGGCGCTCAGTTCCGTACTGATCACCCGCCCCGTCCCGTTGTCGCGCACCGCGGCGGCGAGATGGAGCGTGGAGATGCCGAAGGACGTGCCGAACTCGACGACGGTGGCGGGGCGGATGGCCCGGATCAGGTTGTAGAGGAGGCGGCCGCCCTGGGCGGAGATCGGCATGTACACCTCCGCCTTGGCGTCGGCCTGCTCCTGCGGGCTGAGGGGCGCGGAGCCCTGGGGCCACTCCGCCCGGATCCGCCTGCTGGTCACCTCGTCCTGCTCGGCCTGCCGGAACATCCGGTCGAGGGCGGAGGCGACACGGGGGTCTTCGAGAGTGTTGGTGGTGGGGGCGCTGGTGGATGTCATGAACCTAGGCTAGACGCACCGTTGCGTTGCGTCTAGCGGTTCTGGCCTACTCTGGCCCCAGGAGGCAGACATGGAACGAGGAAGTACGGCCGCGGCGGCGGCCGGGCCGCAGCCGGCGCCACGCCACCACGGCAACCGGCACGGCCGCAGCGAACAGGCCCGGCAGGCAGTGCTGGAGGCGGCCGACGACCTCTTGGTCGAGAAGGGCTTCACCGGCGTCACCATCGAGGGCATCGCCGCACGCGCGGGCGTCGCCAAGCAGACCGTCTACCGCTGGTGGAAGACCAAGACCGACATCCTCCTGGACGCCTTCCTCCAGGACGCGGCCGAAGCCCTGACCCCGCCGGACCACGGCGACCTGGCCCCGGACCTACGCGCCCACCTGCGCCAACTGGCCCTGTTCCTCACGCGGTCCGACGCGGGCGCCGTCTTCAAGGCCCTCATCGGGCACGCCCAGCACGATCCCGCGTTCGCCGCCGCCCTGCGGTCGGGGTACCTCGACGAACAGCGCCGACGCGACCGGCTCCCGCTGGAACGCGCGGTGGCACGCGGCCAGCTCGCCGCCGGACTCGACATGGCGGCGGAGATCGACCAGCTCGTGGGACCGGTCTACCACCGCGTCCTGGTGACGGCGGAACCCGTCGACCAGGCTTTCACCGACCGCCTCGTCGATGCGTTCCTGCGCCGCGCGGACGTGGCGGACGCAGCCGACGCAGGGGAGATGGGGAGCCGATGACTCTGCAGGCAGGCCAGCGGGTGGTGCTGGCAGCGGACACCCGGCTGACCGATTCGGCCGAGGTGTCGGGGGTCGTCGTCGGGTTCCTGTCCCTGGCGGCGGGCACCTGTGGGACCGTCGAGCAGGTGGTCGGCCTCCAGGACGAGAGCGACGACGTGCGCGAGTACGAGCGGCTCAAGTCGCTGCTCGACTCCTTCGGGTCCGCGATGCCCACGGAGAGCAGGAGGCAGCTCGAAGAGAAGGTCGGCTCTCTGGAACCCGCGTGGACCGCCTTCCAGGAACGGGGGCATCGCGTGAGCGTGCGGGTCCGCTTCGACAACGGGTTCATCCTCGACGGGGCCCACGAGGACGTCTTCGTCCCTGCCTGAGAGTCCTAGGGCTTGTCCGCCGAGAAGAGCCACGTCTCGAACAGGTCCGAGAGGTCCTTCCCCGACTTCTTCTCGCACAGCGCGATGAACTGCTCGGTGTCGGCGTTCCCGTGCCGGTGCTCGCGCGTCCAGGTGCGCAGGACGGCGAAGAAGGTGCGGTCGCCCACGGCCTTGCGCAGCTGATGCAGCGTCATGGCGCCCCTGCCGTACACCGGTGAGTCGGAGACCCGCGTCGCGGTCGGCGGGTCGGCTGCCGGGAAGTCCCAGATGCCCTCGCTCTCCGGGTGCGAGCCGTCGTAGAAGGAGTCGAAGGTCTCCTGGGCGGTGCGGTGTCCGTGCTCCTCGTCCCACAGCCACTCGGCATAGGTGGCGAAGCCCTCGTTCAGCCACATGTCCTGCCAGGCGCGGGGCGTGACGGAGTTCCCGAACCACTGGTGGGCCAGTTCGTGGACGACCAGGCGGGTGTCCGGTGCCTCTTCGAAGTACGGCTTGGTCTGCGTCTCCAGGGCGTAGCCGAGATCGGGCAGGTGGTCGACGACGGCGCCGGTCGAGGAGAAGGGGTAGGGGCCGAAGCGGTCGGTGGCCCAGTCGACGACCTCGGGCACCAGGTCGTGGACGTCGACGGACCCGTCCGCCTCGTCGGGGTCGACGGCCGTGTAGACGGGCAGGCCGTCGTCCGCCCTGCCCGTGGAGATGTCGAAGATGCCGGTGACGACGGTCGCGGCATGGCTCGCCATGGGCTCGGGGTTGTGCCAGCGGAAGGTGGTGCGCTTTCCCCGCTGCCGGGTCTCGCGCAGGGTTCCGTTGCTGACCGCGGTGTACTCGGACGGCACGGTGACGTCGATGTCGTACGTCGCCTTGTCGGACGGGTGGTGGTTGCCGGGGAACCAGGTCATGGATCCGGTGGGCTCGCCGAGCGCCGCCACGCCGTCGTCCGTCTCGATCCAGCCCTCGTCGCCGCCGTCGGCCGCCGTGAGCATCTTGGGCGTCCCGCCGTACCGGACGGTGGTCTTGAAGGTCTTCCCCTTGCCGATGGACCGCTCGGGAGTGAGCGTCAGCTTGTTCTTCTTCCTGCTGAAGCGGGCGTCGGAGCCGTCGACGTCGGCGTGGCGCACGCGCAGGCCCGTGAAGTCCAGGCTGAGGCGGGAGAGGTCCTCGGTGGCCCGTGCGGTGATCACGGCGGTGCCCGTCAGGTGGTTGCCGTCCGGGGTGTAGTCGAGGGTCAGGGCGTAGTGCGTGACGTCGTAGCCGCTGTTGCCGAGCGCCGGGAAAAGGTGGTCGTCGACGCGGTTCCCGCGTGCGTCGAGCATGACGAGGTCGCGCACGGTGCCGTCGCCGTCGTCGCCGTCCCACCAGGTGCGGAAGAGCGCGGAGAGCCGCTTGGCCTCGGCCGACTTCGCGGAGAGGTCGGTCTGCACCTCGACGTCGTAGGAATCCGCGTCGGAGTCGGTGAGTTCGACCGTGTACACGGCCTGCGCGTGGCGTGCGGTGCGGGACTCGCCGGTGTCACGGGCCCAGGAGCGGAACTCCTGCAGGAGGCGGTGGTGGGGCTCGCGTACGGCGGTGTCCGGGTCGGCCGGGCGCTTCGTGTCGCACGCCGCCAGGGCGAGGCAGACGGCTGCCGCGGACAGGAGCACGGCGGGGCGGTTCATGGTGGGGTCTCCATCCGGTCGTCCGCAGGGGAAGAGGGGCGGAGGCTCCCCGAGGTTGCCGCCGCCCCTCATGCCCCACGCTCAAGGGGCTTCGCCCGCGGTTACGCGGGCGCCACGAGCTGGTTCTCCGAGCCGATGCCGGAGGCGTTGCCGTCGGCGTAGAGGGTCAGTTCGCCGTCCGACCAGCGCACGATGGTGTCGTCGGCCCAGGGGTTGTCGGTGAAGTCGCCGCCGCTGACGAGCAGGGCGTGCTTCCACAGGCCGTTCGGGGCCTGCCACTTGTGCTCGCCCCAGGAGGAGCCGGTGCCGGTGAAGTCCTGGTACTGGGTCAGCTCACCGTCGGACCAGCGCACGACCAGGTCCCAGGTGTCGTCGCCCGAGTAGTCGCCCGCGGTGATCTGGGTGGCGTGCTTCCACGTACCGGCCTCCGACGTGCCCGGCGAGACGACCTTGATCTCCTTGCCGAGCTTCTTGTTGTCGCCGGTGTTCTGGTAGAGCGTGACTTCGCCGTCCGACCAGCGCACGACGAGGTCGTCCTGCCACTTGTTGCCGCCGAAGCGGCCCGATGTGATCGCCTCCGCGTGCTTCCAGGTGCCGTTCGCGGCGGCCAGCTGGTACTCGCCGTGGAAGCCCTTCTCGTCGACCGACGGGTAGAGCGTCACCTCGCCGTCCGACCAGCGGACGATGAGGTCGGAGCCGTTGTCACCGGTGAAGTCGCCCGCGACGACCTGCTTGGCGTGGTCGCGCCACAGGGCGTTCGGGCCCTGGACCTTGAACTCCTTGTCGAAGTGGTTCTTGGCCTTGCCCGCGCCGCGGTAGATGCTCAGCTCGCCGTCCGACCACATGACGAACATGTCCATCCGGTCGTCGGAGACCGGCCCGTCGAGAGCGAAGTAGCCGTTGGCTATGGCGTTGGCGTGCTTCCACGTACCGGCGCCGGGCAGGACCGGATCGGCCATCGGCGGCGGGTTGATGCTCGCCGGCTGCTTGCCCGCCTTCGCGGCGTCGTAGATCCGCTTCACGTCGTCGTCGAAGTACGAC
This sequence comes from Streptomyces sp. NPDC044044, assembly GCF_056434405.1. Lineage (NCBI taxonomy): Bacteria > Bacillati > Actinomycetota > Actinomycetes > Kitasatosporales > Streptomycetaceae > Streptomyces > Streptomyces sp. NPDC044044. Next base: position 303,672 of record NZ_JBWKFG010000011.1, on the reverse strand, counting down.
GAGTACGAGGTGTTGGCGCTGTGGCCGCCGGTCATCCAGCCGCCGGTGACGCCGATCAGCTTGGCCGACTCGCCGCCCGCGGTGATGAAGGGGCCGCCGGAGGTGCCGCCGACGTAGCCGTCACAGTTGATCTCCGTGAAGGTGCCGCCGCGCCAGAGCCTGCCGCCGCTGTCCTTGGCGTTGCCGGAGGTGTACTTCTTCGTCGGCGTGGTGCAGCTGAGCGGGTCCTGCTTCGGCTTGTAGTTGCCGCCGCCGTACAGATACGGGTAGCCGATGGCGTGCGCGGTGTGGCTGAAGCCGGTGTTGAAGCCCATCGGGATGGCCCCGACGACGCTCTCGACCTCCTTGCCGTCGCTGCGCGGCTCGGTGGCGAGGAACGCGACGTCGACGTCCGTGAAGTCTTCCTCGCTCTTCTTGGACCCGGTGTAGCCGGGGTCCTTGAAGATGTGGCCCTTCTTGATGGGGTACATGCCGTGCGGCATCGGGCTCTTCGCGCTGTGCTGCGGCACGAAGACCAGGTTCGACTTCTGGTCGTTGCTGTCGAAGCAGTGCGCCGCCGACGCGACCAGGTTCTTGCCCGGGGACGGGACCACGGTGCCGCCGCAGAAGCGGTAGTCGTAGCGGTCCGGGTAGTCGTTGCCCGCCTTCTGCGCCCAGTAGAAGGTGCCGACTTCCTTGATGCCCTTGAAGGTGTGCGAGGGCGAGCGCAGCATGCCGTCGCGCTCGCGCGGCGCCGCGTCCTCCTCGTCCTTCTGGGAGTCCCGCTCGGCGTCCCTCTTGGCGTCCTCGGCCGCCGCGGCCTCGCGGACCTGCTGCTCCTCGACCGGCTTCGCCTCGGCCATGCGGTCGGGCGTCCAGAACTTCTCGAGCTCGCGGGCCAGGGCCTGGTCAGGGTCCTGCTCCGGGGCCTGGGACGGCGACTTCGAGGGTGACTTCGACGGGGTCGGCACCGAGGTCGGGCTCTGTGTCGACGTCGGGGTCGGGGTCGGGACCGCAGTCGGAGCCGTGGTCGGCGCCGGTGTCGGTGTGGCCGCGCTCGGCGTCGGCGTGGGCGTCGGGTCCGGGGCGGACCAGGCAGGGCCCGCGGCGGCAAGGATCGCTGCCGCGGCGGCCATCGCAGTCAGGCTGCGTTTCATTCTCACTGTTGTGTTCCCCCACAAAAACGGACCCCTGGTCACCCGGGGTCCGATTGGTACAGATCAATCGAGAAGGTACGTTACGCACAGATCGAACGATGTGTCGATTGGGGTGGAACTTGCGACTTGCCCCGTAATTGTTGTATTGCACCGGCTGGTTGATCGGAGAAGGCAGTGGGGAAGGCGGGGCGATTCACTCGAACCGGAACGCGTGCGGGGGTGTTCGCGGCGGGGGCACTGCTCGTGACGGTGGGGTGTTCCGCGGGCGACGCGGAGGAGCACCCGGAGGACAACCCCAACCTGCTGCTCGGGTTCCGTACGTGGCTGAAGACGAATGACTCGGAGCGCGACGACGACTTGGCGGGCCACGCCTTGAACGTCAGCCTCGGCTACCGGTCCGGCGACCGCGAGGGGGTGGCCAAGGTCCTCACCGACTACGGCCCGTGGGGCGAGGCGGAGGACCAAGTCGGCCCGCTGGCAAAGGCGTTCACGGAATGGTGGGACGAGGACCCGGCAGCCGGACGTGCGCACTTCCTCGGGCAGGGCGGAAAGACGGCGAAGAAGACCACGCTGTACGACGGCGACGACCCGTCGAACCTCCTCAAGGATTTCCGCTCCTGGACCGCAAAGAATTCCCCGAACGGCAAGCACCTCGCCCCGCACATCACCGAACTCAGCGTCGGATACGGGGCGAAGGGCTCCGGCGCCGTCACGGTCTCGACCGACTACGTCACGCACAAGGACAACGGGACCCAGGAGAAGGTCGACGCCCTCAGCGAGGCGTTCGCCGACTGGTGGGACGGCGACGAGGGCGCGGAATCCGTCACCGTGACCAGCGAGGACCAAGGCAGCCGCGCCGAAAGGGACTTGAGCGCTACGTGAGGCTTCCGGCGTCGGCCGGAACGAACTCGCACCAGACGACCTTCCCGGGGTCGCGCTCCACGACCCCCCACTTGTCGGCGAGAGCCGCCACGAGCAGCAGCCCGCGCCCCGACTCGGCATCCCCGTCCGCGTCGGCGCCGGGTCGGGGCCACCCGCCGCCACTGTCGTGCACTTCTACGCGGAGTACGTCGCCCTCGCGGTGGAGGTGGAGCCGGAATCCGCGTCCGGGCGGGACGCCGTGCAGCAAGGCATTGGTCGCCAACTCGCTGACGCAGAGAGTGATGTCGTCCGCGCGGTCACGGATCCCCCAGCCGACGAGCGCGGCGCGCGTGAAGGCGCGGGCGGCGGGTACGGACTGACGTTCGCGCCGGTAGAAGCGCTCGCGGGGGTCCCGCCGGGACGGGAGTGGAGTTTCGTCATTCACGTGACGAGAGTCACACTCCGTGGCCATCATGAAGCAGTAGGTGAACCCGTACAGCCGGTCTGTACGGGTTCGCTGCGTGAACGTACGGCGCTTGATGGGGAGTTGGACCGTATGAACAGCCCAAAACGACGGTCACGGAGGAATGCCTCGGCGGTGCGGATGGTGGGCGCACTGCTCGCCGTCCACCGCGAGGCGGCCGGGTACACACAGAAGTCGCTGGCCGAGAGGTTCGTCGTCGGCGAGGAACACATTGCGTCTATTGAGCAGGGGCGGCGGCCCCTCAAGCTGGACCTGGCGGTGCAGCTGGACGAACTCCTCGGCACCAACCGGACGTTGGAGACGGCCGTCGACAATATGCCGGAGGTGGATCTGGTTCCTCGGTGGGCCGAGGAGTACATGGATCTGGAGCGCGAGGCGCTCACGCTGTCCTGGTACGACAACCAGGTTCTGCCTGGACTGCTGCAAACCCCGGACTATGCAAGGGGCGTGTTCCAGAACGAGGTCCCTGCGCTCACCGAGGACGAGATCGAATTGCGCGTTGCAGCACGGATGGAGCGCCGGGAGATCCTCCACCGCAAAGAACCGCCGACAATCAGCTTCATCATCTCCGAGGTGACGCTGTTGGACCATCTCGGCGGCGATGAGGTGTACGTCGAGCAGCTGCGCTGCCTGCGAGAGTCGGCTGCTCTGCCGGGTGTTGCCCTCCAGGTCATGCCAGTCGGCCGCAGCTACCACGCGGGGTTGTCGGGGCCGTTCACCTTGATTGAGACCCCGGACCATCAGCGACTCGGCTACACCGAAGCTCAGCGAGGCAGCCAGCTGATTGCCGACCCTGATGAGGTGTCCATTCTGGAGCGCAAGTATGCGATGCTGCGGACACAGGCCCTCAACCCCGAGGAAACGAGGGCCCTGTTGGACCGTTTGCTAGGAGAGCAATGAACGCGGCATTGCAGTGGTTCAAGTCCAGCTACAGCAGCGAACAAGGCGGCCAGTGCCTCGAAGTCGCCTACGCCTGGCACAAGTCGAGCTACAGCGGCAGCGACGGCGGCAACTGCCTGGAATTCGCCGCCCACCCCACCGCCGTACACATCCGCGACTCCAAGAACCCGGAAGACGCCCCCCACCTCACCGTGGCCCCGGAAGCCTGGACCGCCTTCCTGGCCCTGCCCGAATAACCAGGTGCACTCCGGCGGACCCCTGACCGCTCATCCGGTCCCGCCCAGCGCGAGCCGCAGAGCGTCCCGCGTCGCCGCTCCCTCCGCGAAGGCCGCCGCGAAAGCCCGCTCGCCGAGGGTGCTGCGCACGAGGCGCTCGGTCTCCGCATGCGCCTCGTGGAGCGGACGCAGGCCCGTGAGCGCGACGCCGGTCGTCCGCAGGAGCCGGCACGCCGCTCCTATCAGCCGGGCGGCGCGGCCGTGGTCCCCTGTCGCGGCAACGGCCCAGGCCATGGCCTCGACGCCCCACACGGTCCCCCAGCGGTCACCGATGGCCCGCTGTCGGCGCAGGGAGTCACGGAACAGGGCCACCGCCCGGTGCGGGTCGCCGTGCCGGAGCTCCGCGAGCCCCATGCCCCACAGCCCCCACGAGTGCGCCCAGCCCGCGCCGTGGGTGTCGGCCTCGGTCACGTACTCCCGCCCGGCCGCCAGGGCGAGCTCCCGCTCACCGAGGAAGGCCGCCGCCATGGCCCAGAGCATCGTCGCCATGTGGGCATCACCCACCTGACCGCCGGCCCGGAAGCACTCCCTGGCCCGGCTCAGGAGCGCGATGGACCCCGCGTCCGCGTGGACGAGGAAGGCGAAGGCGCCCTCCATGTACGTGAGCACGGCCAGTGCTTCGCCGTCCCCGCTGTCCTGGCCGAGCCGCACGGCATCGGCCAGAAATCTTTCAGCGGCGGACTGGTCTCCCTGGCACAGCGCGATCCAGGCGGCCAGCGCCAGACAGCCGACGCGCAGCGGGGCGGGCGCCGTCGGGGCGAGGTCAAGGGCGCGGGTCAGCCAGTGGCGGCCTTCCCCGAGCGAGCTGCTGAAGAACCAGTACCGGGTGCGGGTGAGGTTCGCGGCGATCCCGAGGCCGACCGTGGCGTCGCCCTCCCCCGTGACGCAGAAGTCCAGGGCCGCCCGCAGGTTCGGCGACTCCAGGCGCAGCCGGGACAGCCAGGCGACCTCGTCGGGCCCGCACCACCGCTCCGCCGCCCGTGCGGTCATGTCCGCGTAGTACGCGCAGTGGCGCCGCCGCAGCGGGATGTCCCTGCCGAGCTCCTGGAGCCTGCACTGCCCGTACTGGCGCAGGGTCTCCAGCATGCGGTACCTGGCTCGGGGGCCGGTGGTGTCGACGGTGAGCACCGACTTGTGCACCAGGGCGGCGAGGACGTCCACGATGTCCTCGCGGTGGGTGTCCTCGCCCGGACACACGGCCTCGGCCGCCGCGAGGTCGAAGCCGCCGGAGAACACCGACACCTCTGCCCACAGCCTCTGCTCGCGCTCGTCGCACAGGTCGTGGCTCCAGTCGACGACGCCGCGCAGGGTGCGCTGATGCCGGGGTCCTGTGGGCTTCCCGGTGTGGGAGAGGAGCCGGAACCGGTCGTCGAGGCGCTCCAGGATCTCCTCGGCCGAGAGCGCGCCGAGACGCACGGCGGCCAGCTCGATCGCCAGCGGAATGCCGTCCAGGCGGCGGCACAGGCGACCCACGGCTTCTTCGTTGCGTCCGGTGATCCGGAAGTGCGGGGCGCAGGCCTCGGCGCGGTCGGCCAGCAACCGCACGGCTTCACAGCGCGCGGCCACCGGTGGTGCGCCCCGGTCGTGCGGGACGGCCAACGGCGGTACGGGCAGCAGATACTCGCCGGGCACGCGCAGCCCCTGGCGGCTGGTGGCCAGCACGCGCAGGCCTGGGGCCGCCGCCAGGAGCGTACTCAGGAGCTGGCCGGCCGCATCGGCGACGTGCTCGCAGTTGTCGAGGACGAGCAGCAACTGCCGTTCCCGCAGGTGCTCGACGAGCACCTCCGTGCCGGGGCGCAGTGACTGGTCGGGGATGCCGAGCGCCTCGGCGACCGCGCGGTCCAGGAGCTGCGGTTCGGTCAGCGGTGCGAGGTCGGCGAGCCATGCCCCGTGCGGGAAGGCCCAGGAGGCCTCGGCCGCCGCGCGCAGCGCGAGGCGCGTCTTGCCGACTCCGCCCGGCCCGGTGAGCGTGACGAGGCGGGCGTTCTCCAGGAGCTTCCGCGTCCTGCGGAGCATGCTCTCCCGGCCGATGAACGTCGTCGTCTCGGCGGGCAGATTGCCCTCGGCGCGTGGGCCCCGCGGCGACGAGGGCGTGGTCAGGGAGGGGTCCGCGGTGAGCACCCGCTGATGGAGCTGCCACAGCTCCGGGCCAGGGCTGACGCCCAGCTCCTCGCTCAGCAGCGCGCCGACGGTCCTGTAGCACTCCAGGGCTTCGCTCTGCCGGCCGGAGCGGTAGAGGGCCAGCATGCGCTGCGCCCAGAAGCGCTCCTGCAGCGGGTGGGCGTCGGTGAGTTCGCGCAGGCGCGGCAGTACGTCCGTGTGCCGTCCGAGCTGGAAATCGGCGTCGGTGCGCAACTCCAGGGCGCCGAGGCGGCGTTCGTCCAGCGCGGGGGCGACGTCAAGGCGCAGCCGCTCCGACGGAACGTCAGCGAACGGCTCTCCGCGCCACAGCGCAAGGGCCTCGCCGAGCAGCGCCGAAGCCCTCTCCGCAGCCTGCGCCGCCGCGGCGGACCGGGCGCGGGTGACCAGGGCGTCGAACCGGTGCAGGTCCAGGGCCTCGTCGGGCACGTCGATGAGATAGCCGTCGGCGCAGGTGCGGATCGGCCCGCCGGACGGACCACTCAGCGTGCGGCGCAGCCGGAGCACGTAATTCTGCAGGGCGTTGCGGGCGCCGTCCGGCGGTTCGTCCTCCCACAGTCTGGCGATCAGGGTGTCGGTGGGAACGACCTTGTTGGCGTCCACCAGGAGTGACGCCAGAAGGGCCCGCTGCTTGGCTGCCCGCATCTCCACGGGCCTGCCGCCGGACAGCACTTCAAGCGGCCCCAGAAGCCTGTACTCGAACTCCGTGATCCTCACCCCCGTAACCCAGAGTCATCATTCCAGCACGAGGGGTGAGTGTCGAGTGACCATCGAGTGACCGGCACGAGAGGGCTCCTCGCAAACATCACAGCAGTGGAAGAAGCGGCGCACGTCCGGTGCACCGCCACGGAAATCCCGAAGGAGACCCACCCATGAACAACGACAAGCCTCGCCGCCTCACCGGGCTCGCCCTCAAGCTCGCGGCGGTGGCGGCCGCCGTACTGCCGGTGTTCGCCGTCGCGCCGGGCGCGGCGGCGGCACAGCAGGAACCGGCCGCGGCGGCCAATGTCCTCAGCTGCACCACGGACACCGACGGTTACTGGGGTCACGCGCACTGCACCAACAACACCGGTGTCGTGACGGCCTTCCGCGTCACGGTGGTCTGCGGGGAGTGGCCCGACACCGCCGGAGAGTGGAAGACGCTGAAGCCGGGCGCGTCCGACGTGTCGAGTGCCCGCTGCATCGCCGGCACGGGTGTCGGCAGTGTCGGCTGGGAAGAAGGGTGACAGCGCGAGGTCGCCGTGGCTAAGATCGACGGCGACATCGCGTGTCGGTCACCGGCTGGGTGAGGCATGGAGGTGTCAGGAGATGCCTTCTGGAGGCATTCCTTGTCAGTCGAGCTGAACCACACGATCATCCACGCCCGGGACAACCGGGAGTCCGCCGACTTCTTCGCGGACCTGCTGGGCCTTGAGATCACCTCGGAGTGGGGCCCGTTCATCGCGGTGGCCCTGACCAACGGAGTCACCCTGGACTTCGCGACCATCCCCGCGGACAAGATCACCCCGCAGCACTACGCCTTCCTCGTCTCCGAGGAGGAGTTCGAGGCGGCGTACGAGAAGATCTCGGAACGCGGCATCGATCACTGGGCGGACCCGCAACAGAAGCTGCCGGGCGAGTTCAACACCAACGACGGCGGCCGAGGGGTCTACTTCCTGGACCCGGCGGGCCACGCCATGGAACTGATCACGGTCCCGTACGGCGGCTGGCCGCAGCGGTAGGACACGCCCGCGGACAGAGCACGAGGGCCGCACCCCCGCCGAAACGGGGGTGCGGCCCTCAACTGCTTGCCGCTGAGGCCTACTTGCGGATCAGCGAGCGCAGCACGTACTGCATGATGCCGCCGTTGCGGTAGTAGTCGGCCTCACCGGGGGTGTCGATGCGGACGACCGCGTCGAACTCCACGCCGGTGTCGGTCGTGACCTTGACCGTGCGGGGCGTACGGCCCTCGTTCAGCTCGGTGACGCCGGCGAAGGAGAAGGTCTCCTCACCGGTCAGGCCGAGGGAGTCGGCGGACTGGCCCTCGGGGAACTGCAGCGGCAGGACGCCCATGCCGATGAGGTTCGAGCGGTGGATGCGCTCGTACGACTCGGTGATGACGGCCTTGACGCCGAGCAGCGCGGTGCCCTTGGCGGCCCAGTCGCGGGACGAGCCGGAGCCGTACTCCTTGCCGCCCAGGATGACGAGCGGGGTGCCCTGCTCGATGTAGTTGCGCGAGGCGTCGTAGATGAACGACACCGGTCCGTCAGCCTGGGTGAAGTCGCGCGTGAAGCCGCCCTCGGTGCCCGGCGCGAGCTGGTTGCGCAGGCGGATGTTGGCGAACGTGCCGCGGATCATGACCTCGTGGTTGCCTCGGCGCGAGCCGTAGGAGTTGAAGTCGCGACGCTCGACGCCGTGCTCCGTGAGGTACTTGCCGGCCGGGGTGTCGGCCTTGATCGCACCGGCCGGGGAGATGTGGTCGGTGGTGACCGAGTCGCCCAGCTTGGCCAGGACGCGGGCGCCCGTGATGTCGGAGACCGGGGTGGTCTCCATCGTCATGCCCTCGAAGTAAGGGGGCTTACGGACGTACGTCGACTGCGGGTCCCACTCGAAGGTGTTGCCGGTCGGGATCGAGAGCGCCTGCCACTGGGCGTCGCCCGCGAAGACGTCCTGGTAGGACTTGTTGAACATGTCCTCGCCGATGGAGTTGGCGACGACGTCGTTCACCTCGGCCTCGGTCGGCCAGATGTCCGCGAGGAAGACGGGCTTGCCTTCCTGGTCGACACCGAGCGCATCCTTGGTGATGTCCACCTTCATCGAACCCGCGAGGGCGTACGCGACGACCAGCGGCGGGGACGCCAGGTAGTTCATCTTGACGTCGGGGTTGATGCGGCCCTCGAAGTTCCGGTTGCCGGAGAGGACGGACGTCACGGCCAGGTCGTGCTCGTTGACCGCCTTGGAGACCTCCTCGGGCAGCGGGCCCGAGTTGCCGATGCAGGTGGTGCAGCCGTAGCCGACGAGGTTGAAGCCGACCTTGTCGAGGTAGGGGGTGAGCCCCGCCTTGTCGAAGTAGTCGGTGACGACCTTGGAACCCGGGGCGAGGGTGGTCTTGACCCACGGCTTGCGGGTCAGGCCCTTCTCCACGGCCTTCTTCGCGACGAGCGCGGCGGCGACCATCACGTACGGGTTCGAGGTGTTGGTGCAGGAGGTGATCGCGGCGACGGTGACGGCGCCGTGGTCGATCTCGTACGTCGAGCCGTCGGGGGCGGTGACGGTGGTCGGACGCGAGGGAACGCCGTTCGAGGAGGCCGGGGCGTCGGAGGCCGGGAAGGACTCCTTGCCCGCCTCGTCGTCGTCCTCGACGTAGTTGCGTACGTCGAGCGCGAACTGCTGCGCGGCGTTGGCGAGGACGATGCGGTCCTGCGGGCGCTTCGGGCCGGCGATGGAGGGGACGACCGTGGAGAGGTCGAGCTCCAGCTTCTCGGAGAAGTCGGGCTCGGCGGCCGGGTCGAGCCAGAGGCCCTGCTCCTTGGCGTACGCCTCGACGAGCGCGACCTGCTGCGCGTCACGGCCGGTCAGGCGGAGGTACTTCAGCGTCTCGTCGTCGATCGGGAAGATCGCGGCGGTGGAGCCGAACTCCGGCGACATGTTGCCGATGGTGGCGCGGTTGGCGAGCGAGGTGGCGGCGACGCCCTCGCCGTAGAACTCGACGAACTTGCCGACGACGCCGTGCTTGCGCAGCATCTCGGTGATCGTGAGGACGAGGTCCGTGGCGGTGGTGCCCGCGGGCAGCTCACCGGTCAGCTTGAAGCCGACGACGCGCGGGATGAGCATGGAGACCGGCTGGCCGAGCATCGCGGCCTCGGCCTCGATGCCGCCGACGCCCCAGCCGAGGACGCCCAAGCCGTTGACCATCGTGGTGTGCGAGTCGGTGCCGACCAGGGTGTCGGGGTAGGCCTGGCCGTTACGGGTCATGACCGTACGGGCCAGCTTCTCGATGTTCACCTGGTGGACGATGCCGGTGCCCGGGGGGACGACCTTGAAGTCGTCGAAGGCGGTCTGGCCCCAGCGCAGGAACTGGTAGCGCTCCTTGTTGCGGCCGTACTCCAGCTCGACGTTCTGGCCGAAGGCGTCCGCCGTGCCGAACTTGTCGGCGATGACGGAGTGGTCGATGACCAGCTCGGCCGGGGAGAGCGGGTTGACCTTGTCCGCGTCGCCGCCGAGCTCCTTGACGGCCTCACGCATGGTGGCGAGGTCGACGACGCAGGGCACGCCGGTGAAGTCCTGCATGATCACGCGGGCCGGCGTGAACTGGATCTCCTGCGAGGGCTGGGCCTGGGAGTCCCAGGAGCCGATCGCACGGATGTGGTCGGCGGTGATGTTCGCGCCGTCCTCGGTGCGGAGCAGGTTCTCCAGCAGCACCTTCAAGCTGTAAGGGAGGCGCTCGGAGCCCTCGACCTTGTCCAGCTTGAAGATCTCGTACGACTCGTCGCCCACGCGCAGCGTGCTGCGGGCGTCGAAGCTGTTCGCCGACACGACAGTCTCCTTCATATATGTGCGCGTTTCCGTCACATCCTGCCGCCACGACTCCTCGTCGATCCGCTAAGGTAAGGCTTAGTTAGGTAACCCTTACCGGGTGGCGGCTTCTGGTGCGCCTCGGCAGATATCTCGATGTCGAGATAACTCTAGTACATCACCCGGCGTCGCGACGAGGTGCGCTGCCTCACGCCCGCCGGGACCATGACCGGCCGGGGCGTATCGGGCTGCCCTTTTTCGATCAGGTCGACCAGGAGCGCCACCGCCGTGCGGGCCGTGCGCTCCGGGTCGAGGGTCACCGTGGTGACAGGCGGCTCGGTCTCCGCGTACCCCGGATCCTCGCTCGCACAGACGAGCAGCAGATCGTCCGGGACGCGCAGCCCGTGCCGGGCCGCCGCGGCGAGGAGCTGGCGGCCGCCGGGGTCATAGGCGGCGTGGACGGCGTCGATCCGTCCGAGCACCTCGTCGAAGGCGTGACCTTCATCGTCGTACGCGATGAAGGGGACCACCAGCGGGGACACCGCGTGCTCGGCGCACCAGGCGACGTACGTCTCGGTCACCACGCGCGCGTAGTGCTCGTCGCCGTCGCCCGACTGCAGCGCGATGCGGGTCGCGCCGGAGGCCGTGAGGTGGTCGAGGACCTCGCGGGTGGTCGCCACGTGGTCGTTGTCCACCCAGTGATCCCCGGGGCGTACGTCGCCGGGGACGCCGTCGAAGACGAGCGGGATGCCGCGGGCGCGCAGGGCACGGACCATGGGGTCGCCTCGCGGGCTGTCCATGACGAGCATTCCGTCCACAGCGATGCTGTGCCAGGTGTCCTCCGTCACGCGGTCCGCGGGGAGCGTGGTGAGGGCGTAGCCGCGGGCGTGGGCCGTGGCGGTGGCGGCGGTGATGGCCCGGGAGAAGTAGGCGACTTCCGTGTAGTTCCAGGCTCGGGGGTACGTGGTGACGGCTACTCCGAGTATCCGCGTGCGCGGGGCCTGGGGTGCGCCGTAGCCCAGGGCCGTGGCTGCCTCGCGTACCCGGCGGCGGGTGGACTCGCCCACGCGGCCCGTGCCGTTCAGGGCGTGGGAGACCGTCGCGGTCGATACCTCCGCTGCGCGGGCTATGTCGGCGAGGGTTGGCCTTGGCACGGGGGACATCGTACGGATTCCGTCGTGGCGGGTGGGTTCTGGTTAACGGGTTACGCGGCGAGTCTTTGTGCCGCCGCTTCGCGGCGGATCTTTCCCGCCCACCCGTCCGATTACCCCGCGACACATCGCGCGCGTCCGGGGCCGGGCCGCCCTCAGGAGTCGCTCATGCCTTCCCCGCACCTCACTCCCCTCCCCACTCCCCTCTCCCGGCGCGGACTGCTCGCCTCCGCCGGGGCCGCCGGGCTGCTCACCGCCGTGGGTGCGCCCACCGCCACCGCATCGCCCCGCCGCTCCGCCTCCCTCGTCGTGCACAACGCCCGTGTCTTCACCGGCACCCGGGGGCACTCCCGCGCGGAGGCCGTCGCCGTCGGGCGGGACGGGCGGATCCTCGCCGTCGGGAGCGACGGCGCGCTCAAGCGGTTCATCGGGCGGGACACCGAAGTCGTCGACGCGCGTGGCGGCACCCTCATGAGCGGGATCCACGACGGGCACGCCCACCCGATGGACGCCGCGAGCCGCTCGCTGAAGCCGTCCCTTGCCGGTGCCGAACAGACCGTCGCCGACCTGCAGAAGACCCTGACGGACTTCCTGAAGGACTCCGCCGATCAGGAGCCCGACGGTTGGCTGGTCGTGGAGGACTGGAACCCCGTGGGGCTGCTGCCGCAAGGGACCGCTCCGCACCACTCCATGCTCGATGCCCTGCCGACCCGGCGGCCCATCGCCCTGCGCGGCGGCGACGGGCACAACATCTGGGTCAACCAGCGCGCCCTCGACATCGCGGGCATCACCGCATCGACGCCCGACCCGGTCGGCGGCAAGATCGTCAAGGGCTCGGACGGCAAGCCGACCGGCGTGCTCAAGGACGACGCACAGCCGCTCGTCACCCGGCACATCCCCGAGCCCGACCAGGAGCAGCTCGTCGCCGCCGCCGCGAAGACCCTCGCCGAGGCCGCCGCGTCGGGGATCACCACCTTCATGGAGGCCGTCGTCGGCAAGGGCGAGTTGGCCCTCTACAAAGCACTCTCCGAGAGCGGGAAGCTGCCGCAGCGCATCGTGCCCGCCCTGCGCATCGACACCGACAAGACGAAGGACCCGGCCGCGGCCCTCGCCTTCGCGCGCGGTCTTCGTGACACGTTCGGCGGTGTGCGCGGGCTCCGGTTCGGCACGGTGAAGGTCTTCCTCGACGGGGTCATCGAGTACCCCGCCCAGACCGCCGCGCTGCTCAAGCCCTATCTGGACGAGGACGGGAAGCCGACCGACCACCGCGGCGAGCTGTACGTGTCCGCCGCGGACTACGGCAGGCTCACGGCCGCCTTCAACAAGGACGGCTGGCAGATGCACGCGCACGCCATCGGCGACCGCGCGGTCCGCACCTCGCTCGACGCGTACGCGTACGCCCTGCGCACGACCGGCGTGCGCGGCCTGCGCAACACCACGGCCCATCTCCAGGTCGTCGACCCCGCCGACCTGCCGCGCTTCGCCCAGCTCGGCGTCATCCCCTGCATGCAGCTCCAGTGGGCCACCCGCAACACCTGGACCATGGACGCCCTGCTGCCCTACATCGGTGCCGCGCGCCACCGTTGGCAGTACCCGGCGCGCAGCCTTGAGCGGCACGGGGCGCGGCTCTCCGGTGGCTCGGACTGGCCTGTCGATCCGCTCCAGGTGTGGAACCAGGTGCGCACCTCCGTCGACCGGTTCGGGGCCGAGGGAGAAGAGGCAGAAGGTGACCTGTACCGCGAGCAGGAAGGTCTGAGCCGCTCGTCCGCCCTGCTCATGCACACCCTCGGCACGGCGCGTCAGCTCCGTATGGACCATCTCACCGGAACCGTCGAACGGGGCAAGTCGGCCGATCTGGTGCTGCTCGACCGCGATGTGACGCGGTGTCCGGTGGCCGATATCAGCTCTGCCGAAGTGCGTCTGACGTTGACCGGAGGCACAGTGGTGCATGACGCCGAATCGTCGGCCGGGCGCGCGGCAGCCGCCCGGGTGACGCGCGCGGCGGCCGGGCCCCGGCCCACGGCGCAGGCCGCGGTGCACGGTGGGCGGCACGCCTCGTGCGGATGCGGCTGACCCGGTACGGGCACGTGGCGTACGGAAACGACGTACGGGAACTTCCGTACTGAATCGGACGTTTCACGTATGGCCTACCCCAGCTCGTGCGTCATCTCATATCTGAGATAACCTGCGGAACATGGCAGACGATTACCTCGTACGTATCGGCAAGCTCATCCGCGACGCCCGTCAGCACAGGGGCTGGACGCAGTCGCAGCTTGCCGAGGCGCTCAACACAAGTCAGAGCGCCGTGAACCGCATCGAGCGCGGCAACCAGAACATCAGCCTTGAGATGATCGCCCGTATCGGCGAAGCGCTGGACAGCGAGATCGTCTCCCTCGGGTATGCCGGGCCGATGCATCTGCGCGTCGTCGGCAACCGCCGCCTCTCCGGCTCCATCGACGTCAAGACGAGCAAGAACGCCTGCGTGGCGCTGCTCTGCGCCTCCCTGCTCAACAAGGGACGCACGGTGCTGCGCCGCGTGGCGCGCATCGAGGAGGTCTACCGCCTCCTCGAAGTGCTCGGCTCCATCGGCGTCCGCACCCGTTGGATCAACGACGGGGTCGACCTGGAGATCGTGCCGCCCGCCAAACTCGACATGGAGGCGATCGACGCGGAGGCCGCCATCCGGACCCGCTCGATCATCATGTTCCTGGGTCCGCTGCTCCACCGCATGGACCGCTTCAAGCTGCCGTACGCGGGCGGTTGCGACCTCGGCACCCGCACGATCGAGCCGCACATGATCGCGCTGCGCCGCTTCGGGCTCGACATCGCCGCGACCGAGGGGCTCTATCACGCCGAGGTCGCGCGTGACGTCGTACCGGACCGCCCGATCGTGCTGACCGAGCGCGGCGACACCGTGACCGAGAACGCCCTGCTCGCCGCGGCGCGCAGCGACTGCACGACCGTCATCCGCAACGCCTCGTCGAACTACATGGTCCAGGACCTGTGCTTCTTCCTGGAGGCGCTCGGCGTGAAGGTCGAGGGCATCGGCACGACCACCCTCACCGTGCACGGCGTCCCCACCATCGACGTCGACGTCGACTACTCCCCCTCCGAGGACCCGGTCGAGGCGATGAGCCTGCTCGCCGCGGCGGTCGTCACGGAGTCCGAGCTGACGGTCAAGCGCGTCCCGATCGAGTTCCTGGAGATCGAGCTCGCGGTCCTGGAGGAGATGGGGCTCGACCACGACCGCACGGCGGAGTACTTCGCCGACAACGGCCGTACGCGCCTGATCGACCTCACCGTCCGGCCCTCCAAGCTGGAGGCGCCGATCGACAAGATCCACCCGATGCCGTTCCCCGGCCTGAACATCGACAACGTCCCCTTCTTCGCGGCCATCGCGGCGGCGGCGCAGGGCAAGACGCTGATCCACGACTGGGTCTACGACAACCGCGCGATCTATCTGACCGACCTGAACCGCCTCGGCGGGCGCCTCCAACTCCTCGACCCGCACCGCGTGTTGGTGGAGGGCCCGACCCGCTGGCGCGCCGCCGAGATGATGTGCCCGCCCGCGCTGCGGCCGGCCGTGGTCGTGCTGCTCGCGATGATGGCCGCCGAGGGCACGTCCGTCCTGCGCAATGTGTACGTGATCAACCGCGGGTACGAGGAGCTGGCCGAGCGCCTCAACTCGGTGGGCGCGCAGATCGAGACGTTCCGAGACATCTAGAGCAGGTCCAAGCGGGTCCAAGCGGACCAAGCGGGTCCCGCCGCGCGGCTCTCCCGCTACGACTGGGCAACGATCACCGGTCGTCCCTGGAGGTGTACGAGGGCGCGGTGTTGGGGTGGGTGCATGGCAGATCGCACCCTTGTCCCCGGCACACGCGCCCTCGTCGTGCTCTGTGCCTCGCTGGCCCTGCTCGCGGCGGGGTGCGGCGAGAAGGGCGACAGCGGAAGGTCGTCCAAGGGTGACGACAACCCCGTGTCGACCCCGACGGCGTCCCGTCCGGTGCCCTCCGGCGGGAAGGGCTCCAAGGACCCGGACGACATCAACGGGGACGGGCACCGCGATCTGCTGGTGCCCCTGGCCCCCCTCAGCGAGAACGGACAGGGCGCGACCGGCGTCGTCTTCGGCTCCGCCAAGGGGCTCGATCCGTCGACGCACGCCGTGTACGACTACGCGCCCGGCACCGTCACCACCGCCGACCTGGACGGCGACGGCTATCCCGACTTCGTCACCACGATCACCGAGAAGGTGCCGGAGGAAGAGTCCAAGGGCGGCTGGTACGAGGAGCGGCAGCGGCCGGTCGTGGACTGGGGTGGCCCCAGCGGTCCCAAGACCGATGCCGAGGCGGCCCGGATCCCGATACCGGCGGGCGGCCCGGGGGTGGATCTGACCGGCCCCCAGCGGGGCGACTTCGACGGGGACGGCCACCACGACATCGCGGCGCTCCGGCAGGACGGGTCCGTGGTCCTTCTGTACGGTCCCTTCGCCCGCACCGGCGCCCCGGCCCGCACCGACACCCGGCCGGGCAGGGGAGCCTGGCTCGCCGCGGACGACATCGACCCGTCGGGCGAGCCGCACGCGACCGGTCTCCTCGTCCACGAGGGCGACGACGGCGAGCAGGCAGACGGGATCCTCTATCCGGCGCGCGACAGAAGCGGCCTCTCCCGCACCTCCGTCGAGCTGCGCAAGGGCAACGCGGTGGCGTTCGGCGACTACGACGGCGACGGCGCCCGGGATCTGGCCATCGGCGACGACGGCAGCCGCAACGACGAGCCGGACACGGAGGAGGAGCCGGAGACGGTCTCCTCACTCGCGGTCTACCCCGGCAAGGGCGGCGACCCGGTCACGTACAAGATCCCGGAGAGCCGCAACTCCGGCTACGGGCCCGGCGGTTACACCTCCGCGGACCCGGACGGCGACGGCAAGGACGCCATCGTCGTGGCCACGAACGCGGGCGCGCTCCTGATCGAGGGCGAGAAGCGGACGAAGGTCCTGAGAGAGGGGCCCGCCCGCGCGAGCGGCAAGAAGACCCCGGCCAAGTGGCGCCACGCGCGCCCGTACGCCGCCGCCGATTTCGACGCCGACGGCAAGGAGGAGCTGATTCTGAACTGGGGCAGGGGCACGCTCTTCGGTCTGTACGGCGAGAACCCCACGCACTGGTGGATCACGGACGGCACGTCGTCACGGGACAAGGCCGCGTTCGCCACGACGAGGTTCGCGGGGCGGGGCTGAGGTCCGCGCCCCGTAAGGGGCGCGGGGAACCGCGGGACCAGCCCCCACCGGCCCGCGGGTCCATGACCGCACTTCAGGGGACCCCTCAGGTGCTTGCCACGAACTCCCGGATCGCCGCCGCCAGCCCGTCCGGGCGGTCCAGCGGGATCAGAGTGCGGCAGTCGTCCAGCTCCACCAGGCGGCTCTTGGGGAGCAACTCGGCGAATCTGCGGCCGTGTTCGGGGGGCATCATCTTGTCCTGCCTGCCCCAGACGACGAGGGCGGGCCTGTCGTACGTGCGCAGGCGCTCCGCCGCTTCCGCCATCTCCGACTTGCGCGCGGAGCGCAGATAGCGGACCAGGACCGCGCGGGCCTCGGGTTCGGTGAGCAGGGGTTCGAGCCAGCGGTCGATCAGGTCGTGCGGGACCGGGCGGTGTGCCATGACCGCGTACCCCGTGCCCGGGACGCGGCGCAGGGCGCGGACGGAGAGGATGCGGACCAGGAGCGCGATGCCGCCGGGGACGCGTGCGGCGGCGTCCATCATCTTGCCGCCCGCGCGCGGCGGGTAGTTGTCGAAGGCCTCGCAGCCCGCGATGACCATCCGGCCGACGCGGTCGGGGCGCTCGGCCGCCAGCTGCTGGAGCCGCCCGGCGTCGTTCTCGACGAAGACGGCGTCGTCGCCGAGCTCCAGCGCGTCGGCGAACTCGCCGATCAGCCGGGCCATGGTCCGCGGCGTCAGCTCGGCGCCCGGTTTCAGCGGCACGCGGTGGCTGCCGTACGGGAGGGTCGGCACCAGGCAGCGGAACTCCTCGCCCAGCTCCTCGACGACATGGCGCCATACGCTGCCGTCCTGGACGAGACCGTGCAGGAGGACGAGCGGAGTGCCCGTGCCTCCCGTGTCCTCGTACTCGACCGGTCCTGCGGTGAGCTCGATCCGCGCCATGGCCGCGGCCCCGTTTCCTCGCCGATGGTGGACCTGACGCTATGCGGGTCAGTCGAGCACCGCCACCCCCTCCAGCTCCACGAGGCACTCCTCGTCCCAGAGGCGGACTGCGCCGATCACCGCCATGGCGGGGTAGTCGCGGCCCGCCAACTTCTTCCAGATCCTGCCGAGTTGGGGGGCCTGGGTGCGGTAGTCGGCGACGTCCGTGGCGTATACCGTGACGCGGGCGAGATCGGC
The DNA here is from genome assembly GCF_056434405.1 of Streptomyces sp. NPDC044044. NCBI lineage: Bacteria > Bacillati > Actinomycetota > Actinomycetes > Kitasatosporales > Streptomycetaceae > Streptomyces > Streptomyces sp. NPDC044044. The sequence continues at coordinate 285,840 of NZ_JBWKFG010000011.1, read as the reverse complement.
GGGGGTGCCGCCCGCGTGGCGCAGGGCGGTGAGGAGATTGGTCAGCGCCAGCTCGAACTGCTCGGGCAGGGTGGTGCCGTTGACCTTCCCTTCGGCGTCGAGCGCGGTCTGGCCCGCGAGGAAGACGAGACGCCCGCCGGTCGCGGTGACGGCGTGCGAGAAGCCGGTGGGCGGGGAGAGTTCAACGGGGTTGACGCGTTCGAGGCTCATACGGAGGGCTCCTCACGGGTGGTGGACTGCGGGGCGGATTGCGGTACAGCATGCGGGACGGACTGCGGGGAGGACGGTGCCGCCGACTGCTCGGCGTACAACTCCTTGGCGATGATGGTGCGTTGGACCTCGCTCGCGCCTTCGTAGATGCGGGGCGCACGCACCTCGCGGTAGAGGTGCTCCAGCAGGTGGCCACGTTGAAGGGCGCGCGCGCCGTGCAGCTGGACCGCGGCGTCGACGACGTACTGCGCCGTCTCCGTGGCCATCAGCTTGGCCATGGCGGCGCGTCGGGCGATGTCCGGTTCGCCGCGGTCGTACGCCGCCGCTGCCGCGTGCACCAGGAGGCGGGCCGCCTCGGTGCGCGTGGCCATCTCCGCGACCTGGTGGGCCACCGCCTGCAGATCCTTCAACTTGCCGCCGAACGCGTCCCGTTCGGCGGTGTGCGCGAGCGTCGCGTCGAGCGCCGCGGCCGCCATGCCGACCGCGAAGGCGCCGACGCTGGGGCGGAAGCGGTTGAGGGTGGTCATGGCGACGCGGAAACCGCGGTCGACCTCGCCGAGTACGTCGTCGCCCGTGACGGTCAGGCCGTCGAAGGCGAGGGCACCGATCGGGTGCGGGGAGAGCATGTCCAGGGGGGTGCCGGTGAGGCCCGCGCGATCGGCGGGCACGAGGAAGGCGGTGACGCCGCGGGCGCCCGCGCCGGGGGTCGTACGGGCGAAGACGGTGTAGAAGTCGGCCTCGGGGGCGTTCGAGATCCAGCACTTCTCACCGGTGAGCCGCCAGGAGGAGGGGCCGTCCGGTGCCGCGTCCAGGGCAAGCGCGGCGGCGTCCGAGCCCGCGCCGGGCTCGGAGAGCGCGAAGGCGGCGACGGCGTGCCCCGTGCGGGCGGGGGCCAGCCACTGCTCGCGCTGGCGCGCGGAGCCGTAGGCGGCGACGGGGTGCGCCCCGAGCCCCTGCAGGGCCAGCGCGGTCTCGGCCTCCGTACAGGCGTAGGCGAGTGACTCGCGCAGGAGGCAGAGGCCCAGAGCGCCCGATGTGGCGTGCGGGGTCCGCGAGGCGGAGGAGGCACCGGACGCGCCCACCCTCTCGCCCGCCCCCTCCCCCGCGAACAGGCGGTCGAGGAGGCCGAGTTCCCCCAGCGCCTCCACCAGCGGGCGGTTCACCCGGCCCGGCTCGCCCTTCTCCGCCAGCGGGCGCAGCCGCTCGCCGGCGAGGGTGCGCAGCTCCGCACACCAGGCGGTTTGTTCCGGATTGAGCGAGAATGCCGTCATGCCGGGCCCCTCCTCTATCGCGCACCGTTGACTGTCGTCACCATCACGATACGCTCGTTGTGCGAGCTCACCACAAGCCCGAACGGCAAGGGGGCGACCCGCTGTGGACGCCAAGAGTGCACTCCGACTCCACCCATCAGCTCACGTCGACACCTTCGCCCGGGAGCATCTCCCGCCGCCGGAGCAGTGGCCGGCGCTGGTCCGCGACCGGCCCGAACTGCATTACGCCGACCGCCTCAACTGCGGCGCCGAGCTCCTCGACCGGACGGTGGAGCGGCTCGGCCCCGACAGGCCCGCCTTCCGTGCGGGCTCCGGCGACGTGTGGACGTACGGCGAGCTGCAGCGGCACGTCGACCGGATCGCGCACGTCCTGACCCGCGAACTCGACGTCCGGCCCGGCCAGCGCGTCCTGCTGCGCGGCCCCACCACACCCTGGCTCGCGGCCTGCTGGCTCGCGGTGATGAAGGCGGGCGCGGTCGCGGTCACCGTCCTGGCCCAACAGCGCTCGCACGAGCTGGCCACCATGTGCGAGATAGCGGAGGCCGGCCACGCGCTGTGCGACGCCCGCGTGGTGGACGACCTGGTCAAGGCCGGGATTCCGGGGCTCGCCGTCACCACCTTCGGCGGGGACGGGGACGACGACCTGCTGGCCCGCGCCGCCCGTCAGCCGGATGTGTACGAGGCCGTCGACACCGCGGCGGACGACGTGGCCCTCATCGCCTTCACGTCCGGCACCACCGGGCGTCCCAAGGGCTGCATGCACTTCCACAGTGACGTGCTCGCCATCGCCGACACCTTCGCGCGCCACGTCCTGAAGCCGGGGCCCGACGACGTGTTCGCGGGCAGCCCCCCGCTCGGCTTCACCTTCGGGCTCGGCGGGCTCGTCATCTTCCCGCTGCGGTTCGGCGCCTCGTCGCTCCTGCTCGAACAGGCGGGCCCCAAGCAGCTGTTGCCCGCGATCGCCGAGCACGGCGTGAGCGTGCTCTTCACGGCGCCGACCGCCTATCGCGTCATGCTCGACGAGCTGCGCGAGCCGGACGCCCACGACATCTCCACGCTGCGGCGGTGCGTGTCGGCGGGCGAGAACCTGCCGGCCGCCACCTGGCAGGCCTGGCACGAGCGCACCGGTCTTCGCATCATCAACGGCATCGGCGCGACCGAGCTCCTGCACATCTTCATCTCCGCCGCGGACGAGACGATCCGGCCCGGCACCACGGGCCGCCCCGTTCCGGGCTGGCACGCGCGCGTGGTCGACGGCTCGGGGGCCCCGGTGCCGGACGGGGAGCCGGGCCTGCTCGCCGTGCGCGGCCCCGTCGGCTGCCGGTATCTGGGCGACGACCGGCAGCTTCAGTACGTACGCCACGGCTGGAACGTCACCGGCGACACGTATGTCCGTGACGCCGACGGCTACTTCACCTACGTGGCCCGCGCGGACGACATGATCATCTCTGCCGGGTACAACATCGCGGGCCCGGAGGTCGAGGAGGCGCTCCTGCGCCACCCGGACGTCCTGGAGACGGCCGTGGTGGGGCGCCCCGACGAGCTGCGCGGGCAGACAGTCGTCGCCTACGTCGTCCCGCGCCCGGGAACGGAGCGGGACCCGGACCGGCTGCGCGAGTTCGTGAAGAGCGAGCTCGTGCCGTACAAGTGCCCGCGCGAGATCGTCTACCTGGACGCGCTGCCGCGCACCGCGACAGGCAAGCTGCAACGGTTCCGGCTGCGGGAGCCGGGCCCCGTAGAGTGATCACGTGTCCGAGCAGCACACTCCACGGTCCCTGATCGTCACCTTCTACGGCGCCTACGGGCGCGCGGCCCCCGGCCCGGTGCCCGTCGCCGAGCTGGTCAGGCTCCTCGCCCCGGTCGGCGTGGACGCCCCCTCCGTGCGCTCGTCCGTGTCCCGGCTCAAGCGGCGCGAGCTGCTCGTCCCGGGGCGGACGGCGACGGGCGCGGCGGGGTACGCCCTGTCGCCGGACGCGCGGCAGCTCCTGGAGGACGGTGACCGGCGCATCTACGCCACTCCCCCGTCCGCGCGCCAGGACGGCGGCTGGGTGCTCGCCGTCTTCTCGGTACCGGAGTCGGAACGCCAGAAGCGGCATGTGCTCCGCTCCCGCCTGGCCGGACTCGGCTTCGGAACGGCGGCTCCCGGGGTGTGGATCGCCCCGGCGCACCTCTATGAAGAGACGCGGCACACCCTGGAGCGTCTCCAGCTCGCCGCGTACGTCGATCTGTTCCGGGGCGAGCACCTGGGCTTCGCGGCGACGGCTGACGCGGTGGCCCGCTGGTGGGACCTCTCCTCGATCGCCAAGGAGCACGAGGCGTTCCTCGACCGGCACGAGCCGGTGCTCAGGGCCTGGCAGGCACGGACGGACACCCCGCCCGAAGAGGCGTACCGCGACTACCTCCTGGCCCTGGACTCCTGGCGCCGGCTGCCGTACGCGGATCCGGGGCTGCCCGGGGAACTCCTCCCGGACGGGTGGCCCGGGGACAGGTCGGCCGAGGTGTTCGCGGCGCTCGACGGGCGGCTGCGGGACGCGGGCGGGCGCTTCGTGACGCAGGAAGCCTCCTGAAGCGTCAACTCCCCAGTTTCAGGCGGGGCTTGGGTGCATCCGTGCGTCCCGTCTGCGGTCGGCGGCTGCCCGCTCCGTACTGCTGCGGCCAGCTGACCCCCGGTCCCGCGTAACCCTGCTCGGCCGCCGCGTGCAGCGTCCAGTGCGGGTCGTACAGATGCGGGCGCGCGAGCGCGCACAGGTCCGTACGGCCCGCCAGGATCAGCGAGTTGACGTCGTCCCAGGAGGAGATGGCGCCGACCGTGAGCACGGGGACGCCGGTTTCGTTGCGGATGCGGTCGGCGAACGGGGTCTGGTAGGAGCGGCCGTACGCGGGGCGCTCGTCGGATACGACCTGGCCCGTCGAGACGTCGATCGCGTCTGCTCCGTGCGCGGCGAAGGCGCGGGCGATCCCGACGGCGTCGTCCGCGGTGGTGCCGCCGTCGGCCCAGTCGGTGGCCGAGATGCGGACGGTCATGGGTTTGCCGTCCGGCCACAACTCCCTGATCGTGTCGAAGACTTCGAGGGGGAAGCGCAGCCGGTTCTCCGGTGAGCCGCCGTACTCGTCCGTCCGGTGGTTGGTCAGCGGCGAGAGGAACCCGGACAGCAGATAGCCGTGCGCACAGTGCAGTTCCAGGAGGTCGAATCCGCTGTCGTCGGCCCGCCGGGCCGCCGCGGCGAACTGCTCGCGGATCGCGTCGAGTCCGGCCCGGTCCAGCTCGTGCGGGCGCTGACTGTTCGCCTTGTACGGGAGGGGCGAGGGGGCCACGAGCGGCCAGTTCCCCTCGTCCAGGGGTTCGTCGATGCCCTCCCACATCAGCTTCGTCGAGCCCTTGCGGCCCGAGTGCCCGAGCTGGACGCCGATCGCGGTGCCCGGCGCCTGCGCGTGCGCGAAGTCGGTGATCCGGCGCCAGGCCTCGGCCTGCCCGTCGGTGTAGAGCCCGGCGCAGCCCGGCGTGATGCGGCCCCGCTCGCTGACGCACACCATCTCGGTCATGACCAGGCCCGCGCCGCCGAGCGCCCGCGCGCCCAGGTGGACGAGGTGGAAGTCGCCGGGGACGCCGTCCACCGCGGAGTACATGTCCATGGGCGACACGACCACGCGGTTGCGCAGGGTGAGGTCGCGCAGGGCAAAGGGCGTGAACATCGGCGGCGTACCCTCCGGGCAGCCGAATTCGCGCTCGACGGACTCGGTGAAGTGGGCGTCGCGCAGGCGGAGGTTGTCGTGGGTGACGCGGCGGCTGCGGGTGAGCAGGTTGAACGCGAACTGGCGCGGCGGCTGGCCGAGGTAGTCCGGGAGCCGCTCGAACCACTCCAGGCTCGCGCGGGCCGCGCGCTGCGTGGACTCGACGACGGGGCGGCGCTCCGTCTCGTACGCGGCGAGGGCTTCGGGGATGCCAAGCCGCTCCTCCAGGCAGGCGGCGAGCGCGAGCGCGTCCTCGACGGCGAGCTTCGTGCCGGAGCCGATGGAGAAGTGCGCGGTGTGGGCGGCGTCGCCGAGAAGGACCGTATTGCCGTGCGACCAGCGCTTGTTGACGACCGTGCGGAAGTTGATCCAGGCGGACTTGTTGCCGCGCAGCGCCCGGCCGTCGAGCGCGTCGGCGAAGATCTTGGCGCAGCGCTCGGTCGACTCCCGCTCGTCGAGCTCCGCGAACCCGGCCGCCTCCCACACCTCTTCGCGCATCTCGACGATGACCGTGGACTCACCGGTCCCCGCAGTGGAGAACGGATAGCCGTGCAGCTGCATCACGCCGTGCTCGGTCTCGGCGATCTCGAAGCGGAAGGCGTCGAAGGCGAAGTCGGCCGCCAGCCAGATGTACCGGCAGCGGTGCGTCTCGACGCTCGGCCCGAAGGCTTCGGCGTGCGCCTCGCGCGTGAGGCTGTGCACGCCGTCCGCCGCGATCACCAGGTCGTACGCGGCCGAGAGCTCGGCCGCAGGGGGCGCCTCGGCACGAAAGCGCAGGTCGACGCCGAGTTCCTGGCACCGCTCGTGCAGGATGCCGAGCAGCCTGCGTCGCCCGAGTGCCGCGAAGCCGTGCCCGCCCGAGGTGTGGCGGCTGCCCTGGTGCACGATGTCGATGTCGTCCCAGCGCACGAACTCCGCCTGCAGCGCGGCGTACACGACGGGGTCGGCGTGCTCGATGCCGCCGAGCGTCTCGTCCGAGAGGACGACGCCGAAGCCGAACGTGTCGTCCGATGCGTTGCGCTCCCAGACGGTGATCTCGCGCCGCGGGTCGAGCCGCTTGAGGAGGGCCGCGGCATAGAGCCCGCCGGGGCCGCCTCCGATGACGGCGATGCGGTGCGCGGCGCCTTGCGCGGTGGCCGTCATCGTCAGCGCCCCTGCCACTTGGGCGGGCGCTTCTCCGTGAACGCCGCGTGGAATTCCTTGTAGTCCTCGCCGGTCATGAGGAGCGCCTGCGTCGCGGCGTCCATCTCCACGGCCGCGGCCAGGGGCATGTCGAGCTCGGAGGTCAGCAGTGCCTTGGTCTGCGCGTACGCGAGGGCGGGCCCGTCGGCGAGGCGGCGCGCCAAGGTCTGCGCGGCCTCGGCGGCCTTGCCCTCGTCGGTCAACTCGCTGATCAGACCGATCCGTTCGGCCTCGGGGGCGCGCACGGGGTCGCCCAGCATCAGGATCCGGGTGGCGTGGCCGAGGCCGACGACGCGCGGCAGGAGATACGCGGCCCCCATGTCACCGCCCGAGAGGCCGACCCGCGTGAAGAGGAAGGCGAACCGCGCCGAGGGATCCGCCACGCGGAAGTCCGCGGCGAGGGCGAGCACGGCTCCGGCGCCCGCGGCCACCCCGTGCACGGCGGCGATCACCGGAAAGGGGCACTCGCGGACGGCCCGTACGACCTGTCCGGTCATGCGGTTGAAGTCGAGCAGCTGCGCGGTGTCCATGCCGAGGGTCGCGCCGATGATCTCGTCGACGTCACCGCCCGAGCAGAAGCCGCGTCCCTCGCCGCCGAGCACCAGGGCGCGCACGGACTTGTCGCGGGACAGCTCGGCCAGGAGATCGCGCAGGTCGGCGTAGGCACCGAAGGTGAGCGCGTTCAGTTTGTCGGGGCGGTCGAGGGTGACCGTGGCGACCCCGTCCTCCACCTCGAAGCGGAGGTGCTGCCAGTCGGGGGTGCGGGGGGCGGAGCCGGTGAAGGGACTCATGACGACGTGCGGCCTCCTCGGTCGGGGCGGCGGCGGTCTACCTCTCGAAGTTATCACCTGTCCGTGACTGTCGTCACGAGTGCGCGATACGAGCGGCCTCTCCCGCGGAATCCCACGGGCCCCACAGGCCCCTTGCGGGAACTGAAATCCCGAAATGCACGTCTTTTCACCTGGAGCACCCAAGGGCCGGACGTCCCGGGACATGCCCTACCGTCGACCCTGTCGACATAGCGCTTAAGATTCGTACGGTTGAAAGCAGGACCTCCTGCTGCCCTGATCGGACCCGCCTTGCACGAACCTCCCGCTCCCGCCTCGTGGCGCATCGCGCTGCCGCACACCACCGCGGCCGTACCGATCGCCCGAGCGCTGGTGCGTACCGCGCTCACGGAGATCGAGTCGTCCGCCGACAGCGACACCGCCGAGCTCCTCACGGCCGAGCTGGTGGCGAACGCGGTGGAGCACACCTCGGGGGACGACCCGATAGAGCTCGTCATCGAGCTCCTGCCGACCGGCTGCCAGGTCGAGGTCCACGACTCGAACCCGCTGCCGCCCGGCGACCTCACCGACCCGTCAGCGCCGGGCGAGCCGGACCCCTGGCAGGAGCACGGGCGCGGACTGCTCCTGATCCGCACCCTCAGCTCGTCCTGCGGTCACCGCCCCACCGACTCCGGCAAGGCGGTCTGGTTCACGCTCCCTGCGGCGTAGGCGCGTCCGCCTCGGCGTCGGCCGCCCGGCCGAGCCGTGAGTGACGTCGCCCGTACAGCGCGTACACCAGGGTGCCCACGACCAGGAACACGGCGAACTGCACCCATGTCGTCCAGCCCGTGCCCCAGATCAGGTAGAGGCAGAAACCCACGCCCAGGACCGGGGTCACGGGATAGAGCGGCACCCGGAAACTGCGCTTCAGTTCCGGGGCCGAGCGGCGCAGCGCGAGCACCGCGACGTTCACGGCGACCATGATCGCCAGCGTGCCGATCGTCGTCAGGTTGACCACCACGTCGAGCGACGAGAAGGCGGCGGGGACGGCGAAGACCGCCGCGACGATCCAGGTGTTGGCGACCGGCGTCGAGGTCTTCGGCGAGACGCGCTCGAAGACGCGCGGGATGAGCCCGTCACGGGACATCGACATCAGGATGCGGGTCTGCCCGTACATCACGGCGAGCACGACGGAGGCGATGGCCACGACCGCGCCGAAGGCGATGATGCCGCCGCCGACCGTCGAGTCGGTGACCTGGTTGACGACCAGCGAGAGCGCGGCGGGCTTGTCGGCGACCGCGTCCGCGCCCAGTGCGCCGATCGCTCCGAGGGCGACGGCGACGTAGAGGAGCGTGGCGACGCCGATGCAGATCAGGATGGCGATCGGGATGTTCCGGCGGGGGTTCTTGACCTCTTCGCCCGCCGTGGTGATCGCGTCGAAGCCGATGAAGGAGAAGAAGGCGAGCGAGGCGCCCGCGGTGATCCCGGAGGCTCCGGCGCCCGCGAAGGGGGTGAGGTTGCCGGCCTTGAACGCGGTGAACGCGATGGCCAGGAAGAGCAGCAGGATCCCGATCTTGAGGATGGCCATGGCGGCCGTCGCCCGCGCGCTCTCGCGGATGCCGCGCACGAGCAGCACCGCGGCGAGCAGGATCACCACGACGGCGGGCAGATTCACGACACCGCCCTCGCCGGGCCCCGAGGAGAGCGCGTCGGGCAGGTGCCAGCCGGTGAGGCTTTCGAGCAGCTCGTTGAGGTACTGGCTCCAGCCGACCGCCACTGCGGACACGGAGACGCCGTACTCCAGGAGGAGGCACCACCCGACGAGGAACGCGGTGCGCTCGCCGAGCGAGGCGTACGCGAAGGAGTACGAGCTGCCGGAGACCGGGATCGCCCCGCCCAGCTCGGCGAACGAGAACGCGGTGAAGATGCAGGTCACGGCGGCCAGGAAGTACGAGACGGCGACCGCGGGGCCCGCCTCGGCGACGCTGTCGGAGAGGCCGACGAAGATGCCGGTGCCGACGATCGCGCCGACGCCGAAGCAGACCAGCTGGAACAGGCCCATGGTGCGCTTCAGGCCGTGGCCTTCGAGGTCGGCGCCCGATTCGGCGACGAGGCGTTCGGGGGACTTGATGCGGAGTCCTGCCGGACCGGTCGAGCGCATGCGGTGGTTCTCATTTCGGTGGTGCTGGGTCGCGGCGGGGGTGTGCCGCAAAGAAGCGGGGCCGGGGGATGGTGTTCCCCGGCCCCACCAGTGTGAGCGTGCTGCGTGGTGCGTGCTGTGACGCGTTCAGGAATCAGGGTTCAGAGGTCAGGCGAGCGTGGCGACGAGGATCGCCTTGATCGTGTGGAGCCGGTTCTCCGCCTCGTCGAAGACGACGGAGTGCGCCGACTCGAAGACCTCGTCGGTGACCTCGAGAGAGCTTAGACCGTGCCGCGCGTGGATCTCACGCCCGACCTCCGTGCCCAGGTCGTGGAAGGCCGGGAGGCAGTGCAGGAACTTCACGTCGGCGTTGCCCGTCGCGCGCAGGACGTCCATGGTCACGGCGTACGGCGCGAGCGCGGCTATGCGCTCGTCCCAGACCTCCTTGGGCTCGCCCATGGAGACCCAGACGTCGGTCACGACGAAGTCGGCGCCGGCGACGCTCTCGGTCACGTCCTCGCTGAGCGTGATCCGCGCGCCGCTGGTCTCGGCGAGCTTGCGCGCCTGGGCGACGATCGCGTCGGCGGGCCAGTAGGCCTTGGGCGCGACGATGCGTACGTCCATGCCGAGCAGCGCGGCGGTGATCAGGTACGAGTTGCCCATGTTGAACCGGGCGTCGCCGAGGTAGGCGAAGGTGATCCCGGTGAGGGGCTTGGTGCTGTGCTCGGTCATCGTGAGCACGTCGGCGAGCATCTGGGTGGGGTGCCAGTCGTCGGTCAGGCCGTTGTAGACGGGCACGCCCGCGTGGGCGGCGAGCTCCTCGACCGTCGCCTGGGCGTCGCCGCGGAACTCGATGGCGTCGAACATCCGGCCGAGCACCCGGGCGGTGTCCTTCGGGGACTCCTTGGAGCCGATGTGGGATCCGGCCGGGTCGATGTACGTCGTCGACGCGCCCTGGTCCGCCGCCGCGACCTCGAAGGAGCAGCGCGTGCGCGTGGAGGACTTCTCGAAGATCAGCGCGATGTTCCTGCCCCGCAGCGACTGCGTCTCGGTCCCCGCCTTCTTGGCCGCCTTCAGCTCGGCGGCCAGATCGATCAGGCCGCGGAACTCCTCGGCGGTGAAGTCCAGCTCCTTGAGGAAGTGGCGGCCGGTGAGGTCGATGGCCATGATGGCGCTCCAGGGGTACGCGTACGGGGACCGGGATACTGGAAGTCTATACGACGCTCCACATTTCTATTCAGACCTGCCCCCGCCACCGTCACCGCCCCGCCACCGTCACCGTCACCTCCTCAGTCGACGGCATCCCGCTGCACCGGACAGCTCATGCACCGCGGCCCGCCCCGGCCGCGCCCCAGCTCGCTCCCGCGGATCTCGATCACCTCGATGCCCTCCTTGCGCAGATGCGTGTTCGTCGTCGAGTTCCGTTCGTACGCCACGACGACGCCCGGCTCGACCGCCAGTACGTTGCAGCCGTCGTCCCACTGCTCGCGCTCGGCGGCGTGCACGTCCTGGGTGGCCGTGAGGACCCGGATCCCGTTCAGGCCGAGGGCCGCCGCGATCGCCCGGTGCATGTGCTCGGGCGGATGGTCGGTGACCTTCAGCTCCCGCCCGTCGACGCCCGGCTCGATCGTGTACGAACGGAGCATGCCCAGGCCCGCGTACTGCGTGAAGGTGTCGGCGTCGACCATCGTCATGACCGTGTCGAGATGCATGAACGCGCGTCTCTTCGGCATGTCCAGGGCCACGATCGTCTGCGCGGAGCCCGCCGCGAAGAGCTTGTGCGCGAGCATCTCGACGGCCTGCGGCGTGGTGCGCTCGCTCATGCCGATGAGGACCGCTCCCCTGCCGATCACCAGGACGTCGCCGCCCTCGATGGTCGAGGGGTAGTCCGACTGGCCCTGGGACCAGACATGGAAGTCCTCGGCCCGGAAGAGCGGGTGGTGCCGGTAGATCGCCTCGAAGTGCACGGTCTCGCGCTGGCGCGCGGGCCAGCGCATCGCGTTGATGGAGACACCGTCGTATATCCACGCCGAGGTGTCGCGCGTGAAGAGGTGGTTGGGCAGCGGGCCGAGCAGGAAGTCGTCCAGGTCCATGCAGTGGAAGCGCACGGACGTCGGCTCGGGGTGGTGCTCCAGGAACTCGCGCTTCGTCATCCCGCCGATCAGCGCGTCGGCGAGCTCGGCGGACGGCATCGTCTCGAACGCGGCCCGCAGATGGTCCGTCGCCAGCGGCCCGTACTCCTTCTCGTCGAAGACGCGGTCCAGGACCAGGAGGCGCGCACCCGGCACGTCCATGGCCTCGGTGAGCAGGTCGCCGAAGAGGTGGACGGCCACCCCGCGGTCGCGCAGCACATCGGCGAACCCGTCGTGTTCCTGGCGGGCCCGGCGGACCCACAGGACGTCGTCGAAGAGCAACGCGTCCTTGTTGGTCGGCGTGAGCCGCTTGAGCTCCAGATCAGGACGGTGCAGGATCACGCGGCGCAGCCGCCCGGCCTCGGAGTCGACATGGAATCCCATGGAGTCCATCTTTCCCCTGCCGGGCGGCCGACGCCCGCTGTTGCCTAAAGCCGCGGGTCCACCGGCTCCGACTCCAGGGCCAGGACCGCGAACACCGCCTCGTGGACCCGCCACAGCGGCTCGCCCGCCGCGAGGCGGTCCAGGGCCTCAAGGCCGAGCGCGTACTCCCGGATCGCGAGCGAGCGCTTGTGGCCGAGGAAGCGGCCGCGCAGCTTGTCGAGGTGGTCGGGGCGGGTGTACTCCGGGCCGTAGATGATCCGGAGGTACTCCCGGCCGCGGCACTTGATGCCGGGCTGCACGATCCGGCCCTTCCCGTCGCGGACCAGCGCCTCGACCGGCTTGACGACCATGCCCTCGCCGCCCCGGTTGGTCATCTCCAGCCACCAGTCGATGCCCGCCTGGACCGAGGACTCGTCGCCGGTCTCGACATACAGCCTGCGGGTGGTCTGCAGCAGGCCGGTGCCGTCGTGCTCCACCATGCGGTCGATCAGGGCGAGCTGTTCGTCGTGCGGGAGCGCGGCGAGGCTGCGGCCCTGGACGGCCAGGATCTGGAACGGCGCGAGACGCACGCCCTCAAGGCCTTCGGTCGGCCAGCAGTAGCGGCGGTAGGCGTCCGTGAACGCCGCCGCGTCCACGGCGCGTTCGCGCTGCTTGGCCAGGAGCCCTCCGGTGTCCACACCCCGGGCCTTCGCCGCTTCCAGGGCGGCGATCGCCCCGGGGAAGACGGCTCCGGAGGCGGCGCCCACGGCCGCGTACTGCGTGCGGAGCAGGCCCGACGCCTTCAGCGACCAGGGCATCAACTCCGCGTCGAGCAACAGCCAGTCCGTGTCGAGCTCCTGCCACAGGCCCGCCTCGGTGACGGCGGTGCGCACGCGGCCGAGTATCTCCTCGGTGACTTCCGGATCGCCGAAGAAGGGACGGCCCGTGCGGGTGCAGAGCGAGCCGGTCGGCCCGTCCACGCCGAAGCGCTCGCGGGCCACGTCCGCGTCGCGGCACACCAGGGCCACGGCGCGCGAGCCCATGTGCTTCTCCTCGCACACGACCCGGGCGACACCGTCCTGGGCGTACGACGCGAAGGCCTCGGCCGGGTGCTCCAAGTAGCCCTCGCGCTGCGACGTCGCGGTCGGCGCCATCGTCGGCGGGAGATACGGAAGGAGCCGCGGGTCGACGGCGAAGCGGCTCATGACCTCCAGGGCCGCCGCCGCGTTCTCCTCGCGCACGGCGACGCGTCCCGCGTGCCGGGTCTCCACGGCGCGGCGGCCGTGCACGTCGTTCAGGTCGAGCGGCCGCCCGTCGTGACCGCCGGGCGCCTCGGTGCGCAGCGGCCTGGCAGGTTCGTACCAGACCTGCTCCGCCGGTACGTCGACGAGCTCGCGCTCCGGCCAGCGCAGCGCGGTGAGCGTGCCGCCGAAGACGGCGCCGGTGTCCAGGCAGATGGTGTTGTTCAGCCAGGTCGCGGTGGGCACGGGTGTGTGGCCGTAGACGACGGCGGCACTGCCTCGGTAGTCCTCCGCCCAGGGGTAGCGCACGGGCAGGCCGAACTCGTCGGTCTCGCCGGTCGTGTCGCCGTAGAGCGCGTGCGAGCGCACGCGGCCCGACGTACGCCCGTGGTACTTCTCGGGCAGACCCGCGTGGCAGACGACGAGCCTGCCGCCGTCCAGGACGTAGTGCGAGACGAGGCCGTCCACGAACTCCCGCACGGTGGCGCGGAATTCCTCGCTCTCCGCCTCCAGCTGCTCGATCGTCTCGGCGAGTCCGTGGGTGGGCTGGACCTTGCGGCCCTTGAGGTAGCGGCTGAGCTTGTTCTCGTGATTGCCCGGCACGCACAGGGCGTTGCCGTCGCCGACCATCGACATCACGCGGCGAAGGACGCCCGGGGAGTCCGGGCCGCGGTCGACGAGGTCGCCCACGAAGACGGCCGTACGCCCTTCGGGGTGCGCGCCGTCGACGTAACCGAGCTTGCCGAGCAGGGTGTCGAGCTCGGCGGCGCAGCCGTGGATGTCGCCGATGATGTCGAAGGGGCCCGTGAGGTGCGAGAGGTCGTTGTAGCGCTTCTCGGTGACGATGGTGGCGCCGTCGATCTCCTCCACGCCCTTGAGGACGTGGACCTTCCTGAACCCCTCGCGCTCCAGGTGCTTGAGCGAACGGCGCAGTTCGCGCTGGTGGCGCTGGATGACGCGGCGGGGCATGCCGGCCCGGTCGGCGCGCTCGGCGTTGCGTGCGGCGCAGACCTCCTCGGGCACGTCCAGGACGATGGCGATGGGCAGCACGTCGTGCTGCCTGGCAAGCTCGATCAGCTGCTTGCGGCTCTCGCTCTGCACGTTGGTCGCGTCGACGACGGTGCGGCGGCCCGCGGCGAGACGCTTGCCCGCGATGTAGTGCAGGACGTCGAAGGCGTCGCCGCTCGCGCCCTGGTCGTTCTCGTCGTCGGCGACGAGGCCGCGGCAGAAGTCGCTGGAGAGCACCTCGGTGGGCTTGAAGTGCCTGCGCCCGAAGGTGGACTTGCCGGATCCGGTGGCGCCGACGAGGACGACGAGGGAGAGGTCGGTGACGGGCAGCACGCGTCCGCTGGGGCGCACGTCGCCCTCCGGCCCGCTTGCGCGGTCGTACTCGGTGAGCTCGGTGTGCTCAGTGAGCTCCGTGCGCTCGGTGCGCTCGGTGCGCTCGCTGTTCGGGGCGTTCTTCGTCATGCCGCCTTCACTCCCTTCGCCTTCTCGTCGTTGCTGTGCTGCGTGAACACGGCCATCTGGGTCGGCGGCCCCACCTCGGGGTCGTCGTCCCCGACGGGGACGAACTCCACGCCATAGCCGTGCCGTTCGGCCACCTGCCGGGCCCAGCCGCGGAACTCCTCGCGCGTCCACTCGAACCGGTGGTCGCCGTGCCGGACATCCCCGGCGGGGAGTGTCTCCCAGCGGACGTTGTACTCGACGTTCGGCGTCGTCACGAGCACGGTGCGCGGCCGCGCCGAGCCGAACACCGCGTACTCCAGGGCGGGCAGCCGCTCCTCGTCGAGGTGCTCGATGACCTCGCTGAGCACGGCGGCGTCATACCCCTTGAGCCGCTTGTCGGTGTACGCGAGCGAGCCCTGGAAGAGCTTGACGCGGTCGGCCTGCCGCTCGCCCATGCGGTCGAGCTTCAGCCGCCGCGAGGCGATGGTCAGTGCCCGCATCGACACATCGACACCGGCTATCTCGGTGAACCGCGTGTCCTTGAGCAGCGCCTGCACCAACTGTCCCTGACCGCACCCGAGATCGAGCACGCGTCCGGCCCCGGCCACGGTCAGCGCCGCGAGGATCGCCTCACGCCGCAGCACCGCGAGCGGCACGGGCTTGTCCGGGCCCTCATCGGATTCAGCGTCATCGCTCTCCTCGCCGACCGCGTTGTCGATGTCGTCGACATCCGTGTCGTCCGCGTCGGCGAGCCGCACCAGTTCGAGCCGCTGCATGGCCTCCTGGGTCAGCGACCAGCGCCGCGCGAGATAGCGGCTCGTGATGAGCTTCTGCTCCGGGTGGCCCGCGAGCCAGCCCTCACCGGCGCGCAGCAGCTTGTCGACCTCGTCCGGCGAGACCCAGTAGTGCTTGGCGTCGTCGAGCACGGGGAGCAGGACATAGAGGTGCCGGAGCGCCTCGCCCAGGGTCAACTTCCCGTCCGGCACGTCGAGTACGAGATGGACGTACCGCGAGGGCCCCCATTCCGGGAACTGCTCGTCCAGCGGGATCCGCGTCACCGTGGCCGTCCAGCCCAGCGGCTCGAACAGCTGGTGCACCAGATCGGCGCCGCCGCGCGCGGGCAGCGCGGGCACCTCGATCCGCAGCGGCAGCGGCTGCCCCGCACGCTCGGGCCGCGCGTTGCACACGCCGCGCATCGCGCTGGAGAACACCGCGCTCAGCGCCACGGCGAGCAGCGACGACGCCGCGTAGGGCCGGTCGTTCACGTACTGCGCGAGGGCCGCGTCGGGCGCCCCGCCCCGCCCCTTGCCCTTGCCCCGCTTCACCAGCGCCACGGGATCCACCTCGAGCAGCAGCGCGGCGGTGCAGCGCTCCACCGACGCCTCGGGGTAGAGGACGTGCGCGGTGCCGTAGGAGGTGGAGAACGCCTGCGCCTTCTCGGGATGCTTGTGCAGCAGGAAACCGAGGTCGGTCGCGGGGCTCTCAGGGGTACCGGAGGTACTGATCGTCAGGAACACGGGTATGCCTCGAAACGCAATCTGAACTGCGGAAACTTACGGTTGCGGCTCCAGCGCGCCTCTAGACCGTACAGCGAACATCACGGACGCACTCAGGGGTTTTTCGCTCCCCCTGAGGCCCCCCTGCCCTCCCTCAGCCCTCCACCCAGCCGTGGCTCCTGCCGTGCTGCACCAGGTGTTCGCGGAGCTGCGTGATCTGCTCACCGGTCATCCACCCGGCCGCGGCGAGCAGCAGCTCGGTCACCTCGAACGAGTACTCCGCGACGCTGAGCACATCGCAGGTGGGCTCCTCACCGTCGTCGAACCCGGCGGCGGAGGCCTGGATCGACGGCGGGACCTGGGCGCGGCCTGCGAACGGCGGTGCCGTCGGCGCCTGCGACCCCTGGGGAAGACGGACGGACGACGCCTTGGGTCCGCGCTCGCCCTCCTCGATCTCGAACTCGACCCGCGCGCCCGTGTGCACCAAAGGCTCGGGGATCAGCAGGTCGTTGGCGTGCAGGAACACGTCTTCCCCACCGGTCTCCGGGGCGATGAATCCATACCCCCGCGCGCCGTCGAACCGCACAACCCTGCCAGCGACCATCTCGACCTCAACCCCAACACCGTCTCCGGGCCCCTCGCCCGGACAGCCAGTGCCGAAGCCTAACCTCCGGACCCGGGCGTCGTGGAGGTGAGCGGCCCATCGCATCCCGCAGGCGGGCGCAGGCAACACGGCATGTGCGGGACCGAAAGTGGATCCGGCATCCGGGCAAGATGGCTGCATGGACCTTCGAATCTTCACCGAACCGCAGCAGGGCGCGACCTACGAGACGCTCCTGCGCGTCGCCAAGGCCACCGAGGACCTCGGCTACAGCGCCTTCTTCCGCTCCGACCACTATCTCGTGATGGGCTCCTCCGACGGTCTCCCCGGCCCCACGGACGCCTGGATCACCCTCGCGGGACTCGCCCGTGAGACCCGGCGGATCCGGCTCGGCACCCTGATGACCGCGGGCACGTTCCGGCTGCCCGGCGTCCTTGCGATCCAGGTCGCGCAGGTCGACCAGATGTCGGGCGGCCGCATCGAGCTCGGGCTCGGCTCCGGGTGGTACGAGGCGGAGCACTCCGCGTACGGAATTCCCTTCCCCAAGGAGAAGTTCGGACGCCTGGAGGAGCAGCTCGCCATTGTCACCGGCCTGTGGGAGACCCCGGTCGGAGAACGCTTCACGTTCGACGGCACCTACTACCAACTCTCCGAATCCCCCGCCCTTCCCAAGCCCGCGCAGTCCAAGGTGCCCGTCCTCATCGGCGGCCACGGCGCCAAGCGGACGCCCGCCCTGGCGGCTCGCTACGCCGGCGAGTTCAACATTCCCTTTGCCTCTCTTTCCGATACCGAGCAGCAGTTCAAGCGCGTGCGCGCCGCCGCCGACGAGCACGGCCGCAAGGCGGACGACCTCACCTACTCCAACGCCCTGGTGGCCTGCGTCGGCAAGACGGACGCGGAGGTGAAGCGCCGGGCCGACGCGATCGGGCGCGAGGTGGAGGACCTGAAGGCGAACGGGCTCGCAGGCTCCCCCGCGGAGGTCGTCGAGCGGATCGCCGCCTACCAGGCCGTCGGCTCGCAGCGCATGTACCTCCAGATGCTCGACCTGGACGATCTGGACCACCTGGAGCTGATCTCCTCGCAGGTCATGCCGCAGCTGACCTGACGGCAACGCGACCGCCGCCGCGGCCGGTGGAGTCGACCCCGATGGCACCCCCGTCAACTCCACCGGTCCCGCTGGTCCGTCGCGGCCCCGGCCGGGTGAACTTCCGTCAACCCGGCACCCGGCACGGCTCCGCCCCAGTGACCCGCCGCCGCAAGTGATCGTTGGCTCGGGCGGAGCCGGACCGCCCGGCACCCGCACCGGCGGCCCCTGCTGGTGCGTCGCTTGCATCAGCTGCCCTCCACCACCGGGAGGGCGAGGGCCGAGGAGGCCGTCATGTCCCAGGAAGCCGTACCCGAGCAGGAGGCCGCGCGCGAAACGTCCGTGCCCGAGCAGGGCCCACCAGGCCTGCTCCAGCAGATGGAGGAGCTGATGGCCGCGCTGAACGCGGATCTGACCCAGCTCGACGCGGATCTGCAGCAGTCCACGTCGGCCGGCGACACCACGCCGCCCGCCCCTCGTCCCCCCGCAGGCGACGAGCCCACCCGCTTCTGACGGCACCGGCACTCCCCCGGCACCTGTGCCACCCGGCCGTCCGCGGCCCCCGTCACAACGCCGGATCATGGCGACCCCGCCGCCGAGTCGGGCTCGGGCAGGCTCTGTTCGCGCACCGCGAGTCTGCGCAGCATCTCGAGCACCCGGTCTCTCGACTCGTCGGCGGCGTCGATCCCTTCCATGCACTGCCAATACACCCCCTCGTCGTCCGCGCCCATGGCCACGCCGACGAGTGCGATGCCCACCTCGCCGAGCAGCTCATCGAGCCCCCGCAGCACCTCGTGCGCCTGGCCGATGCCCGTCAGCCGCGCCGCCCGGATGCCCTCCGTCCCCAGGCCCGGGGTGGCGCCGATGGCCCCGCAGCCCCTGCCGCCGACCTCGCTGAGGCCCAGCGCCTCGCCCCGCAACTCCGGTGGCCCCGCGATCGCGAGCCGACTGCCGATCGCCTGCGCGAGGGCCTGGGACTGCCACACCTCGGCCACGATGTGCGACGGATCCTGGCTCCGCGCCAGAGCGTGTCTGCTCGCTTCGATGAGCCGCAACGCCTCCATGCGCACCCCCACCCATCCCGCGCGCATTCGCCGCACGTTCGCCCGAACTCCCTGGCCCACTACCCAGAGTGAGTGCCAGCAGGACGAAAAGCCAGAGCAACTCGGAAATCTGTGGACAAGCTATCGACTGTGGACAACGCGTCCACTCCGGAGAGTGACGAATCTACGAAGGCAGAGCCGTCAACTGAAGGGAGGACCGTCAACTACGGAGCGGCGATGACTACTTCGGCGGGAAACGCCGCTCGTTCCGGTCGATCTTCGCGGCGAGCGCCGCGAGCGCGTCGATGCCGAGCACCTCGCAGAACTGCAGCAGATAGGCGAGCACGTCGGCGACCTCGTCCGTCACCCGGTGCGCCGACTCCGGGTCGTCCATCACCCGTGCCGATTCGTCGGGCGTCAACCACTGGAAGATCTCGACCAGTTCGGAGGCCTCCACACTGAGCGCGGCGGCCAGGTTCTTGGGCGTGTGGTACTGCTCCCAGTCCCGCTTCGCCGCGAAGTCGGCCAGTCGCTGCTGCAGTCCCGCCACATCAAGTTCAGTCACGGCCCCAGGTCTACCACCGCGGCCCCGCCCACTTCAGCGGCCCACGACGCGTCACTCACCGTCCCGACGAGGCGGATGTGCCCGCGCTCGCAGGTGCGCGCCGCCAGTTCGGCGATCGCGCGCTTCTGCCGCAGGTCCAGGAAGTGGTCGAGGCCGTCGGCGAGCACGGTGAGGTTCTGGTAGGCCGCCGGCACCTCGGCCACCGGGTCCACCTCAAGGACGCCGGGACCGGTGAGCAGCACCAGAGCGAGCGCCAGATACCTCAGCTCGCCGTCCCCGAGCCGCCCGACGGGTGACCTGATCCCACCGCCCCGGTCGATGACCGCCTGGACCGACCCGTCGTCGGCCACCTCCGCGAGCACGTCGGCGACCGGTCCCGCGCACCCGGCGCGCACCGCGGCCACCAGCCGCTCATGGCGCTTGCCGCACTCCTCCCTCGTACGGAGAAGGACCTCGGCGAGGTTGTCGCAGCCGCTCAACAGGCGGCCCGAGCCGATCAGTCCAGGGGGTACGGGCAGCCGCATGAGTCCGGGGCGCGGCGTGCACGCGAACACCGAGCGCAGCGCGACCACCGCCTGCTCGGCCGCCGCGAGCACCAGGCGCTGCCCCTCGGTCTTGCCCGCGACGCGCAGCGGGAGCAGCGCCGTGCCGAGCCGGTCGTCCGGCAGGGGGCCGCGCGTCACCGGCGTCATGCCCGCCGTGTGCCAGGCCGCCTGCACCGCGCGCCGCCCCGGATCGCGCAGCGCCGTCTCGAGCAGGGTGAGCCCGCCCCGGGTCAGCCGCTCGCCCACGACGCGCAGTTCGGGCTCGGCCTGTACGGCGACGTCGAGCCGCACCGTCCCGACGGGGCCGTCCACCGTGCAGCCGATCCGGAAGCCGCGCCGCCGCTGGCCGTCGCCCCGCGCGAGCTCGGGCACGCAGGCCACGGGGTCGGCGAAGACATCGACGAGTTCCTCGCCCGACCCGAGCCGCGCCAGCGCCTCGTACGCGGCGAGCGCGGTGGACTTGCCGCTTCCGCTCGGCCCCGTGAGGAGGGTCAGCGGACCGAGCGGGAACACGGAGCCCCGATGCGAGGCGTAAGCCGAGAGCCGCAGTTCGGTGACGCGGCTCCGGTCCGGGCCCGACGGCGGCTCGGCGATCGCCTCCGGGAGGTGCACAGTCATGCCCGGACGGTAGGCGCCGACGGATCTGGTGAACCGTTTTGCCCGAGTGACCTTCCTACGAATGAGGGATTCCCCGCGGAGACCCTCCTACGACTGCGCCGCCTCGACGAGCCCCTGCACCTCGGTGCCGGGCGGTGCGAGCAGGAAGACGTTCTTGTCGACCCGGTGCATCCCGCAGCCGAGGCCGAGGACCACGCCGCTGCTGAAGTCCAGGACACGCTTGGCGACTTCCGTCTCGGCCCCGGTCAGGTCGAGCAGGACCGGGATCTGCGCCATCACGGTCTCCGCGACCTCGCGGGCGTCCGCGAAGATGTTCACCCGCATCACCACAAAACGCCGCCGCGCCTCGGTCTCCGCGTCGGGCATCGCGCGGTGTCCGGGCCACGACGGCCATTCATTGCGGCTGCGCAGCGGTACGACCTGGGCGAGCCCTTCCCACTGTTCATCGGTGACGTCGTGGCTGTTCAACGCTCCACCCCGTCCTGGCTCGCACTCGATATCTGCACTGGCTCATTCTTACGCGACCTCACCCGTTCGGCCCAACAGCGACACGGGGCGGGCGGACCAGTGTGCCAGGGCCGGCGGGTCAGTGTCCCAGGAGTCCCACAAGCCCTTCGGTCAGGCCGGCGCGCCAACAGGCCCAGTCATGACCGCCGTTGTACTCGCCCAGGGTCACCGGACAGCCGCGCGAGAGCAGGGTCGCGTACAGATCGCGGTGGTGATCAAGAATTTCTTCCTCGCGCAGTCCGACGTCCAGGCGCACGGCGACGGGCAGGGACGGGCCGACCTGGAGGCGTGAGACGGGCGCGGACTGGGCCAGGACGCCGCCGAACCGCTCCGGCCGCAGGAAACCCGCGTACAGGGAGGTCAGTCCGCCAAGGCCCTGGCCCGCGACGAGCGTGCGCGCGGGGTCGGTGGCGAGCGGCCAGCGGCCCGCGGCCCATGGCAGGAGTTCGTCGGCGAGGAACCCCACATGGCGCTCGTGCGCGTCCAGCTCCCGGCGGCGCGTGTCCCTGTCGACGGCGTCCGGTGCGAGGACGGCGAGCGGCGGCAGGGCGCCGTCGGCGATGAGGGCGTCCAGTGCGTCCTGGAAGGCGAGCCGCCCGAACCACATGTCGCCGTCGCACAGGACGAGCACCGGCAGTTCGCCCACCCGGCCGCCCGGCGGCAGATACGCCCACACGTCCCGCTCGGCGCCGAGCACCCCCGCGGGCAGCCGGTGCCGCTCGACCCTCCCCCGGGGCACCCCGCCGCGCCGCTCGGTCCACGCCCGCGCGGGCGCCTGCGGGAGCTCGAAGACGGAGGTGGCGCGGTCCAGCCAACGGCCGGGCATCCTGCGGTGGTTGAGGGGGTCGGGCGCGGCGTGCGCGGACAGGGAGAGCAGGCGTTGCTGCAGGAGCGCGGCGGACGCGGGCGGTTCACCGGGCGAGATGTCGGCGGCCATGCGGTACGAGCCGCGGTGGTCGGCGCGCAGCCGGTAGCTGAGGTGCCAGATGTCCGTGCCGGGCAGCGGGCTCAGCCGGGACGCGGCGAGGTCGGCGCGGTCCGCGATGCCCTCGGCGAGCAGCAGGACCTGCCGCGTGGCGCGGTGGCCGCGCCACAGGAACGTCGCAGTGCAGTGGTCCGGGTCGCCGTCGACGGCCTCGATCAGGGGGGTGCCGCGGCGCGCGGCATCCGCCCAGAATTCCTCCAGGACGGCGGCCCGTTCAGGTTCGGCGGCGCCTGCGACGCGCGCCGCGACCCGTTCGACGCAGGGCGCGGCGCCCGGGAGCCTGCGGGGCGCCGCGTCGGCCGCGAGCACCCCCGTGGTCACACTCATCCGCACACGAAGAGGACCCGCATCGTTCTCCGCCTTCCTGGTCCAGCACACGACAATATCAACTTAGCTTAGCCTAACCTAAGTCTCGTCGATGCTGATCGTGGGCCCCGCGCGGATCGCCGCCGGATCAGCCTCTCGCCGGATCAGCCCCTCAGCGGATCAGCCCTCAGCGGCCGGAAGAACGTCCGCAGCTCCTGAGCCACCTGCTCCGGCTCCTCGTGCGCCATGAAGTGGCCGCCCCTCTTCGGGGTGCTCCAGTGGCGCAGGTCGGTGAAGGTGCGCTCGGCCATGCTCCTGGGGAAGTCCGCGAACGCCGGTTCATGGCTGAGGGTGACGGCGCCGGGGACGGTGACGGGCGGCACCGGCTTGTTCCGGGGGTAGTCGTAGTACTGCCGGAAGGACGAGCCGATGCTGCCGGTGGCCCAGTACAGGGTCGCGACGGTGAGCAGGGTGTCCTTGTCCCAGCGGGTCTCCAGATCGCCGCCGCAGTCGCTCCAGTCGCGGTACTTGTCGGCGATCCAGGCGACGAGCCCGGCCGGGGAGTCCATCAGGGCGGCCGCGATCGTGTCGGGGCGGCTGCACATGATCTCGCTGTAGCCCTGGTCGTTCACGTCGTACGCGGCCAGCGCGTCGAGGAACGTCCGCTCATCGGGGGTCGGCGGCGCGTCGTCGAACTGTTCCGTGATCACCGCGGAGGTGACGTGCACACCGGCCACGTCCCGCGGATAGAGGGCGCCGAGCCACTGCGTCACACCGCCGCCGATGTCCCCGCCGAAGGCGCCGAAGCGCTCGTATCCCAGGGTCCGGGTCATCAGCTCGTGCCAGATCTCGGCGACGCCCCTGCGCGTGAACGGCTCGCGCGGCAGCTCGGAGTGGACGAAGCCCGGCAGCGAGGGGATCACCACGTCGAAGGCGTCGGCCGGGTCGCCGCCGTGCGCGGCCGGGTCGGCGAGGCGCCCGGCGACCCGCAGCATCTCCACGAAACTGCTCGGCCAGCCATGGCTCAGGACCAGCGGCAGCGGCGCGGGCGCGCCTTCGGGGCGCCGGCCCCGCAGATGGACGAAGTGCACGCGCCGTCCGGCGACTTCGGCGACGTACTGGGGGAAGGCGTTGAGCGCGGTCTCGGCGGCGCGCCAGTCGAAGCCCTCGGCCCAGTGGGCGACCAGCTCGCGCAGATAGCCGGGATCGACGCCCGCCGCCCAGTACACGGAGTCGGACGGCTGGGTGAAGAGGGTGCGCCTCAGGCGCGTACGCAGGTCGTTCAGCACGTCGTCGGACACGGAGGTCCGGAAAGGAGCGGGCTCGGCGGTCATGGTTCCTTCGGTGCAGGAGACAGGGGTCGCCGTGGCGCCGGGTCGGCGTCGATGCGGCGGGCAGGGCCCATGATGCGTGACGCGCAAGAATCTGCCCATGGATTTTGATCAGACGGATGCCTACCTCCGCCGCATCGGCGCCGAGCGCCCCTCCGCGCCCACCACGCGGGCCCTGCACGATCTGCAGCTCGCGCACCTGCGCGCCGTGCCCTTCGAGAATCTCTCCATCCACCTCGACGAGGACATCGAACTGACCGACGACTCCTTGGTCGCGAAGGTCGTCGGCGCCCACCGCGGCGGCTTCTGCTACGAACTCAACGGCGCGTTCGCCGCACTGCTCACCGCCCTCGGCTTCGAGGTCACCCTCTTGCAGGCCCGTGTGTACGACGACTCCGGGAAGCCCGGGATCCCCTACGACCACCTGGCGTTGCGCGTGCGCACCTCCGACGGGGGCGACTGGCTCACGGACGTCGGCTTCGGCACCCACAGCCACTTCCCGCTGGCCTACGGGGAGCGCGGCGACCAGCCGGACCCCGGCGGCACCTTCCGCGTCACCGAGACGCCCGAGGGCGATCTGGACGTCAGCAGGGACGGCAAGGCGCAGTACGTGGTCGACCAACGCCCGCGCGCCCTGGGCGACTTCACGTCCGGCGCCTGGTGGCACCGCACCTCGCCCCGGTCCCACTTCACGCGGTCACTGGTCTGCTCACTGCTCACCGGGACCGGCCGGGTCACCCTCAGCGGCCGCACCCTCACCACGACGACGGCCGGTGAGCGCCACACCGTCGAGCTGGCCACGGACGCCGACGTGCTCGACGCGTACGCCACGCACTTCGGCATCGCGCTGAAGCAGGTGCCGCACGTGAAGAAGACCGTCTCGCCCGGAGGCCGTGCCACCTCTTGACCTTTCCTCCAAGGAGGGTGGCATCTGCCATGGACATTCGCCCATACGTGTTGTAGATGCCAGGTCAGGCGGCTTATCGTGTCGCGCATGCAGTCCTACACGATCGGACAGGCAGCGCGTCTGCTCGGCGTCAGCCCCGACACCGCTCGTCGCTGGGCGGACGCCGGACGGGTCACGACCCATCGCGACGAGGGCGGCCGTCGGCTCATCGACGGCCGCGATCTCGCCGTGTTCTCCGTCGAGGTCGCGCAGGGGCAGGCACAAGGGGGCAACGGCGAGGACGACGTCCCCTACACCTCCGCCCGCAACGCCTTCCCGGGCATCGTGACCGCCGTGAAGCTCGGCGACGTCGCGGCCCAGGTCGAGATCCAGGCAGGTCCGCACCGGCTCGTCTCGCTCCTGACCCGGGAGGCCGTGGAGGAGCTGGGCCTGGAGGTCGGCATGCAGGCGACCGCCCGCGTGAAGTCCACCAGCGTGCACATCGACCGCACCTGACCCCTGGTCCGCACCCCAGGGTCCGCAACCACGGGCCGGACCGCGCCGCCGGCCTCTCCTCCAAGGAGTTCCACGCCCATGTCCCTCGCTCTCACCCCCGCCCGGCGCCGCACCGCCGCCGCCGTCCTGACGGCCGCCCTGCTCGTCCCGCTCGCCGCCTGCGGCAACGACGACGACAAGAGCGACAGCGGCAGGAAGCCCGCGGGCGCCGCCGCCCCCAAGGCCGACCTGACGGTGCTCGCCGCCTCCTCGCTCACCGACGTCTTCAAGACCGCGGGCGCCGCGTACGAGAAGGAGAACCCGGGGACGAAGGTCAACTTCTCCTTCGCCGGTTCCCAGGAACTGGCCGCCCAGGTCAAGCAGGGCGCCCCGGCCGACGCTCTGGTCACCGCGGACACCAAGACGATGGACGGTCTGAGGTCCGACACCGGCACGCCGTCCGTCATCGCCAAGAACCGCCTGGTCATCGCGGTCGGCGAGGGCAACCCGACGAAGGTCGCCGCACTGAAGGACCTCTCCGACAGCAAGCTGAAGGTCGTCCTCGCCGCGTCCGAGGTGCCGGTCGGCCGGTACAGCAAGCAGATCCTGGACGACCAGAAGCTCGACGTGAAGCCGGTCTCGCAGGAGCCCAACGTCCGCGCGGTCCTGAGCAAGGTCGAACTGGGCGAGGCGGATGCCGGGCTCGTCTACAAGACCGACGCCGCCACCGCCCCCAAGAAGGTCGACGCGGTCAAGATCCCCGACGGCGAGAACGCGATCGCCGAGTACCCCGCGGCCACGCTGAAGACGTCGGAGCACGAGGAGGCCGCGACGGCGTTCGTGAAGTGGCTGTCCACGCCCGCCGCGCAGAAGATCCTGCGGGACGCGGGCTTCGAGAAGCCGTAGCCACGGCCCCTCGTCCCCCGTCCGCCGCTTCACCCGAGCCGAGGTGAGGGAGCCGACCGCCTCCCCGGGCGGGGTGTTCCGGGCCGTCCCCCGGAACACCCCGTACGCTCCCTCACCTCGCGACACCACCCCGAGCGCACCCCAGGGACCACGATGAAACGCCTGCGCGGCCGCACCCCTGGCCCCCGCACCCCGATCGCCCTGGCGATCCCCGCGCTGCTCGCCATCGCGTTCCTGATGCTGCCGCTGCTCGGGATCCTCGTCCGTACGGAGTGGGGTGAGCTGGGCGCCCATCTGACCAGTGAAGGAACCACGCAGGCACTGCGGCTGTCCCTGGTCGTCTCCTTGTGGGCGCTGGGTCTCTCGCTGCTGCTCGGAGTGCCGCTCGCCTGGCTGCTCGCCCGTGTCGACTTTCCCGGCAAGGCGGTCGTCCGTTCCCTCGTCCTGCTCCCGATGGTGCTTCCGCCCACCGTGGGCGGTGTCGCCCTGCTCCTCGCCTTCGGGCGGCGCGGACTGCTCGGCCCGTGGCTCGAGGACACGTTCGGGATCACCTTGCCGTTCCACATGTCCGGCGCGGTGATCGCCGCGACCTTCGTCGCCATGCCGTTCCTCGTCATCAGCCTCGAAGGCGCGCTCGGCGGGCTCCGCCCCCGCTACGAGGAGACGGCGGCATCCCTGGGCGCCTCGCCGGTACGGGTGTTCTGCACCGTCACGCTGCCCATGGTCGCCCCCGGGCTCATCGCCGGAGCAGCCCTGACCTGGGCGCGGGCCCTCGGCGAGTTCGGCGCGACCATCACCTTCGCGGGCAACCTCCCCGGCACCACGCAGACCCTGCCCCTGCAGGTGTACCTCCTGCTCCAGGACTCCCCCGAGGCCGCGACGTCCGTGTCGCTGCTGCTGCTCGCCATCGCCATGGCGGTGCTCGTCGCGCTGCGCGGGCGGTGGATGAGCACTCCGGGCGGGCGCAGGAGCGGCTGGTCCACGCGGCTGCCGGACGACGCTGGCTCACTCGCGCCGCCCGAGACCGCCGCGGCCGGGCCCGCGGCGCCGCCGCAGGAGCGCTGGTCCCTGCACGCCGAGGTCAGCGGCTTCAACCGCCTGACCCTGGACGCCGAGCCGGGCACCACCGTCGCCGTCGTCGGGCCCAACGGCGCGGGCAAGACCACGCTGCTGCGCGCCCTGCTCGGCCTGACCCCGCGCGCCCACGCCGAGCTCCGCCTCGGCGACACCGACGTCACGGGCCTTCCGCCGCACCGCAGGCACGTCGCCTGGGTCCCCCAGGACGGCGCCCTGTTCCCGCACATGAGCGCCCTGGCCAACACGGCGTACGGGCCGCGCGCGCTGGGTGTCCCGCGCGCCGAGGCCAGGCGCCGCGCGCAGGAGTGGCTCGACCGGCTCGGCGTCGGCCACCTCGCGCACCGCAGGCCGGCCCAGGTCTCCGGCGGTCAGGCCCAACGGGTGGCGCTGGCAAGGGCGTTGGCGGCACGCCCCCGGCTGCTCCTGCTCGACGAACCGCTCGCCGCGCTCGACCAGACGACCCGGGCCCACGTGCGCCACACCCTGCGTACGCACCTCGACACCTTCGGCGGTGTCTGCCTGATCGTCACGCACGATCCCGTCGAGGCGGTGTCCCTCGCCGACCGGGTTCTCGTGCTCGACCAGGGGCTCGCCCTCCAGGACGAGGCGCCCGCCGACGTGACCCGGCACCCGCGCTCCCCGTGGGTGGCCAGGATGCTGGGCCGCAACGCCTGGCCCGGCACCGCGGGGCCCGAGGGACTCGCCCTGCCCGGCGGGGGAACGCTCGTGATCGCGGACCCGCTGCCGCCGGGCACCGAGGCCCTGGCGATCATCGCCCCGGAGGCGGTCTCCGTGCACCGCGACAGGCCCAGCGGCAGCCCCCGCAACGTCTGGCCCGGCACCATCCGCGAGATCACCACCAGCGGCAGCCGCCTGCGCCTCCTGATCACCTCGCCGCAGGCCCCCGACCTCGTCGCCGAGATCACCCCGCAGGCCGCCGCCGAACTCGGCCTCGCCGACGGCACGCCGGTGTGGACCAGCGTGAAGGCGACGGAGGCGACGGTCGTGCCCACGTAGGGCGCGGGCGTGGACGTGGGCGTGGACGCGGGTGTGGTGTCAGCCGAAGAGCTCGTGGTCGGCAAGGACCTCGGCGATCAAGTGCTGGTCGACGGCCGCCCGCTCCGGATCGGTGTCGATGTACCCGCTCAGGGTCAGCAGGCACTTCCACAGGAGCCAGCCGCGGGCGCGCGCCCACCTGCCCTCGTCCTGGCCGACCGCGCGCCGGAACACCTCGCGGCTCTCACCCGAGAACATCCCCCACGCGCACACCAGGTCGCAGGCCGGGTCGCCGACGCCCGACGTGCCGAAGTCGATGACGGCGGTCAGCTTGCCGTCGGCGACAAGGAGGTTGCCGGACGCGATGTCGCCGTGGAACCACACGGGCGTGCCGCGCCACTCGGCGGCGAGCGCGGCGTCCCACACGACCGCGGCCCTGTCCGTGTCGACGCGGCCCTTGAGGGCGGCGATGCACCGCCGGGTCTCCTCGTCGTAGTACGCAGGGGACGCACCGCGGTACCAGCTGTGCTCGCCCGCGAGCGGGCCCCCGGTGGTGTCGCAGCGCTGGAGGGCGAGAAGGAAGTCGGCCACCGAGTCGGCGAACAGCGCCCTGTCGCCGATGCGTTCAGGAACCGCCGTCTCGCCGTCGAGCCAGCCGCGGACGGACCACGGGTAGGGATACCCCTCGCCCGGGACGCCCTCGCCCAGGATCGGCGGGACGGCGCACGGCAGGGACGGCGCGAGCCGGGGCAGCCATTCGCTCTCCTTGGCGACCGCGGGGACATAGCCGGCGGCGGTGGGCAGCCGGGCCGTCAGGGTGTCTCCGAGCCGATACGTCCGGTTGTCCCAGCCGTCGACCTCCACGGGTCTGACGGGCAGGTCGGCCCACTGCGGGAACTGCGCGGCGACCAGACGTTTCACCAGGGCGGCGTCGATACCTGCGCGCCCGTCGGGAGGTGTCGGAACCATGCGGGGATCATCGCCTCCGGCGATCGCGCCTTGCAACGAATTATCGAGTTGTCGAGCGATTGGAACGACTTCAGTCAACAGTGATCACCGCCGCCGTGGTGCCTCGCGCGGACCTTAAGGTCTGCCCCATGGATTCCAGTTCTGTGACCAGGACGGTCTCCGTCACCCGTATGAACTCCGGGGACCACGCCTGCCTCGGATTCGACGACGACGAAACCCGCTGGGAACTCCGCGCCGCGTACGCCGACATCGGCCTCTCGCGCGGCGAGCAGGTGATCTTCTTCACCGACCGGGCTACCACTCCCGCCCTCGCGGCCGAGCAGCTGAGTTCCAGCGGCTTCCCGCTCGGCCCCGCACTCATGGACGGACGTCTCGCCGTGGTCAACGAAGTCCCCGGCTACGACCCGGACAACGGTTTCGACCCGGCCGAACGGGCCCAGACCTGGGTGGAGCTGACCGACAAGGCCCGCCACGACGGCTTCTCCGGGATCCGGGTGGTCGGCGACATGGGCTGGGCCGCAGAACCGGGCGTCGACCAGGATCTCCTCGTCGACTACGAGGCCGGGCTCTCGCCGCTCTTCGCTGAGATCGGGTTCACCGCCATCTGCGAGTACGACCGGCGCAGGTTCGGCGAGAGCATCCTGGGCCGGATCCGCGACGCGCACCCCAAACGGATCCTGCGGCGCCTCGGCGCCCTGGACGTCACCCGGACCGGCAACGAGCTGCGGGTCGCCGGAGACGTCGACCTCGCCACGCGCGAGGACTTCGACTCGGCGCTCGCGCACGCGTTGGCCGGCCCCGACCGCTCCGATCGTCCCGACCGCCCCGGCGTACTCGACCTGACCGAGCTGTGCTTCATGGACGTGCACGGCGCGTCGACCCTGGTGCGGCTCGCGGGCAGGCTCCCCATCGGCCACCTCCTCATGGTCCGCTGCCGACCCGAGCAGGACAAACTGATACGGCTCTGCGGAGCCGCCGTAGTGCCACAACTCGTCCTGGGCGAAGGGTGATCCGCGCAGTGATCCTCAACCGCGGCATCGGCAACGACGACAACGGCGGTGACCCGGCCCCACACCGGGAGCACCTCCACAGCACCCTCGCCCCCGCACCGGGCAGGAACACTCTCCTCGAACTCCCCTTCACCATCGCCGACTTGGCACGCCTGCGGCTCCAGGTCACCCGGCGCGCGGAGGACGCGGGCCTGTGCGAACCCCGGCTCAGCGACTTCGTGCTCGCCGTGCACGAGGTCGCGAGCAACGCGGTCGTGCACGGCGGCGGCAAGGGCCGCGTCCACCTCACGCACACGGACGAGGGGCTGCGGTGCGTCATCACGGACGGCGGCCTCGGACCGACCCGGCCGAAACCGTGCGAGTCCGCCACGCTGCCCGAGGCCGACGAGGCCGAGAGCGGCCGGGGCCTGTGGCTGGCCCAGGCCCTCACGGACCACTTCGACGTCACGGTCTGCCCGGCCGGGACCATGGTCACACTGGTGGCGCTGCTGTCCTGAGCGGCAAGGACCGAAGACCACCACCGCTCACGCCGAAGCCCGCTCGACCAGCGTCGGGCGGAACACCGTCGAGAGCGGCGAGTCCCCCGGCTGCTTGATCCTCCCAAGGAGCAGCCGGGCCATCTCGGCGGCCATCTCCTCCACCGGCTGCCGGACCGTGGTCAGCGCGGGCTCGCAGGCCCGCGCGGCCTCGCTGTCGTCGAAGCCGACCACCGCCACGTCCCGCGGCAGCCGTCTGCCCGCCCTCAGGAGGGTCTGCAGCGCGCCCTGCGCCATCAGGTCCGATGCGACGAACACGCCGTCCAGGTCCGGGTGTTCGGACAGGAGCCGCCGGGTCGCATCGGCGCCGCCCACCCGCGTGAAGTCCCCTTCCG
The DNA here is from genome assembly GCF_056434405.1 of Streptomyces sp. NPDC044044. Lineage (NCBI taxonomy): Bacteria > Bacillati > Actinomycetota > Actinomycetes > Kitasatosporales > Streptomycetaceae > Streptomyces > Streptomyces sp. NPDC044044. The sequence continues at coordinate 255,062 of NZ_JBWKFG010000011.1, read as the reverse complement.
CCCAGGGCGCGCCGCTGATGCCGTGCGCGGCCAGCGCCTCGCGGAAACCCTCCAGGCGCTCCTGGGCGGCCGGCATGTCCTGCGGTCCCGCGATGGTGCCGATCCTGCGGCGCCCCTCGGCGACCAGCCGGTCGACGGCCATGCGCGCCCCGGCCCGCTGGTCCACCTCCACGTACGGCAGCGGGACCGTCCCGGCCGGACGTCCGGCGAGCACGGCGGGCAGGCCGGTCTCCGCGAGCAGCCGGGGCAGCGGATCGGAGGCGTGCGAGGAGACGAGCACCGTGCCGTCCACGTGGCCCTGCCGCAGATACGACAGGAACTGCCGGCGCGAGGTCTCGTCGTCCACCAGCATCAGGACCATCTGGACCCCGGCCGGACGCAGCACGTCCAGGAGCCCGCCGACCACCCGCCCGAAGTGGGGATCGGTGAACATCCGGCCGACGAAGGGGGCTTCGACCGGCCGCCGCTCCCGCTCGGACACCACCAGGGCTATGGAGTCGGTCCGCTGGGTCACCAGGGAGCGGGCGGCCTGGTTGGGGACGTAGCCGGTGGCCTCGACGGCCTCCTCCACCCTGCGGCGCAGCACCGGGTCGACGGTGGGCGCGCCGTTCACGACCCGGGAGACGGTGGCGCGCGACACCCCCGCGGTGCGGGCCACGTCCTCCAGGGTCACCGGACGGGCGGGGCGCAGGGCGTCGGCAGTCACGGGGTCTTTATAGCAACCGCGTGGGCCGGGCGTTCGATCTCTGTCCCTGATGGCGCGTCAACTGTCATCGCAGACCAGGCTGTTGTCGCACCACGCACATCGCGAGCACCGCGGGGGGGCATATCGCCCACGTGCGAGCGATTGACGCCAACTCTCCCACAGAGTCACCTAGTTGACTTCTCTCCACCGAGTCAGCGCGACATCGTGCGCACCCCCTTGACGCGCCTTGTCGCAGACACAACTATCCAACGCGAGAGAGCGCTCTCTCAACGATCACCGTTCATGTTCTGAACTCAAACCGAACGCCTGCGGCACCGCTCTGCCCCACCTCACTCCGGAGCGGCGCCGCCCCCACCACCAGCACCCCGGCGAATCAACCGCCCCGCAAACAGGGAGACTTGTCATGTCCGAGCACCTGCCCGCGCCCGCCGCGAGATCCACCCTCTCCCGCCGCACCGCCCTGGCCGCCGCCCTGGCGGTCCCGGCCACCGGTCTGCTCGCGTCCCCGGCGGTCGCCGCGCCCGACGCGCCGTCGGCCCAGGCGCCCGCTGCCCGACGCCCGCAGCCCGCGAACGCCGCCGCTCCCGACTTCGGCCCGAACGTCATCATCTTCGACCCGTCCACCGGGGGCATACAGGCGAAACTGGACGAGATCTTCAAGAAGCAGGAGTCGGCGCAGTTCGGCACGGCCCGCTACGCCCTGCTGTTCAAGCCCGGCACGTACAGCGGCCTCAACGCCCAGATCGGCTTCTACACCTCGATCATGGGCCTGGGGCTGACCCCCGACAACACCCACATCAACGGCGACGTCACCGTCGACGCGGGCTGGTTCAACGGCAACGCCACGCAGAACTTCTGGCGTTCGGCGGAGAACCTCTCCCTCTCCCCGGTCAGCGGCGCCAACCGCTGGGCGGTCTCCCAGGCCGCCCCGTTCCGCCGCATGCACGTGCGCGGCGACCTGAACCTCGCCCCCAACGGCTACGGCTGGGCCAGCGGCGGCTACATCGCCGACAGCCGGATCGACGGCACCGTCCAGCCGTACTCCCAGCAGCAGTGGTACACCCGTGACAGCTCGATCGGCGGCTGGCTCAACGCGGTGTGGAACATGGTCTTCTCCGGTGTGGAGGGCGCCCCCGGCGATTCCTTCCCGAACCCGCCCTACACCACCCTGAACAACACCCCGTACTCCCGCGAGAAGCCCTTCCTCTACCTCGACGGCGCGGAGTACAAGGTCTTCCTTCCCGCCCTGCGCACCAACGCCCGTGGCACCAGCTGGGGCAGCGGCACCCCGCAGGGGCAGTCCCTCTCCCTCTCCGCCTTCTACGTCGCCAAGGCGGGGGACAGCGCGGCCACCCTCAACGCCGCCCTCGACCGGGGGCTCCATCTCCTGCTCACCCCCGGCATCTACCACCTCGACCGGCCGATCGAGGTCAAGAAGGCCAACACCGTGGTCCTCGGCATGGGTTACGCCACCCTCATCCCGGACGGCGGGGTCACCGCGGTGAAGACCGCCGACGTGGACGGGGTGCGCCTGGCGGGCTTCCTGGTCGACGCCGGGCCGCAGAACTCCGCGACGCTCGTCGAGATCGGCCCGAAGGGCGCGAGCGCGCCGCACGTCGGCAACCCGACCACCGTCCAGGACGTGTTCGTCCGCATCGGCGGGGCCGGCGCGGGCAAGGCCACCACCAGCCTGGTGGTCAACAGCCGCCACACCATCGTCGACCACACCTGGGTCTGGCGCGCCGACCACGGCGAGGGCGTCGGCTGGGAGACCAACCGGGCCGACTACGGAGTGGTCGTCAACGGCGCCGACGTGCTGGCCACCGGCCTGTTCGTGGAGCACTTCAACAAGTACGACGTGCAGTGGAACGGCGAGCGCGGGCGCACGATCTTCTACCAGAACGAGAAGGCGTACGACGCCCCCAACCAGGCCGCGATCCAGAACGGCAGCATCAAGGGCTTCGCCGCGTACAAGGTCGCCGACTCCGTCACCACCCACGAGGGCTGGGGTCTCGGCAGCTACTGCTACTACAACGTCGACCCGAGCATCGTGCAGGAGCACGGCTTCGCCGCCCCGAACAAGCCGGGCGTGAAGTTCCACCACCTGCTCGTCGTCTCGCTCGGCGGCAAGGGCCAGTACGCGCACGTCATCAACGGGATCGGCGCTCCCACATCGGGCTCCGACACGGTGCCGTCCACGGTGGTCACTTTCCCCTGAACCGCCGGACGCCCCGCACCAGTTCCCCGCCACCCGCAAGGAGAGCAGCATGCGCTCCGGCACCTCACGAAGAAGCTCCGGCGCCTCCCGGAGAAAGAGACGCACCCCCGTCGTCGCGCTCGCGGCGGCCTGCGCCCTGACCCTGTTGGCCGGTGTCGCCTCCGCCGCTCCGGCCGACCCCCCAGGGGCGGTCGCCGCCGCGGCCTGGGACACCGACCGCGCCGCCGAGGCGTACACCACGAACCCGGCATCGGCGACCGCGTCCGGCAACGAGGCCGGCACCCCCGGCCCCGGCGCCGCCTTCGACAGCAACGCCTCGACCCGCTGGTCCAGCCAGTTCGCCGACGACGCGTGGATACGCGTCGACCTCGGCACCACCCTGCGCGTCGACCGCGTCGTACTGGACTGGGAGGCCGCCTACGGCAAGAAGTACGTCCTGGAGGCCTCGAAGAACGGCACCGACTGGACCCCCTTCTACACGGAGACGGCAGGCACGGGCGGCTCCGTCACCGCTCACACCTACCCCCAGGAAGTGACGGGCCGGTACGTCAGAATGCGCGGCGTCGAACGCGCCACGCCCTACGGCTACTCACTGCACGCCTTCAAGGTCTACGGGGGCGAACCCGCACCGGCATCGACGACCCGCTCGAACCTCGCCCTGAACCACCCCGCCCGCTCCAACCGCTATCAGCACGCGGGCAATTCACCGGCCTTCGTGACCGACGGCGGCTGGCCCGCGAACCTCAAGGCCGATCAGACCCGCTGGTCGAGCGACTGGAACGCCAACCGCTGGATCTCGGTCGACCTGGGCGCGCGCTCCACCATCGACACCGTGGACCTCTACTGGGAGGCGGCCTACGCGGTCGACTACGAACTCCAGGTCTCCGACGACCACCAGACCTGGCGCACGGTCCACAAGCCCTCCGCCGCGGAGGTCGCCGAGCGCCGGGCCGACGTCAAGTCCCCCGCCGACGCGGTGGGCAGGCACGACAGCGTGCGGCTCTCGCAGCCCGCGACCGGCCGCTATGTGCGGATGCTCGGCAAGGAACGCCGGTCCTTCCACAACCCGGCTCCGGCCACCGCCCAATTCGGCTACTCCCTCTACGAGTTCCAGGTGTGGGGCACGGGCGGCAGCGCGTCCGCCGCGTACCCCGCGCTGCCGGGTGAGCAGTCGGGGGCGTACAGGACGACGTTCTTCGACGACTTCACCGGCGCGAGCCTGGACCGCTCCAAGTGGCGCGTCGTCAGAACCGGGCAGGAGATGGGGTCGGTCAACGGCGAGTCGCAGGCGTACGTCGACTCCACGAACAACATCCGCACGGAGAACGGCAGTCTGGTCCTCGAGGCCGACTACTGCGACAACTGCACCAGCGCGGGCGGCGGCACCTATGACTTCACATCGGGCCGCGTCGACACCAACACCAAGTTCGACTTCACGTACGGCAAGGTCAGCGCCCGCATGAAGCTGCCGGTCGGCGACGGGTTCTGGCCCGCCTTCTGGATGCTGGGCAGCGACGTGGACGACCCGAACGTCTCGTGGCCCGCCTCCGGCGAGACCGACATCATGGAGAACATCGGCTACGCGGACTGGACGAGCTCCGCGCTGCACGGCCCCGGCTACTCGGCGGACGGCAACATCGGCGCCCGCCAGACCTATCCGAACGGCGGCACCGCCGACCAGTGGCACACGTACGCGGTGGAGTGGACGCCGACGACGATGCGTTTCTCCGTCGACGACCGCATCGTCCAGGAGACGACGCGCAACAAGCTGGAGTCCACCCGGGGCGAGTGGGTCTTCGACCACAACCAATACGTCATCCTCAACCTCGCCCTGGGCGGCGCCTACCCGGCCGGCTGGAACAAGGTCACCCAGCCGTACTGGGGTCTGCCGCAGTCCAGCGTCGACAAGATCGCGGCGGGCGGGGTCAAGGCGGAGATCGACTGGGTGCGGGCCGAGCAGAAGAGCTGACCAAACCCGCTTCCGCTCTCGCCCCCCTCGCCCCCCTCGCCTCCCTCACCTCCCGCGACTCCCCCGCCCTCCTCCCTCTTCCTCGCATCGAACCGATCGGAGCCCCCGTGACCAGACACCCCGCTCCCCCGAAGCCGGAACCACCCCGCCACCGCCGTCGCCGACTTCCCATGACCTTGCCGGCGTTGGCCCTGCCGCTGCTCGGCGTCACCCTCCCCGAGAGCGGCGCGCAGGCGGCCGCCGCGCCCAAGGCGGACGTCGTGCGCGTGGCCGAGTTCCTGGCCGAGTGTCCCGCGAGCCACCGCGCGCCGGACGACCCGATCATCTTCCCCGGGCTGCCCGGCGCCTCCCACATGCACAGCTTCTTCGGCAACACCTCGACCGACGCCCACTCCGACCTGGACAGCCTGGACGGCTCGGCGAGCACCTGCGCGCCCGACACCGACCTCTCCGCCTACTGGGTGCCGACCCTGTACGAGGGCAACACCCCGGTCGAGCCGACCGGGACCACCTTCTACTACCTGGGTGAGGGGGTGCGGGACGACATCATCGCCAAGACCCGGCCCATCCCCCGCGGCCTGCGCATCGTGGCCGGCAACGCCAAGGCCACCGGGCCCGGCGACAACACCATCTCCCGCTGGTCCTGCCTGCACCACGGCGAGGTCGGCTCGTCGCCCGACTTCGTCAACTGCCCCGCCGGGTCGATGCTGGAGTCCTACCTCGACTTCCCGCAGTGCTGGAACGGCAAGGACCTCGACTCCGCGGACCACAAGAGCCACATGTCCTATCCGGTGAACGGCGCCTGCCCCGCCACCCACCCGGTTCCCGTGCCCAAGCTCCGTCAGGTCCTGCGCTACCCCGTCAACGGCGACCCGTCGGACCTTCGCCTTGCCTCGGGAGCGGGGTACACGATGCACGGCGACTTCATCAACGTATGGCCCGAGGAGGAGATGGAACGCCGGGTGCGTGACTGCATCAACCCCATCGTCAAGTGCGGTGCCGACGGGCGCCCCTCCTGACCGGCGCACCCAGTTCCTCGGCGTCTCGGCGTCTCGGCGTCCCAGCCCGTCAACTGCGCGTCTCCGCAAGCCTCGTGCCCGGCCGGACTCCCCTCCTGCCGGGCACGGGCCCCCGCCCACCGGAAGACCTCATGAAGCCGGTACCCGCCCTCCTGCTCGCTCCTTCACTCGTCTCCTCCCTGGTTCTCTCCCTGTCCCTGTCCCTGTCCTTGCTGCTTGGCGGCTGCTCGGAACCGGCTGCCGCCCCGGCAACCCCCACCACCTCCGCAAGCCCCTCCCTCTCCGGGGCCACCGCCACCGACTCGGGCTGGATCCAGCTGGTGATCCCGATGGACGACCAGGCCGAACAGCTTCTTGAGCTCGCCGCCGACCGCGCTTCGGCGGCGGATCTGGCGTCCTGGGCGGCGGCCAGGACCAAGGAGCATCGCACTGAACTCGCCCTCCTGAAGCCCCTGTTGCACCGGATGGGCCTGCCCGGCACCAATGTGCACCGGGGCCACGACATGCCCGGCATGGTCACCGGGTCCGATCTCGCCCGTGGCCGTCGGCTGACCGGTGCGGTCTTCGACCGCTTCGTCCGCCAAGAGCTCCGTGACCACCTCAGCCACTCGCGGCGCGTCTCGCGTTCCGCCGCCCGCTCGGCCGGCAGCGGTGAGGTCCGGCGCCTCGCGGCCCGTATCGCCGACACCCGCGCCGACCAGCTGAAGTCGCTTCCCGGCGAGCGCGGCAGCACCTCCGGCGCCGATCGCTGAGGAGCCACAGGGTGCAACGGTTCGTACCAACTCCGCACTTGTGTGCGGACGGTGAAGGCAAGTCGGAGTAACGTCTCGCCTGTGCGAACGGAGCGGCCGGTTGAAGGCGGCCGCCGCGCACTGGGTGGCGACGGCCGCCCGGGGCGCGAGGAACGAGGCTCCCCCTCGTCGCTTCCTCGCGCAGTGCCCTCCATGGGTGAGATGCGGGATTTCCCACCACGAAGGGCTCTGGCAGGAGCCGCCTCGTCGGTGATGCGGCTCCTGCTGGCCCGCAGGGAGTGTCCACTCGGCGCCGCGCGGAAAGGCGTAGGACGGCTACCGGTGTGACCACGGAGCTGCGTCCTAACTCCTTTGCCGAGGATAGGACTTCCGCTCGCATGATCGGAACGGCTGTGAACGGCCTCTTTGCCTCGGCTCCCGCATGCGCGAGCCCTCAGGGCGGACGGGGACGGAGTCCCGGCGATTCGGGAGGCGCCTCGGGAGGCGCCTCGCCGGTGAGGCGCGCGATCAGATAGACGCACAGCTCACGGAGCTTGACGTTGCGGTTCTGGGAGATCTTGCGCAGGATCGCGAACGCCTGCCTGGCGGAACAGCCCTGCTGGGCGATGACGACACCGATGGCCTGGTCGATGACCCCGCGGTGGCCAGTGGCTGGTGGCCAGTAGCTGGTGAGAGCGCCCGGCGGAAATTGCCGGGCGGACAGCACCGCTCCCCTGTTAGCGTGCCCGGCATGAAGCGCGCTGCGATGACGACGACGCCGGAGAGTGTCCCGGCGCGCTGACCGATGTCCTAGTCGAAGCCCCGGGGCGAGTGCCCCGGGGCTTCGCCGTGCGGTCACTCGCCCGACGTATCGATGTCCCGACGTATCGATGTATCGACGTACGCGAGGAGACCGCCATGCACGACCACCGCAAGCTCGGCCGCGAGCTCGACCTGTTCGACACCGACCCGCTGATCGGCGCGGGCCTTCCGTACTGGCTGCCCGACGGCGCGGCGGTGCGGCACACCCTGGAGGAGTACATCCGCTCCGCCGAGCAGAAGGCGGGATACCGGCACGTGTACTCACCGGTGCTCGGCAAGCGGGAGCTGTACGAGATCTCGGGGCACTGGTCGCACTACAGCGAGGACATGTTCCCGCCGATGGACCTCGGCGGCGAGCAGGTCGTCCTGCGGCCGAGCCTGTGCCCCCACCACGCGGTGATCTACCGTTCCCGCTCCCAAAGCTACCGCGAACTCCCCCTTCGCATGGCCGAGTTGGGGAGCATGTACCGCTCCGAACTCTCGGGCGTGCTCGGCGGCCTCACTCGCGTCCGGGCCATCCAGCTGAACGACGCGCACATCTTCTGCACCCCGGACCAGGTCGCCGACGAGGCACGGTCCGCCCTGGAGATGATCCGCGGGGCGTACGCGGCGCTCGGCATCGCCCCGGCCCGCTACCGGCTCTCCCTGCCGGGCCCCGGCGGGAAGTACGTCGCCGCCCCCGAGATGTGGCGGCGCTCCACCGCCCTGCTGACCGAGGTCCTGGACAGCTCCGGCCTTCCCTACGAAGCGGCCGAAGGGGAGGCCGCGTTCTACGGACCCAAGATCGACGTCCAGTTCACCGACGCCGCGGGCCGGGAATCCACCCTGTCCACCGTGCAGATCGACTTCCATCAGCCGGACCGCTTCAACCTGCACTACATCGGCGCGGACGGCGCGAAACACCGCCCGGTGATGATCCACCGCAGCATCATCGGCAGTGTGGAACGAGCCGTCGCCCACCTCGTCGAGCAGCACGGCGGCGCCTTCCCCGCCTGGCTTGCCCCCACCCAGCTGGCCGTCCTGCCCATCTCCGAGGCCGAGTTGCCGAACGCCGATGCGCTCGCACGGCGCTGCGCGGAGCTCGGGCTGCGGGCCGAGATCGCCGGGCCCGAGCGCGGCACCCTGGGCGCCCTCATCAGGGAGGCCCGCCTGGTGCCCTACCAGGCCGTCATCGGCGCCAAGGAAGCCGCCGACGACCACGTCGCCCTGCGCCTGCGCGACGGCCGCCGCCTCGACCCGCAGCCTGCCGACGCCGTGCTCACCCGCATCGGCGCGCTCGTCGGGGCCCACAGCACCGCCCTGTGGGACGGCCCGCCCGCATGACGAGACACCGCGTGACGAGCCACCGTGGGACGAAGGGGGTCTCTACGCCGCCTTCAATCGGCCGCCGACCTCGGCGGCCGTCTCCCGCAGCCAGATGTGGGCGGCGTCGTGCGTGTGCACCGGATGCCACCACAGGGCCTCCCGCAACGGGACTGCTTCGTAGGGCGGTTCGAGGACTCTGACCGGGGCGACCGGCGCGAGCAGCCGGGCGAGCCGCTCCTGGACGAGGGCGATCCGCCGGGTCCCGGCGACCAGGAGCGGCAGTGTCTGGAAGCTGTCCACGGAGACCTCGACGCGGGGCTCGGCGCCGAGCATGCCCAACTGCCGTACGGCGGGGGCGTCGTAGGTCCGCTGGTAGGTCACCCATGGCAGCCGGGCCAGATCGTCGCGGGTGAGGCGGTCGCCGACGTCGGGGTGGTCCTCCGCGACGAGGAAGACCCACCGGTCCTCGTAGAGGTCGGTGGCGGGGAAGTCGCTGACGACGCCGTGCGGCATGAGCAGTCCGTCGGCGGCACTGAGGAGTACGCCGGTGTCGTCGACCACGGTGGTCGGGGTCTGGGTGAAGCGCAGCCGGATGCCGGGCGCCGACTCGTGCACCGCGCGGGCGAGTTCGGCGCCGAAGACGGCGACGGCGTAGTCCGACGCGAGGAGCCTGAACTCCCGCTGCTCGTGGGCCGGGTCGAAGCTGGCCTGACTGCTGAAGAGGCGGTCGAGGAGGTCGTAGACGGTGGCGGTGCGGTCGAGGAGTACCTGGCCGAGCGCGGTGAGCGAGTAGTGGCCGCCGCTTCGGGCGAGCAGGTCGTCGTCGAAGTGGCGGCGCAGCCGGGCCAGGGCCGCGCTCATGGCGGGCTGGCTGAGCCCGATCCGCTCCCCGGCGCGGGTCACGTTGCGCTCCTCCAGGAGGGCGCGGAGCGCGACGACGAGATTGAGGTCGAGGCTGGCCAGATTCATGTCGCTTCCCTTGCGTCCCTGTCCGTACGTCCTGGAGGCGGACCCTCCACAACACCATAGACGCGGTGGATTCCGAGTATCCACAGAATCGATTTCCCTGATCCAGGGTGGCGGGTCCAGATTGGTCACACCGCAATCAGGAGGACACGTTCGTGAAAGCCGAACCCGCATCCGCGCTCTTCGCCGGGCCCTTCGCCCTCGGCACCCTCTCCGCCCCGGACCAGAGGGCCCCTTCGGGCTTTCCCGCTCTCGTGACTCCCGACGGGCAGGCGATCGACGTACGCACGGCGTTCGGAGAACCGGCGCTCACCGTGCGCGGACTCCTCGAACGCTGGGACGAGTTCCTCCCCCGGCTGCACGCGCTGGCCGCCGACGACGGCCGGGGCGGCGGTCCGGAGCGACGGCCGCTGGCCGCGTTCCGCGTGCACGCGCCGGTCGAGCCGCGGCAGGTCTTCCAGTCCGGCGCCAACTACCGCAAGCACGTCATCGACCTCCATGTCGCCCACCGCGCCCCGTCGGACGAGCGGTCCGAGGAGGAGCGGCGCGAGGAGGCCGCCGCGCTCATGGACCGGCGGGCGGCCGACGACCTGCCGTACGTGTTCATCGGGCTGCCGAGCGCGATCACGGGTCCGTACGACGATGTCGTCCTGCCCGCGTGGGCCCAGCAGCCGGACTGGGAGCTGGAGTTGGCCGCGGTCATCGGTCGGACCGCCCATCGGGTCCCGGTGGCCGAAGCGCTGGATCACGTCGCCGGATACACCATCGCCAACGACCTCACCGACCGGGCGAGCGTCTTCCGCCGGGACATGCCGCAGATCGGCACCGACTGGCTGCGCAGCAAGAACGCGCCCGGTTTCACTCCGCTCGGGCCGTGGATCGTGCCCGCCGGTTCGATCGCCGAGCCGGGCGATCTGCGGGTCACCCTGAAGCTCAACGGCGAGACCATGCAGGACGAGTCCACCAAGGACATGATCTTCGACGTCGCCCGCATGATCTCGTACGCCTCCCAGTCCGCCCGACTCCTGCCCGGTGACGTGGTGTTGACGGGCTCCCCGGCCGGCAACGGCATGCACTGGGGGCGGCTGCTGCGCGACGGCGACGTGATGGACGGTTCCCTCACGGGGCTCGGCGCCCAGCGCACCCGGTGCGTGACGGAGGTGGCGTCGTGACGCCGCCGGACCGCACCGACCCGGAGGGCGCCATCGCCCGCACCGCCAAGGCCTGCTCCAACTGGGGCCGTTGGGGCGAGGACGACGTCCTTGGCACCCTCAACTTCCTCGACGCGGCCAAGCGCAGGGAAGGCGCGGCGCTGGTGCGGCGCGGGGTCAGCTTCTCGCTCTCCCAGCGCTTCGACACGCACGGTCCGCAGAGGGGCTGGCGCCGCCGCAGCAATCCGGTGCACACGATGCTCGACACGGGGGCCGACTTCGCCCTCGGCAACCACCCCTTCCCGCACGGCCTGGGCGGCGCGGACGACGTGATCACGATGCCCTTGCAGTGCTCGACGCAGTGGGACGGGCTCGGGCACATCTTCGACCACGGCAAGGCCTGGAACGGCAGGGACGCCGCGCGGGTCGTCACCTCCGAGGGCGACCTGGTGACCGGCATCGAGCACATGGCGCCGCACGTCGCCGGGCGCGGGGTGCTGCTCGACGTGGGCCGGGTGATCGGCGACGACGGCGAGCTGCCCGACGGCTTCGCGATCACCGAGGACCACCTCACCGCGACGGCGGAGGCGCACGGCGTTCGCGTCGGACGCGGCGACATCGTCCTTGTCCGCACGGGACAGCTGGCCCGCACCCGCCGCGACGGCTGGGGCGACTACGCGGGCGGCCCGGCCCCCGGTCTCTCGTTCACCACCGCGGGCTGGCTGCACGGCACCGAGATGGCCGCGCTCGCCACCGACACCTGGGGATTCGAGGTGCGGCCCAACGAGTTCGAGCACGCCTTCCAGCCGCTGCACCAGATCGCGATTCCCCACATCGGCCTGCTGATCGGCGAGATGTGGGACCTCGACGCGCTCGCCGACGACTGCGCGGCCGACGGCGTGCACGAGTTCTGGCTGACCGCGGCACCCCTGCCCATCACCGGCGCCGTAGGCTCCCCGGTCAACCCGGTCGCGGTCAAGTGAACGACGGATCAACTCAGCTATGGAGCAAGGGAGTTCATCGCATGAGCGCACGACGAACGGTCCTCGTCATCGGCGGTGGCGCGGCCGGCAACGCGGCCACGATCCTGCTGCGCCGGGCCGGCCTCGCCGTGGACCTGATCGAGGCCAAGGACGACTGGAACGCCACCGCGGGCTCCGGCATCACCCTCCAGGGCAACGCCCTGCGCGTCCTGCGCGAACTCGGCGTATGGGAGCGGGTACGGGAGTCCGGCCACGGCTTCGGCTCGGTCGGCATCACGGCGCCCGACGGCACCGTCCTGCACGCCGCCGATGACATCCGCACGGGCGGCGACGACCTGCCCGCCACCGTCGGCATCCAGCGCCCGAGGCTCCAGCAGATCCTCATCGACGCCGTGCGCGCGTCCGGAGCAACCGTGCGCCTCGGCACCCGCGCCGCGTCCCTCGACCAGGATCCCGAGGGGGTGACGGTGCGGTTCAGCGACGGCACGACCGGGCGCTACGACCTGGTCATAGCCGCCGATGGCGTCGGCTCCGCCACCCGTGCCGCGATCGGCATCACCGCCGAGCCCGAGCCCACCGGCATGGCCATCTGGCGCATCGCGGCCCCGCGCCCCGAAGGCGTCGTCCGCGCCGACCTGGCGTACGGCGGCCCGGCCTACATCGCCGGCTACTGCCCGACCGGCGACTCCACGCTCTACGCGTTCCTCGTCGAGGCGAGCCGGGACCGCGCCTCGATACCCGCCGAGTCGTACGCCGACGAGATGCGGTCCCTCGCACGGCACTACGGCGGCTTCTGGCCGGAGATCACCCCGCACATCACCGACCCGGCGAAGGTCAACTACACCTGGTTCGACCGGATGCTGGTGGAGGGCTCCTGGCACCGCGGACGGGTGGTCCTGGCCGGTGACGCCGCCCACTGCTGCCCGCCCACCCTCGCGCAGGGCGCGGCGCTCTCCCTGGAGGACGCGCTCGTCCTCGCCGAGCTCCTGACCGGCGCCGACGAGTGGGACGACGCCTTGTTCCTGACGTACTACGAACGGCGCGTCCAGCGGGTGCGGCCGGTCGTGGAGGCGTCCGTGCAGATCGGCCGGTGGCAGCTCGACGGGGTGCGCGACGCCGACGTGCCCGGCCTGATGGGCCGCACCATGGCCCTGCTCAAGGAGCGCCCGTGAGCCGCCCGGCCGTTCCCACCGTGGACGTGCACGCGCACGTCCTGCTCCCCGAGATCGAGGCTCTCGTCGCGGACCTGCCCGGCCACGCGGAGGCGAAGGCGCTGGACGCCCTGCGCAACGGCCCGGCCGCCCTCGCCGTCAGCGGCCCCATGGTGCGCGAGCGCGTCCCCCGGCTCATAGACGCCTCCGTGCGCCTGGCCGCGATGGACGCCCAGGGTGTGGACGTACAACTGATCAGCCCGTCGCCGTCGCACTACCACTACTGGGCGGACGAGGAGACGGCCGAGAAGGTGTACCGGCTGGCCAACGAGGCGACGGCCGCGCACTGTTCGGTGGCCCCCGACCGCCTCAAGGGCCTGGGGCTCGCCCCGCTCCAGCATCCGGACCAGGCCGTGCGCGCCCTCAACGACGCCGTGGAACAGGGCCTGTCGGGAGTGGAGATCTCCAGCCACGCGCCCGGCCGCGAGCTGTCCGACCCGGCGTACGAGCCCTTCTGGGCCCGCGCCGACGAGACAGGCGCGCTGATCTTCCTGCACCCCTTCGGCTGCACGCTCGACGACCGTCTGGACCGGTGGTACCTGTCCAACACGGTCGGGCAGCCCACCGAGAACGCGGTCGCGCTCTCCCACCTCATCTTCTCCGGCGTACTCGACCGGCACCCGGACCTGAAGCTGATCGCGGCGCACGGGGGCGGCTATCTGCCCACGCACATCGGCCGCTCCGACCACGCCTGGGCCGCCCGCCCGGACGCCGGGTCGGGCTGCGCCCACCCGCCGAGCAGCTACCTCAAGCGGATCCATTTCGACTCGCTGGTCCACGACCCGTACGTACTACGGGAGTTGATCCGTACGGCGGGTGCGGACCGCGTGCTCCTGGGCTCCGACTTCCCCTTCGACATGGGCACCGACGACCCGGTGGGCGCGCTGCGCGCCGCCCGCCTGACCGAGGCCGAGTTCGCCGCCGTGCGCGGCGGCAACGCGGCGGCCCTCCTGCGACTTCAGCGAACGGACTGACACCATGCGCCTGCTCACCCACCTCAGGCATGTCGACCTGGCCGTCCCCGACTACGACAAGCAGCTCGACTTCTACTCCGGCGTCTGGGGCCTGACGAAGGTCGCCGAGGACTCCGGCATCTCTTTCCTCGCCGCCGAAGGATCGCCCGAACAGTACGTGGTGCGCCTGCGCAAAGCTGCGGAGAAGCGCCTCGACCTCGTCTCGTACGGCGCGGCATCGCGCGCGGACGTGGACACACTCGCTGCCCAACTCGCTGCTGGCGACGTGCAGTTGATCTCCGAACCGGGTGCGGTCGACACTCCCGGAGGGGGCTACGGCTTCCGCTTCTTCGACGTCGACGGCCGCACCATCGAGGTCTCCACGGACGTCGAGGTGCGGCGGCACCGCAAGATCGAGGAGAAGGAGGCGATCCCGGTCAAGCTGTCGCACGTGGTCCTCAACTCCCCGGACCTGAACCGGACGAGGCAGTGGTACGAGCGCCACCTGGGCTTCGCCCTTTCGGACACGCTCAGCTCCCCGCACATGGGCGAGGTCATGCACTTCATGCGGATCAGCAACCAGCACCACTCCATGGCCATCGCCCAGGGCCCGCACACCGCCCTGCACCACGTCTCCTTCGAGATGCGCGGCATCGACGAGTACATGCGCGGCTCGGGCCGCGTCATGCGCGCCGGGTTCCGGAAGATCTGGGGGCCCGGACGGCACATGGCGGGCGACAACACGTTCACGTACTTCCTGGACCCGCACGGCAACACGGTCGAGTACACGACGGAGCTGGAGCTCCTCGACGAGGACACCTGGCACCCGCACGTCTACGACTTCTCGCAGCCCGAGGTCACCGACCAGTGGGGCACAGCGAACGCGATGAACGAACTGGTCGCCAAGGAGTCGTTCAACGACCCCGACCGCGGCGTGTTCATCGCCCCGCCGGTCTGACCGGACACCCGAGGAGAGACGGAAGGGAGAACCCGCTCATGCGTTTCGCCGCCTACGAACACCAGCACCGCGCCCGTGTCGCGGTCGTCGAGGACGACGGCACGCTCCACCCCGTGCCCGGCGTCGGCTCACTGACGGAGCTGATCCGCGCGGGAGGCGGTCTGCCCGACCTGCTGGACGCGGGCGCGGCAGCCCTGGACGCACCACCAGGACCGCATGTGTCCCAGGTGCGGCTCCTCCCTCCCCTCCAGCCCGCGTCCATAAGGGACTTCGTCACGTTCGAGGAGCACGTCGAGGGAGTCCGCCGCTCGGTGGAGGGCGTGGGCGGCGTTCCCGAGCAGTGGTACGCGGCACCGACGTTCTACTTCACGAACCCCCACGCGGTCTTCGGCGCGCACGACGGGATCCCGATGCCTCCGGGCTCCACCGCCCTGGACTACGAGCTGGAGGTCGCCGCGGTCATCGGCCGTGAGGGCGCCGACCTCACCCCGGAGCGGGCCCGCGACCACATCGTGGGCTACACCGTCTTCAACGACTGGTCGGCCCGCGATCTCCAGTCGGCCGAGATGAAGGTCGGCCTCGGCCCCTGCAAGGGCAAGGACACCGCCACCACGCTCGGCCCCTGCCTCGTCACCGCCGACGAACTGGAGCCGTACCGCGACCCGGACGGCTTCCTGCGCCTGGCCCTGACCGCCGAGGTCAACGGCCAGGTGATCGGCAAGGACCTGCTGTCCAACATGAGCTGGACCTTCGAGGAGATGGTCGCCCACGCCTCGCGCGGCACCCGCGTCGTCCCCGGCGACGTCCTCGCCTCCGGCACCTGCGGCAACGGCGGATGCCTCGCGGAACTGTGGGGCAGACGAGGCGAACCCTCCCCGCCGCCCCTGAAGCCGGGCGACACGGTCACCCTCACCGCGGAGGCCATCGGCACGCTCACCAACACGGTGGTCCCGGGCCCCGATCCGCTGCCACTGCCCACCGGCCGCCGCCGCACGCGCGAGCGCCCGTGACCGTGATCGTGACTGGCAGCTGGTCGTCAGCTGCCCTTCTGGGCGGAGCCCTTACCCAGGCCGCGTACCGCGAGCCTCAGGCACAGCAGGGCCAGCGGCACCTCGACGCAGACCGCCATCACCAGGGCGGTCACGGTCTCGGGGCCCGGCGCCGCGGTCAAGGTGTCGAACCAGGCGTCCATCAGGAGCAGCGCGGCCACGGCGGCGGCGGTCAGCACATGGCGGGGGTCGCGCCGCGCCCGCAGCAGTCCCGTCGCCGCCAGGCCCACCGCGAGCGCCCCGTCCAGGCCCGCCCATGCCAGCGGCCAGTGGTGCGCATCGGCCGTGGAGGGCAGCGTCACCGCGAGTACGGCCAGCCACGGGACCAGCGCCGCGCCCGCGACGACGAGGGCGGTCGACAGCGACGGCCTCCGCGGCCGGAACGTACGGAGGGACGTACGAAGGGACGTATGGGAGGGGGGCGGCGCGACGGCGGTCATGGAACCGGAACTCCTTCCGACCCGGGTCTCGGGTACGTGCTCAAGCCTGGCCGTCCGGCCGCCGGAAATCAGTAACGATGGGATCCGTCCCTTGGTGGTGCCAGCTTCACCATCGGCTCGGGCACTGTGTTGATGGCCCGCCCCGACCAGGCCCTCTACCGTTCCGTGCCATGGCAAAGTCGATTCCGTCCCGGCCGGGGATGCCCCTCGCGCTGTCGGTGGCGGCCACCGCCCTCCTCCTCACGGTGCTCAGCCGTGCGCTGCCGGGCCCGAGCCGCACCCGGGAGCTCCAGCGGCGCGTCCGCGATCTGGCGGCGAGCAGGGCGGGGGCCCTGGACGCCGCCGACACCGAGCGCCGCCGTCTCGAACGAGCGCTGCACGACGGAGCCCAGCAGCGGCTGATCTCCCTCGCCATGAATCTGGGCCTGGCCCGCGCCGTCCTCACCGATCTGCCGCCCGGCGCCAAGGAGGCCATCGACCAGGCGCACAGCGAGGCGAAGCAGGCCATCGAGGAGCTCAACGGCCTGGTGCGGGGACTGCACCCGGCGGTCCTCGACGACCGGGGCCTCGACGCCGCGCTCTCCGGGATCGCCGCGCTCGCACCGCTCCCGGTGACCCTCACCGTGGACATCTGCGAACGGCCCGCGCCCACGGTGGAAGCGGTGGCGTACTTCGTCGTCTCCGAGGCCCTCGCCAACGCCGTCCGGCACGCCCGCGCCACGCACGTCGCGATACGTCTGCGACGCCACGGCGACCTGCTGCGGATCAGCGTCGCCGACGACGGCGTCGGCGGCGCCGACCCGGAGCGGGGCGCCGGGCTCGCCGCGCTCTCGCGGCGAGTAGGGTCGGCCGACGGAACCACCCTGATCAACAGCCCCCTCGGGGGCCCGACAACCATCGCTGTGGAGTTGCCGTGCGGGCTGTAATCGCGGAGGACTCGGTCCTGCTCAGGATCGGACTCGTCAAGGTCCTCGAAATGGCGGGCTTCGAGGTCGCGGCCGAAACCGGCGACGCCCAGGCCTTGTTGGCGGCAGTCGACAAGCACCGGCCCGAGCTCGCGCTCGTCGACGTGCGGATGCCGCCCGGCTTCACCGACGAGGGCGTGAAGGCGGCCCTCACGATCCGAGGCCAATGGCCGGACACCGCCGTCCTGTTGCTGTCCCAGTACGTGGAGGAGCGCTACGCCGCCGATCTCCTGACCACCCAGGCGGGCAGCTTCGGCTATCTGCTCAAGCAACGCGTCGCCGACGTCGAGGAGTTCATCGACGCGGTGCGCCGCGTCGCGGCCGGCGGCACGGCCCTCGACCCGCAGGTGGTCGCCCAGCTGCTGCTGCGACGCGGCGGCAACGACCCGCTGGAGCGGCTGACCCCCCGCGAGCGGGAGGTGCTGTCGCTGATGGCGGAGGGGCGTTCCAACACCGGGATCGCCGAGCGTCTCGTGATCGGCGAGAGCGCTGTCGCCAAGCACATCAACAACATCCTCGCCAAACTCGACCTCGGGCAGGCCGAGGGCGACCACCGCCGCGTCCTCGCGGTGCTGCGCTTCCTGGAAGGCGCCTGACGGTCAGCTGAGGACCGGGCCGCCGTCGGCGCGGTGGACGCGGGTACGGCGGTGGTCCAGGTGGACGAAGGTGCGGTGCAGCCACCGGTCACGGCCGTCGTAGCGGGGCGTGAACGCCGTCCGGCCGTGGATGGCCACGCGGTTGTCCACGAACGCCATCTCCCCCGGCTGAAGGACCAGTTCGGTCGCGACCTCCAGGAACACGTCGCGCAGCCGCTCCAGGGCGAGCTTGCCCGCGTCGTCGCGCGCGTGCGTCGCGTGGAAGTCCACCCGGACGTTCGGGTCCGCGGGGTCCCCCTCCAGGACCGCGTGCACCGGAGTGCTGTCGCCCGCCCCGAAGGAGGGCGGCGGCTCGGTGACGAACGCGGGGCTCCGGAGCTGCTCCAGGTCCTCGTCGGACAGGAGCGGGAGTGCCTCCCGGATCGACGACGTCAGGGTTCCGGCGGTCCCCGAGTGGTCGCCGCGCAGGCACAGCAGCCCCACGTAGTCGGGCCTGTTCCGGTGGAACGCGTTCTCCACGTGCAGGTCGAGCGGGATGGAGCCCGCGTTGCTCTGCTCCGTCTCCTGGCCGGGCACGGGCACCACGTTCTGCACCAGCGCGCCGGTCTTCTCCTCGCGGAAGGACGCGATCTCCCCCAGGTGCAGGCTGAGCAGGACGGCCACGGCCGCGGGCACCGTGGCCGCGCGCTCCACCGACCCCGCCACCGTCGGAGTGGGAGGCAGCTGTGTGTCGCCCACCGGCAGGTTCCTCAGCGTCATCAGGCCGCCGGAGCCCGGATCGTGACGGAAGCGGCGGATCGCGGCGCGTACGCCTTCCGGAAGGCCGCTGGACAGTGCGCGTGCCTGGTCCAGCCATGCCAGGTCGTCGACCAGCCGGGAGCCGGTGGCGGCGAGCACCGTGGCGAGCCGTGCGATCTCGTCGCGTTCGGTTCCGTCGAGTGTGGTGTCGAGGGGCCGCGTCGTGGGAGCCTGGGCCGTCGTTGCCATCGTCGTCGTCCTTTTCCTCTCGTGATCCCGATGCCTCACGGTCCACCGCGCCCCCATATTTGTTCGATACGAGGGTGAAGCCAGCACCACCATGAACTCGGGTACTGGCGTTGAGGACCCGGGCCCGCACGCCGACCAGACTCGTGTTGTCACCTCGCGAGGAGGTGCGGAAAGAGGTTGGGCGCGATGTACACCCTGTCGACGCGAGAGACGCCGGAGACCGGCCGGTTCCCCCTCCTTGGGACGTGCTGGTCGCTGCGGTTCGCGTCCGCTTCGAAGGGGCGCCCGGCCCTGGAGGTCTACGGCGGCGACGAGCTGCTGGACATCGTGGTGCCCACGTCACTGCGGCCCGGCCTGCTGCGCGGCGCCCACACCGACGCGTGCGAGGGCCGTGAACTCACCCTCGCCTGGGGAGTATTGGCCGAAGGAAGCGATGCGCCGCCGGAACAGGTGACCTTCACGCGCGGCAGGCTGCGCGCGACGCACCGCGGCCGGGAGGCGACGGCGGTGCGCGGGGCGTTTTGGATCTCCGTGTCGGAGGGCAGGCATCACAGCGTCGCCGTCACCCGCGCCGACGGCACCGTCGAGCGCCGCCGGGTGTATCGCGGGAGCGCCGGAGCGAGCGGCTGACGGCACTGACAGCACACTGCACGTGCAGGGTCCTGCCAGATCGGAGCCAATCATTCCGCCCTTGTTCTCGCTCAACATTGTTGTTGCCGGACCGGTCCGGCAGCCGCAATCAGCAGGGGGAACAGTGGAATTCCGGATTCTCGGCCCAGTAGAGGTATGGGACGGCACGAGGCGGGTCGCCTTGGCCGGCACGAAGATGCAGACCGTTCTGGCGGCGCTGTTGCTGGCGCGCGGCCGCACGGTGTCCGACGACCGCATGAGCTCCTTGCTGTGGGGATGGGAACCCCCGACCACGAGGAACGCACAGATATGCACCTACGTGTCCCGCCTGCGCAAGCAACTCGGGCCCGACGTCGAGCTGGTGAGGCGCACTCCCGGCTACTTCATCCGCACCGGGCAGGACCGCCTGGACCTTCTGGAGTTCGACCGCCTGGCCGAACGCGGCCGCCACGCCCTGGACCTGGGGCTGTACGGAGAGGCGTCGGCCCTGCTCAGGTCGGCGCTCGGCCTCTACCAGGGCTCGCCCCTGGCCGATGTGACCGACTTCCTCGCGGACGCCGAGCGTCCGCGTCTCGAAGAGGCACGGGCGACCGTCCTTGAGCAGCGGATCGAGGCGGATCTCGCGCTCGGCCGGCACCAGAGGCTCGTGCCCGAGCTGACGGGCCTCGTCCTGGAGCACCCCGTACGCGAGAGGCTGCGGGCGTTCCTGATGATCGCGCTGTACCGCTGCGACCGGCAGGCCGACGCCCTGTCGGTCTACCGCACGGGGTGCAGGGTCCTCGCCGAAGAACTCGGCATCGACCCGGGCCCCGCGCTGACCCAGGCCCACCAGGCCGTCCTCGACGGCAGCCTCCCGTACGCCGACGACCTGCCGCATCTGCACCTGGCGTCCGCGTAGGACCTGGGAATCCCACGCCGTGTGCTCCCTCCCCGGCCGGGGAGGGAGCACACGGCGTTCAGCTCGCCTGCGCGGGCCGTGCGGCGAGCAGCCCCACGATGGACTCGATGGTCGGATGGTCCCAGGCCAGCGTCGGCGAGACGGGTATGCCGAAGGTGTCCTCGATGTCGCCGCAGAGCGTCAGCGCGTACAGCGAGTCAAGGCCGTACTCGACGAGCTTGACGTCCACGGCGATGTCGGCGGCCGGGCATTCGAGGAAGAACGCCACCCGCTCCCGCAGCCAGTCGCTCAGCTCCTGCGCTTCGGGGGGCGTCGTGCGGTCGTGCTGCGGAACGGTGGAAGTCATCGTGCGGCTCCTTCGGTGAATGAGACGGGTGAACAGGGGTGCCGGGGGCGTACCCGCGAGCGTGAGAGGGGTGGTCGGGCCGGCGGTCATGCCAGCCGCCCGCCGATCAGGTCGAAGCCCTCGTTCTCCTCGTGACGCCTGGTGAGCTCGTCGAAGAGGGCCCCGGTGTCCATGACCTGTGCGGGGGCGTGCCCGAGGCGGGCGGCCAGCCGCTGGAGGGCCGTCGCCAGCCACGCCGTGTCCCGCAGGAAGGGACCCGCACGGTCGCGGTTGTGCTGCCAGACGCCGAGGCAGGCGGCGGCCCCGGCCAGCACCGCGTACCGCTCCGCCGTCTCGAAACCCCGTGGCCCCGCCAGAGGCGTCCGGTCGCGCGGGGCGAGCGCCAGGCAGTCGTCGCGCAGGGTCCGCAGTTCCCCGGTCAGCCGCTCGCACAGCGGGCCGAGGACCGGATCCATACGGAACCGCTCGGCCGCTTCGGGCAGGACCGCGAGCAGTCCGTCGTCGGCGCCGGCCGTGATCTCCAGGGCCCGGAAGTCCAGGTCGTCGAGGGGTTCGCCGATCCGGAACAGCGAGGCGGGCGCGGGCTCCGTCACGAACCAGCTTCTGCGCGCGGGCCGGGTCAGCTGGGGAACGATCGTCGCCTGGCACACGGTGGCGCCCGAGTGGGCCAGGGAGCCGACCGGCAGATCCCGCAGATGCTTCTGGAAGATCCCGTGAGGGCCCTCCCGCAGGAAGGAGCGGGCGCCGAGGACCGTCGCCAGACCGTCCATGGCCTCCTGGGTCAGCAGCGGGACGAGGTACTTGGCGGCCGGGGCGTACAGGCTCGTCATCCGGGGCATCACGTGCAGCGCGCGGCACACGGTGGTGGACAGGCAGTCGGCGATCAGCAGGTCGACGAAAGCCCCGGTCAACACCGAGCGGACATGCGGGAGTTCACTGGTGTGCCGGCCGTACAGGCGGCGCCGCGCCGCGAACGCCGTGACCGTGCGCAGCTGGGTGTCCAGTGATCCCAGCGTGGCGCCGGTCAGCACGGCCTTGGTGACCTGGAAGGCCCGCAGCACCGTCTCCAGTGCTCCGCCCTCCTCCCCCACCAGTGCCGATCCGGGCAGCGGGCAGTCGTCGAAGTCCACCCCGCCGAGGTGGATCGCCCGCAGCCCCGAGGAGCGGAACCGGGGCAGGAAGCGCAGCCGTTCGCGCGGTACGGAAGCCATGTCGAGCAGGAACAGCGAGTGGCTGCGGCTTCCGGGCTCCTCGCTGCTGCGGGCGAGGACAGTGACGGCGTGCGCCCGCGTCACGTTGTTGATCACCTCCTTGCGGCCGGAGAGGGCCCAGCCGTCCGGCTGCCGGGTGGCTCTCACCCGCGAGGCGACCAGGTCGTGGCCGGTGGCCAGTTCGGTGTACGCCCCTGCCGTCTGACCGCCCGACAGGAGCAGGTCCGCCATCCGGCGGTGCTGCTCGGGGGATCCGGCGGACCAGACCGGGGCGGACGCGATGAGGTTGATGGCGCCGTGCCCCAGGCCCAGCGAGCCGTCGCGGCGGAACAGCGGCCGCAGCACGCGCGCCAGTTCGTCGGCCTGGCGCAGCCGGCCGCCCAGTGCGCGCGGCACGAACTCGGCGCCGAGCCCGAACGAATCCAGCAGTGCGCGCCCCGCGGGCAGCAGGTCGCCCCGTTCGTCCGCGGCGAGGAAGGCGTCGTAGCTCAGGGGGTTGTCCGGATCGAGGGGGTCCCCGAGAAGCTGCTCCAGGGGCTCCGGCATGTCCGGGTCGGCGAGCGCCGGGGGATGGCCTGGCAGGGTGGTCATCAGTGGTCCTCGGGGTGCGGGTAGGGCAGAAGTGAGGGCAGCCGGCCCGCGGCGTGCTGCGCGAGGAGCGGCACCGCGAGTCGTTCGTACACGTCGGTCGTGCCGCCGTCCGTGCCGTCCGTGGCGTGCGTGGTGTCCTTGGCGTCCGTCACCGTCTCGTCCGTCCGCGAGCCTTCCGGGTCGAGCCGGTGCAGCAGACCGGTGAGACAGGCTTCGAGCCACAGAGCGGACTCCCACAGCCCGGCCGTGACCGGGTCGTCGATGTCGCTCCGGTTGTTCAGCCACAGATGGATCGCGGCCGACGCCGCGAAGCACAGGGCGTACCGCTCGGCCAGGACGAAGGCCTGCGCCGGGACGTCGATCGCGGTCGGCCGGTGCGCGGCCAGCTGGTCGTGCAACGCGTCCGTGACCGCCCGCAGCCGCGCCGCCAGAGCGCCGAGCGCAGCGGGGACCTCGCCCGCGGCGGCCAGCTCGCGCAGCGCGTCGCAGGCGGCGGGCAGTGCCTGGACCGGGCTGCAGCCGGTCCGGGTGAGCAGGTCGAGACGGCCGGGATCGAACCCGGGCAGCGGTTCCCGCAGCGTGGTGGCCGCGTGCAGGCCGGCGCCGTCCACCCGGCCGCGCCGGTATCCCCGTACCAGCTGCGGGAACTGGTTGATCAAGGAGTGCAGGTTCACGACGGTGTTGCCGTCGAAGATGCCCACGATGCGATGGTCGCGCTGCACCTTCTGGAAGCGGCCGTGCCGGTAGGTGTCGCCGACCAGCAGGGAACGCGAGCCCATGACCCGGGCCAGCCGGCCGAGGAGCCCCTCCACCAGCGTCGGCACGAAGAACTTCACGGCGGACGACGCGGCCGAGAGCTCTCCGGTCAGCGTGTGGATGCCACGCCCCGCGACCAGCGAGACCGCCTCCGCGAGCAGCAGGTCGGCGTAGGACTCGGTGATCAGGCGCCGGGTCTGCGGCAGATCGATCAGCTTGCGGCCGTAGTTGGTCCGCTCGTGGGCGTACGTCAGGCTCATCCCGAGCGCCTGGTCGGCGGCACCCAGCGACAGCGAGCTGCACAGCGTGCGCGTCAGCTGCAGGCTCTTGACGACCGTCTCCACACCTTCGCCCACCCGTCCGACCAGTGCGGACTCGGGCACGTCGGCGCCGGAGAAGGCGATGCCGCTGATGTCCGCGCCGCGGATTCCGTGCAGCCGCACGGCGGGCAGCGGGCGGAACCGGCCCGGCGCCAGGGCGTCCTTGTCGACCAGCAGCAGGCTGAAGCCGCGCGGCCCGCCGTCCGGGGAGGTACGGGCGAGCACGCAGACCAGATGCCCGCGCGTGGCGTTGTTGATCAGCCACTTCTCGCCGGTGAGGCGGTAGCCGCCGACGGTCCGCTCGGCCACCACCTCGCCCGCCAGCAGGTCGCTGCCGTGGTCGCGTTCGGTCAGTCCCCACGAGACGACCGCCCCGTCGGCGATCCGCTCGCCGAGACGGGCGGCCTGCTCCGGATCGCCGCCCACCCAGAGGCAGACCGCGCCCAGGTAGGTCTTCCCGTGCGCGATGGCGACCGTCAGATCGCGGCGGGCGACGGCCCGCATGAGCTGGATCGCCTCGTCGTACCCCTCAAGGGCGCCTCCGTGGGCCGCAGGCACATAGGCGCGCGGCAGGCCGAGCACGTCGAGTTCGCGGCAGATCTCCAGCGGGAACACCTCGGCGTCGTCCAGGGCGCCGCAGCGGGCGTACGAGAAGAGCCTGCCGGGATCGTCCGGGTCGCCGAGACGCTCGTCGAGGCGGAGCGCCGCGGCGTACGCCGGGGGGACCGCACGGGGAGTCCGGGCATCGTGCCCGTCGGTTCCCGTTGCCGTCCGCGTCTGTGCCGAGATCATGCGGCGCCGCCCTGGGTGCGGTAACGGCGGACGATTCCGGCATCGAGGTCCTCGTGGACGGGCTTGAGAGCGTCCGTCATGAACAGGTCCCGCATCAGCGAGCGCTGCACCTTGCCGCTGCTGGTGCGGCGCACGTGTCCGGGGCGCAGCAGGACCACGTTCGAGACGCGTACTCCCAGGAGTTCACCGAGCTCGGCGCGGACCTGGCGGGTCACCGCGGCGTGGTCGAATTCCGTGCCCGCGGGCACCCGGAACTCCTGCATGACCACGATCTCCTCGCGGTCATCGCGCTCGGCGGGCACCGCGCACACGCAGGTCTGCAGGCCTTCGAAGGCCGGGTGCAGCGTGGAGACGTCGCGTTCGATGTCGTGCGGGTACAGGTTCCGGCCACGGACGATGAGGACGTCCTTGATCCGGCCCGTGACGTACAACTCGCCGTGGTGCAGCGTCCCGAGGTCACCGGTGCGGACGAACCCGCCCTCGCCGCCCGAGGTGGTCGCGTCGAAGGTGCGGGCGGTCTGCTCGGGGTTGCGCCAGTACCCGGCGGTGATGCTCCTGCCGCGGACCCAGATCTCGCCCACCATGCCGTCCGGCAGCTCGGCGGCCGACTCGGGGTCGACGATCCGTACGTCCAGGTCCACCACCCGGCCGCTGCTGACGAGCTGCCGGACGGCCTGACCCGCGGGCGAGGGCGTGAACACGTTCTTCTCCAGGTCCGCGGCGTCGACGGTGGCCACCACGGGACCGTGCTCCTCCGGGGTGCCCGCGACGAAGAGGGCCGTCTCGGCCATGCCGTAGCAGGGCTTCAGGGCGGCCGGGTCGAAGCCGGCCGCCGCGAAGCGGGTGCTGAAGCGCTCCAGGGTCCTGGCGTCGATCGGCTCCGAGCCGTTGAGGGCCCAGCGCACGCTGGAGAGGTCGAGACCGGCGAGCTGCTCGTCCGTGACGTGCTTGGCGAGCAGGTCGTACGCGAAGTTGGGCGCGGTGGTGAAGGTGCTCCGGTGCTCCTGGATCAGCTCGAACCACAGGCGGGGGCGGCGCAGGAAGTCGATCGGCGAGATCAGCACGACGCTCGCGCCCAGATACAGCGGCGAGAAGAGCATGCCGATCAGGCCCATGTCGTGGTAGGGCGGCAGCCAACTGCACGCCCTGGTCTCCTGGTCGGGGCCGAGGGCCGTCTCGATCAGCCACAGGTTGTGGGCGAGGGCCCCGTGGGTGAGGAGGACTCCCTTGGGGTCGCTGGTCGAGCCCGATGTGTACTGAAGGACGGCGACCTTGTCGTCGGAGAACCGCGGCGGCTCCGGCAGGTCACCGGCGGCGCCCAGGTCCACGGTGTCGGTGGCCACACAGGGCAGCAGCCCCAGACCCGCGTCCTGGAGGAACTCCTCGGCCGCGGCCAGATGTCCGGAGTCGGTGAGCACCATGGACACGTCGGCGTCCCGTGCCACCCCGGCCATGCGCGCGCCGCGCCGTCCGCCGCCGCTCGGCGCGGGGGCGGGGACAGCCACGACCCCCGCGTACAGGCAGCCGATGAGCACCTTCACGAAGTCGAGGCCGGAGGGGTAGAGCAGCAGCACGCGGTCGCCCTCGGCGCAGTGGCCGCGCAGCCATCGCGCGATCGCGCGGGCCTCGTCGCGCAGTTGCCCGAACGTCAGCCGCTCCTCGACGCGTTCGTCGCCCTTCGGCCGTACGAAGATGACGGCGTCCTTGGCCGTCAGCTCGCGTGCGTTGCGTTCGAGGCGCGTCACCAGGTTCTCGAGAGGCAGCTCGGACATACGGAAAACTCCTTAGATCTCGGTGGTGGCGCGCGGGGCCGGGGTGGCCCACAGCGGCGCTCTCGCGACGTGCGTCGCCGGGTCGTCGGTGGCGATCTCGACGGCACGGAGGTAGTGGTGGGCCAGCCGCTCCACGGTCTCCCGCTCGAACAGGGCCCCGTCGTAACGGAAGTCGACCGTCAAGGTGTCCGCGCCCTGCACCACGTCGACGCCGAGGTCGAGCTGCCCCTCCTGCTGGGGCAGCGGGTACGGGCCCACGGCGAGGCCCGCGTACTCGGTCGTGGCGTCCGGGCGCCCCGCGTCGAGCAGCGGTCGCAGTGCGGGTTCCAGGTGCGCGGTGCTCAGCATGTTGAAGGTGATCCCGTACACCCGGGCACGCGCGGCCCCCGGAGCGCGGCCCAGGTCCCGGGCCACGAGTGAGAAGGGGTAACGGATGGCGTCCACGCCGGACTTGACCTGCTCCATGACGGACTCGGCCAGGTCACGGAAGGACGTGACCGGTGTGATCTCCGCCCGGAAGACCACCGTGTTGATGAAGTTGCCCACGAGATGACGGCTGTTCGTGCTCATCCGGGTGGTGAGCGGAGCGCCGACGAGGAAGTCCCGCCGCCGCGTGGAGCGGTACAGCAGGGCCTGGAACGAGCCGAGCAGCAGGGCGAACGGGGTGACTCCCGCCGCCCGCGCGGCATCGCGCAGCCGCGCTGCCGTCGCGGTGGGCACGGTGACCCGGCAGGTGTCACCGGCCAGGGACTGCGTGGCGGGGCGCGGCAGGTCCGTGGGCAGCTCGGCGGCGGCCGAGCCGCGGCAGACCCCCTGCCAGTACCGCCCGAGATCGGCGCCGCGAGGTGAAGCCAACAAGGCCTGTTCCTTGGCCACTTCGTCGTCGAAGCCGCCGCGGAGGACGGGCAGGCGTGGATCGCCGCCGGTGGCACAGGACTCGTGGAGCCGCAGCAGATCGCGCAGGAGCACGGTGTCGGAGGCGGCGTCGGTGGCGATGTGGTGGCCCCCGACGAGCAGGACCGCGTCACCCGTCGTCCTGGTCCACAGCACGAACCTGAACGCGGACTCCTCCTCCAGGCGGTACGGCGCGGTGAGCGCGGCGGCGACCTCGGCGCGCAGGGCTTCGTCGCTCATGGCGCCGGCTTCCCGGTGCTCAAGCCGCACGGTGCCCACCGGCGCCACCCGGCGCACCGGTCGGCCGCCGTCGGTGCCGAAGGTCGAGCGCAGCATGTCGTGGCGTACGGCGAGCAGCTCCACGGCCCGCGCGAGGGCGGCGACGTCCGGGGAGCGGCTGATGCGTACGGCGACACCCGTGTGGTAGGCGGTGGCGCCGGGGACCAACTGGTGCAGGAACCACTGGGCTTCCTGCCCGTGCGAGAGCGGACGGATGTCAGCCACGGCCACCGCCCGCCGCCGCGAGCGCGTGCCACAACCGCAGGTCGTCGCCGAGGTGCCCGGACAGGTCCGCGAGCAGCTCCGCCTCGCGCGGTTCCAGATAGAAGTGGCCGCCCGCGAAGGTCCGTTGCTCGAACCGCGCGCTGGTCAGCCGCGACCAGGCGCGCATGGCGTCGGGCCCGCAGCCGCGGTCCTGGTCGCCCGCGTAGGCGACCAGGGGGCAGCCGACCCGGTCGGCCGGGCGCGATCCGTACGCGGCGACCAGGCCCATGTCCGCCCGCAGGGTGGGGAGCACGAGGCGCAGTACGTCGGGGTGGTCAAGGGCGGCCATGGCGGAGCTGCCGAGGGCGCGCAACTCCTCGACCAGCGTGGAGTCGTCGGCCGGCGTGTCGGACGGCACCCGCACGTGCGGGGCGCGGAACGCGGAGACGAAGAGCCGCAACGGACGGACGCCCGCGCGCTGTTCCAGACGCAGGGCGACCTCGTAGGCGATGCCCGCTCCCATGCTGTGGCCGAAGAAAGCCAGGGGCGTGTCCGCGTACGGCAGCAGTGCCTTTGCGATCCGGTCGGCCATGTCCTCCATGCCGTGCACCAACGGATCCGCGAGGCGCTTGTGGCGTCCGGGGTAGCAGACGGCGAGAACGCCCGTACCCGCGGGCAGCCGCTGGGCCCAGCCGCGGAAGGAATTCGGTGTGCCGCCCGCATGGGGAAAGCACACCAGACGAAGGTCCGGATTCACAGTGGTGCCGCTGTGGTGAAACCAGGCGCTGTCCGCGTCGGTCATATTCTTCCTCTATAGCCGTGACAGCCCGCTAAGGCAGGGGTGTTGAGCCGCGCGTTCACGTTAAGGAGCGCGGCTATATTTGCCCCATACCGGCGCCGTGAGCCGGGGCGCAGCCACGGCACACACGCCGACACCCCGCCGCCGGCGAGCCGGTGGCGGGGTGTCGGGCTTGCTTCGTCGACGGCTTCGGGGAGGTCAGTCCCAGCCGTTGTTGTTGCCGGGGCCGCTCGCCACCTGCTGCGACGCGGTGTGCGCGGAGACGGGAGCGACAGCCGCCACCGCGACCACCGAAGCGGCGGCCGTGAGGAGTGCGGCCGCGCCGAGGCGTGCGAGGGAGGACCTGTCGCGTACGGAACGGAAAAGTGAATGGTGCGCGTACATGGGGGTTCCATTCTGTGCGGCGTATGCGGATGACGCCTACGCCTTTGGTGATGTGGCGACACCCTTCTGAGGTGCCGGCCGTTTCTCTCCGACGACGATTATCACCGGTTCAGGAATGCATTTCTCTGGTGAGCCCTGTCATCATCCGGACATGGCAGGTCACTGTCGGCGGCGGACCCGGCCGGCCCGCCGGGCCCGGCAGGATCTGAAGGCGGGCCCTATGCGCCGGAGGGGACGACGACGGACACGGTCGCGAGCTCGGAGGCGCCGCCCGCCGTGCGCAGCCGCACGCCGACCTGCCACTCACCGGCCATCACGAACAGCTGCCCGCGGGCCCGGAACCGCCCGTCGCCCAGCGACTTGGCGGTCAGCGAGGGCATCGCGTGGCCCATCCTCTCCATCACGGCCTCCACCGAGGCTCCTTCGAGGTCGCCCGGCTCACGGCCGCGGCCGGTGACCTCGATGTCCACGGTGGTGGTGGAGGTGGTGAGGCGGTCCAGACGCAGCCGCACGTCGTAGTGGTCCGAGCTGCCCGTCACCGTGGTCGCCGCGTCCTCGGATCCGGCGAAGGCGAGGAGGCCGAGCACCACGGCGACCGTCGCCACGGCGCCCGCCACCATCCACAGACCGCGCTTCTTCATGTCAATTCCCTTCAGCTGCTACGTCGATCGTCAAGCGGGTGGTGTGGACGGTGAAGTTCCTGGAGTACTGCAGCCACACCACGTAGCGACCTGGTCCGGGGAAGCTGTAGGTGAACCGGAGCACCGGCCCGTACCGCCCGACGGTCTCGTCGCGCGGAACGGCGTTGGGCACGCTCATCTCCGCCATGGAGTCCAGCTCGTGGATGTGGGCGAAGAAGTCGCTGCGCCGGTCCCGCACGAACATGTGCCCCGCCATGCCCAGCCAGGGCTGCAGGTCACGCGCGGGCCCCGCGTCCGTGTCGACGCGCAGGTCGAACGCCGTGGGCTCACCCGCCACCACCCGCGACGGGCTGACGGTGACGCGGGCCCGCTCGCCGTCGGCGGGGGGCGCGGCAGGCGCTCCCGTATCGCCTCTCGGTGTACGGGACTTGGAGCCGCCGACCCGGAAGGAACCGGACACCTGCTGGCCGCCGCTGTCGGCGCGCTCGAACTCGGTCTGCGCGAGGTAGCGGCCCGGCCGGTCCACGGTCAGCCGGATCTCCAGGGTGCCCGAACCGGTCAGGACGGGGTGGACGTGCCGGAAGAACGCGAGGTCCTTGCTGGTCACCACCGTGTGGGCCAGGGCGCCGTGATGAACCATCAGGTCGTTGACGGGCTGACCGGTGGAGCCGTCGAGGAGCCGCATCCGCACCACGAACGTGCGTCCGGGCACCGGCGTCGACGGCTCGGTCGTGATCACCGCGTTGGCGAAGGGGCGGCCGTTCGCCGAGAAGCCCTGGGCCGGGTCGTTGGCCACGGTCGGCGCCGCTCCCTTGGGCAGCGCCGCCGGGACGAAGGGCGAGAGCGAGGCCGCGGTCGTGGCCACCACCAGCGTGACCGCCGTCGCGGCGGCCAGCGCGACGCTGAGCACCCGTCTGCGCCGGACGGCCGCCACCAGGGTGCCGACGATGAGCACCCCGGTGGCGGCCAGGGCCGGATAGAGGGTCGCCTCCCAGGCCGCAGCGCGCGGCGTCATCACCCGGAAGGGCAGCACGGAGCGCTCGTCGCCCACCTGGACGGTCAGCTCCCAGCGGCCGGTCCTGTCGACCCTCAGGGCCGTCGAGTAGGTCCCCGGGCGCCCCTTCTCCAGCCGTACGGTCGCCGCGTTCCGTTCGGACGCCGCGGGGGCGCCGCCCTCCAGCGGCCGGGCGGCGAGCTCGATCGTGACCGGCCGTACCGGCTGGTGCGCGATCACGTCGACCCGGAGGGGTCCTGGCACTTCCGGCGCGCGGCGCACCACGAAGGTGAGTTCGTTCCCGTCGAAGGACTGCGCGAACTCGACGTCGGCCGTGTCGCTGACGCCGTGAGCGGCGACGGGCGCCGCTCCCAGGAGGACGACGGTCAGCGCGAGCAGCGCACCGGACAGGCTTCTCGTGAGGTTCCACACCGGCGACACCCTGCGGCACCGATCTATACGGCTTCGATAGCCGTGTCCCGTATAGGCCTTGTATAGGGGGCCCTCGCAGGCTGACCGGCGCCGTCGGCTCGATCACTCCGCAGCCCGGCACAGCCTCTGTCGATCTCGCGAGGAGTACCAGTGACCCGGCCCCCGCTTCTGCCACACCTCTTCGCCCACCACCTGTCCCGGCAACCGGACGCGGTGGCGGTCCTGGAGGGCCGCGAGGAGACGGGCCACGCCCGCATCGCCGTCATGGCACAGGAGTTGGGCCGCCTTCTGCGCACCCGTGGAGTCGGCCGGGGCAGCCGGGTGGGAGTACGGATGCCCGCGGGTCCCGGCCTGGTGGCCGCCCTGCTCGCGGTCTGGTCGGCCGGGGCCACGGTGGTCCTCACCGCCGAGGACACCGATCCGCACGGCGTGGACGCACTGCTCGGCCCCGGGGATGTCCCGGCCGGTGACCGCTCCCCCGCGGACGGCGCGGGTACGGCCGACGGTGACGAGGCGGGCATCTCCGGGGACGACACCGCGCTGGTCGTCCGGCACGGCGGCGGCGCCCCCGACACGGTGATCAGCCACGGCGACGCGGCCGCCCAGGTCCACTGGCTCCTCCATGACGGCCCGGGGCTCTCCGCCACCGACCGCGTGCCGTTGCCGGACACCGCGGCGCTCGCGGGACCGGTCTGGGTGTGCCTCGCCGCGATGGCGTCCGGCGCGGCCCTGGTCGCCCTGGACCGCACGCAGTGGTCCGAGCCCGCCGCGCTGGTACGAGCGGTCGCCGAGCGGCGGATCACCGTGCTCCCGCTCTCCGGCCGGACGGCGGGCCGCGTGGCGGAGGAGCCCGGCCTTCAGGACTGCACCGCCTTGCGTCTCGTCCTGGCCGAGGGGCCCGGCATGGACGCGGCGACGGCCTACGAGCTGACCCTCGCCGGCGCGGCCACGCTCTGGCACACCTTCGCGGCGGCCTCGTCGGGGACGACGGTCACCGCCCATCGCTACGACCCCGAGCGCGACCTCGACACCCTGCCGCTCGGCAGGCCCGTGGCCGGCAGCCAGGTCACGGTGGTGGACGAGTTCGGCGAGCCCGTCCCGCCGGGCGTCCCCGGCGACCTGCTCGTCGACGGGGCCCCCACCGGCCAGTTGGCCAGGGAGCGCAACGACGGCAGCCTCGACCACCTCGGTCGCAGCGGACAGGACGACGCCGAGCGGGACCAGGCCGGGCCCGGCGGCTTCGCGGCGTACGACCTGCGGGACGGGCTACTCATCGGCTCCGCCGCGCGCCCTGCCCACGTCGCACCGCGGACCCCCGCCGAGCGTCTGGTGGCCGGGGTCTGGACCGAGCTCCTGGAGACCGACGGCATCGGCGCCGACGACGACTTCTTCCAACTGGGCGGATACTCCCTGCAGTTGCCGCTGCTCGTCGAGCGGCTCCAGAGCGCATCGGGCGTACGGCTGCCGCTGGGCGAGCTCTACGGCGCGGTGACCGTGCGCGAACAGGCCGCGCTGCTCGACACGGGCGGCGACCCGACGCCCGCCGTCACCCCGGTGTCGCGCGCGGCCGGCCTGCCGTTGTCCTTCGGGCAGCGCAGGCTGTGGTTCCTCGACCGCATGCAGGCGCACAGCCCGGAGTGGGTGGTGCCCATGCTGCTGCGGGTGCCCGATGACGTCACGGCCGAGACGGTGCACCAGGCGCTCAACTCCCTTGCCGTGCGCCACGAGGCGCTGCGCACCCGCTACCTGGCCCAGGGCGACGAGCCGGTCCAGGTGATCGAGGAGCCGCGGCCCGTGCGGCTGCGGATCGTGGACGCGCCCGCGCAGGACCCGGAGCCCGAGGTCCGCCAGGATCTGGAGACCGGATTCGACCTCGCGTCCGGAGACCTGTGGCGTGCCCTGCTCGTCCGGCGGCCCGGGGAAGAGCACACCCTGCTGGTCACCATCCATCACATCGCCTGCGACGGCTGGTCCTCGACCGTCCTGGAGCGGGAGTTCCGCACGCTCTGCGCGGACCTGCACGCCGGACGCGCCCCCTCACTGGGCCCCGCCCCGGTCCAGTACGCGGACTACGCCTCCTGGCAGCGCGCCTGGCGCGGCAAGGACCGGCTCGGCAAGGACCTCGACTTCTGGCGCGAGGAGCTCGCCGGTCTGACCCCGCTGGCGATGCCGACCGACCACGTCCGCCCGCTGGAGCGCGACCCGAGCGGCGGGCTCGTGAGCTTCACCGTCCCCGCGCGTCTCGCCGAGACGGTGGCCGCGCTCGGCCGGTCCCAGCAGGCCACCCCCTTCATGACCTGGCTCACGGCCTTCTCCACCCTGCTCGCCCGGTACAGCGGGCAGTGGGACGTGCCCGTCGGCGTTCCCGTGGCCGGCCGGACCACGCCCGAGGTCGAGGAAGTGGTGGGCTTCTTCCTCAACTCGCTCGTCCTGCGCTGCCGTCCGGACGCCGCGCTCCCCTTCACCGAGGCGCTGCGGAACGTACGGACCACGGCGCTCGCCGCCTTCGCCCACCAGGAGGTCTCCTTCGAGCACCTCGTGGAGGAGCTGCGGCCGGAGCGCGATCTCTCGCGCACGCCCCTCTACCAGGTCGCGTTCAACTTCAACGACGACGAGGTCGGTGGAGGCATGCCGGAGACGGGCGACGGCGACGTGCTGCTGCGCGCCCGGCAGGTGGCCAAGACCGATCTGACCCTCTACCTGCGGCGTGAGCCCGGCGGCGAGCTGACCGGCGTCTTCGAGTACGCCACCGCGCTGTTCGAGGCGGACACCGTCGAGCGGCTTGCCCGGCACTTCGTCACGCTGCTGGAGTCCGCGGCGAAGGAGCCGCACCGCAGCATCTCCGCGCTCGCCATCCTTCCCCCCGACGAGCGTGCCGACCTGCTGACGCGCTGGAACGACACGGGTGCGGAGCTGTCCGACGCCACGGTGCTCGACCTCATCGAGGAGCGTGCCGCGGCCGACGGAGACGCGGTCGCCGTCGTCCTGGGCCAGGAGCGGACGACCTACCGGGAGCTGGACGAGCACGCCACCCGCATCGCCCACCACCTCGTGGCGGCCGGCGCGGGTCCGGGCAGCCTCGTCGGGGTCTGCCTGCACCGCGGCCCCGACCTGATCCCCGCGCTGCTCGGCGTCTGGAAGGCGGGTGCGGCCTATCTCCCGCTGGACCCGGCCAACCCCGCGGAACGCCTCGTGCAGTTGCTGCAGGACAGCGGCGCCCGGCTCCTGCTCACCGAGTCGGCGCTCGACCCCGCGAGCGGAGCCTTCGACGGCGTACGCCTCTTCCTCGACCGGCAGCGGGCGCAGATCGCGGCCCTGCCCGCCACGCGCCTGCCGAGGCCCACCGACCCGCAGCAGCCCGCGTACGTCATCTACACCTCCGGTTCCACGGGCACGCCCAAGGGCGTCGTGGTCACCCAGCGCGGTCTCGCCAACCATCTGACGTGGGCCGCGCGGGAGTTGGCGGGCGGCGACGGCGGTGCGCCGTTGTTCTCGTCCGTCGCCTTCGACCTGCCCGCCACCAACCTCTACGCGCCCCTGATGACCGGTCGCCCGGTCCATGTCCTGCCGCCCGACGCGGACGCGGCGGAGCTGGGTCCCGCCCTGGTCGCCGGGGCGCCCTACGGCTTCATCAAGCTCACCCCCGGCCACCTGGAGCTGCTCGGCCACCAGCTGACGCGCGAACAGGCCGCCGGTCTCGCGGAGATCATCCTGGTCGCGGGCGAGGAGTTGCCCGCCCGCACCGCCGACCACTGGCTCGATGTGCTCGGTCCGGGGCGGCTGATCAACGAGTACGGCCCCACGGAGGCGTCCATCGGCTCCACCGTCCACCCGGTCGATGCCCCGCACTCCGCCGCCGTACCGCTCGGCCTGCCCCTTCCCAACACGACGGCGCATGTCCTTGACGGCGTGGGCGAGCCGGTTCCCCTCGGCGTCATCGGCGAGCTGTTCATCGGTGGCACGGGCGTGGCCCGCGGCTACCTCGACCGGCCGGCCCTGACGGCCGAGCGCTTCGTGCCGGACCCCTACGGGCCCCCCGGAGCGCGGCTGTACCGCACCGGTGACCTGGCCCTGCGCCGCTCGGACGGCAGCATCGTCTTCCGCGGCCGCACCGACCATCAGGTCAAGCTCCGCGGCTACCGCGTCGAACCGGGCGAGATCCAGGCGCGGCTCGCTGCGCTCCCCGGGGTGCGTGACGCGGTCGTCGTGGTGAGCGAGAGCTCCACGGGAGAGAAGTCGCTGGCCGGCTATGTCGTGCCCGAGCAGGGCGTGGCGGACTCCGGCGACCTGCGGCCACTGCGCGAGCAACTGTCGCAGGAGCTGCCGGAGTACATGGTGCCCTCGACCCTCACCGCCATCGACGCCGTGCCGCTGACCGCCAACGGCAAGCTGGACCGCGCCGCGCTGCCCGCCGCCGACACCGCGACCACCGGGTTCACCGCTCCGGAAGGACCCACCGAGGAGCGGATCGCCGAACTCTGGGCCGAGCTGCTCGGCCTTGAACAGGTGGGCGCCGACGTCAACTTCTTCGAGGTGGGCGGGCATTCGATCCTCGCGATCCGGATGACGGCCAAGCTCCAGGACGCCTTCGACATCGACCTCTCCGTACGAACGGTCTTCGAGCAGCCCACGGTCGGCCTCCTGGCCGAGGCCGTCGAGGCGGCCATCAGGGCCGAGATCGACCAGCTGTCCGACGCCGAACTGGCGAACACGTCCGCGACGGCGGGAGACCCCCTGGCATGAGCGACCACGCCACGACCGACCAGCACGCCATGACCGACGCCTCGCGGCAGGACTTCTGGCACCGCCTCGCCGACAGCCACACCCCGCTCACCCTCCCCGACACGTGGGGGGACGGGGGCCAGGCGCCCGGACAGTGCCGGCTCAAGGTGCCCTTCGACGATCTGCGGGATGCCCTGGCCACCCTCTCCGGCAGCGCAGGCGTACGGCTCACCGACGTGCTGCTCGCCGCGCACCTGACGGTCATGGGCACGCTGACCTCCGAACCCGCCTTCCACACCGGGTTGTTGTACGACGGCCGCCCCGACGCCCCGGACGCAGATCTGCTCATCGGCAGGGACGAGGGCGTGGTGCCGGTCCCGCACACCCGGCCCACCGGCGACTGGCTCGCCCTGGTCCGGGCGACCGCGCGGCAGGCAGCCGATGTCCGCGCGCGGGCCCCGCACCCGCCGGGGCCGGTCCCGCACAGCACCGTCCTGTTCGCCCCCGGGGAACTCGACGCCGCCTTCGACGACTTCTCCCTGGTCGTACGGGCCCACGACACGCATCTCGAACTGGCCTGCCGGACGGACGTCGTGGGGCCGGAGTGGGCGGACCTGCTCGCCTCCATGTACCGCTCCGTGCTGCGCGCCATGGCCGAGAACCCGCACGGTGACGCCACCGAGAGCCCGCTGCCCGACCATCTGCTGCGCTCGGTCCTCGACGCCGGACGCGTCCCCGGCACGGACCGGCCCGCCGCGGGAACGGCCGAGCTCTTCACGGAACGGGCCGCCGCCACCCCGGACGCCATCGCCGTGCTCGCCGGGGGCCGGCCGACGACGTATCGCGAACTCGACGTCCGCTCCGCCCGTGTCGCCCACCACCTCCAGGCCCTGGGAGCCGGTCCCGGCAGCGTCGTCGGCGTCCTGCTGCGACGCGACGACGACCTGCTCCCCGCGCTGCTGGGTGTCATGCGCTCGGGGGCGGCCTATGTTCCGCTCGACCCGGCCGTCCCCGGCCGCCGCCTCGCCCACATCCTCGGCGAGACACAGGCGCCCCTGGTGCTCACCTGCTCCGCCCTCGCCTCCCGGGTACCTGCGGGCCACCCCGGCACCACCGTGATCCTCGACGACGAGCGCGAACGGGCCTCCATCGCCGCCCGTCCCGCCACACCGCCTCCGCCGCCCGCCGGCAAGGGGCACCCCGCCTACGTCATCTACACCTCAGGCTCCACCGGCGCCCCCAAGGGCGTGGTGATCGAACACGAGGCGCTGACCAATCTCCTGTGGTCGTTCCGGCAGAGCCTGTCCGGCGGCGAAGGAACCTGGCTCGCCTCGACGTCGGTCTCCTTCGACATCTCGGCGCTGGAGCTGTACCTGCCGCTGGTCACCGGTGGCCGGGTTGTCCTCGCCGACGACGAGGAGGCCAAGGACCCCACGGCCCTCATGGCGCTCGTCGACACCCACCGGGTCACCCACGTGCAGTCCACCCCGTCCGGCTGGCGGCTGCTCCTCGCCGCGGGCTTCGACCGCCCGCACATCACCGGCCTCGCCGGCGGCGAGGAACTTCCGGCCCGGGTGGCCGCCGACCTGCGCGGCCGGCTCGCCGAGCTGGTCAACGTCTACGGGCCCACCGAGACCACCATCTGGTCGGCGCAGTGGCCCGTGCCGCACGCGCCCGACCGTGTCTCCCTCGGACAGCCCGTCGCCAACACCCGTCTGCACGTCCTGGACCGCTCGGCACGGCCCGTGCCGCCCGGAGTGCCGGGCGAGCTGCACATCGGCGGCGACGGCCTCGCCCGGGGCTACTTCGGCCGGCCCGCACTGACGGCCGAACGCTTCACGCCGGACCCGTACGGACCGCCCGGCTCCCGCCTCTACCGGACCGGCGACCTCGCGCGCCGGCTGCCGGACGGCACGCTGGAGTTCCTCGGCCGGATCGACACCCAGGTGAAGGTCAGCGGCTACCGCATCGAACTCGGCGAGATCCAGGCCGCGCTCACCGGCCACCCGCTGGTGCGCGACGCCGTCGTCGTGGTGCGTGAGCCCACGCCGGGCAACAAGCGGATCGTCGCCTACGTCGTCCCGGCGGGGCGGATCGAGGAAGCCCGGCTGCGGCGCCATCTGGCCGCGCAGCTCCCGGCGTACATGATCCCCGCGAGCTTCGTCGCCCTGGAGCGCATCCCGCTGAGCATCAGCGGAAAGGTCGACCGCGCCGCCTTGCCCGCGCCCGGCCAGGAGAGCAGTGCACAGCCACGGCCGGTACCACCGGCACCATCCGACAACACCAACGCGGTGAGGGAGTACCAAGCATGAGCGTCGACGACACGCCGAGCGCACAGCAGGACACGGCGGCGTTGCGCGAAGAGCTGCTGCGCCGCAGGCTCGCAGGAGCGCGCGGCAACCGCAGGACGGCCATCGAGCGGGCGGACCGGAGCGGTCCGCTGCCCCTGTCCTTCGGCCAGCAGCAGATGTGGTTCCTCAACCGCCTGGAGCCCGAGGGCCACGAGTATCTGGTGCCGCTGGTGCTGCGGCTGCACGGCGCGCTCGACACGGAGGCGCTGCGCGGCGCGTGGGAGCGGGTGCTGGAGCGTCACGAGATCCTGCGCACCCGCTACCGGCCGACGGACGGGGACCCGGTGCAGGTGGTGGACCCCTTCGTGGCCACCGGTCTGCCCATGGTGGACGTGGCCGTCGACGGAGCCACGGCCGAGGCGCGCGAGGAGCACGTCCGGCGTCTCGTGGAGGAGGAGATCGACCAGCCGATCGACGTGGAGCGCGAGTGGCCCGTGCGCGCGAAGCTGTTCCGGCTCGGCACGCGGGAGCACGTCCTCGCGGTCACCTTCCACCACATCGCCTGCGACGCCTGGTCCGTCAAGATCTTCGCCGGTGAGCTGAGCGCGCTCTACCGCGCCGCCGCCACGGGCGAGCCCGTCGAGCTTCCCGAACTGCCGCTCCAGTACGCCGACTTCGCCACCTGGCAGCGCGGCCACCTCACGGGCCAGACCCTCGAACGCCAACTGGGCTACTGGCGGCGGCAGTTGGACGGCGTTCAGCCCCTGGACACCCCCATCGACCATGCCCGGCCCGCGGTGCGCGACTGGGCGGGCGACTCCGTGCCCTTCCGCATCACCGCCGCGACGGCCGACCGGGCACGGAAGCTGGCCCGCCAGTACGACACCACCCTGTTCACCGTGCTGCTCGCGGCGTACCAGGCCCTGCTCGCCCGGCACACCGCCGCGCCCGGCAGCCTGCCCGGCGCGGGCGCCGACATCCCCGTGGGCATCACCGTCTCCGGGCGCGGACGTCCCGAGCTGCAGCACCTCTTCGGCTACGGCATCAACACCCTGGTGGCCAGGGCGCGCTGGGACGGCGACCCGTCCTTCGCGCACGTGCTCAGCCACGTACGGGACACGGTGCTCGACGCCTTCGACCACCAGTCGGTGCCCTTCGCCCGGCTGGTCGACGAGCTCCAGCCGGACCGCGACCTGGCGCGCACCCCGCTGTTCCAGGCGGACTTCATCCTCCACGAGGACCGGGGCAGCGCCTTCGACATGCCCGGTCTGACGGTCGAGTCGGTCATGGCGGACCGGGTCGCCAAGTTCGACCTCACCCTGAATGTGGACAACGCGGAGACCGGCGGCCTCGACGCACGACTCGCCTACCCGACCGCGCTCTTCGACCGTGCCACGGTCGTGCGCACCGCCGAGCGCTTCGCCCGGCTGCTCGACGAGGCGACCGCCCGTCCGGACGCTCCGCTGTCGGACGCGGACATCCTCACCGACGACGACCGCACACTGCTCGCCCGGCCGTACGCCGCCGGTCAACTGCCGCTCCCGGTACGCGACCGGATCGCCGACGAGGACCTGGCCGACCTCCAGGTCCGCGTCGTGGACGCGCATGGCCGTCCCGTCCCCGTCGGCGTGGCCGGTGAACTCTGCGTCGACGGCGAGAGCCTCCGCCGTACCGGGGAGCTCGCACGGTGGCGGGCCGACGGTTCGCTCGAACTCCTCGGGCTGATCGAGGACCAGGTCGCCTTCGGCGGACGCCGCGTGGACCTCGGACGGATCAGGTCGGAACTCACCGCGTACGAAGACGTGCGCGAGGCCCTCGTCGTGGTCCGCGACAACACCCCGGAGCCCGCGACCCTCGCCGCGTACGTCGCCTGCGCGGAGCCGGACGCCCTGGACGTGGCCCGGCTGCGCGAGCACATGGCCGCGCGGCTCCCGGAGCACCTCGTGCCCGGCACCGTCACGGTCCTCGACGCGATACCGCGCACCGCCGGTGGAAATCCCGACCTCGCCGCCCTGCCCGACCCCGGGCGGGACACGGACGAGGCCGTGCACACCGCGCCCCGCACCCCCGCCGAGGAGCGGCTCGTCGCCATCTGGCGCGAGGTCCTCGGCGTCGACCAGGTCGGCGTCGACGACAACTTCTTCGCCCTCGGCGGCGATTCCCTGCGCGCGGTCCGGCTCGCCGGCGCCATGCGCGAGGCCGGCTTCGACATCGCCATCCGCGGGGTGTTCCAGCACGGCACGATCGGGCGGATGGCCGCCGCCGTCGAGTGGCACGGCGAGGACACGGCGGAGCCGTCCGGACTCGTCCAGGCTGTGGAGCCGTTCGCGCTGCTCGGGCAGGAGGACCGGGAACGTCTCCCGGAGGGGGTCGTCGACGCCTATCCGCTCTCGCAGATCCAGACCGGCATGCTCGTCGAGACGCTCACCCGGCCCGGCCAGGGCGCGTACGTGAACCTCAGCAGCTTCCGTGTACCGGACGGCGAGGCGTTCTCCCTGCCCGCGCTGCGCGAGGCGCTGGCCGTGGTGGTGGAACGGCACGACGTCCTGCGTACGTCGATGGCGCTGGAGGGCTACTCCCGGCCGATCCAGCTGGTCCACGCCGACGCGGAAGTCCCCCTGGTACTGCACGATCTGCGCGGTCTCGACGAGGAACAGCGGCTCGCCGAGGCGTCGGCGTTCACGGCGGAGCGGCGGGCGGAGGGCTTCGGCCTCGGCTCAGCGCCGCTGCTGCGGCTCGACGTCCACCTTGAGTCGGACGAGGCGTGGCGGCTGACGTTCACCCAGAGCCACGCCATCAGCGACGGATGGAGCCAGCACACCCTCGTGACGGAACTGCTCGGCGTCTACCGCGCGGTGCGCGACGGGCAGCCGCTGCCCGCCCACGAGACACCCGCGGTGCGTTACGCCGACTTCGTCGCCGCCGAGTCCCAGTCCCTGGAGAGCGACGCCGACCGCGCCTTCTGGCAGGAGGTCACCGACGCCCACGCCCCGTTCGCCCTGCCGGGCGGCTGGGGGGACGACGGTCCCGCCGAGGGCTACCGCGTGGCTGTTCCGTTCCACGACCTGGAGGACGGGCTGCGGCGGCTGGCAACGGCAGCGGGCGGCTCCCTCAAGAGCGTGCTCCTGGCCGCACACCTGACCGTCCTCGCCCAACTCACCCCCGAACACTCCTTCCACAGCGGCCTGGTCGCCCACGGCCGCCTCGAAGCACCCGGCGGCGACCGCGTCCTGGGCATGCACCTCAACACCGTGCCCTTCCCCGCCCTGCACGCCACCACCTGGCGCGAACTCGTCCGACGCACCTTCGCCCACGAAACCCGCGTCTGGGGCCACCGCCGCTACCCCCTGCCCGCCATCCAACGCACCGCCGACAGCACCGACCGACTCATCACCGTCCTCTTCGAGTACCAGGACTTCCACCAGGTCGACACGGGTGTGCGTGCCGCACGGGAGGACCTGGGCGGCGCGGTCAACGAGTTCGCCCTCAACGTCCTCGCCAACGGCGGGTACCTCAACCTGATCAGCGCCACCGATGTCCTGGGGCACGCCCACGCCGAGCGGCTCGCGGACATGTACCGCCAGGTGCTCCGCGCGATGGCCGCTGACCCGGACGGCGACGCCACCGACACCCATCTCCCCGCCCAGGAGCGGCACCGGGTCCTCGCCCAGTGGCACACCACCACCGGTCAGACGCCGGTGCTGCCCGTCCACCGTCTCTTCGAGGACCAGGCCGCGGAGACCCCGGACGCGCCCGCCGTACGGCACGACACCGTGCTGACCTACGCGGAACTCGACGAGCGGGCCAACCGGATCGCCCACCACCTGCGTGCGCTCGGCGCGGGCCCCGACACCCTCGTCGGCCTGCGCCTGGGCCGCGGCCCTGAGCTGGTCCCCGCCCTGCTCGGCATCTGGAAGACCGGAGCGGGCTGCCTGCCCCTGGACCCGTCGCTGCAGCAGGCCCGCATGGGCACCATGCTGGCCGACGCCGCCCCGCAGATCGTCGTCACGAGCGGCGCGTTGCTGCCGGGCCTCGACGGCCTGCACAGCGGCGAAACGGTCGTCCTGGACCGTGCGGCGGACGCCCGCGCGATCGCCGCCCGGCCCGCGACCCGCCCCGAGCCCGCCGGCACGCTGGGCAATCTCGCCTACGTGATGTACACCTCCGGCTCGACCGGCACCCCCAAGGGCGTGCTCGTCCCGCACGCGGGCCTGGCCAACTACCTGTGCTGGACCGCCGAGGCGTACGCGTCGCGGGGCACCGGCGGCGCGCCCGTCTTCTCCTCGATCTCCTTCGACCTGGGCCTGCCCGACCTGCTCACCCCGCTGATCACCGGGCAGACCACGCATCTGCTCCCGCAGGGCGTCACGCCCGCCGACCTCGGCCAAGAGCTGGCCGCCGGAGCTCCGTACAGCTTCATCAAGCTCACCCCCGGCCATCTCGACCTGCTCACCCACCAGCTCACCGCGGAGCAGGCCAGGGGCCTCGCGGGTCTGGTCATCGCCGCGGGCGACAGCTTCTCCGCGGGTCTCGTCGCGCGCTGGCGTGAACTGGCGGGCCCCGACGGCACCGCGCTCGCCGCGGAGTACGGGCCCACCGAAACCTCCATCGGCAACTCGGGCTCTCCGGTCGCCGACAGCGTCACCACCGAGCTCGTGCCGCTGGGCGCGCCCGTGCCCAACACGACGATGTACGTCCTGAACGACCGGATGCGGCCGGTGCCGGTCGGCGTGCCGGGTGAGGTGTACATCGGAGGCGTGGGCCTGGCCCGCGGCTACCAGCGGCGCCCCGGGCTCACCGCCGAGCGTTTCCTGCCGGACCCGTACGGCCCGGCGGGATCACGCCTGTACCGCACGGGTGACCTCGCCCGCTATCTGCCGGACGGCACCCTGGACTTCCTCGGCCGGATCGACAACCAGGTCAAGATCCGCGGCTACCGCGTCGAACTCGGCGAGGTCCAGCACCATCTCACGCGGCACCCGGACGTCGAGGACGCCGTCGTGCTCCTGCGCGGAAGCGGCGCGGACAAGAGCCTGGTCGCCTACGTCGTCGGGGCCGGCGACACCGGCCGGGGCACGCCCGACGTGGCCGGGCTGCGCGATCACCTCGCGGAATGCCTGCCCGAGTACATGGTTCCCGCCGCGTTCGTGACGATCGACCGCGTCCCGCTGACGGCGAACGGAAAGGTGGACCGGCGGGCCCTGCCCGCCCCGGACCGCGAGGCGTTCGCCACCACTTCCCACATCGCTCCCCGCACTCCCGCCGAGGAGCGCATCGCCGCGGCCTGGTGCGCGGTGCTCGGTGTGGACCGGG
Source organism: Streptomyces sp. NPDC044044 (assembly GCF_056434405.1). NCBI lineage: Bacteria > Bacillati > Actinomycetota > Actinomycetes > Kitasatosporales > Streptomycetaceae > Streptomyces > Streptomyces sp. NPDC044044. The sequence continues at coordinate 211,764 of NZ_JBWKFG010000011.1, read as the reverse complement.
TCGGGGTCGAGGACAGCTTCTTCACCCTCGGCGGGGACTCGATGCGTGCCGTGCTCCTGGCGGGCGCGCTGCGCGAGGCGGGCTTCGACCTCACCATCGGCGACATCTTCGAGCACGGGACCGTCGCCGCACTCGCCGCCGCGACGGAGGGCCAGGACGGCACGGTCTCACTCGTGCGGGCGGTGGAGCCGTTCGCGCTTCTTGGACAGGAGGACCGCGGCCGTCTCCCGGAGGGGGTCGTCGACGCCTATCCGCTCTCGCAGATCCAGACCGGCATGCTCGTCGAGATGTTGACGCATCGCGACCGCAACACCTACCACCACGTCAACAACTTCCGTATCCGCGACCGTGAGCCGTTCTCCCTGCCCGCGCTGCGCGAGGCGCTGGCCGTGGTCGTGGAACGGCACGACATCCTGCGTACATCGGTGGCGCTGGAGGACTACTCCCAGCCGATGCAGCTCGTGCACGCGCACGCCGAGATCTCCGTCGCTGTGCACGACCTGCGCGGCCTCGACGAGGCGGGGCAGCACAGCGCGGCGCTGGCCTTCATCGCAGAGGAGAAGGCGAACCTGTTCGATCTGCGGGTCGCGCCGCTCTTCCGGGTGAGCGTCCATCTGGAGTCGGACGAGGCCTGGCGGCTGACGTTCACCCAGAGCCACGCCATCACCGAGGGGTGGAGCTATCACACGCTCCTGATGGAGCTGCTCGCCGCGTACCGCGCGGTGCGCGACGGGCAGCCGCTGCCCGAGTACGAGGTCCCCTCCGTGCGCTACGCCGACTTCATCGCCGCCGAGATCGAGGCGCTGGCCAGCGAGGAGCAGCAGGACTTCTGGCGGGGCGTCGTGGAGTCGCGCGTGCCGTTCACGCTGCCCGAGGACTGGGGGCAGGACGGTCCGAGCGAGCCGTATCACCGCATGGTCCCGTTCCACGACCTGGAGGACGGGCTGCGGCGGCTGGCCAAGGCGGCCGGTGGCTCCCTCAAGAGCGTGCTGCTGGCCGCACACCTGACCGTCCTCGCCCAACTCACCCCCGAACACTCCTTCCACAGCGGCCTGGTCGCCCACGGCCGCCTCGAAGCACCCGGAGGTGACCGCGTCCTGGGCATGCACCTCAACACCGTGCCCTTCCCCGCCCTGCACGCCACCACCTGGCGCGAACTCGTCCGACGCACCTTCGCCCACGAAACCCGCGTCTGGGGCCACCGCCGCTACCCCCTGCCCGCCATCCAACGCACCGCCGACACCACCGACCGACTCATCACCGTCCTGTTCAGCTATCTCGACTTCCACCAGGTCGACACCGACGCGGTGGACGTCGAGGCGGGATTCGGGGTCGGGGGCAACGAGTTCGCCCTCAATGTGATCGCCGTCCGCGGTCACCTCAGCCTCGGTTCCTTCACCGACGTCATCAGCCGGACCAACGCCGAGCGTCTCGCGGACATGTACCGCCAGGTGCTCCGCGCGATGGCCGCTGACCCGGACGGCGACGCCACCGCCACCCACCTCGGCGAGGACGAGCGGCACCAACAGCTCACCGAGTGGAACGCCACGGACGTGGACTGGCCCGCCGGCTCCGTTCTCGACCTGTTCGAGGAGACGGCGGCACGGGTCCCCGACGCGGTCGCCGTGGTCGCGGGCGAGCGGCGGATCTCCTTCCGCGAGCTCGACGAGCGGGCCAACCGCATCGGCCACCGTCTGCGCGCGCTGGGGGCGGGCGCGGACACCCTCGTCGGTGTCTGCCTGGACCGGAGCCCCGAACTGGTCTCCACCCTGCTGGGTGTCTGGAAGGCGGGCGCGGCCTATGTGCCGCTCGACCCGTCGAACCCCGCCGAACGCCTGGCCCATGTACTCGCCGACAGCGACGCCGCGGTCCTCGTCACCGACGCCGCGTCGGCGCGGGCGACCGAGGGCCATCAAGGGGCGCGTCTCGACCTCGACGCCGAGAGCGCGGCTCTGGACGCGCTGCCCGCGACCCCGGTGGCGCGCGACGACGACGCCGGACTGCTCGCGTACGTCATCTACACCTCGGGATCGACCGGCACCCCCAAGGGCGTCATGGTCACCCAGCGGGGCCTGGCCAATCATCTGAGGTGGGCCGCGAGGGACCTCATGGGCGGCGAGGGCGGCGCACCCCTGTTCTCGTCCATCGCCTTCGACCTGCCCGCCACGAATCTGTACGTACCGCTGATCACCGGCCGTCCGGTGCACATCCTCCCGGCCGGCCTCGACACCGCGTCCCTGGGCGAGGCGCTGGCGGCCGGAGCGCCGTACAGCTTCGTCAAGCTGACGCCCGGTCACCTCGAAGTGCTCACCCACCAGCTCGCCCCCGATGAGCTGAGGGACCTCGCGGGGACCGTGCTCGTCGCCGGCGAGGCCCTGCCGTCCAGGCTCGCCAACCACTGGCTCGGGCTCCTCGGCCCTGGCCGCCTGGTCAACGAGTACGGACCGACCGAGACCTCCATCGGCGCCACCGCCCACCCGGTCACCGGCACCCAGAACGGCACCGTCCCGCTGGGCGGTCCCCTGCCCAACACGACCACGTACGTCCTCGACGCGCGACTGCGGCCGGTCCCCGTCGGGGTGCCGGGTGAGCTCCACATCGGTGGCGAGGGTCTGGCCCGCGGCTATCGCGGGCGCCCCGCGCTCACCGCCGAGCGGTTCGTGCCCAACCCCTACGGCCCGGCAGGATCGCGCCTGTACCGCACGGGTGACCTCGCCCGGCATCTGCCGGACGGCACCCTGGACTTCCTCGGCCGGATCGACAACCAGGTCAAGATCCGCGGCTACCGCGTCGAACTCGGCGAGATCCAGCACCGGCTCACCGAGTACCCCGGCGTGAAGGACGCCGTGGTCGTGGTCCATGAGACGGAGGACCGCGGCCCGGAGATCGCCGCGTACGTGGTGCCGTCCGACGGCCGCGCGCCCGACCGGTCCGCGCTGCGCGCCCATGTCGCGGCGACGCTGCCCGACTACATGGTTCCCGCGGTCTTCACACCGGTCGAGAGCATCCCGCTCACGTCCAACGGCAAGCTGGACCGGCGTGCGCTGCCCGTGCCCGATCAGGACATCAAGCCGTACGTCGCTCCCGCCACCCCCACCGAGGAGGCCATCGCCGCCGTCTGGGGCGATGTCCTCGGCCTTGAGCGCATCGGTGCGGACGACAGCTTCTTCGACCTGGGCGGACACTCCATCCTCGCGGTGCGGATGCTCGCCGCGGGGCGTGAGGCCGGGCTGCCGCTCGCCGTCTGGATGATCTACCAGGCGGGCACGCTCGCCGAACTCGCCGAGCTCGTGGACGCGGAGCGGGGCGCGGAGGCCGCCGCGAGCGGCGAGAGCGCCGCGGAACAGGGCGACGGAAGCCGGGGGCAGCGCCTTGCCGCCGGCGCGGGCGTCCGGTCGAACCACTCGATCAGCCTGGCCCTGCGCCGCCCCGACCCGGCCCTGCTGGAGCGGGCACTGGCCGCCGTGGTCGCGCACCACGACGCCCTGCGCCTGCGGTGCGCACCCGAAGGCACCGATGTGCGCATCGCGCCGACGGAATCCGCGCGGCTGCTGGACGTCGTCGAGCTTCATCAGTCCGCCGCGGCGGACCGTGCCACCGCCGTCACCACGGCGCTCGCCGCGGCCCGCGACCGGCTCGACCCCGCGTCGGGACCTGTCCTCCAGGCCACGCTGTGCGACGTCGGCGAGGAGCGGTTGCTCGCGTCCGATGTCGCGTCGGAGCTGTGGATCACCGTGCACGCACGGGCCGTCGACGAGGCCTCCCTCGCCCTGGTGGCCGCGGACGTCGAGACCGCGTACCGCATGTGCGCGCAAGGAGCGCCGGTACGGCTCCCGTCCGTGCCCACGCCCCTGGGACAGTGGGCGCGCAGGGCCGAGGAGCTCGCCGCGCGGCCCGAGACCGCGGACCTCGCCCACCAGTGGATGGGCCAGGCACGCGCGGGCTCGCTGCCGGTGGACCACGCCGACGGGGGCAACACCCACGCGTCGGCCCGAACGGTCACCGTGGTGCTCGCCCCCGAGCGCACACGCGCGCTGCTCGGCGGGGACGGTCCCGAGCAGGCCCTGCTGGCCACGCTCGGCCGTGTCATGACCCGCTGGACGGGCCGCGACCGCCTCACGCTCGACCTGCGTACGGACCCCCGTGACGGCACCGGCCCCGCCGATCTGTCACGTACGGTGGGCCCGCTGACCGACGACGTCCCGCTCACCCTGTGGCTCCCCCGCACCCGTGAACTGCCCGACCTGGCGCGCGCCGTCGGCCGGCAGCTCGCCGAACTGCCCGAGCCACGCCATGTGTACGGGCTGCTGCGCGACCTCGCGCCCGACCAGGACCTGAGTGCGGAGCTCCGCGCGGCCGAACGTCCGCAGCTCGGTTTCGCCGTGCTGCGCACACCCGACGTGACGACGGATCCCGCTGCGGCGCGCGACCATCTCATCGACGTCACGGCCGTGTTCGACGAAGGACAGCTGTATCTGCGCTGGACGTACGGCTCCGAGCTGTACGACCCGAGCACCGTCCAGCGTCTTGCCGATGAGCACATCGAGGAGCTGATCTCCCTGGCCGGGGAGGAGCGGTCCTCCGGTGCGCCCCGCGTCGCCACCCGTGCGGTGCCCGAGGTGATGAGCCGCCACCGCATTCCCGGAGCGGCCATCGCGCTGATCGAGGGCGGTGAACTCGCCGCGGTCGAGACCTACGGCCGGCTCGGGGCGGACGGCTCGGAACCGGTCTCCGAGGACACCCTCTTCGCCGCTGCCTCCATCAGCAAGCACGTCACCACGTTCGGCCTGCTGCGGCTCGCCGAGGAGCAGGGCCTCGACCTGGACGCGGACGTCAACCGCTTCCTCACCTCGTGGCAACTGCCCCGTCACGACGCGGACGGTGCTCCGCCGGTCACGCTGCGCCGCCTCGTCGCGAACGTGGCAGGACTCGCCGAGCCTGCGCGCCGCACGGGCTACCGCGTCGGGGAGCCACTGCCGTCCGTGCTCGACATCCTGCACGGACGGCCACCGGCCGAACCGGTGCCGGTCGCAGCGGAGTTCGTGCCCGGCGAGGTCTTCCGGCTCAACAACGCCCACTACTGCGTGCTCCAGCAGGCCATGACCGACCTCACCGGCGAGCCGTTCCCCGAGCTGATGCGGCGCCTCGTCCTCGAACCGCTGGGCATGGAGCACAGCGGTTTCGACCCCGCGTTCCCGCAGACATCGGGTCTGCGGGTGGCACGCGGCCACGACCTGGAGGGCGTACCCCTTCCCGGCGGCCACGAGGTCTACCCGGAGTCGGCCGCGCGGGGCCTGTGGACGACCGCCGGTGACCTGGCCAGGCTCGTCCTTGGCGTCAGGAACAGCTGGCTGGGCCGCCCGGACGCCCTGGTCCCGCGGGAAGCCGTGGCGCAGATGCTGGCGCCGCACTCCGACCGCCCGTACGGCTGGGGCACGATCGTCGACCACAGCGGGGTCGACCTCGAATTCGGCCACGGCGGTCAGGCGGCGGGCTACCAGGCGATGTTCGGGATGCGCGCCCATGCGGGATCGGGCGCGGTGGTGCTCACCAACGCCGCGTCCGGGAGGGAGCTCGTCACGCATCTGATGTCGACGGGCTGGTCCGACAAGGGACGGCTGACCGGGTTCTGGCAGAGCGCGGCGCAAGAGACGGCCGCCTCCTGACGATGAGTGAGGACACCCGCGGCCCCTCGGACACCGGCACCTCCACGGAGTCCGGGGGTGCCGCCCCCGCTGCGCCCCGACCCGACCGTCCACCGGTCCCCCTGCGCAAGAACGCCGACTTCATCCGCCTGTGGGTAGGGGCGGGCGTCTCGCAGTTCGGTACGCGGGTGGGCATGACGGCCTTCCCGCTCCTGACGCTGTATCTCACCGGCTCGGCGATGCACGCCGGCCTGGTGGGGTTCGCGGCCTCGCTGCCGAACTTCGTGGTGCAACTGCCGGCCGGTGCGCTGGTCGACCGCTGGGACCGGCGCCGCCTGATGCTGTGGTGCGACGTCCTCGGCGCCCTCTCGATCGCCTCGGTGGCCGTCGCCGTGGCCCTGGGTCACGTGTGGCTGCCCCACCTCATGGCGGCGGCGTTCCTCGAAGGCACCCGGGGCATCGTGGTCGACCTGGGTGAGCGGGCGAGCGTCCGGCAGGTGGTGCCCGCGGGCCATCTCCCGGCCGCGCTCGCCCAGAACGAGGCACGCGGCCAGGCCATGGGGCTGCTCGGGCAGCCGAGCGCCGGCGGCCTGCTCGCCGTCGCGGCCTGGCTGCCCTTCGCCACCACCGCACTCGCCTCGTCGGTGGCGGCGGTGTGCGTGACGCTGATGCGCGGGAACCGGGGCGTCCGCGCCGGCTCACGGGCCCGGCCGCTGCACACCGACATCAGGGAGGGCGTCACCTGGCTGTGGCGGCACCGGGTCGCGCGGTTGCTCGTCGCCCTCTTCGCGGGCTGCAACTTCGCCTTCCAGATCCTGATGCTCACCGTCATGGTGATCATTCAGCAGAGCGGCCGCTCACCGGTGTTCGTCGCCCTGGTCACCGGCTGCGGTGGCCTCGGCGGGCTCGCCGGGGCGCTGGCCGCTCCGCGCCTCAGGCGGCGCTTCGGACTGCGCCCCGTCTTCCTCACCGGCTGTGCGGCGTGGACGCTCATCACGCCGCTGGTCGCGTGGGTGCGCCACCCCGCGGGGCTTGCCGTCATCCTGACCGCCACCACGCTCATCGTCGGCGTACTGAGCGTCACCGCCTGGGTCTTCCAGGTCCAGAACACCCCGGACGAGCTCCAGGGCCGGGTGAACGGGACGGCACGCTTCCTGGCGTCCGGAGCGAACTCCCTGGGCGCGTTGAGCGGCGGCTTTCTCCTGGCCTCCGTCGGCGCAGGGCCGACGGGGCTCGTCGTCTGCGGTGTCATGCTGCTGGTGACCGCCGTGGTGCTCTCCGGCAGACGGACCCTGGCCGAACCGGCCGGCTCCTCGTGACATTCGGCCGAACTACCCGCTGAGGCTAAGCTTTTGTCCATGCATTCCCTCCACCGAGTGATTCAGCGGTTGCGGCCCCCGTTATGGAAAGTGTGGAAGACCCTCACTTTTCTTGCCGCCGGAATTCCGCTGCAGCTCGTCTCGCTCCTCTGCGCGCTTCTCCCCAAGATGATTCCGGTCCTGACGCTGATTCAGCGATACCGATTTCAGACCGTTCTCGGCGTGGAGATCGCGCGCACGCCCGAGAACGACCGGAGAACACGGTGGCGGCAGGCGAAGTACCACCTTCTGTCCGGACCCGCGGTGGCGCTCGCGGCGGCCGTCGGTCTCGCGCTGTGGCTCGTGGGGTTCGCGGCAGGCACCGTGTACATCTGGGTGTGGGAGCTTCCGCTGGAGTGGCGTCTCGCGCACCACGGCTACTCCGTCACGGCGGGCTATGTGATGGCGGCCGGCCTCGCCGTGCTCGCCTTCGCCACCTGGGCCTGCGGCGGACTGACACGCCTCGACGCCCTCGCGGCCAGGAAGCTGCTCGGCCCCACGCGGGCCGAGATCCTGGAGCAGCGCGTGGAGAACCTCACGGAGAGCCGGGCGGGCGTGGTGGAGGCGGCCGACGCCGAGCGGCGCCGCATCGAGCGCGACCTGCACGACGGCGCCCAGCAGCGTCTTGTGGCCATGGCGGTCAATCTCGGCCTGGCCAGGGCGACGCTCGGTGACCAACTGCCGGACGACGCCCGCGAAGTCATCGACGAGGCGCACCGCGAGGCGAAGGAGGCCATCTCCGAGCTGGGGAACCTGGTCCGCGGCCTGCACCCGGCCGTGCTCGAGGACCGGGGGCTCGACGCCGCGCTCTCCGGTATCGCCGAACGCGTTCCGCTGCCCGTGCGTCTCAACGTCGAGCTGGCCGTAAGGCCCTTGCCGACGGTCGAGGCGGTCGCCTACTTCGTCGTCTCCGAGGCGCTCACCAATGTGATCAAGCACGCCGACGCGTCCGGTGTCGATGTCACGGTCGGCCGGATCGGCGACTCGCTGCTCGTCATCGTCTCGGACGACGGTGTCGGAGGCGCGGACGCCACCGCCGGTACCGGACTCGACGGCCTCGCCAAGCGCGTGGCGTCCGTCGACGGTTCGCTCGCCATCAGCAGCCCGGCCGGCGGCCCGACCGTGCTGACCGTGACGCTGCCCTGCGGGACCTGAACCTGTCCGGCCGCGACACACAGCAGCCGGCCCCGGTCGCATGACGACCGGGGCCGGCTCTCGTGTGCTGCGGGCGTCCGCGTCCTGTTCAGTCCCACGTCCAGACCGCTGCGGTACGTGTGCCGCGGCCACGCCACCACAGGGCGAAGCCGATCGGCACCATGAGCAGGCCCGGCAGCAGTCCCACCGCCCAGCTGACCTCGATGGGCGGTCCGGGGCGCGGCCCCACGGAGACGGCGAGGGTTCCGCGGCCCTTCCCCTCGGGTCCGTCGACGGCCAGGTCGAACTTCCAGGTGCCCTCGTCCGGCAGCAGGGTGGCGTCAAGTCCCCACCGGTCATGGGAGCGTGTGTACCGGGGAAGCTCCCGGCCCAGACCGGCGCCGCGCTTTCCGTACTCGCCGCCCGACGGCCGGATGAGGTGCAGCCGGGCCGTACGGCCCTTGATGCCCTGGGTGGGCTGGAACGTCATGTCCAGTGAACGGCCCGCGTACAGCGGCCAGTCGCTGAACGACACCTGCAGGTCGTACGGGCCCGCCTTCACCCGCTCGGAGTGCACCACCGGAGCCGGACCGGCCTCGGCCGATGCGGCGGGCGCCCAGACGAGCGTGGCCAGCAGGCCGAGCACCGTCACCGATACGGAACGCCTCAGGTACCGCGACCGGTTCCGCCATGTCGTGTGTCGTCGCATGGTCACACCTCCATGACGGGCCGCAGCGCGGGCTCGGACGGCGTCGAAGCGGCGGGCGGCATGTCCGCGCCCGGGGCCAGCCTGCGCAGGGAGATCGCGGCGGACCAGCCGAGCGGCCCGGCTCCCGCGCCCAGGACGGTCGCGATCACGATGACCAGCGGCGAGAAGCCGTTGCCCAGCTGCGGGGTGTAGAGCAGCGCCATCAGCAGGGCGGCGACCGCGCTGATCGCGGGGACGGCGGCCTTGGGCGAGAGTCCGCGGCGGCGCAGGACCACCAGGCCGACCTCCACGAGCAGGGCGATCAGCGGCAGCACCATCGGGTAGAGCGAGGCAAGCTCGGGTCGGCCCGAGATGTTGTCGCGCAGCGAGAGACCCAGGCTCTCGGCGTAGAGCCGGGTGATCCAGGGCGCGAAGAACCAGTCGATCGCGTGCAGCGCTCCGAAGATCAGCCCCGTGAGCGTCACCCAGCCGGTGGCGCGGGTCACCCCGGCCACCAGCATCAGGGCGAAGAGGGCGACCACGGTCACCGACACCTCGAAGGGCTGCGCCCAGAAGAGCGCGAACATCATCGAGGTCAGGGACGTGGCCACGGACAGGACGAGTCCCCAGCGGGTGATCCCGCGGCCGCCGAGCGCGATGAACGCGAGGACCGCGCCGACGCAGATCGTCAGGCCGCCGAGAGAGAGCCCCACGTGGGGAGGGGAGTTGAGGGTGACATCGAACCCGTACACGGTGTGCCACCACAGGTCGATCATTCCGTAGATCAGCTCGACCGCGGCGCCGACGCCCGCGACGAGGAACCCGACCGGCGCCCGGAAGACGCCAAGGACGGTCACGGCACGGCCGGCCGTGATGCTTCTCGGGTCGGCGCGCCAGGCGCCGGTGCGCATCAGCACGATCACCACGCTGGCCAGACCGGCCAGCGTCGGTGCGGCGTAGATGAGCATGTGGGGGGCGGTGAAGAAGGTGTCAGGCCCCACGTCGTCGTGCCACTGCACATCCCAGACCACGCCGAAACTGGTGGAGAGCAGGGCGACCGACAGCAGCCAGCACCCCACCAGTTCGAGCCGGTCGGGGCCGTCGGACGACGGGGATTCGCGCTCAGTCATCAATCGGGGTCCCTCGCCGGGTGTGATCGGATGTGGTCATGCGGGGAGGGACTGCTCCATGCTCCGGCGCAGGCTCAACGGCCGCATGTCCGTCCACACCTCGTCGATGCGGGCGAGGCACTGCTCGCGCGTCCCCTCGGTGCCCTCGGTCCGCCAGCCCTCCGGCAGGTCGCGCTCCACCCACCAGATCGAGTACTGCTCCTCGCCGTTGAGGACCACGCGGTAACGGGCATCGTCGGTGAATTCGTCGGCCATGACAGGCTCCTCGGCATTTCCGGAATAGGGAATCCCGGGAATGCTCGGCCCATGTCCTATACCGCCTCTATACCAACGGCCGCTTCACGTACCGGCGGAGTATGGCCGGAATATAGCCGCCTGCCGCACCGTGGCCGGGACAGGAGCGCACGATCCGCCACATCGGGAGGTCACGGTCTCAATGGAGAACCGTCAGGGATGGAAACCACTGGAGATCGGCCCGTCGGACGCCGGGGTCACCGCGGACGCCGCCGGCCTCGTCTCCCATCTGGAATCACTCACCGATCTGGAACAACTCCTCGCCAAGGAAAAGGCGCTGGTCTTCCGGGGCTTCCGGGTGCCCGAGGACGGCCTCGAACCCGTCATGGACCTGCTGCTGCCCAACCGGCTCGCGTATGTGCACGGCAACTCCCCGCGCACCAAGGTCGGCAAGAACGTCTACACGTCGACCGAGTACCCGGCCGAGTACGTGATCTCCATGCACAACGAACTGTCGTACGCGCATCAGTGGCCTGCCAGGCTGCTCTTCTACTGCGCCGTGGCCCCGGCGACCGGCGGCGCCACCCCCGTGGTGGACGGCACGCTGTGGCTCGACTCCCTGGACGACGACGTGCGTGAGGCGTTCGCGGGCGGCGTCCGCTACACCCAGAATCTGCACGGCGGCCGTGGTCTCGGCAAGAGCTGGCAGGACACCTTCGAGACCGGCAGCAAGGACGAGGTGGAGGAGTTCCTCACCGACGCCCGCGCGAGCTGGGAGTGGCTGCGCGGCGACACGCTGCGGGTGACGCAGGAGCGCGCGTCCACCCTGCGGCACCCGATCACCGGCGAGGAGGTCTGGTTCAACCAGGCCGACCAGTGGCACCCCGCGGGTCTGGGCGACGAGACCGCCGCCGAGCTGGCCAAGGTCATGCCCGCCGACGAGCTGCCCCAGTCGGTCAGTTACGCCGACGGCCGCCCGATCCCCGCCGAGCACGTCCTCCAGGTGCGCGACCGCGGGCTCGCCGCCGCCGTGGACGTGGACTGGCGCCAGGGCGATCTGCTGCTGGTCGACAACGTCCTCGCGGGACACGGCCGTCGCTCGTACACCGGAGCGCGCAAGGTGCTGGTGGCCATGTCCAACTGACGCCCGCGGCGTGGGCCCCCGAGCGCGCCTCCGTGCTCATACGGAGGTGAGCAGCGGGCCCACGCGGTAGGCGTGGGCGACCTGGAGCAACCAGGTGATCTCCGCGCTCAGATCGGCCGCCGACGGACCGTCGGCGGCCCGTCCGGTGTCGGGCACCGCGGGCCGCAGCCCCAGTCCCCTGGCGTGCACGGCCGCCTTGAGCTGGGCGGCCGTGACGCTCGCCGCCAGTTCGGCGCCGTACAGCCTGGTGGCCTTGCCCAGACGGTCGGCGCGCTCGGCGACCTCCGCGTCGAGGTCGTCGCGCAGGGCCAGTTGCCCGTCCCGGATCTCGATGACCCTCCGGTACAGCCTGAACTCCAAGTTCCGCACGGTGAGCAGCGAGGAGAGCCGCGAACACGATCCGCTCTCCAGGACGATGGTCGGCGTGGCCTGTTGAAGCGCCCTCCAGAGCGGATGGAGACGCTGGTACTGCACATAGCTCCGCACGGCGCGGCGGCCCATGGTCAGTGAGGGTCCCCAGCCCGGCAGCGTCCATCCGACCTGGGCGAGCAGTGCGCCGATGCCACCGCAGAGCCACGCGGAGCGCTCCACCCACGACGGATCCAGGGTGACGCAGCCGCACAGGCCGTTGCCGAACCGGACCACTCCGTACCCGAGGGAGAGCGCGGATCCCACCGCCGTGACGCGCAGCCCGCGCCGCAGCCACAGCCGGTTCACCCGCCGGGCGAAGCGCAGGCACTGGACCGAAACCAGTACCTCGCCGACCATGAACACCCCGCTGTACAGCAAGAGATACTGGGCGTACGCGGGGTCCGACGCGTAGTGGATGGTGAAGTCCCTGGGGTGTTCGCCCGAGGGCTGCAGCCGGGCGAAGAGCACGGCGAGGACGGCCACCACCCCGCTGGTGAGCAGGGCGTGGCACGTCACCCTCACCCAGGCCGGTCCCGGCGGATGGAGCAGCCGGCCGAGGAAGGCGCACTGGGCCGCGATCAGGCCCATCACGCAGCTCTGGGCCAGCAGCGCCGCGCTGTTGGCGACCCCGGTCAGCCGGTCGACGACCGGCCACACGACGGGGGTGGACAGGGTGAAGCTGAGCGCCGAGAAACCGTGCACGCCGCACAGCGCCCACAGCGCCGGGTCACGCGGCGTGCGGCGCAGCGCGCTGGCCTTGTAGATCAGAGCCGCCCAGGCGACCAGTGCGCAGAGCGGGTGCAGCAGACCCGTCACGGACGGTCGGACATCCGTCGGACGTCCGGCGACCGCCGCAGCAGCGTCCGCTCCAGCCTGCCGACGAGCCCCGCGCTCTCGGCGGTGGCCGCCCAGACGGGGTCCACGGGCCGGTGGTTGGCGCCCTGCAGGAGCAGCGTGCCGATCAGCTCGGCCTCCTGCTCCTCATCGGCCGTGTACGCGGATCGCATCCGCACCCCTGTGACGCTGCGCGCGTCGAGGCCGGCCGGCAGCAGCCGTGCGGTCTGCTCGCCCAGGGCGGGCTCCCGCGGCCGTTCCTCGTCGTGGCACAGCAGATGTCCCAGCTCATGTCCGATGATGTGCTGCTGGTGGACCGGGCTGGTCTGCTGCTCGTAGAAGATGTAGTCGGCCTGGGACGTACGGACCCACACTCCGCAGTGCCCCTCGGCGGGGAAGGCCATCGCCTCCAGGTGGATGGTCCGTCCCGTCCGCTCGGTCACTCGCCGGCACACGTCCGGGATGCCGTAGGGGGTCGGCAGGTCGAGTTCGCGGACCAGGGCTTCGTACCGCGCTCGCCGCTTTCTCGGTATCACTCCTGGCACGGCTCGTCCGGGCACTCCGCGAGACCTTCCAACTCCCGTACGCGCTCGATCACTTCGGTGATCGAGTCCAGGCTCTTCGCGGACAGGCCGGAAGCGCGCAGGGCGATGGCCTGCACTCCGGCGTCCTTGAGGACGGCGAGCAGCCGCACGTCCGGGGACACGTCTCCCTTGTCGAAGAAGTACGTGGGCGGAACTCCGAAGAACTGGGCGAGCGCCTCGACATGACGAAGCGTCGGATTGTCCCGGTGCCCCTTGCGCAGCAGCCAGATGTAGCTCGCCGAGATGGGGACACCGCTGAGAGTGATGCTGCGCGCGACCTCTTCCGTGCTGTACGGCCGCCGGCCCGATGGAGTCGCGGTGCGGAACAGGTGGTTGAGCTTGTCGGCGAGACGCAGCCCGGCCGTCACGCCAGGTTCGTTCACGTGGGTACCTCCAGCTGGTGGGGTGATTCTACCGTCGGACGGCACTCCTGTACGAACACGATCAAACCTTTGCCCTGCTTTGATCATTCTGCACCCACATCTTGTAGGGACGTTGGATAGAGTCCCCAACTCACGTAGCAATTGTGATGGCGGGGATTCGTTCCACAGTCGAGACCACGGCTGATGTCTTCCCGTCGAGGCGGCCGCGAAGTAGGGCAAGTGGGTCGCCATGTGCTTCTGGGGAGGGCGCAGTGTTCGACTTACTTGGCCTGAACGGCATCGCACAGGCCGTGTACGAGGAAATGCTCAGGAATCCGGCGGCGGACGTCGATGACCTCTCCTGGGCCCTCAGCCTGCCGACGTCCCAAGTGCGGGACGGTCTCGCCCGGTTGAACGAGCTCGCGCTGATCCGGCCGTCGTGGCAGACGCCGGGAGAGTACCGCGCGGTGGAACCGGAAGTCGGCCTCGAACTCCTGCTGTCCAACCAGGAGGCGGACCTGCGCCGCAGGCAGGAGGAGATCGAGGCGGGCCGTCTCGAACTGGAGCGCCTGGTCGCCCAGTACGCGGAGTTCAGCCATGTCCGGCAGAGCGCGGACACCGAGCGGCTCAGCGGAATCGACGCGATCCGCCTGCGCATCGAATCACTCGCGTCGAGATGCGAGAGCGAGGTCATCGCCTTCGTGCCGGGCGGCGCCCAGTCCCCCGCCAACATGGAGGCCAGCCGGCCTCTCGACGAATCGACCCTCCTGCGGGGCGTGCAGATGCGCACGGTCTACCTGGAGAGCATCGGCAACGACCCGGCCACGAAGGAGTACGCGCGCTGGCTCGCCGACTCGGGTGCGCACATCCGCTTCGCCGCGGTGCTGCCGCCCCGCATGGTGATCTACGACCGCAAGGTCGCCATCGTGCCGGACGACCCCGACGCGACCCACCGCGGCGCGCTCGTCACCCGGAGCAAGGGCGTCGTCAGCGCCCTGTGCGAGCTCTTCGAGCAGGTCTGGGCCACCGCGCGGCCGCTGGGCGCCGACAGCCGGCCCGGGTACGACGGTCTCACCCTGCAGGAACAGGCCGTGCTGCGGCTGCTGGCCCAGGGGAACACCGACGACCAGATCGCCCGGAGGCTCGGCACGTCGGTCCGCACGACCAGACGCATCACCGCGGCCCTCGCCAACCGGCTCGGCGCCAGGAGCAGGTTCCAGACGGGGGCCCTCGCGGTGGTCCGCGGCTGGCTCAACCCACGGGAGCTCGGCTGAGCCCGCCAGGGCCGGGGCCCGCCGCGCGCCCCACCGTATAGACCTTCTATAGGGAACCGTCCGACGCTTCTCGGCGGCGCTCGGCGGCTGGTTCTCACCACCGCCGGCCGCCCCACCACTGTCGACCACACGAGGCGCGGCATGCTTCCCAGAACTCAGCGAACCGAAGCGCGGGGATCCCGGATCCTGGGCATCGGTGTCTACCGTCCACGGCGCGTGGTCGGCAACGACGAAGCGGCGGACAGGACCGGGCGTACGGCCGAGTGGATCCGGCGCCGCACGGGCATCGTGGAACGCCGCTACGCGGGACCCGACGAGTCCGTGGCCGACATGGCCGTCGAGGCGGCCACGAAGGCCCTCGCCGACGCCGGTGTCACCGCGGCCGAGATCGACATGGTCCTGGTCGCCTCGATGTCGGATCTGCGGCAGAGCCCCGGTCCCGCGCCGGACGTGGCCCACCGCATCGGCAGCCGGGCCGCGGCCATGGACCTGAACGCCGCCTGCGCGGGGTTCAGTTACGGCATCGGGCTCGCCGCCTCCATGGTCAGGGACGGCACGGCCCGCCATGTACTGCTGGTCGGCTCCGAGCGGATGACCGACATCGTGGACCCGCACGACCCAGGTGCGGCGTTCCTCTTCGCCGACGGGGCGGGAGCCGTGGTGATCGGCCCCGCCCCGGCCGGCGAGGAGGGGATCGGCCCCGTCGTGTGGGGTTCCGACGGCGGACGCGGCGAGCTGATCGCCCATGACGCCACATGGACGCAGTACCGCGACACCCCCGGCGCCGCGTGGCCCGCGATGCGGATGGCCGGACCCGAGGTCTTCCGCTGGGCGATCGAGGACATGCCCGAGACCGCCCGGAAGGCTGCCGCGGCGGCCGGGGTGGGGCTGGACGACCTCGACGCCTTCGTGCCGCACCAGGCCAACCTCCGGATCATCGACACCCTCGCCCAGCGCCTCGAACTGCCGCCGGACGTCGCCGTGGGCCGCGACGTGGTGCATTCGGGCAACACCTCGTCGGCCTCCATCCCCCTGGCCGTCTCCCGGCTCCGGGAGCTGGGCGCGGTCGGCAGCGGAGCCACGGCCCTGTTCATCGGCTTCGGCGCCGGACTCACCTGGGCGGCCCAGGTCGTGACGCTGCCCTGAGGACCGCAGGGCCACCGCAGGACGACCGCAGGACGACACCGCACGCGAGCACAGACTTGAGACAAGGAGCACACGGTGAGCAGCACACGGACGGCTCGAACCGCCGCACTGGAATGGGAGTTCGCCCCGGGCCTGCCGGCCACCGCGAGGATCGGCGGCCTGACGGCCATGGCCGAGGCAGCGGAACTGCTGGCGTCGGTCCGGGGTGAGATCGAAGCGGCCCTGCACGAGCACGGCTCCGTCCGGCTGCGCGGGGTCCCCCTCACCGGCGTGGACGACTTCGCCGTCGTACGGGATGTCCTTCTCCCGCAGCCCACGCCTTACCGCGAGAAGGCCACCCCCCGCAGCGACTTCGGCAACGGCGTCTTCTCCTCCACGGACCTGCCGCCCTCGCAGCCGATCCGGATGCACAACGAGAACAGCTACACCCTGACCTTCCCCGGCCTGCTGATGTTCGCCTGCCTGGTGGCGCCATCCGAGGGCGGTGCCACGCCGGTCGCCGACTGCCGTCAGGTCCTGCGCCTCCTGCCGGAATCCATCGTCGCGAAGGTGCGCGCCGGCGGCTGGCTGCTCCGGCGCAGCTACTCCGAGAACATCTCCACGCAGTGGACGACCGCCTTCGCCACCACCGACCGGAGCGAGGTCGAGCGGTACTGCGCCGAGAACCTCATCTCCCACGCCTGGCAGGAGGACGGCAACCTCCGCACCAGCCAGCTGAGGCCCGGCGTGGTCCGCCACCCCTCGACCGACGAGGAGGTGTGGTTCAACCATCTCGCGTTCTGGAACGAGTGGTCCCTGGACGAGGAGCTCAGGGAGGCACTGACCGACGAATTCGGCCCCGAGGGGCTTCCGTTCAACACGGCCTTCGGTGACGGGGTCGCGCTGACCCAGGACGAGCTGGAGACGATCCAGGCCGCCTACGAAGAGGCCACCGTGCGCGCACCGTGGGAAGTGGGCGATCTCCTCCTCGTCGACAACGTCCTGGCCGCGCACGGCCGCGACCCCTTCCGCGGCGACCGCAAGATCGTCGTCGCCATGGGAAACCCCGTGGACATCGCGGACTGCCGTCCCGGCGTCAGCCCCGCGCCCCACCCCGCGTAATCACCACGCCCCGTACCGCGTGCCTGTCTTCTCTTCACTCCTCCTCTCTTCTCTCCTCCTCATCTTTTCCTCTCCTCTGCTCGCCGCCCGCACTGTGCCGTTGCACCACCCCGTCCTCGAAGGAGTCCGTTCCATGGCTGATCCCCTCCGGCAGCCGGCCGACATGCTGAGCCGCTTCCAGCGAGCGGTCCTCGACGCCCCGGACCGGACCGCCGTATGGGCGACGGACGGCCGGCTGACCTTTGCCGAACTCGACCGGGCCACCGCATGCCTGGCCGAGTCCCTCCGCGCCCGAGGAGTCGGCCCGGGTGACAGGGTCGGCGTCGCTCTCCCCCGTGGGGGAGAGCTTGTCGTGGCCCTGCTGTCGGTGTGGCGTGCGGGCGCCGCCTACGTACCCCTCGACCCGGCCTATCCACGGGACCGGCTCGCGTTCATGGCCGAGGACTCGGGAATCCGGCTGCTGCTGGCGCAGGACGAGTCCCCCACTGCCGCGCGGTTCCTGCCCACCGGGGTGGAAACGGTCCCCGTGCGCGTCACGACGGACCACCTGTCCCCCACGCACCCGGACCCGGTGGTGCCCGTACTCGCCCCCGCCTACGTCATCTACACCTCGGGGTCGACCGGCACGCCCAAGGGTGTCCAGGCGACTCGGGGCGGTGTGGCCTCGCTCGTCTCCGCGCTCGAAGAGGCGGGTATGTACGATGCCGGGCCGCGGGTCGTCGCCTGGAACGCCAGCGCGTCCTTCGACGCCTCCGTCCAGCAGTGGGTGCGGGTGTGCCGGGGCGACACCGTCGTGGTCCTCGACGACGACCACCGCAAGGATCCCGAGCAACTCGCCTCTCTCCTCGACCGCCTTGGCGTGACGGATCTCGATCTGACGCCGTCGCACTGGGAGTTCCTCCGCGCGCAGCTCCTGTCCCCGCGTGCCGACGGGCGTGTCCTGCGGCTCTTCATGGGCGGGGAGCCCGTCCCCGGACACCTGTGGAGCGAACTCGCCGCCGCCGGTGCCCGGGGAGAGCTCGAAGCCCTGAACCTCTACGGGCCCACCGAGTGCACCGTCGACGCCACCGCCGCCTGGATCACGGGCGAGCACCCGCACATCGGCCGCCCGCTCGCGCAGTCCCAGGTGCACCTCCTGGACAGCGCTCTGCTTCCGGTGCCCGCGGGTGCCGTCGGCGAGGTGTTCATCGGCGGCCCCCGCCTGGCGCACGGCTATGTGAACCAGCCCTCGCTGACCGCCGCACGCTTCGTGCCCGACCCCCACGGCGGCCCCGGCGCCCGGATGTACCGCACCGGCGACCGGGCGAAGCTGACGGCCGACGGAACCCTGGAATTCGTCGGACGCGTCGACCGCCAGGTCAAGCTCCGCGGCTTCAGGGTCGAACTGGGCGAGATAGAACAGGTGCTGGCCACGCACCCGGACGTCGCCCATGCCGCCGTACTGGTCCGCGACGATGGCTCCGCCGACGAACAGCTGGTGGCCTACTGCACACCGGCCGAGCCCTCCGCGCAGCCCACCGCCGATGCCCTCGCCGCCGCACTGCGCGAGCACGCCACCGGGGCGCTGCCCGCCTTCATGGTGCCGTCCTTCTACGTACTCCTGAACGAGCTGCCGCTGACCCCCAACGGCAAGCTCGACACGGCCGCCCTGCCCGACCCCCGGGCGGCGGCCGGGACGACCGCGACCACGACTCCGCCGCCCGGCAGCGAACCGGAAGGCACCTTCGAGACGCTGATCGCGAGCGTCTGGTCCGAGGTGCTCGGCCGGGAGGGGATCGGTGCCGACGACGACTTCTTCGCTCTCGGCGGTCACTCGCTCATGGCGCTGCGCGTGGTCGCACGCCTCAAGAAGCACCTCGGTCTGAGCGTCTCGACGAAGGAGGTCTACCGCCACCCCCGGCTGCGGGACCTCGCCGTGCACGTCGAGGGCAAGAACCGGCTCACCGCCGGGGCCTGACCGTTGTCGCTGACATCGGATTTCGCTGACATCGGAGAAGAGGACAGAGATGCTCGACACCGCACTGGTCCGCCCCCAGCCCGTCCCTGACGCGCGGCTGACGCTGGTCTGCCTCGGGTTCTGTGGCGGGGGCGCGGGCGTGTACCTCCCCTGGACGGAGGAGCTGCCGGCCGGCGTCGAACTCGCCGCCGTCTGCTATCCGGGCCGGGAAGGGCGCTTCTTGGAGGACTTCGCCGCGGACTGGGACGCCCTGGCCGAGGACGCCCTCGCCGTCGTCGCCTCGGTGGACGGCCCGTATGTGCTGTTCGGCCACAGCATGGGCGGCTGGATGGCGTTCGACGTCGCCTCCCGCATCGAGGAACGCGGCGGCCGGGCACCCGAAGCCCTTGTCGTCTCCGCGGCGAACGCCCCCAGCCTCGGCCTGAACGCCCAGGACATGTTCCCCTCGCAGCAGGACACCGACGCCCAACTCATGGACTGGATACGCACGTTCGGTCTCATGCCGGACCATGTGCTCGGTGATCCGGACCTGGCGGAGATGGCCATGGACCTCATGCGCGCCGACATCAGGGTCCGCGACTCCTTCTACTACCGCGAGGGCGCGAAGGTGAGCACACCGCTCCAGGTCCTCTCCGGTGCCGACGACGACGTCGTCGACCGGAACGCGGGAGAGCACTGGAGCAAGCTGGCCATGGGCGACTTCCGGCACGACGTCCTGCCCGGCGGGCACTTCTACACCCAGGACATCTGGCGCGGCCTGCCGTCCCGCATCGCCGCCCTGCAGCACCCCTGAGCACGGGGTCAAGTCCTGTGGGCGCAGAGGTAATTGGGTTGCCCGGAGCATGGGGCGTCCGCGACACTGCGCCCCATCATGACTAGTGCCCCCGGGGACATACCCGACGCGTCAGGGGGCCTGTGGTCCCGTGACTTCTCGCTCTTCTTCGCCGCCCGCGGTGTCGCCAGGCTCGGCGACATGATGGCCCCGGTGGCACTGGCCACCGGGCTGGTCCTGAGCGGGTACGGGGCCGGGGTGGTGGGGGCCGTACTGGCCAGCATGACCGCCTGCTTCGCCGGGTTCGTCATCTTCGGCGGGGTGATCGCCGACCGGGTGAACAACCGGGTGCTGATGATCGGGGCGGACCTCGTACGCGTCGCCGTGCAGGCCGTGATGGCCGGGCTCTTCTTCACCGATCACATCGTCGTCTGGCAGATCTGCCTCCTTTCGGCCGTCAACGGCATCTGCGCCGCGCTCTTCCAGCCCGGCCTGCCCACCCTCATCCCGCGGATCGCCGCGGACGTGCAGGGTGCGAACGGGGCCATCCGCACCATCGAGTCCCTGATGACCATGGCGGGGCCCGCGGTGGCCGGTGCGCTGGTGGGGATCACCGAACCGGGCGGAGTCTTCGTCGCGTACGCCTTCACGTATCTGGCGAGTGCGATCTGCCTGGCACTGCTGCGACTGCCTGCGGCAGGCCGGTCCGTGGTGGCGAAGGAGAACTCCTTCCGGTCCGATCTGGTGCAGGGGTGGCAGGAGTTCAGGTCCCGTACCTGGCTCTGGGGCGTCATCGTGATCTGGATGGTCCTCATGGTCTCGTCCTGGGGGCCGATGGTCCCGCTGATCGCGACCGAGGTCGTCTCCGAGCACGGCCCCGGCACGCTCGGCCTCGTCAACTCGGCCATGGGCGCGGGCATGGTGGTCGGCGCCCTCGTCGCCATGCGGGTACGTCCGGTGCGGCCACTGCGGGCCGGTTCCGTCGCGCTGCTCCTGTACTGGCTGCAGCCGGCGTCGGTGGCGCTCGGCCTTCCGGTGCCGCTGATCGCCGCGGGGCTCGCGGCCGCCGGTGCGGCCAACGCCTTCTGGGGCGTGATGTGGACGACCAGCATCCTGACCCAGGTGCCGACCGGGGTACGCAGCCGGGTGCACGCCTACGACGTGGCCGGATCGGTGGCGATGATGCCCGTGGGTCAGGCGCTCGCCGGTCCCGCGTCGGAGATCTTCGGGGTGCGTGAAGTCCTTGGGTTCAACGCGGTGATGGCGATGGTGGTGGCGGTGGCGCTGCTGTCCGTGCCTGCGATCCGCAATCTGCGCAAGGCGGATGGCCGAGGCACACCCGAGGCCGCTCGGGCCGCAGTTGGGAAGTCTGTGGGCTGAACCTGCCTTTCCTTGCCTTGCCTTGCCGCTGAACCGGCCCGGATCGGATGATCGAGGGCCGGCGCGGCGACATCGATGATGCTCAGCCGTCGATGGTGATCACCCGGCGACGGTGGCGAGATCGCCGGGCTCGTAGGAGCCGCCCTGGTTGTCGAGGATCACGCCGAGCCGATTGGTCGCGTTGATCATGGCGATCAGCGAGACCAGCGCGATGGTCTGGTCATCGTCGTAGTGCTTGCGGACCTCGGACCAGGTCTCGTCGGAGACGCCCTGGTAGCCGTCGATGATGCGAGTGCCCTCCTCGGTGAGGGCCAGGGCGGCCCGCTCGGCCTCGGTGAACACGGTGGAGTGACGCCAGGCGGCGACCAGGTTCAGCCGGGCCGCGGTCTCACCGGCGGCCGCGGCGTCCTTGCCGTGGATGTCGACGCAGAAGCCGCAGCCGTTGATCTGGCTGGCCCGCAACTGCACCAGTTCCTGGGTGGGCTTGGGCAGCGGTGACTCGTGGATCACCTGGCTGACGGCGAAGATCCGCTTGCCGATCTTGGCGCCGGTCTCGTTCGCGAACAGGTTCATACGGGGTTCCATCACAACGTCCTCACTCGTGGAATCGTGTGCCGCGACTCGTGGAATCGTGTGCCGCGCGACTGATCCGTGCGGTGTCGCAGCGTCTTGATGCTCATAAGTCGCCGGCCGGCGCGGCCCCGTGACAGCCCGACGATGTGATGCAGGCCACCGGGCTTCCGTGTCACAAGGCAGCGGGTGGCGGCGTCTTGTGCGTGAAACGGAACGGACAAGACGCCGCCACCACAACACCACCGCGACGCCACGGTCAGGAGCCGACGATGGACGAGCCCACCCAGCAAGCGACCGGCGTGACCGGGCACAGCCCACGCGCCGACGGCACGGACTCCGCCACCGAGGCGTTCGTCGCCCATCGCAACCTGCTGTTCACCGTTGCCTACGAGATGCTCGGCTCCGCGTCCGACGCCGAGGACGTCCTTCAGGAGACCTGGCTGCGCTGGGCGGGCGTCGACCAGGACACGGTTCGGGACCCGCGCGCCTTCCTGGTGCGCATCACCACGCGCCAGGCGCTGACCCGGCTGCGTACGCTGCGCCGACGCAAGGAGTCCTACGTCGGCCCCTGGCTGCCCGAACCCCTGCTCACCGCGCCCGATGTCGCCGAGGACGTCGAGTTGGCCGACAGCGTCTCCATGGCGATGCTGCTCGTCCTGGAGACGCTCGCGCCGACCGAGCGGGCCGTGTTCGTGCTGCGCGACGTCTTCGCTCTCGGGTACGACGAGATCGCGCAGGCCGTCGAGAAGACCCCCGCCGCGGTCCGGCAGATCGCCCACCGCGCACGGGCCCACGTCGCGGCGCGCCGACCGCGCGAGGTCGTCTCGCCCGCCGAGTCACGCAGTGCGCTCGCGGCTTTCCAACAGGCGGTCGAAACGGGCGACTTGCAGCGCCTGCTCGACATGATCGCCCCGGACGTCGTGCTCCTGACCGACGGCGGCGGGGTCGTACGGGCCGCGCTGGAGCCCGTCGTGGGCGCCGAGACGGTGATGGCCGTGCTCAGCAGGCTCACCTCCGCGACCATGCAGCCCGCGCAGGTCAACGGCCACCCCGCCTTGATCCTGCGTACCGGCGGCGAGATCGACTCCGTCCTCGCGGTACGCATCGAGGGCGGCCTCATCACCGGGCTCTACGCCGTCCGCAACCCCGAGAAGCTGTCACGCGTCGAAAGCGAGACCGCGATGGGCCGCTGACGGGAGGCGCTCAGGAGGCGCCGACGCGTACGGCGGTCGCGGCCAGGGTGGTGTAGTTCATCGTGAAGCGTCCCCCCAGGGAGTCGATGGCGCCCCCGACGGCATCAAGGACCTCGGCCAGCTGATCGGGACGGAGTCGGGTGAGACCACCGGTGGTGGGCAGCAGCTCAAGCCACTGGTCGCGTGTGTAGGACCGCTCCCAGTCGAATCGCCACTGTTCGGGATCCTCAAAGAGTTCGGTCTCCCTGATCGTGTCGCCGATCTTCGCGTACGCCGCCCGGTAGAGGTCGAGGGGACGGCGGGCAGGCCCGCTGTTGAGCGGCGAGTCGGGCGCCACCCGCCGGAAGGCGGCGGCGAACGGCTCGGCCACCTCGGCCGGCGGCTCGTACGCGTGCCCGAAGATCGCAAGGCGTCCCCCGGGACGCAGCACACGTGCCGCCTTCACGGCACCGGCGACCGGATCCACCCAGTGCCACGACTGAGCGGCGATGACCGCGTCGAACGTCCGGCCCGCCGGCTGCCAGTCCTCGAAGGTCGCCACCTCGACCTGCGGGCCACGGGCCCGCGCGAAGTCGGCCATCCGCGCATCGGGCTCCACGCCGAGCACGGCGCAGCCTGCCGCCTGGAACTGGCGGGCCGCGATGCCGGTGCCGCAGCCGACGTCGAGCACGTCGGGCCCGGGGCTCCCTGCGACGATCCGCGCCACCAACGCATCGGGGTAGCCGGGCCTGGCCCGGTCGTAGCGCTGCGCGTCCACGCCGAACGACTCGGCCATCAGCCGGGCCTCGTGCGCCTGCGCCGGGGGCGGTTCCGGTTGCTCTCGCGGTAGTGTGGGCATGCGCCCACTTTAATGGGCACACGCCCACTCAACAATGGGTGACAGCGGTTGATGAACGAGCTGATGAGCGAGCTGATGAACGAGAGGACCCGTCAGTGCCGACTGGGGTGCACCTTCGCGACGCGCGGCAGCAGCTGTTCGACGCCGCCGAACGCCTGCTTCTGCGGGACGGACCGAACGGGCTGACCAGCCGGGCCGTCACCGACGAGGCGGGATGCGCCAAAGGCGTCCTGCACCGGCACTTCGCCGACTTCGACGCCTTCCTCACCGACCTCGTGCTCGACCGGGCGGCGCAGCTCGAGACACAGGCGGGCGCGCTGCGCGAGTCCGCGGGCACCGGCACCGTGGCCGCCAACCTCACCGGCGCGCTGACCACCCTGTTCGGGCCGATTCCGGTGGCGATCATCCCGCTCATCACGTTCCGGGACGAGCTGCGCGCCCGGCTTCGGCAAGCCAGGCCCGGAGGCGGCATCGCGATCCTCGCCCAGGCCACGACGGCGATCTCCGCCTATCTGACCGACGAGCGCGAACGGGGCCGCATCGCGGCCGACGCCGACATCGACTCGCTCACCCTCTCCCTGGTCGGCGGAGGGCATCTCCTGTTCACGGACCGCGACTCCGGCCCACCGACCACGGCAGTCGTCGACAAGCTCGTGACGGCGGTCATCGCGGACGCCGTGCAACGACGACCGGCCTAGAGACCGCCGTCTTCGAGGCCACCTCGCCGCAGGTCAGTCGTCCTTCTTCACCGGCTCCAGAATCGCCACGCACTCCACGTGGTGGGTCATCGAAAAGATATCGTAATTTCATACTGTCATAAAACCCCAGGTCAGACCGCATTTTCGGCCCCATCCACCTGCCCGGAACCCCCTTGGAGCGTCAAACGAGCGTCAGCGACTACGTCTAACCAGCCTCTCGGGGTCGGACCGGATACGGACCTCTCCGTCGATCTCGGCAGACGGGGGCGACCAGCGTGAGGGGACCACCGATGCCCCCGGCAGCCACTTGCGCCCTGCACCTTGTGGAGGGCCAGCTGGTAGTCGCTCTCCAAGGTGGGCACGGCAGCAGTCTCTCCCTCGTCATGGAGTCCGGTAATCAGAGCCCTTCACCCACGGGCTATGAGACGAGGGTCAGGCGGGCATCCATGCTTTCCCACGCATCGAGTACCGGTTCGTGGGCTCCCGGTTGGAGATGCGCATAGCGCTCGGTTGTCTGGTAGTTCGCGTGTCCGAGCAAGCGCTGGACCTCGTAGAGCGAGACCCCTGTCTGGACGAGCCAGGAGGCGCACGTATGGCGCATGGTGTGCGGCGAGTAATGCGGTACGAGCTGCTGCTCACCGGAAACGTCGAGATAGTGGGCGTTGTCCAGGGCCGGCCACCAGGTGTACCGGCGCCAGTTCCCGTCGTTCAACGGTCGTCCGGCACGACCCTTGGTGAGTGTGGTGAATACCAGGTCATCGGAAGCGAGTCCGCGCATGTGGCACCCCAGGGCGTCGAGGACGTAGGGCGGGAGCGGGACTTCACGCCGGCTTTTCGTCGTCTTCGGGTACGGCTGGACGCCGTTGCCCGTGTTGACGTCAGCGACAAGCAAGCGGGATCGATGACGGTCGACGCTGCGACAGCGGAGCCCGGTGAGCTCACCCCAGCGCAGTCCGGTGTAGAAGCCCAGCAAACACATGGTGCGCCAGGCCGACGGTAGTGAGCGCAGCACGCCCTGCGCCTGACTGGGCGTGAACCATTGCGGCAGGCGATCCGGAATACGCGGCAGCGTGATATGTCGGCATGGACTGATCACAAGCAAGTCATCGTCGACGGCCGCGCGCAGCAACGACGACGTCAGATGGTAAGACCGTTCAACAGCGGACGGCCCCACCCCCGTGTCGGAGAGCAGACGAATCCACATCTGGACATCGAGGCGCTGGATGTCCCTCAGCTGCCAGTCCGCCCAGTAGGGCAGAACGTGGTTCCTCATGACGGACTCGTCGCCCCGCAGCGTGCGCGGCGCGACCACCCTCGCGTGCCACCAACGGCTGTGCCAGTCCCGAAAGCTGACCGCGCTTCCCCTCAGATCCCGACGACCACGCAAGCACGCACTCGCCTCCTGCTCGATACCCCAGGCACGGGCCTGCACCTTCAACGGGAACGTCGCGGAGAAGCGCCTACCCGCACCATCCCGGACCGTAGCCTGCCAATTGCCCGAACTCAGCCTCCGCAGATACAGAGGAGCTCCTCACCCAATGGCCGCACCCAGCGTCAGCAGGTCAGCCCCACCATGAACCTTCGCCAAGACCGATACGCCGGAACCGGCCGTCTCAGGCGCCAGGTCCCTCAGATGCCGTCAAAAACCACCCGGATCAGCACGGCGGGGCACAGGTCGTCTCCGTCAACTCGCTGTTCGACTCTGCGCCCATTTCGATCGCTCCTCACAGAGCTGGCGTAGCCCTCGCCCCTCGAGCGCGTCATCTCTGAGCATCCCGACCAGATCGGTCCCTTGTCCGCGACGAATAGCGTGGTGAGGTGCGTGCCGCCGGGGCGGCTGCGGTGGGAGCCCATCGGAGAGCTGTGGGCCTTCGACGAGTCCGGACCGCCCGAGTGGATCCTGAATTCCCTGGCTCCAGCAGCGCGGGCCAAAGGCGTCGAGGTGAGCCGCCCACAGGCCCGCCAAATCCTGCTCGCCGAGGGCATACATTGGCGCCGCACCCGGTCCTGGAGGCGCTCCAAGGACCCGTAATTCGTCCCAAAGGACAAGGATCATCGGCTTCTACACGGAACCGCCCGACGACGCGACGGTGATCTACGCCGGCGCGCTGCGGCCAGTGATCCCACGGCCCCTTTCCGCCCGCGTCCGCCTGGTCGTCCGACGGGCACCGGATCAAGTTCCGAAGTCGACTGCAACCGCGGACCGGAGAAGACCTGGGGCTGCGGCGGCCAACGATCAGGCGATGGCTAGGCGGGGTGACGAGGCTATTCGGGGCTGCCTTCTTCAGTAGTGGTCTCGTCGTCGATCAGCCCGTAGGGGGGCCGGTCCTCGCTACGGCTGTACCGGACCACGACGTTCTCTTCCACGAGCATGGGCGGACTGTTGTCGACGATGATCACCTGGGCACCGGCCCCCTGTTCAGCCAGCCAGCTGGTCAGGTGGCGGTAGAAGTCGTCGATGGCGATCGCGTCTGCGATTATCGCGTCCCGAGTGGCACCGTGGCCCAGGTTTTTCTGCGGGCTGTCGATCATAAGGAAGCCGGGGTGGGCGGCCGATGTTTCGACGGCCACCTCGAAGACGGCCAGCTGCCAGGCCAGGGTCAGGAGTGTTCGGGCGCCGGATGATGCCTCGCGGTAGGAGTCGCCGCGTACGTGAGGAACCAGGTTCGTGTCGATCATCGGTTGGCTGAGTTTCGGGTAGCGCCACTGCCGCAGGAGGTCGCTGTACCGGCCGCTGATTCGGCCGACGACCAGGTCCCGGTCCTGTGCGGCATCTCCCAGCCGGTCGCGTTCCTCCCGCAGGCGTTCGATCTGCGCCTCCTGCCGCTCCACGAGCGCGGCACGCTTCTCCAGGCCAGCCTGGAGCCTCGTCGCGTTCTCGGCGTGCTGGAGATGACGGAGGACTTCCTCGCGACGGCGCTGGAGGTTGTCGCGCGCGGCGAGGAACGGGGTGACGGTGGGCGAAGTGGCTTCGTCGACCGCAGCTGCGGCACGTTCTTCGTCGATGGCGGCGTCTTCTGCCTGGAGCTTCAACGTGGCGAGAGAGCTGTCCAGGCCCTCAACGTAGGCAGTGATCTCCTTCAAACGGGCTTTGGTGGCCCTGACCTCCGCCGCGACATCCAGCCGCCCTTCATCCGACGAGTGCTCGGCTGCGGCGGTGCCGAGCGTCAGGTGCCCATCGCCGTGGGGCAGCTCGTGGCTGCACAGACTGCACGAGCCGTTCTCCACCGACGGGGGAGCGGGTAGCCGATTCAGGCACGCCGGGCAGGTCGTGACGCTGAGGGGGTCGAACAGGCGCTGCGCTTCGGCCAGCATATTGAGCTTGACGAGGTCGTCCGCGTACTGCGCCCGCAGCGGCATCATCCGGGCGAGTTGCGTCTCGCAGTCACGTACCACGCCGGCGGCTCGACGGGCGCGCTGGGCAGCTTGCTGGTGCTCGCGGCGCAGACGCCCGGCGAAGGTGGTGCCGGCTTGCGCTGCCTCGTCGAGGGCCCGTAGCTGCTCGGTCAGCTCCCGTAGCTCGCCTTCGTATTGCTCAGCGATCAGCGCGCCGACGGTGGGAGCGTCCTGCTCGTCGACGAACGCTCTTGCTGCGGCGAGTTCGGAGCGTGCCTGGGTGAGTCGGGCGCCCAGTTCTTTGATGCGTTGCCCAAGCTCGACGGCGCGGTCGTCGTGAACGCCGAAGACGACGTCGACCACCTGCTTCAGCTTGTGCTTCTTCATGTATTCGTTCTCGAACAGGAAGTTCTTGGAGGCGATACGTTCGTTGGGCAGGAACGCGAGGTTCATGAGGTCGCGGATGCTCAGGGGGTCGGTCCGGGATTCACGGCTGGAGGGGGCCTCCCGCAGCTGGACGCCTTCGAGCTTGCAGTGGCCCAGCAGCAGAGCGGAGAGGCTTTCGGGCGCTCCCGCCGGCTCGATGGTCCTGCTCTCAGGCTTGGATAGCGGCGGGCTGTCCAGCGTCCCCCGGCGTACGTAGGCAACCTTCGACGGCTCCCCGACGGGCCGCTCGATGACGTGCGGTTCGCCGGACAGCTCGACTTCCAGAAGGCAGGAACGGACCTTCCGCAGCACCTCAGGGTGCCGTGGATGGCGCTTCCCACCGAGGCCGTAGGCGATGAACTCCAACACTGCGGTCTTGCCCGAGCTGAATGCCCCGGCCACCATGGACAGGCCCCGCACCCGCTGGTCCTGCGTGAAATCGACGTCATAATTCCGGCTGACGCCTGCAAGGCGCAGGCGCCGGATCCGGATGCCAGGCAGAGGCGGCATGGTGGTCATCCCTCCCAGGGCATGTCAGGTGCCTGCGGTCCCGGACCCAGCACGCTCAGGAGCGCGGCACCGGGACTGCCCTCTCCGTCCGGCCGCAACCACCGTGCGGTCTGTTCCCGCAGCGCCTTGTCGCTGAGCTTGCGGAGGCTACGCACGACGATGGACGCCGCAGTGGTGAACGACGCGGCGTAGGTGGCGGTGAAGCGAGCCCCGAGTTCCCGACCGCGACTGTTGATCGCATAGGCGAAGGCCCCGTTGCGGGTGTGGACCTCGCAACACCCGTACGCCACGAGCAGTCCGAGGTCGTGCTGGATGCGCTCGCGCCGACTGGTGAAGCGCTGTGAGGAGGACGCATACGAAAGCACCTGCGGATCGAACCCGGCTAGCCGGAGCATATTGCCCTCCCGGCCGTCGGAATCGACGACGAGGAAGGGATTCGCCGACAGGAAGTCGTAGTAGCCGATGCGCTCCAGGCTCGCCCCCTTCGCGTCCTGTTCGGCGACAGCGTCGAGAAGAAGCAGCAGCTGCGCCAGCCGGAAGGTCACCTCGTCCTCCGGCATCATCACCGGCCGGTGTGCTTCCACAGCGAACTCCTCGTAGGTCTGACAGGACAGGCGACGGCGGTCAGCCGTCGGAGTGCTCGGCGGCGATCTGCCGCCAGTGTTTGACCCAGCCCGCCTTGCGGTTGTCCACGAGCCGGTGGACCAGCCCCCAGCTGTGCACCAGCTCCAGGCGGAGCGACTTCGGCAGTTTGTCGTGTTCGTTGCGTACATCCCGCCAGACGCGGGGGTGGAGAGCCCGAAGCGCGTCCTCGGCCGCGCATTCGTTGAACTGCATCTCCCATAGAGCGTGGAGCGTCGCATTGGCGGAACTGAGCGCCGCCACCTCCGCCGGAACATCCTTGTGTGCGATCTCGCGTGCCACCAGATCGGCATTGAAGAACTGCCTCTTGGCCGAGTCCAGCTCCACGTGGCCGGCCTCGGTCATCTGCCGAATGAACAAGGCAGAGCCAAGGGCGGCTGCCTTGTCGTCCTCGACTTCGAGCACCAGCCGAAGCTGCTCCATGAGGGCGGGGGCGGGGGCGGGGGGAGCGTACGTCTCGTAGAAGCCGCGACGCACGTCGTCGCCCTCGGGGCTAAGCAGTTTCTTCCGCAGGGCGGTCTCGTCCCAGAGCTGGATGACGAGGCTGTATTCCTTCTCCCTCGCCTTCGCCCACGTGTCCCACCATGCCGTCATGGGGCCATCCATGCTGGAGGGTATGCACAGAATCCAGCTGGCGACGGTGTGGCCGTTATTGACCGCTGCCTTCAGCACGTTGTCGAGCGATTCTTTGACCTGCTGTACGTGCTTCTTGGTGGTGACCGGCATGAAGTACTTGGACTGCCACACTGTGATCGCTCCGCCGAGGTTCCCGGCGAAGGCGTCGATACCCCAGTCGCCCGGGTTGGCAGCGACGGACCGTACGTTTGGGGTCGTCGCGGCGGCAAGCTGAGCGATCATCGTTTCGAAGTCGTCGCGGGCTCCGCCGGGGCTTCCCCCGCGAACTGCGTGCACGTCGAAGCTGATTGGCTGGACACCCGTCGGCACGGCTATCGAGTCAGGCACAGCGCACCCCCCTGCGCCGGTGGCTGCACACAGGATGTTCCTTGAGCATCACACACCGTATCGGTGGAGCCTATCCAACGGCCACTCGTCTGATCAAGAAGTGGAACGCACCGGGTGCGGGAGGGCGCGAGAGGGCTGCAGCCCTCTCGCGCCCTCCCGCACCACCCCTCCGGCTGCTCAGTAGCCACAGCAGTGCAGTCACGGACCACCTCTACCCATCGGGAACGCGGGGTTGCTGTGTACGAGTGGTCTCCGGCTGATGGCCGTGGTGGCGGTAGGGCATCTCGTCGGGGTGGCGGTCGATGCGGGCGCGCCTCCAGGCTGTGTCGAAGGTGAGGGTGCCGTTGGATGTACGGGTCAGATGCCATGCGCGCCAGCTGGTGCGCGGTGCCAGCAGACACCGCCATAAGGAAGTACTCATCCACGACGCCCGTGTCGACCGCATCTGGGCGTGCGCGTGGTGTCGTTCATGTGCCGCTCGGTACGTCGGGCGGTGCATAACCGTTGAGGAGTGCCTTGGCTTTCGCCGCGTGGTGGGGGCGCTGGGCGCTGTCCATGCCGGCTGCCAGGAGTGTGTAGAGCATGCACTTTTGGGCGTGGTCGGGGAAGCTGGTGAGGAACTCACGTAGGACCTCGACGGCCTGGTGCTCGACCGTTCGCTCGTGCTCCGGGCGGTATTGCGCGAATACTTCCGCGGCCTTCGTTATCTCCCCGACGAGCGCGGGGATTTTCGACCAGTCGGCGTCTTCGCGTTCGAGCCAACGGACCAGCAGGGCGGCTGGGTCGGAGAGTTCTGTCGCGATGGCCTTCGTCTTCTGTCGGCGCAGGATGTCGGCCGTTGTTTGCTTGCGCTGCGCGGAAAGGAGGGCTCCCACTGCCGACTGGTCGTCGGGCAGAAGGTCGAGGGTGAGTTCGGCGCGGTAGATAACGGGTGGTTCGGTCGGCAGTCTGCGCTCCTGGCGCAGGTCTTCTGCGATCTTGTCGTGTGCCATTGCAGTATCTGCCGGGTCGCAGGTGGCAGATACTTCGACGGCCGCCGTTCGTAGGGCCGTCCGGATCGCGCTGACAATCCCCGCCTCTGTGTCCGGGAACGGGGGTTCGGTCAGGACATGGGCGGTGATCCGGCAGGTGAAGCCGATGCCAGGGCAGGAAGAGTTCAACCGAGCGTCGAAGCGGGTCAGCCCGCGTCGCACCCGTCTGCGGGTGCGACGCCGGGTCCAGCGTGTGAAGGGCACCGTCAGGTCCTCGCGGGTGAGGGCTCGTCGGGCAGGGCCGCTGCCAGTTGAGGCGGCAGTCTGAGGTCCTTGCGCAGTTCGATGACGGCCGCATCGTTGGCCACGCCCGGTTCTCCGAAGATGAGTGCGGAGATGGGTGTGGAGTACAGGTGCTGCACTACGACGTCGTTGAGGATGTCGGTGACGGTCTCTTCTGGTACCTGCTCTGCTTCTCGTGCGCGGGCCCATGCGACGAGGAGTGCGCGGCATTCC
Organism: Streptomyces sp. NPDC044044; assembly: GCF_056434405.1. Taxonomy (NCBI): domain Bacteria; kingdom Bacillati; phylum Actinomycetota; class Actinomycetes; order Kitasatosporales; family Streptomycetaceae; genus Streptomyces; species Streptomyces sp. NPDC044044. The sequence continues at coordinate 179,944 of NZ_JBWKFG010000011.1, read as the reverse complement.
GCATCAACCCGGGAGTCGGCCAGGGCGACGTTCCAGCCTTCCACCAGGGCGTCTTTGACGTCGGGGTCCTGCTGGGCGGCAGCGAGCATGACTTGCAGGACGTAGGAGTCGATGCTGGGGTCCAGCAGGGACAGGAAGGCTCGGTGCCCAGCCAGGTGCTTCTTCTCGGTGGCCCATTTGATGACGGTGCTCCACACGCGCGGTAACTGGTTTTCGCGGGCGGCGATGTCCCGTAGTGCGTCCTGGGCTGCCAGAACGGCCTCGTCCATCACGGCGCGATCGAGGATGTGCCGTAGCCGCACGAGGGACTGGCGTGGGTAGTGTTCGGCGAACTCGCCTTGGCAGACCAGAGCGACGACGGTGGCTACCGCTGGTGACGGTTCCTGGGCGGAGTCCAGCAGTAGGGAGCGGACTGCGGCGCCGAGGGTGTCGGATTCGGCGGCGATGGTGAGGACACGGGCGATCAGGTTGCGGTGCTCGGTGCTGTTGTCGCCGTTGTCGATCCAGGCGTGGATCTGGGCGATGACACGGATGTCGTTCTCGGCGATGGCCAGTTCGACGAGAAGGTCGCCGATCTCGCGTAGCCGGTCGGCGGCGAGACCTTTGGGTGCGGTGACGGTGTCGAGCCACTTCAGCAGGGGCGGGTGAATATCGGCGCGCTGCTGCCACAGGTGAAGCAGGACGGCGCGCGCATAGCCGGGCCTGTGTGCGAGGGTGACGGTCCGGCCAGTGACCTGCGCTCCCATCTTTTGCAGTCGGGTGGTCAGGTCTGGGCCGGTCAAAATGGCGCGCACGTCGGTGTTCTGGGGTTCGTTCAGCAGGGTCCGCGCGCCGCTTTGAATGGTGAGTGCGTCCTTGCGGTCGAGGAAGAGGGTGGAGACGAGCAGCGCCCGATCTTCTGGGTCCTCGTTGGTGTCTTTGAAGACGCGTTGAACGTCGTTGTGCCATTGCTGGAACGTGCCAAGGGCGGTCCTGAAGCCCTCTGTCGTCTCGTCGGCTTCGGCGAGTACGGCGGCCAGTCGGACGCCGTCGGCGGGCCGGCTGCTGTCATTGAGGAGGTGGGCAGCCGAGCCGGTCTGTTCGGTGCTCCCGGGGACGTTGCTCAGCCATCGCACCCGGTCCGGCTTGCGGTACACGGTCTCCAGGTGCGCCTTCGCCACACGGTGTGCGGACGGCCGCTTTGTTGCGCGGACGACCGCGCGGGCCATCGTGCCCGAATCGTCCGGCCACCCGTGGTCGTCGGCGATCACCACCAGGTACGAACCCACGTAGAGGAGTCTCTCTGCGTAGCTGAGCAGTTGTTCGGCCACATTGCCGGGGTTGTTCCATGCCGCGATCTCTGCCGCCACATCCAGCAGGTAGCCGCGACCCGGTTCGTCGGGCAGTACTGAAATATCGGGGGAACCGGGGCGCTCCCAGTCGGGGCGGATCTCCTGCAGTGTGAGGGGTTTGCCCCGAAGGTCCTGCTCTCGCCGGGAGATGCTGGCCAGGGCCTTGATTCCTGCTGTGCGCTTGCCGTAGCCCACCGGGCCGGCCACCACAGCCAGCCGTGGCCCCTCCCCGGCCAGGCGCTCGATCACCTCGTCTGCGGTGCGGACCTTCTCGTCGCGGGCGCTCAAGTCCACCCAGGCCAGCTCCACCACATCCAGCTCGGCCTGGGGGATGTCCGCCACTGGTAGCTGCGGCTTGTTGTTCATCGTCACGGAACCGGCCGCCACGATGATCTTCGAGTTCTGGTTGTTGCCCACGTCCACCCGGAATCCGGGCTCCGGCGTGGCGGCGGGTGGCACAGGCGGGCCCGGAGGTGGCGGAACTGGCGGGACCGGGCCGAAGGCGTTCGTCTCGCTCACTGGCCAGCCTCCGGCGCACGGTAATGGAATCCACCTGAGGCATTAATCGCGCCACCCGAGATGACGACCTGACTGTTGCTGTTGTGGTGCACGTTTGTCCGCGCGCCGGCACTGTCGTCCGCGCCCTGGGCCTGCTCCGCCAATTCCTGTAGCTCAGACGCCGCGTCAGGGTGGCGCTGCAGGAAGGCGGCCAGCTGGATCATCAGCTCACCGCGCAGGCGCTCTTCCACTGCCTCCCTCTCACTGGCCTGGGAGTCGATCAGCTGCTGACGGGCGGCATCGACGAGCTGAAGCACCTGCGCAGAGCCTTGCTCCCCGTCCCGGCGCAACAGCCGTCGCACTCCCGCTCGCACAGATTCCCATGTGCTCTTGGCCATCTCAGCGACCAGCGCGGCAGCTCCAACCCCCGCGACCTGCATGATGTCCAACCCGTTCCCCCATGATCGTTGCGCCCGCATACCTCAATTGCAGGCGTCCACGGCATATTCGACACATCAGAGTCCGCGCGGGCAGCAAGGTTCGCAATCGAAAGAATTTGCCACATACCGGAATGAGAAATTTCCACAGGTGAGGAATCGGCCACTCCGCGTGACGAGATGGCACCGAAATGCCAGGCCCTGCCGAGTCAATGCAGCACACGGGCCCGATAGCGAGCCCGGCAGAGGCACAAGTTGGCCACAACGCACATCTGGCCGATTGACCGGAAGTAGACAGGAAATGGACTCACTGCGGCTCGTCGGCAGCTGGCGGCGGGGCTGGGGTGTAACCAGCGAGGGAGTGGATGACCAATCGGCCCATCAAGCCCTGCCCCGATCTACGGCCCCCTCCCCCTTCAAGGGCTCTGTGGGGGGCCACCGGAGGGGCGGTCGCCAGTGACACGGTGCAGGCGTCTCACGCACGGCAGCCCTCCAGGCCCATGACAGCCTGGGGCCAGCCCACTGCTCCCCGGCACTCACGTACGGCGCCTCGATCAACTGGAGTCAGCACGTGATCTCTTGAGTTTCCTGCCCGCTGATGCCGCAGGTGTGCGGACCGGTCTGGGACTCCTTCGAAACGAGCGGCCACAACCGCGAGTGGGAACAAATATCCGTCTCATCAATCTGCGCCGAGCCGCCCTCGCGTCAGCTTTTCGTCATCCAGCATTGCTCCATGGACATGGTCGACCTGGGTGCGATCGCAGCCCTCCTCTCCGTTCCCACTGCCTTAGTCGCCGCGTGGTGGACCAAGCGCAGCGCAGAAAGTGCAACATCCGCCGCGCTCCTGACCGGGCGTAACCAGGCCGACGCGGCTATCTCGGCGGTACGAACCCAGAGCCTCCTTCACCAGGATCAGCAACAGCACATTGCACTCAGCAGCGCGTGCAGGGAGTTCCTGAGCGCTTCCGACACCCTGGTGAGTGTCGTGAAGCGGCTGCCGAGCCTCGATCACGATGAACGCAAGGGTCTCCTCGCAAAGCACGCCATCCCGGTGGAAACCAGTTACGCCTCACTGGAGTTTCTGGCCCCACCTGATGTCCTTACAGCCGCAGAGCAACTTCTCTCGCAGTGCCGCTCTCTGGAATGGTGCGCACTCGATCGTGCGGTTCTGCGAGCGACCATCAGCGCCTTGGAAGCAGGCTGGTGCCCTGGCGACCCGGAGACCTGCACGACCGATCGTCATGGTTCGGCCTTTGCCGCCTGGGAACTCCTCGTCGACTGGGCGCGCAAGGACGAGGAGGGGAAAAGCCACGACCGCGGCCTCCTGGACTACTGCCTTCGCGACAGCGCCACCCTCGCCGAAGCACAGGTAAACCAAACCCTCTCCCTGGTCGACCGTTGCCCGGCGACATGGGATCTATTGATCGGTGGCTGGGTCCGGGACCCGCTCATCGAACGCCTCGAATCCCGTCGCAAGACCTTCGTCACAACCGCCCGCGCTGCCAGCCTCACAGCACCGTCCTTGGCCACCGCGTAAGAGGCCGCTGAGCTTCCCCTACGGCAGCCAGCGCGCCGCCTGTTCCCGGGTGATCCGGTCCGCGTCGACCCACCAGTGCCGGGCCTCCCTGTCCCACTGGGCCCTGAGCAGGCGCTTGGCCTCGTCCTTTTGCTCGTACGGGACATCGAGGTACAGACGGCCGTCCCGCACAAGCCCCGGGTACACCTTGCCGTCCGGCGCCTCGGCTCGCTGGGCAGGCATCTCGGACGCTGGAGCGGTCTCCCTGGCGGGACGCCACAGCCCTCGTGCCGGGCGTTCCATGCGGGTGCGCTCCATCAGCCGCCGTACACGGTCGCAGGAGGCAGGGTCGGTGTAACGCATCATCAGGTCCGTCGGCCCGATGTTCGCGAGCAGGTTCTTCGAGCCGTGCCACAGGACCGAACCGTCCAGCATGAGGACCTTCTCATGCATACGATCGCGGAACTCGACCCGGCAACCAGCGGCCTCCAGCTCCCCGACCAGCTCCCTGTGTCGCGCCACGCGGGAGGGTTCCTGCTGCTCCTCCGACGGGCGGGTGAACACCGTGATCTGAAGCCCCTCAGCCGCCTTCGGGCCGAGCATCCGGGCCCACCGGCGGACGGGAGGTGCGTCCATGAAGGCCGAGTACAGCTCGATGCTGCGCTGTGCTCGCTCCACATCCCACGCCACCGCCTCTAGAACCTCGCTGTGTTCAAAGAACGCCGGTCGCGCCAGTTCCTCTTCCGACAGGGTGGCCAGCTGGTCCGCGTCGCGGATCGGGATCAGCTGGTCGGCGGAGATGGTCTGCGCGTGCGCCTCCAGATGGTCGACCATCGCCAGTGCCTCACTGTGCGGGGCCAGGTGCTTGCGGAGGAAGGCGACGTCCGCCACGACGACCAGGTGATCCTGGGCCCGGCTGAGTGCGACGTTCAGGAGGCGGCAGGTCTGCGAGGACAGTCCCGTTCCGCTGTAGAAGAAGCCGGGATCCTTGCCGGCGCCCGCCACCGTGTCGAGGAGCACGACGGGACGCTGGCTGCCCTGGAACCGGTGGACGGTGTCGACCAGGCCGTCGTAGTCCTCCCCGAACCGGTGGGCCAGGCTGCTCTTTAGGGCCTTGACCTGCTCCCGGTACGGGGAGATGACGGCGAGCCGGTCGGTCGCCCGTTCCACCTCGGGGACCTCCTGCCACTTGCGTCCGGGCAGGACCCCCTCGTACTGGAGCCCTCGCACCAGCTCGTGGATGACCGCGGCGTGGACGGCGTTCGTCATGTGGGGTTTGCGGCCGCCACCGGGGATTCGGCGGCCGGACGTGTCGATCAGGATCACTGGGGAGTCGATGAGCGGGGCGAACGGCAGGCGGCTGGTGTTCCCGCGTCCGGTCCTGAGCGGCGCGTCCGGATACGCCACTTCGTTGACCACCGCGCAGATCGGCTCCCGCATCCGGTACTGGGTGTCGAGCGCCACCAGGCGAGGGTCCTGGCGCACCCGGCCGGAAGGGTCGACCAGTCCGGCGGCGTGGAAGGCGTCCCGAGCGGTCCACTCGCGGGAGTGGGTGCGCTCCTCCTCGCTCGCCTCCCGGTCACCGTCGCCCTTGGTCACGGCGGGCAACTGTCGGAAGTCTCCCGCCACGACCACCCGCTTGCGGGCGAGACCGGCGGCGAACCAGGCCGACGGCAGGTTGACCATCCCGGCCTCATCGATCACCACGACATCGACTTCGTTAAGCAGTTTCCTCGACTGGACAGCCTTGGCCACGGTCGCTCCGAGCACCCGGCAGTGGGAGCGAACCTCGTCCTGGATCTGCTTTCGTTTCCGTCCGAGTTCGTCAAGTTGCTCCTGAAGCGAGGCAGCGGACTCAGCGACGGTCTGTCTGGGCGGGATCCCGACGATGGCGGCATAGGCCGCGGGGAGGGCGCGGCGGACATCGGCCGCCTGCTTCTCGCCCGCCGTGCGGCGCCGGGCCGCGCGCGCGACGTCCGCCCTGGCCCGCGTCGCCTCGTCCTCCTCGTGCGCCAGGGCGGACCGGAGGTCACTCAGTTTCGCCGTTCTGCGCTCTGCGAGGAATCCGGTCGGTGGCCCCACTTTCTCCATCTTCCGCCGCAGCTGCGCGGCCAGGGTGTCCGCGGCCGCGACCATCTTCGCCGCCGCGGCGTGGTCACGGTCGGCCTCCGCCATCTCCTTTGTGCCGACGGCCAGATCCGACTCCAGGTCCCGGATCCGGTCGTGCAAGGCCAGCGCCGCCCTCGCGCCCTTGAGCTGGTCGGTCGCCGTGCTGATCTGCCGGTCGATGCTCTCCACGAGCAGGGCGGCAATCCGGGCCGGGTCGACCTGGTCTCCGTAGCGGCTGCGCAGCGACGGCAGGACGATGGTCCCTGTCCTCTGGACGATCCCCTCGGCGAAGCCCTCCTCGTGCTCCAATAGGGAGCACATCCGCTCAAGAGCCTGGTCCACCGCGACGTTCGTGGGGGCGAGAAACAGGACCTTGAGCCCTTGGCGGAAACTGCCCTCGACGATGTGACCGACGACGTCCGTCTTCCCGGTGCCGGGCGGTCCCCACAGGAACAGCACCTCACTGGCGAGGGCCCGTGCGACGGCGTCGCGCTGACGTGGGTTCAGCTGGAGCCCCGCCCAGTTCGCCACCCACTGCCCCGGGTTCTCGGCACGGCCCGTGCGCGGGGTACCCCGGCCGACCAGCCAGCCCGCGTGATCCGCGTCGACGAGGCTATCCTGACCGCCGACCGTCTCCAGGCGCTCGGCCAGCGCGGCCCAGTTCGCGGAGTCGTCCTTGCGGATCTGGATGTTCGCGGGCGCCGCCCCGAGATCTGCCTTCGTCACGAGCCGTACGGTCCCGTCCGGCGCGCGAGACGCCTCAGCCAGGTCCCACGCCTTACGGGAACGTGACGGCCGAGCGAGGACAGAAGCACTGTCCAGGCTGTCGTGCCAGGTGCGGCAATCGAAGAGGTACTCTCGCGTCCCCCCGGATTGTGAGAGAAGCCGCCCCTTGGAAAGAGCAACCTTCGTGGCGCCATCGGCATCGTTCCGGAGTTCGGCGAGGATCTCGGCGCGCACCGCCGTCAGAAGCTCCTCGACGGGATAAGGCCGCCCCGCCCCGGTCATGTACACCGCTCCCCCAACATCGCCCCACAGGTCCGAAGACCGTACGTGAGTCAGTCGCTGTCGATCGATGCACTCGACGGCTATGGCCAGTCACTGACCTGTCACTGGCCGGAATCATTCGCGATCAGCCGGTGGCGACTTCGGTAACCCTCGGCCAGGGCGGGCCGGAGGTTGGCCCCCGCTCCACACTGGAGGTGGCGGCTCAGGTACTGCTCGGGCGGTACAGGCATGCAAAGGCAATCGTGCTCGCACGGTATGTGCCGGCGGTACGCAAGTTGCTCAATCCGCTCGGCTGCACTGGGGCCCGGTGCGGGCGTTCACCGTGCGGCAGATCGCCAGCAGTGTGTCGACCTGCCCCTGGGCGGCTACGCGCCGGGCTCCTCGATCCAGAACGTGGTCTCACTGGCCGCCACTCCGGCGACTGGCATATGGAAGGCGACAGCAGGAGCTGATCTGACTGGTCATCGTCCTAACCTCTGAACCGGCTCAAGCTGTACACGACCCGGCTCCCGGCGGGCCACGCTGCCGAGCATGAGCCCCACCAACACTGCCCTCGTGTCTGCCAGCATTGCCGTCATCAGTGCGTGCATCGCCACGTACACCACCAGCGGCAACAGCGCCCGCGCCGGCTTTGAACTCGCCCGCTCCCTCTTCAGCAACCTGACCTCAGCCGACACCGCGAAGTCCCGCGGCATCCTCGAGCGCTACAGGCGCGGGACCGGGCCCACTGACGAAACCCCAGACATAGTCCTCCACCACTACTTCAACCTGCTCTGGCAATTTGAACAGATCCACGCCGGGCGCCAATCCCTCAACCAGCAACGTCGCATCAACGGCACCCGCCCCGCCGTACGCTATCTCGACGCCATGACCAGCTGGCACATCAGCGAATGGGCACACCGCTGGCCGGAGATCCGGACGCGGCTCGAGGCCGACCGAGGTGAGTCCATCGACGACGAGCACTCGCTCGACACCTTCAACCAGCTCCTCGCATCCGTACACCCCACGCACTGGCGACTGCCCGACCTCGAAGCCGTCGTCAACGCGCAACGCCTCCGGCGCGAAGAGCGCGAACAGAGGGAGCGGCGAGAACGGGAAGGATAATTGCGCCGCCAGGCAACTACAACACTGCTGCCCAACAGGACGGGAACGCCATAGCCTCAGAATCCCAGCCTCCTGCGGTGCGGCAATAGAGGAACAGGGCCCGCACCTGTTCCTCGGATTCCAGACGCCGCACCAACAGGTTCGCTGTGGGCATGGCTTCACGAATCCTGAGTGGCCAACCTACGTTCTCCAACGAGCAGGGTCCCGGACGGGCACACCCAAAGTCCTGCGCGACTTTGCCTACCTCGGCCTGCCCCACCTCGCCGGCAAGAAGCCACAGGCAGCACCACCTGTCACGAGAACAGGAGGGTAAGACCGAGACGTCGCGCCAGCAATGCTCCTCAAATCAGATCGAGTAACGCAACGCACTCCACACGGTGTACCCATCCAAGCCCTGAAAGCAGGTCGAACAGGCTCTCAGGAACTACAAAGGGCAGTTCAGATGCCCTTTGCTGCTGGCTCTAGAACAGCGACACACTCAACATGCGAGGTCATCGGAAACAGATCGAACGCCCGCAGCGACCGCACCCGGTAGCCGCCATCCCGGAAGTACCCCAGGTCCCGCGCCAGCGCTGCCGGATCGCACGCCACGTACGCGATCCTCCGCGCCCCCAGCTTCGTCAGGTGCTTCACGGTCTGCTTGCCCGCGCCCGCGCGCGGCGGGTCGAGGACGATCAGGTCGACCTCGGTGATGCCGGTGCGCGGCAGGGCCGCCTCGACCTTGCCCTGTTCGATGCGGACGCGGTCGAAGGCCGCGAGGTTGTGGCGGGCGTCCTCCACCGCTCGCTTGCCGGACTCGATGCCGAGGACCGCGCCCTTGTCACCGACCCGGTCGGCGATCGCGCCCGCGAACAGGCCCACGCCGCAGTAGAGGTCGAGGGCCGTGTCGCCCTTGCGGGGCGTCAGGCCCTGCATGACGGCGAGCATGAGCGTCTCGGCCGCCTTCGGGTGGACCTGCCAGAAGCCGCCGTTGCCGACGCGGTACGTGCGGCCGTCGGCGCGCTCGCGGACGAACGGGCGGCCGTGCACGCGGTGGACGCCGCCGTCCTGTTCGGCGATGCGCAGGACCGAGACCGGCTTGTCGAGCTCGACGAGGGGCAGGCGCGCGCCCGGCTTCGGCTCCAGGATGACCTGGCGGTCCTGGGAGCCCGATGCCGCGATCGCCTCGACCGACTCCATGCCGGACCAGTCGTGCTTCTCGATGCCGAGCTCCGAGATGCCGGGAGCCGCGATCATGCAGTGCTCGACGGGCTCCACCTCGTGCGAGCGGTGGCGCCGCAGGCCCGCGTTGCCGTCGGGGTCCACCGCGTACTGGACACGCGTGCGCCAGGCAGGGACCTCGCCGGACGGCAGCTTGTCGCCCTCGGCCGGGACGACCGTGCCGTCCCAGCCGGCCTCCTCGGGGGTCAGGCCCGCGAGGCGCGCCAGCTGCTCGGTGATGACCTCGCCCTTGAGGCGGCGCTGCGCGCCCGGCTTCGCGTGCTGCCAGTCGCAGCCTCCGCAGCGGCCGGGGCCCGCGTAGGGGCACGGGGCGTCGACACGGTCCTTCGACGGTTCGAGGACGGTCACCGCGTCCGCGCGCAGGAAGCGGCTGTCCTCGTCGCCGTCCGTCACGCGCGCGATGACCTTCTCGCCGGGGAGCGTGTGGCGGACGAAGAGGACGCGGCCCTCCGCTGTGCGGGCGACGCAGTGGCCGCCGTGTGCGACGGGGCCGACCTCGACCTCGTACTCCTGCCCGACGAGGGAGGTCTCCTGCGAGCTCTCCTTCGAGTTCCCCGCCTGCGATTTCTTCGGTTCTGCCTGCATGGCGGGGTGACTCCACAACGTAAAAGGGGATCGGCCGTAAGAAACGGCCGGACAACAGCCCACCAGTCTACGTGGGTGTCGTCCGGCCGCTCGCCAACCACCGGGGTCGGTAGAACTCAGCAGGAGTCGGGAAGCTCAGGACTTCTTGCCGTTGCCGCCGCCGTTGCTCGGCTCCTTCGCGCGCTTCTCCACCGGGCCCCGCCGCACCGCACCCGGCGCGTTCCACTCGGACCGCTTCCGGGCCCGCTTCTTCGCGGCCTCGGAGGAGTCCAGCTGGTAGGGGACCGACGTCACCATCACGCCCGGCGTGAAGAGCAGACGGCCCTTGAGCCTGAGCGCGCTCTGGTTGTGCAGCAGGTGCTCGTACCAGTGGCCCACCACGTACTCCGGGATGATCACGCTGACCACGTCGCGCGGGCTCTCCTTGCGGAGCCCCTTGACGTACTCGATGATCGGCCGCGTGATCTCGCGGTAGGGCGAGTCGAGGATCTTCAGCGGGACGGTGATGCCGCGCCGCTCCCACTCGGCCCTGAGGGCCTTGGTCTCCGCCGGGTCGACGTTGATGCTCAGCGCTTCGAGCGTGTCCGAGCGCATCAGCTTGGCGTAGGCGAGGGCGCGCAGCGTCGGGCGGTGGATCTTGGAGACCAGGACGATGGAGTGCACGCGCGACGGGCGCACGCTGTCCTCGGACGGGGTGTCCGGGGCCGCGATCTCCTCGGCCACGCGGTCGTAGTGGCGGCGGATCGCGGACATCGTCGCGTAGAAGATGCACATGCCGAGCAGCGCGACCCACGCGCCGTGCGTGAACTTCGTGACGAGTACGACGACCAGGACCATGCCCGTGAAGAAGGCGCCGAAGGTGTTGATCGCCCGCGAGCGGATCATGTGGCGCCGCTTGGCCTGGTCCTTCTCCTTGCGCAGATGGCGGTTCCAGTGCCGGACCATGCCGATCTGGCTGAGCGTGAAGGAGACGAAGACGCCGACGATGTAGAGCTGGATCAGGCGGGTCGAGTCCGCGCCGTAGATGACGACGAGCAGGGCCGCGGCGCCCGCCAGCAGCACGATGCCGTTGGAGAAGGCGAGCCGGTCGCCGCGGGTGTGCAGCTGGCGCGGAAGGTAGCGGTCCTGCGCGAGGATCGAGCCGAGCAGCGGGAAGCCGTTGTACGCCGTGTTGGCCGCGAGGAACAGGACCAGCGCGGTGGCGGCCGCCAGGACGATGAACAGGAAGCTGCCGTTGCCGAAGACGGCCTCGGCGACCTGGGAGATCACCGGGTTCTGGACGTAGTCCGAGCCGACCGGGACGCCGTTGTGGAACAGGTCCTTGCCCGGATACTCGGCCATGCGGACCTTGGTCGTCATGGCCAGCGCGATGATGCCGCAGAACATGGTGACGGCCAGGGCGCCCATCAGGGCCAGGGTGCTCGCCGCGTTCTTGCTCTTGGGCTTGCGGAAGGCCGGGACGCCGTTGCTGATCGCCTCGACGCCGGTGAGCGCGGCACATCCCGAGGAGAAGGCCCGCAGGAGCAGGAAGACGAGGGCGAAGCCCGCGAGGCCCCCGTGCTCCGGCTTGATCTCGTAGTCCGCGGTGGGCGCCTTCATCGTCTCGTCGAGGACGATGCCGCGGAAGGCACCCCACGCGATCATGATGAAGACGCCGGCCACGAAGACGTACGTCGGGATGGCGAAGAGCTTCCCGGACTCCTTCACGCCACGCAGGTTCATCACCGTCAGGAGCACGATGACGGCTACGGCGCAGAGGACCTTGTGCTCGACGACGAACGGGACCGCCGAGCCGAGGTTCTCGATGCCCGATGAGATCGACACGGCCACGGTCAGGACGTAGTCGACGAGCAGCGCGCTCGCGACGGTGAGTCCGGCCTTGGGGCCGAGGTTGGTGTTGGCGACCTCGTAGTCGCCACCACCGCTCGGGTAGGCGTGCACGTTCTGCCGGTACGACGCGACGACGGTGAACATCAGCACGACGACCGCGACAGCGATCCAGGGGCTGAAGTGGTACGCCGACACACCCGCGATCGAGAGGACGAGGAGCACTTCCCCCGGCGCATAGGCCACGGAGGAGAGCGGGTCGGACGCGAACACGGGTAGAGCGATGCGCTTCGGCAGGAGGGTTTCTCCGAGCCGGTCGCTGCGCAGTGCGCGCCCGATGAGGATCCGTTTGGGCACGTCGGTCAGTTTGGACACGCAGAGGATCGTAAGCGTTCGAATGGGTGCCCGCCCACCCACCACCCCCTAACTGCTCCGGTTAGCCACGACGCGCCGCCCCGGGCTCCGCCCAATGCCCGGAAAGCGGACGCTCATCGGTGGCCTCCGGTGCTTCCGGTGCCTCCGGCGCCTCCCCCGCACCATGCCGCCCGTACCGCTCGGCCGCCCGCTCCTCGGCGCGCAGGATCGCGCGGGACGGCCACCAGGTGGCACGCCCGAGCAGCAGCAGCGCCGCAGGCAGGATCATGATGCGGATCACGAACGCGTCGAGCAGGACGGCCGCCGCGAGGACGAAGCCCATCTGCTTCATCTCCAGGATGTGCAGCATCACGAAGCTCGCGAAGACGGTGACCATGACGATCGCCGCGCTGGTGACGACCTTGGCCGACGAGCTGATGCCCTGGATGACGGCCTGTCGGGTGGGTACGCCGTTCAGCGCGGCCTCCCGGATCCGGCTGACCACGAACACCTGGTAGTCCATCGAGAGCCCGAAGAGGATCACGAAGAGGAAGAGCGGCACCCGCGACGAGATGCCGTCGAGCGAGATGAACGAGAGCAGTTCCTCGGCCCACTTGCCCTGGAAGACCAGGACGAGCAGCCCGAGCGCGGACGCGGCGGAGAGCAGGTTGAGCACGATGCCGAGCAGTCCGAGGACGACGGATCGGAACGCGATGACCGTCATGGCGAAGGTCATCAGGAGCAGGAAGCCGAGGACGAGCGGCAGCTTCTGGTTCTGGTGCTCCACGTAGTCGGTGCCGCGCGGCACCTCGCCGGTGACGGCCGTCTCGACGCCGGGCAGCTTGCCGACGGTCGCGGGGAGATGGTCGTGGCGCAGGTGGTCGAGCGAGTCCTCGGCCTTCTTCGAGTACGTCGGGTGCGGGGCGTTCAGCTCCAGGGCGGTGGTCCGCCGGTCCTTCGAGGCGCGCAGGAGCGGAGCACCTGAGGGGTGCGAGAAGAGCGGGTCGGCCTTCGCCCTGCGGTCCAGAGCCGTCAGGGCAGCACGGACCTCTCCGGCCTGCGAGGCCTCGGCCCGCACCACGACGAGGTGCCGGACGCGCTGCTCCGGGAAGGCTTCGAGCAGCCTGTCGTACCCCTTCATCGCCTGGATGTCGCGCGAGAAGCTGTCGCGCGCCGGGTTCTTGAGGTTCATGTCCAGTGCGGGCAGCGCGAGCCCCAGCATGACGAGGACCGACAGGCACAGGGTGAGCGCGGGGCGCTTGCGGGCGGGCGCGAGCAGGGCGTTCCACGCGCGGCCCGGCTTCTTCTCGCCGTACGCCGCCCGGACCGGCTTGCCCCGCGCGATCCGCTTGGCGGCGCGGCGCTCCGTACGGCGGCCGAGCTTGACCAGGAGCGCGGGCAGCACCGTCACCGAGCTGACCACGGCGACGGCGACGACCAGGATGGTGCCGGTGGCGAGGGAGTCGAAGATGACGTCACGGGCCAGGAAGAGCGCGGTGGTGGAGACGATCACGGCGAGTCCGGAGACCACGATGGCGCGGCCCGCGGTCGCGGCGGCGGCCTCGACCAGGGCCTCGGAGGTGAGGCGACCGCCCGCGCGGGCCCGCTCCTCGCGTTCGCGCTTGAGATAGAAGAGCGTGTAGTCGACGCCGACGGCCATGCCGATGAGCAGGATCATGCTCATCCCGACGCCGGTGTCGGGCAGCAGGTGCGAGGCCAGCATCGCCAGGCCCATCGTCGCCATGATCGAGGTGACGGCGAGCAGCAGCGGTACGCCGACCATGATCACCGAGCCGAAGACCAGCGCGAGCGTGATCAGCGTGACGGGCAGCGTGATCGCCTCGGAGAACTGCAGGTCCTTGTCGCGCTGGTCCTCGACGCCCTTGCTCACGGAGGCGTCACCGGTCTCCTCGACGACCAGGTCAGGGTGGGCCTTCGCGACCGCCTCGGTCTGGGCCCGGACCGGGGGCACCGCCTCCTGGTCCTTCTGCTCGGAGCCGTTCAGCTCCACCTGGACCCGCAGGACCCGCCCGTCGGCCGATTCGACCGGCGCCGCCACCGACGCGACCTCGGGCAGCGACTTCATCCGGGCGGTGATGTCCTTGACGGCGGCGTCGGCGGCCCTCTCGTCGAGCGGCCCCGACTCGGCGCGGATCAGGACCTGCTCCGTGGACCGCAGCTGGACACCGCCCTCGGTCGCCAGGGCTTCGGCGCGGCCCGCCTCCCCGACGCGGAAGTCCTCCGACGTGGCGCTGTTCATGCCGGCGGCGATGCCGCCCCCCAGGCAGAGCACCACGAACACCAGCCACCCGACGATCGCGCGCCCTGGGTGCAGCGCGCTCCATCGGGCCACGCGCACCGTGACCGATCGCTTCCTCATGACCATCCCCGCCCCTTCACGGCTTTCCAGCCTTGCATCCTTCACGTGTAAGTGGAGACTGACAGGTGAAGGAATGAGCCGTCAACTGTCATTCAGGGCTGCGCAGGCGTGGCGCGGGTGCGGATTGACAGTGGATCCCGTCATGCGTAAGTCTTGGCTGACAGGTTTCGGGACCAGCAAGAAGACCGAAGAGATCCAGCGAGAAGGCGGGCCATGGACAGCGAAGAGCTGCTCGCCTTCCTCTCCGCGGTGGGCCATGCCCAGCGGATCCGGATCATCACCGAGCTCGCCCCGGGGCAGCTGTACGTCAGCGAACTGGCGCGGCGGCTCGGTGTCTCCCGGCCCCTGCTCTACATGCACCTCGAACGTCTGGAGAAGGCCGGTCTCGTCGTCGGCCGCCTGGAGCTCTCCGACGACGGCAAGGCGCTCAAGTACTTCGAACTGGCGCCGTTCGACGTGCGATTGAACGTGGACACGATCCTCGCGGCCGTCCGGCAGGACGCGTCGGACGAGGTCGGACAGCACTCATCAGAGGGGTCTTAATGGACGACGTGATCATCCCGGTCGCCTTCTTCCTGATACTCGCCGGCGCGGTCGTGTCGGTGGCCTACTTCCAGTCGCAGCGCAACCGCGAGCGCGACCGCCAGTACGCCGAGGCGATGGACCACTACCGCGAGGTCGTCGAGCGCGCCAGGTCCGAGCAGGAGTCGACCCGGTTGCAGCTCGTCGAGCTGGGCCACCGGCTCAAGACCGTCGAGGGCCTGCTGCGCAGCGTGGACTGAGCCCGTGCCGGTTCCGTGCCGGTTGCATGCCGGTTGCATGCGCACCGGCAGGTGCACAGGGGTGCCCTCCGTGGACCGCGCGTGTGTAGCTTGGGCGTCGGTCTGAGACGCTTTTACCGTTCAGCCTGAGCAAAAAGTATTGACACAGCCGGAAGGACGGGCGTGCACATCGTCATCATGGGCTGCGGGAGAGTCGGATCGGCTCTCGCGCAGAACCTGGAACAACAGGGGCACACGGTCGCCGTGATCGACCAGGACCCCACCGCCTTCCGCCGTCTGGGCTCCGGCTTCGGCGGCCGCCGTGTCACCGGTATCGGCTTCGACCAGGACACCCTGCGCGAGGCCGGCATCGAGGAGGCGGGCGCCTTCGCCGCGGTGAGCAGCGGCGACAACTCGAACATCATCGCCGCCCGGGTGGCCCGCGAGATGTTCGGCATCGAGAACGTCGCGGCCCGCATCTACGACCCGCGCCGCGCCGAGGTCTACCAGCGCCTGGGCATCCCCACCGTCGCCACGGTCCGCTGGACCGCCGACCAGATGCTGCGCAGGCTGCTGCCCTCCGGGGCCGAGCCGCTGTGGCGCGACCCCACCGGCGGCGTACAGCTCGCCGAGGTGCACGCGTCCGCGTCCTGGATCGGCCACAAGATCAGTGAGCTCCAGGAGGAGACCGGCGTCCGCGTGGCCTTCCTCACCCGGCTGGGCGAGGCGGTCCTGCCGACCTCCCAGACGGTGCTCCAGGAGGGCGACCTCGTGCACGTGATGATGCGTACGGACGAGGTCGAGAAGGTCGAAGCGGCGTTCGCCGAAGGCCCCGAGGAAGGCGGTCACTGATGAGGGTCGCCATTGCCGGAGCAGGCGCGGTGGGTCGTTCCATCGCCGGTGAGCTCCTGGAGAACGGGCACGAGATTCTGCTCATCGACAAGGCGCCGACCGCCATCTCGGTCGAGCGCGTCCCGCAGGCCGAGTGGCTGCTCGCCGACGCCTGCGAGATCACCTCGCTCGACGAGGCCGCGCTCCAGCGCTGCAACGTGGTGATCGCCGCGACCGGCGACGACAAGGTCAACCTCGTCGTCTCGCTGCTCGCGAAGACCGAGTACGGCGTCCCGCGGGTCGTCGCCCGCGTGAACAACCCCAAGAACGAGTGGCTCTTCAACGAGTCCTGGGGTGTCGACGTCGCCGTCTCCACCCCGCGTCTGATGTCCGCGCTCGTCGAGGAGGCGGTCAGCGTCGGCGATCTCGTCCGGCTGCTCCGCTTCAGCCACGGCGACGCGAACCTCGTCGAGCTGACCCTGCCGCCCGAGTCGGCCCTCGCGGGCACGCAGGTCGGCGACGTCCAGTGGCCCGAGGACACCTCGCTGGTGACGATCATCCGCGGCACGCGCGTCCTCGCGCCGACCGCGGACGACTCCCTGGAGGCGGGCGACGAGCTCCTCTTCGTGGCCGCACAGGCCCGCGAGGAGCAGCTGGAGGACCTGCTGTCGGTGCGCAAGGAAGAGACGGCGAGCTAGTCGCCGCACTGGCTTGCACATGCATGAGGGGCGCCCGGAAGATTCCGGGCGCCCCTCATCTGTCACCTGCGGGTCCGTCGTGGCTGGTCGCGCGGTTCCCCGCGCCCCTTCGGGGCACGGACCCCACGACGCTCAGGCGTTGCGGCGCTCCGCCTCGCGCTCCTTCTCCGCCTGCTCCGCCGCTTCCATCTCGGCGAACACGTCGATCGGCGCGGGGGCCTTCGCGAGGAAGACCCAGGTCAGCCAGACGGCGAGCAGGAACGGCGGGATCTTCAGGGCGATCAGGACCCAGCCGAACTGCGTCGTGTCCCCCCACCAGTAGAGCGGGAAGAGGATCGCGCACTTGGCGAGCAGGATCAGGCCCCAGGCCCAACTGGCTTTCGTGTACGCCTTCTTGCGGCCCGGATTGCGGGTCCGCCAGGAGAGGTTCTCCTTGAAGACCGGGCCGAGGATCAGGCCGATCAGCGGGACACCCGCGATGGCCGTGATGATGTAGGCGAGGGCGAGGCCCAGGGTGTAGAGCATGCCCGGCAGATAGAAGTCCTTGGCGTTGCCGGTCATCATCGCGAAGACCACACCGAAGGCGACACCGAAGACGCCGCTGAAAGCGTGCTTGACGGTGCCCTTCATGACCAGGCGGACCACCACGAGCACAAGGGACACCGCGAGGGCCGCGATGGCCGACATGTGCAGGTCCTTGTTGATCGTGAAGATGGTCACGAAGAGGAGGCCGGGGACGACGGTCTCCACCATGCCCCGAACGCCGCCGAAGGCCTCGAAGAGCGCGGCCTCGGTCACGGCCCTGGAATCGTCGTCCTGATCCGTGGTTCCCTGGTCCGTCGGCTTGTCGAGGGACGTCACCGGCTACTCCCGTCCGAGGGGTCTGAGTTCGTATTTCGGGTTGAAGAGCACCCGGCGGCCCCTGCTCATCGAGACCCTGCCGGACGCGATCAGCCTGCGCCCCGGCTCTATGCCCACGATGGAGCGCCTGCCGAGCCACACCACGTCCAGTGCCGCGGAGCCGTCGAACAGCTCCGCCTCCAGGGCGGGGACCCCGGCGCGTGGCCGCAGGGTGACCGTGCGCAAGGTACCAGTAACCGTGACTATCTGGCGGTCGTGGCAGTCTCCGATACGGGTGCACCCGGCCGTTTCGGCGTCCTCGCGCAGCTCTTCCGACTCCAGATCCTCCTGGGAGGAGGACAGCCGGTCGAGCATGCGCCGGAAGCGGCCTGCCGGCTTCTCGGAACCAGGAACAGCACTCATACAGGAAGCGTACCGGGGGTCGCCGACAGCGCCGCAATGGGTGCGCTCATCTGTGCTTATGCCCGCTCAGTCCCGAGCCGACCCTTGACTCATCGCTCGAACCTGTAACCCATTCCAGGCTCGGTGATGAAGTGCCGCGGATGCGCGGGGTCCGCCTCCAGCTTGCGGCGCAGCTGTGCCATGTAGACGCGCAGGTAGTTCGTCTCCGTACCGTACGAAGGGCCCCAGACCTCCTGGAGCAGCTGCTTCTGGCTGACCAGGCGCCCGGTGTTGCGCACCAGGACTTCGAGCAGATGCCACTCGGTGGGCGTCAGGCGTACGTCGCGTCCGTTGCGGTTGACCTTCTTGGCGGCCAGGTCGACCGTGAAGTCCTCCGTGTCCACCATCACGTCGTCCTCGCCCGCTCCGGTGGGCTCCGCCCTGCGGATGGAGGCACGGAGCCGGGCCAGGAGCTCGTCCATGCCGAACGGCTTGGTGACGTAGTCGTCGGCGCCCGCGTCGAGCGCCTCGACCTTCTCGTCCGAGCTGTGCCGCGCGGAGAGCACCAGGATCGGTACGCGCGTCCAGCCGCGCAGGCCCCTGATGACCTCGACCCCGTCCATGTCGGGCAGACCGAGGTCCAGCACGATCACGTCGGGGTGGCGGGCGGCGGCGAGCTGGAGCGCGGTGGCTCCGTCCGGGGCCGCGTCCACGTCGTACTTACGCGCCTTCAGGTTGATGACGAGGGCGCGTACGATCTGCGGCTCGTCGTCGACCACGAGCACCCGGGTCATCTGTACCTGCCTTTCGGGCTTCTGGGTCTTGTCGCTGGTGGCGGTCATGAGGTGGCCTGGGCGGAGAGGTCCGGCACGACGGGCGGTGTGCCCGCCGCCGCCCGCACGGTGAGGACCATGGTGAGGCCGCCTCCGGGGGTGTCCTCCGCCTCCAGCGTGCCGCCCATGGACTCGACGAAGCCGCGTGCGACCGCGAGGCCGAGGCCCACGCCCGCGCCGCGCGGAGCGTCACCGTAGCGCTGAAAAGGCTCGAAGATGCGGTCCTTGGCCGCATCCGGGACACCCGGGCCGCGGTCCACGACGCGCAGCTCGACGCGGTCGCCGAGCGTGCTCGCGGAGACCAGGACCGGTTCGGCGTCGGGGCTGTACTTGACCGCGTTCTCGACGATGTTGGCGACCGCCCGCTCCAGGAGCCCCTTGTCGACGGTGACCATGGGCAGCGTCTCGGGGATGTCGAGGTCCGCGCTGCCGTCGGGGACGCCGCCGAGCGCCATCGGGACGACCTCGTCGAGGTCGATCTCGCGGATCAGCGGGCTGACGGTGCCGGTCTGCAGCCGGGACATGTCCAGGAGGTTGCCGACCAGGTGGTCCAGGCGGTCGGCGCCGTCCTCGATGCCTTCGAGGAGCTCGGCCTGGTCCTCCTCGGACCAGGACACGTCGTCGGAGCGCAGGGACGAGACGGCAGCCTTGATGCCCGCGAGCGGCGTCCGCAGGTCATGGCTGACGGCGGCGAGCAGCGCGGTGCGGATGCGGTTGCCCTCGGCGAGGGTGCGGGCCTGCTGCGCCTCGCCCTGGAGGCGCTGGCGGTCCAGGACCACGGCGGCCTGCGCGGCGAACGCGGCGAGCACCCTGCGGTCCTCCGCGGGCAGGACCCGGCCGGACAGGGCGAGCGCCATGTGGTCGCCGACCGGCATGTCCACGTCCGCGTCCTCGGGGCGTTCGAGGGTGCGGCCCTCGCCGACCCGGCCCGCGCAGGTCCAGGGGGCGACGTCGCTCTCACGCTCCAGGAGGGCCACGGAGTCCATGCTGAAGGTCTCGCGCACGCGTTCCAGGAGGGCGTCCAGGCTCGTCTCGCCGCGCAGCACGCTGCCCGCGAGGAAGGAGAGTATCTCCGACTCCGCGCGCAGCCTGGCCGCCTGGTGGGTGCGGCGGGCGGCGAGGTCCACCACGGAGGCGACGGAGATGGCGACGCCCACGAAGACGATGATCGCGACGATGTTCTTGGAGTCGGAGATCGTCCACAGGTGCCGGGGCGGCGCGAAGTAGTAGTTCAGGAGAAGCGAACCGACCGCCGCCGAGGCCAGGGCCGGCAACAGCCCGCCGAGCAGTGCGGCGGCGACGGTGAGCGTCAGGAACAGGAGCATGTCGTTGGCGAGGCCCAGGTCCGCGTCGACATGGGTCAGGAGCAGCGTCAGGAGCGCCGGGCCGCCGACGCCCACCAGCCAGCCCCAGATGCTCCGGGACCGTCCGAGCCGTGCCCCGCGCGCCACGGGAAGGCCGCGGCCCTTGGCGACCTCGTCGTGCGTGACGATGTGGACGTCCAGGTCGGGACCCGACTCACGCGCGACGGTCGCGCCGACGCCGGGCCCGAAGACGTACTGCCACGTCTTGCGGCGCGAGGAACCGAGGACGATCTGGGTGGCGTTGACGCCGCGGGCGAAGTCGAGCAGGGCCGCCGGTATGTCGTCGCCGATGACGTGGTGGAAGGTGCCGCCCAGGTCTTCCACGAGGGTGCGCTGGACGGCGAGTTCCTTGGGGGATGCCGCGGTCAGGCCGTCGCTGCGGGCGATGTAGACGGCGAGGATCTCGCTGCCGGAGCCCTTGGCGGCCATCCGCGATGCACGACGGATGAGCGTGCGGCCCTCGGGGCCGCCGGTCAGGCCGACGGCGATGCGCTCGCGGGCCTGCCAGGTGGAGCGGATGTCGTGCTCGCCGCGGTACTGCTGGAGGTATTCGTCGACCCGGTCGGCGACCCAGAGCAGCGCGAGCTCGCGCAGGGCGGTGAGGTTGCCCGGCCGGAAGTAGTTGGACAGGGCCGCGTCCACCCGGTCGGACTTGTAGATGTTGCCGTGCGCCATGCGGCGGCGCAGTGCCTGGGGCGACATGTCGACGAGCTCGATCTGGTCCGCGCGCCGCACCACTTCGTCCGGCACGGTCTCGCGCTGGCGCACGCCGGTGATCGACTCGACGACGTCGCCCAGGGACTCCAGGTGCTGGATGTTCACGGTCGAGACGACGTCGATGCCGGCGGCGAGGAGTTCCTCGACGTCCTGCCAGCGCTTGGCGTTGCGGGAGCCGGGGACATTGGTGTGCGCCAGTTCGTCCACCAGGGCGACGGCGGGCGCCCGCTCCAGGACGGCGTCGACGTCCATCTCGGTGAACAGGGTGCCGCGGTAGTCCAGGTCCTTGCGGGGCACCTGCTCCAGGCCGTGCAGCATCACCTCGGTGCGGGGCCTGTCGTGGTGCTCCACGAAGGCCACGACGCAGTCGGTGCCGCGCTCGATACGGCGGTGCGCCTCGGACAGCATCGCGTACGTCTTGCCGACGCCCGGTGCCGAACCGAGGTATATCCGAAGCTTGCCGCGTGCCATGGCCCCATTGTCTTCCCGAAACTGCTCTGTACGCAGCGTCGACCTTACGGCCAACAATTCCCGCAAATCGGACGAGGGTGCGCGGGAGGGCGCTCTTTGACGCAACCCTGATGTGGCCGGTCGACGGGGCGGGCCGGCGCCCTGCCGCGGGAAGCGCGGGCGATCAGCGCTCCACGATCTCGCCGTCGCTCAGCTCCAGGACCCGGTCGGCGAGGTCGAGCAGCGCCGCGTCGTGCGTGGCGACCAGGGCGGTGACGCCCTCGCCGCGGACGACGGCGCGCAGCAGCTCCATCACCGCGAGGCCGGTCTCGGCGTCCAGCTGCCCGGTGGGCTCGTCCGCGATGAGCAGGGAGGGCTTGTTGGCGAGCGCGCGGGCGATCGCCACCCGCTGCTGCTGGCCTCCGGAGAGCTCACCGGGCCGCTGCTCGGCGTGGTCGGCGAGGCCGACGAGGGCGAGCAGCAGCGCGACGCGCTCCTCACGCTCACGGGGGTCGGTCTTGCGCAGCCGCAGGGGCACGCCGACATTCTCGGCCGCGGTGAGGATCGGGATGAGCCCGAAGGACTGGAAGATGAAGCCGACGTGGTCGCGGCGCAGCTCCAGGAGGCCGCTCTCGCCGAGGCCCGCGAGTTCGAGCCCTTCGACGGTGATCTTCCCGGCGTCCGGGGTGTCGAGTCCGCCGACGAGATTGAGCAGGGTGGTCTTGCCGGATCCCGACCGCCCCTTCAGGGCGACGAGCTCACCGCGCGGGACGGCGAAGGAGACGCCGCGCAGGGCGTGCACGGCGGACGCGCCGCTGCCGTACGTCCGGTGCAGGTCCTCGACGACGACCGCGCTCTGTGCCATGTCCCCTCCCTCAAATCCCCCGTACGGCCCTGTTGGGCCGGGCGCCAGTATGGTCACGCCGCGCCCGGCCCAACAAGGTCCGCATCAGCTGGGGTTGTCCGCGTGGGTCAGGGTCTCCCAGGCGACGAACAGGTTGTTGGAACCTGCGGGGCGCTTCTGCTCGGTGAGCTTCTGGGTGTTGCTCATGGCGTGGCCGAGGCGGTTGTGGAGCGCGTTGTAGCCGACCTCGGTGACGGGCCCGAGGCCCCGGTGGACCGAGCCGCCGCACAGCGAGCTCGGCGGCGCCTCGCCCAGTTCGTACTTGGCCTGGAAGCCGAGGCCCTGGCGCAGCCGCTCGCCGACGTCCGTCCTGTAGAGGTCCTCGCCCTGGATGCGGCTGGTCTCGGCGACGTGGGAGATCGCGGAGAGCCCGTATCCGGTGTGGGTGAAGTCGCGGCACGTCTCCTGGGTGAGCCCGGTGGTGAAGGTGTCCTGCCCCTGCCAGTACTTGACGATCTTGGCGCGGGTGTCCAGGTTCTGGCTCGGCACGGTCTTGGGCAGGTCGCCGTCGGACGAGAGATAGACGTAGGCGGCGGTGCGCGTGCGGAACTTCGCCATCGCCTTGTCGTACGACCCCTTGTCCTCGATGAAGACGGAGATGCCGATGGCGGCCTCCATCATCGACAGCTCCCAGTTGCCGTTGGAGTTGGAGCCGTTGATGATCTCGGGCAGGTAGACGGTGCGCAGCATCGTCGCGAAGCGTCCCGAGTTGCCCCAGCTGCCGGTGTACGTGTGCTTGATGATCTCGGCGGCCCTCGGCCAGGACGACCCCGCCCAGCCGGTCTGCAGCGGGGCGTTGCTGTTGGTGTGGCCCTTGATGGTGCCGGACCAGGCGTCCATGAGCTCGATGGACTTCTTGGCGTAGCGGTCGTCGCGGGTGAAGTACCAGGCGAGTGCCGTGGTGTACGCGGCTATCGCGTCCTCGCGCTCATCGGTGCAGCCGTAGTTGGGGTCCGAGTAGGAGCCGCACTCGACGACCGCGCGGGGCTTGGGCGTGCGGGACAGGGAGGCGTACTTGCTCCCCATCATCTGGTCGTACGCGCCCTTCCAGGGCTGGGCGCCGGCGTTGACCTTCTCCCTGGTGAAGTCCAACTGCCCGCGGGAGACGGTGACTCCGGGGTGCGCGAAGGTGCCGGGTGCCGCGTCGGCGCGCTCGGCGCCGGGCCAGGCGATGAGGGCGGCGACCAGGGCGGTCACCACGGTGGCGAGGGTCGCGAGGACTGCCGTGCGGGGTCTGCGGTGGTGGCGCACGGGTGTGGGGGTGTCAGCCATGCGAAGGGCCATCCATTCTCGTATGTGAACTTCAAGTGCCTTTCTGAACATGCGTGTTGGCCCGAGACCATAGGTACGGACCATGCTTCCGTCAAGGCGTGAAGTTGGAGGTTCCCTGCACGAGAATTCACCCGACGGCAGAGCCCCTGTTCAGGGACCGGCCGGGGACGAATCCGGCCCCTCGCCCCAGACACCGATGTGATCCGGCTCCTCCGTGAGCCGCACGCGTCCGCGCAGCCCATAGCGCTCCACGTAGTCGCGCGGCAGCTGCAACCGCCCGGCCCGGTCCAGAACCGTGAACTCCTCCCCCGCACCGCCCTGTTCGCGCAGCGTCTGGGCTCGTCGGCGAGCAGCACGCGCGGGGCGTTGGCGGAGGCCTTCATCGGCAGCGCGACGTTCTCCAGGGCCGTGAGGTACGGCAGCAGATGGCGCCCGGTCTACTGCCACACGAACCCG
Organism: Streptomyces sp. NPDC044044; assembly: GCF_056434405.1. Lineage (NCBI taxonomy): Bacteria > Bacillati > Actinomycetota > Actinomycetes > Kitasatosporales > Streptomycetaceae > Streptomyces > Streptomyces sp. NPDC044044. The sequence continues at coordinate 156,046 of NZ_JBWKFG010000011.1, read as the reverse complement.
TGGCCCGCGGTGCTCCGGTCGGTCGGACCGGAGCACCGCGGGCCACAAGAGAGCTGACGCAGCGTCAGCTATTGCCGCGCGACGAGGGTGTCAGCTATTGCCGCGCGACGCGGGTGTCACCCCTTGTCGGCGACGAGCTCCTTCAGCGCGATGTTGAGCTGGAGGACGTTGACGCGGGGCTCGCCCACGAAGCCGAGGATCCGCCCGTCGGTGTGCGTCTCGACCAGCTTCTCGACCTTGTGCACGTCGAGACCGTTCTTCGCGGCCACTCGATGGGCCTGCAGTTCCGCGTACTCCGGGGAGATGTGCGGGTCCAGGCCCGAGCCGGAGGAGGTGACGGCCTCGGCCGGCACGTCCGACGGCTTGACCTTGAAACCGGCCGTGGAGTTGTCCTTGACCACGGCGGCCTTGGCGGCCTTGACGTTCGCGATCAGGTCCTTGTTGTCACCGGCCAGGTTCGTGGCGCCGGACAGGATGAGGTCGTACTGGGTGTTCACCCCCGCGTCCTGGTTGGAGCCGAGGCCGTTGGACGGCCTGGGCTGGAACCACTTCAGGTCGGGCGCGGCGGTTTCCTGGCCCTTCTTCAGCGGCAGGTCGTACCGCTGCCCGATGAGTTCGGAGCCGACGACCTCGCCCTCGCTCCTGATCTCGGAGCCGTTGGCCTTGTCGTTGAAGAGCGCCTGGGCGACGCCTGTCACCGCGAGCGGGTAGATGACGCCGCAGATCACGGTCAGGACGAGCAGGGCGCGCAGCCCGGCCCACAGCAACCGGCCGGTGTTGCCTACCGATGTGTTCATGATGATCAGCACGCTTTCGAGGAACTACAGCCCGGGGATGAGGGAGATGAGCAGGTCGATGACCTTGATTCCGATGAACGGGGCGACGAGACCGCCCAGGCCGTAGATGCCGAGGTTGCGCCGCAGCATCCTGTCCGCGCTCATCGGCCGGTACCGCACACCCTTCAGGGCCAGCGGCACCAGGGCGATGATGATCAGCGCGTTGAAGATGACGGCCGACAGGATGGCCGACTCCGGGGACGACAGGTTCATGATGTTGAGCTTGTCGAGGCCGGGGTAGACCACGGCGAACATCGCGGGGATGATCGCGAAGTACTTCGCGACGTCGTTGGCGATCGAGAAGGTCGTCAACGCGCCCCGGGTGATGAGGAGTTGCTTGCCGATCTCGACGATCTCGATGAGCTTGGTGGGGTTGGAGTCCAGGTCCACCATGTTCCCGGCCTCCTTGGCGGCCGAGGTCCCGGTGTTCATGGCCACGCCCACGTCAGCCTGCGCGAGGGCCGGGGCGTCATTGGTGCCGTCACCGGTCATCGCGACGAGCTTGCCGCCGGCCTGCTCGCGCTTGATCAGCGCCATCTTGTCCTCGGGCGTGGCCTCGGCGAGGAAGTCGTCCACGCCCGCCTCGTCCGCGATCGCCTTGGCGGTCAGCGGGTTGTCACCCGTGATCATGACCGTCTTGATGCCCATGCGCCGCAGCTCGTCGAACCGCTCGCGCATGCCCTCCTTGACGACGTCCTTGAGGTGGATGACACCGAGTACGCGCGCCCCCTTCTCGTCCTCGGCCGCGACCAGGAGCGGTGTGCCACCGGCCTGCGAGATGGTGTCGGTCAGCGTCTGGGCGTCGTCGGAGACGGTGCCGCCGTGCTCGGTGACCCAGGCGACGACCGAACCGGTCGCGCCCTTGCGGACCTTGCACCCGGTCCCGTCCTGGACGAGGTCGACACCCGACATCCGCGTCTGCGCGGTGAAGGCGACCCACTCGGCCCCCTCCAGCTCACCCTGGTGGCGCTCGCGAAGCCCGTACTTCTCCTTCGCCAGTACGACGATGGAGCGGCCCTCGGGCGTCTCGTCGGCCAGCGACGAGAGCTGGGCGGCATCCGCGAGCTCGGCCTCGGTCGTCCCGCGCACCGGCACGAACTCGGCGGCCTGACGGTTGCCGAGCGTGATGGTGCCCGTCTTGTCGAGCAGCAGCGTCGAGACGTCACCGGCGGCCTCGACCGCCCGCCCGGACATGGCGAGCACGTTGCGCTGGACCAGGCGGTCCATGCCCGCGATGCCGATCGCGGAGAGCAGCGCGCCGATGGTCGTCGGGATCAGGCAGACCAGGAGCGCGGCCAGCACGATCATGGACTGCTCGGCACCGGCGTACACGGCGAACGGCTGGAGCGTGACGACCGCGAGCAGGAAGACGATGGTGAGGGACGCGAGCAGGATGTTGAGCGCGATCTCGTTGGGCGTCTTCTGCCGTGCGGCGCCCTCGACCAGATTGATCATCCGGTCGATGAACGTCTCGCCGGGCTTCGTCGTGATCTTGATGACGATCCGGTCCGAGAGGACCTTCGTGCCGCCGGTGACGGCGGAGCGGTCACCGCCCGACTCCCGGATGACCGGGGCCGATTCACCGGTGATCGCCGACTCGTCGACGCTCGCGACCCCCTCGACGACGTCGCCGTCGCCGGGGATCACGTCGCCCGCCTCGCAGACGACCAGGTCGCCGATGCGCAGCTCGGTGCCGGGCACCTGCTCCTCGGCCGTGCCGTTCAGACGGCGCGCGACGGTGTCGGTCTTGGCCTTGCGCAGGGTGTCCGCCTGCGCCTTGCCGCGTCCCTCGGCCACCGCCTCCGCCAGGTTGGCGAAGATCGTGGTCAGCCACAGCCAGGCGGCGATCGCCCAGCCGAACCCGTCCCCGGGATCCTTGACCGCGAGGACCGTGGTGATCACCGATCCGACGAGCACCACGAACATGACGGGCGACTTGATCATCACCCGCGGATCGAGCTTCTTCACGGCGTCCGGGAAGGACTTCAGGAGCTGCTTGGGGTCGAACAGACCCCCGCCGACACGGCCGCTGTCCTTGTGCCCGCCGGGCACGTCCTGGTGCGGCGCACGGGTGGGAGTGGCGGTGGACATGGAGCCGGGCTCCTCTGGCTTCTTTATGTCGGTGGTCATGACGCCAGCCCCTCGGCCAGCGGCCCGAGGGCCAGCGCGGGGAAGTAGGTTAGACCGGTGATGATCATGATGGTGCCGACCAGCAAGCCGGTGAACAGCGGCTTCTCGGTACGCAGGGTGCCCGCGGTCGCCGGGATCGGCTTCTGCTCGGCGAGCGAACCCGCGAGGGCGAGGACGAACACCATCGGCAGGAACCGGCCGAGCAGCATCGCGAGGCCGATCGTGGTGTTGAACCAGTTCGTGTCCGCGCTCAGCCCCGCGAACGCCGAACCGTTGTTGTTGGCGCCCGAGGTGTAGGCGTAGAGGATCTCGGAGAAGCCGTGCGCCCCGGAGTTGAGCATCGAGTCCTTGGGCGTGGGCAGCGCCATCGACACCGCGGTGAATCCGAGGACCAGGGCGGGCGTGATGAGGATGTAGCAGGCCGCCAGCTTGATCTCGCGGGTGCCGATCTTCTTGCCCAGGTACTCCGGCGTACGGCCCACCATCAGACCGGCGATGAACACCGCGATGATGGCCATGATCAACATGCCGTAGAGACCGGACCCGGTACCGCCCGGCGCGATCTCGCCCAACTGCATGCCCAGCAGGTTGAGCCCGCCGCCGAAACCGGTGTTGGAGGAGTGGAAGGAGTTGACCGCGCCCGTCGAGGTCAGCGTCGTGGCGACCGAGAAGATCGCCGAACCGCCGATCCCGAACCGCGTCTCCTTGCCCTCCATGGCGCCGCCCGCGACATCGAACGCGGGAGCGCCGTGGTGGAACTCCGTCCACATCATCAGCGCGGTGAATCCGACCCAGATGGTCACCATCGTGGCGAGGATCGCGTACCCCTGCTTCACGCTGCCGACCATGCGGCCGAAGGTGCGGGTCAGGGCGAAGGGGATCACCAGGATCAGGAAGACCTCGAAGAGGTTGGAGAGCCCGTTCGGATTCTCGAAGGGGTGGGCGGAGTTGGCGTTGAAGTAGCCGCCTCCGTTGGTGCCCAGCTCCTTGATGACCTCCTGCGAGGCCACCGCACCGCCGTTCCACTGCTGACTGCCGCCCAGGAACTGGCCGACCCCGTGGATCCCGGAGAAGTTCTGGATCGCGCCACAGGCGACGAGGACGAGCGCGCCGATCACCGAGATCGGGATCAGGATGCGGACCGTGCCGCGCACCAGGTCGGACCAGAAGTTCCCCAGCTCACCCGTGCGCGAGCGGGCGAAGCCACGCACCAGGGCGACCGCGACGGCGATGCCCACGGCCGCCGAGACGAAGTTCTGGACGGCGAGGCCGCCGGTCTGCACGACGTGGCCCATGGCCTGTTCGCCGTAGTACGACTGCCAGTTGGTGTTCGCCACGAACGACGCGGCGGTGTTGAACGCCTGGTCCGGATCGATGGCCTTGAAGCCGAGCGACCCGGGCAGCGAGCCCTGGAGCCGCTGCAGCAGATACAGGAACAGCACGCTCATGGCGGAGAAGGCGAGCACCCCGCGCAGATAGGCGGGCCAGCGCATCTCGGCGTTCGGGTTGGCGCCTATGCCCTTGTAGATCCACTTCTCCACGCGCAGATGCTTCTCGGAGGAGTAGACCTTGGCCATGTAGTCGCCAAGCGGACGGTATGCCAGGGCCAGCGCCACGATCAGCGCCAGGAACTGGAGCACACCAGCAAGAACAGGGCTCATATCCGTACTCAGAACCTCTCCGGGAACACGAGAGCGAGGACGAGATAGCCCAGCAGGGCGACGGCCACGACGAGACCGACGATGTTCTCGGCAGTCACAGCTTCGCCACCCCCTTGGCGATGAACGCCACCAGCGCGAATACCGCGATCGTGGTGACGACGAAGGCCACGTCGGCCATCGTGTGCTCCTAGATGAGATGCGAGTGATCTGACGTCTTGAGCAAACCCCCTCCGTGGCTGGAATTGACCGCCGTTGACGTCTCCCTTACGTCCGCCGGCGCTCCATTGACGACTCTCTTACGGCTGCCCGCGCCCTGTGCCTCCTCCTGTGCCGTCTCCTGCTCCCACCTGCGAAAACGCCGATGGGCCGCACTCCCATCAGGGAGTGCGGCCCATCGGCCTGCAACTCGTGGTCGGGGCGCCCGGGGGCGCCTCGGCACGTCTGGGGCGCCTAGCGCACCTCGGTGATCTCAGGGCCCCGCTGGAGCTGGCCCATGCCGCCGGAGAAGCGCGAGCCCTCCTGCTGCTCCTGCTGGACCGCGCCCTCGGCGACCATCTGGGCGTCGTCCGGCAGCTTCAGGACGATCGGGTCGCGGGGGGCCATCGGGCCGTCGCCGCGCACGATGACGGTGTCCCGGAAGATCTGCTCGAGGAGACCCGCGGCCTGCGGCTGCACCGCGCCCTGGCCGGAGATGACCCCGCGCAGGAACCACCGCGGACCGTCGACACCGATGAAGCGCACGACCTGCACGCCGCCCGTGCCGTCCGGCAGCTGCACCGGAACCTGCGCACGCAGCTCCCAGCCGAGGGGGCCCTCGACCTCGTCGATGACACCGCCCTGCTGAGTGATGCCCGCGGCGATCTCCTCGCGGACCTCGCCCCAGATGCCCTGCTTCTTGGGGGCGGCGAAGCCCTGGAGCTGGATGGCGCTGTCCTGGAGCACGACGGTCGCGGCGACGATCGCGTCTCCCGCGACCTCCACCCGCAGCTCCATGCCCTCGACACCCGGCACGAAGAGTCCGCCCAGGTCCACGCGGCCCTCGCCGGGCTCCCGGACTTCCGAGACGTCCCAGGGACCGTCGGGGCGGGGCTCGGGCTCGAGCCTCACGCGCGACGACGCGGCGGCCGTGTCATCACTGTCAGCACCGTCAGGGTCCCCGACGACCTGCTCGGCCTCGCCCGCCGCGTCCTCGGCGGCACTGTCCTTCTTGCGACGTCCGAACACGTCACTGTCCTTCCCGGTCAGATACGACCGATGCGTATCGATTCCCACCCGTTTGTTCACCCGGGCCTGTGCCCACGGCGGCATGGCCGCCGGTGGACCCGAAGCCCCCCTCGGCCCGCGCCGAGTCGGGAAGCTCCGCCACCTCCCGGAAGCGCACCTTCTCGACCTGCTGGACGACCAGTTGGGCAATCCGGTCGAAGCGCTCGAACCGCACGCGTTCGCGCGGGTCGAGATTCACCACGATCACCTTGATCTCTCCACGGTACCCGGCATCCACCGTCCCTGGGGCATTCACCAGGGCGACACCGCAGCGGGCGGCGAGACCGGAACGAGGGTGCACGAAGGCCGCGTACCCCTCGGGCAGTGCGATAGACACACCGGTGGGCAGCACCACCCGCTCGCCCGGGGCGAGTTCGTGGGCTTCGGTGGTCCGCAGATCCGCTCCGGCGTCGCCGGGCTGCGCGTACGACGGCAGCGGTACTTCGGAGTCGACGCGACGGATCAGGACGTCGAGCTCCGGGCGGGGGGCGGGGGTCACGGGTTCACCTCGAAAGCGCGTGCGCGGCGGAGCTGGTCCGGGTCGTCCATGGCGGCCCGGATCTCCTCCGGGCGGCCGTTCTCGACGAAGTGGTCGACCTTGACCTCGATGAAGAGGGCCTTGGCGCGGACGGCGACGGGCCCCTCGGGGCCGCCGATCCGCCCGGTGGCCCGGGAGTAGATCTTCCGTCCCGCGACGGCGGTCACCTCGGCCTCGAGGAAGAGCACGGTGCCGAGCGGCACGGGCAGCGCGAAGTCGGTCTCGAGCCGTCCGGTCACGGCGATCACCCGCAGCAGCCAGTTCAGCGAGCCGAGCGTCTCGTCGAGCGCCGTGGCGAGCACTCCGCCGTGGGCCAGGCCGGGAGCACCCTGGTGGGCCTCGCGGACGGTGAACTCGGCGGTGACGGCCACGCCTTCACCGGCGTACGCCGCGAGGTGCAGCCCGTGGGCCTGCCCTTCACCACAGCCGAAACAGTGCTCGTAATGGGCTCCGATGAGCTCCCCGGGGGCGGGCGCGTCGGGGTGGCGGACGGGCGCTATGGCGTCGGCCGGGGGCGTCAGAGCTGCAGAAGTACCACTCACAGCCGCAGACCTTACCCGCGAGTCCAGTGACTCAGCTCATCGTGCCAAGCTTGGCTGCATGCAGCCTTACGAAGAACGCCTGACGGCGCCCCGTTCCTGGTGGCTTGTCTCGCTCCTGGTCGGCGTCGCGATGGCACTGATCATGCTCCCCTTCGGGACCCTGCCGCTGCTCGGCGGCCTGGTCGCCGGCACGGCGGTCGCCGCGGTCGTCACCAGTTCGTACGGCTCCCCCCGGATCCGCGTGGTGGCGGGCTCGCTCGTCGTGGGTGACGCGAAGATCCCGGTCTCCGCCCTGGGCGAGCCGGTGGTGCTCGACGCGGAGGAGGCGCGCGCCTGGCGCGGCCCGAAGGCCGACCCGCGCGCCTTCATGCTGCTGCGCGCCTACATCCCCACGGCGCTGCGCGTGGAGATCACGGACCCGCAGGACCCGACTCCGTACGTGTACGTGTCGACGCGGAACCCCGAGGCGCTCGCGGCAGCACTGACCGCGGTGCGGACTTCTTAGGCATCTGCCGCCCGCGAATCTGCGGCTCGGGAATCTGTTGCCCGGGGACATGCGACCCGGGCTTCTCGGGGACCTGCTGCGGGGTCTGCCGCGTCAGCGCCCCAGCTCCTTGCGCAGGCCGCCGGGGTGCAGCGGGTCCAGAGGCCTCACGGGCTGCTCAAGGGGCGGCAGCTCGGGCAGGGCGTCCCAGGGCACCTGCGCCCTCCGCAGGTCCGCACGGACCCGCTCAGCGAGCTTCTTGGTGTCTCGGCGGTTCATGACCGCCCCCACTGCGGCGCCCACCATGAAGGGCATCAGGTTCGGGAGGTTCCGCACCATGCGCTTCATGATCTGCTGGCGCAGCTCGCGCTTCATCTGGCCGCCGAGCGCGGCGTTGATCGACGCGGGCTTCACCACGTCGATGCCCCGCTCCTCGGTCCACGCGGTGAGGTAGGCGGTGCTGCGCTCCTTGAGATTGCCCGGCGGACGCAGGCCGTAGACCTCGTGGAGTTCGGCGATCAGCTTCAGCTCGATGGCCGCTACGCCGGTGATCTCGGCGGCCATCTCCGCGGGCATCGCGGGCGGCACGGGCATCATCGCCGCGGCGCCGACTCCGGCCCCGACCGTCGAGGTTCCGTTGGCCGCGCCGGAGATGAGTTTGTCCGCGAGCTGCTCCGGGTCAAGGCCCGGGAACTGCTTGCGGAGGGTGCCCAGGTCGCGGATCGGGACCCGCGGGGCGTTCTCGATGATCCGGTCGGCGAGATAGCCGATACCGGCCTTGGCGCCGCGTCCGCTCATGCGTACGCCCGCCTTGACTCCGTCCGTGACGGCGGCAACGCGGCCCTTGGACCCATGGGCCCTGGACGCCTTGTCGGCCGCCGTCTCGTCGTCTGCCACCGCTGGTGCGTTCGCCGGTCCGAGCGAGGCCGTTCCTGTGGGGGAAGAGCCCCGCTCGTCGTCACGTACGCCGCCGTCGGCAGCGCTCTGTTGGTCCGCTCCGCGCTTGCGGAAGCGGCGCTTCCTCGGCGGGGTCGAGCCTGTCACGGCCGACCCTGCCCTAGTCGCAGTCGCGGCAGATCGGCTGGCCGTTCTTCTCCCTGGCCAGCTGGCTGCGGTGGTGCACCAGGAAGCAGCTCATGCAGGTGAACTCGTCCTGCTGCTTCGGGAGCACCCGAACGGCGAGCTCCTCGTTCGAAAGGTCCGCGCCGGGCAGCTCAAGGCCCTCTGCGGCCTCGAACTCGTCGACGTCTACGGCCGACGTCGACTTGTCGTTCCGACGCGCCTTGAGTTCCTCGATGCTGTCCTCGTTGACGTCATCGTCGGTCTTACGTGGGGTGTCGTAGTCCGTTGCCATGTCGCTCTCCCCCTCTGGGTGTCTGCGGTGTCTCAGCGCACGTAACGCGTGAGAGGCCGGACTTGTGCCCGACCTGAGGCGGAGATTTTGCCTCACATCAAGGTCTGTTACTCAATCGACACCCAACCGCACCCCTGAAGAGGTGATCGGTTTGGATGGCGATCGGGACCGTACACGGTCCGAATGTCGCACTTCACAGGCGCCACCCCGTGTACTTCCCGTGATCAAGACCCCTGAAAACCCGGATTTTCCCGGCTTTCCAACGACTTTCACGATCACGGAGAGTAGATGGCCGAAAATTCGCCCCTGTGATCGATCGCACATGAAACATCCAGGAACGGGTCCCGAAAATTCCGCGCAAAGCGAACACGTCGGCGCGTCCGCGGCAGCATCTCAGAGAGGAAGGGTGACTCGCATCACGAGCCCTCCCCCCTCGCGCGGCTCCGCGATGATACGGCCCCCGTGGGCCCTCGCCACCGACCGGGCGATCGACAGGCCGAGTCCGACGCCCTTGTCGCTGCCCGTGCGCTCGGTCCGCAGCCGCCGGAACGGCTCGAAGAGGTTGTCGATCTCGTAGGCGGGCACCACGGGGCCCGTGTTCGTCACCACCAGGACCGCCTGGCCGTGCTGGGCCTCCGTGGTGGCCTCCACCCATCCGTCGTCCGGCACGTTGTACCTGACGGCGTTCTGGACGAGGTTCAGGGCGATCCGCTCCAGGAGGACTCCATTGCCCTGGACGACGGCAGGTGCCCGCTCCCCGCGGATCTCCACGCCCTTCGCGTCGGCCTCGGACCGCACCTGGTCGACGGCGCGGTCGGCGACCTCGGCGAGGTCGACCGGCTTGCGCTCCACGATCTGGTTGTCGCTGCGGGCGAGGAGCAGCAGGCCCTCCACGAGCTGTTCACTGCGCTCGTTCGTGGCCAGGAGCGTCTTGCCGAGCTGATGGAGCTCGGGCGGCGCCCCCGGGTCGGAGAGGTGCACCTCGAGCAGCGTGCGGTTGATCGCCAAGGGGGTGCGCAGCTCGTGGGAGGCGTTCCCGACGAACCGCTGCTGCGCGGTGAAGGCCCGCTCCAGACGGTCGAGCATCTCGTCGAAGGTGTCCGAGAGCTCCTTCAACTCGTCGTCGGGCCCGTCCAGTTCGATGCGCCGGGACAGGTCCGTGCCGGCCACCCTGCGCGCGGTGCGCGTGATGCGGCCGAGCGGCGACAGGACACGGCCCGCCATCGCGTAGCCGAAGGCGAAGGCGATCACCGCGAGCCCGAGGAGGGCGAGCAGCGAGCGGCTCAGGAGGTTGTCCAGGGCGTGCTGGCGCTGTTCGTTGACGCAGGCGTTCATGGCGCTGTTGAGCTCACCGGCGGACGGGCTGGTCGGGAAGTTGCAGGTGTCGCTGGCCACCCGGCCGGAGATGATCTTGAACGGCAGGTCGCTGCCCACGTTCAGGGCCTGCGCGGCAAGGAGATAGATGATCGAGAGCAGCAGGATGCCCGCGATCAGGAACATGCCGCCGTAGAGCAGCGTGAGCCGTATGCGGATCGTGGGACGCAGCCACGGGAAGGGCGCTTCGGCCTTCCTGGGGTCCCAGGTGGGTTTCGGAGGCGCTGCTGGTGGCGCCGGGGTCGCGGCCACCGGGGATCAGATCCGGTAGCCGGAGCCGGGCACCGTCACGATGACGGCGGGCTCGCCGAGCTTCCGCCGCAGGGTCATGACGGTCACCCGGACCACGTTCGTGAACGGGTCGGTGTTCTCGTCCCAGGCCTTCTCGAGCAGCTGCTCGGCGGAGACCACGGCACCCTCGCTGCGCAGCAGCACTTCCAGGACGGCGAACTCCTTGGGGGCGAGCTGGATCTCCTTGCCGTCGCGGAAGATCTCGCGGCGGTTCGGGTCGAGCTTGATCCCGGCGCGCTCCAGGACGGGCGGCAGCGGGACGCTCGTACGCCGGCCGAGGGCACGCACGCGTGCCGTGAGCTCGCTGAACGCGAAGGGCTTGGGGAGATAGTCGTCGGCGCCGATCTCCAGGCCCTCGACGCGGTCGCTGACGTCGCCCGACGCGGTGAGCATCAGGACGCGGGTCGGCATGCCGAGCTCGACGATCTTGCGGCAGACGTCGTCGCCGTGCACGAGCGGGAGGTCCCGGTCGAGCACCACGACGTCGTAGTCATTGACCCCGATGCGCTCCAGGGCGGCCGCTCCGTCGTACACGACGTCGACGGCCATGGCCTCCCGGCGCAGTCCGGTGGCCACCGCATCGGCGAGCAGTTGCTCGTCCTCGACGACGAGTACGCGCACGGCGCTGTCCTTCCTCTGTGCCCCTGCGGGCAGGTCTGTTCGTGGGGTGTGGCCTCCATCCTGCCCCTTTCGGCCATAAACCGGCTGTAAGGCGGAGTCCTGGCAGGGGAATGCGGGATTTACTCCGACGGTTGAGGTTTCCGTGGAAGGGAGCCCGGGGAGGACGACCTCACACCCGCGATCACGCTTTGTATGTGGCGCGCCACAACCCGCTTTCCGCAGGGCGGGCGGCTTGAGACGTGATCGCCCCTTCCTTGAGGGCACACCCCCGTGCCATCGACCCACGACCCAGCCGAGGGGGCGCAACCATGGACGCTTTTACCGCAGGACTGCTGCAGCGCATAAAGGCCACGGAGTCCGACCTCACGAAGGCCCGTGAGACGGGCGACGACTTCCTTGCCGAGGTCGAGCAGGCGGAGCTGGAAGATCTCCACCGCCTCGCCGCCGAGCACGGTGTGGAGGTCGGCGCACTGCACGCCTGACCCATTACGCGAGCCGCAAACCAAAGGGCCCCGGCATCTGTGGACGAGATGCCGGGGCCCTTCTGTGTGCGTCCATGCGCCTGGGTGAGGATGTCCGGCGGGGCCGGTCGGCCGGTCAGTCGTGCCAGGCGCCGAGCTCCTCCAGGCGGCCCTGCAGGTCCTCGAAGAGGCCGGGCGGGGCCGCGACGGTCAGCTCGCCCGAGAGGGCCTGACCGGGGCGTCCGCCGGTCAGCGCGCCGGCCTCCCGTGCGACGAGGTCACCGGCCGCGAAGTCCCACGGGTTGAGGCCGCGTTCGTAGTACGCGTCCAGGCGGCCGAGCGCGACGTCGCACAGGTCGATCGCCGCTGAGCCGCCGCGGCGGATGTCACGGACCAGCGGGATCAGCTGCCTGGCCACTTCGGCCTGGCGGGCGCGGCGCTGGGCGACGTACCCGAAGCCGGTGCCGACGAGGGCCTGTTCGAACGGGGGCGCGGGGCGGACGTGTGCGGGCCTGTCGTTGACGAAGGCGCCCTCTCCGAGGACCGCGCGGTAGGTCTCGCCGCGCATGGGGGCGTGCACCACGCCGACGAGTGTCTCGCCGTCCTTGCGGGCCGCGATGGACACGGACCAGTCGGGGCGTCCGTAGAGGTAGTTGACGGTGCCGTCGATCGGGTCGATCACCCACTGGACGCCGCTGCTGCCCTCGGAGCTCGCACCCTCCTCGCCGAGCACGCCGTCGTCCGGCCTGCGCTCGGCGAAGAAGTCGGTGATCAGCTTCTCGGACGCGATGTCCATCTCGGTGACGACGTCGACCGCGCTGCTCTTCGTGGCGGCCACGCCCAGGTCGTCCGGGCGCCCGTCGCGCAGGAAGGCGCCGGCGCGGTGCGCGGCCTCCAGGGCGGCGCCGAGGAGTTCGGCCTTCAGCTGCTGGTCTGCGGGGTCGGTCACGGTGCTCCTGGTGCGTTCGTGAGTTACGCGTACGGGCTGTCGGCGCCCGCGGCTGCGGGCTTCGGGGCGCGCGAGGGGCAGCAGCCCACCGGGCACAGGTCGTGGCTCGCGCCGAGCGCGCCCAGGGCGCAGGGCGCGACCTTGTGTCCGTTCTCCGTCGCGGCGCGCTCCAGGACCAGGTCGCGCACCGCCGCGGCGAACCGGGGATCGGCGCCGACGGTGGCCGAGCGGCGGACCGGCAGGCCCAGCTCCGCGGCCTTCGCCTCGGCCTCGGTGTCGAGGTCGTACAGGACCTCCATGTGGTCCGAGACGAAGCCGATCGGGACCATCACCACGGCGGGCGCGCCCGCGGCGTGCCGCTCCTCCAGGTGATCGCAGATGTCCGGCTCCAGCCACGGGATGTGCGGGGCGCCGCTGCGCGACTGGTAGACGAGCTGCCAGGGGTGCTCGACGCCCGTCTCCTCGCGCACCGCGTCGGCGATGAGCCGGGCCACGTCCAGGTGCTCCTCGACGTAGGCGCCACCGTCCCCGTGGTCCTCGGCGCGGCCCGAGCTGTCGGCGGCCGCGGTCGGGATCGAGTGCGTCGTGAAGGCGAGGTGCGCCCCTTCGCGTACGTCGCCGGGGAGCTCGGCCAGGGACTTCAGGACCCCGTCGATCATGGGGCGGACGAAGCCGGGGTGGTTGAAGTAGTGCCGCAGCTTGTCGACGCGCGGCACATCGAGGCCCTCGGACGCGAGCACGGCGAGGGACTCCGCCAGGTTCTCGCGGTACTGGCGGCAGCCCGAGTACGAGGCATACGCGCTGGTCGCCAGGACGAGCACGCGGCGGTGGCCGTCCTGGACGAGCTCGCGCAGGGTGTCGGTCAGGTAGGGCGCCCAGTTGCGGTTGCCCCAGTAGACCGGCAGGTCGAGGCCGTGCTCCGCGAAGTCCTTGCGCAGGGCGTCCAGGAGGGCGCGGTTCTGGTCGTTGATCGGGCTGACCCCGCCGAAGAGGAAGTAGTGCTGCCCCACCTCCTTGAGCCGCTCCTTGGGGATGCCGCGGCCCCGCGTCACGTTCTCCAGGAACGGGACGACGTCGTCGGGGCCTTCGGGGCCGCCGAACGAGAGCAGCAGCAGGGCGTCATAGGGAGAGGCATCAAGCGCATCGGACATACATCCGATCCTGCCACCCGCCGCTGACAGCCGAAAATCACGGTGCGGCTGGGCCTGTCGGAGCCGTAAGCTGTATTGGCCATCTTTACGCCTTACCGGGGGCGGCTCCGCGCATGGTCCGCACGGAGCCGCCCCGGCGCCTCAGCGGAGTTCCACGTGCCAAGCCCCTACCGCGCCATCTTCGCCGCCCCCGGCACCAAGGGGTTCTCCACCGCGGGCTTCCTCGGCCGGATGCCGCTGTCGATGATGGGCATCGGCATCGTGACGATGGTGTCCCAGCTCACCGGGCGGTACGGACTCGCGGGCGCGCTCTCCGCGACCGTCGCGCTCTCCGCCGCCGCGATCGGCCCGCAGATCTCGCGCCTGGTCGACCGGTACGGCCAGCGCCGCGTCCTCCGGCCCGCGACCCTGGCGTCCCTGGCCGCGGTGGCCGGACTCCTGCTCTGCGCGAAGTACGAACTCGCGGACTGGACGCTCTTCGCCTTCGCCGCCCTGGTGGGCTGTGTGCCGAGCGTGGGCTCGATGATCAGGGCGCGCTGGGCCGTCCTCTACCGCGACACCCCGCAGCTGCACACCGCGTACTCCTTCGAGTCCGTGGTCGACGAGATCTGCTTCATCTTCGGGCCGATCATCTCGATCGGGCTCTCCACGGTGTGGTTCCCCGAGGCCGGGCCGCTGCTCGCCGGGGTCTTCCTCGCCGTGGGCGTCTTCTGGCTGACCTCGCAGCGGGCCACCGAGCCCGTGCCGCACGGGCGTGAACACCACACCAAGGGCTCGGCGTTGCGTTCCGGAGGGCTCCAGGTCCTGGTCGCGACGTTCGTGGCGACGGGCGCGATCTTCGGGTCCATCGACGTGGTGACCGTGGCGTACGCCGAGGACCAGGGCCACAAGGCGGCGGCGAGCCTGGTGCTCGCGGTGTACGCGCTCGGCTCGTGCGTGGCCGGGGCCGCCTTCGGGCTCATGCACTTCAAGGGGGCGCCCGCCCCGAGGTGGCTGCTGGGTGTCTGTGCGATGGCCGTGAGTATGATCCCGCTTCAGTTGGTCGGGAACCTTCCGTTTCTGGCCGTGGCGTTGTTCATCGCGGGCCTCTCCATAGCGCCGACCATGATCACGACGATGGCCCTCGTCGAACAGCACGTACCACGCGCGAAGCTGACCGAGGGCATGACCTGGGTGAGCACCGGACTCGCGGTCGGCGTCGCGCTCGGCTCCTCAGCGGCCGGCTGGGTCATCGACGCGGCCGGATCGGACGCCGGGTACGCGGTTCCCGGTTGTTCCGGGGCCGCCGCGGTGGCGGTCGGGTTCCTGGGGTATCGCCGGCTGAAGAAGCCGGTTCCGCGACGGGGAGGGACCCATGAGCACGGCAGCGGGCAGCAGCGGGAAGAGCACAGCGGCGTGGCGTAACTGGGCGGGCAACGTCAGCGCCCGCCCGGCCAGGGAGGTCACCCCCGCGTCGGTCGACGAGCTCGGTGCCGCGCTGCGTCAGGCCAAGGACGACGGCCTCAGGGTGAAGCCGGTCGGCACGGGCCACTCCTTCACGGCGGCCGCGGCCACCGACGGCCTCCTGATACGCCCCGAACTCCTCACCGGGATCCGCAGGATCGACCGCGAGGCCGGCACCGTCACCGTGGAAGCGGGCACCCCGCTCAAGCGCCTGAACGCGGCACTCGCCCGCGAAGGCCTGTCGCTCACGAACATGGGCGACATCATGGAGCAGACGGTCTCCGGCGCGATCAGCACCGGGACGCACGGCACGGGCCGCGATTCGGCGTCGATCTCCGCACAGATCACGGCACTTGAGCTGGTCACCGCGGACGGCACGGTCCTCACCTGCTCCGAGAAGGAGAATCCCGAGGTCTTCGCGGCGGCCCGGATCGGCATCGGCGCACTCGGCGTGATCAGCGCGATCACCTTCGCCGTGGAGCCCGTCTTCTTCCTCACCGCCCGTGAGGAGCCGATGACCTTCGACAAGGTCACGAGCGAGTTCGACGCGCTCCACGCCGAGAACGAACACTTCGAGTTCTACTGGTTCCCGCACACCGGCAACTGCACCACCAAGCGCAACAACCGCAGCGTGGGCCCGGCCGCCCCTCCCGGCAAGGTGAGCGCCTTCGTAGAGGACGAAATTCTCTCCAACGGCCTCTTCCAGGTGGTCAACACGATCGGCAGGGCCGTCCCCGCGACCATCCCGGGCATCGCCAAGATCTCCAGCAAGGCGCTCTCCGCCCGTACCTACACGGACATCCCCTACAAGGTCTTCACCAGCCCGCGCCGCGTGCGCTTCGTGGAGATGGAGTACGCCGTTCCGCGGGCGGCCCTCGTCGAGACGCTGCGCGAGCTGAAGGCGATGGTGGAGCGCTCGAATCTGCGGATCAGCTTCCCCGTGGAGGTCCGCACGGCTCCCGCGGACGACATCACGCTCTCCACGGCCTCGGGCCGGGACAGCGCGTACATCGCGGTCCACATGTACCGGGGCACGCCCTACCAGGCGTACTTCACCGCCGCCGAGCGGATCTTCACGGCGCACGAGGGCAGGCCCCACTGGGGCAAGATCCACACGCGCGGCGCCGACTACTTCGCGCAGGCCTATCCGCGATTCGCCGAGTTCACGGCCCTGCGCGACCGCCTGGACCCGGACCGCCTGTTCGGCAACGACTACCTGCGCCGCGTCCTGGGCGACTGAGGCGGCCCGGGTGAACGGGACCGCCGCCTACGGGGTGGCGGTCTCTCCGCGCTGTACGTCGTTCCCGCTGCCGGTGTCGCCGCTGGACGGGGTCGGCGTCGGGGTCGGGGTGGGGGTCGGCGTGGGAGTCGGGTCCGTCTTCGAACCGTCGTCGTCACCGGAGTCCGAGCCGGAGCCGGAGTCCGAGCCCTTGTCGGGGTCGTCCTTCGAACCGGAGTCCGAGTCGTTGCCGTTTCCGCTGCCCGGCGACTGCGCGTCCGTCCCGTCCGGCTCGCGCGACGCGCCGCCGTCCTGCTGCGATCCGTCGTCCGTACCCGTGGAGGCGCCGTCGGACGGCTGCGTGGAGGGGTCGGTCGACGGCGTGGAGGGCTGTTGCTGCGAGTGGTTCCTGCCCGTGAAGCCGTTGCTGATCGTGGTGCCGCTGCCCCCGCTGAAGTCCTCGCCGGAGACGATCTCGTACGTCGTGATGCCGGCCATGGTGACGCCGAAGACCACCGCTGCCGCGACCAACGGCCGCTTCCAGCTTCGGATCTGCGTGCGATGTGTCATGCCCTCGGTGAACTCGCCCGAGGGGAACGGCGGTTCGGCCGGTTCCATCGGCACGGCAGGGCCCGCCTGGCGCAGCACGCGCGTCGCGTCGTCCCGGGGCACCAGCCGCGTGGCGTCGACCGACCCGAGCATCTGCGTCTTCTCGGCGTCGGCGTCGAGGTCCGCCACGGGCAGCAGGGTCGTGCGGTCCGCGTCGGCGTCCACCGTCACCGGCAGGACGGTCGTGCGGTCCGCGTCAGGGGCGGCGGGCAGCACGGACGTGGCGTCCGGCTCGACCGCTCTCCCCCATGTCGTCGTCACGGGCCCCGCCCCGGCGTGCGCCGTCGCTCCCGTGTACGCCGCCGCTCTGAACGTCTGAGCCACCGGCGCACCCGAGCCGTCGGTCAGCGGAACCTGCTGGGCACGCGGCTTGGCCTGCACCGCGACGTCACGTATCTGCTCGCCCGTGCGCCGGAAGAAGTGCTGGAAGATCGTGCCGCCACAGGTCGCGACCACGCTCACCAGGCCGGCGCCCAGGATCGTGCCGTAGACGCCGAAACTGGCGGCGAGCTTCGCCCCCACGACGGCGGCCACGGCGCTGCCCGCGACCTGCGGCAGACTCAGATCAAGGCGCCGCTTCTCCGTCGGCTCCTCCTGGCCCTTCGACTGACCCTTGGATTCCTCGCCGGAATCCGGCTTTTCACGCATCTCCGACCCTTGCCTGCCTTTCTCGACTGACTGCACGAGAAGGGACGTATGGGTGAAGGGGATAGTTCCGGTTCTGGAGATTCCGTGAAGTGTGCCACTCATGCACCACCCTGCCCGGGTATCCCGAGGCGCCAACTCCCGCCCCCCGTGAGAACTTCGGCGGCGCGGCGGACCACCCGCGTGGCCCGAATGGAGTACTGTTGCGAGCCCTGGGTCCGGTCTCCCACCTGGGTGCCCGGGGCCTTCCAGGACCGCCGGGAGGGGGCTCGCTGCACAGGGTGACCAAAGTGGTCACTGAGAGTTGCGAAGAGGTAACCGTGCCATAACGGCGACCTTGGGCCCATGCCCGACACGCCGGGCAACTCGGCAAGGTTGTGGCAGGCTGCACCCGGGCAGGCCACACTCGACTAGCGGAAGCAGCGACGCACGTGACGTCGGCAGGCACCACCCGGGAGGTTCCCATGCCCGAACTGCGTGTCGTGGCCGTCAGCAACGACGGCACACGGCTGGTGCTCAAAGCTGCGGACAGCACGGAGTACACGCTTCCGATCGACGAGCGACTGCGCGCGGCTGTGCGCGGCGACCGTCCGCGTCTCGGCCAGATCGAGATCGAGGTGGAGAGCCACCTCCGCCCCCGCGACATCCAGGCACGGATACGTGCCGGTGCCAGCGCGGAGGAAGTCGCCTCGCTCGCCGGAATCCCCGTCGATCGCGTCCGCCGCTTCGAGGGACCCGTGCTGGCCGAGCGCGCCTTCATGGCCGAGCGGGCCCGGAAGACCCCCGTGCGCCGTCCCGGCGAGAACACCGGACCCCAGCTCGGCGAGGCCGTCTCGGAGCGACTGCTCCTGCGCGGCGCCGACAAGGAAACGGTCCAGTGGGACTCCTGGCGCCGCGACGACGGCACCTGGGAGGTCCTGCTCGTCTACCGCGTCGCGACCGAACCGCACTCCGCGAGCTGGACGTACGACCCGCCACGGCGGCTCGTGCAGGCCGTGGACGACGAGGCGCGCTCGCTGATCGGCGAGACGGACGACATCGCCGCGCCCGAGCCCAGCTTCCCGTTCGTGCCGCGCATCGCCCGGCTGCCCCGGGACAGGCCCTCGCTCGACCGGCCGCTCGACCGCGCCCTGGACCGGCAGTTGGAGCGCCCGACCGCGCCGATGCCCCCGGAGCCTTCGGAAGAGGGAGCGGCCACCGCCGCGACCGCGGCCGTCTCCGAGTCGGAGCGGGACTCGCTCACCAGCCTCCTGGAGGCGGTGCCGAGCTTCCGGGGCGACATGATCGTGCCGGAGCGCCCCGCGCTGCCGTCCCCGGATCTCCCGCCGTCGGAGGAGCCCGAGCAGGACCCGGAGGCCGAGGAGCCCCCCGCGGCGTCGGCCGGGGCGGGTTCCGCGTACGCGGACGTCCTGATGCCGCGCTCGGTGGCCAGCCACCGCGACCGCCTCGTCGGCACCACCGACCGCCAGGCGGAGGCCGACGGCGTCCGTCCCGGGCGCCGCGCGGCGGTGCCGAGCTGGGACGAGATCGTCTTCGGCACGCGCCGCAAGAAGCAGGAGTAGTACACGTCGTCGAATAGCTCGTCGTCGTACGCGGCCGGGGCCCCGCACCGTGCAGGTGCGGGGCCCCGGCCGCGTACTGCCGCCGCGTGCCGCCCGCTACTGCGGATCCGGCCCCTTGGCCACCGGACGGGACTCGTCGGACGACCACTCCGACCACGAGCCCACGTACAGCGACGCCGGGATCCCCGCCACCGCCAGCGCGAGCACCTCATGGGCGCCGGACACGCCGGAGCCGCAGTAGACGCCCACCTCGGAAGTCCCGGACGCGCCCAGGGAGTTGAAGCGGTCCGCGAGATCGGCGGCCGGCCTGAAGGTGCCGTCCTCCGTGACGTTCTCCGTGGTCGGCGCGGAGACCGCGCCCGGGATGTGGCCGCCGACCCGGTCGATCGGCTCGACGTCACCGCGGTAGCGCTCGGCCGCGCGGGCGTCCAGGAGCAGCCCGGAGCGGGCCAGGGCCGCCGCGGCGTCGGCGTCGAGGAGGTCCGTGGTGTTCGTCTCCGGGACGAACGAGCCCTCGGCCTCCGGACGCTCGTCCCCCGCCTCCAGCGGGCCGCTCCACGCCGCGAGCCCGCCGTCGAGCACCCGCACCGAGGGATGCCCCGTCCAGCGCAGCAGCCACCAGGCGCGTGCGGCGGCCCAGCCCTGCCCGCCGTCGTACACGACCACGTCCCGGTCCGCCGAGACCCCGGCCGCCCGCATCACCGCTCCGAAGCGCTCCACGTCCGGCAGGGGGTGCCGTCCGGCCGAGCCCGCCGGGCCCGCGAGATCGGCGTCCAGATCGACGAAGACCGCCCCGGGGACATGGCCCTTCTCGTACTCGGCGCGCCCGTCGAAAGCGGGGGCGCCCGCCGCCTTGGCGGTGCTCAGCTGCCAGCGGATGTCCAGGAGCACTGGCGGGTCCTCGCCCGCCAAGTCGCTCGCGAGTTCGGATGCGGAGATGATGGCATTCATGGGCCCCATCCTTGCGTACAGGGTGGCCGCATCGGTCAGGTCCGGCTACCCTGCTCCGCCGGACGACCGCCGAACACGCGGCGTACGGAACCGGGCACGCCGTGTACTGCCGAACGACACCACTGAGCAATCGCGCGTTAACGGATGAGAAACGGCAAACCGGGCATCCTCTGAGCGGAGCCGGGTCAAGCGGCGCGGTCGGAGCGCGCGGCGCCACAGGTGGTGCGAGCATCTGCACGGGCGGGCAAACGCGCGACACAGGTACGCGCGTTCGAAAGCGGAAGCCGAGCGGCCACCATGACGGGCCGAGGAGAGAGTGACGATGACGGAGGCATGGGGGTCGACGGGTCAGCGTGACGGCTTGGGGGCCGTCCGCCGCACGCCCGGCACACCCACCTGGGTGAGCCTGATGGCGCATGGCCTGGCCGCGACCCAGGAGTTCTACGGAGCGTTGTTCGGCTGGGAGTTCCGGCCAGGCCCCGAGCAGCTCGGGCCCTACGTACGGGCGCTTCTCGACGGCCACGAGGTCGCCGGGATCGGTCAGCTGCCGCCCGATCACCATCTGCCGATCGCCTGGACGCCATACCTGGCGTCGGACGACGTGGACGCGACCGCCGAGGCCGTGCGGCACTGCTGCGGCACGATCGGCGTCGGCCCGCTGGACGCGGGCCCGGCCGGGCGGATGGCCATCGCGGTGGACCCCGCGGGCGCGGTGTTCGGCATCTGGCAGGCGGCGGAGCACCTGGGCGGCGCCCTCGTCGGGGAGCCCGGCGCGCCCGCCTGGAACGAACTGGTGACCCACGAGACGGCGGGCGTCGTCAAGTTCTACCAAGCGGTCTTCGGATACACCGAGGAGGCGGTCGTCTCGGCCGACTTCGACTACGTGACGCTCCAGGTCGATGGGCGTCCCGTGGCCTCGGTGCACGGCATGGGCCAGGCCCTGCCGCGGGACCGGGGCGCGCACTGGATGACGTACTTCGAAGTGGCCGACGTGGACGAGTCGGTGGAGCGGGTCGTCGAACTCGGCGGCCATGTCGTCAAGCCCGCGCGGGCCGGCACCCACGGGCGGGTGGCCACGGTCGCCGACCCGGAGGGCGCGGTCTTCACTCTCGTGCGCTCGGAGCGCTGACTCAGGCGCGGGTGGCCGCGTCGACCGGCAGCACGTCGGGCGACAGGGCGCCCGCGTGCGAGCTCGCCGCCGTCATCCTGCGCCTGTGGTGACGGCGGCACAGCACCTCGTAACCCACCTCGTCCGCCGCGTGGTTGACGTCCCCGACGACGACCTGGGCGCCTTCGACGACCATCGCACCGCCTATGGTGCGGGCGTTGTGGGTGGCACGTGCGCCGCACCAGCACAGGGCCTCGACCTGCAGCACCTCGACGCGGTCGGCGAGTTCGACCAGGCGCTGCGAGCCGGGGAAGAGCTTGGAGCGGAAGTCCGTGGTGATGCCGAACGCGAAGACGTCCAGGCCCAGGTCGTCGACGACGCGGGCCAGCTGGTCGATCTGCCCGGGGGCGAGGAACTGCGCCTCGTCCGCGATCACGTAGTCCGCGCGGCCGCCCTGCGAGAGGTGGTCGACGAGATGGGCGTAGAAGTCGAAGTCGTCCGCGGCCTCGATCGCGTCCGTGACGAGGCCGAGCCGCGAGGAGAGCTTGCCCTCGCCCGCGCGGTCGTCACGGGTGAAGATCATCCCCTTCAGGCCGCGGGTCGAGCGGTTGTGCTCGATCTGCAGAGCCAGCGTGCTCTTTCCGCAGTCCATCGTTCCGGAGAAGAACACCAGCTCGGGCATGGGGAGTTGAGGCCTTTCGAGGCGTACGGATTTCGGGGCGTACGAGGGGACGGTGTGCACCCGGAGGGCCGGTCAGGGGCGTACTTCGAGGAGCGGCACGAACTGCTCGACGGCGGTCATCGAACCGTGCATGCCGACCAGGGCCGACTCCTTCGGTTCCTTCTCGGTGGCGATGATCGCCACGTCGTCGTGGGCCGCCGCCACGACGTCACCGATGCGTCCGTACACCCGCTCGTCCATGGCTCCGGGAGGGCCGAACCAGCCCGCCGCGATCGCCTCGTCCCGGCTCGCCACCCAGAACTGCTCGCCGAGCACCTCACGCCAGACGGTCAGGACGTCGTTCTCGGCGCCCGGCACCGCGTACACATGGCGGGCACGGCCCTCCCCGCCGAGGAGGGCGACGCCCGCGCGCAGCTCCCAGTCCTCGTCGAAGTCGATGCGCGACTGCTCGTCGAAGGGGATGTCGAGCATGCCGTGGTCGGCGGTGACGTACAGCGCGCTGCGCTCCGGGAGCTGCTCCGCCAGGCGCTGGACCAGGCGGTCGACGTACATGAGCTGGCCGCGCCAGGCGTCGGAGTCGACGCCGAAGCGGTGGCCCTTGCCGTCCACTTCCGCGTAGTACGTGTAGACCAGCGAGCGGTCGCCCGCGGCCAGTTGCTCGGCCGCGAGGTCCATGCGGTCCTCGCCGGAGAGCTTGCCCCGGAAGCTGCCGCCGCTCAGCGCGATCTTGGTGAGCGGGGTCCTCTCGAAGGTCGGCGACGACACCTGGGCGGTGTGCACGCCGGCGGCGTGTGCCTGCTGGAAGA
The DNA here is from genome assembly GCF_056434405.1 of Streptomyces sp. NPDC044044. Taxonomy (NCBI): domain Bacteria; kingdom Bacillati; phylum Actinomycetota; class Actinomycetes; order Kitasatosporales; family Streptomycetaceae; genus Streptomyces; species Streptomyces sp. NPDC044044. The sequence continues at coordinate 133,366 of NZ_JBWKFG010000011.1, read as the reverse complement.
CGGTGGGGTACGGCTGCCACTTGCGTGGGTCCGTCCACGGGTTCCAGCGGAGCTGGTTCATCAGCTCGCCGGTGGCGGGGTTGCGGACGGTGTAGCCGGGCAGGCCGTGCGAGGCGGGCGGCAGGCCTGTGCCGACCGAGGCCAGGGAGGTCGCCGTGGTGGCGGGGAAGCCCGCGGTGATCGGACGTCCCGTACCGCCCCGTGACGAGCTGATGAGCGAGGTCATGAACGGGGCTTCGTCCGGGTGGGCGCGGAGCTGCTCCCAGCCGAGGCCGTCGATCAGGAAGACGCAGTTCCGGTCGGCCGGGGCGAGTTCCGGGATGACGGGCGTGAAGCCCTCGACGCCCTGGTGGGAGACGAGCGTGGGCAGCAGGTCGGCGAGCGAGCCCGCGCCGTACTCGGGCAGGGGTGCGGAGTCGAGGGAGAGCGGCTGCACGTCGTCCCAGGCGGGCAGGGGCATCAGCGGGCGGTCTCCGCGGTCGCCTCGGACAGCGCCTGCGCGAAGGCCAGGGTCTGGCGCACGGTGTCCGGGCCGTCACCCGCCTCGCTGACCCGCAGGCTGAGGTCGTCGGCGGTGGAGCTGCCGGTGTAGCCGTGGTCGGCCTCGCAGTTGGGGTCGCCGCAGGCCGCGGGCTCCAGGTCGATGCGCGACACGGCGCCCCAGCCGATGGTCAGGACGACCTCGCGGGGCATCGAGCCCGGGACGTACTTCTCGGGGTTGGCGACGACACGGCTGACGACGACGGACGAGATCCGGCCGATTTTCACGGACTCCGTGGAGGTCGTCGCGTACGGAGTCGGCGACGTGCTGTCCGCCGCCTGCTCGTCCGTGTGGCTGACGATGAAGCGGGTGCCGGTCAGGACGAGGACCGTCACGTGCCTGCGCACTTCGTTCGCGTCGAACGTGGTCTCCTGGTGGACCAGGAACGACCCGATGGGCTCGCCGCCGATCGCGGCCTCCACCGCCTCGGCCACGAGGGCCGGGTAGTAGCCACTGCGCTCGATCGCCGCGCGCAGCCCCTGGGTCGTCGTACCGGTCTTTGCCATGCCGTCCATCCTACGACCCGGCGGAGGCCCCACGGTGCCCCACCGGCCGCCTCAGTACCCCGGCAGGGACCGCGGGCCCAGGTCGCTGCGGGCGGGCGGGGGTGCGAGCCGCACGGAGGCGCCGAGCACGGAGAGGCCGCGCTGGGCCACGACCACGGGTTCCAGGGACACGCCGACCACCTCGGGGTGGTCGTCCACGAGGCGCGAGACCCGCTGGAGGAGCTCCTCCAGGGCCGGGGTGTCCACGGGCGCCGAGCCGCGCCAGCCGAAGAGGAGCGGGGCGGTCCGGATGGATCTGACCAGGGAGCCCGCGTCGCGCTCGGTGACCGGGATCAGCCGGTGCCCGGTGTCGCCGAGCAGCTCGGACGCGGCGCCGGCGAGCCCGAACGAGAGCACCGCGCCGGCCGCCGGGTCGATGACCGCGCGGACCACGGTGTCGACGCCACGGGGTGCCATCGCCTGCACGACGGGCCGCAGCTCGGCGGGCTTGCCGAAGGCCTCGGTCAATTCGGCGTAGGCGCGGCGCAGTTGCTCCTCGTCCGCCAGATCGAGCCGCACGCCGCCGAGGTCGGCGCGGTGGCGCAGGTGCGGGGCCGTGGTCTTGAGCGCCACGGGGTAGCCGAGCGCGTGGGCGGCCGCCACGGCCGCGTCCGGGTCGGGCGCGGGCCTGGCGTCCCGTACGTCGATGCCGTACCGCCCGAGCAGTTCGCGGGCGTCGTCCTGGGCGAGGGTGGCGCCGCGCGGGTCGTCCTGCTCGACGAGGAGCTCGCCGATCCGCCGGGCGGCTCCGCTCTCGTCGATGTCCTCGTACTCGTGAACCTTCCCGGGCTCCCTGGCCTCGCGCCGCCACTGGGCGTACTTCACGGCTTCGGCGAGGGCACGGACGGCGCGCTCGGCGGCGGGGTAGGCGGGGATGCGGCAGGCCGCTCCCGCCGTGGTTTCGGTGGGCGCCTCCGCTGCGTTCCCGCCCTCCGTGGGCGTCGCTGTGGGCGGGCGTCCCGCAGGGCGAAGAGCGCCCGCGGAAGCAGGGGCGTCAGGGCGAGTACGCGTCGCGGCGGCCAACGCTTCGGCGAGACCGCCGAGTTCCACATGGACCACGGCCACGGGCTTCGCCGGGCAGCCTGCGGCCGCCTCCCGCAGCGCGGCGGCGAGCTCCTCGCCCTCGGGCGACCCCGTGGCCCCGTCCTCCCCCACCCAGGGGATCGCCGTGACGATCACGGCGTCGCAGGCGTCGTCCGACAGGGCATCGGCGAGCGCGGCCCGGAAGTCGTCCGGGGTGGCCCCCGTGGTCAGGTCCAGGGGCGGCAGCGGCCGGAGCCCGTCGGCCACGCACGCGTCGTACGTGAGAAGCCCGAGCGACTCGGAGTTGCCGAGGATCGCCACCCGCGGCCCGGCGGGCAACGGCTGCCCGGCGAGCAGCAGCCCCGCGTCCACCATCTCGGTGACGGTGTCCACCCGGATGACCCCCGCCTGGCGCAGCAGCGCCGACACCGTGGCGTACGGAAGCCGCGTGGCCTGCACCGTGTGCCCCATGGGCGCGATCCCGCTGTGCCGCGCGCCCTGCACCACGACCAGCGGCTTCGCCGTGGCCGCGCGCCGGGCGAGCCGGGTGAACTTGCGCGGGTTGCCGATGGATTCGAGGTACATCAGGGCGACGTCGGTGTCCGGGTCCTCGTACCAGTACTGGAGCACGTCGTTGCCGGACACGTCCGCGCGGTTGCCCGCGCTCACGAAGGTCGAAAGGCCCGCACCGCGCCGGTGGAGCCCGGAGAGGAGCGCGATGCCGATCGCACCGGACTGGGTGAAGAGGCCGATCCGCCCGCGCTCGGGGGGATGCGGGGCGAGCGAGGCGTTGAGCCGCGTGTCCGGCGACGTATTAATGACCCCGAAGGCGTTCGGGCCGAGGATGCGCGTGCCGTACGACCGCGCCTGGCGCACCAGTTCGCGCTGCCGCTCCCGCCCTTCGGCACCGCTCTCGGCGTATCCGGCGGAGATCACGACGAGCCCGAGCACCCCCCGCTCACCGCACTCGTCGACGGCCTGCGGCACCCGCTCGGCGGGCACGGTCACGACCGCGAGCTCGACCGTCTCTTCGATGTCCCGCACGGAGCGGTACGCGGGCACCCCGTCGACCTCGGCCCCCTCGTCGAACGCGCTGTTCACCGCATACAGCCGACCCGTGAAGCCCGCCTCGCGCAGATTGCGCAGGACGCTGCGGCCCACGCCGCCCGGCGTGCGCCCGACGCCGATCACGGCGACCGACGCCGGTGTGAGCAGCCGCTGCACCGACCGCGCCTCGGCACGCTGCTCGCGGGCGCGCTGCACGGCGAGCGAGCGGTCGGTCGGCTCCAGATCGAATTCGAGGCGTACGACGCCGTCCTCGAAGCTGCGCTTCTGCTGGTAGCCCGCATCCGTGAACACCTTGATCATCTTGGTGTTGGCGGGCAGCACCTCGGCGACGAAGCGGCGGATGCCCCGCTCCCTGGCGACCGCGGCGATGTGTTCGAGGAGCGTGGAGGCGACGCCTCTGCCCTGGTGGGCGTCCTGCACGAGGAAGGCGACCTCGGCCTCGTCGGCGGGCGCGCTCGCGGACATGCCGCGGGAGTCGATGCGGTCGAAGCGCACGGTGGCGATGAACTCGCCGCCCACGGTGGCGGCCAGACCCACCCGGTCCACCTGGTCGTGATGGGTGAAGCGGTGCACGTCCTTGGCGGACAGGCGGGGGTAGGGCGCGAAGAAGCGGTAGTACTTCGACTCGTCAGAGACCTGCTCGTAGAAACTGACCAGGCGGTCCGCGTCCTCGGCCGTGATCGGCCTGATCCGGGCGGTGCCTCCGTCACGCAGGACGACATCGGCTTCCCAGTGGGAGGGGTATGCGTGCCGGTCCGACGGGGTCTGCATGGGGCCAGAGTACGGGTCGCGGGGGCGCCGCGGCCGGGGCAGGCTAGGAGTCGTCGAGGGCCGGGACGTAGGCCCCGTGGCACAAGGACGTACGGTCGACGGAGTACGGACCAACCGTCGACCGGGTGCGGACCGACGTCCCGCGGAGCACTCGCGACGGCATGAGACACTGGTCTAGACAAGTGTGAAACACCTGGAAGGGCAGCAACACATGGCTGAGCGCCGCGTCAACGTCGGCTGGGCCGAGGGCCTCCACGCCCGACCCGCCTCCATCTTCGTCCGCGCGGCCACCGCCGCCGGCGTCCCCGTGACGATCGCCAAGGCTGACGGCAACCCCGTGAACGCCGGCTCCATGCTCGCCGTGCTCGGCCTGGGCGCGCAGGGCGGCGAGGAGATCGTCCTCGCCTCCGACGCCGAGGGCGCGGACGCCGCTCTCGACCGTCTGGCGAAGCTGGTCGCGGACGGCCTCGAGGAACTCCCCGAGACCGTCTAGTAAAGACTGGTACTCATACGCCGAAGGGCCCGCCCGAATTAGGGCGGGCCCTTCGGCGTTTCTGCTTCTGCATTCAGCGAATACCAAGGACTCTCGCCGCATTCGGGCAGCAGGAATAATCCCCCGCCGAATAACACTTCTTTGTATACGGCGCCTCTGTTAATGCCGGAGGCCCACTGTGTTTACGGCATGTTGCGAATCCCTCACACGATCGCGATCGCGATCGCGGTCGCGGTCGCGACCTCGATCACCCCGTGAGGGATGGCGCAGCCGGTGCGCGGCCGTCGCCCGCTCCGTGTGGGCCGCGGTGAGCGACCTGGCCCGTTCCGCGTCCCCGCGCGCCACCGCGTCGACGATCGCGGCGTGCTCCGCCCAGGCCTCCACGGGAGCGACCGACGTCTCGACCACGTACATCCAGGCGATCTTGTGCCGGAGCTGGGTGAGCAGCGCCGTCAGGCCCGGACTGCCGGACGACTGGGCGAGCGTCTCGTGGAACCAGCCGCCCAGCGAACGCAGATCCTCGCTCTGACCGCGCCTGGAGCGCTCCTGGCCCAGCCTGACGAGGCCGCGCAGGACCTTCAGGTGCGCCTCCGTGCGGCGCTGCGCGGCGCGGGCGGCGCCCAGCGGCTCCAGGAGCGTGCGGATCTCCAGGAGGTCGGCCGCCTCCTGTTCGGTCGGCTCGGCGACGCACGCGCCCGCGTGGCGGCGTGTGACGACGAAGCCCTCGGCCTCCAGGGTGCGCAGGGCCTCGCGCACGGGGACGCGGGAGACTCCATAGCGGCGGGCGAGCAGTTCCTCGGTGAGCCGGCCACCCCGTTCGTAGACACCGGAGACGATGTCGTCCCGGATGGCCGTGCACACCGAGTGCGCGGGAATGCGCATGACCTGACCTCCGCCTTAATCCCCGCGAAACGCGGTCGATCGACGCCTTTTCAGTGACTCTATTGCAGAGCGGCTGAATTTCCGACGGTCGGCCGAAATCCATGGATACTTTTGGCCAAAGGCGAGGCGGGAACGGCGAAAGCCCCGGCTCTCGACGAGCCGGGGCTTTCGGTGAATCAGTTGCGCTTCGTGCGACTGCCTGGGTCCGGACCGGATCAGACGTTGACGTCGTGCGAGCGGAGGTAGGCGATCGGGTCGATGTCCGTGCCGTAGTCCTCGCCGGTGCGGGCCTCGAAGTGCAGGTGCGGGCCGCTGGAGTTGCCGGTGGAGCCGGAGAGGCCTATCTGCTGGCCCGGAGTGACCGCCTGGCCGACGGTGACACCGAGGGACGACATGTGGCCGTACTGGGTGTACGTGCCGTCGTTCATCTTGATGACCACGTTGTTGCCGTAGGCGCCGCCCCAGCCGGCCTCGACGACGGTGCCGGAGCCGACCGCGTGGACCGAGGTGCCGGACGCGGCGTGGAAGTCGATGCCGGTGTGGCTGCCGGAGGACCACATGGCGCCACCGGTCTGGTAGCCCGTGGAGACGTACGAGCCGGTGATCGGGGAGACGTAGCTGTTGAGGCGCTTGCGCTCGGCCTCGCGAGCGGCGCGCTCCTTGGCCTCGCGCTCCTTCTTGGCCTTGGCCTTCGCCTCGGCCTCCGCCTTGCGCTTGGCCTCCGCGGCCTTCTTCTTGGCGGCCTCTTCGGCCTTCTTGGCGGCTGCGGCGTCGTCGGCGGCCTGCTGCTGGGCAGCGGCCTGCGCGTCGATGCTCTGGGCGAGCGTGTCGCCGACGGAGATCGCCTGGGTGAGGCCGGTGTGCTCAAGGGCCGCGTCGTCGGCGGCGAGCGCCGGAGCGGCCAGGCCTCCGATGACACCGGTGGTGGTGAGGGCTGCGACGCCCGCCACGTTCGCGGTGGTACGCGTGAGGCGGCTCGGGCGACGGTGCTTCCCGGTGGCACGGGTGAACGCCATGAAGCGGCTGATCCTTTCCTTCCTTCTCGCCTACCGGGTTAGCTGACGGGTTCGGAGCAGGAAGGTCTCCTACGAGTCCCTCGCCTCGCGGCAAGGTGCCCGATTCACCCCAAGGGGACATGTGGGTCCCCGGCTCCCCTGGCTCGCGCCGTACGGGGACTCGGCGATGACTGTCCGGTGCCGCGGGTGCGGCGTACTGCATGACGAACAGCCGGACCGAACGCTAAGCGGGGCATCTTTCAATCGACAAACGGATCAACACTTTTGTAGCGCACGCCACAGGTCAGACACGTAACCTCCATACCAATTCGGACATATGAGGACCCCAGGGGCCAATTTCGGCCACTGGGGTCCCGATATGTCCTGACTGTCACTCAGGCCGCGCTCAGCCCGTGACCACACTCACTTCACCGATGCCGAGCGCCCTGACGGGCTCCTCGATCTGCGCGGCGTCACCGACGAGCACCGTCACCAGCCGGTCCACGGGGAAGGCGCTCACCACGGCGGCGGTGGCCTCCACGGTGCCGGTCGCGGCCAACTGGCGGTAGAGCTGCGCCTGGAAGTCGTCCGGCAGGTGCTGCTCGACCTGGTCGGCGAGGGTGGCCGCGACGGACGCCGCCATCTCGTACTTGAGCGGGGCCACGCCCACCAGGTTCTGCACGGCGACATCGCGCTCGGCGTCCGTGAGGCCGTCGGCGGCGAGGGTGCGCAGGACCTTCCACAGGTCGTCGAGGGCCGGACCCGTGGACTCCGTGTCCACGGAGCCGCTGATGGCGAGCATCGCGGCGCCGCTGCCGTCCGGGGTGGAACGCAGGACCTGGGCGAACGACCGCACTCCGTAGGTGTATCCCTTCTCCTCGCGCAGGACGCGGTCCAGGCGCGAGGTGAGGGTGCCGCCCAGGCAGTACGTGCCGAGCACCTGCGCGGGCCAGACGCGGTCGTGCCGGTCCGGTCCCACGCGGCCGATGAGCAGCTGCGTCTGGACGGCGCCGGGGCGGTCCACGATGACGACACGCCCGGTGTCGTCGGCGGTCACCGGGGGCACCGGGCGCGGCTCGGCGGTGCCGCCCGTCCAGGAGCCGACGGTGTCGGCGAGGACGGCGTCCAGGTCGACGCCGGTCAGGTCGCCCACGACGACGGCGGTCGCCGTGGCGGGACGCACATGCTTCTCGTAGAAGATGCGCACCGCCGCCGAGTCGATGGCCGTGACCGTCTCCTCGGTGCCCTGGCGGGGACGCGACATGCGCGAGGTGGCCGGGAACAGCTGCCGGGAGAGCTCCTTGGCGGCGCGGCGCCCCGGGTTGGCGGCCTCGTGCGGGATCTCGTCGAGGCGGTTGCGTACGAGGCGTTCGATCTCGCTGTCCGCGAACGCGGGGGCGCGCAGGGCGTCGGAAAGCAGGCCGAGCGCCTTCGGGAGGCGGGAGACCGGGACTTCGAGGGAGACGCGGACGCCGGGGTGGTCGGCGTGCGCGTCCATGCTGGCGCCGCAGCGGTCGAGTTCGGCGGCGAAGTCCTCGGCGGAGTGCTTGTCGGTGCCTTCGTTGAAGGCCCTCGCCATGATCGTGGCGACGCCGTCGAGGCCCGCGGGCTCGGCGTCGAGCGGCGCCTCCAGGTGGATCTCCACGGCGACGACCTGCTGGCCGGGGCGGTGGCAGCGCAGCACGGTGAGGCCGTTGTCCAGGGTGGCGCGCTCGGGCGCGGGGAAGGCCCACGGCCGTGCGGTGCCCGCCTGGGGCTGCGGGTGGAACTGCATCGTTGCGGCCTCGGTCACTTCGCCGCCTCCTCTTCCTCGTCCTCGTCGGTGCCTTCGGCACCGGCTGTGGCCTCGATGGGCTCGTACACGAGCACCGCGCGGTTGTCGGGGCGCAGGCGGGCCGCTGCGGCCGCCTTGACCTCTTCCGCGGTGACGTCGAGCACGCGCCCGACGGCGGTGAGGGCGAGCTGCGGGTCACCGAACAGGACGGCGTACCGGCACAGTTCGTCCGCGCGTCCTGCCACCGTGGAGAGCCGGTCGAGCCACTCGCGCTCCAGCTGTGCCTGGGCGCGCTCCATCTCCTCGGCGGTGGGGCCCTCTTCCGCGAAGCGCGCGAGCTCCTCGTCGACTGCGGCCTCGATGACGGGGACCTCCACGTCACCGGACGTCTTCACGTCGAGCCAGCCGAGGGAGGGCGCTCCGGCGAGCCGCAGCAGGCCGAACCCGGCTGCCACGGCAGTGCGGTCGCGGCGCACGAGGCGGTTGTAGAGCCGGGACGACTCGCCGCTGCCGAGGACCGTGAGCGCCAGGTCGGCCGCGTCGCACGCGCGCGTGCCGTCCTCCGGGAGGCGGTAGGCGGCCATCAGGGCGCGGGCCGGTACCTCTTCCTCGACGACCTCGCGCAGCTCCTTGCCGATCGTGTCGGGCAGCGAGCCGTCGCGCGGCGGCTGCTTGCCGTCGTGCGAGGGGATGGACCCGAAGTACTTCTCGACCCAGGCGAGGGTCTCCTGCGGGTCGATGTCGCCGACGACCGACAGGACGGCGTTGTTGGGCGCGTAGTACGTACGGAAGAAGTGCCGCGCGTCCTCCAGCGTCGCCGCGTCCAGGTCGGCCATGGAGCCGATCGGGGTGTGGTGGTAGGGGTGGCCCTCGGGGTACGAGAGGGCGGTCAGCTTCTCGAACGCCGTGCCGTACGGAACATTGTCGTAGCGCTGGCGGCGTTCGTTCTTGACGACGTCCCGCTGGTTCTCCATGGATTCGTCGTCGAGCGCGGAGAGCAGCGAGCCCATCCGGTCGGCCTCGAGCCACAGGGCCAGCTCCAGCTGGTGTGTGGGCATCGTCTCGAAATAGTTGGTCCGCTCGAAACTCGTCGTGCCGTTGAGCGAACCGCCGGCGCCCTGCACCAGCTCGAAGTGGCCGTTGCCGTGCACCTGCTTCGAGCCCTGGAACATGAGGTGCTCGAAGAGGTGGGCGAGGCCCGTACGGCCCTTGACCTCGTGGCGCGAACCGACGTCGTACCAGAGGCAGACCGCGGCGACCGGGGTCAGGTGGTCCTCGGAGAGCACCACGCGCAGGCCGTTGGCCAGCCGGTGCTCGGTCGCTGTCAGGCCGCCGGAGCCGGCCTCGGCTGTGGCCGTGTGACCCATGGGCATGTACGTCCCTTCGATCGCGAAAAGCTGGAATTTCTGCCAGTCGTGCCACTGTATGCAAGCGTGCTGACAACCGGTGAAGTTCCCGCTCCGCGCTCGGCGTAGTCGCGGCCGAAGTCCGGGTCGTGGTCGGCGTTGTCAGTGGGACAGTCCACAATGGTCGGCGTCAGATCCCGTTGATGCCCTGGCAGACACCGTGAAGGAGCCGCAGCAGCGATGGCCCGCCGCAGCACGAAGACCCCGCCGCCCGACGAGTCGTTCGAGGAGAAGATCCTCGACATCGACGTCGTCGACGAGATGCAGGGCTCCTTCCTCGAGTACGCGTATTCGGTCATCTACTCGCGCGCCCTGCCGGACGCCCGCGACGGCATGAAGCCGGTGCACCGCCGGATCGTGTACCAAATGAACGAGATGGGCCTGCGCCCCGACCGCGGCTATGTGAAGTGCGCCCGCGTCGTCGGCGAGGTCATGGGCAAGTTGCACCCGCACGGCGACGCGTCGATCTACGACGCCCTGGTCCGCATGGCCCAGCCCTTCTCCATGCGGCTTCCGCTGGTGGACGGCCACGGCAACTTCGGCTCGCTCGGCAACGACGACCCGCCGGCCGCCATGCGGTACACCGAGTGCAAGATGGCCGACGCGACCTCCCTGATGACGGAGTCGATCGACGAGAACACAGTCGACTTCGAGTCGAACTACGACGGCCAGGAGCAGGAGCCGGTCACCCTGCCGGCGGCCTATCCGAACCTCCTGGTCAACGGCGCGTCGGGCATCGCCGTCGGCATGGCGACGAACATGCCGCCGCACAACCTCGGCGAGGTCATCGCCGCCGCCCGCCACCTGATCAAGCACCCCGGGGCCGACCTGGAGACGCTGATGCGTTTCGTGCCGGGCCCCGACCTGCCCACGGGGGGCCGCATCGTCGGCCTCGCCGGGGTCAAGGACGCGTACGAATCAGGGCGCGGCACCTTCAAGATCCGCGCGACGGTGGCCGTCGAGAACGTGACCGCGCGCCGCAAGGGCCTGGTCGTGACCGAACTGCCCTTCTCCGTGGGCCCCGAGAAGGTCATCTCGAAGATCAAGGACCTGGTCGGCTCGAAGAAGCTGCAGGGAATCGCCGACGTCAAGGACCTCACGGACCGCTCGCACGGCCTGCGCCTGGTCATCGAGATCAAGAACGGCTTCGTCCCGGAGGCCGTCCTGGAGCAGCTCTACAAACTGACGCCGATGGAGGAGTCCTTCGGCATCAACAACGTCGCTCTGGTGGACGGCCAGCCCCTCACGCTCGGCCTCAAGGAGCTCCTCGAGGTCTATCTCGACCACCGCTTCAACGTCGTGCGCCGCCGCAGCGAGTTCCGCCGCGGCAAGAAGCAGGCCAGGCTGCACCTGGTCGAGGGGCTTTTGGTCGCGCTCCTGGACATCGACGAGGTCATCCGCCTCATCCGCTCCAGCGACAACTCCTCGCAGGCCAAGGAGCGCCTGATGGAGCGCTTCTCGCTGAGCGAGATCCAGACGCAGTACATCCTCGACACGCCGCTGCGCCGCCTCACCAAGTTCGACCGCATCGAGCTGGAGTCGGAGCGCGACAAGCTCAAGGCCGAGATCGACGAGCTGACCCGGATCCTGGAGTCGGACGCGGAGCTGCGCAAGCTGGTCTCCACCGAACTGGCCGCCGTGGCCAAGAAGTTCGGCACGGACCGGCGCACGGTCCTCCTGGAGTCGGCGGGCACCCCGGCGCCCACGGTCTCGCTGCAGGTCGCGGACGACCCGTGCCGCGTGCTCCTCTCCTCGACCGGCCTCCTCGCCCGGACGGCCAATGGCGAGCCGTTCGCCGAGAGCGACACCAAGCGCGTCAAGCACGACGTGATCGTCTCCGCCGTCCCGGCGACCGCGCGGGGCGAGGTGGGCGCGGTGACGTCCGAGGGACGTCTCCTCCGCCTCTCCGTGGTGGACCTCCCGCAGCTTCCGGAGACACACGCGGCGCCGAACCTCTCCGGAGGCGCGCCGGTCTCGGAGCTGCTCTCCCTGGAGGCGGACGAGACCCTGATCTGCCTGATGACCCTGGACGAGTCATCCCCGGGCCTCGCCCTCGGCACCGAACAGGGCGTGGTCAAGCGCGTCGTCCCGGACTATCCGTCCAACAAGGACGAGTTGGAGGTCATCACCCTCAAGGACGGTGACCGGATCGTCGGCGCGGCCGAGCTGCGCACGGGCGAGGAGGACCTGGTCTTCATCACGGACGACGCGCAGCTGCTGCGCTATCAGGCCTCGCAGGTCCGTCCGCAGGGCCGCCCGGCGGGCGGCATGACGGGCATCAAGCTCGCGGACGGCGTCAAGGTCATCTCCTTCGTGGCGGTGGACCCGGCCGTGGACGCCGTGGTCTTCACGGTGGCGGGCTCGCGCGGCACGCTCGACGACTCGGTGCAGACGACGGCCAAGGTGACGCCGTTCGACCAGTACCCCCGCAAGGGCCGGGCCACGGGCGGAGTTCGCGTCCAGCGCTTCCTCAAGGGAGAAGATTGCCTGAGCTTCGCGTGGGCGGGCCCGACGCCGCCGCTCGCGGCCCAGCGCAGTGGCCTGCCTGCTGAGCTGCCGGAGATCGACCCGCGCCGCGACGGCTCGGGCGTCTCCCTGGCGAAGCCGGTGGCGGCGGTGGCGGGCCCGGCGTAGTCAGTCGGGCTGAGGCTCTTGGGGGTCTTCGGCCTCTTGGACGTCCTGGACGTACCTCAGTACGCCCCACATGCTGTGCTCGTCATCGGCACCGGCCTGTGGGGCGTACTCACGGCACGCCTCGAGCTCCTTCTCCAAGGCGGGTACGTCGATGCCCGCCCCGATGAGCACGAGCTGGGTGAGCCGGGACTCGCCCGGGGCCCACGGCTCGGGGTAGAAGCGCAGAAACCGCCCCACGGCGTGCACGGCGTACTTGTTGCGCGGGTCGGCGGCGCCGAAATCGACGTACCCCTTGATGCGGTAGAGCCCCTCGGGCCGACTGTCGAGGAGAGCCATCAAGGGGCGGGGGCTCATGGGCACTTCGGAGGAGAAGGAGAGGCTCTCGTAGGCGCAGTGCAGGTGGTCGTGGTGCGCGTCCTCCGGCTCGTGGTGATGCAGGTCGTCGAAGGACAGCTGCCCGACCCGCTCCCCCACGGGCTTGCGGTCGAGAAGCAGCTCCACGTCGACGCGGCCGTACGACGCTGCGACGACGGCCGCGCGGTCGGTGAACCCCCGGACGACGCCGAGAATCCGCTCCCGCTCCGCGTCGGGAACGCGATCGACCTTGTTCACGACGACAAGATCGGCGATCGCCAGATGCCGGTCGACCTCGGGATGCCGCTGCCGGGTCGCGTCGAACTCGGCGGCATCGACGACCTCGATGAGCCCTCCGTACACGATGTGCGGATTCTCGCTGGCCAGCACCATCTTCACGAGCTCTTGCGGCTCAGCAAGACCACTGGCCTCGACGACGATGACGTCGATGCGCGCGGAGGGCCGGGCGAGCCGCTCCAGGTACTCATCCAGCTCGCTCGCGTCCACGGCACAGCAAAGACACCCGTTGCCGAGCGAGACGGTGGAGTCGCCGAGCTGCCCGGCGACGGACATGGCATCGATCTCGATGGACCCGAAGTCGTTGACGATCGCACCGATCCGGCTGCCGCCGCTGCGGTGGAGCAGATGGTTGAGCAGGGTCGTCTTGCCGGAACCCAGGAAGCCGGTCAGGACGACGACCGGGATCTGCCCGGCACACGGCTGAGTCAACGTGCGACCCCTTTCACACTGACGCGTGCACCGGCGCGGGCGCCAGCTCTCGTACGACGAATGAATGCTGCCCCAGGATACGAGCGCGTAGAAACACCGCGAAGTGAACGATTGTTAGCGGCGCAGGCGGGGCACACATTGGGCACGGCGCCGGGACATGCGACCACAGCTGCCTTCCGTGCGCCTCCTCTCCGCCTCCCTGCCGATCAGAGCCGCTCGGCATCCTGGAAGGCGGCAAGCGCGCCGCCCATCGCTCGCCGGTCCTCTCCCTGTCGACCCGCATCCGACGACCGGCGGACGGTCGCCGATTCGGGGGTTGACATGGCCACACAGAAATTTGGGATACGGGGGTTGGGGTCCGCAGCCGTCGCGGGCCTCGCTTTCACCGCCGGGGCCCTGACGGTGCTGACCGCTCAACAACGCAAGCACGGAGCGCTGCGGCTGCGCACCGTGTGCACAGAACAGTCGGAGCACCAGCAGAACACCACCTTGATCGCGCAACAGCGGCTGCAGTTCGACATGCTCAGCAAGGCGATGGACGACCCTGACCTGGCGGCCGTCCTGGACACCTTCGACGTGACACTCGATGCCCGGACGCTCCGTCAGTACCTCTTCGCCAACGCCGTGTACACCAACGCACTGCTGTTCTGGCGTGTCGGCAACTTCACCTGGGAAGAGGTGCACGGGCACCTGCGCCTCATCTGCCAGAACCCCATCTTCCGCAGCTACTGGGAGGCCACACGACCGCACCGAGCCAGCCTGCTGGACGCTTCGGACGAGGCCCGCATGGGCCGAATGGTCGACAAGCTCATACGGGATCTAGAGGAAGCGGACACCGACGAGTGGTGGGTGGTGGGCGAACCACCCTGCGAATAAGGCGAGTTGATTCTTTCGCCGAACTGACGCGCGGGGTTGCCCCAGCTTGTCTCAGGCATTGGCAGTCCCTAGGGTGGGCGCGCGCGTCGCGTTATACCCCAGACGCCGCACCCCAAACCTTCTGCAACACCTCAGACAGCGCTGCCCCACGCTCCCCACCACCGCTCCTAAGACTGGAAAACCGTTGAAGATCGTGCGCCGCATTGGTGCCTCTCCCCAGCAGCGGGGAAGCGCCTCAGGACAGTCATGCCCCGATGTCTTCGAACTCAGCGATGGAAACTTCGCCGTCATCGGGACAGAGGCCACAGCGACGCTCGAGAAAGAACTCCCGCCCGACGCCTCGCGAGCGGACTACGAACGCATCGTGATCGTGAGCCGCGAGACGCTGGTCCGGGCCAAGGGCGATATCCCTGACGTCTAGGACCAGTTGGCGAAGGACGGTTCAGCCTGATCGCGCCAGCCCGGTTTCCCGCCCCGGACGCCAAGGGAAGAATCCCGCGGTCTCCCGAGGGAGGGAACGATGGCCCGCCACACCACCACCTGGCGTTCAGCACTTTCCGTCTGCGCCTGGTTGGCCGCAGCCGCCGCGGGCGTCGCTCTGGTGGGCGCCGCTTCCGTCATATTTAGCGGCTGGCTCGCTCGCGGCGCCGAAGCTGCCAGCGGAAGCAGGCAGACCGCGGAAGAACGCAGCGTCCTCGGGGACTATTTCGGTGGCGTGAGCGCCGTCTTCTCCGGGGTCGCTCTGCTTCTGCTCATCGTCACACTGCTCTTCCAGCAAACGTGAGCTGCGGCTTCAGCGTCGGGAGCTTTCGATGCAGCGCGAGGAGCTCGCCGCATCTCGCACCGAGCTGCACCGGAGTGCGGAAGCCGACATGCGCAACCTGCACGTGCAGCTGACTCAAATGGCGATGGCCGACCCCTCATTGGCCGAGGTCTGGACCAAGCACGAAGGCGGGTCAGACGACTCGCGTCGCCAGCATCTCTTCGCCAACCTGGTCTTCAACCACTATGTGCTCGCTCTCAGTTGGGGCAGCTACTCCGAAGACGACCTGGTCATCTACGCTCGCGACCTCCTCGAGAATCCCGCGTTCCTTCGGTATTGGAACGCCACTCGCGCACATAAGAGCGAATTGCCGCCCGACAGCTCAGAGGGGCGCCTATTCCGGGTCTTCGATCAGGCTCTGACGAGTCGCCAGGGAGGGGCGCCTCCACCCAGGTCGTGAGCGAAGGCACCCGATCACTACGGCATACGAGCAGGACTCGCCCCTGCACGGACCACCATGCCCTCAGTCGGCCATCGGCACAGGCTCCGGCGCAACAGGCCCCACATACCGCGCCGCAGGCCGAATAATCTTCGAGTCCTCCGCCTGCTCAAGGACGTTGGCCCCCCAGCCCACCACCCGCGCCGCCGCGAACGTAGGCGTGAACATCTCGCGCGGCAGGCCACACAGTTCCATGACGACGCCCGCATAGAACTCCACGTTGGTGTGCAGCTCGCGGCCCGGCTTCAGTTCGGCGAGGATTGTCTCGACCTGGCGTTCGACCTCCACCGCGAACTCCACCATCCGGCCCCCGAATTCCTGCGCGATGCCCCGCAGCATGCGCGAACGCGGGTCCTCCGTGCGGTAGACGGGGTGGCCGAAGCCCATGATGCGGTCCCCCGCGAGGACCCGCTCACGGATCCAGCCGTCGATGCGGTCGGGCGTACCGATGGCATCGAGCGTGTCGAGCGCACGGCTCGGCGCCCCGCCGTGCAGCGGGCCCGAGAGGGCCCCCACAGCACCCACGAGGCAGGCCGCGACATCCGCACCCGTCGAGGTGATCACCCTGGCCGTGAACGTTGACGCGTTGAACCCGTGATCAATGGTCGAGATCAGGTACTGCTCGATCGCCCGCGCACGCTCGGGATCCGGCTCCGAACCCGTCAGCATGTAGAGGTAGTTGGCCGCGTACGACAAGTCGTCGCGCGGCTCCACCGGGTCGAGTCCCTGCCCCAGGCGGTACAGCGCTGTGAGCAGCGTCGGCACCACGGCGGACGCCGCGAGCGCATCGGCGCGACGCTGGTCGCCGTCGATGTCGTACACCGGACGGAAGCCCTTCGCCGCACCGAAGAGCGACAGCGCCGTACGCAGTCCGGACAGCGGCCCCGACAGGGCGCTGGCGCGGGCTATGGCGGGCAGCGCGGCACGCACCTCGTCGGGCAGCCGGCGCAGGGGCACGGTCCGCGCGGCGAAGGCGGACCGCTGCTCGGCGTCCGGCAGCGCGCCGTGGAACATCAGGTGCCAGACGTCCTCGAAGCTACGGGTCTGCGCGAGCTCGACGGCAGAGTACTGGCGGTAGTGGTAGAAGCCCTCGTATCCCCTGACATCCCCGAGCCGGGTCTCGGTCACGACGACGCCCGCGAGGCCACGGGGGACCTCCACGGGGGCGGCGGGGGTGGTGGCGGAGCCATTGATCGGCATGTTCTTCCTCGACTCTCTCGGCCCTCTCGAGCCTTCCTCCCTGGACTTGATTCGACTGTCCATGCTTGACTGAATCCTTGTCAATATTGATTGAATCAATATCAAGCGGAATGGATACGGTGATGCCCATGACGGATCAAGAGGTCACGCCCAAGGAAGGCCGGCGCCTGAGCACCCGGGAAGCCGCCGAACTGCTCGGCGTGAAGCCGGAGACCGTGTACGCCTACGTGAGCCGCGGCCAGCTCAGCAGCCGCCGCGGGCCCGGCTCACGGGGCAGCACCTTCGACGCCAAGGAGGTCGAGTCGCTCGCCCGCAAGAACCGCCGTGAACCCGCGGCCGCCACCGCGAGCAGCGAGCTCTCCGTCCGCACCCGCATCACACTCATCGACAAGGACCGCTACTACTACCGCGGCGTAGACGCGACGGAACTGTCCCTGGCGCACTCCTACGAAGAGGTCGCCGAGTGGCTGTGGACCGGCGTCATGCGCCCCGGAATCCGCTTCACCGCCCCCAAGGAGACCGCTGACGCCGCACACCGCGCCGTCAGCGCGCTGTCCGAGCACAGCGGCCCGACCGACCGCCTGCGCGTGGCCGCCATCTCGGCCGCCGCAGCCGACCCGCTCCGCTTCGACCTCTCCGAAGAAGCCGTCATCGGCACCGCGCGCACCCTCATCCCCACCCTCGTCACAGCGCTGCCACCGGTGAGCCGCACCCACCGGGACGGTGGCCCCCTGGCCCACCAGCTCTGGGCACGGCTGTCCGGGCAGCGGGCCCACGACGCCTCCCTGCACGCCCTGGACACCGCGCTCGCCCTGCTCGTCGACCACGACCTCGCCGCGTCGACGCTCGCCGTCCGTGTCGCCGCCTCCGCCCGCGCCCACCCGTACGCGGCGGTGTCCGCCGGCCTCGGCGTCCTGGAGGGCCCCCTGCACGGCGCCGCCAGCGGCCTCGCGCACCGCATGCTCCTGGACGTGCTCGACCGCGGCAGCGCGGCCCCCGTGGTGGCCGACGAGCTCCGCGCGGGCCGCCGCGTCCCGGGCCTCGGCCACCGGCTCTACCCCGGCGACGACCCGCGCGCGGAGGCCCTGTTCGCCCTCCTGGAGGTCATTCCCCAGGCCGGCCCCGCCCTGGCCGCTGCCCGCGACGTGGTGGCCACCACGGCCCGCCACACGGACCTGCACGCCAATGTCGACCTGGCTCTGGCCGTCCTGACCGCCTCGTCCGGGATGCCCGCCGAGGCCGGCGAGACGATCTTCGCCGTGGCCCGCACGGCAGGCTGGATCGCCCACGCCCTGGAGGAGTACGGGGAACGGCCGCTGCGCATGCGCCCCAGCGGCCAGTACGTCGGGCTGCGCCCGCCCCAGCAGATGCCCGCGCCCGACGGCGGATGAATCACCACAGACCCGGCGCGGGTTAGGCTCACCTCTGTGAGTAAGTGCGCCACCGCTTCGCGGGATCTGGACGAGCCTCTCGCGGGGACCGCGGCCACCGCCAGGACCTGGCTGCTGCTGGAACAGCCGGGCCCGTGGGGCGCCAGAGCGCTCACTTCGAGCCACCTGGATCCGGAGACAGGCCGCGCTCTTGAGGCCGCCATCGAGGGAACGGGCGTACGCATCGCGCTCATCCGCCGCCCCGGTCGCCACGCCGACAGCCACGCCCCGGCGCGCCGCCGGGTGTACGTGGGCCACACCGCGCCCGGCAACACCTGGCTGCGCGGCCACGTCACGGACAGCCCCGAAGAGCTGCTCGACCTCGACTTCACGGCACTCGGCGCGGGCGACCACGGCGGATTCGGCACCCCGCACACGGGCGCCCCGCTCGCCCTGGTCTGCACGAACGGCAAGCGCGACCGCTGCTGCGCCCTCCTGGGCAGGCCGCTCGCCGCCGCACTCGCCACGTCCGGTGAACAAGGCGTCTGGGAAGTCACTCATCTGGGTGGTCATCGCTTCTCCCCCACGCTGCTTGTCCTGCCCTACGGCTACGCGTACGGCCGCTCCGGACAGGCCGCCGTCAAGGAGATCCTCGAAGGCGTACGCGCGGGCCGCGTGGTCACCGAAGGGTGCCGGGGCAGTTCCGCCTGGGACCGCCCGGGACAGGCCGCCGAGCTCGCGGTGCGCACCGCGACGGGTGAGGACGCCGCGGGGGCCCTGAGCGTGGTCCACACGGACGGCACGGCCCCGCGCTGGGACGTGACGGTGGCCCACACCGACGGACGGCACTGGCGCGTGACGGTCGCCCAGGGGGCCTCGCAGCCCCCACGGCCGGAGAGCTGCGGGGCGGCGCTGGTGGCCCCGGCGCGCATGGATGTCGTGGCGGTCCGGCGGATCACGTACGACGCCGTACAGGAGATCCCCACCACAGTGACTTCGGAGTAGCCCACAGGTCGCCGTACCGTTCGTACACATGAGCCCGACCTCCCCTGCCCGAAGACTCCGCCTCGGCCTGCCGCGGCGCGTCTTCTCGCAGGTGCTGCTGATGCAGCTGGCGATCGCCGCCGGGGTCGCCGTGCTCGCCACGGGGCTCTTCCTCGCGCCGCTCAGCGATCAGCTGGACGACCAGGCGATGCGCCGCGCGCTCGCCATCGCGCAGACCACGGCCGCCCAGCCGCACATCGCCGACGACCTGCGCTCCTCGAAGCCGACGGTCGACGGGCCCGTGCAGGCGGAAGCGGAACGGATCCGGCGCGCCAGCGGCGCCGAGTACGTCGTGATCATGAACAAGAGCGGCGTTCGCTGGTCCCACACCGACCACGACGAGATCGGCCGGGTCGTCTCGACCGACCCCAGCGACGCACTCGCCGGGGACGAGGTCATGGAGATCGACGACGGCACCCTGGGCCGCTCGGCCCGCGGCAAGGTGCCGCTGCGGGACATCGACGGGGACATCGTGGGCGCCGTTTCCGTGGGCATCGAGTACGACAGTGTCCGCGCCCGGCTGATCCACGCGATCCCCGGGCTCTTCGCGTACGCAGGCGGGGCGCTCGCCGTCGGCGCCCTCGCCGCCTATCTGATCTCGCGCAGAGTGCAGCGACAGACGCGTGACCTGGCCTTCTCCGATATCTCGGCACTCCTTGCGGAACGCGAGGCCATGCTGCACAGCATCCGTGAGGGTGTCGTCGCCCTGGATCGCGCAGGCCGCGTCCGCCTGCTCAACGACGAGGCCCAGCGCCTTCTCGGCCTCGGTACGGAAGCCATCGGGCAGCCGCTCGACACCGCGCTCGGTCCGGGCCGTACGACCGACGTGCTCGCCGGACGGGTCACGGGCACCGATCTGCTGACCGTCCGCGGCCAGCGCGTCCTGGTCGCCAACCGCATGCCCACGGACGACGGAGGCGCCGTCGCCACCCTGCGCGACCGCACCGAACTGGAACAGCTGGGCCGCGAGCTGGACTCCACCCGCGGCCTCATCGACGCCCTGCGCGCCCAGGACCACGAACACGCCAACCGCATGCACACGCTGCTCGGCCTCCTGGAACTGGAGATGTACGAGGAAGCCGCGGAGTTCGTCGGCGAGGTGGCGGGCGCCCACCGGGTGACCGCCGAGCAGATCACGGAGAAGATCGGCGATCCGCTGCTCGCCGCGCTCCTGGTGGGCAAGGCCACGGTCGCCGCGGAACGTGGCGTCGTCCTCGCCGTGCCGCGCGACACGGCACTGCCCGACCGGCTGATCGACCCGGGAGGCCTCGTCACCATCGTCGGCAACCTGGTCGACAACGCGCTCGACGCGGCGGCTGGCACGCTCCACGCGTGCGTGGAGGTCGATGTGCGCACCGAAGGGCGCGCCGTCGTCCTCCAGGTGAGCGACACGGGCCCTGGCGTACCGCCCGAGCAACGCGAGACGATCTTCACGGAGGGCTGGTCCACCAAGGAGCCCCCGGCGCACGGCAAGCGCGGCATCGGGCTCGCCCTGGTCCGCAGGCTCGCCGAGCGGCAGGGCGGCAGCGCGCGGGCCGACGCGTCGCCCGACGGGGGCGCCGAGTTCACCGTCGTCCTGCCCGAAGCGCTCGCACAGGCCGAACTGGCCCCCACGGAGGAGACACGATGATCGGAAACACGATGATCGAGGTGCTCGTCGTGGACGACGACGTCCGGGTCGCGGACGTGAACGCCGCCTACGTGGCGAAGGTCCCGGGCTTCCGGGTGGCCGCGAAGGCCCACAGCGCCGCCGAGGCCCTGCGGCTGATCGAGGAACTCCCTGTCGACCTGGTGCTCCTCGACCACTATCTGCCGGACGAGACGGGTCTCGCGGTGGTCCGTACGTTGCGTGAGCGCGGCCACCAGACCGATGTGATCATGGTGACCGCCGCGCGCGATGTCGCCACCGTCCAGGCCGCGATGCGCCACGGCGCCCTGCAGTACCTGGTCAAGCCGTTCTCGTACGCGGGCCTTCGCGCCAAGCTCGACGCGTACGCGACCTTGCGCCGCACCCTGGACGGCGGGGGCGAGGCCGAGCAGGCCGAGGTCGACCGGATCTTCGGCGCCCTCTCGGCGACTCCGGCGCCCGAGCTGCCCAAAGGGCACTCCCCCACCACGGCCGAGCTGGTCCGCCGGGCGCTGATGGGCGCTGAAGGGCCGCTGTCCGCCCAGGAGTTGGCGGACCGCACCCGGCTGAGCCGCCAGACCGCCCAGCGGTATCTGAAGCTCCTGGAGCGCTCGGGCCGGGTCCGGCTCAGCCTGAAGTACGGCGACACGGGCCGCCCGGAGCACCGCTACGAGTGGGCGTCCAGCGCGTCCTAGCCCTGGCCGTGGAGGGCGCTCACGCCGCTCCCGCCCCGGTGAGCGAACGCACTTCGGTCTCCGCGTGCTTGGCCTCGTCGGCGGGCTCCGACGAGGTGACGGTGCCCAGCCATCCGGCGAGGAAGCCCAGCGGGATGGAGACGAGCCCCGGGTTCTCCAGAGGGAAGTACTGGAAGTCCATCCCGGGGAAGAGGGAGCTCGGCCCTCCGGAGACCACGGGTGACAGCACGACGAGCACCAGGGAGGGCACCAGGCCGCCGTAGACCGACCAGACCGCTCCCCGCGTGGTGAAGTTCCGCCAGAACAGCGAGTAGAGCAGCACGGGCAGATTCGCGGACGCGGCGACCGCGAAGGCGAGGCCCACCAGGAACGCCACGTTGAGATCCCGGGCCAGCAGCCCCAGGCCGATCGCGACCACACCGATCCCGGCCGCGGCAAGACGCGCCACCGCCACCTCGCTGCGCGGCTTCGTGTGCTTGCGGCGCAGCGAGGCGTACAGGTCGTGGGCCACGGACGCCGAGGAGGCGAGCGTGATCCCGGCGACGACGGCGAGGATCGTGGCGAAGGCGATCGCGGCGACGATCGCGAACAGAACCGTTCCGCCTGTGGAGTCCGCGCCGCCGCCCAGATCGAGCGCGAGGAGCGGAACTGCCGTGTTCCCCGCGGCATTCGATCCCCGTACCGCATCGGAGCCCACGATCGCGGCGGCGCCGAAGCCGAGCACGATCGTCATCAGGTAGAAGCTGCCGATGAGACCGATGGACCACACGACGGAGCGACGGGCGGCGCGCGCGGTCGGCACCGTGTAGAAGCGGGAGAGGATGTGCGGCAGCCCGGCCGTGCCGAGGACGAGCGCGAGCCCGAGGCTGATGAAGTCCAGGCGCGAGGTCCAGTCCCCGCCGTACTTCAGACCGGGCGCGAGGAACTGGCTGCCGTGTCCGCTGCGGTCGGCCGCGGTCCGCAGCAACTCGTCGAAGTCGCCGTGGAAACGCACCAGAACGAGCACGGTCAGCGCGATCGCGCCGCACATCAGCAGGACCGCCTTGACGATCTGGATCCAGGTGGTGGCCCGCATCCCTCCCAACGACACATAGATGACCATGAGCGCGCCGACGCCGATCACCGTCCAGGCCTGCGCCGCCCCGCTCGTCCCGCCCAGCAGCAGCGCGACCAGTGAGCCCGCCCCCACCATCTGCGCCACCAGATAGAGAACGGACACGGTCACGGAGGAAGTTCCCGCCGCGATGCGCACGGGCCGCTCCTTCATCCGGGCGGCGACGACGTCGGCGAGGGTGAACCGGCCGCAGTTGCGCACCAGTTCGGCCACCAGGAACAGCACTACAAGCCAGGCGACGAGGAAGCCCACTGAGTAGAGCAGCCCGTCGTACCCGAAGAGCGCGATCAACCCGGAGATGCCGAGGAAGGAGGCGGCCGACATGTAGTCGCCCGCGATGGCGAAACCGTTCTCCATGGGCGAGAAGAGCCGCCCGCCCGCGTAGAACTCCTCCGCCGAGCCATGCCGGTTGCGGCTCACCCACGTTGTGATGGCGAGCGTGACGGCCACGAACACGCCGAACAACAGGAGTGCCAGCGTCTGGTGGTCCCCGGTCATCGCTCACTCCCCCGGGCCGGTTCCTGCTCGCTCCGCTGGTCGTGCTCCCGCTGCTCCTGGACCCGTTTCTGGTCCTGCTCCCGCTTCTGCTCGAAGACGGCCCAGCGCAGATCGAGCGCCGCGCGATCCCTCCTCAGCCGGGCATGCCGGGCATAAGCCCAGGTCAGCAGGAAGGTCGAGAGGAACTGCCCGAGCCCCGCGAGCATCGCGACATTCACGGATCCGCTGACGGGCCGCGCCATGAGACCGGGCGCCGTCGTCGCGGCCACTACATACGCGACGTACCAGGTGAAGAAGACGGCCACCCCGGGGACGACGAACCGCCGATACCGGCCGCGCACCTCCTGGAAGGCAGCACTGCGCTGGACCTCCAGATAGATGTCGGCCGCACTCGCGATCCGCTCCGGCGCGGCTCGGGGCGGCACCACGGGCGCCGGCGCACCCGTGCCGTCCAACTCGCCCCAGCCGGACGCAAGCGCGTCGTACCAGGGATCCCTCGGATCACCGGTCCGCGCCTGCCCGGCATCGCGCCCGTCGTGCTTCTCCACCGAACTCTCCTTGTCCGCAGCCTTGTTCGGCCGCGTGCCCAAGGATGGACAGAACGGGAAGATCCCTGACTCTTCTCTCCCTTCACTTCACCCCATCAGGTGAAGGGACCTCATCAAAGACCCGCTCAGCCGGGCCGGGCGCTCGGGGGCTTGGCGAGTCCGTGTCCGTAGGCGTAACGGACCGCCTGCGCGCGGTCCTTGAGGCCCGTCTTAGCGAAGAGGTTGTTGATGTGCGTCTTCACCGTCGCGGTGGAGACGTGCATCGCGCGGGCGATCTCCTGGTTCGTCATCCCCTCGGCGATCAGGACGAGCACCTCGGTCTCGCGCGGGGTGAGGCCGTCGGGCGGCTCCGGTGCGGGCGCGGGCAGCTCGGACTCCGAAAGCCGCTCCAGCAAGCGCCGTTGGATCTGCGGCGAGAGTCCCGCTTCGCCCGAGAGCACGTCCTCCACCGCCCGCACGATCTCGTCCCCACCGGCGTCCTTGGTCAGATAGCCGCGCGCGCCGGCTCTCAGCGCGGGGAACAGGGAGTCGTCGTCGGCGAAGGTCGTCAGCACGACGACCTGCGTTCCCGGGTACTCGGCACGGATGCGGCGGGTGGCCTCCGCGCCGTCGACCCGAGGCATGCGCAGGTCCATCAGGACGACATCCGGGGCGAGCTCGGCGACGAGCTGAACGGCCTCCTCGCCGTCACCCCCGGAACCGACGACCTCGATACCGGGCAACAGCCCCAGCAGCATCACGATGCCCTCGCGCACCACGGTCTGATCGTCGACCACGATCACCCGTGCCGGCGCCTTGGCGCCGCCCTCCGTCGTCATGTGGGCACCTTCAGCGTCACGATGAAGCCTTCCTCACCAGGCCCGGCCGTCAGGGAGCCACCCAGCAGCTCGGCCCGCTCCCGCATTCCGAGCAGACCGTACCCGGCTCCGGAGGCGGCGAGTTCGCCCGGCGCCCCGCCCGAATCCCGTATGTCCAGTGTCACTTCACCCTCTTCGTACGCGAGACGCACGAACACCTTGGCGCCCGGCGCATGCTTGCGGACGTTCGTCAGGGCCTCCTGCGCGACGCGGCGCACCGCCTGTGACGCCTCGGCGGGCAGAGCGCGCCGCGCCCCCGTCACGGACACCGACGCCCTTTCCGAGGCGACCAGTTCGCGCAAGAAGTCCTCGACCGGCGTCATCTCGCCGCGCAGCGCGGAGAGTGCCTGCCGGGTCTCCTCGAGCCCTTCGCGGGCCATGGACCGCGCCGCCACCACGCGTTCAAGAATCTGGTCGCGTGTCGCCTCCCCCTCGATCAGCAGACGCGCCGCCTCCAGGTGGACGAGCTGCGCGGAGAGGCTGTGCGCGAGCACGTCGTGGATCTCCCGGGCAATGCGGGCCCGCTCCGCCAGCGCGGCCGTCTCGGCCTCCGCGGTGCGGGCCGCCCGCTCCTGGGCCAGCAGCCGCTGGGCGTTGCCCCGCGCGTCGGCGTCGAGCCGCAGGGTGTACCCGGCCAGGGCGAGCCCGACGACGATGAGGCCCGTGACGAGCCAGTTGTCGTTGTTGTACGCCGCGAACGCGGCCATCGCCAAGGGCACACAGACCGCGGCCACCAGCAGCGGCAACCGCTCCAGGGACAGGACTGCCGTACCGCACCAGAGGACGAGCGCCAGCA
The DNA here is from genome assembly GCF_056434405.1 of Streptomyces sp. NPDC044044. Taxonomy (NCBI): domain Bacteria; kingdom Bacillati; phylum Actinomycetota; class Actinomycetes; order Kitasatosporales; family Streptomycetaceae; genus Streptomyces; species Streptomyces sp. NPDC044044. The sequence goes on along the minus strand of NZ_JBWKFG010000011.1, from coordinate 108,264 downwards.
CCTTCCAGTCGCCCATCTGGGCGGCATACCCGCACCCCATCAGCAGGACCAGCAGAGTGACGGAGAGCCACAGCCGATGGTCGAACGAGGCGCGGAAGAACGCCCAGGCGAGCCCGGCGCAGAGCACGACCAGGCCGACCCCGGCCGCCAGGCGCCAGCCCCTGTCGTGATGGAACGCGTTCCACAGCAGGCTGCCCGCGATCACCACCCGCAGGACCCTGACGAACCACAGCCGCGCGAGGCTCTGCCCTTCCCTGGTGAGCACTTCCCGGGAGGGCCATCTCATCCACCGGTCCGAGATCACACGGGGTCCTTCCGCATCGGCTCGAACGCCGCGTCCGCAACACCGTACGCCGGGCGGAGCAGGCCGGCCCGCTGCGCCAGCATGCCGCTGCGCACCAGGAGCGTGGCCGCGAGAGCCAGCATCAGAGCGGCACTGCCCTGCCGCACCCCCACCAGCGCACCGATACCGAAGAGACCGAGCCGCAGCCCGATCCCGACGCCCCAGACGATGGCGGTGGCCTTGGTCCCCTTGCCCCACACGGCACCGTCCGGCGCTGTCCACACATGCGTGGTCCGCGCCCAGCCGAAGCCGATGGCCAGACCGACCAGCAGCTCCGCACCGAGCAGGGCGATGGCCGCCGCCTGGTGGTGGGGATCCAGCACGTCGGGCTCGCGCACGGCAAGGAAGACCAGCACAGCTGGTATGACCCACCAGCGCCTGTCCGCGGTGATCTGCTGCGCCTTGAACTGACGCACGATCACCAACGCGACGACGGCGCAGACCACCAGAACATTGGCGAGCCCAGACATGACGGCCTCCGTGGGACGAGGAAGTGCGGAGCCGATCCGAGGAGGATCGACGCCTTCGACGCTACGGAAAAGACCTGGTCAGAACATCGGAGCAGGGGTGGAAGGTGGGTGGAGCCGAGGGCTCCACCCACGGGTGGAGTGCGTCCCGCATCGCGGAACGGAGCAGTGTCACGCGAGCCGGGCCACGCGAGCTGGATCACGCGAGCCGGCGCGTCCACAAGAGCGGAACACGCCGGCGTCGCGCGAGGGCTACGCGTCGATGCGCGAACGGTCGAGTGTGGCCGCTGAGCTGGTGATGAATTCCTTGCGGGGTGCGACGTCGTTGCCCATCAGGAGATCGAAGACCTGCTCGGCGGCGTCCAGGTCACCGATGTTGACCCGCCGCAGCGTGCGATAACGCGGATCCATCGTCGTCTCCGCGAGCTGGTCCGCGTCCATCTCACCCAGACCCTTGTAACGCTGGATGGAATCCTTGAACCGGATCCCCTTGCGCTGATACTCCAGCAACGTCTCACGCAACTCGTTGTCCGAGTACGTGTACACGTACTTGTCCTGGCCCTTCTTCGGCTGCACCAGCTCGATCCGGTGCAACGGCGGCACCGCCGCGAAAACCCGGCCCGCCTCCACCATCGGACGCATATAACGCTGGAACAGCGTCAGCAGCAGAATCCGGATGTGCGCACCGTCCACATCGGCATCCACCAGAAGAATGATCTTCCCGTAGCGAGCCGCATCGATGTCGAAGGTCCGCCCCGACCCCGCCCCTATGACCTGGATGATCGCGCCGCACTCGGCGTTCTTCAGCATGTCCGTCACGGACGCCTTCTGAACGTTGAGAATCTTCCCGCGAATCGGCAGGAGAGCCTGGAACTCCGAGTTCCGCGCCAGCTTGGCCGTACCCAGCGCCGAATCACCCTCCACGATGAACAGCTCGCTGCGCTCCACATCATCACTGCGGCAATCCGCCAGCTTCGCCGGCAGCGACGACGACTCCAGGGCCGTCTTACGGCGCTGGGCATCCTTGTGCTGACGGGCCGCGATACGCGTGCGAGCCGCCGCCACCGCCTTGTCCATCACCGCCCGCGCCTGCGCCTTCGCATCACGCTTGGTCGACGTCAAAAACGCCTTGAGCTCCTTGGCGATGACATTGGCGACAATCCGGTTGGCCGCCGAGGTGCCCAGCACCTCCTTGGTCTGCCCCTCGAACTGCGGCTCGGCAAGCCGCACCGTGACCACCGCGGTCAGCCCCTCCAGAGCGTCATCCTTGACGATGTCGTCCTCAGCCACCCGCAACACCTTCTGCGAGCGCAGCACCTCATTCATCGTCTTCGTCAGCGAACGCTCGAAGCCCGACACATGAGTACCGCCCTTGGGCGTGGCGATGATGTTCACAAAGGACCGCAGCGTCGTGTCATAGCCCGTGCCCCAGCGCATCGCCACATCCACGACGAGATCACGGGTGACCTCGGTGGGCGTCATCTGGCCGTGGTCGTCCAGGACCGGCACGGTCTCCTTGAAACTGCCCTGCCCGGACAGCCGCAGGACGTCGCAGACGGCCTTGTCCTGCGCCAGATACTCACAGAACTCGCTGATGCCACCGTCGAAACGGAAGGACTCCTCACCCTTGGAGCCGCCCTCGCCCAGACCGTACTCATCACGCACCACAATCGTCAGACCCGGCACCAGGAACGCCGTCTGCCGCGCACGCTGATGCAACGTCTCCAGATTGAGCTTGGCGTCCTTCAGGAAAATCTGGCGATCGGCCCAGTACCGCACACGCGTACCCGTACGAGTCTTGGGGATCTTCTTGGCCTTGCGCAGCTTGGCCGACGAGTCGAAGTCGGCGTCGGGGCCGGGCTTGGCGAAGGCTCCGGGGACACCGCGACGGAAGCTGATCGCGTGGGTGTGCCCCGCGCGGTCCACCTCTACGTCGAGGCGCGCGGACAGGGCGTTCACCACGGAGGCACCCACGCCGTGCAGGCCGCCGGAGGCGGCGTACGAGCCACCGCCGAACTTGCCGCCCGCGTGGAGCTTCGTCATGACGACCTCGACTCCGGAGAGGCCGGTCTTGGGCTCGACATCCACCGGGATGCCTCGGCCGTTGTCCCGGACCTCTACGGAGGCGTCGTCGTGGAGGATGACTTCGATGTGGTCGCAGTAGCCGCCCAGGGCCTCATCGACGGAGTTGTCGATGATCTCCCAGAGGCAGTGCAGCAGGCCACGGCTGTCCGTCGACCCGATGTACATGCCCGGACGCTTACGAACGGCTTCGAGCCCCTCCAGGACGAGCAGGTGCCGCGCGGTGTAGTTGGAACCGTCCCGGTCTGCTCCGGTCAGCAACGCTGTGGACGGCACGGACGTCTCGGCGGTCACGCGGTTCGCTCCTCGCTGAATTTCAAAAGGGGTCCTTTGGGGTAAGGACCCGGCTTCGGTTGCCGCTCAGAGGGTACCGAGGCCTGGTAGAGCCGTTGTCACGCCACCCTCGTCTCAACTCACACTAGTCCAGCACCGTACGCTTGTTCGATCCCTCGATGGAGTGAAGCGCACGTCACGTTCCCTTCCAGGCATGAACCATTTAGGCTCCGGGCACGTCCTCATGAACAACCGGCAACCCAACCGGCGGACGACCGACCTGACATCCAGCGCGAAACCGTAAGACACGTAAGAGACGTAATACGGCACATTCGCCGCCAACCGGCAGCAGACAGCCGCCTCGGAAAAAACTTCGAGGAAAAGCCACGAGCGGGAACGTTTTCGGCCTGGTTGGATGTTGACCCTGGTACGACAGCTCGTCGAGCTAGAGAAGAGGCGACGTGACTACTGTTCTGACCCCCGCGAGCCCCCTGACGGCCGCTGATCGCTGCGACCGCTGCGGCGCCCAGGCATACCTGCGCGTCGTCCTGTTGAGCGGCGGTGAACTGCTCTTCTGCGCCCACCACGGCCGCAAGTTCGAGCCGGAACTCAAGAAGATCGCCGCTGAGATACAGGACGAGACGGAGCGGCTGACGGCCGCCCCGGAGACCAACGACGAGGAACACTGACACCTCGCACCCACGACGAGCCATCCGGCGCACGCCAGGCCGGTGACCGGGCGGCCGACCCTGCCAACCCCAGGGGCGGCCGCCCGCTCTCGTTAGACGGGCACCCAGGCGCCTCCTCGGCGGTCTCCAGCGGCGACGCACACCCGCCGCGCGGACAACTCCCGTAATTTCAGCCGCGCAGAGACATGTCCTGCGCGACGCCAGAGATCCGCGTATAGACCCCTGGACTCCCGGCTCGCCCACAGCCGCTCCCCCACGACACCAGGCCGATGAGCCGCCCGCGCGCGACAAGCGGACCGCCGCTGTCCCCCTGGCAGGCGTCCCGCCCGCCCTCAAGTTCCCCCGCGCACAGCATGGATGCGGCCGCGTACGTTCCGTCAGAATTTCCCGGGTAGGCCTCCCCGCATGTCGCATCAGGGAGTACTCGCACCTGCGCGGAGCGCAACGTACGCGCGTAATCACCCGCTCCCGTTGTGTCACCCCACCCGTAGACAGCCGCACGCGTGCCGGGTTCGTACGCCTGATCGCCCTCCCCGGCCATGGGGATCGCGTAGCCCTTCGGGAGCGGGCTCGCCAGCGACAGCACCGCGACGTCACCGGAGTTCGAGAAGCTGTCGTACTCCGGATTGACCGATGCCTCACGTACCGGAATCTCACGCCCCTTGGACGTGCCCAGATCCTGCCGTCCCACGATCACCTTCAGGTCCCTCATCTCGCGCAGCGGCACTCCCAGGACTTCCTCACCCAGACAGTGCGCAGCCGTGAGGACCGTCGAGCGCCCGACCACCACGCCTCCGCAGAACTGTCCCGAGCGCGTACCCCCGAACCGGTCACGGCTGGACAGCGCCACCACCCAGGGACTGTCGGCCACTCGGACGGGACTGCCCCCGATGACGACGCTGTCGGCCACCGCGGGGGCCGGAAAGGCCAGCGGCAGCACCCCCACCGGGGCGACAAGGGCCAATGCCGCCGTAAATGTTCGGGCGAAAGGACGAGGCATGCGATCTCCTCACTCTGGGTTGCCATGGCACACCCACAGTGATCCAGCGCGGCGCACCCCGCACCCGCGCCACGCGCGTCCGCTGCCAGGGCGAACACATCGGACAAACAGAAGACCCGAAGCCTCACGTGAGGCCTCGGGTCTTCCTTGTGGAGCGCTGGTGACTAGTCGAGGTAGTCGCGCAGGACCTGCGAACGCGACGGGTGACGCAGCTTCGACATCGTCTTCGACTCGATCTGACGGATGCGCTCACGCGTCACTCCGTAGACCTTGCCGATCTCGTCGAGGGTCTTCGGCTGGCCGTCAGTGAGACCGAAGCGCATGGAGACCACGCCCGCCTCACGCTCGGACAGGGTGTCGAGCACGGAGTGCAGCTGCTCCTGAAGGAGCGTGAAGCTGACCGCGTCGGCCGGAACGACCGCTTCGGAGTCCTCGATGAGGTCACCGAACTCGCTGTCGCCGTCCTCACCCAGGGGGGTGTGGAGGGAGATCGGCTCACGGCCGTACTTCTGGACCTCGATGACCTTCTCCGGGGTCATGTCGAGTTCCTTGGCCAGCTCCTCCGGGGTGGGCTCACGGCCCAGGTCCTGGAGCATCTGGCGCTGCACGCGCGCGAGCTTGTTGATGACCTCGACCATGTGCACCGGGATACGGATGGTGCGGGCCTGGTCGGCCATGGCGCGGGTGATCGCCTGACGGATCCACCAAGTGGCGTACGTGGAGAACTTGTAGCCCTTGGTGTAGTCGAACTTCTCGACCGCGCGGATCAGACCGAGGTTGCCCTCCTGGATGAGGTCCAGGAAGAGCATGCCGCGGCCGGTGTAGCGCTTGGCCAGCGAGACCACCAGACGGAGGTTGGCCTCCAGGAGGTGGTTCTTGGCGCGGCGCCCGTCCTCGGCGATGATCTCCAGCTCGCGCTTGAGCTTCGGCGCGAGCTTGTCGGCGTTCGCCAGCTTGTCCTCGGCGAACAGGCCGGCCTCGATGCGCTTGGCGAGCTCGACCTCCTGCTCCGCGTTGAGGAGCGGGACCTTGCCGATCTGCTTCAGGTAGTCCTTGACGGGGTCGGCGGTGGCGCCGGCCGCGGCGACCTGCTGGGCCGGGGCGTCGTCCTCGTCCTCGTCGGACAGTACGAAGCCTGCCTGAGGGCCCTCTTCCGTGGACTCGCCCTCACCGGGCTTGCCCTTGGCCGGGGTCTCCTCGGTGGCCTCGTCGTCCACCATCTCGTCGTCCTGCTTGGACGACTTCTTTGCCGTCGCCTTCTTGGCGACGGTCTTCTTGGCGACGGCCTTCTTGGCCGTCGTCTTCTTGGCTGCGACCTTCTTCGCGGGCGCGTCCTCAGCTGCGACATCTGCGGCCGACGCCTCGGGGGCGGCGGTCGCGGTGGCCTGCTTAGCCGTGGCCGTCTTGACCGCGACGGTCTTGGTCGCGGTGCGCTTGGCCGGGCTCTTCGCTGCGACGCTCTTGCGGGGGCGTTTCGGCTCCGCGGCACTGACCATCAGCGTCACACCCTCTTCCTCGAGGATCTGGTTGAGGCTGCGCAGAACGTTCTTCCACTGAGTGGCCGGAATCTGGTCAGCTTCGAAGGCACGACGCACGTCATCGCCGGCGATCTGCCCATCAGCCTTTCCCCGCTCGATGAGCGCCATGACAGAGACGGATTCGGCGATCTCCGGCGGGAGCGTACGGGATGTGCTGGCCGACACGAACAACCTCTCGGAACGTTGGAAAACGGCTTCCGGCCCCGTCCATTGTGGACCAGGACCGACGACCGACGACTGGGTATGGGCCGACGGCGCAGGCGGGGCCGGGGAGCTACACAGCGCCGCGAACGACTGCTGTATTCCCTCCTCGGCTATCACCTCTTAGGTCATCGCGCTGCCCCGACGAGCGTTACGCCCAATCTACGTGGCCCGAGTCACACCCCGTAAGCGCTCAAAAGCAGCTAGATACGGTCAGAACCGTCCAGACCTAGGCCGTAATGGCCCTCCAGACGGCAACGGCCGCGTCGCCGGGTCCCTGCCGGATCCCCGAGGAACCCGCAGAAGCCCGGCGACGGTACCGCGCCAACGGAGTGATGAGGTCGGGCCGCGAGGCGCATGAGCGGGCCGTACGGACGCAGACCAGGCCCGTCAGTGCTCGCGAGGGGCGGGCACGACGCGCTCCACCTCAGGGTGGACGGTGAGCAGCTGGCGCATGGCGGCCTCGGCACCGGGTCCGTCGCCCGCCCCGAGGGCGTCGACGATCCGCGAGTGGTGGACCAGGGACGCCTCGGTGGGACGGTCGCAGCCGGTGACCGGGCCGCCCGACACCTGGAGCGCCGCCGAGACGATGCCGGACAGGTGCTCCAGCATGCGGTTGCTCGCGAGCTGGATGAGCAGCGAGTGGAACTCCGCGTCGGCACGGGAGAAGGTGATCCCGTCGCCCTGGCTTAGGGCGTGGCCCATGATCTCGACCATGTCGGCGAGCCGCTGCTGCACCTCCTCGCGGCCGTGGCCCGCGGCGAGCCGGGCGGCGAGCGGCTCGATCGTCCAGCGCAGCTCGCTGAGTTCGCGGCGCTGGTCGTCGCGCTGCGGCCCGAACGCACGCCACTCGATGATGTCCGGGTCAAGGAGGTTCCAGTCGCTGACGGGCCGCACGCGCGTCCCGACATTGGGCCTGGCGCTGACCAGTCCCTTGGCTTCAAGTACGCGCAGTGATTCCCGGACGACGGTGCGGGAGACCTCGAAACGCTGGCCGATCTCCTCGGGCACCAGCGGGCGGTCGGCACCCAGATCGCCGGAGACGATCATCTGGCCGAGCTGCTGGACGAGTTGGCCGTGCAGCCCGCGGCCGCGGCTGCCCGCGGTACGCCGGCCCACGCGGCCGAGATCGTGGTCGGCGCTGTCCCACGAGGGCGCGACGACACGGTCGGCACCGGGGGCCTCGGCGTAGGGGTAGCGGTCGAGTTCGCCCGGGCCGGCGAGGCCGGAGTCTGCGGAGCGGGCGGCGGTCATCATGGTGTGCGCAAGGGTACTCACGGATCCTTTGTCGGCGTGGCTCCCAACTCCCTTGAGGTCTTTGGTGAAAAGCACACGAAAGGGTGATCGCTTACCCCGCCGCAATTGACGCCTTATCGGAAAGAAATGGGCGTTCTCCGGGGAGTTGTGCGCAGCACGGGAACAGAAGCGCCGGACGGTCGCTATCGGGCTCTGCCGCGCATCCCCGTGAGCAGATATGCGCAGAGCAGAGCGGTCACGGACAACATCAGGGCGCTGCCCACAGGTTGGGCGACCATCCGGACTCCGCCGGCCAGATACCGCTCGACACCGAACGGCCACTGCACCAGCGCGAGATCGCGCAGCCTCCCCGGCAGCCCCGCCGCCGATCGCACAGACGGTCCCTCCAAGGCCTTCTGTACGAGGGGTACGACGACGATCGGCACCGCGAGAACCGCGGCGAGGCCGGCGGTCGTGGACCGGAAGACGCCTCCGGCGAGCACCCCCGCCCAGGCGCACCCCGCCACCAGAGCGATCCAACTCGCGCCCAGTGAAAGCCAGTCAGCGGGAACCTTCGCGACCTCCTCTCCGTATACCAGGTGGAGCAGTGCGGCGTCGGAGGCCAGGACGAGCAGGCTCAGCAGGAGCGCGGTGACCGCCGCCACGAGCAACTTGGCTGAGAGCAGCCCCAGGCGGCGGGGGACGGTGCCCCGGTCGGCGGCAAGGGCGGGATGGCGGAACTCCTCACCGAAGGCGAGGGCGCCGAGCAGCCCGGCGCCAAGCGCTGCGGGCGGCAAGGGGAGTTCCTGGGGCCAGGCCGCGAGCAGGAGCGGCTGCGGCGTGTGACCGCTCCTGGCGAGGAAGACGCAGAGGACGGCGGAGACGGCGAGCACGGCGGCCGTGGTGAGGTACCCGGTGCCGACACCGGCGGCGCGGCGCAGCTCGTAGCGCAAGGGGCGAAGGGGGCTGCGGGCGGGCCGGACCGAGATGGGGGGCGGCAAGGGAGATGGAGCCGCGGGAGACCGCGGGGCGGTGACAGCGGCCGGGTTCGTGGCGGCGAACGGATCAGCGGTGGCGAGCCGGTCCGTGGTGGCGAGCGGGTCCGTGGTGGCGAGCGGGATGAGGTTCTTCGTCGTGGGCATGGTCCCGGGCTCGGCCTCCACCTCCGCCTCGGACCCGATCTCGGCCTCCACCTCGGTCCCGATCTCGATCTCGGACTCGGGCTCGGGCTCGGGCTCGGGCAGCGCGCCCCCTGCCGCGGCCTGCTGCTCACCAGAGGCTTCGATTCCGGGTTCGGGCACGGGAGAGGGCGCCGGGGGCGTCGGCTCCGCGGCAGCGGGCCCCGCATCCCCGATCTCGTCGGCGAGTTGATGGACGAGGATTCCGTGGCGGAACGCCGTCTCCCCGATGTCGGCGCAATTGCTGCCGTACACCGAAAGCCGGTTGCCGTCCTCCTTCACCACCTCGATGGAGCGCTGACCGGCACGAGCCTCTTTGGACAGCAGCGCGCCGAGGCGCGCGGCGTGCGGACTGCGCACCGCGACCCGGGGGCGCAGCCGGGTGCGGGCGAATTCCCCGGCGTCCTGGTCGGCGACCAGGCGGCCCGCTTCCAGCGTGACGACCCGGTCCGCGGTCCGTGCGGCCTCCTTGGCGTCGGCCGTGGAGAACAGGACGGTTCCCCCCTGCGCGGCGTGCGCGCGCAGAATGCCGTGCAGCCACCCGCCCTCCCGGGCCGAGAGCCCGTCGGCGGGACCGTCGAGGACGAGGGTGTGCGGGTCGGCGAGCAGCGCGCTGGCCAGGCCGAGACGGCGGTCCATGCCGCGCGAGAGCGTGCCGAGCCGCTGATCGCGGAGGCTGACGAGACCGACGACTTCGAGTACGTCGTCGGCTCTCTGGACGGGCACACCGGCGGCGGCGCAGAGCATGCGCAGTTGCCCGCGGACCGTGCGGCCGGGGTGTCCCGGAACCTCGCCCAGCAGGACGCCCACCTCGCGCGACGGATGGGTGATGCGGTGCAGCGGACGCCCTCTGAAGTAGGTGACTCCTCGGCCCTGTTGGATTTCGAGCATGAGCCTCAGCGCCGTCGTCTTGCCGGCGCCCTGCGCGCCGAGCAGCGCCGTGACACGGCCTGTTCGCGCCTCGAAGGACACGTCGTCGACGGCGGGCGGCAGCTCCTGGCGGGGATTGCTGGTCAGTCCGATGGCCTGGATCATCGCTTCTCTCGCGGGATGTGCGATCGCTCGGCGGCCAGGGTTCGTCCGCCGGGTCGGGGACGGACGAACCCCGTGGGTACATCAGCAAGATAACGCGATATTTCCGTCATTTCGGTCAGGGTGTGGGCCGCGGGTGTCCATCAGACGGCCGGACCGACAGGTGACCAGCGCGTGGTCCGTGGCGCGGGCCTCAGACCTCGGGGCGCAGCATCGGCGGGTTGAGCAGCGTCGCGCCGCCCGCGCGGAAGAGCTGGGCGGGGCGGCCGCCCTGGCGAGTGGTGGTACCCCCGGTGGGGACGAGGAAGCCCGGCGTGCCGGTCACCTTGCGGTGGAAGTTTCGCGGGTCGAGCACGACGCCCCACACGGCCTCGTACACCCGGCGCAGCTCACCGACGGTGAACTCGGGCGGGCAGAAGGCCGTCGCCAGCGAGGAGTACTCGATCTTCGAACGGGCGCGCTCCACACCGTCGGCCAGGATCTGCGCGTGGTCGAAGGCGAGCGGCGCCGCCTGCTCGTCCTCGCGGCCGTAACCGCCCTGGTGGAGCAGCGCCTCGACCGGCGCCCAACGCGCGCTGTGCGCATCACCGCCGGCCCGTGGTGCGGGCAGATCGGGAGCCAGCGCGAGATGGGCGACGCTGACGACCCGCATCCGCGGATCGCGCTTGGGATCGCCGTACGTGGCGAGCTGCTCCAGGTGCGCGCCGTTCACCTGGACCGGGGTGTCCGGAGCATGGGCGCACAGCCCCGTCTCCTCGACCAGCTCCCGCGCGGCGGCGGCCGACAGATCCTCGTCGTCGCGCACAAATCCGCCGGGGAGCGCCCAACGGCCCTGGAACGGCGCCTCGCCCCGGCGTACGGCAAGCGCGCAGAGCGCGTGGCGGCGCACGGTCAGCACGACCAGATCGACGGTGACAGCAAAGGGCGGGAAGGCCGACGGGTCGTAGGGCGACATGCCGCGATCATAGTCGTCTGCCTGACGATAAACAGCTCCTCCGGCATCCGATCCCGGCTCGATTCCCCGGGGCCGGGGTCAGGTTCACGCCACATCGGCCGCAGCCACTCCTCCCGTGGGTCACACCCCCAGCTGCAGCCCGTCGGCCGCCTCCTCGACCATGGCGAGACCGAGCCTGCTGACACGTACGGAGAACGGGGCCCCCGCGACGCGCAGCGCCGTCAGCCCCAGCTCCCCCAGGGGTGCGCTGCGGACCGGCCTCAGCGTCACCGTGCCCGACGGGGCGTCGGGACGGATCCCGGCGAGCGCCGTGAGGAGCTGCACCCCGGCGGCCGCGGCCGTGGCCGCCGGGCGACATGCAGCGGGATGCGGCAACGGAGCACTGCCCTCCGTGCGCTGCTCCCCCGCGTACATCTCAGGCAGCCGGTGGCCGAACGTCTCGGCCGCCGCCATCACCCCGCGCAATAGTGCGCTCGCCTCCTTCTCGTATCCGGCGGCGGCCAGACCCGAGACGGCGACCGCCGTCTCATGGACACGGACCGCCCCGCCACGATGTCCGAAAGGGTTGTACGCGGCTTCCTTGACGCCCAGGCTCCGCAGCCCCCACCCCGAGTCCATGGCGGGCCCGCCGAGGAGCCGGGCGAGCTGCTCGGTCCGCACCTTGTCGAGAAGGCCCGGCGCGAGCACGCCCGACCCGAGCAGACCTGTGTCGAGGAGGTGGGCGGCGCCGCCGGTGAGCAGCGGCACGGGGCGGCCGTCGGCCAGGCGAGCCGCGGCGGGCCTGCCACCCGCCCGGTCCTCCACCCAGAATTCCTCCCGGAACATGCCCCGCAGCCGCTCCGCCCACTGCCGCAGGTCGGTGCCGCCCGAACGGCCGTGCGTGTCGAGCAGGTCGGCGCCCAGCAGCGCGGCCCGGTGGGCATGGGCCTGGGTCTCGCAGCGCGCGGGGCCATCTGGATACGGGTCCGGCAGGCGCCCTCCGTCGTCGGCCGCGGCGAGCAGCCACCGCAGGCAGCGCTCGGCCGCCGGCAGCAACTCCTCGGTCTCCTGCGCCGGCAGCCCCCACCGCCATGCCTCCGTCAGCAGCGCCGGGAAGAGCAGCGTGGCCTCGACTCCCGTGCACCCGGGCGGCAGATGCGGTCCCGTGTTCCGCAACGGCCCGGGGATCATGCCCGCCCGCGGCCCCTTGCCCACCAATTGACGGCGGGCGAGTGTGCGCAGCGTCCCTGCGGCGATGCGGGTGCCGAGCGGCAAGGCCATCCGGGCGGCCGCGAGCGCCTCGGCCGGTGCGAGACCGCAGCGCCATGGCGCCCCCGCGGCCAGGTGCACGTCGGTCGGGTGCTCGGGGTCCCGCAGCAGCAACGCCTGCAGATCCTCCACGGATCGGTCCAGCAGGGCCCGGGCCCTGGGGTCGTCGCCGGCGGCCCGCGCCGTGGCGAGGGACTGCGACGTCCCGTGCCCGACCACCCTCACCGGACCCGCCCCCTCCGGCCGCACCCGCAGCTCCAGGCTCCAGGTGCCGCCCGGCGGCAGCTCCACCTCCCAGCGCAGCAGCCCCGCCGAGGCCAGCGCGTCCGCGGGCGCCGGATGCGCGGTGACCGCGCAGTGGCCCGCGGGCGATGACCATCGCATGCCGGAGTCGTGGACACTGGCGGGCAGTTCGGGGCCGGTGGTGCCGGACGCGACCGCACCGAGCTCCGCCAGATCCGTGCCGAGCGACACCTCCACAGGCAGCCGAAGGGGGCGAGCCGAGGCGCTGCGCAGGATGATCCGCTCCATGCCGTCCGCGTATCGGGTCCGCTCCACGATGACGTCCGGGTCCGGGCCGCCGTCCGCGGACGGACGCAGCGTCGCGACGAAGCGGGCACGGTCGGCCGAGAGCATCCGCGCCTGCACGGCGACCGGCTCGCGCCCCGCCACCCGCACTTCGCAGCGGGACAGCAGCCTGCGCCCCGCGCGGTAGAACCCCTCGAGCCCGCGGCCGGTCAACTGCCCCTGGTCCGTGGAGATCGCCAATGCGGGCATGGCGACACAGATCAGTGTGGCGTGCGCGGGCGGCAGCTGTGCGGGGCGCCGCGGCGCGGGAGGCGGGGCCTGTGCGCCGGACAGGCGCGATGGAGTCGGCGTGGGCCGCTGGGGACCTCTGCCGGAGACAGGAGACGGGGCGGGCAGGGGCATGAGGCGGCTTCTTCTGCGCTGTCCGCGCGGCGAGGAGTGGGAGGGCGTACGGCGGCTCCACCCAGGCACGGGTACCGCCACTCAGGTGAACGGACCTGCCCCGCCCCAAGTCACGCCCACGGGGCGGGAAGCCACCCGGCCGGCCCCCGTCTTGCGCGTACGGCGCAGCGGCTGGCGCCCGTCTCTGCCCTGTCCTCCGGTGCCGGACTCCCGCGTTCATGTGTCGTTCCTCGCCGCGCGCCGGATGGTGCGCCGGCGGTTCTGCGGCCCGGTGCTCGGCCTGTCGGTGGCCCGCGGCCCAGTGCCGCCCTTCGGGCGCGCGGGGCGGCGGCGCCGTGAGGCGGCATCCACCGGCTCTGCTGCAGGGTCCGCGGGCTCTGCTGCGGGATCCACGGGCTCTGCCACGAGCGGCAGTTCGGGCTGAACCGCCGTCGCGCCGCGGTCGGTTCGCTCCCTGCGGAGGCAGCGGCGGATCGGCTCGGGGTCCAGGCCTCCGGCGCAGGCATGGCGCAGGAGCTGCGCGAAGGTGTAACCGGGATCGGCGCTCAACGCCATGTCCAGGGCTTCCTGCCCCTCCGTCGCGTCTCCGAGGGACCAGGCGACCCAGCCCGCGAGGGACAGCGGCGCGGCGGCATGCTCCCCGTAGGCGCCGACGCAGCGGCGGGCCAGGGCCCTCCAGAGGCGAAGTGCCGGTGGCGCGGCGTCGCCCTCCATCCATTCCGCGGCCTGATCACGCGTCGTACGGTCCTGCAGGCCGAGGATGAGCGCCGCGGCCTCGTCGTGCGCGAGGAGGTCGTCGTCCTGGAGATCCGCCTCCAGCCTGTCGCTGACCGGCGGCGCGGAAGTCATCCGCGCCATGATCCTGCGGGCCAGGTCGAGCGTGTCAGCGGCGACCTCGGCATGCCCGTCCTCCTTCAGGATCCGGTGCACGAGCGCCAGTCCCGCGGCGTCGAGTGCCGCCTCCTGGTCCGTCACGGCGGCGGACTCCCATGGGGTGAGACGCGCCCGCATCTCCCGTGGAGTGACGCCCACTTGGACACCGGCGTAGGCCGTGGCCGCGGCCAGGACCGATGTGCCGGGCCGCGGCAGCGGCACGCCCTCAGGTGGGCAGCACTGCTTGTTCGGGCAGCAGTAGGTCCAGAAACTTCCCGCAGAGATGCACACGACCTCGAACACGGGCACGTCGAGGCTTCCGCAAGCGGTGCGGAGCACTTGCGCCAGCGGTCGCAGGCGCTCCATGACCTGCTGCCCGGATTCGGCGCCGACGGGCTCCGCGCACAGGAAGGCGACAATGCCGTCGGGCCGGGCTCCGCGCCGCTCGCAGCCGCCCACCAGACACTGCGCGAGCTGCTCCGCGATGGGTGGCCAGTCCTCCGCGCGCCCGGGGATACCGAGGCGCACCCGCCCACCGAACCGCCCCCGTTCGCCGTGCAGTGCGATGAGGACGACGCTCTCCTCGGGCCGGAACCCGAGCAGGTACGGCAGGGCATCCGCGAGCTCGGCCGGGGTGCGCAAGGTGACCATGGTCTCGTCGATGGGGTCGAGGGACTTGACGGAGTCGAGGGGATCGGTGGAGTCGGTGGAGTCGATTCGGTCGGTGGAGTCGATCGGGTCGTTTTGTTCGCTGTGGTTCGCCATGCGCCGACTCTCCCGCGGATCACAATGTTCCGGTTTCCCCTGTGGATAACTGCAGTCAGGGGCACGCCAAGAGTTATCCACAGCTCGGCGGACTCGTTCGCCTAATGTCAGACCCATCGGGTTGCATGGGGGCATGAGCAACGAAGATCTGCGCACGGCGGCCGATTCCGTACTCGCCCGCCTCGTCGGCGGCCCCGCGCCCGCAAGCGGCGAAGTGCCACCGTCGGACGGTCCACGACTGCGCGAGGACCAGTGGCGCGCGATCGAAGCGCTGGTCGCCGACAAGCGCCGGGCTCTGGTCGTGCAGCGCACGGGCTGGGGAAAGTCCGCCGTGTACTTCGTCGCCACCGCGCTGCTGCGGGAGCGGGGCAGCGGTCCCACCGTGATCGTCTCCCCACTGCTCGCGCTCATGCGCAACCAGGTGGAGTCGGCGGCGCGAGCCGGAATCAGCGCCCGCACGATCAACTCCTCGAACACGGAGGAGTGGGAGACCATCCAGGCCGAGGTGGCTTCCGGCGACGTGGACGTCCTCCTCGTCAGTCCGGAGCGGCTGAACAACCCGGACTTCCGCGACCAGGTCCTGCCCAAGCTCGCCGCGGCGACCGGCCTGCTCGTGGTCGACGAGGCGCACTGCATCTCGGACTGGGGCCATGACTTCCGGCCCGACTACCGACGGCTGCGCACCATGCTCGCCGACCTGCCGCCGGGCGTCCCCGTCCTGGCCACCACCGCGACGGCCAACGCACGTGTGACGGCCGACGTGGCCGAGCAGCTGGGCACCGGCGGCAGCTCGGACGCGCTCGTACTGCGCGGCCCCCTGGACCGCGAGAGCCTGAGCCTGAGCGTGCTCCAACTTCCCAACGCCGCACACCGGTTGGCCTGGCTCGCCGACCACCTGGCCGAGCTGCCGGGCTCCGGGATCATCTATACGCTCACCGTGGCCGCCGCCGAGGAGATCACCGCCTTCTTGCGGCAGTGCGGGCACACCGTCACCTCGTACACCGGAAAGACGGAGAACGCGGACCGTCAGCAGGCCGAGGAGGATCTGCTCGCCAACCGCGTGAAGGCCCTGGTCGCCACCTCCGCCCTGGGGATGGGCTTCGACAAGCCCGACCTCGGCTTCGTGGTGCATCTCGGCTCCCCCTCCTCCCCGATCGCGTACTACCAACAGGTCGGCCGTGCGGGCCGCGGCGTCGATCACGCGGAGGTGCTGCTCCTTCCGGGCAAGGAGGACGAGGCGATCTGGAACTACTTCGCCTCGCTCGCCTTCCCGCCCGAGGAGCAGGTCCGACGCACCCTGGACGTCCTTGCGCAGGCGGGCAGGCCGCTGTCGCTGCCCGCGCTGGAGCCGCTGGTCGAGCTGCGCAGGTCACGGCTCGAGACGATGCTCAAGGTCCTCGATGTGGACGGCGCGGTCCGGCGCGTCAAGGGCGGCTGGACCTCCACGGGGATGCCCTGGGCGTACGACGCCGAGCGCTATGCCTGGGTCGCCAAGCAGCGTCAGGCGGAACAGCAGGCGATGCGTGATTACGCCACGACGACCGGCTGCCGGATGGAGTTCCTGCGGCGGCAGCTGGACGACGAGGCGGCGACGCCCTGCGGGCGCTGCGACAACTGCGCGGGCGCGCGCTTCACCGACGCCGTGTCCTCCGGGGCACTGGACACGGCACAGGGCGAGTTGGTCCGCGCGGGTGTCGATGTGGAGCCGCGGAGGATGTGGCCGACCGGGCTCGCCGCGGTCGGCGTCGACCTCAAGGGACGTATCCCCGTGGGGGAACAGGCCTCCCAAGGCCGGGCCCTGGGGCGTCTCTCGGACATCGGATGGGGCAACCGGCTCCGGCCGATGCTCGCCCCGCAGGCCCCTGACGGGCCGGTGCCCGACGACGTGGCCAAGGCCGTGGTCGGCGTCCTCGCGGACTGGGCGAAGGGTCCCGGCGGGTGGGCATCAGGCGGCGCCGACGCCCAGACCCGGCCGGCAGGCGTCGTGACCATGTCGTCGCACACCAGGCCTCAGCTGATCCAGTCGCTGGGCGCCCGGATCGCCGAGATCGGCCGCCTGCCCCTGCTCGGCTCCATCGAGTACGCCGCCGGAGCCGATACGGCACATGTGCCGAGGAGCAACAGCGCCCAGCGCCTGCGCGCCCTCGACGGAACGCTGACCGTGCCTCCCGAACTGGCCGCGGCGCTCCAGGAAGCGGGCGGTCCCGTTCTGCTCGTCGACGATCTGACGGACAGCGGCTGGACCCTGGCGGTGGCCGCGCGCATGCTCCGCCGGGCCGGAGCCAAGGGGGTGTTGCCGCTGGTCCTGGCCGTGCAAGGCTGACGGAGGCGTCGATGCGGGGCGCCATGGGCAGGGATATAGGCGGCGCATCGCCAGATACCGGTCGGCAGTCCCAATTGCTCGTTGCCGCAAGGCAGTACGACGGGAAGAATTGGTACCGCTCCCGCGCGGCTTTCCGTGGCCCGGCAGGTCTGTGCCGCGGTGCGCTCCCCCAGTCCACCCCGCCCTCTGGGCGCGTAGCCGAAGGGAGGACCGTGACCTTCGGATTTCCTCCGTCCGCTGCGGCATCGATGTCGGAGTCTTCGACGTCGGCTGAGATGTCCGCCGATTCCGCCAACGGACTGGCCCGGATGCTTGAGCCCGCGGAGTGGTCAGCCGCGGGAATTCCCCTGCTGCGCAATCCGCGTGAGGTCGTCAGCGGCCTGCATGCCCGGCATCGTCCGACGCCCGCGACAGCCGTCGTCGCGGTTCTCGATCCGGAGGAACGGCTTCGGGCGAGCGCTTCGTTCACCCGGCGGCCGAGCGCGGCGGACGGGTGGGTCTTCCGCAACGCGCTGCTCGCGCAGCTGCGCCGGGTCATCCCGCACGACCTGCGGCGCCGCACCCCGGTGCGCACCGCCGTCCTGCTCTACTGCCGTGACGGTGACGCGCGTTGGACGCAGGAGGACGGGGCGTGGATGTGGGGCCTTCGGGACGCCTGCACACTGCACGGGCTACGGTGCGGCGCCTACATCACGCTGACCCGTGACGGCTGGCAGGTGCTCGGCGAGAACCGCGGCGGCCGTCGGCCCAGCTCCGGCTCGAGCCCTGAGGCCTTCGCCGAAACCGATCCGCCGCCACCGCGCACCGGCGGTGCCGCGTCCGACGTACTGCGCCGAGCGGCGGCACGCTGAGGCGTCCGCCGTCCCCCGCCGCAAGGCGGGCCACAGGCATGGGCCGGCGGGCGTCGCCGCTTGCGCGTCGCGCGGTGCGCAACGCACGCGGATCGAGGCTCACCCGGCCATGCCACGGACACCGGCCACCCGACGCCGACCACCCGACACCCTGCCTCGGCAGGGACTGCCGGACAACGGACGTCGGACAGCGGCAGCCGGAGCGCAGGTGTCAGACGGTGAACGTCAGACGCCCGCGCCCAGCATCGCGTTGATCCGCTGCGGGTCACCGCAGACGATCAGCAGGGCTCCGGCCCGGGTGAGCGCCGTCGGCAGCGCGCCGACCGCGGTCTCCTCGCTGCCGCCGTTGATGGCGACGACGACCACGGGGCGGGACACGGCACGGTCCAGGGCGGCGGCGTCCGCATAGAAGACGTCGTCGCCCGCGTCGTGCTGAGCCCAGTAGGAGGCATCGCCGAACGACAGCTCGTGCGTGGCCCACGGGTGCGGGTCTCCGGTGGTGACCACCAGGACCTCACCCGGAGCACGGCCCGAGTCGAGCAGCAGGTCGACGGCTTCCTCGGCGGCGTCGAGCGCCCCCTCGACGGAAGCCGGGATCAGCTGGATCTGCGGAACCGAAGCACCGGCATCCGTGGCGGCACCCGCGGGTGCGGCAGGAGCGGTGGCGGGTCCGGAAGCAGCCTGGGCGGACAGTCCGGGCTTGGCGGCCGGCTCACGCGGCGTGCGCTGCGCCGGCGGCGTCGGCCGGGCGGGGCCCGGTCGGCCAGGACGCGGCACAGCCGCAGGACGCGGGCCGGGTACGGGGCGGGGGGTCGGCGTGATGCGGCCACTGGCCGGGGTCACGCGGGGACCCTGGGCACTCTCGTGAATCTGAGGCTCCTCGGGACTGAGAGGCATGCGTTGTTGTCTATCAAATGCCGATGCGCGTGGCATCAGCGGGTGGCACATGAGTGCGAGTGGAACT
Organism: Streptomyces sp. NPDC044044; assembly: GCF_056434405.1. Taxonomy (NCBI): domain Bacteria; kingdom Bacillati; phylum Actinomycetota; class Actinomycetes; order Kitasatosporales; family Streptomycetaceae; genus Streptomyces; species Streptomyces sp. NPDC044044. Next base: position 89,316 of record NZ_JBWKFG010000011.1, on the reverse strand, counting down.
GCCGAAAGCGTCAGAAGTCGAAGCCGAGCTGGCCCTCGATTTCCGGAACGCTTCCATCCGCCCAGCTGCGGGCCTTCTTGAGATGCCGCCACTGGGGCAGCGCATCAAGATACGCCCACGACATCCGGTGGTACGGGGTGGGCCCCCGCTCCGCCAGCGCGGCCTTGTGCACCGGCGACGGATAGCCGGCGTTGGCCGCAAAACCGAAGTCTGCATGTTCGATACCCAGTTCGGCCATCATTTTGTCGCGCCGAACCTTGGCGATCACCGACGCCGCGGCGACGGCCACACAGGATTGATCGCCCTTGATCACCGTACGAACCTGCCAAGGAGTCCCGAGATAGTCGTGCTTCCCATCGAGGATCACGGCTTCCGGACGCACCGGCAGCGCCTCCAGGGCGCGCACCGCGGCGAGCCGCAGCGCGGCGGTCATCCCCATGGTGTCGATCTCCTCGGGCGAGGAATGCCCCAGGGCATAGGCCGTGACCCAGCTCTCCAGCTCCCCTGCGAGCGTGGTGCGCCGCTTGGGAGTGATCAGCTTGGAATCGGTGAGCCCTTCGGGCGGCCTGCGCAGTCCCGTGACCGCCGCACAGACGGTGACCGGTCCCGCCCACGCTCCGCGCCCGACTTCGTCGACTCCGGCAACGATCTTCGCTCCGGTGGTAGCGCGAAGGGAGCGCTCGACGGTGTGGGTGGGTGGTTCGTACGGCATGGCGCCACATAGCGTACGCCGCCCGAAGCCACCCGCGACACCCAGGCCTACCGACGCAGCAGCGGAACCATGACCTGATCGATCAGTTCGGTGAACTCCTCGTCCCCCCATTCGCTCCCGCACACCTTGGAGCGGTACATCATCATCGCCGGAATGACATCGCATACGTAGGGCCCCATGGCTTCGGGGCGCACCTCTCCGCGCTCGACTCCACGGCGTACGACCTCTTTGATCAGCTCCACGCTCGGCGCGATGACCCCGTCGAAGATCACCCCGTGGAATCGCTCGGCCGCCACCGTGTCGCACTCGTGAAGCACGGCACGGAGAGCGAATCCAGGCCGCGAGAACATCGCCTCGCGCATCTGCCGGCACAACTGAAGGAGATCCTCCCTGACCCCGCCGCAGTCCGGCGCGGAGTCCAGTTTCGGCAGACCCGCCTGCAGCGCGTCCACGACGAGGTCCTCTTTGGACGGCCAGCGGCGATAGACCGCGGCCTTGCCGGTCTGCGCGCCCGCGGCCACACCTTCCATCGTCAGGCCGTTCCAGCCGACGGTGCTGAGCTGTTCAAGCGTGGCCTCGAGGATCGCACGTTCGAGGACAGGGCCCCGCCGACGCAGGGAGGCCGTCTGAGCGGTAGCGGCGCTCCAGCGCGAAGTAGCCATGGAATTCACTCCGTTGGGTTCGAGGCAGCGTCAGTGAACGGTTGCGTTCACTAATAGGGAGTCGCTACCGTTGAGGAGACAGTGAACGGTGACGTTCACTAACGCACTTGTGGGGGACCCATAGTGACAACCTCTCAGTTAGGCAAAGATCAAGGACCGAGGCCCGGCGCCGCCCGCCGAGAAGGCCGACCCGGTATCGCCCTGACCGTCATCGCGGCCTGCCAGCTCATGGTGGTCCTCGACGCGACGATTGTGAACATCGCGCTCCCGCACATTCAGGACGCTCTCAAATTCTCCACCACCGACCTCACTTGGGTCGTCAGCGCTTACACCCTCACCTTCGGTGGCCTGCTGCTTCTCGGTGGCCGCGCCGGTGACATCCTCGGCCGCCGCCGGGTCTTCATGACCGGCATCCTGGTCTTCACCCTCGCCTCGCTCCTGGGTGGATTCGCTCAGGAACCCTGGCAGTTGCTTGCGGCGCGTGCCCTGCAGGGCGTGGGTGGCGCGATCGCATCACCCACCTCCCTGGCACTCATCACCACGACCTTTCCCGAAGGCCCCGAGCGCAACCGCGCGTTCGGTGTCTTCGCGGCCGTATCGGCGGGCGGCGGCGCCATCGGCCTCCTGACCGGCGGCATGCTCACGGAGTGGCTCGACTGGCGCTGGGTGCTGTTCGTGAACGTACCCATCGGCATCCTGATCGCCTTCCTCGCCCCGCTCTACATCAGCGAGTCCGAGCGCCATCCGGGCCGCTTCGACATCGCGGGTGCCCTCACGTCGACCCTCGGCATGGCCTCCCTCGTCTACGGATTCATCCGGGCGGCCGAGAACGGCTGGCGCGACAGCCTCACCCTGGGGTCGTTCGGCGCGGCGATCGTGCTGCTCCTGGCCTTCGCCCTGATCGAGACCCGGGCGAAGGAACCGATCACTCCGCTGAGGATGTTCGCCGACCGCAACCGCTCGGGCTCGTACGTGATCATGCTGAGCCTGGCCGCGGCGATGTTCGGCATGTTCTTCTTCATCGTGCTCTTCGTCCAGAACGTACTGGGCTACACACCGATCGAGGCCGGTCTCGCCTTCCTGCCGGTCACGGTCGCGATCGTGGCGGGCGCGGGCATCTCCCAGCGGCTGCTTCCGGTCCTTGGTCCCAAGCCGTTCATGGTGACCGGCTCGGCCCTCGTCGCCCTCGGACTGGGCTGGCAGACCTTTGTCAGCCCGGACAGCACGTATGTGAGCGGAGTGCTCGGCCCGATGATGCTGTTCGGCTTCGGCATGGGTCTGAACTTCGTGACCCTTACATTGACGGCCGTCTCCGGAGTCGCCCCGCACGAGGCGGGCGCGGCATCAGGCCTGCTCAACGCGACGCAGCAGGTGGGCGGTTCACTCGGCCTCTCCATCCTCACCACGGTGTTCGGCACGGCGAGCCGGGACGAGGGCAAGGAACAGATGGCGGACTTCATGGCGAACGGATCGCCGGAACAGAAGGCCGAATTCGCCAAGACCGGCGAGCTGCCGGCGCCCTGGGGCCACGAAGTCCTGTCCCAGGGGATATCGACGGCCTTCATACCGGCCGTCGCGATGGCCCTGCTCGCCCTGGTCGTGGCCGTGGTGGTGATCCGGGTGCGCAAGAGCGACCTGGACGCACTGTCCGGCACGGCGAGCGCGGCCGGTCCCGCGAGCGGCTGACTGCGCGACGACGGGAGCGTACGTGCCGGGCCGTCCACCTCGGGGGGGGCGGCCCGGCACTCACCCGAGGGTGGACGGCCACACACCCGCGCCCAAGCGAAGCCGCCCACGCCACGCCGCCGACTCGCCACCCCGCTCGCCACCGGCTCGCGACCGGCTCGCGAGAGCGCACCTCAGCGGCGTGAGGCCTCCAGGCCTGCACGGTCGCAGTCCAGCACGCTTGCCTCGGACGGCCGTTCCTCGATGATCTCCCTGGCCCGCGCCTCCCCCAGGCTGGTGGCGTACCAAGGGGCACGCTCGGACCCGAGGCCGTTCGCGATGCCTTCAAGGGCGCAGGAGCGCAGCGGCTCCGGCAGCCCGTCGACGGCCGGTGCGGCATCCGCGGACAGGCCTCGCGCGTACTCCAGGTCGAACTTCCCGGTGTCCTCGTAGCGCTGGACATTGCGCTCGGCGATGAGTCCGTCGGGCGAGAGGAGCCCGAAGGCCAGCACTCCGGCCGCGGCACTCGCGGCGACGGCGCGCGGCAGCCACCGGGCGCCCCACACCCCCGCCGCCATGATCAGCACGATGACCACGCCGAGCCAGAGCTCCACGGCCACGACCGACACCCTGAGCCGGGTCAGGCCGTACGCGTCGACGTACATGTCCATGCGCCGCACCGCCGACGCCACCACGACGAGCGTGAGGGCGCAGAGCGTGCCGAGCACGGCCCGTACCAGACCACGGTCGCGTGAGCCGTCACGCGGCGCCCAGCGCAGGGCGAGGACGATGACGACCAGGGTGAGCAGCGTGGCGAGCAGCAGCTGCCAGAACCCCTGGCGCGCATACGCGGCGTACGAGAGGTCGGTCTTCTCGAGGACCTTGTCGTACCCACCGAAGAGCACGGCCAGCTGCACCACGTTGAACGCGGCGAACAGCAAGTTCAGGACGATCAGCGGCAGCGCCCACTCGACGCGGCCCCGCTCCCGGCCAGGACCCACGACGAGGCGGTCCCAGCGCACGGGCGAGGCAGCGGTGTGCGCCGCTGCGAGCGCTCCGACGACACCGGCCGCGAAGAGCAGCACACGCCACGGCCCGTCGGAAACGGAAGCATCGGGCATCAGATCGCCCAGCAGCCCCGCGAATGCGGCGTCGGCCCCGGCGAACAGCGCGCCGAAGACCAGCAGCAGCACGGCGGTCACCGCGACCGCCCGCAGGACGGGCCCGCTCCTGGACCCGCTCGCGCGGCCCCGCACCCCGCGCCAGCCCCAGCCAAGGCCGGAGAGCACGGCGTCGAAGAGACCGAGCGGGCCGAGCAGGATTCCGGGCCAGGTGCGGCAGCCGTGCAGGGCGAGCGAGCCGAGCGCGACGGCGGAGATGATGGCGAGGAACGAGGGCCAGCCCGCGTCCCGCAGCGCGGGCACGGCAAGGAGCGCGAGGCCACCGATCGCCCAGGCCAGCGTCCAGGGCCGGGGTCTGCGACCAGCCTGTTCGGCGGCGAAGTACGCGGCGAGCGCGGCGGGCACGGCGGCGATCAGCAGGTTGAGTGCAAGCCCGTCGCCGAGCAGCAGCATGCTCAGCAGGCCGGTCGCGAGCACCGCGCCGAGCGTGCCCGTCCGGACCGGAGCGGGCGGATCCGATCGCAGGTCGGCCAGGAACGGCTCGTGCTTGTACGCGCCCGCCGGGTACGCCCAGTCGGCGCGAGGCTGCGGTCTCCCCTCCGCGGCACGCGGCCGGGGCGCTGCTGCGTCCTCGGGCTCCTCAGGTGCCTCGAAATCCTCGGGCTCCTCGGACTCCGCGAACTCCTCAGGTGCCTCGGATGGCTCTCCCCGCGGATCTCTCGGTGGATCCACCGGGCGATCTTGTGGCGGATCCTTTCGCAGATCTGCCGCATCTGACGGCTCTGGCGTGGACGGTGTATCGGACACGGGACCCCCTCCCGGCCGGTCCGCACGTGCAGCGGACGGCACGCACGCGTGGCGGGGCCGCCGGGCGACCGGCATCTCGTCGAGGACACGCAAGTCATGATCAACTCGCGGCCTGGCGGTAACAGTAGCCGCGAGACCGTCGACGGCCGCCGCATCGGCCATGCTGTGGCATGACCGTGACAGTCACACCGGAACCCCGGAGTCAGCCCGCCGCGACCGGCACCCAGCCGGGCAACGCCTCGGTCCGCTCCAGCCACTCCGCGGAGGGCGCACCGCCCGCGCCGGAAGCGACCACTCCGCCCACGATGGCGCAGGTCGTGTCCATGTCGCCACCCACCTGAGCGGTGGACCAGATGGTCTGCTCATAGGCGCCGAGGCCACGAGCGGCCGACCACAGCGCGAAGGGCACCGTGTCATGAGCGGTCGTTCGACGACCGCAGCCGAGGACCGCGGCGACCGTCGCGGCGTCTCCGTAGTCGAGCATGTCCCGGGCCCGGCGCAGACCCGCTCCCACGGCGCTGCGGGGCACCAGGTCGATGACACCGTCGAGCAGCGCCTTCGGCGCGGGCGGTCCCGCGGGGTCGGCGGCCAGCGCCGAGGCTGCGGCCACCGCCATGGCCCCCACGACCGCCTCACGGTGCTGATGCGTGGGGTACGCGGAGATCTCCGCCTGGTGCGTCGCCTGCTCCGGATCGTCCGCGTACCAGGCGCCCAGCGGCGCGATCCGCATGGCCGCTCCGTTGCCCCAGGAGCCCTGCCCCTTGAACAGCGCGGAGGCAAGCTCCCGCCAGTCCCCGCCCTCCCGGACCTGCCTGAGCAGCCGGTTCACGGCGGGGCCGTAGCCACGGTCGAAGTCATGGTGCTCGGCGAAGGAGAGGGCGAGCGCGTCCTGGTCGATCCGGTCGTGGCGGACCAGGACCGTGAACACGGAGCAGGCCATCTCGGTGTCGTCGGTCCACTGCCAGGGGCCTGGGGGCGCTTCCCGTCGCTTCAGCAGCGGGTAGTTCGCGGGCACGAAGAACTGAGAGCCCAGCGCGTCCCCCACCGCCAGTCCACGCAGGCTGGCCAGAGCGCGGGCCAGGCGCCGGTCGGGAGAGGAGTCAGCGGTCATCGCTCTGCCACTCTATCCGGTGACGCCGTACGGTTCGGGTTCGCGCCAGCGTTCGAACGGCCGGTCCAGTGTGTACTTGCCGTCGTCGCCGAGCACCAGCGTCCGCATCTCGCCGTTTCCGGGGTTGGACAACGACTCGAAGTCCGCCACCGACCAGTGGAACCAGCGCATGCAGAAAAGCCGCATGGTCAAGCCGTGGGTGACCAGGAGGACGTTCGGCGGATGGTCCGGGGCCTCGAAGCTCCGGTACAGGCTCTCCAGGAACGCCCCCACCCTGTCGTACACGTCGGCCCCCGACTCGCCCTGGGCGAAGCGGTAGAAGAAGTGTCCGTACGCGTCGCGGTACGCCTTCTGCAGCCTGACGTCGTCCCTGTCCTGCCAGTTCCCCCAGTCCTGCTCCCGCAGCCGCGGCTCCTCACGCACGCGCACGAGGTCGGGGTCGAGCCGCAGGGCCCGGAAGGTCTCGTGGGTGCGGCGATAGGGCGAGACGTACACGCTCACCCGCTCCTGGCCGACTGCGTCCCGTAGCTGCTCGCCCGTCTCGTCCGCCTGCCGCCACCCCTTCTCGGTGAGCGCCAGCGCGTGGTCGGGCTCGCGTTCGTACACGGTGTCGTCGGCGTTTCCGGCCGACTCGCCGTGCCGGACAAGGAAGATGCGCCGCGGACGTGCCATAAGGAAACCCTAGATCGGCCCTTCCCGGGCGGCTCAACCGGCCGTCCGTCCGGGCTCCATCCGGCGTAGACGGCCGCCACCCCCGCCGGCGCCACGGCAGGTCATCCTGCGCGACGTCACACCGTCCACGACGGCTCCAGTTCCACGATGTCACCGGCCAGCGCCGCGACATCCGCCTCGGTCTGGGCGCGCAGCGAGAGGCGCTCCACCCGCTCCCTGCGGTACTTGCCGTGCTCGGCGGCCGACAACCACATCGAGAGGACGAGGAACTCGTGTCCGGGCGCCTCTCCGAAGAGCCCGCGCACCATCCCCGGAGAGCCCGCCATCGCCGGGTTCCAGACCTTCTCCTGCATCAGCGCGAAGTGCTCCACCCGCGCCTCATGGACCCGGCAGTGCGCCACCCGCACCACGTCGGCGTCCGCGAAGCGCGGCTCGAAGCCCGTCTTCACGTCGAAACGGTGGTCGAACAGCTTGATCTGGATGTCCTTGAAGGTGCCTGCCTGCGTGGCGGCGAGCCGGTCATGGGAGCGCGCCATGAAGGAGTCGTAGAAGGCCCTGCTCTCCCAGAAGCCGAAGACGTGCGCCACGCCCGGCCGCTCACGGCTCCACCCTCCGCCCTGTCCCCGGAACCCCGGCTCCCCCAGAAGCCCCGCCCACTTTCGCTGTCCCCGCTCGAACCCCCGTCGGTCCACCACGGTGCAGCGAATCCACTTGACCAGCACCGCGCCATCGTACGGCGCCGAGCGTGGCCCGGGTCACGCTCCGGCGTAGTGCGCCCGGATCAGCGCGGCGCAATCGTCGGCGTTCAGTTCAATACCGAACTCCCGGACGAGGACCTCTCCCAACTCGGCGGCGGATACGTCGCGTTCGTCCGATGTGCCGTCCGGTCGCGTCACCGTCAGGTGCTCACCGACCAAGGTGCGGCGCACCTCCGGAGCGGCCCTCTGGATCACCGGGCGGCGGATGAACGACGACCTGGGGTGGGTCGATGTGTAGTGGTTCATCACTACGTAGTCGACGGGAAGGCGTTCTTCCAGGGTGTATTCATAGAGATCGAACCAGCCGTCCGCATGCTCGGTCCGCAACACCCGCGCACCGCTTGCTTCCTGGACGATCCCGAACCGCCACTCTCCTTGTCGTACGTCTTGCCATACCTCTTCTTGTACGTCGCCCTCGCCCCCCATGGGGATCGGTTCGAGCAGCCCTTCGGCGCCGAAACCGACGTCACAGTGCCACTGCCGCCCGTCCGCCTCGACCTTCAGGAGCATGTGCGTCACCGCGCGACGCGACGAGGCGCCCGCCCTGACCCGCGCGCCAAGTCCCGTGACGGCGAAGCCGATCCGCTCCAGAACCGCCGCGAACAGGAGGTTCTGCTCGTAGCAGTAGCCACCTCTGCGCTGCCGCACCAGTTTGTCCTGCAGCGCGGCCAGGTCCAGCGGCACGGGCCGGCCGAGCATCATCTCCAGGTTCTCGAAGGGGATCGCCGCCACATGCGCCCGATGGAGCGCACGGAGTGTCTCGAAGTCGGGCTTCGCCTCTCCTGCGTGACCGATCCTGGCCAAGTAGGCCTCGATGTCCAGTTCTTCCCCGTTCCATGTCATGGGTCCAATGATCGTCGCGCCTGTGCACGTGCGCCACCGGAAATGCCCGCGGCGGGCCCAACGGCCCTGCCGACCACGAAACTTCAGCGATGTCAGTCATCCGTCGTAGCGTGTCTGTAGGGCGTGCCGTGTGGACATGCCTTGTGCGTGAGCGTCAGCCGGGACCAGCAGGAGGGGGAACTCCGTGAGCAGTGTCAGCAAGGGGATCAAGAAGGTCGAGGTGGGGCTCAAGTGGGATCCGAGCCCTGTCGGCACACCGCCGCATGATCTCGACATCATCGCCGCGACCTACACCGCGGACGCCCCGTACGACAGCCCGGTGTACCTGGTGCACTTCGACAGCCGCGCCCCCGACGGGACGATCACCCTCAACAGGGACAGCAAGACAGGGCAGGGCTTCGGCTTCGACGAGGTCATGACCCTGGAGCTCGACCGGCTCGCGGCGACGTACGCGCGCGTGGTGGTCGGTGTGGCCATACAGCCTCACGAGGGGCACAAGGTGTTCGGCGACATCGCGAACACCGCGGTGCGCATCCGTGAAGGACACCGGGACCTCGCACAGAGCGACCTCTCCGCGGTCTCCGGGCATACGGCCGCGACGATCGCCGAGTTCACCCGGGGCGAGTCGGGTGCATGGTCCTTCCACGAGTTCATCCGCGGGTTCGACGCCGACCCGACGTCCTTCGCTTCGGTGATGGGGACCGAGTTCTGACGGCTCACGAGAAACGCCAAGGGCGGCAGCACCGATTTCTCGGCGCCACCGCCCTTGGCGTTCAGGCTTCACTCCCGGTCAGTGCCCGGAGGTCAGGCCGGTGCGGCAATCAGCTGCAACCGCTGGTCGAGCCGCAGCCCTCGCAGATGTAGCAGGAGCCGGCACGCTGCATCTTCGTCCCGCAGGAGAAGCACAGCGGCGCGTCGGCCTGGATGCCCAGCTGCATCTCCACGAGCTCGGCGCTGGTGTGCGCCTGCTGCGGAGCGGGCTTCTCGGCCTCGACCTTCGGCACGGCGACCGACTTCAGGACCTCGGGCTGCCGCGGGGCCGACTGGGCCAGACCCTCGACGTCGACCTCGGACTCGTCCATGGAGGGCTCGTACGAACCGGTCTCCAGGTGACGCTGACGCTCCTCGGCCGAGTGGATGCCGAGGGCGGAGCGCGTCTCGAAGGGCAGGAAGTCCAGCGCCAGGCGGCGGAAGATGTAGTCGACGATCGACTGCGCCATCCGCACGTCCGGGTCGTCCGTCATGCCGGCCGGCTCGAAGCGCATGTTCGTGAACTTCGAGACGTACGTCTCCAGCGGAACGCCGTACTGCAGGCCCACGGAGACGGCGATCGAGAAGGCGTCCATCATGCCCGCGAGGGTCGAACCCTGCTTGGACATCTTCAGGAAGACCTCGCCGAGACCGTCGTCCGGGTAGGAGTTGGCGGTCATGTAGCCCTCGGCGCCACCCACGGTGAAGGAGGTGGTGATCCCCGGGCGACCCTTGGGAAGGCGCTTGCGGACGGGGCGGTACTCGACCACCTTCTCGACCGCGGCACGGATCGTGTCCTCGGCCTTCTCGGTGACCTCGGCGTTCCCGTCGCCCTTCTTCTTGGCGGAGAGAGGCTGGCCGACCTTGCAGTTGTCGCGGTAGATGGCGAGCGCCTTGACGCCCATCTTCCAGGCCTCGTAGTAGACCTCTTCGACGTCCTCGACGGTGGCCGTCTCCGGGAGGTTGACCGTCTTGGAGAGCGCGCCGGAGATCCACGGCTGGATGGCCGCCATCATCCGGACGTGACCCATCGCGGAGATGGAGCGCTCGCCCATCGCGCAGTCGAAGACCTCGTAGTGCTCGGTCTTGAGACCCGGGGCGTCGATCACATTGCCGTTCTCGGCGATGTGGGCGACGATCGCCTCGATCTGCTCCTCCTGGTAGCCCAGGCGACGCAGGGCCTGCGGCACGGTGCCGTTGACGATCTGCATCGAGCCGCCGCCGACGAGCTTCTTGAACTTGACCAGGGCCAGGTCGGGCTCCAGGCCCGTGGTGTCGCAGGACATCGCGAGACCGATGGTGCCGGTCGGGGCGATGACGGACGCCTGAGAGTTACGGAAACCGTTCTTCTCACCGAGGCGGAGCACGTCCTGCCAGGCCTCCGTGGCGGCGGCCCAGATCGGCGTGTCCAGGTCGTCGACGCGGGGCGCCGTGGCGTTGGCGTCCGAGTGCTGCTTCATGACGCGCTTGTGCGGCGTGGCGTTCTTCGCGTAGCCGTCGTAGGGACCGACGACCGCGGCGAGCTCGGCCGAGCGCTTGTACGACGTGCCCGTCATCAGCGAGGTGATGGCGCCGGCCAGGGAGCGGCCGCCGTCCGAGTCGTACGCGTGACCGGTGGCCATCAGCAGGGCGCCGAGGTTGGCGTAGCCGATGCCCAGCTGGCGGAAGGCGCGGGTGTTCTCGCCGATCTTCTGCGTCGGGAAGTCCGCGAAGCAGATCGAGATGTCCATCGCGGTGATGACCAGCTCGACGACCTTGGAGAAGCGCTCGGCGTCGAAGGACTGGGTGCCCAGGCCGTCGTCCTTGAGGAACTTCATCAGGTTCAGCGAGGCGAGGTTGCAGGACGTGTTGTCCAGGTGCATGTACTCGCTGCACGGGTTCGAGCCGTTGATCCGGCCGGACTCCGGGCAGGTGTGCCAGGCGTTGATGGTGTCGTCGTACTGGATGCCGGGGTCGGCACAGGCCCAGGCGGCCTCGGCCATCTTGCGGAAGAGCGACTTGGCGTCGACCTCCTCGATGACGTCACCCGTCATGCGGGACGTGAGGCCGAACTTGCCGCCCTCCTCGACCGCCTTCATGAACGTGTCGTTCACGCGGACCGAGTTGTTGGCGTTCTGGTACTGGACGGACGTGATGTCGTCGCCGCCCAGGTCCATGTCGAAGCCCGCGTCACGCAGGGCGCGGATCTTCTCCTCTTCCTTCACCTTGGTCTCGATGAAGCCCTCGATGTCGGGGTGGTCGACATCGAGGATGACCATCTTGGCCGCGCGGCGCGTGGCGCCACCCGACTTGATCGTTCCTGCGGAGGCGTCGGCACCGCGCATGAAGGAGACCGGACCCGAGGCGTTGCCGCCCGAGGACAGGAGCTCCTTGGAGGAGCGGATGCGGGAGAGGTTCAGGCCGGCGCCGGAGCCGCCCTTGAAGATCATCCCCTCTTCCTTGTACCAGTCCAGGATCGAGTCCATGGAGTCGTCCACGGCCAGGATGAAGCAGGCGGAGACCTGCTGCGGCTGGGGCGTGCCGACGTTGAACCAGACCGGCGAGTTGAAGCTGAAGATCTGGTGCAGGAGGGCGTACGCCAGCTCGTGCTCGAAGATCTCGGCGTCGGCGGGCGAGGCGAAGTAGCTGTAGTCCTCGCCTGCCTTCCGGTACGTCTTCACGATGCGGTCGATCAGCTGCTTGAGGCCGGTCTCGCGCTGCGGGGTGCCAACGGCCCCGCGGAAATACTTGCTGGTGACGATGTTGACCGCGTTCACCGACCAGAAGTCGGGGAACTCGACGCCACGCTGCTCGAAGTTGACCGAGCCGTCGCGCCAGTTGGTCATGACGACGTCTCGGCGCTCCCAGACCACCTCGTCGTACGGATGCACGCCGGGCGTCGTATGGATGCGCTCGATACGCAGACCCTTGCTGGCCTTGGATCCCTTGGCGCGGGAACCTCGTGCCGGGCCGCTCGTCGTCTCGGTCATGCCGCCTCCCTGTATCAGGCTAAAACGCCCTGAAGTGCCACGTTCTTCCCGTGACACGGTGTTGTCTGGTGCCGCGGAAACCCGCGAAGGTCACCGCAACAGGTCTGTGTGTGCCGCCGTCGGCCGTTCAGCCGGTCAGTCGGCGGCAGTGGCGGGCACCGGGACTTCGACAGTCCCTCCGGGCCCGCAGTCTTTCGCGCCGTGCTCGCCGCCGGCGCCCTGCGGCTCATCGTCGAGCCGCTTTTCCCGCTGGTCCCTCAGCTCCCCGATGGCAGCCTCGAAGTCCTCGAGCGAGTCGAACGCCCGATACACGGACGCGAAGCGCAGGTAGGCCACGAGGTCCAGCTCCTGCAGCGGACCGAGTATGGCCAGACCCACGTCGTGCGTGGTCAGTTCCGCGCTTCCGGTGGCCCGCACCGCCTCTTCGACCCGCTGGCCGAGCAGGGCGAGGGCATCCTCGGTCACCGGCCGCCCCTGGCACGCCTTGCGTACGCCGTTGATCACCTTCGTACGGCTGAAAGGCTCGGTCACGCCGGAGCGCTTGACCACCATCAGCGAACACGTCTCCACCGTCGTGAAACGGCGGGAGCAGTCGGGACACTGACGGCGCCTGCGGATCGACGTGCCGTCGTCGGTGGTGCGACTGTCGACTACGCGACTGTCGGGGTGCCTGCAGAAGGGGCAGTGCATGGAACTCCCAACCCTCCTTCAAGACACGACTCATAGGCCTCAACAGGCCCATGAGGCCCTCGAAGCAGCCCCAAGCATAGGCGATGCCCGAGGCCTGGAAAGACCGGGGACCACAACTTCTGGGCCGTGGTTGCAATCCAACCACTAGATCTGGGGTTTGGCCGTAAATTCGACCCCATCGCGTGTCGCACACCCACGGCTCGCCGTGAAGGTTACGAGCCCACCCCGCGCGCCGCACGAGAAGGGGGCGGTGCCGGGTTGACCGGGCGATGAGTGGCAGTATGGGAGCCCCACCGAGGGGGCCACGACCTCGGCGGTGAAGCGTACCGTAATGAACCGAAATGCCATTCGGCTCGAACGTTAGCCATACACCCAGACGCATGATCCCGGCAGGCATTCTGCGATTTTTCACTCGAACGTGTGTTTGGCGCAACCTTTCGAAAGCAACTACCGTTGGCTAACTAGGGAGAACATCTCGAGAGGGGCCGACAGACGTGACCACCACCGCAGACAGCGCCACCATCACTGCCCAGGACCGCCAGAGCCGACTCGAGCCGGTGCATGCCATGAATGACGCAAGCACGAACCAGGAGGGCCCCAAGCCCACACGCTCCCTACCGGGCCGACCTCCTGGTATCCGCGCCGACAGCTCGGGGCTCACCGACCGGCAGCGCCGGGTCATCGAGGTCATCAGGGACTCGGTGCAGCGGCGGGGCTACCCGCCGTCGATGCGGGAGATCGGGCAGGCGGTGGGCCTCTCCAGCACCTCGTCGGTGGCCCATCAGCTGATGGCCTTGGAGCGCAAGGGCTTCCTGCGCCGCGACCCGCACCGCCCGCGTGCGTACGAGGTGCGCGGCTCGGACCAGCCGAGCAGCCAGCCCACGGACACGGCAGGCAAGCCCGCCGCTTCGTACGTCCCGCTGGTCGGCCGCATCGCGGCCGGTGGTCCGATCCTCGCCGAGGAGTCGGTGGAGGACGTCTTCCCGCTCCCCAGGCAGCTGGTCGGAGACGGTGAGCTGTTCGTCCTCAAGGTCGTCGGTGACTCGATGATCGAGGCCGCGATCTGTGACGGCGACTGGGTGACGGTGCGCCGCCAGCCCGTCGCGGAGAACGGCGACATCGTCGCCGCCATGCTCGACGGGGAAGCGACGGTCAAGCGGTTCAAGCGCGAGGACGGACACGTGTGGCTACTGCCTCACAACTCCGCGTATCAGCCCATCCCCGGTGACGAGGCGACGATCCTCGGCAAGGTGGTGGCGGTGCTGCGGCGGGTGTGAGCCTCCGCCCCTGACCGGGCCCCGGAACCAACTGCGCCGGTTCCGGGGCCCTGCTGCGTCCGGGGGCGGTACGAGGGCCGCGCTCGCCCGCGCCGAAGCCCTAAGCCTCGGCGGCCGACTCCTCGGTGGCCTGCTCCTCGACGGCCTTGTCGTCAGCGGCCTTGTCCTCAGCGGCAGCCTTGGGTCCGGCCTTGGCCGCCACGTCGATCGCGGACAAGGAGCGGCGCACCTGATTACGGTCCGTCGTGTACCAGAAGTCGGGAAGCGAGGCCCGGAGATAGCTGCCGTAGCGCGCGGTCGCGAGCCGTGGGTCCAGGACGGCGACCACTCCACGGTCCTCTGAAGCCCGCACGAGGCGTCCCGCGCCCTGCGCCATCAGGAGCGCCGCGTGCGTCGCGGCGATGGCCATGAAGCCGTTGCCTCCGTTGTCGTCCACCGCCTTCTGTCGGGCGCTCATCAGCGGGTCGTCGGGACGCGGGAAGGGGATCTTGTCCATGACCACCAACTGGCAGCTGACACCCGGCACATCGACGCCCTGCCACAGCGAAAGCGTCCCGAACAGACAGGTCTGCTCGTCCGCGGCGAAGTTCTTGATCAGCTCGCCCAGCGTCTCCTCGCCCTGCAGCAGGATGGGCACGTCGAGCCGGCTGCGGAGCTCCTCGGCGGCGTTCTGAGCGGCACGCATGGACGAGAAGAGGCCGAGCGTGCGGCCGCCCGCCGCCTCGATGAGCTCCGCGAGCTCGTCGATCATGTCGCTGCGCGTGCCCTCACGGCCCGGCCTTGCCAGGTGCTGGGCGACGTACAGAATTCCCTGCTTGCGGTAGTCGAAGGGCGAGCCGACGTCGAGGCCCTTCCACACCGGGGCGTCTTCGGACTCGGTGCCCTCGGGAGCGAGCCCCAAGGAAGCCCCCACTCCGTTGAAGTCGCCGCCGAGCTTGAGGGTGGCCGACGTGAGGACCACGGAGCGGTCGCTGAAGAGCTTCTCGCGGAGCAGGCCCGAAACGGACATGGGCGCCACCCGCAGGGAGGCTCCGAAGCGGTCGTGGCGCTCGTACCAGACGACGTCCCACTCGGAGCCGTTCGCGATGCGCTCCGCCACGTCGTGGATCGACTCGACGGAGGCGAGGGCCTGTTTGCGTACGGCGTCCTCGTCCTGGACCGACTTGTCGCGGGTCGAGCCGAGCGCCGAGATGACCGTGCGTGCGGCGTCACGCAGAGCCATCAGCGCGTACCCGAGGTCCTCGGGGACCTCCTCGATGCGGCCGGGCAGGGCCAGCTCCATCACCCGCTCGAAGCTCTCGGACGCGGTCTGGAGCTGATCGGCCGCCTTTTCGTTGACGAGCTTGGCGGCTCGGCGCACAGCGCGGTTGACCTGGCCCGGGGTGAGCTCTCCGGTGGCGACGCCGGTGACCCGGGAGACCAGCTCATGGGCCTCGTCCACGATCAGCACCTCGTGCTGGGGAAGGACCGGAGCGCCCTCGATGGCGTCGATCGCAAGCAGCGCGTGATTCGTGACCACGACATCGGAGAGCTTGGCCCGCTCACGCGCCGCCTCGGCGAAGCACTCCGCTCCGTACGCGCACTTCGTCGCGCCCAGGCACTCCCTGGAGGAGACGGACACCTGGGACCAGGCGCGGTCGGAGACGCCGGGCGTGAGGGCGTCCCGGTCCCCCGTCTCGGTCTCGTCCGCCCAGTCGCGCATCCGCAGCAGGTCCTGGCCGAGCTTGCTGGTGGGGGCAGCGGCCTCGAACTGGTCGAAGAGACCGGGGCCCTCCTCCTCTTCCTGCGGCACTCCCTCATGGAGACGGTGCAGACACAGGTAGTTCGAGCGGCCCTTGAGCATGGCGAACTGGGGGCGGCGGCGCAGCAGCGGATGCAGGGCGTCCACCGTGCGCGGCAGGTCACGCTCCACGAGCTGGCGCTGCAGCGCCAGTGTGGCCGTCGCGACCACGACGCGCTCGCCGTGCGCGAGGGCGGGCACCAGATAGCCGAGGGACTTGCCCGTGCCGGTACCGGCCTGGATCAGCAGGTGGGAGCCGTCGTCGATCGCCTCGGCGACGGTCTCGGCCATGGTCACCTGGCCAGGGCGCTCTGTGCCGCCGACGGCGGTGACGGCGGCGTGCAGGAGCTCGGGAAGGGAGGGCTTTGTCATAGCGCGACTACCCTACGGGTCTCCACTGACAATCCCTCGATCAAGGCCGGTGGAGGGGGTTCGGCACGCTCCCGTGCACAGCTGCGTGCGGGCGCTCGGGGCGGTCGCGGTATCCGTCGAGGTGAAGGCGGTTCCGGTTCAGACAGAGCCGCTCGATGCGCGGGGTCAGCAGGTCGAACATCTCGTACCGCTCCTTGAGCTGCGGGGCGCGCGCCTGATGGCGCAGGATCTCGGCGCGGACGAGGGACCAGAAGTCGCTCTCCGGGATGCCCAGCTGCTCGTGGCAGAGCGGGGCGAGGTAGCGGAAGACGCCCACGAAGAGCCCGGCGTGGATGAACTGCGTGAGGAAGTCGGGGCGTTCGGTGAGCAGTACGTCGCGGACGTCGTCCGGCATCGACGCGTGCTCCGGAAGGGCCTCGGCGCTGACGTTGATGTCGTCGACGAAGTCCTTCACCGCGAGCCGGACGGGCACGTCCTTGTCGTCGAAGACGACGATGGCGTTCTCCCCGTGAGGGGAGAACACGGTGCCGTACCGGTAGAGGAACTGCAGGAGCGGAGGCAGCAGCGCCGCGAAGAGGTGCCGCAGCCAGACCTCGGGGGCCAGGCCTGAGCGCTCGACCAACTCGGCGACGAAGGCCTTGCCCTGCGGGTCGGTGTGCAACAAGGAGGCAAGCGTGCGGGCGCGCTCATCGGGAGCGAGATACCGGGTGATCGGTTCACGCCAGATCGCACCGAGCAGTTCCTTGTACTGGTAAGGGACCTCGGGAAGGTCGTCGTACAGCGGGTGGGCGACGGTCACCGACGCGACCTCGCCGAGCAGGATCACCCGGCATTCGTCACGCAGGAAGGGGTCCGCTTCGCGCAGGGCGTGCATCCAGGCGGTGACGGCGGGGGCGGCCAGGGTGCGCTCGGTCGGGAGTCCGCGCCACACCAGGGTGTTGAGGACCGAGAGCGGCAGCTTCACGGTGTGCCGGTCGGGACGGGACACGTTCAGGAACGTACGAATGGACTGCTGGGGCAGCCGCAGATCGCCGTCGGTGGTGAGGGGCACGATCGTCCCCGCGGCGACGGAAGGGGCGAAGAGGGGCAGGACGACGTCGTCCCACTGCCACGGATGGACCGGCAGGTAGAGATAGGCGTGCGGGTCGAGGCCGCGTGCCCTGAGTATGTCCGCGAAGGACTCCCGGGTGGCGGGCGTGAGCTCACGTGAGTAGAGCCGCTCCGCCGTGTCCAGGCCGACGACGCCTCGGTAGGCGGCGAGATCGGTGTGGACCGCGATCCAGGGAAGCCGCGCGGTGCGGCGGGCCTCGGGCGCCCAGCGCGCGGCGTCGCTCGCGGAGAAGCCGATGCGGCCCTTGTTGAGGACGAGCCAGGGGTGGCCGGTCTGATGCCCTTCGAGTTCCGCGTAGCCGAGGTCGGCGAGCTGCGATGCGCTGAGGGCGGTCTGGTCGAGCCGGGCGTCGGCGGAGAGCGTGACGGTCAGCTCGCGGATGAGGTGGCCGAGCGTGGCGCCGTCGATTCCCAGGGTGCGGCGGGCCCCGGTGAGGAAGCGGAGGGGGTCGCTGAAGGGGAGCGGCGGCCCTTCGCCCTCGGCCAGGGCCAGGCTGGCCGGGTCGACGTGCCAACTGCCGTACGAGCCGCGGCGGGCACGGAAGTGGAGGCGGGACGCTCTCGGCCGCCCGGGGTCGCCGTGCCTGTTGCCTTCGCCATGCCTGCTGTCTTCGCCGTCTCCGCTGCCTTCGCCGTGTCCGCTGCTGTCGCTGTCTTCGCCATCGTCGTCACCGCCGTCGAGGCCGAGGCTGTATCTGTCCGTGTCGCCCGGTCCGGCGGGGGCGGGCTTGATGATCTCCTCATAGGCGAACTCACCGACCATCTTGGCGAGGAGACGGCGCCCGCCGCTCGCCCACCTGTCCGGGGTCAGCTCGGGCGGGTCGTAGAGAGCGGACGGTTCGCGGGACGTCGGAGGGACGGACGGATTCGGCACGGGGACTCCTGAGGGAGGGAACCGGATCAGGTCGAGCGGTGTACCAAGAGTGAGCGGGTCAGAGCACTGCGCGCAGGGCCCGGTCACGGACCATGAGCGCCGCGCGTTTGTCGGGAAGATCCACCTCGGCGGCGAATCGGAATCCGGCGCTGAGGAACGCGGAGACGGAGGGGGTGTTGCGCAGGTCGGGTTCTGCGATGACGCGTGCGCATGCGGCGCGGTGATCGAGCACAAGGTCGGCGACGGCCCTCAGCAGAGAGGTGCCGAGCCCCCGGCCGCGGTCGGCGACACCGCCGATGAGGAGGTGAAGACCGGTGTCGTGCGGGCGGGCCGGGTAGTGGCGGGCCAGGGCGTCGAGGTCCGCGCGGTAGACCTCCCAGTAGCTCATCGGTGTGCCGTCCAGAACTCCGAGGCACGGGACGCTGCGTCCGTCTCCGTCGATCTGCTCGCGCAGATGCCTCTGAGTGACGTCATTGGCGCCGGCCAGATCCCAGAACGCCGCTACGGCGGGGTCGTTCATCCACCGGCTGATGAGAGGGAGGTCGCGTTCGACGCGTACGGGTACGAGTTGGAAGACACCGGCAGCGGTGGTCGCGGGGCCCCAGTCGGCCACGTTGTCGAGCAGATCGTCGGCTGACGAGGCGGCCGACGGTGCCGGGGCACGGTTCGCCGTGCGCACGCCGGCACCGGCACGCCCTGCGCCCACGCCCTGCGCGGCCTGCACGCCCTGGGCGGCCTCTGCATCAGCCGTGCCGGTCGTGCCGAACAGGGCGATGAGCTCGTCCGGGAGGCGCAGGTCCAGGGTGTCTTGGACGTCCGCTCTGTCGGCTGCCCTGTCGGCTGCTCTGCCCGCTGTTCTGTCGGCGTTGGAGGACTCGGTGGCGGACTCGGGGGTGGTCTCGGTTCCGGCGTCGGTGCTCGCATCGGGGGGAGGCGGAGGCACGGCGTCGCTCCTCTCGGAAAGGGTCAGAAAGGCTGGGTCATGTTCCTCAGGAATGAAGGGGGTTGGCGATGGAGACGTAGACGGACTGGGTGTCGACCGGGCCCACGAGCTCGTCGAGCCCGCGAAGCCGGGTCAGCAGGTTGGCCTTGCAGCGCAGCACCGGTGAGTCGAGAAGCAGGGCGGGCAGCGGCGAACGCAGAGGAGCTGGGCCGGAGACGACGTCGCCGAGGAAGCGGCGGAACCCCGCGAGCAACAGCTTCTCGTCGGCCAGGCGTTGGGCGCCGAACGCTCCGATGAGGCCGAGGACGTTGTTGATGCCGAGGTAGTAGGCGAAGCGCTCGTCCGCCACCTCGTCGGAGACGAACGTGTCGCTGTGTTCGCCGATACCGGGGAGCCTGCGCTCGAGTTCGGCGCGGCGGGACTCGCGGAAGTAGTAGCCCTGGTTGTCGCGGTAGCGGCCGCCCACCGGCCAGCCGTCGGAGTCGAGCAGCAGGAGCGTGTTCTGCTGGTGGGCCTCCAGGGCGACACCCGCCTCGCTGTCCAGCCAGAGAACGGGGCGTACGACGTTCTCCAGGTAGCGCAGGAACCACTCCGTGGCGACGGCTCCCCGGGGACGGCCCGTCCGTCCGGCCAGGCGGGTGACGATCTCGCCGAGCCGGGAGCGCATCGGGGCGCGGTCCTGCCCGGTGGAGTGCGGTGACGGCCTGGGCGAGACGAGTCCGGCGATGCAGGTGGCGTCGTCGCCGGGGCCGAAGGGGTTGTGCCGGATCATGACGTCGAGTCCGGAGACGGGCGCGCCGTCGGGGCCGGTCACGGCGAGCCAGGCCGGGTCGCGGATCACGTCGAAGCCCGGGTGAGCTGTCTGCCACTGCTCGGCGAGGCCGCTGCGCAGCAGCCGGTGGACCTCGACGCCGCGGTGGAGTTCCTTGCGGAGATTCTCACGACGGGAGTTGGTGATGCGCAGGCCGAGGGAGAGCTTCAGCATGGCTGGGGCGCCGGAGCGGTAGAGGGTGCGCACGGACGAGGTCGGGTACCACGGTGCTCCGTGGGGGCCGAGGTCCTGGAGGAGGCCGGCTTCCAGGAGCGCGGCGGTCGCGGGGCGGTGCCTGAGCTCACGGATCTGCCAGGGGTGCAGGGGCAGCGCGGCGTGGCCTTCCGGCAGCGGCAGGTCCTGGCCGGCGAGGCGGGCGGTGAGCTGCTCGGCCGGGAGGGTGCGGCCCCGCTCGGTCCAGGCCGAGTCCGTGGCGAGCACGGAGGGGTCGACGGCGAGCCAGTGCAGCGCGAAGGCGCCACGCAATTCCGGGGAGTAGAGCCGGGATTCGGTGTCGGAGAGTCCCTCGCGACTCTTCGGGGTGGGGTGCAGTGGGTGGCCGAGGAGCAGGGACTGTTCGGCGGCGAGGAAGAGGTCGGGCTCGTCGCCGGGGTTGTTCCTGCGGTCGGCGATGAAGGTGGCGGTGCGCCGCACCGAGTCGGCGACGCGGCCGACGAGGTCCCCTCCCTCGACCCGCTCGCCGTCGCTGCCGGAGCCGACGTCAGCGCTGACGTCGGTACTGGCACCGGTGTGGCCGGGCTCGGGGTGCGCGTCGGCCTCTCCGTGCCCGTCCGGCCGCTCCTGTGGCTGCCTCTCCCCCTGCCCGTCCGGTTCGGCGGCTTGGCTCGGTCGGCCCGTCTCGCGTCCGAGGAGCGCGGCGACGGTGACGGCGTCGGCCGGGGGTGCGGTCTGGGGGCCGTCCTCCAGGTACGGGAGGCCGAACCGGTGCCAGCCGGTGGCCGACCAGTAGTACACGGGGACGAGGAGAGCCGTGCCGCTGGCGTCGAGCGGAATGCGCAGGGCGCCCTGCTCGGGGGCGGGGAAGTCGTTCTCGCGTACCCAGCAGCGCAGGAGGTTCTCGATGGCCGCCACCTGCGCGGCGGTGTGCGGATCGGGGTGCTCCAGGAGGTCGGCGGTCGCGCCTCGCAGTTGCTCGGTCCGGCCGCCTCCCTTCTGCCGGGGGACCGTACCGGGCTCCGCCACCAGGGAGGATTGCTTGCCGCACGCGCCTGGGACGTGGGGGTGGGGTGGACCTTCGGATGCGGGGGTGGCGTTCAAGAGGGCTTCCTTGTGAGGTCGTTCGGGCTCCAGGGCGACGGGCCGGAGCTGTGCTGATGTCTCTTGGCCGTCCGCGGGACGGCCCGGGTCCGGCGTGGCTATCCGTGGTACGGACGCGTTGCCGCGGAGATCGCGTCGGCGAGGCGGTCCAGGATTGCGGCCGCTTGCTCGTCCGTGATCGTGAGAGGAGGAAGGAGGCGTACGACGCTGGAGTGCCGTCCGCCCAGCTCGACGATGAGTCCGCGGCGCAGACATTCCCGTTGCACCGCGGCGGCGAGTTCGGGCGCCGGGGGAAGCGGCCGCGGGAAGCGGTCAAGGGCCGGCGGGCCGGAGGCTCCGGGGGCTCCGGCAGGCAGGGGCTGACCGGCCGACGTGCCACCCGATGCACCCGCGCCACCCGATGCACCCGCGCTGCTCGCGCCGCCCGCGACGCCCGCCGACGGAAGCGGCCCGTGGTTCACCGAGCGCTGGCCCGGCACGGATTGGTCCGCGGCGGCCGGGTCCACGAGTTCGACGCCGATCATCAGGCCCTTGCCGCGGACGTCGCCGATGCAGGGGTGTTCGGCGGCCAGGGAGCGCAGCTGGGTGAGCATGCGGGTGCCCAGGACTCCCGCGCGTTCCGCGAGGCCGTTCTCACGGACGTACTCAAGGGTGGCCGCGCCCGCCGCCATGGCGAGCTGGTTGCCGCGGAAGGTGCCCGCGTGGGCGCCGGGCGGCCAGACGTCGAGGTCGTCGCGGTAGACCACGACGGCCAGTGGCAGGCTGCCGCCGATGGCCTTGGAGAGCACCATCACGTCCGGGACGACGCCGCTGTGCTCGACGGCCCAGAAGGTGCCGGTGCGCCCGACGCCGGTCTGGACCTCGTCCGCGATGAGCGGGATCGAGCGGGCGGCGGTGATCGCGCGCATCCGGCGCAGCCAGTCGTCGGGGGCGGGGATGACTCCGCCCTCGCCCTGCACCGGTTCGAGGATCATCCCGGCCGGCAGCGGTACGCCCGACTTGGGGTCGTCGAGGAGGCTCTCGGTCCAGCGGGCCGCGAGTTCGGCGCCGTCCGCGCCGCCGATGCCGAACGGGCAGCGGTAGTCCTGCGGATAGGGCAGGCGCGCGACGCGTACGTCCTGTGCGCCGCCGGACACGTCGAGCGCCCCTGCGGTCATCCCGTGGTAGGCGCCGGTGAAGGCGAGCATGCCGTCGCGCCCGGTCGCCGCGCGCACGAGTTTGAGCGCGGCCTCCACCGCGTCCGTGCCTGCGGGGCCGCAGAACTGGATCCGGGCGCGGTCCGCGAGTGCGCGGGGCAGTGTGCGGAACAGCTCGGTGGTGAAAGCGTCCTTGACCGGTGTGGCCAGATCGAGGACGTGCAGCGGTGCCCCCGATTCGAGGACCTTTCTGATCGCTTCGAGCACGACCGGATGGTTGTGCCCGAGGGCCAGGGTCCCCGCACCCGAGAGGCAGTCGAGATAGCGCTGCCCGTCGGCGCCCTCGATCGTCAGACCGCGCGCCCGCACGGGCACGATCGGCAGGGCGCGCGCATAGGTGCGCGCAGCCGACTCGCGCGCCGACTGGCGTCGCAGGATCCCCTCGTGTGCTGCGGAGTGCGCCGCGGAAATCGCCGCGGGCGCCGGCTCGGTCACGGCCACGACTGTTGGTCCTCCCGCTGGGAACGGGCGCTTCCCCCTCGATCCGGGCCAGCGCGCCTTCGAGTTGACAGGGGAGATGAGCGCAGGCCGCCAGTCCCCCGTACGTACCAACGACGAGGGCTGCGGAGGAACACGGGTCGGCGCAAGATCCTTGGCGTGGCGGAACGGTTACCGGTCCAGGACCTGGTCGCCACCACCCGGCAGGAGTCCGGGCCGCGTCACAGGTGGACGAGAGTTACCAACAGGCAGCTCTGACACGCGATACGCCCGGTGAGGTCAAGGGCGCCTTGGTCGGGGATGACGAAGACGTCAGGACCTTCCACAGACCTCATCACGTCGAGGCGGACGCGGCTGGGTCAAGGGGCCGCCAAATCGGCAGGTCTCCGGACAATTGCCAGGTCAGCAAGGTCGTAGCGAAACCGTTGCCGTTCCGTCGGCAGTCCCCCACGGCACCGGCATAGTGTGAGGTGCCGTTCCACCGCGGCAGGGTGTGCGGCGCCACGCGAACACGGCGCCGCAACGCACCGTGCGGCACGCGGTGTCCGGCATGTGAACCATCTCGAAGCCCAGGGGGAATCTCTCTATGCGACCCATACGCCCGCTCAAGACCGACCGTCGTGGGAGGAGCGCGCGCGGCAGAACCTCCCCTGTGGCGGCCGCTGTCGCGATCGGCGCGGCGCTCGTTCTGACCGCGACGGCCTGTGGCCCCAGCGAGGACAACGCGGGTGACGAACCGTCCGCCTCCCAGCCCGCCGACGACGCCAACGGCAACGGCAACGACAAGGTCAAGATTCCGCAGGACATCCAGGACCGGCTCAAGGAGCACGGCATCGACCTGGACAAGTGGAAGGACGGGGCCTGGAAGAACTGGGACAAGGACGACTGGCTCCGCGAGGCCGGTGACTACGTCAACCCGATCATCGACGGCCTGTGGGACTCGGACCGCATGCGGGACGCGGACAAGAACCCCGACCGCGGTGTCGACGACAACGACATCTCCGGTGACCAGGGCGTGACCGACCCGACGCCCGAGCCGGTGGAGGCGGCGGCCCTGAAGACGCCGTACGACGCCAGCGCCCCCGCCTCGGGCAAGCTGTTCTTCGACGGCCCCGAAGGCTCGATGGTCTGCTCGGCCACGGTCGTCGAGGACCCTGCGCACCCGGGCAAGTCCAACATGGTGTGGACCGCGGGCCACTGCGTGCACGCGGGCGCGAAGGGCGGCTGGTACCGCAACATCGCCTTCGTCCCCTCGTACAACAACAGCGGCAAGTCGGCCGACGAGCTGCAGAACGCCCCCAAGGAAGAAGTCGCACCGCACGGCGTCTGGTGGGGCGACTGGGCACAGACCTCCGACCAGTGGATCGAGCAGGGCGGCCCGACGGGCGGCACGGGCGCGCCGTACGACTTCGCGGTCATCCACGTGACGCCCGAGAAGGGCAGCGAGGGCAAGTCCCTGGAGGAGCAGGTCGGTTCGGCCCTCCCGGTGGACTTCAACGCCCCGGCCGTGCCCCAGATCGCCGACATGACGGCGACCGGATACCCGGCGGCTCCGCCGTTCGACGGCCAGAAGGCGTTCCAGTGCGCCGACAAGCCGGGCCGGCTCTCGATCAGCAAGCCCGACCCGACGATGTATCGCATCGGCTGCACGATGACCGGCGGTTCGTCCGGCGGTGGTTGGGTCGCCGAGGGCTCGGACGGCAAGCCCGCCCTCGTGTCCAACACCTCCATCGGCCCGGTGACGGCGGGCTGGCTCGCCGGTCCGCGGCTCGGCAAGGAAGCCAAGGGCATCTACGGCGCGGTCAGCAAGAAGTTCGCCGACCAGTAGACGACCAGCAACCGGTCAGTAGCCGGTCGGCAACCGGTCAGCAGACGACCGGCAGGCGTCTGATGCACGACGGCGGGGTCACCGCAAACCTTCACGACCCCGCCGTCATTCGTCCCCCATCACACAGGCATAGTGGGGTGTCGCGTTCGGCGGGACGCTCGTGGAACTTCCACGCCGACACATGACAAGTACATGGCAAATGCAGCCAACTACAGCAATTACACGTTCAATACGGGGGTTACAGCACCATGCTTTCCACTCGTGCGCCCTTCGCGCGCAGTCGCGGGCGACGTCTCGCACTCGCCGCCACCGGGCTCGCCGCGACCCTGGCACTCACCGCCACGGCTTGCGGTCCGAGCGACGACAAGGCAAGCGACAAGGCTGATTCCGGTACTTCCCAGGGTGCGGACAAGGGTTCCGACACAGGCTCCGACACCGGCTCCGATGCCAAGCTGCCCGGCGACATCGCCGACAAGCTGAAGGACCATGGCATCGACCCGGACAAGTGGAAGGACGGGGCCTGGAAGAACTGGAACAAGGACGACTGGCTCCGCGAGTCCAAGGACTTCGTCAATCCGGTCATCGAAGGGCTCTGGAAGCCCGAGCGGATGAAGAAGGCCAAGGACCCGAACAAGACGATCGCGGCGAAGGACGCCCCCTCCGATCAGGGCGCGACCGACCCCGAGCCGTCGCCGGTCCAGGCCAAGCGCGAGAAGACGCCGTACCACGAGAACGCCGCCCCGGTCGGCAAGATCTTCTTCGACTCCCCCGAGGGCTCGATGGTCTGCTCCGGCACAGTCGTGAAGGACCCGCGCAACCCGGGCAAGTCCAACCTCGTGTGGACCGCGGGCCACTGCGTGCACGCCGGTTCCGCCGGTGGCTGGTACCGCAACATCACCTTCGTGCCGGCCTACAACGACCTCGGCAAGTCCGAGGCCGAGCTGAGCAACGCCGCCCCGCAGGAAGTCGCCCCCTACGGCCAGTACTGGGCCGACTGGGTCTCGACCTCCGCCGAGTGGATCGACCAGGGCGCCGCTTCGGGCGGTGCCGGTGCGCCGTACGACTACGCCGTGATGCACGTGAAGCCGGAGCAGGGCTCCAAGTCCCTCGAGGAGACGGTCGGCAACGCGCTGGACGTCGACTTCTCGACTCCGTCGGCGCAGAGCGTGAGCTCGATGGGCGCCTGGGGCTACCCCGCCGCTCCCCCGTTCGACGGCCAGATCATGCACAAGTGCGTCGACAAGCCGGGCCGTCTCTCGCTGACCTCCGCCCAGCCGACGATGTACCGCATCGGCTGCACCATGACCGGTGGCTCGTCCGGCGGCGGCTGGTTCCGGATGGTGGGCGACAAGACCCGCCTGGTCTCGAACACCTCGATCGGCCCGGCCGAGAACACCTGGCTGGCAGGACCGCAGCTGGGCAAGGGCGCCGAGCAGGTCTACGACATGATGAGCGAGAAGTACGGCTCCAAGTAGCCGCACGGCGGGCGACCCCCGCACCTCGCACATGACGCGGCGAAGGCCCGCCCCCTACGAGAGGGAGCGGGCCTTCGTCATGCGAACCGAACCGCGCGAACCGCGCCTGTCCGGTCCTGCGTTCAGCCGGCGACCGGGACGTACGGCGCGAGATCCGCCGCGAGTTCCGCGTGCACCTTCGCCTTGAGCAGCGTGCCGTCGGCGGTGTGCTCCTCGGAGAGCACCTCGCCCTCGGCGTGGGCCCGCGAGATGAGCTGGCCCTGCGTGTACGGCACGAGGGCCTCGATCTCGACCTCGGGCCGCGGCAGTTCGGCGTCGATCAGCGCGAGCAGCTCTTCGATGCCCGCGCCCGTGCGCGCGGAGACAGCGATCGCGTGCTTCTCGTTGCGCAGCAGCCGCTGGAGGACCAGCGGATCGGCGGCGTCCGCCTTGTTCACGATCACGATCTCGGGCACGTCGGTCGCGCCCACATCGCGGATCACCTCACGCACGGCGGCCAGCTGCTCCTCCGGCACCGGGTGCGAACCGTCCACCACGTGCAGGATCAGGTCGGACTCGCCGACCTCTTCCATCGTGGAGCGGAACGCCTCGACGAGGTGGTGCGGCAGATGCCGTACGAACCCGACGGTGTCGGCCAGGGTGTAGATCCGGCCGCTCGGCGTCTCGGCCCGGCGCACGGTCGGGTCGAGGGTGGCGAACAGGGAGTTCTCCACCAGGACGCCCGCGCCCGTGAGGCGGTTGAGCAGGGAGGACTTGCCCGCGTTCGTGTAACCGGCGATCGCGACCGAGGGCACCTTGTTGCGCTTGCGCTCCTGGCGCTTGATCTCGCGGCCGGTCTTCATCTCCGCGATCTCCCGGCGCATCTTCGCCATCTTCTCGCGGATCCGACGCCGGTCCGTCTCGATCTTGGTCTCACCGGGACCACGTGTCGCCATGCCGCCGCCACCGCTGGATCCGCCGCCGCCCATCTGACGGGAGAGCGACTGACCCCAGCCACGGAGGCGCGGGAGCATGTACTGCATCTGGGCAAGGGCGACCTGCGCCTTGCCCTCTCGGGACTTGGCGTGCTGGGCGAAGATGTCGAGGATCAGGGCGGTCCTGTCGACCACCTTGACCTTGACGACGTCTTCGAGGTGAATCAGCTGCCCGGGGCTCAGCTCACCGTCACAGACGACGGTGTCCGCACCGGTCTCGAGGACGATGTCACGCAGCTCCAAGGCCTTGCCGGATCCGATGTACGTCGCCGGGTCGGGCTTGTCGCGGCGCTGGATGACGCCGTCGAGCACCAGCGCACCCGCCGTCTCGGCGAGGGCGGCCAGCTCGGCGACCGAGTTCTCCGCGTCCTGCACTGTGCCCGAGGTCCACACGCCGACGAGGACCACGCGCTCCAGACGGAGCTGGCGGTACTCGACTTCGGTGACGTCCTCGAGCTCGGTGGAGAGTCCGGCGACGCGGCGCAGAGCCGCGCGCTCGGAGCGGTCGAACTGTTCGCCGTCCCGCTCTCCGTCGATCTCGTGGCTCCAGGCGACGTCCTCTTCCATCAGGGCATCGGCCCGAAGACCTTCGGGGTAGTTCTGCGCGAGGCTCTGCGCGTCCTGGGAAGGGGAAGAAGAGGAGGTCATTGGATCCTTACGTCGATGGGATTCGTCATAGTGCACAACGCTCGGGGCCGCCCCGAGATTCCCCGGGCCGGCCTGCCGGGGCCCTGAGATCACCCCGAGGGGTTTGCCCGGACCCGCAGCGGCGCCGACCTGAAGATGGTTGCACGGAACGGCCCGTCTCGTCACGTGGGTTATTTCCCGGCGGGAGCGGCCTTACGCCAGTCCGGGTGCCCCGGCATCGGCGGCGTCTTCGCGCCGTACAGCCAGGCGTCGAAGAAACCGCTCAGGTCGCGGCCCGCGGTCGACGAAGCCATCCGCACGAAGTCCGCGGTCGTCGCGTTCCCGTCACGGTAGGTGTGCACCCAGTCCCGCTCCAGGCGGTCGAAGTCCCGCTGCCCGATCTCCTGGCGCAGCGCGTAGAGCACCAGAGCGCTGCCGTCGTACACGACCGGCCGGAAGATGCTGATCTTCTGGCCCGGCGCGGGACCCTTCGGCGCGGCCGGCGGTCCGCCCGCCTGACGCCAGCCGTCCGACTGCCGGTAGGCCTCACGCATCCGCTTCTGGAGGGGCTTCTTCGACCTCTCCTCGGCGAAGAGCGCCTCGTACCAGGTGGCGTGCCCTTCGTTGAGCCAGAGATCGGACCAGGAGCTCGGGCTCACGCTGTCGCCGAACCACTGGTGCGCCAGCTCATGGACCATGATCGAGTCCACGTACCACTCGGGGAACTCGGGCCGCTTGAACAGGTCTCGCTCGAAGAGCGAGAGGGTCTGCGTCTCGAGCTCGAAGCCGGTCCGCGCCTGGGCGATCAGCAGCCCGTACGTCTCGAAGGGGTAGCGGCCGACCTTCCCTTCCATCCAGTCGATCTGGTCCGGCGTCTTCTTCAGCCAGCGCTCCATCGCCTTGCGGTCCTTGGTGGGCACCACATCGCGTACGGGGAGGCCGTTCGGCCCGTGGCGGTGCACCACGGTGGAGCGGCCGATGGAGACCTGCGCCAGTTCCGTCGCCATGGGGTGGCGGGTGCGGAAGGCCCGGGTCGTGGTGGCCCCCCTGTGCGCCGTGGCGACGGGCAGGCCGTTGGCGACGGCAGTGAGCCCCTTCGGGGTGGTGATGCGGAACGTGAACTGTGCCTTGTCGGCGGGGTGGTCGTTGGACGGGAACACGCGGTGCCCGGCGTCGGCCTGGTTGGCCATGGCGAGGCCGTCCGCCGTGGGCACCCAGCCGCCGTCCTGGTCCTTCGTGGGCCTGGGGTCACTGGTGTGCCGGACGGTGATCCGCATCCGCTCGCCCCGGTCCACCGGCCGCGACGGCGTGACGACCAGGTCCTCACCGGTGGATTCGAAGCGGGCGGGGGCGCCGTTGACGGCGACGGAGCGGACCTTGCCGTGGGCGAAGTCGAGGTTGACCCGCTTCAGCGGTGAGGTCGCACGGGCGTCGATCTGCGTCACGGCGTCGAGCGGCTTCTTGTTGTCGCCGCGGTACGTGAAGGCGATGTCGTACGCCATGACGTCGTACCCGGGATTGCCCAGGTGCGGGA
This sequence comes from Streptomyces sp. NPDC044044, assembly GCF_056434405.1. Lineage (NCBI taxonomy): Bacteria > Bacillati > Actinomycetota > Actinomycetes > Kitasatosporales > Streptomycetaceae > Streptomyces > Streptomyces sp. NPDC044044. The sequence goes on along the minus strand of NZ_JBWKFG010000011.1, from coordinate 60,039 downwards.
AGAGCCGGTCGCCGATGCCGAGCGGTCTGGCCGGTGACGGCGCGGTCGCGGCGAGGAGGGTGGCGGAGGTGGCCGCGGCCAGGAGCGCGGTCGCGATGCGAAGAGTCTTCGGCCGCGAGGCCTTGACCCGGGGGGTGAGCAGCATGAACTACCGCTATCAGCGCGGAGCTTCCGCATCGGTGTCGGCGCGCGCCATGCCACTCGAACGAGTCGCCAGGAGGCGGCCAGGGCGACGCCGACGCCCCCTGGCACGCGGCTACGAAGTCGCCGCCGCCGGATGCTGGGCACGGCTGACGTCGTACACCCCGGGCACCGCGCGCATCGCGCGCATCAGCCCCGGGAGGTGGGCCGCGTCCGGGAGTTGCAGCGTGTACGTGTGGCGCACGCGCTGCTGGGTCGGCGGTTCGACGGTCGCCGACATGATCTCGACGCCCTCCAGAGCGATGGCTTCGGTGAGGTCGGCAAGGAGATGCGCCCGCCCGAACGACTCGGCGATCAGCGTGACCCGGCACTCGGCGCTGTCTCCCCAGCGCACTCCCACCTCGGCGCGCCCCACTTCCTTCATGCGCCCCACCGCGGGGCACTCGACGCGGTGCACGGTGACGACGCCGCCGCGCACGGCGAAGGCGGTCACCTCGTCGGGCGGCACGGGCGTACAACAGCCGGCGAGGCGGACGCTCGCGCCTTCCCTGTCCACGACGGCGTTGGCCGCCGCGGGGCGCGGGAAGTCGGAGGTCTGCGGCGGGGGCGAGGGCTTCTCCGGGGTCGAGGCCGCGGGAGCCGACGCCGGGGTGGGATGGGTCGTGAGCCAGCGTCGGATGGCGATACGGGCGCCGGGGGTGCGCGCGTGGTCGAGCCACTCGCGGGAGGGCCCGGACGCCGCGTCCTGCCCCATGAGCAGCTGGACCGTGTCGCCGTCCCGCAGGACCGTGCTCAGTGTCGCGAGGCGGCCGTTGACACGTGCACCGATGCAGGCGTGGGCGTCCTCGCCGTACTGGGCGTAGGCGGCGTCGACGCAGCTCGCACCCGCGGGCAGTCCGAGCGTGCCGCCGTCGGGGCGGAAGACGGCGATCTCGCGGTCCTGGGCGAGGTCTTCGCGGAGCGTGGACCAGAACGTGTCCGGGTCGGGGGCCGCTTCCTGCCAGTCGAGCAGCCGGGAGAGCCAGCCGGGCCGGGTCGGGTCCGCGCGCTCGCCCTCGAAGGCGTCCACGGAAGGGGCGTCAGGACCGGCGCCGGACTGCTCCTCCGAAGGAGGAGCGTACGGATTGCGCAGCGCGACGACGCCGGCTTCGGCGACCTTGTGCATCTGGTGCGTACGGATGAGGACTTCGGCGACCTCTCCGTCCGGGCGGGCCACTGCCGTGTGCAGCGACTGGTAGAGGTTGAACTTCGGTACGGCGATGAAGTCCTTGAACTCCGAGACCACCGGCGTGAAGCAGGTGTGCAGCTCGCCGAGGACGCCGTAACAGTCCGCGTCCTCGTTCACCAGGACCAGGAGGCGCCCGAAGTCCGCCGCGCGCATCTCGCCGCGTTTGCGGTGCACCCGGTGGACGGAGACGAAGTGCCGTGGCCTGATGAGGACTTCGGCCGCGATGCCCGCCTCGCGCAGCACCGCGCGGACGTCGTCCGCGGTCCCTTCCAGCGGGTCTCCGCCGCCCGCCGCGTTGGCCGCGATCAACTCCTGGACCTGGGAGTACTCCTCCGGGTGGAGGATCGCGAAGACGAGGTCCTCCAGCTCGGTCTTGAGCGCCTGCACGCCGAGCCGTTCGGCGAGCGGAATGAGCACGTCACGCGTCACCTTGGCGATCCGCGCCTGTTTCTCGGGGCGCATGACGCCGAGCGTGCGCATGTTGTGCAGGCGGTCGGCCAGTTTGATCGACATGACGCGTACGTCGTTGCCGGTGGCCACCAGCATCTTGCGGAAGGTCTCGGGCTCCGCTGCCGCTCCGTAGTCGACCTTCTCCAGCTTCGTGACGCCGTCGACCAGATAGCAGACGTCGTCGCCGAACTCCGTGCGCACCTGATCGAGCGTCACATCCGTGTCCTCGACGGTGTCGTGGAGCAGGGACGCGGTCAGGGTCGTCGTCTCGGCGCCCAGCTGGGCGAGGATCAGGGTCACCGCGAGCGGATGTGTGATGTACGGCTCACCGCTCTTGCGCATCTGGCCGCGGTGGGAGGACTCCGCGAGGACCCACGCTCGCCGCAGCGGCTCCAGATCCGCGTCGGGATAGTGGGCGCGATGGGCTTCCGCCACATGGCCGATCGCGTCCGGCAGCCGGTCCCGGGTGGCGGGCCCCAGCAGGGCCGCGCGGCCGAGCCTGCGCAGGTCGAGCCGCGGACGGCCGCGCCTGCGCTGCGCGGCGGGCGTCACGGGACCAGGCATCGCGGGGTTTGTGGCCTCCGCACTCATGGGCACCTCCGGCTGCTTCGACCGGCGGTGAGCGGACGACGGCGTGCTCCGTCCGGGCCGGTGCTTGATGCTACCGAGCCCATCACGCGCCGCTGACCGCCTCTCGCCGAGCGTGAAACGGATCACCCATTCGAGCGACAGTTCACGGGTTTACAGTTTCGAGCCATTCCGCGTCGATCTCGCCTTCGGCGACGATCACCGCGGGACCCGTCATCTCGATCTCTCCGTCGGGCCGCTCGGTGATCACCAGGCTCCCACCAGGCAGATCGACGGTGTACGTCACCGGCGAACCGGTGGCAGCAGGGTCCGCCCCGTCCCTGCGGGCCGCCGCGACGGCGACGGCGCACGCGCCCGTGCCGCACGAGCGGGTCTCGCCCGAGCCGCGCTCATGCACGCGCATGGCGACGTGGCGCGGGCCGCGGTCGACGACGAACTCGACGTTCACGCCGTCCGGGTAGGCCGCAGCGGGGCTGAAGGGCGGGGGGTCGTACAGGTTGCCCGCGTGGGCCAGGTCGTCCACGAAGGCGACCGCGTGCGGGTTTCCCATGTTCACGTTGCGCGCGGGCCAGTGCCGGTCGGCCACGGACACGGTGACGTCCCCTTCGGGGAGGAGCGCCTTGCCCATGCCGACGGTGATGTCGCCGCCGGCCGCGGCCTTGGCGATGTGCACGGTCTTCACGCCGCCCCGGGTGGCGATGGCCAGGTCACCCTCGCCCACCAGTCCGGCGCGCTGGAGGTAACGGGCGAAGACGCGCACGCCGTTGCCGCACATCTCGGCGATCGAACCGTCGCCGTTGCGGTAGTCCATGAACCACTCGGCATCGGCGGCCAGATGGCGCACCTCCGGGTGCGCCGCGGACCGCACGACATGCAGCAGGCCGTCGCCCCCGATACCCGCGCGGCGGTCGCACAGGGCGGCCACGGCGGCCGGGGACAGCTCAATGGCGTTGTCGGGATCCGGGACGATCACGAAGTCGTTCTCGGTCCCGTGCCCCTTGAGGAAGGCGATCCGCGTGCTCATTCCTCGATCGTACGGGGTAGCCACGACACTCGGTCCGTACGGTACCCATCAGGGCCCTGACCTCGTACGACGCCGTCAGCGAAGGCGTGCGACGCGCCACACCGCGAGGAAGGCGACGGCGAGGAACACCAGGGCGTAGGCGGAGACGATCCGCCAGTCCGGGCGGCCTCCGGAGCCGCGCTCCGGCAGCCCCGGCCAGGTGTGCCCCACGCGGCGCGCGGCCATCATGCCCCAGCCCGCGGCGCACGAGCTGATCAGGAGCCCGAGCATGGCGACGACGGCGCCGCCGTCCCCGAAGTCGAAGGCCAGCGGGAAGGCGAACATCAGCGATCCGGCGGCGGCGAGTATGACGATCGGCGCGAGCTGCCAGATGCGCAGGCGGCGCTGCGGGCGCAGTTCGACCTCGACCTCGGCTGCGGCCATGTCGTCCGCGCCGGGACCGTCGGCGGTCACGCCGTCCGATGGCCCGTCAGGGCCGTCCGGAGTCAGCTCGCCGCCGTCATGCGCGGTGTCACGAGGGCCGGCCTCCATCGCCATCCGCCCTCCCACTTCGGACTCCACTGGTCGATCGATGACCGATGATGGCACGGCGCCAGGGGCCGGGATGACCGCCGGAGCGTCCCGATGCCATCACGTGATCAGGCTGTGACCGGTCGTTCGACCAACGCCATTGCCCGTTCCGGGAGTTCCCCCCGATCGGCCATGGCGCCACTGAGCCAGTGCACCCGGGGATCGCGGCGGAACCACGAGTCCTGACGGCGTGCGAAGCGCTTGGTCGCGCGCACGGTCTCCGCACGCGCCTCGTCGTCGGTGCACTCCCCCGCGAGCGCCGCGAGCACCTGCTGGTACCCGAGCGCACGCGACGCCGTACGCCCCTCACGGAGCCCCACGGCCTCCAGCGCACGCACCTCGTCGACGAGGCCCGCGTCCCACATGCGGTCCACGCGCGTGGCGATGCGTTCGTCGAGTTCGGGGCGGCCGACGTCCACGCCGATCTGCACGGTGTCGTAGACCGAGTCGTGGCCGGGGAGGTTGGCGGTGAAGGGCTTGCCCGTGATCTCGATGACCTCGAGGGCGCGGACGATCCGGCGGCCGTTGCTGGGGAGGATGGCCTGGGCCGCTCCCGGGTCGGCGACGGCCAGACGGGCGTGGAGCGCGCCGGGGCCCTGGAGTTCGAGCTCTTCCTCCAGGCGGGCCCGGACCACGGGATCCGTGCCGGGGAACTCCAGGTGGTCCACGGCCCCCCTGACGTAGAGCCCGGAGCCGCCGACCAGGATCGGCCAGCGCCCGTCGGCGAGGAGGCGGTCGATCTCGGCTCGCGCCAGCTTCTGGTACTCGGCGACGCTCGCCGCCTCCGTGACGTCCCAGATGTCGAGGAGGTGGTGCGGCACTCCGTCGCGCTCTTCGAGCGTCAGCTTGGCGGTCCCGATGTCCATCCCTCTGTAGAGCTGCATGGAGTCGGCGTTGACGACTTCGCCGCCGAGACGCTGGGCGAGGAAAACGCCCAGATCGGACTTTCCTGCCGCGGTCGGCCCGACGACGGCGATGACCCGCGGTGCGGGAGCTGCTCTACTCACCGCCCCAGTCTCGCAAACCTCGCGACCACTTCCCGAACGAGCTACGTGACGCCACAGGCCCGGGGTCGTTGCCTGTTGCGAGGTTCCGGCCGCCGGTTTCGAGGATCGGCGACCCGGGCGGCGCAACAGGGCGCACCGGGCGGCGCGGGATTTCGCCCACACGAGTACCGTATGGAGTAGATATGGGCGTTTTTGCACGGTTCCGCCGGAAGTCCAAGGGCACGGAAGAGGCGTCAACGTCCGACGCGGCAGCCGCCGTCCTGACGGCCGAGCCGGAAACGGCGACGGAGTCCCCCGAGGCCGAGACCGGCGCGGAAGAGGCCAAGGCCGAAGCTGCCGCCGAGGACCAGGCCGAGGCTCGCACGGAGGCCGGTGACGCCAAGGCCAAGGCCGACGCCGACACCGAGGCCAAGACCGAGGGCGAGACGGAGAACACCGAAGAGGCTGCCGCGGAGAACGTGGACATCCCGAAGCAGCAGTCCGCGGAGAAGGCCGCCGACAACGACGAGGCCGACGAGGGCGCCCGCAAGTGACTCTCCCGGCGAGGGAAGGTAACCGATGGGCTTCCTGCAGAGCCTGAAAGACAAGCTCGCCCCGGCGAAGGACAAGGTCGCGGGCCTCGCGCAGCAGCACGGGGACAAGATCGACCAAGGTCTCGACAAGGCCGCCAAGGTGGTCGACGACAAGACCAAGGGCAAGTACAGCGACAAGATCCAGACGGGTACGGGCAAGGCGAAGGATGCCGTGGACCGCCTCGCCGGGACGCCTGACGCGGGCACGGACAAGGGCGGCGGCACCGCCCCTCCGACGCCCCCGACGGCGCCCTGAAGCACCGGCTGAACGACACCGGCGGACGGCCGTGGAGCACCACCGGCTCCACGGCCGTCGCCGTGCGTCGGCCGCGTGCGCGGTACGGACCGCTCCGGCCCGACCAGACCCCCTCCAGGACCGCTAGGACCGCTAGGACCAGGCGGCCACGAAATACCCGACGCCGTACGGAGCGTCCTCGTAGAGCAGCTCGCCGCTCAGGCCCGCGCCCTCGGCCGCGCCCGCGAGCACCTGCCACGGCGCCCGGCCCGCCGCCTTCAGTTCGTACGCCAGCTCCTCGTCCAGCGCCTTGAGCGCCGCCACGTCCGCGGCCCCCAGCGCACGGGCGATCTCCGCGTCGAACCCGGCGGCCCGCTCGTCCAGATACCCCGGCGCCTTCAGCGTGCGGCACGCGCTGGCGTCGCCCATCACCAGCAGGGCCACCCGGTCGGCCCGCGCCGCGATCTCCCCTCCGACTTGAATACACCGCTCGGCCGCCAGAGGTTCCCCCACCCCGAGCCCTTCCAGCGGGGCCGCCGACCACTCCGTACGGTCGAGCAGCCAGGCGGCGACGGCGAGCGAGGTCGGAAGCCCGCCCTCGGCCGCATCGCCGCCGGAGCGTCCAAGGCGTACGTCGAGGTCCACGCCGAAGCCGCGGAAGGACCCACGGGCGCCCTGCGGATGCGGACCACGGCCACTCTGCTCGGCCGGGCCGACCACGACGAGCCGGTCGGGCCGCGAGGCGGCGAGCACCCCGATGGCGTCCGTGCACGCGGCGCGCGCGGCGTCCAGTTCGGGGGCGGCGCCCGCTGCGACCTCGGGGACGAGCAGGGGCGGGCAGGGGCAGACGGCTGCGGCGACAAGCATGATCCGCAGCGTAATGCCCGCTAATACGTGATCGGGCCCGAGTCCCACTCCAGCTCGGAGATCGAGAAGCGGTACGGGAAGGAGCCACCGGACGAGCCGTCGCCGATCACCATCCAGCCGTCGGACGTGCGGTAGCGCCGCATCCGTACGGGATGGCGCGGGTGCTTGGGGCGGTACAGGCGGACGAACTCCGCGAACCGCTGCACCGCCTCCTCGTGCGTGCCGTCCACCGTGGCCATCTGCTCGAACAGATGCCACGCCCCCGGCCCTGGAGGGTTCTCCATCATCAGCGCCCAGCGCGCCATCGGCCCGTCCCCCGTGTGTCCGTCGCCGTCCGTCGCCCGCCGCCCCGGTCAGCCGAGCGCGCACCCGCCGGTGGTGGCCACCGGAAGCGGCTCGGGGGCGCCCACCTGCGGCAGTCCGAGCATCACGCCTGCGGGCTTGGCCGCCGCCTCGGTGTTGCGCTTCTCCCAGGCGTCACCCGCGCGCGTGGGGCGCACGTTCAGGACGGCCCCCTCGGCGAGCAGGTGGTGCGGCGCCGCATAGGTGATCTCCACCGTCACGACGTCGCCGGGGCGGACCTCGGCGTCCGGCTTGGTGAAGTGGACCAGGCGGTTGTCGGGGGCACGGCCGGAGAGGCGGTGGGTGGCACCGTCCTTGCGGCCCTCGCCCTCGGCGACCATCAGGTCGAGGGTCCTGCCGACCTGCTTCTTGTTCTCGTCCCAGGCGATCTCCTCCTGGAGAGCGGACAGACGCATGTAGCGCGCCTGCACGACCTCCTTGGGGATCTGCCCCTCCATGGTCGCCGCGGGCGTACCGGGACGCTTGGAGTACTGGAAGGTGAAGGCGTTGGCGAAGCGTGCCTCGCGGACCACGTGCATCGTCTGCTCGAAGTCCTCCTCGGTCTCCCCGGGGAAGCCGACGATGATGTCGGTGGTGATCGCGGCCTCGGGCATGGCGGCGCGGACCTTCTCGATGATCCCGAGGAAGCGGTCCTGGCGGTACGAGCGGCGCATCGCCTTCAGGACCGTGTCCGAGCCCGACTGGAGCGGCATGTGCAGCTGCGGCATCACGTTCGGGGTCTCGGCCATGGCGGCGATCACGTCGTCCGTGAAGTCGCGCGGGTGCGGGGACGTGAAGCGCACGCGCTCCAGGCCCTCGATCTTCCCGCAGGCCCGCAGGAGCTTGCTGAAGGCCTCGCGGTCACCGATGTCCGAGCCGTACGCGTTCACGTTCTGGCCGAGCAGGGTGATCTCGGAGACGCCCTCGGCGACGAGCGCCTCGATCTCGGCGAGGATGTCGCCGGTCCTGCGGTCCTTCTCCTTGCCGCGCAGGGCGGGCACGATGCAGAACGTGCAGGTGTTGTTGCAGCCCACGGAGATGGAGACCCACGCCGCGTACGCGCTCTCGCGGCGCGTGGGCAGCGTCGAGGGGAACGCCTCCAGGGACTCGGCGATCTCGACCTGCGCCTCTTCCTGGACGCGGGCCCGCTCCAGGAGCACCGGCAGCTTGCCGATGTTGTGGGTGCCGAAGACGACGTCCACCCAGGGCGCCTTCTTGACGATGGTGTCGCGGTCCTTCTGGGCCAGGCAGCCGCCGACGGCGATCTGCATGCCGGGCCGCTTGGTCTTCATCGGCGCCAGGCGGCCGAGGTTCCCGTACAGACGGTTGTCGGCGTTCTCCCGCACGGCGCACGTGTTGAAGACCACCACGTCGGCGTCGCCGTCCGAGCCCTCGGGCGCGCGTTCGTATCCGGCGCCCTCGAGGAGACCGGAGAGGCGCTCCGAATCGTGGACGTTCATCTGGCACCCGTAAGTGCGTACCTCGTACGTTCCTTTGACGCCCACTGCCTGTCCCCGGTCTCCGCTGCTCATGTGACAAGGGTAGGCGGTCCGGGAAGTGTCCCCGCCGGGAGCTCGGCCCTGGCCATGACAGCGAGTGGCCTGGCAGGATCGCGCGCATGCTCCAGGCACTCCCCCACCTCAGCAGGCGCCGCGCACTCCAGGGTGCGGCGGCCGCCCTCGTGGTCTTCGGACTCCTGATGTGGTGGCTCCTCCCGGTGGGCGACGACTCCCCGAAGGGCCGGATGACGTTCAGTACGGGCGTGAAGAACGCGGTGTACGAGCGGTACGGCAAGCTCCTGCGGACCGCGGCCTCCCATGACATGCCGGACGTCGACATGGAGCTGCTCAACAGCGAGGGGTCGCAGCAGAACGTCGAGCGGGTGGCCACGGGGAAGGCCGATTTCACCATCGCCGCCGCCGACGCCGTCGAGAAGTACCGCCTGGAGGGGCGCACGGGCGCGGACCGGCTGCGGGGCTGCGCGCGGCTGTACGACGACTACGTACAGCTCGTCGTCCGGCGCTCGTCCGACATCGACAAGCCCCAGGAACTGCGGGGCAAGAAGGTGGCCGTCGGGCAGCCTCGCTCGGGCGTGCGGCTGATAGCGGACCGGGTGCTCAAGGCCGCGGGTCTCGATCCGGGGAAGGACCTGACACCGGTGGACTCCGGCATCGACACGGCGCCCGATCTCCTCAAGAAGGGCGACATCGACGCCTTCTTCTGGTCGGGCGGGCTGCCGACCACCACCGTGCGGGAGTTCTCCGAGGAGTTCGACATCCGTCTCGTGCCGCTCGGCACCCTCGTGGACGCGCTGCACAAGCAGGGCGGAGCCTCCCGCTACTACCGGGCTGCCGTGATGCCCGCCGACGCCTATCCCGACGCCCAGCAGAACGACGCCGTACCGACCCTGGCCGTGGCGAACCTCCTGGTGACCACGGACCGGGCGGACCCGAAGCTGACCGAGGGACTGACCCGCACGGTGATCGACAGCCGTGACCACATCGGTGACAAGGTGCACGCGGCCCAGCTGGTGGACCTGCGGACGGCGCTCTACACGGATCCGCTCGCCCTGCACAAGGGCGCGCGCCGCTACTACCAGTCGGTCAAGCCGTAGCCGTCGGCGCGTTCAGCCGTCCCGCGTCGGACGCCGTCAGGCCGTCAGGCCGTGGGGCCGGGTTCCCCGCGCGGGACGCAGACGGTCACCCGCAGTCCGTGCGGCTCGTGCTGCGCGTACGTGATGGAGCCCCCGCCCGCGGTGAGCAGGGCCCGCGAGATCGACAGGCCAAGGCCCGAGCCCTTCACGTTCTGATGGCGGTTGCTGCGCCAGAAGCGGTCGCCGATGCGGGCGAGTTCGTCCTCCGTGAGGCCGGGGCCGCCATCCGTGATCACTATGGTCGTCCGCTCGCCGCTCCAGGAGACCTCCACGCGCACCTCCTCGCCCTCGGGCGTGAACTTGAGGGCGTTGTCGACCACCGCGTCCAGGGCGCTGGACAGCGCGACCGGGTCGGCCCAGCCGGTGGTCGCCGGGCAGGAGTCCGTCAGCCGCACCCCGCGCTCCTCGGCGAGCGGCCGCCAGGCTCCGACCCGTTCGGCCATCAGCGCACCGATGTCGGTGAGCTGCAGATCGGCGGCCGTGTGCTCGGCCAGCGCGAGGCCGAGGAGGTCGTCGAGGACCTGGGCGAGGCGCTTGCCCTCGGTGCGCACGGAGGCGATCTCCTCGTTCCCCTCGGGCAGTTCGAGGGCGAGCAGCTCGATGCGGAGCAGCAGCGCGGAGAGCGGGTTGCGCAGTTGGTGCGAGGCGTCGGCGACGAAGGCCCGCTGCTGCTCGAGCACGTCCTGGACGTTGTCGGCCATCTCGTTGAACGACCGGGCGAGACGCCTGAGTTCCGGCGGTCCGCCCGCGGCCGCCACCCGCGATTTCAGGCGCCCGGTCGCTATGTCGTGCGTGGTCGCGTCCAGGACCCGTACCGGGCGCAGCACCCAGCCGGTGAGACGCAGCGCGGCACCCACGGCGAGCAGCATCGCGGCCGACTCGCCGGCACCGATGAGCAGCCATCCCTGCAGCGTCTTCGACCGCATGCGTCCGGTGGGCGACTCGGTGACGACGACGGCGACGACGTCCCCGTCCCTGATCACCGGAGAGGCGACGACGAGCCGTCCGCGCTGCCAGGGCCACACTTGACGCGGATCGTGGCTTCCACGGGACCTGAGGGCCTCCTCGAAGGCCTCCCGCACCTCGGCGCCCCTGGGGGGCAGGAACCAGTCCCCGGGCGCGTGAGCCATGGGCTCACGGTCCCGGAAGAAGACGCCCGCCTTGATCCCGTAGACCTCGTGGTAGTAGTCGAGTTCGGTCTGGAGGGTTTCGCGCCGTTCGTCCTTGTCCCGCAGCCGTGATCCCGTGGGGCGTTTCGTGACGAACTGCGCGAGCGACGCGAACCGCGCCGTGTCGTCGATCCGGTCGACGACCACCTTCTGCTGCTGCGCCGCCGCCACGCTCACCGCGAGCGGGAAGCCGAGCGCGAGCAGCACACCCGCCATGAGGACGATGAGCAGCGGGAGGAGGCGAGAGCGCACCTGACCTCGCTACTCGCTACGCGGCCGGGGCGACGAGCCGGTAGCCCACGCCCCGCACGGTCTCGATCAGGGCCGGCATGTGCAACTTGGAGCGCAGGGAAGCGACATGCACCTCAAGGGTGCGTCCCGTCCCCTCCCAGCTGGTGCGCCACACCTCGCTGATGATCTGCTCCCGGCGGAACACCACGCCGGGCCGCTGCGCGAGGAGGGCGAGCAGGTCGAACTCCTTGCGAGTCAGCTGGACCGTCGAACCGTCCACACTGACCTGGCGGGTGGGCAGTTCGATGCGTACGGAGCCGAGGCGCAGCTCGCTGTCCGCGGGCCCCTCGGCGGCGCCGGACGGGGGCCGCCGGATGACCGCGTGGATGCGGGCGATGAGCTCACCGGTGTCGTACGGCTTCACCACGTAGTCATCGGCCCCGAGATTCAGGCCGTGGATCCGGGAGCGCACATCGGCACGCGCCGTCACCATGATCACGGGCGTGGAACCGCGCTTGCGGATCTTTCCGCACACTTCGTAGCCGTCCTGATCCGGCAGCCCCAGATCGAGGAGCACGACTCCGAAGGGCGCCGTCTCGCCGGGCAGCAGGGCCTGCAGCGCTTCCTCGCCGCTGCGGGCGTGCACGACGTCGAAGCCGTGCCTGGCCAGGACCGCGGACAGGGCGGCGGCCACGTGATCGTCGTCCTCGACGAGGAGCAGTCTCATACGGGCCCCCTCCGGTTCATCGGTCGTTCCGTTCGCGCTCGCCGTCGGCCGGTATGCGCGCGTGCACAGGCATCAAGGCATCCACGCCGATGGATAAGGACCGCGTCAAGAGGGTTCGGGTCACGGACACGTTCCGTTATGCAGCCGGTACGCGGTGGGGCGTCCCCTTCACACGGAGTGTCCGGTTGCGGCCGGATCGTTATGCTCAATTTCCCCTCAGATGTAATGACGCTGGTCGCACCGGGTTATTACTGTCCTCCCAACCGAGGAGGATGGAGCAACAAGCCGTGACCGAAGTATCGGTGACCAAGGACGCCATACCGCCCGGGGCGGACGACCTGGTCGTGCTGAAGAACGTCAACAAGCACTTCGGCGCTCTGCACGTCCTCCAGGACATCGACCTGACCATCACCCGCGGTGAGGTCGTCGTCGTGATCGGCCCCTCCGGGTCGGGCAAGTCGACACTGTGCCGCGCCATCAACCGCCTGGAGACGGTCGAGTCGGGAGACATCTCGATCGACGGCAAGCCGCTGCCCCAGGAGGGCAAGGAGCTCGCCCGTCTCCGTGCGGACGTGGGCATGGTCTTCCAGTCCTTCAACCTTTTCGCGCACAAGACCGTGCTCGAGAACGTGATGCTGGGCCAGATCAAGGTGCGCAAGACGTCCAAGGCGGAAGCAGAGACAAAGGCACGCGGTCTCCTGGACCGCGTGGGTGTCGCCTCGCAGGCCGACAAGTACCCCGCGCAGCTCTCCGGCGGCCAGCAGCAACGCGTCGCGATCGCCCGCGCGTTGGCCATGGACCCCAAGGTGATGCTCTTCGACGAGCCCACCTCGGCGCTCGACCCGGAGATGATCAACGAGGTTCTGGAGGTCATGCAGCAGCTCGCGCGTGACGGCATGACCATGGTCGTGGTCACGCACGAGATGGGCTTCGCCCGGTCCGCGGCCAACCGCGTCGTCTTCATGGCCGACGGCCGGATCGTCGAAGAGGCCGTGCCGGACCAGTTCTTCAGCAACCCGCGCAGCGACCGGGCCAAGGACTTCCTGTCGAAGATCCTTCACCACTGACGCGTCGCTCTCCCCTGCGTCTCAACCCTCTTCTGCCGAAACAAAGGATGTTCACCATGAAGGCTCGCAAAGTCACCGCGGCGGCCGCCGTAGTCCTCGCGCTCTCCGTCTCCGCCACGGCTTGCGGCTCGGACGACAAGGACGACAAGGGTTCCGGTGGTGGCAAGAAGATCACCATCGGCATCAAGTTCGACCAGCCGGGTGTCGGCCTGAAGACGCCGGACGGCTACACCGGCTTCGACGTCGATGTCGCGACCTACGTCGCCAAGGAGCTCGGCTACAAGGCCGGGGACATCGAGTGGAAGGAAACCCCCAGCGCGGACCGCGAGACCGCCCTGCAGCGTGGTGACGTGAAGTTCATCGCGGCGTCGTACTCCATCAACGACGAGCGCAAGGAGAAGGTCGACTTCGCCGGCCCGTACCTCCTTGCCCACCAGGACCTGCTGGTCCGCTCCGATGACAAGATCACCAAGGGCACGGACCTCAACGGCAAGAAGCTCTGCTCGGTCACCGGCTCCACCTCGGCGCAGAACGTCAAGAAGGAGATCGCCCCGAAGGCGCAGCTGCGCGAGTACGGCACGTACTCCGAGTGCATCGACGGACTGGGCAGCGGCGCCGTCGACGCGCTGACCACGGACGACTCGATCCTCGCCGGCTACGCGGCGCAGGAGCAGTACAAGGGCAAGTACAAGCTCGCCGGCCTGAAGCTGACCAACGAGAACTACGGCATCGGCATCAAGAAGGGCGACTCCAAGCTCGAGGACCAGATCAACAAGGCCCTCGAGAAGATGGTCAAGGACAAGTCCTGGGACGCGGCCGTCAAGAAGAACTTCGGCCCGGCCAACTACAAGAACGAGCCCGCCCCGAAGATCGGCGACATCGTCAAGTGACCTCGTGCGAGCGGCTCCTGAAGCCGTTCCACTGACAGGGCACACGCCGGTACGCCGCCGCCCGAGCGCGGCGGCGTACCTCGCCATCACCACATGCGAGAGCGCGGGAGATCGTGTTCGACTTTCTTGAAGACTACGACTTGCTCGAGGCCTTCTGGATGACGGTGAAGCTCACCGTCTTCGCAGGCATCGGTTCCTTGGTCTGGGGCACTCTGCTGGCCGCCATGCGGGTCAGCCCGGTTCCGGTCATGCGCTGGTTCGGTACCGCATACGTCAACATCGTGCGGAACATCCCGCTGACCGTCATCATCGTGTTCAGCTCGCTCGGGCTCGCCGACGTCTTCGGCATCACCCTGGGCGCGTCCGACGACGTCGCCGTCATGAGCTTCCGTCTCGCGGTGCTCGGACTCGGCGCCTACACGGCGGCGTTCGTGTGCGAGGCGGTGCGGTCCGGCATCAACACGGTGCCGCTGGGCCAGGCGGAAGCCGCACGCGCACTCGGGCTGAGCTTCAGCCAGGTCCTCGGTCTCATCGTGCTGCCGCAGGCCTTCCGCTCGGTGATCGGCCCCCTCACCAACGTACTGATCGCCCTGACCAAGAACACCACGGTCGCAGCGGCCATCGGTGTGGCGGAAGCGGCTCTGCTGATGAAGGAAATGATCGAGAATGAGGCGCAGTTGTTCCTCATCGCCGGGATATTCGCCTTCGGGTTCGTGGTGCTGACCCTGCCGACGGGCCTCATACTCGGGTGGCTCGGCAAGCGCATGGCGGTGAAGCGATGACCTCCGTCCTCTACGACGCTCCCGGGCCACGCGCCAGACGGCGCAATGTCCTTCTCTCCCTGCTCTTCCTCGTCCTGCTGCTGCTGGGCCTCTGGTGGGCCTGGACCATGATGTCCGACAAGGGGCAGCTGGACTGGGCCAAGTGGGAGCCCTGGCTCGCCGACTCCGAGTCATGGACGACCTATCTGCTGCCAGGCCTCGCGAACACGCTGAAGGCCGCCGGCCTCGCCATGGTGATCGCCCTTCCGCTGGGCGCGCTCTTCGGTATCGCACGGCTCTCCGACCACCGGTGGATCAGGGTTCCCGCCGCTGCGGTCGTCGAGTTCTTCCGCGCGATCCCGGTGCTGATCCTGATGGTCTTCGCCAACCAGTTCTACTCGTCGTCCACGGACATCAGCGTCGACTCACGCCCGATGTACGCGGTCGTCACCGGCCTGGTGCTCTACAACGCCTCGGTGCTCGCCGAGATCGTGCGAGCGGGCATCCTGTCGCTGCCCAAGGGCCAGACAGAGGCGGCCAAGGCGATCGGCCTGCGCAAGGGCCAGACGATGACGAGCGTGCTGCTGCCGCAGTCCGTGACCGCGATGCTTCCGGCACTCGTCAGCCAGCTCGTCGTCATCGTGAAGGACACCGCACTCGGTGGCGCGATGCTCAGCTTCGCCGAGCTGCTCAGCGCGCGGAAGACGGCGGCGTCGTACTACGCGAGCGTCATCCCCAGCTTCATCGTGGTCGCGGTGGTCTACATCGTGCTGAACCTGATTCTCACCAGCCTGGCGTCCTGGCTCGAACGCCGCATGCGGCGGTCCAAGAAGAGCACGGGTGCCGTGGTGGGCCCCGAGGCGCTCGAGAATCTGGAGACGATCGGTCCCAAGACGATCCGTATGGACCGCGGTGAGAACACCGGGGGCGGCGGCGGGGGCGACGGTGGGGGCGGCGGTTAGCAGCCGCCATCCGATCAGCAGGCAGGACAGAAGAAGGAGGCAGCGGCCAACACGCCGCTGCCTCCTTCTTTTGCGGCGCCTCCTCCCGACGTCGTCACTTGACGCAAGCACCGGCAATGGGTTGCATACGTTCTGTGATCGTGCACCGGGCTCCAACTGCCAATTTCTGTACGTACGTCCAGCGCTCCCGGGCCCTCGCGGCAGGAGGGGACGCATTGTGGACCCGGTGATCGTCGTCGGCGCGGGCCCCGTGGGGCTCGCGCTCGCCCTGGCTCTCGCGCGTCACTCCGTTCCCACCGTCGTACTCGACGAAGGGCCGGGCAAGGACGAGCAGCGAGCCGCGCGGACCGTCATCCTGCGGGATGACACCGCGGCCCTCATGGAGCGGCTCACCGGTCACTCGTTCGGCGCCCCGGAATCGGGTGCCCGGTGGAGCGGCTGGCGGTCCCTGCGGCGCAAGCAGCTGATGCGGGAGCTCACGTTCAGTGATGAGGTGCCCGCCCCGCTGCACGTGGCCCAGCACGTCCTGACCGGTGCCCTGCGCGCGGCCATCGCCGATGAGCGCCTCGTCAAGGTCGCCGTGGAGAGCAAGCTCGACTCCCTGGAGCAGGACGCGGGCGGGCTGACCGCCCACACGCGCGGGCCCAAGGACACCTGGTGGCGCGGCAGTTATCTGGTGGGCTGCGACGGGCCGCGGTCGACGGTGCGCAAGCTCCTCGACATCCGCTTCCCGGGACGTACGGCCGTCGAACGACACGCCGTGGCCGCGCTGCGCACGGAACTTCCCAGGCCCGGCGAGGCGTTGTTGCATCGCATGCCTCCGTGGCGCCACGGAGGCGCCGAGGTGACGGGCCGTCCGCTCGCCGGCGGGGTGTGGCGGCTCGACTGGCTGCTGCCGCCACGCGGCGAGCTCGTGACGCCCGACGCCCTCGTGGTGCGCATCCGCGAGACCCTCGCGGGCTGGTGCGGGGGCTCCACACCGCCGTACGAACTGCTCGACACGGGCGTGCACACCGTCCACCACCGTCTGGCCCGCCGCTGGCGCGTCGGCCGTGCCTTCCTCGCGGGCGACGCCGCGCATCTGCTCGGGGCGCTCGGTACGCAGGGGCTCGACGAGGGCCTGCGGGACGTGGACAACCTCGCCTGGAAGCTGGCCCTGGCCTGGCACCACGGCGCGCGGGACGCCCTGCTCGACAGCTACCAGGCCGAGCGCCGGGCCGGGGTCGCCGCGCGCCTGCGCGCCGCCGACCAGTCGCTGCCGATACTGCGGGGCGGCGGAGGCCTGCGCTCGTACGTGCCGGGGTCGGCGCGCGGGCACGACATGCTCCTCACCGACGGCCATGTGGGACGGGGGCCGCTCGGCGCGCCCGCATCGTATGCGGAGTCGCCGCTGGCGCCCGCGCCCTCCGAGTCCGAGGTGGCGGTCGCCACGGAGCCGGGAGCTCCGGTGGCCGATGTGCCGGTCACGGCGCCCGATGGTTCCCTCGTGCGGCTGCGCGACCGGCTCGGCCTGGGGCAGCTGCTCGTCGTCCTCGTCGCGCCCGGCACGGTGGTGTGGGAGCGGCGGCACTGGGTGACGGCGGGGATCATGCCCCGGCTCGCCGCCGCCGTCACGGCGCTGCCGCACCCGGCGGAACTGCTCGTCGCGGAGAGTTACCCCGGTGCCCCCGCGCACTCGGTGCTGCTCATCCGCCCCGACGGCCACCTGGTCACCGCGCTCGGCGGGGTGCGGCCCGCCGAGCTGTATACGGCGGCCGAGGCGGCTCTCGGCGGGCCGGCACCGAAGCGGCGCGCGGACGACACGAAGAGCACGGAGAAGGTGGAGAGCACGGCCTCTGGGAGCAGGCCGACCACACAGTGAGCATGGGTGGGTTGACCGGCACGCAGCGTCATGGTCTACTCCGAAACGTGACCGACACCGATGTGCGCCTGTGGCGGAGGGTCCATATGGACCTCGTCCGCTATGCGGGCTGCGTGTGTCGCCCGTCCTTCTGAATTCGCCTTCTCCCTCGCGCGCCCGTTCCAACGGGTTGTCGGCGCGCCCTTCCGCGAACTTCCAGGACGGTCCCTGTGTCTGCCTCCGTTTCTCCAGCTGTCCCGACTTCTGCCTCCCCCACGCATGCCTCCACGGCGGTGTCCGCGCCCACCGCCGCCGAGCTTCTCGATTTCGTACGTCGCAGCGCCGCTGACCCCGAGCTCATCGCGTCGCTTCCGCTCGACCCCGAGGGGCGCACCTGGGTGCGCCTCGAAGGACCCGGCGGCAGCGAGGCCTGGCTGATCGGGTGGCCGCCGGGCACCGGCACCGGCTGGCACGACCACGCGGAGTCGGTAGGTGCCTTCCTCACCGCCGCAGGCACCCTCAAGGAGAACTCGCTCGCCGCCCGGCTGCCCACCGACGGCTGGAAGACCCTTGAGTTGTCCGAAGGGGTCGACCGGGAGCGGGAGTTGACGTCCGGCAAGGGCAGGGCGTTCGGCCGGAACCACGTGCATGAGGTCCTGAACGAGTCCACGAGCGAGCACGCCGTCTCCGTGCACGCCTACTATCCGCCGCTGCCGCGCATCCGCCGCTACAGCCGTACGGGCCCTGTCCTGCGCCTCGAGTCCGTGGAACGCCCGGAGGACTGGCAGTGAGTGAGCATCCCGCAGACGTGCGTCCCGTGGGCATCGACGAGTTGCTCGAGCGTGTACGGCTCGACCTCGACCGTGTCACTCCGGAGGAGGCGCGCGACACCGCCGCCGCGGGGGGACTTCTGGTCGACATCCGGTACGCCGCCCTGCGCGAGCGCGACGGACTGATCCCCGGCGCCCTCGTCGTCGAGCGCAACGAGCTGGAATGGCGCCTCGACCCGCAGGGCAGCCACCGTGCCGCCGAGGCCGTCAGCCATGACCTGCGGGTCGTCGTGATCTGCAACGAGGGCTACGCGTCGAGCCTCGCGGCCGTCTCGCTGCGGCAGTTGGGGCTGCGGCACGCGACCGACCTCATCGGCGGGTTCCAGGCGTGGAAGGCCGCCGGGCTTCCTGTCGCGGGGTGAGCACGCGCGCGTGGGCGCCCCTTACCGCCGGATCCGGTAAGGGGCGCCCACCATTGCGCACTGCCTCTTACTCCTTGGCTGTCGCCACCGTGACGGGGCGCGGCCTCAGTGCGACCCGGCCCGGGAGCGCGGTCGCGGTGAGGGCGAGCAGAGCCGCGACGGCCACCACGGAGACGTACACCAGGGGTGTGACCGAGGGCGCGGCGCTGCCGGTCATGCCGATGCTGAAGGCGGTCAGGACGGCGAGCGCGATGCCGCTGCCGATGGCCGTGCCGATGAGCAGGACGGACAGGGCTTCGGTGCGCAGCATGCGCAGGACCTGGCGGCGGCTCGCGCCCGCGAGGCGCAGCATCGCGAACTCACGGATGCGCTCGGAGACGGACATCGCGAGGGTGTTGACGACGGCGATCGCGGTGAAGGCCAGGATGAGGCCCATGGCGAGGTAGTTCACCTCGGCGTTCGCCTGCTGGCGCTCGGCCTGGAGGTTGTCGGCGGCGGCCGGGGCGAGCACCCGCACGCCGGGGAACTTCGCGATGCCCGCCGCGAGTTGTTCCTGTGTACGGTCGCTCTTGATCAGGACCGTGGCGGCGAGCGGGTTGTCGACGTGGCGGGCGACCAGGTCGTGCGCCATGGTCAGATCCCCGAACCCGAGCCCGCGTGCGTACACGGCACTGACCTTGAGCGCGGTCTTCGTGCCGTCGCCGAGCGTGAGCTTCAGAGTGCTGCCGGGCTTCAGGCCGAGCTGGTCGGCGGCCAGTTCGCTGACGGCGACGCTGTCCTTGCCGAAGCCCTTCAGGGATCCGGCGGTGACGTCCGGGTCCCAGGTGCGGGTGAGTCCGGCCGTACTGACGCCCTGCGCCGGGTACTTGTCGAGTCCCACCCGCACGGTGGTGCGGACGACTTCGGTGGCGGCCTCGACGCCTTCGGTCGTACGCAGCTTCTGCGCGGCCTGGGCCGGGACGCCGGGCCCCTGCGCCGCAAGGACCCAGTCGGCGCGGATGCCGTCGCGGGCCTGCGCGCGGGCCGCGTCGCCGAGGGTGGGCTGGACGAACAGGACGGTGCAGGTCATGCCGGTGAGGAGGGCGAGCGGGGTGACGGCTGCCGCCATCCGGGCGGCGTTGCCGCGGAGGTTGGCGTGCGCGAGACGGCCGCCGGGGCCGGAGAGCCGCAGCGGGCCGCGGAGTACGGCGGCCGCGGCCCTGACCACGAGCGGGCCGAGGAGCGCGACGGCGGAGGACAGGACCACAACGGCCAGGAACGTCACGGGAGTCGAAGCGGGCTCGGTGCGCAGCACGCTGAGCACGGCGACCAGTACGGCGCCTCCGGCGAGCACGACGAGACCCGCGACGATGCGGCTCCACGGCGGCCGGGCGCGCTCGACACGTGCTTCGGCGAGGGCCTCGGCCGGGCGGATACGGGCGATGCGGCGTGCCGAGAGGCGGGCCGCGGCCCAGGCTCCGAGCAGTGTCGCGGCCACGGCGGCGAAGAGCGGGAAGACGCTCACGGTCCGCTCCAGGGTGGCGGGGACTGCGCCCATGTCCACGAACTTGCCGTGCAGCCAGCCGCCGAGCGGGATTCCGGCGAGCGAGCCGGTGACGCCCGCGGCCGCTCCGACGATCAGGGCCTCGCGGCCGAGGAGACCCCGGATCTGTTTCGGGGTGGCGGCGATGGCGCGGAGCAGGGCGAGTTCGCGGTGGCGCTGCTGCACGGAGAGGGCGAAGGTGCCGACGACCACGAGGATGGCGACCAGGAGGGAGGTGCCGCCCATCGCGCCGCCCATGCTGACCAGCTTGACGCGGGCGCCCGCCGCGTCGAGGAACTCCACGGGACCACGGTCGTCGCCGGTGCTGACCTGCGCCTTCGTACCGGCGAGAGCCTCTGTGACCGCCTTCTTGAGGTCATCCGTGGCGGTGCCGGTGGTCGGCATGACGCCGAGGGTGGTGATCCGTCCGGGGTGGGCGGCGAGCCGCTCGGCCTCTCCCGCCGAGAAGAAGAGGGACGTCTGGTGGGCGAGGGCGCCTTCGGCGGGGGACGCGACACCGGTGATGCGGTAGGAGCGCGGGGCCTGGGTCGACTGGACGGTGAGACGGTCACCGGTCTTGAGGTGGGCGCGTCCGGCGAAGTCGCGGTCGATGACGAGGTCGCCCGCGGCGCGCGGGGCCTTGCCCTCGACGAGCCGGAAGGGGGTCAGCGCGGCCGACTCCCAGGCGTGGCCGTACGCGGGTCTGTCGGTGAGGTCACCGGCAGCGGGGGTCAACGGTGTGGCGAGGAAGGTGAGTTCGGGCACGACCTTGCCGACGCCGGGCACGTCCTTGAGCTTGTGCGCGATGCCGTCCGACAGCCAGGCACGCTCGGCGATCGGCTTGGCCTTGTGCTTGACCTTGGTCTTGCCCTTCTTGTGCTTGACGGTGGTCTGGTGGACGTTCTGGTCGGCGGAGACGACGACGGGGGCCGCGGCGTAGCGCTCGGTCTGGATGGTGCCTCGCAGGCCGGTCTCCAGGAGGGTGCCGCAGGCCGTGATGAGCGCGGCGGCGCACATCAATGCCAGGAAGGCGCCGAGGAATCCGCCCTTGCGGTCTCGGACTGTCTGCAGTGCGTAGCGCAGCATCATGATGTCGCCTCGGGCTCGGAGGTGGAGTGGGAGGGCAGAGGAGCGTCTGCCGACGCGGGCGCCGGAAAGGCCAGGAGCCGTGTGAGCACGGCGCGGGCGTCGGCCGGGGTCTCGGCGTCGGGGCGCTTGTAGCTGTTGAGCAGGGCGATGTACTTCTCGAAGAACTCGCGCAGTTCGGGGAGCGTCAGCCGGACCGTGCCGCGCGAGTACGCAAACGCGTCGGCCCACTCACCGAGTTCGGCCCCCGCGCCGCCCGCGCCGCGCTGCAACTGCTCGAAGAGCTCCAGGTCGGCGGCGTACGAGAGGTGGTTCAGCTCGTCCATGACGAGCCGCGTCTCGGCGTTCTGCTTGCTGCGGGGCGGGAAGCGCCGGTCGCCGGGGATCGCGCGCCACCAGCGTTCGCGGCCCCGGCCGGTGCCCGCGGTCTCCTCGACGAAGCCGTAGCGGGCGAGCTCGCGCAGGTGGTAGCTGGTGGCCCCGGTGTTCAAGCCGAGCGCCCTGGCGAGCGTCGCGGAGGTGGCCGGGCCGTGCACGGTGAGGTGCTGCAGCATCTGCTGGCGCCGGGGCTGAGCGAGCGCCTTGAGGACGCGGAGGTCGTTCAGCTCCTCGGGGACGCCCTCGGGGACACCCCCGGTTGCGCCGGGTTCCTTCGCGCTGGGTTCCTGCGTGCCGGGTTCCTTAGCCATGCGTACACAGTCGTCTGTGCACAGGTCTCTTTGCAGTGCGGCGGACCGGCGTCTTGGGTAGGGGGTTAACCCCACCCTCCGTGCGGTGAAGGCCAGTTCACGGCTCGCGGAACGCGAAAGGGCCGGGCCGCGGTTCGCGCCGCTTCGCCCGGCCCTGACCTGGGCCCCACCCCCGCGAGGGCCCTGGTCAGCTCATCCCCCGTCGTACCCCAAGTCCCCCGTGTCCTCGCCCTCTTCCTCGAGTGCCTGCCGGACGATCCGGAGCGCCAGGCCTTCCGAGTAGCCCTTGCGGGCGAGCATGCCCGCGAGGCGGCGCAGCCGCTTGTCGCGGTCGAGGCCCCTCGTCGCGCGGAGCTTGCGGGCGACAAGCTCGCGTGCGGTCGCCTCCTCCTGCTCCGAGTCGAGCTGTCCGACGGCCTCCTCGATCAGCGTCGCGTCCACGCCCTTCGTGCGCAGCTCCTGCGCGAGCGCGCGTCGGGCCAGACCCCGGCCGTGGTGCCGGGACTCCACCCACGCGCCCGCGAAGGCACCGTCGTTGATCAGGCCGACCTCTTCGAAGCGGGTCAGCACTTCGTCCGCCACGTCGTCCGGGATCTCCCGCTTGCGCAGCGCGTCCGCCAGCTGTTTGCGCGTGCGCGGGGTCCCGGTGAGCAGGCGCAGACAGATCGCTCGCGCCTTCTCACCCGGATCCCCCGTCGGCGGCTCCCCCTTCTCGGCCCTCGACGAGGAAGGGGGGCCGCTGTCCTGTGAACCGCCGCCCCGGCCTTCGCCGAAGCCGCCACGCCGTCGGCGCCCCCTCCGGCCGCCGCCCCCGCGGAAGCCGGTGCCGTCACCCTCCTGATCGGCGCCGCCCTGATCCGCACCGTCCGCGAGGCCTCGGCCCGCGGGGTCGGTGTGGTGCTCGGGGGTGATCTGGTCCGCCCAGTCCGTGCGCCGCGTCATGGATCAGCTCTTGGCCGCGGCGGCCTTGGGCTTGGTGGCCTTGGTCGCCGGTGCGGGCACCGTCTTGGCGGCGTCCTCGGCCGCGTCCCCGGCATCCTTGGCCGGCTCGGCGGCGGCCTCCTCCGGCTCCGGCTTCACGCCGACGCCCAGCTTCGTCTTGATCTTCTTCTCGATCTCGTCGGCGAGATCGGGGTTGTCCTTGAGGAAGTTGCGGGCGTTCTCCTTGCCCTGGCCGAGCTGGTCGCCCTCGTACGTGTACCAGGCGCCGGCCTTGCGGACGAAGCCGTTCTCCACGCCCATGTCGATCAGGCCGCCCTCGCGGCTGATGCCCTGGCCGTAGAGGATGTCGAACTCGGCCTGCTTGAAGGGGGGCGCGACCTTGTTCTTGACGACCTTGACGCGGGTGCGGTTGCCGACCGCGTCCGTGCCGTCCTTCAGGGTCTCGATCCGGCGGATGTCGAGCCGCACCGAGGCGTAGAACTTCAGCGCGCGGCCACCGGTCGTGGTCTCCGGCGAGCCGAACATCACGCCGATCTTCTCGCGCAGCTGGTTGATGAAGATCGCGGTGGTCTTGGACTGGTTGAGCGCGCTGGTGATCTTCCGGAGCGCCTGGCTCATCAGGCGGGCCTGCAGACCCACGTGCGAGTCACCCATCTCGCCCTCGATCTCCGCACGCGGCACCAGGGCCGCGACGGAGTCGATGACGATCAGGTCGAGCGCGCCGGAGCGCACCAGCATGTCGACGATCTCCAGAGCCTGCTCGCCGTTGTCCGGCTGGGACAGGATGAGGTTGTCGATGTCGACGCCCAGCTTCTTCGCGTACTCGGGGTCGAGTGCGTGCTCGGCGTCCACGAAGGCGACGGCGCCGCCCGCGCGCTGTGCGTTCGCCACGGCGTGCAGCGTCAGCGTCGTCTTGCCGGAGGACTCCGGGCCGTACACCTCCACCACACGGCCGCGCGGGATGCCGCCGACGCCGAGCGCGACGTCGAGCGCGGTCGACCCCGTGGGGATGACCTCGATGGGGTCGTTCGGCCGCTCGCCCATGCGCATCACTGCGCCCTTGCCGAATTGCCGTTCAATCTGTGCGAGCGCGGCTTCGAGCGCCTTCTCGCGGTCGGTTCCTGCCATGGGTTCCACCCGATTTGCTTGTGTCGATCGCTTCACGTCAATGACGCTAGCGCCTGCCACTGACAATCCGCCCCGACGCCCGTCCGGCCTGTGGATAACTCGAGGCGATCGCCCCGCCGAAATCCGCCGGAGCCCCAGGGATCCCCCCGCGAAAACCCCGGGAAAACGCCGCCAGGCAACCTATGAGAATGGATGTTCGATTTTGGTGTCAAGCGCACCACGCGGCTCCACCGAGAGTACGGAAGGGCCCGGTCCGCCGGGCGCACCTCGCCCCCACGACCCGCCGCGTCACGCTCCCGCACCCGCTCCCGTACCCGGGGCTACTCCCCCCCCCGGGCGTACGCGCATCGCCTTCGGCCGGACGACGACCGGGCCGCGTCCTCCCGCCAGGCTCGGCCCCATGGAAAGTGCGCGACCGGCGGCGGTCGGCTGCTATGGGGTCGCTGTTCTCGGCGCCGGCATCTAGGGCGCCGTCACCTACTGACGGCCGTCCGAGCCCGGCTCCGGGCCGGGTCCCTGCGCCGAGTCGGGCCCCGAACCCGCGGCCTCCTCCGCCGCCACCTCGGCCTCCGACGCCCCACCCGGCCGGTTCGGGCCGCGCATGGCACGCCGCACGCGCGTGAGGAGCGACGTTCCGCCCTTGCGCCGGTGCCCGTGGACGCGCGGGTCGTCCGTGACGTCGTACCGCTTCACGTACGCCCCCAGGAAGGCCTGCAGGGTCGCGATCGCCGGGATGGAGATCAGCGCGCCGACCGCACCGAGGAGCGCCGTGCCCGCGATGACCGAACCGAAGGCGACCGCCGGGTGGATGTCCACGCTCTTGGCGGTGAGCTTGGGCTGCAGGACGTAGTTCTCGAACTGCTGGTAGACCACCACGAAGATCAGCACCCACAGCGCGTACCAGGGGTCGACCGTGAAGGCGATCAGCATCGGCAGCGCGCCCGCCAGGTACGTGCCGATGGTGGGGATGAACTGCGAGACCAGGCCGACCCACACCGCGAGCACGGGCGCGTACGGCACGCCTAGGGCCTGCAGCAGGACGTAGTGCGCGACTCCGGAGATCAGCGCCATCAGGCCGCGCGAGTAGAGATAGCCGCCGGTCTTGTCGACCGCGATCTCCCAGGCACGGAGCACCTCGGCCTGCCGTGCGGGCGGCAGCACCGAGCAGAGCGCGCGCCGCAGCCGCGGTCCGTCGGCCGCGAAGTAGAACGAGAACAGCATGACCGTCAGGAGCTGGAAGAGGCCGCCGAGGACCTGCGCCGACACGTCCAGGACGCCGCTCGCGCTGTTCTGCACGTACTTCTGCAGCCAGTCCGAGTGGACCAGGCTGTCCTGGATCTCGACCCGGGACAGCTCCGTGTGGAACGTCTGGTTGATCCAGCTGATGACGTCGTCGAGGTACTCCGGGAAGTCCTCGACCATGTCCACGATCTGGCCCGCCAGCATCGAGCCCATGAGCGTGATGAAGCCCGCACTCGCGATCAGGACGCCGAGGAAGACCAGGAAGGTGGCGAAGCCCCTGCGCAGCCCGCGCGCGGCCATCCAGCTCACCGCGGGCTCGACCGCGAGCGCCAGGAAGAATGCGATCAGAATGTTGATCAGCAGGCCGGTCAGCTGATGGAAGGCCCAACTGCCCAGCTGGAAACAGGCGATGAGCGCGAGGGCGAGCACCATGGCGCGCGGCAGCCAGCGCGGCATCCTGGCGGCCCGCCCGGTCTCCGCCCCGCCTGGGGGCTGTGCGGGCGGCGTGGTGCCGAGCGGAGCTACGTCCTGAGTGACCTGCGCGGTCTCGTCTGTCGATGACACGGGGCCAGTCTCGCCCACGCCACCGACATTCAGCCGCCACCCCCGCATCTTCACGCCGAAGGGTGCCCGCGACGAGCGCCGGAGGGCGGCGAACTGTCCGCCGTCAGCGCCTATCGGCCGGTACGTCCATCGCCGTGCACACGGCGCGCCAGACGTCCTTGGCCTCCCAGCCCGCGTCCAGTGCCTGATGCACCGTGCGCCCGCCGAGCTCCGCCATCACGTGATCGCGAGCGAACGAGTCGGCGTACCCCTGTCCGAAGTGGTCCGCCATCCGCTCCCAGAAAACCGTCAACCGCATGCCCTCAGTATCGCGCCCTTGAGAGTGCAGCCGGACGCAGGGGGCTTGCCGAAGACGCTTTCCGGCCTACGGTCTGTGCATGGCCGAAACCGGAGCATCCCCGCACGCCGCGCCCTCGCCGGTCGCACGCGCAGAACACTTCGTCTGGCTCACCGCGCGCGTCCTCGAACAGCGACGGTTCGCGTACCACTTCCTGAGCGGCACGGGCGGCACAGCCGGCACGGCCGCCTCCGGAGCCGGCCCGTCGGCCGACGCGGTCGAGACCGCGCTGGCCGCGTACGACACCGCGGACGGCGGGTACGGATACGCGCTCGAACCGGATCTGCGCGGCCCGGTCAGCCAGCCTCTGCACGTCGGGCACGCGCTGCGCGTCCTGGACTCGATCCGGCGCTGCGGCGGGCAGCGGGTGGAGCGCGTGTGCCGCTATCTGACCTCGGTTTCGACGTCCGACGGCGCACTTCCCGCGATCCATCCCAGCCAGCGCGGTTATCCCTCGGCGCCGTTCGTGCCCGTGGTGGACGATCCGCCGAGCGACCTCCTCGCCACCGGTCCCGTGGTGGGCCTGTTGCACCGTAACGAGGTGTGGCACGCCTGGCTGTTCAGGGCCACCGACTTCTGCTGGGCCGCCGTCGAGTCCCTCGAGAAGTCCCATCCGTACGAGATCCAGGCGGCCGTCGCGTTCCTCGACGGGGTACCCGACCGCCCGCGCGCGGAGGCGGCCGCCGACCGCCTTGGCAGGATCGCGCGGGAGCAGCAGCTCGTGGCGCTCGAACCCGAGCGGCTCGACGCGTATCCCGTGGCGCCCGGCTACGCACCGGGTGAGCACCACTTCGCGCACGACTACGCGAAGGCACCCGAGTCGCTCGCGCGCGCGTGGTTCACCGACGAGGAGATGGCGCGCTCCCTGGACCACCTCGAACAGGACCAGCAGGAGGACGGCGGCTGGCCGATCAGATGGCGTCAGTGGGCCCCGGCCGTCGCCCTCGAAGCGCGCCCGATGGTCACCATCGAGGCGTTGCGCACGCTACGGGCGTACGGACGGTCCATCGCCTGACGGGGGCTCCTCGGCATCCCTCAGCAGCAGTGCCGCGATGGCCAGTGCCGTGCCGCGCGGGGCCGACAGGTCGATGCCGGTGCGTTCGCCGATCTTCGCGAGGCGGTTGTCGACGGTGTTGGGGTGCAGGCCGAGGGCGGCAGCGGTCGCCCTGCGCTCCTGCTGATGGCCGAGGTGGGTGCGCAGCGTCTCCAGGAGCTCGGGCCGGTCGGCGACCGGGTCGAGCAGCGCGGAGATGAGGTGGCTGCTCTCGTTGCGGCGGGAGAGGTGGTACTCCAGGAGTACGTCGGTCATGCGGTGCAGCCCCGGAGGCATCCCGCACGCGCGCGTGATCCGCAGTATCTCGGTCGCGGTACGGGCCGCTTCGGTCACGGCCTCGGGCCCGGCGGCGTCCACGGCGGCCACGCGCACGGGAAGGTCGCAGGCCTTGCCGAGGCGGCGCGGCAGGTCTTCGGGAGGACGGCACTCCTTGGGCACGATGACCCGGCCGCCGTCGGCCTCCAGGAGCGCGAGCACCTCCAGGCCGAAGGCGTGGTCCAGGGCGGTCTGCACGCGTCGCAGCCTCCGCCGCACGGCCACCGGGCCTTCGGACGGCGCCCCGTCGAAGCCGACAGCGAGGACGAGCACGGGCCCCGCGAGGCGTAGTTGGTCGAGCAGCACGTGGCCGGGCGGCACCATGCCGTCGAGCAGGCCGCGGACCAGGGAACTGCGCTGGGCGCGCTGCTCGGCCTCAAGGGCGGAGCGCTCGTCCAGGTAGGTCTCGGCCACGGCACCGACGACCGCGGGGTGCGACTGCAGCAGCACGTCCACGAGTTCGACCAGGGCCGCTTCCTCGCCGGGGCGTGCCGCTTCGCGCAGCGCCTGCCACAGGACGTAGACCCCCAGGGCGTGCGTACGCAGCAGCAGGTGCAGCGGCATGCCCTCTTCCGCGCGCTGCGCGGCCCGCTCGCGGAAGAGCCGGTGGCTGCCGGGCTGATCGGTGACGTGCCGCAGGAAGAGGCGCACTCCATGACGTGCGGTGGCGGCTATCTCCAGGTCCTTCACGTCATCGGGGAGCTCCGCGTACCCGGGCAGCTCCTCGAACGACTCACGGGCCATCCGGCGCGCCAGTTCATTGACTCTCGGCTCGCAGCGCGCCGCGAGGGACCTCGCCTCGGAGGACAGTGCCACGGTGTCTCCTCTCCGGGGCCACGGTTGTGACGCGTCACATTACCCACGGGACCTGTGTGTG
Source organism: Streptomyces sp. NPDC044044 (assembly GCF_056434405.1). Lineage (NCBI taxonomy): Bacteria > Bacillati > Actinomycetota > Actinomycetes > Kitasatosporales > Streptomycetaceae > Streptomyces > Streptomyces sp. NPDC044044. The sequence continues at coordinate 31,767 of NZ_JBWKFG010000011.1, read as the reverse complement.
ACGGGAGCGGGTGTTCGACCGTACGCCAGGGCCCGAAACTCGTGACCTGTCGCCATCCACCACTCCGGACACGAGGAGCCGCGGACATGACCGAGCACAAGGCAGTGGACTATTCCGAGTACGTCGACCGGGTGTGGCGGGGCGAGGAGACGCTCCTGGCCCACCTCACCGGCGCGTACACCGGGGACGAGCTGGTGCGGCTGCGCGAACGGGTGGGCTTCTTCCCGGCGTTCGCGAACGTCGCGGTGTTCGACACGGGCGACGGAGTGGTGCTCGTCGACTCGGGCGACTTCCGCACGGCACAGCAGCTGCACACCGCGGTCGGCGGGTTCGGCGCGGGCCCGGTGCGCTCCGTGGTCTACACGCACGGCCATGTGGACCACGTCTTCGGAGTGTTCCCCTTCGACCGTGAGGCGGAGGCGACGGGCGGCCTGCCGCCCGAGGTGATCGCCCACGAAGGCGTCACCGCACGCTTCGACCGCTACATCCGCACCGCGGGCTACAACTCCTGGATCAACCGCAGGCAGTTCGGAGTGCCCTCCCTGGAGTGGCCCACCACGTACCGCTACCCGGACACCGTCTACCGGGACCGCCACACCGTGCGCCGCGGCGAGCTGACCTTCGAGCTGTTCCACGCGCGCGGAGAGACCGACGACCACACCTATGTGTGGATACCGGAGCTCAAGACGCTCTGCACGGGCGACCTGTTCATCTGGAACTCGCCGAACGCGGGCAACCCCCAGAAGGTCCAGCGCTACCCGGAGGACTGGGCACACGCCCTGCGCGCCATGCAGGAACTCGGCGCCGAACTGCTGCTCCCCGGGCACGGCGTCCCCATCGTGGGCGCCGACCGCGTGCACCAGGCGCTCGACGACACCGCACGGCTCCTGGAGTCGCTGTGCGAGCAGACCAGGGCACTGATGAACGCGGGCCACCGCCTTGACGCCGTCATCCATGGCGTCCAGGTCCCCGATGAGCTCCTCGCGAAGCCGTACCTCCATCCCGCCTACGACGAGCCGGAGTTCGTCGTACGCAACCTCTGGCGGCTCTGGGGCGGCTGGTACGACCAGAACCCCGCGCACCTCAAGCCCGCCCCGGAGGCGGCGGTCGCGGCCGAGTTCGCGAAGGCCGCGGGAGGCGCCCTCGCACTGGCGCGGCGGGCCCAGCGACTGCTGACCGACGGCGAGCTCCGTCTCGCCGCGCATCTGGCGGAGACGGCCGCGCTGGCCGCACCCGACGATGTCGAGGTGGCACGCGTGCGTGCCGAGGTGTACGCGCTGCGCGCCCTCCAGGAGACGTCGACCATGGCGCGCGGGGTCTTCAACTGGGCGGCCGCTGAGTCCGCCGCCGTGGCCGAAGGGACGGACCTGGAGACGGAGTTGACGCGCACCCCCGAGGGACGCCGCCGCGCCGCCGGGGCGATCAGCGTCGGTGTGATCGACGACGAAGACGGCTGCTGCGGATGAGCGGCGCCTGGCGGACCACCTGGCTGCTCCTGGCCTTCATGGTCGTGAACTTCGCCGACAAGGCGGTCCTGGGGCTCGCGGGGCCGGAGATCCGGGCGGACTTCGGCATCACCCGCCAGGAGTTCGGCACCGCGCAGTCGGCGTTCTTCGCCCTGTTCTCGGTGGCGGCGCTCGTGGTCTCCGCCCTGACCCGGAGGGTGCGGACGACGCCGCTGCTCCTCGTGCTCGCCCTGATGTGGTCGGCGGCCCAGCTGCCGATGCTGTGGGGCGCGGCGGGGTTCGGCACCCTGCTGGCCACACGCGTGCTGCTCGGCGCGGCCGAGGGGCCCGCCTCGCCGGTCGCCATGCACCACGTGCACGGCTGGTTCGCGCAGCGTGAGCGGGCCCTGCCGACCGCGATCCTGCTGGTCGGCGCGGCGGCCGGGGTTGCTGTCGCCTCTCCGGTCCTGACCTGGGTGATCACCCACTGGGGCTGGCGCTGGTCGTTCGGCGTGGTGGGTCTGATCGGCCTGGTCTGGGCGGCGGCCTGGCGGGTCTGGGGCTCGGAGGGCCCGTTGGCGCCGCCGGTCGGCAAGGAGGCGGCGGCCGCTGCGGGAACACCAGGAGCACTCTCCGTAGAGGCCCCCGGGAAGGCCCTCTCCGAGGCCGACAGCGTCCCGCTGCGCCGGATCCTCCTGTCGGGCTCGTTCATGACGGCGGCATTCGGTGCCTTCGCGGCGTACTGGCTGATGAGCACCCTGCTGACGTGGACGCCCGACTACTTGGAGAGCGTCGTCGGCTGGGACCTCCACCAGGCGGGCACGCTGGTGGGCGTGGGCGCGCTCGCCAACGGCGCGGTGCTGCTCGCGCACGGCCTGCTCGCGCAGCGCTCCGCGCGGCGGGGCGGTACGCCCCGGCTGCCGGTGGGCGCGGGGGCCGGGCTGCTCATGACGGTGGCGGGCTGCGCCGTCGCCACGTTCGGAGCGGTGGACTCCATGTGGGTCAAGGTGCCGCTGATGATGGGCCCGATGGCCATGGCCATGGTGATGCTCACCGTGGCCACGACCGCCTGCGCACGGATCGCTCCGCCCTCGCGCAGGGGCCTCGTCCTGGGGGTGCTCACCTTCGTCTACGCGCTCGGCGGGATCCTGTCCCCCCTGGTCCTCGGCTCCATGGTGGACCGCGCCGCCACGGTGTCCGCGGGCTACGAACAAGGCTGGCTGCTGACAGCGGTGCTCCTGGTGACCGCGGGCCTCCTCGCGACGCTCTTCTGCCGTCCCGAGAAGGCCGCGCGTCGGCTCGGGGTCCCCGAGACCACGGGGCCGGAGCCGGCGCTCACCCCGCGAGAGCCCGTACCCCCGCGGTGACGACCACCGCCGCCCCGATGACGACCAGGAACGGGGCGCGCAGCAGTAGCGCCACGGCCGCCGCCGCGAGCCCCAGTGCCTTGGCGTCGAGCTCCAGGACCCGTCCATCGGCGAAGGCCTGCTGGGCCGTGAGGGCGGCGAGCAGCGCCACGGGCAGCAGGGCGGCCATGCGCTTGACGAGCGGGCGCTCCAGGGCGCCCGCGGGTACCAGCAGGCCCGCGAGCTTGACGAGGTAGCAACCGACGAAGGTCGCGCCGATCGCGATCCAGATGTTCAACGGTCTTCCCTCTGCGTGTCGTTCTGGATGCCGCCCCGGGAGTCGTTCCGGGTGTCAGCGGGGCATGCGTCTTCCTTGGCGTCCTCGGCGTCCTCCTTGGCTGCTGCCTTGACGTCTTCCTTGGCTGCTGCCTTTCGGCCCTCTACGTAGAGCACCGCCGGCGCGGCGAGCGCGGCCACCAGGACCGGCACCCCCGCGGGCAGCACGGGCAGCAGGCCGAGCCCCAGGACGACCGCGATCGCCGCCACGGCCCGCTCCGTGGTCGTCCGCAGCATCGGCGCGAGCAGCGCCAGGAAGACCGCGGGTCCCGCGGCGTCGAGCCCCCACGCGTCGGTGTCACCGATGGCCTCGGCGCCGAGCGCCCCGAGGAGCGTGGTGAGGTTCCACAGCACGTAGAGGCTCAGCCCGGTGACGGTGAAGCCGATCCGTGCGGCGCGCCGTGTCGGCTGGGCGAGCGAGACGGCGGTGGTCTCGTCGATGACCCAGTGGGCCGCGAACGGACGCACCGCGCGCGGGAGGGCCAGCAACTGCGAGAGGCGCAGGCCGTAGAACGCGTTGCGTACGCCGAGGAAGAAGGCACCCGCCGCGGCGGTGAACGGATTGCCTCCGCCCGCGAGCGCCCCGACCAGCGCGAACTGCGAGGCACCGGTGAAGACGAGCAGGCTGAGCGCGCAGGTCTGCAGCACGGTGAGGCCGCTGCCCGCCGAGGTCACTCCGAAGGCGAAGCCGGAGAGCCCGACGGCGATCCCGACGCCGAGGGCGTCGCGGACCACGGCGGAATCGGGTTTCTGCGGTGTCCGGGGCGAAGGGTCGCCGTGCTCGGTCATGCCTGGTGCATCGTGCTCGGTCACGTCTGGGTCGTCGTGCTCGGTCACGCCTGGGGCTATGCCTGCGGGTGTCGTCTGTTCTGCCACACCCCGGACGGTACGAGCAGGCCCGATTCCCTGTCTTGTACGTTCTTGCGCTCCCCTGGTGGGTCCCTGCGCTCCTCTCGTACGTCCTTGCGCTCGCGCTGGTACGCCCCGGGCGGGACCCCGACGATCCGCGCGAAGTGCCGGTTCAGGTGCGGCTGGTCGGTGAAGCCCACAGCGACGGCCGCCTCCGCGGGCGCCGTCCCCGCGTCCAGGAGGCGCCGTGCGGCGCGCACGCGAGCGTCGGTGAGCCATGCGTGCGGAGGCATCCCGTACGCGTCGCGGAAGGCCCGCAGCAGGGCGAACGGGCTCGCGCCGAGGTCGGTGGCGAGCCGCTCCAGGCTCGGCGGGTCGGCGAGCCGCTCCTCCAGGACGGCACGCGCGCGTGCCGCGGTCCTGGCACCCGCGGTGCGCACGGCACGCTGGGGAACAGGCCCGCCGTTCAGCCGCAGCAGCCGGGTCACGGCCACCCGCAGCAGGGTGTCGGCGGCGAGCGCGTTGCCCTCCTCCGCGGCACGCAGCACCCGGTGGACGAGGCTCACGGCGTACGGGTCCTCGAGCACCGGGCGGACGAAGCCGGGGGTTCCGCGGATGCCGGTGGTCTCGGCGGCGATGGCGCCGACCAGATCGGGTGACGGATAGACCGCCGCGTACCGCCAGCCCTCGGGCGCACCGGCCCGGCCCGTATGGGTGGTGTCGGGGTTGATCAGGGCGAGCGTGCCCGGCCCCGCGTGCTGATCGGCGCCGCCGTGGTGGAAGACGTCGACGCCCTCGGCGATCGCGGCGATCACGAAATGCTCGTGGGTGTGCCGGACGAAGGTCTTGTTGATGTAGTGGGCACGCAGCAGGTCGACCCCGGGCAGCTCCGCGTACCGCCAGTGCCGCGCCTGCTCCGCCGAACCTGCCATGACCCCATTCTGCGACAGCCACGCAAACCCTTTTCCGCAGGTCGGCGCCGTTGTCAGTGGCGGGGTGCACGATGGGGTCATGGTCAGGTCCGCATCCGGTGCGTCAAGCGCCCTCAGTGCCCTCGACGGGTTCTCCCCCGCGACCCGCAGTTGGTTCACGGGGGCCTTCTCCGCGCCCACGTCCGCGCAGGCGGGGGCGTGGAAGGCCATCGGCGAGGGCTCGGACGTGCTGGTCGTCGCGCCCACCGGCTCGGGCAAGACGCTGGCGGCGTTCCTCGCCGCCCTCGACCAGTTGGCCTCGACCCCGCCGCCCGCCGACCCCAAGAAGCGCTGCCGCGTGCTGTACGTATCTCCGCTGAAGGCCCTCGCGGTCGACGTGGAGCGCAATCTGCGCAGCCCGCTGACCGGCATCCGCCAGGAGTCCGTGCGCCTCGGGCTCCCCGAGCCCGAGGTGCGGGTCGGCATCCGCTCGGGCGACACCCCGCCCGCCGAGCGCCGCGCCCTGTCCACGCGCCCGCCGGACATCCTGATCACCACCCCCGAGTCGCTCTTCCTGATGCTCACCTCCGCCGCGCGGGACGCGCTGACGGGCATCGAGACGGTGATCCTGGACGAGGTGCACGCCGTCGCGGGCACCAAGCGCGGCGCCCATCTCGCCCTCTCCCTGGAGCGGCTCGACGAGCTGCTGCCCAGGCCCGCCCGCCGCATCGGCCTCTCGGCGACGGTCCGCCCGGTGGACGAGGTGGCGCGCTATCTGTCCCCGCAGCGCAGGGTGGAGATCGTCCAGCCGCCGTCCGGCAAGGAGTTCGACCTCTCCGTGGTCGTGCCGGTCGAGGACCTCGCCGAGCTCGGCGGTTCCCCGGTCGCCGACTCCGACCAGGGAGCGGAGCGCCCCTCGATCTGGCCGCACGTCGAGGAGCGCATCACCGACCTCGTCCAGGCACACCGCTCGACGATCGTGTTCGCCAACTCACGCCGCCTCGCGGAGCGCCTGTGCAACAGGCTCAACGAAATCGCGTACGAACGCGCGACGGGCGAGCCCCTCCCCGAGGACCACTCCCCCGCCGAGCTGATGGCCGAGTCGGGCGCGGCCAAGGGCGCCCCTCCGGTCCTCGCCCGTGCCCACCACGGCTCGGTCTCCAAGGAGCAGCGCGCGCTCGTCGAGGAGGACCTGAAGGCGGGCCGCCTGCCTGCCGTCGTCGCCACCTCCAGCCTGGAGCTGGGCATCGACATGGGCGCGGTCGACCTGGTGGTCCAGGTCGAGTCACCGCCCTCGGTGGCCTCCGGCCTGCAGCGGGTCGGCCGGGCAGGACACCAGGTGGGCGCGGTGTCCACCGGCGTCGTCTTCCCGAAGTACCGAGGGGACCTGGTACAGGCAGCCGTGGTCACCGAGCGGATGCGGACCGGCTCCATCGAGTCGCTGCGTATCCCGGCCAACCCCCTGGACGTCCTGGCACAGCAGCTCGTCGCGACGGTCTCCCTCGACACCTGGCAGGTCGACGACCTCCTTGCCCTGGTCCGCCGCGCCGCGTCCTTCGCCTCGCTCCCGGAATCGGCGTTCACGGCCGTCCTGGACATGCTCGCGGGCCGTTATCCGTCGGACGCCTTCGCTGAGTTGCGCCCCCGCGTGGTCTGGGACCGCATCGCCGGCACGGTCACCGGGCGGCCGGGCGCGCAACGCCTGGCGGTCACTTCCGGGGGCACGATTCCCGACCGCGGCCTCTTCGGGGTCTTCCTCGCCGGCGCCAACCCCAAGAAGGGCGGAGGCCGCGTCGGAGAGCTCGACGAGGAGATGGTCTACGAATCCCGGGTGGGCGACGTCTTCACGCTCGGCACCAGTTCCTGGCGCATCGAGGACATCACACGCGACCGCGTGCTCGTCTCCCCCGCGCCCGGCGTCCCGGGACGGCTCCCCTTCTGGAAGGGCGACCAGCTGGGCCGCCCGCTCGAACTGGGCCGTGCGGTGGGCGCGTTCCTCCGGGAGGTCGGCTCCCTGTCGCGCGACGACGCGCGCGTGCGCCTGCTTGCCGCGGGCCTTGACGACTGGGCGGCGGACAACATCCTGACGTACCTCGCCGAGCAGCGAGAGGCCTGCGGCCACATCCCTGACGACCGCACGATCGTGGTCGAGCGGTTCCGCGACGAGCTGGGCGACTGGCGGGTCGTGGTGCACTCCCCGTTCGGCGCGCAGGTGCACGCCCCCTGGGCCCTCGCCCTCGCCTCCAGGCTGACCGAGCGGTATGGGATGGACGCCCAGGTCATGCACGCCGACGACGGCATCGTGCTGCGCCTGCCGGACGCCGACCTGATGAGCCTGGACCTGCTCGACCAGGAGCCCACCGACCGGCCCCTGGACCATGACAGCGATCAGCCCCCCGTGGGCGCGGGAGACGTCGCCTTCGACAAGGGCGAGGTCAACCAGATCGTCACCGACCAGGTGGGCGGCTCGGCCCTGTTCGCCTCACGCTTCCGCGAGTGCGCCGCCCGCGCGCTGCTGCTGCCTCGCCGCAGCCCCGGAAAGCGCACGCCCTTGTGGCAGCAGCGCCAGCGCGCCGCGCAACTGCTCCAGGTGGCCAGCGAGTTCGGGTCCTTCCCCATCGTCCTCGAAGCGGTCAGGGAGTGCCTCCAGGACGTCTTCGACGTCCCCGGCCTCACGGAACTGATGGGCGACATCGAGTCCCGCAAGGTCCGGCTCGTCGAGGTCACCACACCCGAGCCGTCCCCGTTCGCCCGCTCCCTGCTGTTCGGCTACGTGGCGCAGTTCCTGTACGAGGGCGACTCCCCCCTCGCCGAGCGGCGCGCGGCGGCCCTCTCCCTGGACTCCCGCCTGCTCTCCGAGCTCCTCGGCCAGGCCGAGCTGCGCGAGCTGCTCGACGCGGACGTCCTCACGGAACTGGAGCAGGAGCTCCAGTGGCGCACGGAGGACCGCCGCGTCAAGGACGCCGAAGGCGTCGCCGACCTGCTGCGCCTCCTCGGGCCGCTCACCGGCGCCGAGCTGGCCGAGCGCGGCGCCGAAGCGGAGTGGGCGCAGGAGCTCGCGTCCGCCCGCCGCGCGATCCAGGTCCGCATCGCCGGTGCCGACCACTGGGCGGCGATCGAGGACGCGGGCCGCCTGCGCGACGCGCTGGGCACCGCACTGCCGGTCGGTGTCCCCGAAGCGTTCACCGAGCCCGTCAAGGACCCCCTGGGCGATCTCGTCGCGAGGTACGCACGCACGCACGGCCCGTTCACCTCGGCCACGGCCGCGGCCCGCTTCGGACTCGGCGTGGCGGTCACCGAGGGCGCGCTGCAGCGCCTCGCCGCGAACGGACGTGTCGTACAGGGCGAGTTCCATCCGGCGGGCATCGGCCAGGAGTGGTGCGACGCGGCCGTCCTGCGCCGTCTGCGCCGCCGCTCACTGGCCGCCCTGCGGCACGAGCTGGAGCCGGTGCCACCCGCCGCGCTCGCCCAGTTCCTGCCCCAGTGGCAGCACTTGAGCGGACACGGCCTCCGGGGCGTGGACGGACTGGTGCGCGCCATCGAACAGTTGCAGGGGGCGACCGTGCCCGCGTCCGCGCTGGAGAAGCTCGTCCTGCCCTCCCGCGTCACCGGGTACGCACCGGCGATGCTCGACGAACTCACCGCCGCCGGAGAGGTCGTGTGGGCCGGAGCCGGGTCTCTCCCCGGAAAGGACGGCTGGGTCTCCCTCTACCTGGCCGACGCCGCGCCCCTGCTCCTGCCACCGGCCCACCCCCTGGAGCTCACCGCGCTCCACCAATCGGTCCTCGACACCCTCTCCGGGGGGTATGGCCTGTTCTTCCGGCAGATCACCGACCAGGTCCGCGCCACCACCCACCCCGATGTCTCCGATCCCCAACTTGCCGACGTGATCTGGGATCTGGCCTGGTCCGGAAGGCTGACGAACGACACGCTCGCTCCGATGCGCTCACTCCTGGGGTCGGGCCGCACCGCGGGCTCCACCGCCCACCGCGCCAAGCGCTCCGCCCCGCGCGGACGCTACGGCACGCTGACGGCCGCCGCCCGCCCCACATCGCGTACGGGGCCGCCGACCGTGGCGGGCCGCTGGTCGCTGCTCCCCGCCCACGAACCCGACCCCACCCTGCGCGCCCATGCCCTGGCCCGCACCCTCCTGGACCGGCACGGCGTCGTGACCCGTGGGGCGGTCGCGGCCGAAGGGGTCGAAGGCGGCTTCTCGGCGACGTACCGCGTCCTTTCGGCCTTCGAGGACAGCGGTCAGGCGCGGCGCGGCTATGTCGTCGAGGGGCTCGGCGCCGCCCAGTTCGCCATGGACGGAGCGGTGGACCGCCTTCGCGCGGCGGCGAACGCTCGTGACCGCACGGACAGTTCACCGTCCGCGATGAACTACTCCCCGCACTCCCCCCGTTCCTCGGACACCCAGGCCCTCGTCCTGGCTGCCGCCGACCCGGCCAACGCGTACGGAGCCGCGCTCCCCTGGCCGGACCCGCCTACCGACGCGGGCCACAAGCCGGGCCGCAAGGCAGGCTCCCTGGTCGTCCTCGTCGACGGCGAACTGACCCTCTACATGGAGCGTGGCGGCAAGACCCTGCTGGCCTGGCCCGCGGCCCCACAGGACGACACCCCCTCCACGGAGGACGCCCGCCTGCACGCGGCCGCCGAAGCCCTCGCCGCCGCGGCCCGAGCGGGCTCACTCGGCACGGTCACGGTCGAGCGCATCAACGGAAGCTCGTCCCTCACCTCCCCCTTCGCCGCCCTCCTGGAGGGAGCGGGCTTCCACGCCACCCCACGGGGCCTACGCCTGCGCGCGTAACGCTCCCCACACACAACACCGCCGCCCCACACGACTGCCGCCTCAGACACAGCCGCCGCCCCACACGACGGGCCGCCTCACACACGACCGCCGCCCCCACACTCCCCCCAACACACACATCCGCCCCCACCACACACCCGCCACCCGCCACCCGCTCAACCACGCCCGAAGCTCCTCACCCTCACCTCGCCCCCGACATGCCACCCTGGACCCCATGCCCGAAGGAGACACCGTCCACCAGGCAGCCCGGCGGCTGCACACCGCGCTCGCCGGGCACACCGTCACGCGCTCCGACCTCCGCGTCCCGAAGCTCGCGACCGTCGACCTCACCGGGCGCACCGTCCTGGACGTCACCCCGCGCGGCAAGCACCTCCTCACCCGCTTCGAAGGCGGGCTCACGCTGCACTCCCACCTCCGCATGGACGGCTCCTGGAAGGTGTATGCCCCCGGCGAGCGCTGGAGCGGCGGCCCCGGACACCAGATCAGGGCGATCCTCGGCACGGCCGACCGCACGGCCGTCGGCTACCGCCTGCCCGTGCTCGAACTCCTGCGCACCACCGACGAGCACAAGGCCGTGGGACACCTCGGCCCCGACCTCCTGGGCCCCGACTGGGATCCCGAGCGGGCCATCGGCAACCTCCTGGCGACCCCCGACCGCCCCCTGGGCGAGGCCCTGCTCGACCAGCGCAATCTCGCGGGCATCGGGAACGTCTACAAGAGCGAGCTCTGCTTCCTCCTGGGCATCACCCCCTGGCTCCCCGTCGGCGAGCTCCCCGCCGAGACGGCCGCCCGCCTCCCCGCCCTCGCCAAGAAGCTCCTGGAAGCCAACCGAGACCGCGCCGCGCGCACCACCACGGGCCTCGACCGCGCGGGCCGGCGCCTGTACGTCTACGGCCGTGCACCCCGCCCCTGCCTGCGCTGCGGCACGCCCATCCGCACGGCGGAACAGGGCGACGGCTCCCGCAACCGCCCCACGTACTGGTGCCCCACCTGCCAACCGGGCCCGACCCCCTGACCCACGCCGGACCAGGCCCGCCCCCCACTCCCACGCACCCCCACACCCACGCACTCCCCCACCCCCACGCACCCTCAGGCACTCCCACGCACGCCCACGCACCCAGCAACCCACCCCCACCCACCAGTTGACGCCCCGTCAGATCCCGCCGTACCGTCCCGTCATGCCCCTCACGGCGTACGACCTCAGCGGACGCACCGCATTCGTCACCGGCGCGGCCAGCGGCATCGGCAGGGCCTCGGCCGTGCTCCTCGCGGAAGCGGGAGCCACCGTCCACTGCGCCGACCGCGACGCCCAGGGGCTCCACGAGACGGCCACGCTCATCAAGGCCGCGGGCGGCACCGCACACACCCACGCCCTGGACGTGGCCGACAGGGCCCAGGTCGACCAGGCCGTCGCGAACGCCACGGCAGCCACCGGCCGCCTCGACGTCATGGCCGCCATCGCCGGGATCATGCACAGCAGCCCGGTCCTTGAGACCCGCGACGAGGACCTCGACCGGGTCCTGAACATCAACTTCAAGGGCGTCCTGTACGCCTGCCAGGCCGCGGCCCGCGCGATGATCGCAGCGAACGCCGACGCGCCCGACGACGGCTCCCGCCGCCCCGGCAGCATCATCACCATGGCATCGGGCGCCGTCGACACCGGCGGCCCCGGCCTCCTCTGCTACGGCGCGGCGAAGGCCGCCGTCGTCCAGCTCACGAAGACCCTCGCCACCGAGGTGGGCCCGCACGGCATCCGCGTCAACGCCGTGGCACCCGGCTGGATCCGCACCCCCATGACCGACCGCCACGACACCGACGCCCAGGCGCACACCGAGGGGCTCATGGTCCGTATGTCCCCCCTGGGCCGCGTCGGCGAACCGGAGGACATCGCCCACGCAGTCCTGCACCTGGCATCCGACGCGTCCGCCTTCACGACCGGCCAGATCCTCCGCCCGAACGGCGGCGTCGCCATGCCTTGGTGACAGCGCCGCCGGCGGCCTGAGCAGCGGACTTGGCCGTACCCTCCCCAGGCCACCGCAGCGCACTGTCCGGCCGCAGGGCCGCACTCTCCGGCCGCCGGGCGCGCTCCCTGGACCGGTACGCGGCGCCCACCGCCCGGGACTTCGGCACGCAGTGCACCGGCAGCAGACTCAGCCCCCACCCGCCGGCCGCGACGGCGCCCTCCAGGACTCCCGCATCGGGCGCGAGGGCCAGCCGCAGCACGCCCCACCACCAGAGCGCACCGAGCGCCAGAGCCGGCGCCCACCGCACGACTCTCCATGCCACGGCCACCACCTCCACCTGAGGCTCGACGCCCGGTCGACGCTAGACGCCCGGCCTCACCCGGCGCGAGGGCGCACCACAGGGCACACGAGGCACGGCGACGACCACCGAAATCAACCGCCCGCGATCAGCGGTTCTCCACGATCAGCCCCGCGATCAGCAGTTCTCCGCGGTCAGCGGTTCCCCACGATCGGCTGTTCTCCGTGATCAGCGGTTCTCCGCGATCAGCCGTTCTCCGCCTGGAACATCCAGTGATGCTTCTCCAGATCGGCCGTGATGCCGATGAAGATGTCCTGGCTCACCGGATCCGCCTCGCCGGTCGCCTCGACCCGCTCCCGCATCCGCGTGATCACCGCACCGAGCGCGTCCACGAGCGTCCCCACCGCGTCCGCGTCCTTGACCCAGCCGTCGGCGACCTCGGCGATGCCGCTGCTGCGCGCAACGGTCGCCGCACGGCCGTCGGGCGAGACACCGAGCGTGGAGGCACGCTCGGCCACCGTGTCGGAGTGCAGCCGCGCCGTGTCCACGACCTCGTCGAGCTGCAGATGGACGGAGCGGAAACGCGTCCCGACCACGTTCCAGTGGATCTGCTTGGCGACCAGGGAGAGGTCGACCAGGTCCACCAGAGCGCCCTGCAGGGCCTCCGAGACCGTCTTCAGATCCGCATCGGACAGAGGGCTCTTCACGACGTACATCCAGCCTCCAAGGCTCACGAAACCCCCGTAATCGAAAATCCCCACCAACAATGGCACAAGTGCACCAATCGGGGCATCTCAGGGGGGGCCTCAGCGCCTCTCCGCCCTCCCCACCCTCTCCAGGCAGACCCGAGCGCAGCTCCAGGCAGACGTCAGAGCAGCTCCAGCCAGACCCCAGCTCAGCTCCAGACAGACCTCAGGGGACCTCCAGGCAGACAAAAGCCCCGGCCGGTGACCCGGCCGGGGCTTCCACACTTCTGAGCGCTCAAGCAGCGTGCACAGTCAGCGTCGGGGCAGCATCACGCCGCGACGACGTCCACCGCTTCCGCAGGCGCCTTGATCGTCACCCGTTCCGGCGGCACACCGCTCACCGAGACGGAATTGAGCATCGGGCGAACCGGTGCGCGCACCGGTTCCGTAGCCGCTGCCGACGCAGCCAGTTCGGCGAGGGAGAGCTCATCGCTCACCTCGCGCATGAGCTCGGACATCCGTACGTCAAGCGCGTCGCAGATCGCGGAAAGCAGCTCGGAGGATGCCTCCTTCTGCCCCCGCTCCACCTCGGAAAGATAGCCGAGCGAGACTCGGGCGGACGAGGAGACTTCGCGCAGAGTACGGCCCTGGCGCTGGCGCTGCCGACGCAGCACGTCACCCAGCAGGCGACGGAGCAGAATCATCGGTGGCTCCCTCCTCGGACCGCGTAGCCGCATCCTTCACGCCCCACCGTACCGCCTTGCGCGGCGGCCGTGCGGGGAGCGATGTCGTGTTCACTCAGGGCTGCAAACATCAATTCCCCCCGTTCTGTTCCGTATCCTGTGCCCGCCCATTCCCAGCACGTTCGCCGGACAGCCGCTCGAGCAGCAGCGTGAGCACGCTCCGTACACTCTCCATACGGATGTCCGAACGCTCACCGTTCAACCGCAGCGCGGCCACTTTCACCTCAGAGCGAAGAGCGGAACCCGGTCCGCCACCCGTGGAAATCGGCCCCCCGGCCGATGAGACCGGCCCGTCGACCGCCACGAAAACGGTCCCGACGGCCTGTCCGTCCTGTGGATCCGGCCCCGCGACGCCCGTGGTGGCGATCCCCCAGTCCGCGCCCATGACCTTGCGCACACCGGCCGCCATCTGCAGCGCCACCTCGGCATCCACGGCGCCCCGCTCGGCCAGCAGAGTGCCGTCGACCCCGAGCACCTCGTGCTTCAGCTCGGTCGCGTACGCCGTCACGGACCCCCGGAAGACCCGTGAGGCCCCCGGCACCGCCGTCACCTCGGCGGCCACCAGACCGCCGGTGAGCGACTCGGCGACGGCGAGCGTCTCACCCCGCGCCTGAAGGAGCCGCAGCACCTCCGCGGCCGGGCCGCCGGCGGACGTCACGTCGCCGACTCCCGAGCCCCTTCGCCGGAGGCCGCGGCGGAAGCGGCAGCCGCTTCCCGTGCCTCCGCGAGGCCGAGCCGCCGCAGCACGACGGCCTGGCGCACATAGTCGAGGCCGGTCACCACGGTCAGGACGACGGCGACGGCCATCACCCAGAACCGCAGCGTGGCCAGCGGCCCGGTCAGCGCCAGGACGTACATCCCGGCCGCCGTGCCCTGCCAGAGCGTCTTCATCTTGCCGCCGCGACTGGCCGGAATGACACCGAAGCGGATCACCCAGAACCGCAGCAGGGTGATGGCGAGCTCGCGTCCGAGAATGACGCCCGTCACCCACCAGGGCAGATCGCCGAGGTAGGACAGACAGATCAGCGCGGCGCCCATGATCGCCTTGTCGGCGATGGGGTCGGCGATCTTCCCGAAGTCCGTGACCAGGTTGTACGTACGCGCCAGGTGCCCGTCGAACAGGTCGGTGATCATGGCGACGGCGAAGGCCGCCCAGGCCCACGCGCGCCAGGCCGGGTCGTACCCGCCGTCGGCGAGCAGCAGCATCACGAAACCCGGCACGAGCAGCAGCCGGATCACCGTCAGCAGGTTGGCGACGTTCCACACGCTGGCCTGATTGACGGCCGCAGCGCCCAACTTTCCGCCGCGCACCGGCTTGGCGCCCTGCGCGCCGGAGCCGCCCGCCGCGGATGCCGGGACTCCGGTCATCTGCGCGCCTCCTCGGCCGGGATCCGGGGCGAGCCCCCCAGAATTTCGCTGTACTCAGCCACCAGGTCCACGCCTTCCGTGCCGACCACCTTTGCCACGACCATACGACCGACCTGCAGGTCGTCCCCACCCGTGGCACCCGTGAAGCGGATCTGGCCGTCCGTCTCGGGCGCCTGGTGAGCCGCCCGGCCGATCGCGCCGTCCTCGTCGTCCACGGACTCCACGAGCACCTCGACGGTCTCACCGAGACGGTCGTCGGCGCGCTGCGAGGTCAGTTCCTCGGCCAGCCGCGAGATGCGCGCGAGCCGCTCGTCGACGACGTCCTGGTCCAGCTTCTTGTCGTACGTCGCCGCTTCCGTGCCCTCCTCGTCGGAGTACCCGAAGACGCCGATGGCGTCCAGCCGCGCACCCGTGAGGAACCGCTCGAGCTCGTCCACGTCGGCCTCGGTCTCGCCGGGGAAGCCCACGATGAAGTTGGACCGGACACCTGCCTGGGGCGCCTTGGTCCGGATTGTGTCCAGGAGCTCCAGGAACCGGTCGGTGTCCCCGAAGCGCCGCATCGCCCGCAGCACGGCGGGAGCGGAGTGCTGGAAGGACAGGTCGAAGTAGGGGGCGACCTTCTCCGTGGAGGTCAGTACGTCGATGAGCCCGGGGCGCATCTCGGCGGGCTGCAGATAGCTGACGCGCACCCGCTCGATCCCGTCGACGGCGGCCAGCTCGGGCAGCAGCGTCTCCAGGAGCCGGATGTCGCCGAGGTCCTTGCCGTACGAGGTGTTGTTCTCGGAGAC
Source organism: Streptomyces sp. NPDC044044 (assembly GCF_056434405.1). Classification (NCBI taxonomy): domain Bacteria; kingdom Bacillati; phylum Actinomycetota; class Actinomycetes; order Kitasatosporales; family Streptomycetaceae; genus Streptomyces; species Streptomyces sp. NPDC044044. The sequence continues at coordinate 16,223 of NZ_JBWKFG010000011.1, read as the reverse complement.
GAGCATGACCTCCTTGACGCCCTGCTCGGCCAGCCAGCGCGTCTCGCCGAGCACGTCCGAGGGGCGCCGCGAGATGAAGGACCCGCGGAAGGAGGGAATGGCGCAGAAGGAGCAGCGCCGGTCGCAGCCGGATGCCAGCTTCACCGAGGCGACGGGGTTGGTGCCCAGGCGCCGCCGCAGCGGCGCGCGCGGCCCCGATGCGGGCGCGAGGCCGTCGGGCAGGTCCACGGGCGCGTGGCCGGGCAGCGCGACGTCGGAGCCCGCCTCCTGCCGCTCGGCGGGGCTGATCGGGAGGAGCTTGCGCCGGTCACGCGGGGTGTGGGCCTCGACACTGCCGCCGCTCAGGATGGTGTTCAGGCGGCTGGAGATGTCGGAGTAGTCGTCGAAGCCGAGGACACCGTCGGCTTCGGGGAGGGCTTCGGCGAGCTCCTTGCCGTACCGCTCGGCCATGCAGCCGACGGCCACGACGGCCTGGGTCTTGCCATGACCCTTGAGGTCATTGGCTTCCAGGAGGGCGTCGACGGAGTCCTTCTTGGCGGCTTCGACGAATCCACAGGTGTTGACTACGGCGACGTCCGCGTCCTCGGCGGCCTCGACGAGCTGCCAGCCGTCCGCCTCCAGGCGGCCTGCCAGCTCCTCCGAGTCCACCTCGTTACGGGCGCAGCCAAGAGTGACAAGGGCGACAGTACGGCGTTCGGGCATGCTCTCAAGACTACTTTGTCCCTGCCCGGCCCCCCGCCGCGAGGGTCCGGGCGCCCGTCACACGGCTCAGCCGACCTCGGGATCACCCTTGGTGTACGTGAGCCGCTCGACCTGACCGGGGTCGAACTCGTTCTCGACTGCCTTGCCGTTCACGAACAGCTTGATCGCGCCCGCGTCACCGAGGACCAGGTCGATCTTCTGCTTGTCCTGGAAGGTCTTCGACTTGCCCTGCTCCAGGACGCCGTCGAAGAGCGTGCGGCCGTTGTGGTCCTTGGCCGAGATCCAGCTGCGGCCGTCCGCCGCGTTGACCTTGACCGTGACCTTGTCCTGGGGGGCACCGGCGATCGCGCTGTCCGACGGGTCCGGCTTGGGGTCGGCCGGCTTGTTCGGCGCCGGCTTGGTGGCGGGCTTGCTGGTGGCGGGCGTGGCACCCTCGGCGACCTGCGACTTCGAGCCGTCGCTCTCGTCCCCTCCGCTGAACGCGGTGAAGCCGACGAAGCCGATCACGGCGACGATCGCGGCGACCATGGCCGCGGTCCAGTTGGGACGGCGCGGATCGGACCTGATCCGCTCGGCCTCGAAGAGCGGCGCCGCCGGAGTGGGCGCGGGCGGGCGCCCGCCGTGCGCCGCGTCGTACTGGGCGAGCAGAAGGGCGGGATCGACCCCCACGGCGCGTGCGAGCGTCCGGATGTGGCCGCGGGCGTACACATCTCCGCCACACCGGGAGAAGTCGTCCTGTTCGATCGCGTGCACGATCGGGATGCGCACCCGGGTGGACGTGCTGATCTCGTCGACGGTCAGGCCCGCGTCGATGCGTGCCTGCTGCAGCGTGCGCCCGATCGAGGGCCGGTCGTCAGCCGGGCTCTCAGCTGCCGGACGGTCGTCAGCGGGCCGGTCGTCAGTGGGTCGGTGGTCTGAAGGGCGGTCGTCTTCAGGGGAGTTGCCGATGGACACGGGGGCGCCTTTCGAGCGTGTAGCCACCTGCCGGATGTTCAGTCTAGGGGGGTTCGGAAAAGGTGGGGCAACTGGGCGACGGAGTTTGTACGCCATCGGAATGGCCGGACATCCTGATGGTGGAGCATGGTGCTGTCCCTCCCCTCAACTTGACGTATGCCGAAGGGAAACGGTTGCCTGCCGCTCCCTTATGGGTGAGCCTCCCCCCGGATCACGGCAAGCACGCCATCCAGCTCATCGCCCTTCACAAGAACGTCACGAGCCTTTGAGCCTTCGCTGGGGCCCACGATGCCGCGCGATTCCATGAGGTCCATGAGCCGTCCGGCCTTCGCGAAGCCGACCCGCAGCTTGCGCTGAAGCATCGACGTGGACCCGAACTGCGTGGAAACCACCAGCTCAGCGGCTTGACACAGCAGATCGAGGTCGTCGCCGATGTCCTCGTCGATCTCCTTCTTCTGCTTGGTCCCCACCGTGACGTCGTCCCGGAAGACGGGGGCCATCTGGTCCTTGCAGTGCTGGACGACCGCGTGGATCTCGTCCTCGGTGACGAAGGCGCCCTGCATTCGGGTGGGCTTGTTCGCGCCCATCGGCAGGAAGAGCCCGTCACCCTTGCCGATCAGCTTCTCGGCGCCCGGCTGGTCGAGGATGACGCGGCTGTCGGCGAGCGAGGAGGTGGCGAAGGCGAGCCGCGAAGGCACGTTCGCCTTGATCAGACCGGTCACGACGTCCACGGACGGCCGCTGCGTGGCGAGCACCAGGTGGATGCCCGCCGCGCGCGCGAGCTGCGTGATGCGCACGATCGAGTCCTCGACGTCGCGCGGGGCGACCATCATCAGGTCGGCGAGCTCGTCGACGATCACCAGGAGGTACGGGTAAGGGGTGAGCTCGCGCTCACTGCCCTCGGGCGTCTTGAGCTTGCCGTCGCGGACGGCCTGGTTGAAGTCGTCGATGTGGCGGTAGCCGAACGCCGCCAGGTCGTCGTAGCGCAGATCCATCTCGCGCACGACCCACTGGAGGGCCTCGGCGGCCCGCTTGGGGTTGGTGATGATCGGCGTGATCAGGTGCGGGATGCCCTCGTACGCGGTGAGCTCGACGCGCTTGGGGTCGACCAGGACCATCCGTACGTCCTCGGGGGTCGCCCGCATCATGATCGAGGTGATCAGACAGTTGATGCAGGACGACTTGCCGGAGCCGGTGGCTCCGGCGACCAGGATGTGCGGCATCTTCGCCATGTTGGCCATGACGTAGCCGCCCTCGACGTCCTTGCCGAGCGCCACCAGCATGGGGTGGTCGTCCTCGGCCGCGTCCGCCAGACGCAGCACGTCGCCCACGTTGACCATCTCGCGGTCGGTGTTCGGGATCTCGATGCCGACCGCGGACTTGCCGGGGATGGGGCTGATGATGCGGACGTCGGGGCTGGCGACCGCGTACGCGATGTTCTTGGCAAGGGCCGTGATCTTCTCGACCTTCACGGCCGGGCCGAGCTCGATCTCGTACCGCGTGACCGTCGGGCCCCGTGTGAAGCCGGTGACGTCCGCGTCGACCTTGAACTCCGTGAAGACATTGCTGAGCGAGGCGACGACCGTGTCGTTCGCGGCGCTGCGGGTCTTGCCCGGACCGCCGCGCTCGAGCAGGTCGAGCGAGGGCAGCGAGTACGTGATGTCCCCCGCGAGCTGCAGCTGCTCGGCGCGCGGCGGCAGATCCCGCGGCACGTCCGGAGCGGCCTTCGTCAGGTCCTTCACGCCGGAACCCGAGGTGTCGCGGGGCTCCCCCGGCTTCTTGCGGAGCACACCGGGCGGCGGGCTGTCCGTCGCACGCGCGGTCGGTACGGGGACGGAGCTCTCCGCGGCCGGAACCGGCGTGGAGCTCTCCGCGGACTGCTCGTCGCGCTTCTCGGAGACACCCTGCGTGAGGTCGGCGACCAGCGGCGACGGCGGCATGCCGTGCAGGACGGCGCCGTCCAGGGCGGCGGCAGCGGCGGCCGCCACGTCCACCGCGTCCATCGGCCGGTCCAGAGAGGGCTGTGCGGACGCCCTGCGGGGCCTGCGCCGCCGGGTGAGCGCCTCCTCCTCCGCCTGCTCCGGGGCGTACGCCTCAGGGGCCTCTGCGCGCCTGCGCGAGCGGGCGGGCAGCGCCTCGCGCCACTGCTCCTCGTACCGCTCGTCGTCCGCGTATTCGCCCTGCACCGCTTCGGGCTCCGGCTGGACGATGCCCAGCTTGACGCCGAGCAGCCGCAGCCGCTGCGGGATGGCGTTGACGGGCGTCGCCGTGACCACGAGCAGCCCGAAGACGGTCAGCAGGACGAGCAGCGGTACGGCGAGGACCTCGCCCATGGTGAAGATCAGCGGAGTGGACGTGGCCCAGCCGATGAGGCCGCCCGCGTCCCTTATGGCCTCCATGCCGTCCGCACGGGCGGGCGAACCGCAGGCGATGTGCACCTGGCCGAGCACGCCGACGACGAGCGCGGACAGGCCGATCACGATCCGGCCGTTGGCGTCGGGCTTCTCGGGGTGCCTGATGAGGCGTACGCCGATGACCGCGAGCAGTATCGGCAGGAGCAGATCGAGGCGGCCGAAGGCGCCGGTCACCAGCATCTCGACGAGGTCGCCCACGGGACCGCGCAGGTTCGACCACGTGCCCGCGGCGACGATCAGCGCGATGCCGAGCAGCAGCAGCGCGAGGCCGTCCTTGCGGTGCGCCGGATCGAGACCCTTCGCGCCTCGCCCTATGCCGCGGAACAGCGCGCCCACGCTGTGCGCGAGACCGAGCCAGAGGGCGCGCGCGAGTCGGTACACGCCGCCCGTGGGACTGGGCGCCGGCTTGGGCGCGGGCTTCTTCGCCGCTGCTTTCTTGGCGGGCGCCTTCTTGGCCGGAGCCTTTTTGGGCGGCGGCTTCTTGGCGACGGCCTTCTTCGCCGGAGCCTTTGTGGGCGCGGCCGCCTTCTTCGCGGGCGTCTTCTTGGCTGCGGACGGACGTGAGGCCATGGGTCTGAGGTTACCGGTGGAGGCCACTGCGGACACGTGTGCCCACTGCTTCACCCGTTTGTGTCGCCCTTGCGGGGGCGGTGAACTGACGGATGTTCACCGCCTCCGCGTCGGCTTGTGCCCGGTGTCCGCGTCGGTTCAGCTCTGCGACGACACCGAAGGCGCACCGCTGCCGGTGCCCGGCTCCAGGGCGTCAAGAGCCCGCCGCAAGCCGGTGAGTTTGCGTTCGAGATGGGCCGCGGTGGCGACAGCGGCGGCATCCGCCGAGTCGTCGTCCAGCTGTTTCGACAGCGCCTCCGCCTGTTCCTCGACGGCCGCGAGGCGCGCCGAGAGTTCGGCGAGGAGCCCCGCCGGCTCCTTGGCCTCACCCGCCGTGGACTTGCCGCCGCCCTCCAGCTGGAGGCGCAGCAGAGCTGCCTGCTCCCGCAGTTGGCAGTTCTTCATGTAGAGCTCGACGAACACCGAGACCTTCGCGCGCAACACCCACGGATCGAACGGCTTGGAGATGTAGTCCACCGCACCCGCCGCGTAACCGCGGAACGTGTGGTGCGGGCCGTGGTTGATGGCGGTGAGGAAGATGATCGGGATGTCCCGGGTCCGTTCTCGCCGCTTGATGTGCGCGGCGGTTTCGAAACCGTCCATGCCTGGCATCTGGACATCCAGCAGAATGACCGCGAAGTCGTCCGTGAGTAGTGCTTTGAGCGCTTCCTCCCCGGACGATGCCCGTACCAGGGTCTGATCGAGCGCAGAGAGGATGGCCTCCAGCGCCAGCAGATTCTCCGGCCGGTCATCGACCAGGAGGATCTTGGCCTTCTGCACCATGGCCCGCCCTCCTCGCCCCGGCGGTACACCGGGCGCCGCCCCAGGGGACGACTCCCTTACGCCGTCCGTCCTTGTGCCGGTCATGGTAGCCGCACCCCGCCTGTCGCCACACCCTGTCACCGCGATGTCACTGTGCACGTAGCAGAAACGCAGTGGGAGACCAGAAGGTTCCCCGAATACCGTGGTTCTACACGGCCTCGGCCACACTCTGTCAGCAACTCCGCGTGATGACGCCTCTTCTCGGTCACTCCCCGCGCATCCACTGCTCCATCACCGAGAGCAGATGATCCGGGTCGACCGGCTTCGTAACGTAATCGGAGGCTCCGGAGTCGATCGCCTTCTCCCGGTCGCCCTTCATGGCCTTCGCGGTGAGCGCGATGATCGGGAGCCCGGCGAACTGAGGCATCCTGCGGATCGCCGTCGTCGTCGCGTACCCGTCCATCTCCGGCATCATGATGTCCATCAGGACGACCGTCACGTCGTCGTGCTGTTCCAGGACTTCGATGCCCTCACGGCCGTTCTCGGCGTACAGCACCGAGAGCCCGTGCTGTTCCAGGACGCTGGTGAGCGCGAAGACGTTGCGGATGTCGTCGTCGACGATGAGCACCTTCTCACCGCCGAACTGGTAGCCGGGACGCGCCTCGGGCGCCTCCTGGCTCGTCGCCGCCCACTGCTCCTGGGACCGCTGCTCCGCGGTCGGCCCCTGCCCCGGCAGGACCGGCGGCTGCTCCGATGACGCGTGCGCGGCACGCCGGCGGCGCCTGAAGAGCGTGCCGGAGTCGGGCGCCGCGTCGAGCTGCGGCGCCGGCGGCGCCTCGCTCTGCGGCGGCTGCTCGGCCGTGGACGGGCCCTCTTCCAGAGCGGGCCGCGCGACCGTTCCCGGCAGCGGGGAAAGCTGCGAGTAGCCCTGCGGCGGCAGTTCGCTCGGGTGCAGCGGCAAATACAGCGTGAACGTCGAGCCGCGGCCCGGTTCGCTCGCCGCGTGGATCTCTCCGCCGAGCAGCCGCGCGATCTCCCGGCTGATGGAGAGCCCGAGACCCGTGCCGCCGTACTTCCTGCTCGTCGTGCCGTCGGCCTGCTTGAACGCCTCGAAGATCACCCGCATCTTGCTGCCCGCGATGCCGATGCCGGTGTCGCTCACCGAGAAGGCGATCAGATCCGCGTCCGCGTCCCGCAGCGAACCCGCCTCAAGGAGCTGTTCGCGGATGGCGTTGGGCACATCGGCGTTCGCGTGCCGGATCACCAGCTCGACGGCTCCGGAGTCGGTGAACTTCACCGCGTTGGACAGGAGGTTGCGCAGCACCTGCAGGAGCCGCTGCTCGTCCGTGTGCAGGGTCGCGGGCAGCTCCGGAGACACGCGTACGGAGAAGTCGAGCCCCTTCTCCGCGGTCAGCGGCCGGAAAGTGGCCTCTACGTAGTCCACGAGCTGGACGAGCGCGATGCGCGTCGGGGAGACATCCATCTTGCCCGCCTCGACCTTCGACAGGTCGAGGATGTCGTTGATGAGCTGCAGCAGGTCCGAGCCCGCCCCGTGGATCGTCTCGGCGAACTCCACCTGCTTGGGGGTGAGGTTCGCGTCGGCGTTGTCGGCCAGCAACTTGGCCAGGATCAGCAGGGAGTTGAGGGGCGTACGCAGTTCGTGCGACATGTTCGCCAGGAACTCGGACTTGTACCGCATGGAGACGGCGAGCTGCTCGGCACGCTCCTCCAGTACCTGCCTGGCCTCTTCGATCTCGGTGTTCTTGACCTCGATGTCGCGGTTCTGCTGGGCCAGCAGCTCGGCCTTCTCCTCCAGTTCGGCGTTGGAGTCCTGCAGCGCCTTCTGCCGGTTCTCCAACTCCGCCGACCGCTCCCGCAGTTGCTCGGTGAGCTCCTGCGACTGCCTGAGCAGCACCTCGGTCTTCGTATTGACGCTGATGGTGTTGACGCTCGTCGCGATCATCTCGGCGATCTGACTGAGGAAGTCCTTCTGGATCTGCGTGAACGCCTGGAAGGCGGCCAGCTCGATCACGCCGAGGACGGTCCCCTCGAAGAGCACCGGAAGCACGATCACCTGGGCGGGCGGCGCCTCACCGAGGCCGGAGGCGATCCGCAGATAGCCGGAGGGCGCGTTCTCCACGAGGATCGTGCGCCGCTCCTGTGCCGCCGTGCCGATGAGCGTCTCGCCGGGCCGGAAGGACGTCGGCATGGAACCCATGGAGTAGCCGTAACTGCCCATCATGCGCAGTTCGTACGCGTCTCCCTGCTCGGCGCCGGGCTCCGCCCCATCGTCCGTGGGCAGCGCCAGGAAGAAGGCGCCGTGCTGCGCGGAGACCACGGGCGTCAGCTCGCTCATGATCAGCGAGGCGACGTCCGCCAGGTCGCGGCGGCCCTGCATCAGACCGGAGATGCGGGCGAGGTTGCCCTTGAGCCAGTCCTGTTCCTTGTTGGCCAGGGTGGTGTCGCGGAGGTTGGCGATCATCGAGTTGATGTTGTCCTGGAGGACCTGGATCTCGCCCGCCGCGTCCACGTCGATCTTCAGGTTCAGGTCGCCGCGTGTCACCGCGGTGGCGACCTCGGCGATGGCGCGTACCTGACGGGTCAGGTTCCCGGCCATCTCGTTCACGGATTCGGTGAGGTCACGCCACGTACCGTCGACGTCCCGCACCCGCGCCTGACCGCCCAACTGCCCTTCCGTGCCCACCTCGCGGGCCACGCGCGTGACCTGCTCGGCGAAGGACGACAGCTGGTCGACCATCGTGTTGATGGTGGTCTTGAGTTCGAGGATCTCGCCCCGGGCATCGATGTCGATCTTCTTGGTCAGGTCGCCCTTGGCGATCGCGGTGGTGACCATCGCGATGTTGCGGACCTGGCCGGTGAGGTTGGAGGCCATGCCGTTCACGGACTCCGTCAGGTCCTTCCACGTCCCCGAGACTCCGGGCACACGGGCCTGACCGCCGAGGATGCCGTCGGTGCCCACCTCGCGGGCCACCCGGGTCACCTCGTCCGCGAACGAACTCAGCGTCTTCACCATCGTGTTGACGGTGTCGGCGAGCTGCGCGACCTCGCCTCGCGCCTCGACGGTGACCTTCTTGGTGAGGTCTCCGTTGGCGACCGCCGCGGCGACCTGGGAGATCCCGCGCACCTGCGCGGTCAGATTGTTCGCCATCAGGTTGACGTTGTCGCTGAGGTCCTTCCAGGTGCCGGTGACGCCCGGGACCCTCGCCTGGCCGCCCAGGTTGCCCTCGGTGCCCACCTCGCGGGCCACGCGGTTGACCTGCTCGGCGAAGTTCGAGAGCTGGTCGACCATCGTGTTCACGGTCGTGACGAGCTCGAGGATCTCGCCCTTCGCGTCGACGGTGATCTTCTTGGAGAGGTCGCCCATGGCGACGGCCGTGGTGACCTCGGCGATGTTGCGGACCTGAAGGGTCAGGTTGTTCGCCATGCCGTTCACGGACTGCGTGAGGTCCTTCCAGGTGCCGGAGACACCCTGCACCTCGGCCTGGCCGCCCAGGATGCCGTCCGTGCCCACCTCACGGGCCACCCGCGTCACCTGCTCGGCGAAGGCCGAGAGCTGGTCCACCATCGTGTTGAGGGTGTTCTTCAGCTCCAGGATCTCGCCGCGCGCGTCCACGTCGATCTTCTGCGACAGGTCACCTCGCGCCACCGCGGTCGCCACCTGCGCGATGTTGCGGACCTGAGCGGTGAGGTTGCCGGCCATGCCGTTCACGGAGTCGGTCAGATCGCGCCACACACCGGCCACGCCGGGCACCTGCGCCTGACCGCCGAGACGGCCTTCCGTGCCCACCTCGCGGGCCACCCGCGTCACCTGGTCCGCGAAGGCGGAGAGCTGGTCGACCATCGTGTTGATGGTGTTCTTCAGCTCCAGGATCTCGCCGCGCGCGTCCACGTCGATCTTCTGCGACAGGTCGCCCCGCGCCACCGCCGTGGTGACCTGGGCGATCTGGCGCACCTGCGAGGTCAGGTTCCCCGCCATGAAGTTGACGGAGTCGGTCAGTTCCTTCCAGGTGCCGCTGACGCCGTCCACGCGGGCCTGGCCGCCGAGGCGTCCTTCGGTGCCCACGTCGCGTGCCATCCGCGTGACCTGATCGGCGAAGGACGACAGCTGGTCCACCATCGTGTTCACGGTGTTCTTCAGCTGGAGCATCTCGCCGGAGACGTCGACGGTGACCTTCTGCGACAGATCTCCGTTGGCGACCGCCGTCGTCACCTGCGCGATGTTGCGGACCTGGCCCGTGAGGTTGCGGAAGGCGGTGTTGACCGAGTCCGTCAGGTCCTTCCACGTGCCGGCCGCGCCCTGCACCTGCGCCTGGCCGCCGAGCTCACCCTCGACACCGATCTCCCGCGCCACACGCGTCACTTCGGCACCGAAGGCGGAGAGCTGGTCCACCATCGTGTTCACGGTGTTCTTCAACTCGAGCATCTCGCCCGCGACATCGACGGTGACCTTCTGCGACAGATCACCGTTGGCGACCGCCGTCGTCACCGTCGCGATGTCCCGCACCTGCGTGGTGAGGTTCCGGAAGACCGTGTTCACCGAGTCGGTGAGGTCCTTCCACGTCCCCGCGGCGCCCGGCACGTTCGCCTGACCGCCCAGCTGCCCCTCGGCACCGACCTCGTTCGCGACCCGGGTGACCTCGTCCGCGAACGTACGCAGCGTCTCGGTCATCTGGTTGATGGTCTCGGCGAGCTGGGCGACCTCGCCGCGCGCGCTCACCGTCACCTTCTGGGACAGATCGCCGTTCGCGACGGCCGTCGTGACCTGGGCGATCCCACGCACCTGGGCGGTGAGATTCCCGGCCATAAGATTCACCGAGTCGGTGAGGTCCTTCCACACTCCCGCCACACCCGGCACCTGTGCCTGGCCGCCGAGCTCGCCCTCCGTGCCGACCTCGCGCGCCACGCGGGTCACCTCGGAGGAGAACGACGAGAGCTGGTCCACCATCGTGTTGACGGTGTTCTTCAGCTCCAGCATCTCGCCGGCGACGTGAACGGTCACCTTCCGGGACAAGTCACCCTTGGCGACCGCCGTCGTGACGAGAGCAATGTCACGTACCTGCGCGGTGAGCCGGTACGCCATGGTGTTCACCGAATCCGTGAGGTCCTTCCACGAACCGGACATTCCGCGCACCCGCGCCTGACCGCCCAGCTTGCCCTCGGTGCCCACCTCGCTGGCCACCCGCGTGACCTCGTCGGTGAACGTCGAGAGCTGGTCGACCAGGTTGTTGACCGTCCGGCCGACCTTCAGGAACTCCCCGCGCAGCGGATGGCCGTTCCCCTCGTCCGCCTGCGCCCGCAGCTCCATCCGCTGCTCCAGGTCGCCCTCCGCGACCGCGGAGAGCACACGACCGACCTCGGAGACGGGACGTACGAGATCGTCGACGAGGGCGTTCGACGCATCGATCGCCGCGGCCCACGAGCCCTCACTGGCGCCGCTCTCCAGCCGCTCCGTGAGCTTTCCCTCACGTCCGACCATGCGCCGCACCCGGGAAAGCTCACCGGTCAGATGCAGATTCCGGTCGGCCACCTCGTTGAAGACAGCGGCGATCTCGGACATGACGTCGTCACCGGAGACCGTGAGCCGCTTGCGGAAGTTTCCGTCCCGCATGGCAGCGAGCGCCGCGAGCAGCCTGTTCAGGGCCGCCGTGTCCACTGACGTAGTCGCCCCATGGCGCGGTTTGCGCTGTTTACTCTGGGACTGTCCGTCTTTCGCGCGCGTTTTAGTGCCCCGCGTCGCTGCGCCAGACTCCACTGTGTCCCTCCCGCAAGGGTCGACCGTACTGCTCGGGTTACCTGGGCTCTCTCCAAGAAGCCTGCCCAGTGTTTCACCATGGCTGAACCAGGCCATAACAGTTCGGCAGCTTCGCACACCGTCCGCACACCCTCCGGGCGGAAACACTGACGACCGGCATCAGCATGGACGGCGAAGGTAAGTAACCTGGCATCCGGCTGTCCAACCACCCCGGTCCTGCCCGGCCTGGGCGGTGGCACACGTACAAGCGGGCATCGGAGGGGCGGCCGCACCATGGTGGGAGATCTGGGCGTCGATACTCGTACGAGGAGTTCTGTGATCACCGCGCGCGCGGCTGCGACTTTCGACCCCGTCGGACGGTCCGTCGCGACGGCCCGCTCCTTTGTCCGCGACACCCTCCAGGGCTGGGGGTTCACGGACATCGTCGACGACGCCGTCGTCCTCACCAGCGAGCTGGTCACCAACGCCGTGGTGCACGCGGGAACCGCCGCTGACGTCCTGTGTCTGCGCAGCGAGGACGCCGTACGCATCGAGGTCTCCGACCACTATCCGGAACGGGAGATCCCGCTCCAGCAGTCCGCCGTGAACATGGGCAACCCCGACCGTGAGGGCGGCCGAGGCCTCCAGCTGTGCGCGGCGCTCGCCACCCGCTGGGGCGTCGACTACACCCCCACGCAGAAGCAGGTCTGGTTCCAACTCGACCTCCCCGACCGCTCGGTGGGCACCCGAGCGGCAGGCCCCGCCCTCCCCGCCGAGATGCTCCCGCTCACCGACGGCAGAGTCCGCGTCGCCGTCGTCCAGATCGACCGCGTGGGCGCGATCTCCGCCTGGAACGAAGACGCCGAAGAGCTCTTCGGGTACGTCGCGGAACAGGTCATCGGCAAGCCTCTCACCGACTTCGCCGCCTGGCCGCACACGCCGGGCACCAGCACGGGCATCGTGGAAGCGCTCCAACTCTCCCGCTGGGAGGGCAGTTACGGCATCCGCGGCTCCGACGGCCGCGTCACCCCCGTCTACGCCTCACACCTGCGCGTCCGCGACACCGACGGCGAACCGTCCACGGTCTGCCTGCTCGTCCGCGACGACGAGCGCGCCGTCCTGCAGACCCCGCTGCGCGGCCCCGCCCCCGAGCCCGGGACGCTCACCGAGTCGCACACCGCCGACCCCTTCGAGGTCTTCATCGGCTCCCCCGCGCCGGACGACCTCGACGGTCTGCTCCAGCGCACGGTCGAGCGCGCCCGCGACATGCTCGACGGCGACGCCGCCTTCCTGCTCCTCGCCACGGACGACGAGACCGAGCTGGAGGTCCGCGCCTCCACGGGCCTGCCCTCCGCCCGCCAGCGCTTCGCCCGCGTCCCCGTGGAGGCGGGCCCCGGCCGGTACGGCTCCGCCCGCATGCCGGCCGTCCACGAGGACCTCACGGTCGTCCCCGGCGCCGTACCGCTCCTGAGCGGCACGGGCATGCGCTCAGTGGTGACGGTCCCGCTGAAGGTCGAGGGCCGCCTCACAGGCTCCCTGGGCGTCGCCGCCGAGTCCCCCGACCGGTACTCGAACGAAGAGGCCCTGCGCCTCCAGTTCGCCGCCGACCGCATCGCCCTCGCCGTCGAGTCCGCGCGCCTCGGCGAGCTGGAGCGCCTGCGCCGCGGCTCCCTCTCCTTCCTCGTCGAGGCCTCGGACCTCCTCGCGGGCACCCTGGACCGCGACCAGACTCTGGCCCTCATGGCCCAGATGACGGTCCCGACCCTCGCCACCTGGTGCGCCGTCTACACGATCGCCGACCAGGCCTCCGAGCCCTATCTCTCGTACGTCCTCCATGAGGACGAGGAGCGCATCGACGGCCTGAAGGCACTCCTCTCCAAGATCGCCCCTCCTGACCCCGTGCCGACCCCGGGCGCCCGCGTCTGGGCCGCCCCCTCGGAAGCGGCCCACCAGGCCGCCCTGCGCACCTCCATGCGCAGCCTCGGCCTCGGTGAACCGATGAGCCTCGGCTCGGGAATCGGCACGACGCTCTCCACGGCATCGGCGGTGGGCGGCGAGACGGTCGTCCTGCCCCTGGTCGCCCGCAACCGCGTCATCGGCATGCTCACGCTGGGCAAGCCCTCCGACGAACACTTCCGCCAAGAGATCCTGGAATTGGCCGAAGATCTCTCCCGCCGAGCGGCCCTCGCCCTGGACAACGCCCGCCTGTACTCGGAGCGCATGGCCATCAGCCAGTCCCTCCAGCGCAGCCTGCTTCCTCCGGGGCTCCCGCAGATCCCGGGCGTCGAGGTCGAGGTCATCTACCGCGCGGCCGGCGAGGGCAATGAGGTCGGCGGCGACTTCTACGACCTCTTCCCCATCCGCGACGGCGCGTACGGCTTCGCGATCGGCGACGTCTGCGGCACGGGCCCGGAGGCCGCCGCCGTCACCGGCCTGGCCCGCCACGCCCTGCGTCTCCTGGCCCGCGAGGGCTTCGGCGGCCCCGCGGTCCTGGAGCGCCTGAACGCCGCGATCCTCGACGAGGGCGCCCGCAGCCGCTTCCTCACCCTCCTCTACGGGGAGTTGTGGCCCCAGGAGGACGGCTCGGCCGTCCTGAAGATCGTCTGCGCCGGCCACCCGCTCCCGCTCCGCCTGCGCCAGGACGGCACGGTCGAGCCGTACGCGGAGCCGCAGCCGCTCCTCGGTGTCATGGACGACCTGGAGCTCTACGAACAGACGGTGACGCTCGACCCGGGCGACGTCCTGCTCTGCGTGACGGACGGAGTCACCGAGCGCCGCGAGGGCACCCGCATGCTCGGCGACGACGGCCTCGCGGACGTCCTCACCACCTGCACGGGCCTCACGGCAGGCGCGGTCGCGGCCCGCATCATGCGCGCGGTGGAGCGCTTCGCGACGGACGCGCCGTCGGACGACATGGCGATCCTCGCGATGCGGGTCCCCGGCCTCCAGAAGGACTGAAGCACCTCACCCGGGGGCCCAAGGGCCCCCGGGAAACAGAAAAGTCCCCGCCCAACTGGGCGGGGACTTTCCCGACTTGCTCTCTGAGCCCCCATGCGGAATCGAACCGCAGACCTTCTCCTTACCATGGAGACGCTCTACCGACTGAGCTATAGGGGCCTGTTGCGCTTCGCGGTTTCCCGCTTGGCAACGGAATAGATCCTACCCGAAAGTGAAGCCACCTCGAACCGACCATTCCTCTGGACCACCCGCACCGGCCCTGCCACTGTGCGCCCATGCTGACCCGACGTGGCGCATCCAAGCGGTACGCCTTATCCCTGGCACTGACCGCCCCGCTCCTGCTGCTCACAGCGTGCGGATCCGACGACGACAGCGAAGCCCCGGACCAGAAGCCCACCAAGAAGCCGCCGACCGCGGAGACCCCGCGCCCCGGCGACCAGAAGGTCACGCTCACCTGGAAGGGCAAGAAGCGCGTCTATACGGTGCACGCCCCACCCGGATACACCCGCACCGAGAAGCTCCCGCTGGTCGTAGCCATGCACCCCTATCCGGCCAACGGCGCGGCCGCGGCCGCCATCAGCGGCCTCAACGCCAAGGCGGACAAGGAGAACTTCCTCGTCGCCTACCCCGACGGCCACAACCAAGGCTTCAACGCCTTGATCTGCTGCGGCACCGAGGACGACGTCGGCTTCATTCGTACGTTGACGAAGAGGCTGACCAGCACCTGGAACGCCGACGCGGACCGCCTCTACGCGACCGGCATCTCCAACGGCGGGGACATGTCCTACAAGCTGGCGGTCGAACTCCCCGACACCTTCGCGGCCATAGCCCCGGTCAGCGGCGGCTACCTCGGCCCCGACTCGGCCATGGACTCGTACATGCCGAAGACCCCGGTCTCCGTGATCACCTTCATCGGCGGCCTCGACGAGCACTACACAGGGATGGACGAGGGCATCACGGCCTGGCAGAAACGCCTGTCCTGCAAGCCGGACAAGACCGAGAAACTCAAGAACAAAATCAAGAAGACGACGGCCAAGTGCCGCGACGGCTCGGGCGTGATCGTGTACCGGCTGCCCGACATGGGCCATTCCTGGCCGGACGGCGCGGGCGGCAGCATGTCCGATCCCGGCGCGGGCATCAACGCCACCGACCTGATGTGGGAGTTCTTCAAGTCCCACCCCAAGACGGCGTCCTAGTAGGAGATTCTCCTAGAAGGCCGGCTGAAGAAGCCCACCGAGCGCGTTGCAGGCGGACACGACGCGCTGCAGTTCACGCCGCGACATCGACGCGGCGACCGGCAGCGCCAGCGTCTCGTCCGCGGCATGCTCGGTCTCCGGCAGATAGACGTCCCGCCAGAACTTCGGCGTGCGATGCGCGGGCGTCTTCACGGGCACCCGGCAGTCAATTCCCTTGGCCCGCACGGCACGCGCGAACGCGTCCCGGTCCGGCCGCCCGTTCCCGGGCACGCGCACGACGTACTGCTGATAGCTGTGCCCCTCGACGCCGTCCGGGGTGATCACACCGCCGAGCCGCCCGCTGAGGTAGGCCGCGTGCGCCCTCCGCTGCGCGAGCTCGTCGTACGGAGCGTCCGACTCGCCCTGCTCCAGTACGAGGACGCCGTGCCGCTGCCCGACGTCCCGCAGCCGCCTGATGTCGGCGGGGTGCCCGAAGCGGTGCACGACGGCCACAGCGGCCGTACGGGAGTTCACGGCGGCGGTCACCGCATCAGGATCAAGGCAGTACGTCGCCCGATCTATGTCCGCGAACACGGGCACGGCCCCTGCCAGGACCACGGCCTCGGCGATCTCGACGTTTCCGAACGCCGGCACGATGACCTCGTCACCAGCACCGACACCTGCGGCTCGCAACATGCCAACTGTCCCCATGACTCAAGATGTTGGCTGCGGAACGTGAACGGCAAGTGACGCAAAACAAAAAAGAGCTGGTCCCTGAACCGAAGTTCAGGGACCAGCTCTATTAATAATAGTTCGGCGGCGTCCTACTCTCCCACAGGGTCCCCCCTGCAGTACCATCGGCGCTGTGAGGCTTAGCTTCCGGGTTCGGAATGTAAC
>NZ_JBWKFG010000010.1:0-531771 GCF_056434405.1 Streptomyces sp. NPDC044044 | reverse complement strand
CCACATGCCTCGTACCTCCCCCCCTGCCCTCCCCCTCAAGCCTAGTGGGGCACTCTCTGGGGGCATGCACCAACAACCCCCACCCCCCCCCCCCCCCCCCCCCCCCGCCCCCCCCCCCCCCCCCCCGCTTCCGTCTGTTCTGAAGATGCCGCCTAGTTGGGCCGAGGCTCGTCGAGGTACTGGTCGGCCCAGGCGCTGATGATGTGAGCGGCCCGCTGTGCCTGCCCTCGCGCGGTCAACAGGTGGTCCGCGCCTTCGAGTGAGATGAAGCTTCGCGGGTGCCGTGCCTCCTGGAAGATCTCCGCGGCATTGGAGATGTCCACGGTGGAGTCGGTGGGCGAATGCGCCACGAGGAGCGGAAGATCCACCTCGCCGATCCGGTCGCGCAGGTGAGCCCGGCGCACGTCCTCGACGAAGGCGCGCTTGAGAACCAGAGTCCTCCCGCCGACGAACCACTCGTGCGCCCCGTCGCTGAGGACGCGATCCAGGACCGAGTCGTACTGCCGCTCGACGTGACTGGGATCGACGGGCGCCGCGATCGTGGCCAGCGCGCGGAGGCCGACGATCTCATGGGCAGCTGCGATCGCGGCGGCGCCTCCCCACGAGTGCCCCACCAGCAAATCCACCGGAGTCCCGCGCTCTGCCATGAAGGCCGCGGCACGGACGGTGTCCTGCACCTTGACGGTGAAGGAGCCGTCCCCCCAGTCGCCATCGGAGTCTCCGATCCCGAGATTGTCGAAGCGCAGCATGCCGATGCCCTCGCGTGCCAACTGCTTGCTGACGCGCGAGGCGGCCGGCGACTCCTTGCCCAGGGTGAATCCATGCGCGAAGAGCCCCCAACCTCGGACCTCGCCCTCCGGCAGGTCGATCACCCCGGCCAGTTCGGGGCCGACGACGCTCGGGAATCTCACTTTTTCGTTCATGTGCGGTGCTCACCTAGGCAGGGGCTGATGGTGGGGCGGGGAGACGAGAGCGACACTAGCCGGTGCCGGCGCGAGACCAACAGAACAGCGGACCGCCTCCCCGTACCGGGAGACGGCCCACTGTCCCTGCTGACGCGGCGTCGGGCTCACCCGATCCGCGATTTAGATGTCGAAGTACAGCTCGAACTCGTGCGGGTGCGGCCGCAGCTGGATCGGGGCGATCTCGTTCGTGCGCTTGTAGTCGATCCACGTCTCGATCAGGTCGGGGGTGAAGACACCGCCGGCCAGGAGGTACTCGTGGTCCGCCTCGAGGGCGTCGAGGACGGCCGGGAGGGAGGTCGGGACCTGGGCGACGCCCGCGTGCTCCTCGGGGGCCAGCTCGTAGAGGTCCTTGTCGATCGGCTCCGGCGGCTCGATCTTGTTCTTCACGCCGTCAAGGCCGGCCATCAGGAGGGCCGAGAACGCCAGGTACGGGTTCGAGGACGGGTCGGGCGCGCGGAACTCGACGCGCTTGGCCTTCGGGTTCGAGCCCGTGATCGGGATACGCATGGCGGCCGAGCGGTTGCGCTGCGAGTACACCATGTTGACCGGCGCCTCGAAGCCCGGGACCAGGCGGTGGTACGAGTTCACCGTCGGGTTCGTGAAGGCGAGCAGCGAGGGGGCGTGCTTGAGGATGCCGCCGATGTAGTAGCGGGCGGTGTCCGAGAGACCGGCGTAGCCCTGCTCGTCGTAGAACAGCGGGTCGCCGTTGGCCCACAGCGACTGGTGGACGTGCATGCCCGAGCCGTTGTCACCGAAGATCGGCTTCGGCATGAAGGTCGCGGTCTTCTCGTTGCGCCAGGCGACGTTCTTCACGATGTACTTGAAGAGCATCAGGTCGTCGGCCGCGGCGAGCAGCGTGTTGAACTTGTAGTTGATCTCCGCCTGGCCGGCCGTGCCGACCTCGTGGTGCTGGCGCTCGACCTGGAGGCCGTTCTTGTCCAGCTCCAGGGAGATCTCCGCGCGGAGGTCGGCGAAGTGGTCGACCGGCGGGGCGGGGAAGTAGCCGCCCTTGTAGCGGACCTTGTAGCCACGGTTGTTCTCCACCGCACCGGTGTTCCAGGCGCCAGCCTCGGAGTCGATGTGGTAGAAGCTCTCGTTCGCCGACGTCTGGAAGCGGACGTTGTCGAAGACGTAGAACTCCGCCTCGGGGCCGAAGTACGCGGTGTCCGCGATGCCGGTCGACGCGAGGTAGGCCTCGGCCTTCTTGGCGATGTTGCGCGGGTCACGGCTGTACTGCTCGCCCGTGATCGGGTCGTGGATGAAGAAGTTGATGTTGATGGTCTTGTCGCGGCGGAACGGGTCGACCCGGGCGGTCGACAGGTCCGCGCGCAGCGCCATGTCCGACTCGTGGATGGCCTGGAAGCCGCGGATCGACGATCCGTCGAAGGCCAGCTCCTCGTTCGGGTCGAACGCCGCTGCCGGGATCGTGAAGTGCTGCATCACTCCGGGCAGGTCGCAGAACCGGACATCTACGAACTTCACGTCCTCGTCCGCGATGAACTTCTTTGCGTCGTCGGCGTTCTGGAACATCCAACTCCTCCTACTCCCGACCCCCAGGCGGGGACGGGGTTGCAGCTCGTTGTGCGGCCAGTGCGGTGGCACACGCTGGGACCCGACCATAGGGACGGGGGATTTCTCAAGCATGACCCATTTGTTTCGCCGAAGTTAACCGAGCCGGGTTCGAGCCGGGTGTCATTCGCCCTACCCCGCCCGTCCTCGTACGAAATCGGGCGCAGTACCGTGGGCGGGTGGACAACAGGCAAGTAATCGGATCGTGGCTCTCCGGCCCTCGTGCGGCGGCAGAGGACGCGGGCGTCGACTTCGGGTACCGGGGCGAGCAGCTCGGCCTGCCGGAGGAGGGGCCCGGCTCGATCGCGCGGCCCGGACGCCGCATGGGTGCCGTCGTCGTCGACTGGGCACTGTGCATGCTCATCGCATACGGCCTGTTCGCTCGCGGTGACCAGCAGGCGATGGGCAACTGGGCGCTGGGAATCTTCTTCGTCATGACCGTCCTGACGGTCGGCACGGTCGGCTGCACCCCTGGCAAGGCCCTCTTCAGGCTCCGCGTCGTCGGCGAGGGCGGCGGCCGGCTCGGCGCCGTCCGGGTCCTCATCCGCAGCGTGCTGCTCTGCGTCGCCATCCCGGCCCTGATCTGGGACCGCGACGGCCGCGGCCTGCACGACCGCCTCGCCCGCGCCGTTCAGGTACGGATCTGAACTGAACCTCGGATCTGAACATCGGATCTGAACCTCGGTTCTGAATGCCAAATCTGAACCTCGGTTCTGAAACCCGGCTCTGGACCCGGCGCACGCCTCCCCCCCCCAGACATCGAGTGCCCCTCAGCCGTGCAGGAACAGCACGGCTGAGGGGCACTCGTCACCAGTGGCGGCGCGCAAGGGGAGGGGCGCGCCTCACCAGGTGTCAGATAATGCGCTCCGGGGCGTCGAACTGGTCGACCGGCGCCGTGTCGCAGGCCGCCACCGGGCCGCCGAGGACGTTGCCGCCCACGCCCTGCGCCGAGGGGACCGCGCAGCGCAGGTCGACATCGACGAACGGGGCTCCGTAGCTGTTGGCGATGCCGCCCGGGTCGCCGGCGATGGCGACGTCCCCGTTGTCGGTGGCGAACTCGGATGCGCCGGTACCGCTCGTGGTCTCGCCGTAGGCGGCACGTGCCGCCTGGTTCGACTCGTGTGCACTGGTCGAGGTCTCGGCCTGCGGACCGCCTTCGGTGGCCGCAGCGACGCCAGTTCGGTTGCGACGACCTGCCTGAGGCAGCATCGCGGGACGAAACATAACAAAAGGGGCAAACATGACGCTGCCTTCACCCGTCCGCACCACTCCTTCATCCATGCAGATCATGGGCTCGTCCATTTAGGTGGGGGTGCCCCCTTTGGGCGGGGTGCCCCCGACGATCGGCAGAGGGCAATTTCTCGACCTCGCGCGCGTGTAACACCCGGCCGGTGAGCATGCGGCCCCGATGCGCCCTGGTAAGGGGCCTCCGACCGGAGGAGACTGAGTGACAGCGGTATGCCGCTCGCCTGTGCAAGGGTGTTCCTATAACTCGGGAGGTGGGCGGGCGTGGCCGAATTGGCTCGTGAAGAGCGGGTGTCCGTCGCGTTCGTCGAACTGGCCGACACCTTGGTGCAGGACTTCGACGTGATCGCGTTCCTGCACATGCTCGCCGATCACTGTGTGGCCCTGCTGGACGTGGCGGCGGCAGGGGTGCTGCTGGGCACGCCGGACGGGCACCTGGTGGACGCGGCAGCCTCCGACGAGCGCACCAGGCTGCTGGAGCTGTCGAGCATCGAGTGGGACGAGGGCCCCTGCCGGGACTGCTACATGAGTAGAAGAATGGTTTCTGACGTGCCGTTCGGCACGGACGAAGCCCTGGCCAGATGGCCCCGGTTCGCACCGCACGCCCTGCAAGTGGGCTTCACCTCAGTCGTCGCCGCTCCGCTGCGACTGCACAACCAGGTGATCGGGGCCCTGAACCTCTTCCGCGACCAGCCGGGTGCCCTGGACGAGCCCCAGGTCCGGCTGGGACAGGCGCTTGCAGACACCGCGACCATCGGCGTCCTGCAACAGCGGGCGGTGACTGAACAGATGACCGTAAGCGCCCAGCTGCAATACGCCCTGGACAGCCGCGTCATCATCGAACAGGCCAAGGGCTACCTCGCCCACCGGCGGGGTACCGGGGTCGAGGAAGCGTTCCACGCCATGCGCGGCCACGCACGGGCTCACCAGATGCGCCTGACCGAGGTCGCGCGTCAGGTCCTGCAGGGGAGCGCCGACACCTCGCTGCTCACCCCGCCTCCCCGGTGATGCGGGCGCCCGTCGACCGTATGTGGTGGGCCGGCCTTCCGCTCAAGCGCACGGCGCTCGGACCGCTCAAGCGCACGGCGCTCGGACCGCTCATGCCCACGGCGCTCGGAAGGGGGCCACGGTGCCCCATCCGGTAATGATCGAATACCTGCGGGCCCTCAGCACTCACACCGGGACGGGCATGGCCGCCCTGCCGCTCGAAGCGTGCGCCGACATGCTCGGCCTTGACGGCCTGGCCCTGCTGCTGAGCCCCGGCAGCCGCAAAGCGGAACTGGTGCAGTCGTACGGCAAGCGCACCAGTGCCCTGGAGGACGTGCAACGGGTTCAGGGCCAGGGGCCCAGTCTGGATGCCGCGCAGTTCGGGAACCTGCTGCTGTTGCCCGATGTGGCCGAATCCCTGGCCTACAGCGCTCTCCGCTGGCCCGGTCTGCCCAGTGCCATCGAAGCCCTGGACGTCCGCGCGGTGTTCGCCTTCCCCGTGCGTATCGGGGTCATCGCGCTCGGTGCGCTCACGGGCCACCGCGCCCGGCCGGGCCCCATGACCACCGACCAGCTCACCGACGCGTTCGGCCTGGCCGACACCGTCGCCCAGATCACCATCGCCACGGCCGCCCAGACAGGCCTGCCCCACACCCCGCTCCTCGACGAACCCGGCCTCCACTTCGCCGAGGTCCACCAGGCCACCGGAATGGTCGCCGCCCAACTGAACGTCGGGATCGACCACGCACTCATCCGGCTGCGTGGCCACGCCTTCAGTCACGACCTGCCCCTGCTGGAGGTCGCGCGGGAGATTCTGGCCCTGCGCCTGCTCCTGGACGACGACGGCCGGGGCCCCGGGAACGAGTAATGGGCGCCCCGGCGGGGCGCCCATGGCGGCATACGAGCAACGGCGTGCAAGGAGCGAGGCCCTCACCTCTCTCGCCCGTGGGAAAGACGGGAGGAGGTGAGGTCTGGTGTCATCCTCGCGGCATCTTGGGGGTGCGACCTCGTCCCGCGCCCTTCGGCATCGGGCCCTTCGGCAACGGCATGTTGCTCATCAGGTCGCCCATCGCGCGCAGCCGGTCGTTCGTCGCCGTGACCTGCGGGCCCTGGAGGACGCGGGGCAGCTTCAGAAGCGTCGTACGCAGCTTCTTCAGCGGGACCTGGCCCTCGCCGGTGCCGACGATGACGTCATGCACCGGGACGTCCGAGACGACGCGCGCCATGCGCCTCTTCTCGGCCGCCAGCAGGCTCTTCACCCGGTTCGGGTTGCCCTCGGCGACGAGCACGATGCCCGCCTTGCCGACCGTGCGGTGCACGACGTCCTGGCTGCGGTTCATCGCCACCGCCGGAGTCGTCGTCCAGCCGCGGCCGATCTTGTCGAGCACCGCGGCCGCCGCACCGGGCTGGCCCTCCATCTGCCCGAAGGCCGCACGCTCAGCCCTGCGCCCGAAGACGATCGCCATCGCGAGGAAGGCGAGCACAAAGCCGAGAATGCCGAGATAGATCGGGTGACCGATCAAGAAGCCAATACCGAGGAAGACACCAAAGGTGACGATTCCCACAGCCGCGATGATGAGACCGATCCGCGGATCGGCCCTGCGGGTCATCTTGTAGGTCTGGGCAATCTGCTTGAGTCGCCCGGGGTTCGCGGCGTCCGCCGCGGTTTCCTTCCTCGCCATGTCGTGAAGTCTACGTGTCCCTGGAAGTGACTACGACGTGCGGGTTGCCATCGCCTCTTCGAGCACGCGAAGCGCCTCTGCCCGGTCCTTGGCGCGACGCCGGTCGTCGAGCACGGACGTCCAGGCGTTGCGGCGGGCGGTGCGCTGGCCGCTGCTCATGAGAATCGACTCGACGGCGCGCAGTGCGTCGGCGACGGACGGGATGGCGGTGGCGCGTACGGGCGCGGCCTGCATGGTGGGGCCCTCCTGAGCGGCTATGGGTAGGGCTGTACGTGGGGTAATTCCAGGGTCACTGATTGGTGTTACCAGGGCGTGACCGACCGGTCAAACACGGATGAAGCCTTGACGCCGGAGCCCGAAACGTTGACGCGGCCCGTACGGTCCGCTCACCTGCGGGGACCGTACGGGCCGCGTCATCTCGGCCACTACCAGCCGGTAGTCACTTGTGCGCCGATTCACACAGTCGGGCTCTCGCCCGGAGCGCCGTCGGGCCGGCGCCCGGGATCACACCGCCTGCGAGGCGACGTACGCCCCACGCTTCTCGACCGCCATCTGGAAGAGGCGTCCGGCGCGGTACGAGGAGCGGACCAGCGGTCCCGACATGACGCCGGAGAAGCCGATCTCCTCGGCCTCCTCCTTCAGCTCCACGAACTCCTGCGGCTTGGCCCAGCGCTCCACCGGGTGGTGCCGCGGCGTCGGGCGCAGGTACTGCGTGATCGTGATGAGCTCGCAGCCCGCGTCGTGCAGCGCGTGCAGCGCCTCGCTGATCTCCTCGCGCTCCTCGCCCATGCCCAGGATGAGGTTCGACTTGGTGACCAGACCGGCCTCGCGGGCGCGCGTGATGACCTCGAGCGAGCGCTCGAAGCGGAAGCCGGGGCGGATCCGCTTGAAGATGCGCGGCACCGTCTCCACGTTGTGCCCGAGGACCTCGGGGCGGGAGGAGAAGACCTCGGCCAGCTGGTCGGGGTCCGCGTTGAAGTCGGGGATGAGGAGCTCGACCTTGGTCTGGCCCTCGGCGCGGTCCGCCGTCATCGCGTGGATCTGGCGCACGGTCTCCGCGTACAGCCAGGCGCCGCCGTCGTCCAGGTCGTCGCGGGCGACGCCGGTGATCGTGGCGTAGTTCAGGTCCATCGTGACGACGGACTCACCCACGCGGCGGGGCTCGTCGCGGTCGAGCGCCTGCGGCTTGCCCGTGTCGATCTGGCAGAAGTCGCAGCGCCGTGTGCACTGGTCACCGCCGATGAGGAAGGTGGCCTCGCGGTCTTCCCAGCACTCGTAGATGTTGGGACAGCCCGCCTCCTGGCAGACCGTGTGCAGACCCTCGCTCTTCACGAGGTTCTGCATCTTCGTGTACTCGGGGCCCATTTTCGCCCGGGTCTTGATCCACTCGGGCTTGCGCTCGATGGGGGTCTGGGCGTTCCGGACCTCCAGGCGCAGCATCTTGCGTCCGTCGGGTGCGACTGCGGACACATCGGCTCCCTGTAGCTTCGATTCTTCGGCGCACACCAGGGTACGCCCGTGATGTCGTTGGGCTTACGTTCGGCCAACCTCTGGCCGACGGGGTGCATTCCCACACGGCCCCGACGGCCCCGGCAGCCCGAGTCTTCTAGGCGGTCGCCTTCTCGGTTTCCGGGTTCTCAACCGTCGTACCGACGGCCTTCTCGACGGTGCGGGGCTTGAGCTCCGCGCTCTCCAGGATGTCCCGCAGATGCTTCTCGGCGACGGGCAGGACGTCGGCGATCGTGATCTCGCGGCCCAGTTCGTACGAGAGCGACGTCACGCCGGCGTCGCGGATCCCGCACGGGATGATCTTGTCGAACCAGGTGTTGTCCGGATTCACGTTCAACGCGAATCCGTGCATCGTCACGCCCTTGGCGACGCGGATGCCGATGGCCGCGATCTTGCGGTCCTCCCGGCGCTGGCCCGCGTTGGACGGGGCGTACTCCGGGCCGTTGAACCGGGCGTCGAACTCGTCGTCCTGCGTCCGCGGATCGAGGTCCAGGGTCAGCCCGCCGAGCGCCGGACGCTGCTCCACCGGGTCGCCGAGGACCCATACGCCGCTGCGGCCCTCGACCCTGCTCGTCTCCAGGCCAAACTCCGCACACGTACGGATAAGTGCCTCTTCCAGACGGCGCACATGTGCTACGACGTCCACCGGGCGCGGCAGCTTCTGGATCGGGTACCCCACGAGCTGTCCGGGGCCGTGCCAGGTGATCTTGCCGCCCCGGTCCACGTCGACGACGGGGGTGCCGTCCAGGGGGCGCTCGCTGTCCTCGGTGCGGCGGCCCGCGGTGTAGACCGGAGGGTGCTCGAGCAGCAGACATGTGTCCGGGAGCTCGTCGGCGAACCG
The DNA here is from genome assembly GCF_056434405.1 of Streptomyces sp. NPDC044044. Classification (NCBI taxonomy): domain Bacteria; kingdom Bacillati; phylum Actinomycetota; class Actinomycetes; order Kitasatosporales; family Streptomycetaceae; genus Streptomyces; species Streptomyces sp. NPDC044044. Next base: position 522,973 of record NZ_JBWKFG010000010.1, on the reverse strand, counting down.
GGCGGCGTGCACGCGGCGCTGCTCGTCCCAGGCCTCCTGGTACTCGACCGAATCCGGGCCGAAGCCCAGACGGACGAACTGAAACTCACTCACGGCAAGTGCCTCCCTAGAACCTGCACCGTGCACATATCGCGCCCCCAGCCACTGTACGGGCCGCGGATTCTCGTCAGTCGTCCGGTCAATCCTCACACGATCGGATGAACGCGGGTCGAAGGTCGTGTCGAGGGCGGTGGGGGCCGCTACATTCACGCCGTTCACAGAGCCATAAGGGCTGCTCAAGGCAACGCCCGAAAGGCAGGAGACCGCACAGCTGATGACGGAACGACCTCCGCAGCGCACCCCCAACCGCCAGCTAGCCTCGCTCATCTCAGAAGCCGGCTTCTCCAATGCGGGGCTCGCGCGCCGCGTCGATCAGCTGGGCCTCGAGCACGGTCTCGATCTGCGGTACGACAAGACATCCGTGACCCGCTGGCTGCGCGGGCAGCAGCCGCGCGGCACCACCCCCGCCCTCATCGCCGAGGTCTTCACGCGGCGGTTAGGCCGCCGCCTCTCCGCGCAGGATCTCGGGCTCGACGCGTGCGCGCCGGTGTACGCCGGGCTCGAGTTCGCGGCGAGCCCCGAAGAGGCGATCGACATCGTCGGCGGGCTCTGGCGCAAGGACTCCGGAAGCCATGCCGAACTGCGGAAGATCGCGTTCACCCCGGCCGGACTCGTCGTCCCCAGCAGGGACTGGCTGATCGGCCGCGCGGACGACCGCGTGGGGCGCGGTGACCTCGGGCCGAGCGCAGGGCGCGTGCCCACGCAGGGCCGTCCGGCCATACCGCGCCAGCGCAAGGAGCCGGAGCGGGGCGTCGGGGCGAAGGTGACCAGCGGCGACATCTCGGCCCTGCGCTCCGTCGGCGAGCTCTTCCGCGCGCTCGACCACGCGTACGGCGGCGGGCACGCCCGGCAGGCCCTGGTGCGCTATCTGGAGCACGAGGCCGAGCCGATGCTGCGCGGCACGTACGGCGAGCAGGCCGGGCGGCGGCTCTTCGCGGCCGCCGCCGACCTCACCCGGCTCGCGGGCTGGACGTCGTACGACATCGCGGCGCACGGTCTCGCCCAGCGCTACTACGTCCAGGCGCTGCGCCTCTCGCAGGCGGCGGGTGACCGCGCGTACGGCTCGTACGTCCTGGTCACGATGAGCCGCCAGGCCGTCTACCTCGGGCACGGCAGGGAGGCGGTGCAGCTGGCGCGGGTGGCCCAGCAGGGCGTCGGCTCCTCGGCGCCGCCCGTCGTGCAGGCCCTGCTGCACGCCGTCGAGGCGCGCGGGCACGGCGTGCTCGGCGAGGTGCGGGCGTGCACGGCGTCCATGGTGCGCGCCGAACGCGCCCTGGAAACGGCCCGGCCCGGCGACGAAGTCCCCTACTGGGCGCGCTTCTTCGACGAGGCACAGCTCGCGGACGAGTTCGGGCACTGCCACCGGGACCTCCAGCAGTACCGCGTGGCCGCCCAGCACGCGGAGCGCTCGCTCCAACTGCGCGCCCCCGGGTACGCCCGCAGCCGTCTGTTCTGCCGGGTGGTGCTCGCCTCGTCGCGCCTCGGCCTCGGCGAGCTGGAGCAGGCCTGCCAGCTGGGCGCGGAGGCCGCGCAGGCGGCGGGTGAGATGCGCTCGGTGCGCGCGGTGGAGTACGTACGCGAATTCGAGCGGCGGCTGGAGCCGTACCGCGACGCGGCGGCGGTGCGCGGGTACCGCGACCGGGTGGCGGCGCTGGGCTGAGCGTTCACCTCGCGCGGGTGCACGAGGTGAGGGGCGATGTAAGGGGCGGGCCTGCGCAGGCCCGCCCCTTACATGTGCTCCTACCTGTGTGCTCGACCGGAGGTCAGCGCAGGCGCGCGACCTCCTCGGGGGACAACGTCTCGTCCCACGTGGTGAGTTCGTCGATGTCGCCCCGCAGGCTCGCCTTCTCCGTGCCGATGGACCGCAGCGGCAGGGGGATCGACGCCGCGACGGACCCGACCCGCTTCCCGTCGGCGTACAAGGTGGTGTGCCCCGGAGCCGTCACCCACGTCAGCCGCGTCCAGCGGTCGAGCGGCAGCGTGAAGTCGAAGCTGTGGTCGGCCTCGCCGTACCGCGTGAAGCCGACCTTCCCGGTGCCGTGCTGCATCAGCTTCAGCGCGCCCGCCCTGGAGCTGAGCAGCACCTGGTCCCCGGTCCTGGCCGACGGGCGGACCTGCACGGACACGGTCCACGGCTCGGCGACGTCGAGACCGCCGAAGCCCACGCCGTCCCGGTCGGAGTCAAAGCGCCAGGCCTGGCCGCGCACGCCTGCCACCGGGGTGGGGTTGTTGATGATGTACGAGGTGCCGGACAGGCCGCCCGCCACGTCCTCGGCGAGGATCGTGTTGCCGGGGCTGCCCGCGTATGTCCAGCCGCTGGGATACGGGGCGTCGTCGAACGTCCAGTGATGGCTCGGCCGGCCCTCCACCCGTGGCGGCACGGGCGCGGGCGTCGTGCCCGGCGGGTCGCCGATGCGGGCCGCGCGAGCCCTGAAGTCGGCGAGCGTGTCCGGCGTCGTGGACTTGTTCCAGGTGCGGTCGGCGAGGATCGCGCGGGCGCCCGCCATGCTCTTCTCGAAGTAGCCGTCGTCGGCCCAGAAGTTGTAGTCCGCCCAGTTGGTGACGCCGGAGCCGAGCATGTCCGGGTCGGAGTTCGGCGCCCAGCTGTCGTACATCCAGGGCTCGTCCGGATACAGGTGGTGGTAGTTGTTCGGGGTGTCGTAGAAGGGGCCGATGGCTATCTCGTCGTGGCCCGGGATCTCCGGCTCGGCGCCCGTGCCCTCCCAGGTGAGGAAGACGACGGGGTCGTGGACCTTCTGCTGGGGCGCGGCCAGGTGCTCGGAGCCGTTGTAGACGGCCGTGCGCTTGCCGTGCGAAGTGACCACGTCGTCAAGGGTGTTGATGTAGCGGTTGAGAAGGTCGCCGAGCGTGGACACGTCGGGCGCGCTCGCCAGGTGGTTCTTCACGCGGGGGCACTCGGCCAGCTGGCCGGGGACCTCCTCCGCGCCGATCGAGAACAGCGGTGCGTCGAACCAGCCCGCGAACTCGTCGACGATCTCCTTCGACTTCGCGATCGCCTTGTCGCTGGTCATGTCGATGATCCAGTCGGGCGTGAGGTGCGAGTGCGTGTGCGCGCCCGTGCACGCGTCGGCGCCCGCCCCGAAGCCGATGCCGAAGGCCTCGCTGATGACGGTGGCGTGGCCGGGAAGTTCGAGGCCGGGCATCAGCTGGACGTGATGGCGGGCCGCGAAGGCCTTCAGGTGTTCGATGTCGGCGCGGCTGTAGCTGTGGTCGGGGTCGGCGAGGCCGGGGAACTTCGGGCTGTCGAGGCGGAAGCCCTCGGACTCGGAGAGGTGCAGGAAGAGGGTGTTGAGCTTCTGGTCGCCCATCCTGCGGATCAGATTCTCCAGGTAGGAGATCTTCCAGTACTTGCGGCCCGCGTCGAGGTGCACCATGCGGATGGCCTGCGCGGGGCGGTCGGTGGAGCGGGCGCGGGGGACGGCGCGGTGGTCGTCGGCCGTGGAGCGCAGGAGCTGCAGGAGGGTGCGGGTGCCGTAGTAGAGGCCGTGGGTGGAGGCGGCTTCGACGCGGATGGGGCCCGCGCTGTCGAAGCGGTAGCCCTCGGCGCCGAGGGCCCCCTTGCCGGTGAGGCCGAGCGTGATGTCCCCGTCGGCGGGACGGCCCGTGTGGTGGGCGATCCGGGGCGTGATGCCGGTGACCTGCTTGATCTCCGTACGGAGCTGGGTGGCGAGCTTGTGTACGGACTGGCGTGCGGGGCCCGGGAATTCACTGCGGCCCGAGGGGAGCGCGGTGGTGGATCCGGCGCGCGGGTCGATCAGGATGCGGGTGCGCTCGGTGAGTCGCGTGCGGCCGTCGAGCGCGGTCCAGTCGGTGGGGCGTGGGACGACGGAGGGCACTTCGGTCTCCGTCGCGGCCGTGTCGCCCGTGGCTGCTGTGGCGGTCGGCAAAGATAGACCTCCCATGAATAGGCCGAGGATGAGTGATATCACCGGCATGGTGCGACGCACGTGAGCCTCCTGCGGCTTGGCGATCCGGTGGGGACCGTAGCCGTGGGGTACCCGTGTGGCAAGGGGAGTTGCAGGGGTGTGTGAGGTTCGGTGGGTTCTACGAAGAGGGTGTGCGGGAAGGCGGAAGCCCTCGCGTGGGGGCGCGAGGGCTTCCAGGGGTGTGGCATATAGGTCGGATGGATCGGTCCGGTCAAGCGACTGGGGCAGTCAGGGCGTCAGGCCGCCATCGGCATCTGCCCGGTCCCGTGAGCGGGGTCGACGCCGAAGTCCGCGAGCGCCGCCCGTGCGGCGCGGCGGCCCGAGTGCAGCGCGCCCTGCACCGTGCTGGTGTCCCGGTGGTCCCCGCACACGTAGAGCCCCGAGAGCAGCCGCACCGGGCGCCGCAGATCGTGCGGGGGCGGCATCGCGGGCACCGCCTCGCGGGTGTGGTGGACGGCGAGGGACTCCCACCGGGCGGTCGATGTGCCGTACAGCTCGGCGAGATGGGCGAGGACGGCGCGCTCGTCCGGCGGTGGGCCGAGGACCGTCGAGGAGATGAGCGCCCGGCCCGCGGGCGCGCGCGACGGGTCGACGTGGCTGATCACGGCCGTGTGCGCGACGGGCCCCGAACGGTCGGCGTCGAGCAGCAGGGCGGGCTCGGCGAGCGGCGGCTCGGGTGCCGCGTGATGCAGCACCGTCACCTGGTGGAAGGTCGGCACGCGCAGGCCGGGCAGCAGCTCGGCGGCGGCGCGCGCGTCGGTGGCCAACAGGACGGCGCGGCAGCTCACTTCACCGTGCTCCGCGGTCGTGACCGAGGTCGTGGAGACGGCCGTGGCGCGTACGCCGGTGCGCACCGTGCCCGGTGGCAGTGCGGCCGAAAGGAGCTCGGGAAGCGCCTCGGCGCCGCCCTCCGGCAGACACAGACGGCCGCGCGCGAAGGAGTGCAGGGCGAGGTCGGCGCACCGGCTCGACGTCGTCAGGTCCGGGTCGCAGAGGAGCGCCGAGAGCAGCGGGCGCAGGAAGCCGTTGACGGTGCGCGCGGGCAGGCCGCGGTCGAAGAGGGCTTGTGCCGCCGGGAGTTCGGGGCGGGCGAGGAGACGCTGCGGGGGCGTCGCGGCGATCCTGGCGAGTGCCGCGCCGAGGCGGGCCTGGTCGAGCGCGCCGCCGAGGGGGGTGGTGCGGGGCGCGGTCCGAGCCGTCCGCGGACCCCGGGGAGCGCTTGCGAGGGCGCGCGCGGCGGTGAGTGCGCCCCTTGCGCGCCGGGGGCTCGTGGGCTCGACGGCGCGGTGGTGCCGGCCGTCGCTGTGCACCAGGACACCGGGCACGAAGGGCCGCAGTACGAGGGCGTCGAGCCCCGGTGTGTGGCGCAGTTCGGGATACGACGTGGTGAGCAGTTGCCCGATCCTGTCGAGCCGGAACCCGTCGACCTTCTCGGTCGACATGCGCCCGCCGACGTAAGGGGCGGCTTCCAGGACGACGGTCGTTACACCGGCACTGGTCAGCTGGTGGGCGGCAGAGAGTCCCGCGACCCCCGCTCCCACGATGACGACATCCGCATGGTGCGCAGGCTCTAGCACGGGCCCCTCCCCGGGGTTGCGCGGCTGCTGGGGACGTCATGCCCTCAACAGGGCTTCGGAATCACCGAGTTCCGCACGAGGGTAGGAGCCGAAACGCATCGAGGCAGTCGCGCATCGACCGAGCACGGTCGCACGCCGGTCGCACGGCGATCGCAGACGCGAAGAAAGCGATCGGAAGGCGTCAGGGCAGATGTGTCGCGAGTGGTTTCGCGTTCACCGAAGCGCTGTTCACCGCGGTGCCCTCCGCCGCGTGCCGTTCACCGCAACGCGGCGCGGATCGAATCCTCGATGCCCGGGAACGCGAACGAGAAGCCCGACTCCAGGAGCCGGGTCGGCAGGACCCGCTGGCTGCCGAGCACGTCGCCGGACATCTCGCCGAGCACGACGCGCAGCGCGGGCCGCGGCGCGGTGAAGAGCGTGGGCCGGTGAAGCACCCGCCCCATCGCCGCCGTCACCTCACGGTTGGTGAGCGGATCGGGCGCCGTCAGGTTGACGGGCCCCGACAGCGTCGGCGTGTCGAGCAGGTGCCGCAGCGCGGCCACCTCGTCGTGCAGCGCGATGTAGCTCCAGTACTGCCGGCCGTCGCCGAGGCGTCCGCCGAGCCCCGCCTTGAAGAGCGGGAACATCCGCGCCCAGGCCCCGCCCTCGCGCGCCACCACCAGGCCGTTGCGCGCGAAGACCGTGCGGATGCCCGCTTCATGCGCCGCGGCCGCCGCACCCTCCCACTCCACGCACAGGGAGGGCAGGAAGCCCTCTCCGGCGGGTGCGCTCTCGTCCACCGCGCGCTGACCGGTCTCTCCGTAGTAGCCGATCGCGCTCGCGCTCAGGAAGACGCGAGGCGGCTCGTCCAGCGAGGCCGCGGCCTCGGCGAGCGCGGAGGTGCCGAGCACCCTGCTGTCGCGGATCTCCTGCTTGTAGGCGGCCGTCCAGCGGCGGTCGCCGATCCCGGCTCCCGCCAGGTTGACGATGGCGTCACAGCCCGCGAGCCCCGCCGTGTCGACGTAGCCCTTCTTGGGGTCCCATCGCACCTCGTACTTCGTACGAGGTGCCCGGCGCACGAGCCGCACCACCTCGCGGCCGTCGTCGGCCAGGGCGCGTGTCAGGGCCGTCCCGATGAGGCCGGACGCGCCGGCCACGGCGATACGGGACGGTCGCGAGGACAGGGCTGACTGCTCGGACTCGGTGGGCTCCATGACGCCATCCTGCCCCGGAAACCCGCCGTGAGGCGCCCGACGCCCGTCGTACAGTGACGCCCATGCCGGACACGCACATACGTACCGCTCTGCCGGACGACGAAGAAGCCCTGGGCCGCATCGACCGCCTCACCTGGTCCACCCTGCACGCGGTGCAACCGGCTCCGCAGCTTCCCCACCCGCCGTTCTTCAGCGACCGCTTCGGCCCCCGCGACCACCTGGTCGCCGAGCTCGACGGCGTGGTGGTCGGCTACATACGGCTCGGTTTCCCGACCTCCCTGCTCGCCAACTCCCACGTGCGCCAGATCCTGGGCTTCGCCGTCGCGGACGAGGCGCGGGGCAGGGGAGTGGGCCGCCGGCTTGTCAGGGCCGCGGTGGAGGAGGCACGCCGCCAGGGCGCGCGACGCGTCACGCTGCGGGTGCTCGGCCACAACACCCCGGCCCGAGCGCTCTACGCCTCCGAGGGCTTCGTGGTCGAGGGGGTGCTGCCGGGCGAGTTCTTCCTCGACGGCGCGTACGTGGACGACGTGCTGATGGGGCGCGTGCTCTGACCGTCCCGGGCCCGTGATGATCCAACGCCCGGGGTTCGGCACCCGACGGACCGGCCCGGCGTGCGGTGGGCACGCGCGCGTAGGAGCGTGGGAAGGCCGACCGGAGGGAGGAGCGAACCGATGTTCAGGGTCGCTGCTGCCAGTCGGCGGGACCGGGAGGAGCCGGGCTGGCTGCGGGGCGCGCCAAGGCCCCGCTGGGTGCGCTGGCCCCCGCCCGTGCTCCTGGCCGTCATGTGCGTCATCCAGCTGCTCACCCCGGAGACGGTCGACCTCAGCTTCCTGCTCGCCGCCGTGCCGCCGCTGGCCGCGCTGTCGTACGGCGCCTCCGCCACGGCCCTCTTCGGCGGCGCCGTGGTGCTGCTGCTCGCCCTGCCGGACGTGGGACTCGGCCGTCCCGGGGACAGCGATCTCCTGACGGTCGCCTTCGTGGCGCTCCTGAGCATCCTGTTCGCCTGGGTACGCAGCCGGCGCGACGCCCAGCTCGTCACCGTCCGCACCGTCGCGGAGGCCGCCCAGTTCGCCGTCCTTCCGCCGCTGCCCGAGCGCGTGGGCCCGGTGCGCTGCGCGGGCCTCTACCGCGCCGCACAGGGCGGGACGCTGGTCGGCGGCGATCTCTTCGACGTACGCAAGGGCCCTTGTGGCGTACGGGCGCTGGTGGGCGATGTGCAGGGGCACGGACTCGCGGCCGTCGGCACGGTCGCCGCGCTGCTCGGCGCCTTCCGGGAGGCGGTGCTCGACCAGCCCGACCTGGAGGGAGTGGCCGCCCGCCTCGACCGGCGCCTGGTGGTCGACTCCGAGGAGGCCGAGCACGCCGAGCTCTTCGCCACCGCCGTGCTCCTGGAATTCCGGGAGGATGCCCCCGAGCTGCGGATCGTCTCCTGTGGCCACCCGCCCCCGCTGCTGCTGCGCGGGGGAACCGTCGAGGAGCTCGCCGTGGCGCCTGGCGCTCCGCTGGGCCTGGGGATCGCCGGTGTCGCCCCGCCCGAAGAGGTGACCGTGGGCCTGAAGCCCGGCGACCGGCTGCTCGTGGTGACCGACGGCGTGACCGAGGCGCGGGACGGGTCCGGCGCCTTCTATCCGCTGGCCGAGCGCCTTCCGGTGCTCTGCGCCGACCTGCTGGACGACCCGGCGGCCATGACGTCCGCGGTGTGGAGGGACCTGATGCGGTTCTCCGGCGGGGTCGGGGACGACGTGGCGCTGCTGGCGTTCTCGCCGGACCTGGGGCCTGACCTGCGTCCGGAGCCGGAGCCGGAGCGGGAGCCGAAGCCGGAGCCGGAGCCGGGGATGTAGCAGGGCGCTGCGGGAGGGGAGGGGCGCTGCGTCTCAGCCGTCGGCGTGCCGGGCGTGCAGGAGCCGCAGCCCGCCCGTCAGTTCGCGCAGACAGCGCACCGCCAGGACGGCGGGGGAACCAGGCCCCTCGGTGGGCGCGTCCGTGGCGGCCCAGGTCTCCAGGGCCAGACGGATGGCGTCCGTGGCTGCCGCGGCCGCCAGGCGCACGTCCAGCGCGTCCGCGTCGTCCCCCGCCAGGCGCGCGAGCACCGGCACGAGCTGCTCCTCGGACTCCTGGTTCACGCGGTACCAGACGGCGCGCAGCGCCGGGTCGTCCTGCGCGGCGCGCAGCAGGCCGCGGGTCCACTCCAGGGACTCGGCCGCGCGGTCGTCCGCCGCGGTCAGCGCGTCCGCGATGGACTGCTCCAGGGCTGTCGGCACTCCGGTGGCGGGGTCGAGGTCCGCCAGGTGGGCCCGCCACTCGGCGGCGCCTCCGGCGAGGAGCGGCGCGACCGCGTCCTGCTTGTTGCGGAAATACCGGTAGAAGGTGCGCAGCGCCACTCCGGCCCGGCCGGCGATCTCCTCGGCCGTGGTGCCGTCCGGGCCGCGCTCGGCGAAGAGTTCGGCCGCGGCGCGGGCGATGTCGAGCTGCGTGGCCGCTTTGCGGCGCTCGGTCAGCGACGGTGGCGGTGACTGCGGTGATTGCGGTGGCTGTGGTGACTGCGACGGGTGGGTGCTCACGTTCGCAGCCTACGCGCGATTCTCACCCTGATACATGAATTGTCGGCATGGCAAAACGTGCCAGAGAGGCGTACATTGAAATCAGACCGGGAGGCCGGGTCCATGGGCGGATCCGGGAGCCGGAGTTGATCGGAGGCAATTCATGAACCGCTACGCAGGCCGTCGTGCACTCATCACCGGCGGTGGCTCGGGCATCGGGCAGGCCACCGTCCTGCGGATCCTCGAGGAGGGCGGCAAGGTCGTGGCCGCCGACGTCAGCGAGGCGGGCCTCAAGGACACCTCCGAGAAGGCGGGCGCGGCGGCCGACCGTCTCACCACCCTCGTGGTCGACATCGCGGACGAGACCTCGGTGCGCGAGGGCGTCGCCGCCGCCGTCACCGCGCTCGGCGGCCTGGACGTCCTGGTGAACGCGGCGGGCGTGCTCCGCTCCTCGCACACGCACGAGACCAGCCTGGATTCCTTCAACCGCGTCATCCAGGTCAACCTGGTCGGCACGTTCCTGGTGATCCGCGAGGCGATCCCCGCGCTGCTGCACGGCGACGACGCCGCCGTCGTCAACTTCAGCTCCACCTCCGCGATGTTCGCCCACCCGTACATGGCGGCGTACGCGGCGAGCAAGGGCGGCATCCAGTCCATGACGCACGCGCTGGCCGCCGAGTACGGCAAGCAGGGCATCCGCTTCAACTCCGTCCAGCCCGGCTCCATATCCAGCGGCATGACCGACGGCAGCGGCGCCAGCAAGCAGAGCGTCGGCCCCGGCCTGCCCGAGGACGCCGACATGAGCCTCTTCATGAAGCTGGCCCCGGCCATCGGCCAGGGCTTCGCGGGACCGGAGTCCGTGGCCTCCGTGGTCGCCCTGCTCGGCTCGCGGGACGGCAAGTTCATCACCGGCACCGAGGTCCGGGTCGACGGCGGCACCCACTTCTGACAGACGAGGACGCCTTCCGGGACAGGACGCCGCCCGAGAGGAGAGCAGCATGAGCAACGCAGGCCGGACCTTCGCGGGCAAGGTCGTCGTCATCACCGGTGCGTCGGCGGGCATCGGATCCGGATTCGCCCGGCACGCGGCGGCCCTCGGCATGAGTCTTGTCCTCGCCGACATAGCCGGCGACCGCCTCTCGGCCCTGGCCGAGGAGTTGCGCGCCGCCGGGGCCGAGGTCGAGCCGGTCGTGACGGACGTGTCCGACCCGCTCTCGGTCGACGCCCTCGCCGACCGTGCCTACGACCGCTTCGGTGCCGTGGACATGCTGATCAACAACGCCGGGATCATGGCCATGGGCTACTCCTGGGAGATCCCCGCCGAGCGCTGGGACGCCGCCCTGCGGGTCAACATCGGCGGTTATGTGAACGGCATACGCTCCTTCGTCCCGCGCCTGCTCGAACAGTCGACGCGGAGCTGGGTGCTCAACGTGTCCTCGGTGGGCGGACTGCTGCCGAGCCCGCTGATGGCGCCGTACAGCGTGACCAAGTTCGGGACACTCGCGCTCACCGAGTCCCTCGCCCATGAGATGCGGATGAAGCAGGCGCCGGTGCAGGTCTCGGTCGTGCTGCCGGACTCGGTCAAGAGCGAGATATTCAGGGCCGCGCGGCCGGGGGACGGCACACCGCCGGAGATAGCGGGGTTCAACGAACAGCTCCAGCAGCGCGCCGACACCCAGGGGATCACGCCCGAGGAGCACGCCCGCCGTGTCTTCGAGCAGGCCGCGGAGGGCCGTTACTGGATCACGCCGCAGCCCGACATGATCGACGCGGCGCTCCAGCCGCGCACGGACATGATCCTTTCCCGGACGAATCCCGGGGCTTGACCTGGGCGGGGTCCGAGCACGGGCCGCCCGCGCGTCCCGAGGCGTCCCGAGGCGTCCTGCCCCGGTTCAGCCGAGTGGCGGACCACGGTCGCGGGCGGTGCGGGTGGGCCGGAGAGTCGGACCATGCGTGTCTTCTGTGGGATGTCCGCGGCGCGCGTGCCGTCGGTGGTGCGTGCGGCGCTGTGCTGTGTCCCCGGTGTCATGGCCGTAGGGCTTCTGCTGATGTGTGCGCTGTACGCCGGGCCCGGGGCTTCGGGGGCGCCGGGGCGGGCGGGTGACGGTCCGGTGGCGTTCGCCGGGCTCGGCGAGCGGACAGGCGTGACCGGGCGGCACCCCATGATGCCGGCGGCCGCGGCGCCGGTGCGGCGGGCCGTGGGGCATCCCGCGGCGCAGCCTCGCGTCGTGCCGCGCGCCCAGTGGCTGGCCGGTGCGGTGCGGGAGCCGCCGCCGGTCCGGTACGCCGACCGGGTCCAGGCGGTGTTCGTGCACCACACGGACTCCCCGAACAGCTACGACTGCGCCGATACCCCGCGCATCATCCGTTATCTGTACGCAGGTCAGGTCGAGGGCAGGCAGTGGGACGACATCGGCTACAACTTCCTCGTCGACCGGTGCGGCACCGTCTACGAAGGGCGTGCGGGCGGCATCGACCGGGCCGTGGTCGGGGCGCACACGCAGGGCTTCAACCGGGAGACGGTGGGGATCGCGGCGATCGGGACGTTCACGGCGGGGGTTCCCGTTCCCCGGGCGATGACCGATGCCGTGGCGGCCCTCGCGGCATGGAAGCTCGGGCTCTCGGACGTGGACCCGCGCGCCACGGTGGGGCTGGTCTCCTCGCACAGCCTCAGCAAGTACCCGGCGGGGACGAGCGGGCACTTCAGCGCGGTGTCCGGGCACAACGACGGCTACTACACACACTGCCCGGGAGCGGCACTGACGGCGGCGCTCCCCGCGATCAGGCAGGCGGCCGCACGGCTGCAGAACCGGTAGTGACTACAGACCCCCGGTCTCGGCGGGAGAGGCAGCTGCACACCCCGTGGGCCCCTGCCTCAGTCGACGACCTCGCCGAAGCGTTCCCACAGCTTGGGGTAGCGCTGGGCCATCGCCGCCTCGTTCTCGAAGTCCAGAGGTGTCCCCTCCGGCTCCTGCGGGGCGGGAGCGATGCCGAGGTCGGGGGTGACGACGCCGGTGAGCTGCTCGTAGGCCTCGTCCGCCGCGAAGCCCAACTCCTCGCCGTCGCCGTCGACCTCCTCGTCGAAGTCGTCGAGGAGATCCGCGAGCGAGTCGGGGTCGTGCAGGGCTCCCTCGAAGACCTCACGCCCCTGGCCGATCAGCCAGCAGCGGAAGTAGTCGAAGGCGTCGTCGCTCGCGCCGCCGAGGATGACCCAGGCAGCTCCCCAGAGGTCCCAGCGGTACGCGCGGTTGTAGCGGGCCTCGAAGTGACGGGCGAAGTCGAGCACCATGTCCGGCTCGAGTTCGAGCAGCCTCTCGGTGAGCAGGTCGGCGTGGTCCTCGGGGTCGCCCTCGGCGGCCACGCGGGTGCGGTCCACGATCTCCCAGAACTCCGTCTCGTCCATCACGGGACAAGCATCGGTCCTGAGGGGTGGGTACGCACGCGGAGTGCGGCGGATGCGGCTGTGTCGTTATGCGTGCACATGCCCATGGAAAACCCGACAGCAGGTGTCGGCATTGGGTGGAAGCCTCGAAGACATGAGCAGCGACAGGGACAGAGACATGAACAGCGACAGGGAGACGGTCAGGGAGATGGAGACGGTCAGGGAGATGGGGATGGACAGCACTCGCGCACTCGCGCAGCCACTGGCCGGAAAGATCGCCCTCGTCGCCGGTGCCACCCGGGGCGCGGGCCGGGCCATGGCCGTGGAGCTCGGCCGCGCAGGAGCCACCGTGTACGCGACGGGGCGCACGACCCGCGCGCACACCAGCGAGGTCGGCCGCACCACGGAGACCATCGAGGAGACCGCGGAGCTGATCACCGCCGCGGCCCGGGAGGCGGGCGGGACCGGCACCGGGATCGCCGTGCCCACCGATCACCTGGAGCCCGAGCAGGTCGAGGCCCTCGTCGAGCGGATCGACCGCGAGCAGGGCCGTCTGGACATCCTGGTCAACGACATCTGGGGCGGTGACGTCCACGTCGAGTGGGACAAGAAGATGTGGGAGCACGACCTCGACAAGGGGCTGCGCCTGATGCGCCTCGGCATCGAGACCCACATCGTCACCAGCCGGTACGCGCTCCCGCTGCTCATCAAGAACCCCGGCGGTCTGGTCGTCGAGGTCACCGACGGGACCGAGGAGTACAACGGCCCCAACTACCGCAAGCCCTTCTACTACGACCTCGCCAAGGCCACCCCGCTGCGGATGGCGCGCGGCCTCGCCGAGGAGCTCAAGGAGTACGGCTGCACGGCCCTCTGTCTGACCCCCGGCTGGCTGCGCTCCGAGTTCATGCTCGACACGGCCTTCAAGGTGACCGAGGACAACTGGCAGGACGGCTGCGAACAGAACCCGCACTTCGCGATCTCCGAGACCCCCACCTTCGTGGGCCGGGCCCTGGTCGCGCTCGCCTCCGACCCCGAAGTGGCCCGCTGGAACGGGAAGTCCCTCTCCAGCGGCGGCCTCGCCAAGGAGTACGGCTTCACGGACATCGACGGTTCGGCGCCGGACGCCTGGCGCTACATCGCGGAGGTCGAGCAGAAGGGCAAGCCCGCGGACGTCACGGGCTACCGCTAGCCGCCCCGACGCGCAGAGGTGGGCCCCCGGCTTTCGGCATCATGGGGGCATGCGCGCTGCACGCCTCATCAAGATGGTGCTTCTGCTCCAGGCCCGCCCCTCCATGACCGCCGCCGAGCTCGCGTCCGAGCTCGAAGTGTCCGAGCGGACCATCACGCGGGACGCCCAGGCGCTCTCGGAGGCCGGGGTCCCGGTCTACGCGGACCGGGGGCGCACCGGCGGCTACCGCCTCATCGGCGGCTATCGCACCCGCCTCACCGGACTCGGACGCAGCGAGGCGGAGGCGCTGTTCCTGTCCGGAGTGCCGGGCGCACTGCGGGAGATGGGCCTGGAGGACGCCTCGTCCGCGGCCCGTCTCAAGGTGTCGGCGGCCCTGATGCCCTCCCTCCGGGACGCCTCGCAGAACGCCTCGCAGCGGTTCCACCTGGACGCGCCGGGATGGTTCAAGGAGACACCGGCGCCCGAGCTGCTGCCCCCGCTGGCTGACGCGGTCTGGGACGACCGGCGCGTCACCGCCCGCTATCGCCGCCAGGACGCCGAGGTGGAAAGGGAGTTGGAGCCCTACGGCCTCGTGCTCAAGGCGGGCGTCTGGTATCTGTGCGCGCGGGTTCCCGACACGGGTTCGCTCCGCGTGTACCGCATCGACCGCTTCACCGCGATCGCCACCGGCGAGGACCGCTTCGTACGCGACGAGGAGTTCGACCTGCCGGGCTTCTGGGAGGAACGGGCGGCGCAGTTCGCGCGGGCCATCCTGCGGTCCGAGGTCGTGGTGCGGCTCTCCGAGTCGGGCGTACGACAGCTCCCGTACGCCACCGATTCCGCGTCCACGCGGGAGGCGATGGACGGGGCGAGCGAGCCCGACGATCAGGGCTGGGTGACGGTGACACTCCCCGTGGAGAACGAGATGGTCGCCTACACCCAGCTCATGTCACTGGGTCCGGAGGCGGAGGTCCTGGCCCCGGCGACGCTCAGAGACCGATTCGCACGAGCGGCGCACAAAATGGCCGATCGCTACCGGTGATCGGGTGGGCGGGCGGGAAGGAATCCGCCGCGAGGCGGCGGTCCGGAAAGCCACCCGCACACGGGAACGGGCCCCTGCCACCAAGGCAGAGACCCGCACCCGCATCAAGCCGAAGGCTACAGACCGTACTTGGCCCGAGCCTCCTTCACCGCGGAAGCGGGAACCTCGCCCCGCCGCGCCAGCTGCGCGAGAGCGGCGACGACGATCGACTCGGCGTCGATGCCGAAGTGGCGACGCGCCGCGTCACGCGTGTCGGAGAGGCCGAAGCCGTCCGCGCCGAGCGACGAGTAGTCCTGCTCGACCCACTGCGCGATCTGGTCCGGCACCTGCCGCATGTAGTCGGAGACCGCGAGCACGGGACCCTGCGCACCCTCAAGTGCCGTACGCACGTAGGGAGTGCGCTCCTCGCCGCGCAGGATCGCCTCGTCCGCCTCCAGGGCGTCGCGGCGCAGCTCGGTCCAGGAGGTCGCGGACCACACGTCGGCGGCCACACCCCACTCCTCGGCGAGCAGCTTCTGGGCGGCCAGCGTCCAGTGGATGGCCGTACCCGAACCGATCAGCTGGATGCGCGAGGCGTTGGCGGCGGGGGAGTGACCCGCCGTCTCGGCCGTGTTGAAGCGGTAGAGGCCCTTGACGATGCCCTCGTCCACACCCGCGGGCTTCGCGGGCTGCGGCATCGGCTCGTTGTAGACGGTGAGGTAGTAGAAGACGTTCTGGTCCTCACCGGGGGCCGCCTCGCCGTACATCCGGCGCAGACCGTCCTTGACGATCGCCGCGACCTCGTAGGCGAACGCGGGGTCGTACGACATGGCGGCGGGGTTCGTCGCGGCGATCACCGGCGAGTGGCCGTCCGCGTGCTGCAGACCCTCACCCGTCAGCGTCGTACGACCGGCGGTGGCGCCGACGAGGAAGCCGCGGCCGAGCTGGTCGCCGAGCTGCCACATCTGGTCGGCCGTGCGCTGCCAGCCGAACATCGAGTAGAAGATGTAGAACGGGATCATGGCTTCGCCGTGCGTCGCGTACGACGACGACGCGGCGATGAAGTCCGCCATCGAGCCGGCCTCGGTGATCCCCTCGTTGAGGATCTGCCCGTCCTTGGCCTCGCGGTAGTACATCAGCTGGTCGCGGTCGACCGGCTCGTACGTCTGGCCCTTGGGCGAGTAGATGCCGAGCGACGGGAAGAGCGACTCCATGCCGAACGTGCGCGCCTCGTCGGGGACGATCGGCACCCAGCGCTTGCCGGTCTCCTTGTCGCGGATCAGGTCCTTGACGAGGCGTACGAAGGCCATGGTGGTGGCCATCGACTGGCTGCCGGAGCCCTTGTCGAACGAGGCGAACGACTTGTCGGCCGGGGCGGGCAGCGGCGCGAGCGGCTGCGTGCGGCGGGCCGGGGCCGGACCGCCGAGCGCGGCACGGCGCTCCTGGAGGTAGCGGACCTCGGGGGAGTCGGCGCCGGGGTGGCCGTAGGGCACCTGGCCGTCGACGAAGTCGCTGTCCGAGATCGGCAGCTCGAGGAGGTCGCGCATGTCCTTGAACTCGTCCACCGTGAGCTTCTTCATCTGGTGGTTGGCGTTCTTGGACTCGAAACCCTTGCCGAGCGTGAAGCCCTTGACCGTCTGCGCGAGGATCACGGTCGGCGCGCCCTTGTGGGTGAGCGCCGCACGGTAGGCCGCGTAGACCTTGCGGGCCTCGTGGCCGCCGCGCGAGAGGTGGAAGCACTCGCTGATCTTGTCGTCGCTCAGCAGCTTGCCCAGCTCGACGAGCGCGGGCTCGGAGCCGAAGAAGTGCTCGCGGATGTAGGCGGCGTCGCGCGTCGCGTACGTCTGGAACTGCGCGTCCGGCACCTCGCGCAGGCGGCGGACCAGGGCGCCGTTGGTGTCGAGCTGGAACAGCTCGTCCCAGGCGTTGCCCCACAGGACCTTGATGACGTTCCAGCCGGCGCCGCGGAACTGGGCCTCCAGCTCCTGGACCACGCGGAAGTTGGCGCGGACCGGGCCGTCGAGGCGCTGCAGGTTGCAGTTGATGACGTACGTGAGGTTGTCGAGACCCTCACGCGCGGCGAGCGCGAGGGCTGCCGTCGACTCGGGCTCGTCCATCTCGCCGTCACCGAGGAACGCCCACACGTGCGAGGCGGAGACGTCCTTGATGTTGCGGTTGGTGAGGTAGCGGTTGAAGCGCGCCTGGTAGATCGCCGACAGCGGGCCGAGGCCCATCGATACGGTCGGGAACTCCCACAGCCAGGGCAGACGGCGCGGGTGCGGGTAGGACGGCAGGCCGTTGCCACCCGCCTCCTGGCGGAAGTTGTCGAGCTGCGTCTCGTTCAGACGGCCGTCGAGGAAGGCGCGGGCGTAGATGCCGGGGGAGGCGTGGCCCTGGATGTAGAGCTGGTCGCCGGAGCCGGTGGCGTCCCCGGACTCCTTGCCCTTGAAGAAGTGGTTGAAGCCCGTCTCGTACAGCCAGGCGGCGGAGGCGAAGGTGGCGATGTGGCCGCCGACGCCGTGTTTGCTGCCCCGGGTCACCATCGCGGCCGCGTTCCAGCGGTTCCACGCGGCGATCCGCTGCTCCATCGCCTCGTCGCCCTCGACGGCCGGCTCGGAGGAGGTGGGGATGGTGTTGACGTAATCGGTCTCAAGGAGCTTGGGCAGCGCCAGGCCCGCGCCCTCGGCGCGCTCCAGCGTTCGCCGCATCAGATACGCGGCTCGGTGCGGCCCGGCCGCCTGGGTAACGGCGTCCAGGGAGGCCTGCCATTCGGCGGTCTCCTCGGGGTCGCGGTCCGGGAGCTGGTCGAGCTCGCTCGGCTGGATTGCGGAGGGGTCGGTCATGTCGCCGCCTTCCTGAGTCGGAGGGGGTCCCCTGTTCGGTAAGGGGTGGGGGTGCCCTAGGTCTTTGGCAGGACAGGGCGTGAGGCTCTGGTACGGAGTCGTTTGTGCGGCTCCGCCACAACCCCGTCGGAGACTCTAACTCCGTGATCGATGATCGATCAAAGGGTTGAAGGCGAAAACTCCTTCGTATGCAGAAAGTAGGCATCCGGTGCCAATAAACCGGGCACGCGGTGCCTTCGATTTGAAGGATCGCTGCAGGTGAGAGCACGTATGAGCGCCCTCGTGCTCCTACGGTGTCCGGTGCCACGGGAGTGTCACGGACGCGGCGCGCAGCCCAGGACGTGAGCCTTCACCAGCTCCGCGATGGCGGGATCGCGCCGCCGGAAGGCCGAGACGAGGGCCTCGTGCTCCTCCGCGTACGACTGCTGCACCGTCCCGAGCCATCGGATCGAAAGGGCGGTGAAGACCTCGATGCCGAGGCCCTCCCAGGTGTGCAGCAGCACGGAGTTGTCCGCGGCCCGCACCAACTCCCGGTGGAAACCGACCGTGTGCCGCACCTGGGAGGTGCCGTCGGCGGCACGGTCCGCCTCGTACAGGGCGGCGACATGGGGTTCCAGGGCCGAGCAGTCCTCGGCCAGGCTCTCGGCCGCCAGTTCGGCGGCGATGGCCTCCAGGCCCGCGCGGACGGGGTAGCTCTCCTCCAGGTCCGCCGCGGTCAAGTTCCGTACGCGGACGCCCTTGTTGGGCGCGGACTCGATGAGCCGCAGCGTCTCCAGCTCCCGCAGGGCCTCCCGTACGGGTGTCTGCGAGACCTCCAGCTCCACGGCGATCCGCCGCTCCACGATCCGCTCGCCCGGCTGCCAGCGCCCGCTGACGATCCCCTCCACGATGTGCTCGCGGATCTGTTCGCGCAGCGAGTGAACGACGGGCGCGGTCATGTGGGCTCCTCCGGCGGGGGCAGCGCCCCAGGGCGTGGTGACCCCTAGACAATACGGCGACGCCCCCGCTCGGAAACCTCCGAACGGGGGCGTACGCGCTGATGAGACGAGTCTTACAGCCCTACGGGCCGCAGGACTACAGGCCGAGCTCGACCTCGAACTCGCCGGCCTCCAGGATCGCCTTGACCGTGGTCAGGTAGCGGGCGGCGTCCGCGCCGTCCACCAGACGGTGGTCGTAGGAGAGCGAGAGGTACGTCATGTCCCGCACGGCGATGGTCTCGCCGAGGTCCGGGTGGTTGATGACGACCGGGCGCTTGACCGTGGCACCGATGCCGAGGATGGCGGCCTGGTTCGGCGGCACGATGACCGTGTCGAACAGGGCACCGCGCGAACCGGTGTTGGAGACCGTGAAGGTGGCGCCGGACATGTCGTCCGGGGTGAGGCCACCGCCACGGGCCTTGCCGGCCAGCTCGGCGGTCTTCTTCGAGATACCGGCGATGTTCAGGTCGCCCGCACCCTTGATGACCGGCGTCATCAGACCCTTCTCGGCGTCAACGGCGATGCCGATGTTCTCCGAGTCGAAGTACGTGATGGTGCCTTCGTCGTCGTTGATCCGGGCGTTGACGACCGGGTGGGCCTTCAGCGCCTGGGCGGCGGCCTTGACGAAGAACGGCATCGGGGAGAGCTTGACGCCCTCACGGGCCGCGAACGCGTCCTTCGCCTTGGCGCGCAGCTTCATCAGCTTCGTGATGTCGACCTCGACGACCGAGGTCAGCTGGGCCTGCGAGTGCAGCGCCTTCATCATGTTGTCGCCGATGACCTTGCGCATGCGGGTCATCTTGACCGTCTGGCCGCGGAGGGGAGAGGCCTCCAGGGCCGGAGCCTTCGAAGCGGCCGGAGCGGCGGCGGCAGCCGGAGCCGGAGCGGTCTTCTTGGCCTCGGCGGCCGCGATGACGTCCTGCTTGCGGATGCGGCCACCGACGCCGGTGCCCTTGACGTCCGAGAGGCTCACGCCGTGCTCGTTGGCCAGCTTGCGGACCAGCGGCGTGACGTAAGCGCCGTCGTCGGCCGGGGAGGCCGGGGAGGCCGGTGCGGCGGGCTGGGCCGGAGCGGGCGAGGGC
Source organism: Streptomyces sp. NPDC044044 (assembly GCF_056434405.1). Lineage (NCBI taxonomy): Bacteria > Bacillati > Actinomycetota > Actinomycetes > Kitasatosporales > Streptomycetaceae > Streptomyces > Streptomyces sp. NPDC044044. The sequence goes on along the minus strand of NZ_JBWKFG010000010.1, from coordinate 503,144 downwards.
GCGGCCGGAGCGGCCGGAGCCGCGGGCTGGGCCGGAGCCGGAGCGGCAGCGGCGGGCGCGGCCGGGGCAGCGGGAGCCGCGGGCGCCGCCGGAGCAGCGGCCGGGGCAGCCGGAGCCGCAGCGGCCGGAGCCGCACCGGGAGCGCCGATGACGGCGAGCTTGGCGCCGACCTCAGCGGTCTCGTCCTCGCCCACGACGATCTCGAGCAGCACGCCCGCGGTCGGCGACGGGATCTCGGTGTCGACCTTGTCCGTGGAGACCTCGAGCAGGGGCTCGTCCTCCGCGACCTCCTCGCCGACCTCCTTCAGCCAACGGGTGACGGTGCCCTCGGTGACCGACTCGCCCAGGGCGGGCAGCGTGACGTCGGTACCGGAGGCGCCACCGGCCGGAGCGGCCGGGGCGGCAGGCGCCTCGGCAGCGGGAGCCGGAGCCGCGGGGGCCTCGGCGGCCGGGGCCTCCTGGGCCGGAGCCTCGGCCTGGGCCGGCTCGGCGGCCGGGGCGGACTCGGCAGCGGGGGCGCCGCTGCCGTCGTCGATGACGGCCAGCTCGGCGCCGACCTCGACGGTCTCGTCCTCGGCGACCTTGATGGACGCCAGAATGCCGGCGGCCGGGGAGGGGATCTCGGTGTCGACCTTGTCGGTCGAGACCTCGAGCAGCGGCTCGTCGGCCTCGACGCGCTCGCCCTCGGCCTTCAGCCAACGGGTGACAGTGCCCTCGGTGACGCTCTCGCCGAGCGCCGGAAGGGATACGGAAACCGCCATGGTTTCAGTTGCTCCTTACGAAATTGCGGAAGTCTAGGTCGTCGCGCCCGAAACTGAGGGTCAGTCGTGGGAGTGCAGCGGCTTGCCCGCGAGGGCCAGGTGGGCCTCGCCCATCGCCTCGTTCTGCGTGGGGTGGGCGTGGATGAGCTGGGCGACCTCGGCCGGCAGCGCTTCCCAGTTGTAGATCAGCTGGGCCTCGCCGACCTGCTCGCCCATGCGGTCGCCGACCATGTGGACGCCGACCACGGCACCATCCTTGACCTGGACGAGCTTGATCTCGCCCGCGGTCTTGAGGATCTTGCTCTTGCCGTTGCCCGCCAGGCTGTACTTGAGGGCGACGACCTTGTCCGCGCCGTAGATCTCCTTGGCCTTGGCCTCGGTGATGCCCACGGAGGCGACCTCGGGGTGGCAGTACGTCACCTTCGGCACGCCGTCGTAGTCGATCGGGACGGTCTTGAGACCGGCCAGGCGCTCCGCCACCAGGATGCCCTCGGCGAAGCCGACGTGCGCGAGCTGGAGCGTCGGCACCAGGTCGCCCACGGCGGAGATCGTCGGGACGTTGGTCTGCATGTACTCGTCGACCAGGACGTAGCCGCGGTCCATCGCGACGCCCTGCTCCTCGTAGCCGAGGCCCTGCGAGACGGGGCCGCGGCCGATGGCGACGAGGAGAACCTCGGCGTCGAAGGTCTTGCCGTCGGCGAGGGTCACGCGGACGCCGTCCTGCGTGTACTCGGCCTTCTCGAAGAAGGTGCCGAGGTTGAACTTGATGCCGCGCTTGCGGAACGCGCGCTCAAGAAGCTTCGAGGAGTTCTCGTCCTCGACCGGCACGAGGTGCTTGAGGCCCTCGACGACGGTGACCTCGGACCCGAAGGACTTCCACGCCGAGGCGAACTCGACGCCGATGACGCCGCCGCCCAGGATGATCGCGGACTTCGGCACGCGGTCGAGGACCAGGGCGTGGTCCGAGGAGATGATGCGGTTGCCGTCGATCTCAAGGCCCGGCAGCGACTTCGGCACGGAGCCGGTCGCGAGCAGCACGTGGCGGCCCTGGACGCGCTGGCCGTTCACGTCCACCGAGGTCGGGGACGAGAGCTTGCCCTCGCCCTCGATGTACGTCACCTTGCGCGAGGCGATGAGTCCCTGCAGGCCCTTGTAGAGGCCCGAGATCACGTCGTCCTTGTACTTGTGGACGGCCGCCATGTCGATGCCCTCGAAGGTGGCCTTCACGCCGAACTGGTCGGCCTCGCGTGCCTGGTCGGCGATCTCGCCGGCGTGCAGCAGCGCCTTCGTCGGGATGCAGCCGTTGTGCAGGCAGGTGCCGCCGACCTTGCCCTTCTCGATCAGGGCGACGTCCAGGCCCAACTGCGACGCGCGCAGTGCCGCGGCGTAACCGCCGCTACCGCCGCCGAGAATCACTAGGTCGAAAACGGTGCTGGCGTCGTTCGCCACGTCACGTCCTCCATGCATGTGCGCCGTACGCCGGTCGGCGATGACCGGTCGGCGGCTGGTATCGGCCGCTCTTGTTTCGGCCCTGTGGTGGGGGCCCTGTCCTGCCGAGAACCCATCTTCGCACTTGTCGGCGGGAGGTGGGACGGCGGGCCGGGCTGTGAGACGTCTGATTCGCCACGTCCGGGGGTTACCCAGGCGTATGAACGTACGGATTTCGTCGAGGGCGAAATCAGACATGTGCAGACCGGGGCCCGGACATCTGGACGTCCGGGCCCCGGTCTGCGTACGAACGATCTGGCGTCAGCCGAGGTCGCCCGCGGCCGTGCGCTCCGCGAGGCGGACCAGGGTGCGGACCGCGGTGCCGGTGCCGCCCTTGGGCGTGTAGCCGAACGGGCCGCCCTCGTTGAAGGCCGGGCCCGCGATGTCCAGGTGCGCCCAGGTGATGCCCTCGCCGACGAACTCCTGCAGGAAGAGACCGGCCACCAGACCGCCGCCCATGCGCTCGCCCATGTTGGCGATGTCGGCGGTGGGGGAGTCCATGCCCTTCCTCAGGTGCTCGGGCAGCGGCATCGGCCAGGAGGGCTCGCCCGCCTCCTCGGAGGCGTCGTGGATCGCGGCGCGGAACGCGTCGTCGTTGGCCATGATGCCGAAGGTGCGGCTGCCGAGCGCCATCATCATGGCGCCGGTCAGCGTGGCCACGTCGACGATCGCGTCGGGCTTGTCCTCGGAGGCCTTGGCGATCGCGTCGGCCAGGACCAGACGGCCCTCGGCGTCGGTGTTGAGCACCTCGACGGTCTTGCCGCTGTACATGCGCAGGACGTCGCCGGGGCGGGTCGCCGAGCCGGACGGCATGTTCTCGGCGAGCGCCAGCCAGCCGGTGACGTTCACCTCGAGACCCAGGCGGGCGGCCGAGACGACGGCGGCGAAGACGGCCGCGGCACCGGCCATGTCGCACTTCATGGTCTCGTTGTGACCGGCGGGCTTCAGCGAGATGCCGCCCGAGTCGTACGTGATGCCCTTGCCGACGAAGGCGAGGTGCTTCTTCGCCTTGGACGACGTGTACGAGAGCTTCACCAGCCGCGGCGGGGCCTCCGAGCCCGCGCCGACGCCGAGGATGCCGCCGAAGCCGCCCTTGGTGAGCGCCTTCTCGTCCAGGACCTGGACCTTGATGCCGTGCTCCTTGGAGGCCGCGGTGGCGACCGCGGCGAAGGCCTCGGGGTTCAGGTCGTTCGGCGGGGTGTTGACCAGGTCGCGGGCGCGGTTGAGCTCCTCGGCCACGGCGGTGGCGCGCTCGACGGCGGCCTTGTACGCCTTGTCGCGGGGCTTGCCGCCGAGCAGGGCGATCTCGCCGAGCGGGCCCTTGGCGTCCTTGCCCTTGGCGGAACCATTTTCCTTGTACGCGTCGAAGGAGTACGCGCCCAGCAGGGCGCCCTCGGCGATCGCGCCGGTGTCCTCGGCGTCCTCGGCGGGCAGCGCGAACGCGGCCTTCTTCGAGCCGGACAGGGCACGCGCGGCGGTACCGGCGGCGCGGCGCAGGGCGTCGGTGCCGTACGTCTCGTCCTTCTCCGGCACCGTGCCGAGGCCGACCGCGAGGACGACCGGCGCCTTGAAGCCGGAGGGCGCGGGGAGCTTCGTCACCTCGCCCTCGCCGCCCGAGGCGCCGAGGGTCTCCAGGACGGATGCGAGCTTGCCGTCGTAGGCCTTGTCCACGGCCTCGGCGCCGGGCGCGATGACCGGGCCCTTGGCGCCCTTGGCGACGCCGACGACGATCGCGTCGGCACGGAGGCCGGACGCGGCGGCGGTGCTGAGAGTCAGAGCAGTCACGGTGGTGAATTCTCGCTTCCGTTGAGTTCCTTGGCCGATGGGGTGGGTCGACCCGCCCGGCGCCAGCCTAGAACGGGCCGGAAAGGCACCGAACATGAGCCTACGCGCGTCGCGCCCATTCGATCGTGTCGGTCGAGATTCATCCGAACGCGTCGCCGCATTTATGTTTCAACGAGGCGTGGGGCAGTGCGATTGCGGGCGATGCGGTTCAGCCGAGGGCCAGGACGAGCAGGGCCGCCGTGGCCGCGGTCTCGGCGAGCGCGCCGAAGACGTCGCCCGTGATGCCTCCGAAGCGGCGTACGCAGTGCCGCAGGAGGAGTTCGGCGGCGCAGACCGCGAGCACGACGGCGGCCGCGTACTGCACGGCCTCGAACGCCCCGAAGGGCACGGCGGCGAGCGCGGCCACCGCGGTGACGAGCGCCGCCGTGAGCAGGGCGGCACCCCGCGGAACCGTTCCGGCGACGGCCGCCCCGAGTCCCTCGGGGCGGGCCGGGGGGATGCCCTTGCGGGCGGCAAGGGTGAGGGCGAGGCGGGCGGCGGCCGCCGAGACGGCCGCGGCGAGCGCGCCCCGGGTCCATGAGGCCTCGTACAGCTGGAAGAGGACGGCCACCTGGGCGAGCAGGGTGAACAGCAGCGTGATGACGCCGAACGGGCCGACGTCGGACTGCTTCATGATCTGGAGCGCCTGCTCGGCGGGCTTGGCACTGCCGAGGCCGTCGGCGGTGTCGGCGAGGCCGTCGAGGTGGAGGCCGCGGGTCAGCGCGGCGGGGGTTGCGGCGGTCGCCACGGCTGCCAGGAGGGGCCCTGCGCCCAGGGCCATGAGCGCGGCGCCTAGTGCGGCGGCGCAGAGGCCGACCACGAGCCCGGCCAGCGGGGCGCAGAGCATGCCCGCGCGGGCGGCCTCACGGTCCCACTTGGTGACGTTGACCGGGAGCGCGGTGAGGGTGCCGAAGGCGAAGCGGAGGCCGTCGGCGGGGGAGGTTCGGGGCACCGCGGAAGGTTACCTGGCCCGACGCCCGGCCCATCGGCACCCGGCAGCAGGCGCTGTGCCCACCCGTTCCGCCCTGCGGAACGCCCGCGGAACGCCTGCCCACAGCGGAGTGGCTGGGAGTGCGGCAAGCGGACCCCCGGCCCAGGATGGCCCCATGGGTGACTGGTGGTACAGAAACATCACGGAGCCGGGAAAGCTCCCGCTCCTGCTCGCCCTGCTCTCCTTCGTGGGCTGCTTCCTCGTCACCCGCACCATCACCCGCCTCATCCGCGCGGGGAAGGGCCCCTTCCGGAACATCAGCTCCGGAGACGTCCACATCCACCACGTGGTGCCCGGCATCTTCCTGATGCTCGTCGGCGGATTCTGGGCGGTCGCTGTCGGCAGCCATGGCCTCGGCGCGATGTTCGCGGCGGTCATCTTCGGCATCGGCGCCGGTCTCGTACTCGACGAGTTCGCGCTGATCCTCTACCTCGACGACGTCTACTGGAGCGAGCAGGGCCGCAAGAGCGTCGAGGTCGTGATGCTGACGACGGCCCTGGTGGTGCTCATCCTGACCGGGTTCACCCCGTTCGGCGTGAACGACCTGACGCCCGAGGAGCGGAGCAACCGCGCGGGCCTGGCCCTGAACGTCGCCGTCAACTGCTGCTTCGCCCTGATCGCCCTCGCCAAGGGAAAGCTGCAGACGGCCCTGATCGGCATGGTCGTCCCGCTGGTCGCCCTGGTGGGCGCGATCCGCCTCGCCCGCCCGGGATCGGCCTGGTCCAGGCGCTTCTACCGCAACTGGCACCGCACCCGTGCACGGGCGGCCCTGCGCGCCTACCACCACGACCGCCGCTGGGCAGGCCCGCGCCGCAAGGTTCAGGACTGGATCGGCGGCAAACCCGACCCGGAGCTGGCACGCCCACGGCGCTGAAGCACCGCCGAGCAGGCGCACAGGACAAGCACCGCCGCGATCGCCGCCAGGTGCTCCTTGCCCGCGAGGTTGTTCTTGACGAACACCTCGACGACCATCACGGCGATCACGAGGCCCGCCGTGAACCAGGCCCGGTAGCGCCAGCACACGTAGACCGCGAGCCCGACCACCGCGGCGGAAGGACCGGTGTCGACGACCTGCGCGTCGGACGCGGGGAGCCCCAGCGGGTTGCCGGGACCCCACTCGATGCCCACGCGCGCGTAGAGCGTGCCCGCGAGGGTGGCCGCGTAGCCGATGACGAGCGTGCGCCACCAGCCGATACAGATCTCCGCGATGCCGAACACCAGCAGGATCTGCGCCAGCGCGCCCCAGACGGGCAGGTCGAGCGCCGGTACGAAGAGGGAGAGCGGGGTGCGCAGCAGGGCGAGCCAGAGCGGGTCCTCGGCCCGTACGGAGCCGATGTTCTGCACGAACTGATAGCCCCAGGACTGGTTCTGCACGAACTGGAAGAGGGCGGTCAGGCAGACGGCGGCCAGCGTCATGGGCGCCGCACGCCACCGCCGCTCGGCGATGCCGGCCCGCACGGTGGCGTACAGCGGCCCCCACTCGGTGCGCGCCAGACGGGTCAGGCGGGTCAGGCGGCCTGTGGCCAGGGAACTCATCGGCGGGACTCCAGGTGCTTGCGGTGCAGCCACTTCGGCAGGCCCGGCGCTTCCAGGAAGCCCTCCGCGCGGGCCGACGCGATGCCGATGCGCGGCAGGTCGCTGCTCTTCTCGAAGAGAAGGAAGCGCGGCTCCCAGATCGGGCGGTACTTCGCGTTGGCGCGGTACAGCGACTCGATCTGCCACCACCGCGAGAAGAAGGTGAGCAGCGAGCGCCACAGCCGCAGGACCGGGCCCGCGCCGAGCCGCGAGCCACGCTCGAAGACCGACCTGAACATCGCGAAGTTCAGCGAGACCTGAGTGATCCTGATCTCGGCGGCGCGCTGGAGCAGTTCGATGACCATGAACTCCATCAGGCCGTTCTCGGAGTCGCGGTCACGGCGCATCAGGTCGAGCGAGAGGCCGTTCGGTCCCCACGGCACGAAGGACAACACTGCCCTCAACTCCCCTTCCCCGTCGGTGCATTCGAGCATCACGCACCGTCCGTCCTCGGGGTCGCCGAGCCGCCCGAGCGCCATGGAGAAGCCGCGCTCGGTGGCCCCGTCGCGCCAGTCGTCGGCCCGCTTGAGGAGGTGGGCCATCTCGTCGGCGGGGATGTCCTCGTGACGGCGGATCCGCACCTCGTAACCGGCTCGTCCGACCCGGTTGTACGCCTGGCGGACCGTCCGCATGGCCCGCCCCTCCATCGTGAACTCCGAGGTCTCGACGATGGCTTCGTCGCCCAGCTCAAGGGCGTCGAGGCCGTGCCGGGCGTAGATCGTGCCCGCCTCCTCGCTCGCGCCCATCACGGCGGGGATCCAGCCGTGCTCGCGGGCGTCGGCGAGCCAGGGCTCGATGGCGCCGGGCCAGGCCTCCGGATCCCCGATCGGATCACCGGAGGCCAGCGAGACGCCCCCGATCACCCGGTAGGCGACCGCGGCCTTGCCGCTCGGCGACCAGACGACGCTCTTCTCGCGGCGCAGCGCGAAGTAGCCGAGCGAGTCGCGCTCGCCGTACTTGTCGAGCAGTCCGTGCAGCCCCCGCTCGTCGTCCTCGGTGAGCGGGTCGACCGCCTTGCGCGAGCGGAACGCGGCGTACAGGACGGCAAGGAGGAGAAGCGTGCTGAGCACGTTGATGGTGACGTTGACCCAGCCGGGCGTGGTGATGCCCTCGAACCGCTTGTCGTCGGCGGCCAGCGAGACCAGGCGCATCGTGCCGTAGCGCCAGCGGTCCAGAAAGGTCGAACGGAACTCGTCGTGCGCGCGGTTGGTGACGGTGACCAGGAACGCGGCGATGAGCGAGGTCACCAGGAGTCCGCCGACGGCGACGGCCGCGGCGAGCTTCGGGTTGGAGCGGTCGCCCTTGGCGTAGAACTCGCGTCGCCCGACGATCAGCGAGGCGACGAACGCGGCGGTCAGGACGAGGGAGATCCAGTTCTGCGCGTACCGGCGGATCTCCGGGAAGACCATCGCGAACGCGAAGAGGAGCAGAAAGAGCCCACTGAGTACGAGGTTGAGGATCCAGGCGGCGCGTTTGCGGCGGCGCATCGTGATCGCCAGGAACATCGTGAAGGCGCCGGACGCGAAGCCCGCGGTCAGCAGATACGGCGTGAAGTAGTTCTCGGTGTTGTGCCGCCGCAGATCCTGTCCCAGGGAGACCCAGACCGCGCTCAGAAAGTTGATGAAGGTGACGGCGCGGAGGTACCAGACACTGAAGGCCGCGGCGAGACGCTGACGGCGCCCGGCAGCAGATTGCTCATCTCCCATGAAAAGGGATCATATGGGGCATGCCGGGCCGTCTTCGGCTGTGACCAGCCGCGCCGCCGCCTACTCCGCTTCGGGTGCCGCGGTCCCGAGCTTGTTCTCGGCCTTCTTCTCGGCCTCGGCGCCGGCCGGGGACTCCGGCTCGGAGCCGGACTCGGACTCGGACTCGGGCTCCGGCTCCGGTTCGGGCTTCCGCTCGGGCAGTTCGGCGGAGAGTGCCGCCGCGGCCCGCACCAGCGGCAGCGCGAGCAGCGCCCCCAGGCCCTCGCCCACCTGCACGCCCTGTTCGAGTACGGGGTCGAGCGCCATCCGGTCCAGGGCCTTGGCCTGCGCGGGCTCCCCGCTGTTGTGCCCCGCGAGCCACCAGTCCGGCGCCCGGAAGGCGACCCGCTGGGCCACGAGCGCCGCGGCCGACGCCACGACGCCGTCCAGGATGACCGGCGTACGCCGCACCGCGCACTGCAGCAGGAATCCGGTCATGGCGGCGATGTCCGCGCCGCCCACCGCCGCGAGCAGCTCCAGCTGATCCCCGAGTACGGGCCGCGCCCGCCGCAGGGAGTCCCGGACCGCCGCGCACTTGCGCATCCACGCCAGGTCGTCGATCGGCGCGCCGCCCCGCCCGGTCACCACGGACGCGTCGGTCCCGCACAGCGCGGCGACCAGTGTCGCCGCGGGCGTCGTGCCGCCGACGCTCACGTCGCCGAGCACGACCAGGTCGGTCCCGGAGTCCGCCTCCTCGTCGGCGACGGCCATCCCGGCGCGCACCGCGACCTCGGCCTCCTCGGCCGTCAGCGCGTCCTCGATGTCGACGCGCCCGGAGCCGCGCCGCACCCGGTGCCCCGCCACTTCCTTGGGCAGCTCGGCAGGGTCGCAGTCCAGGGCCATGTCGACGACCCGGACGGGCACGTCCAGGCGGCGCGCGAGGACGGAGACGGGGCTCGCGCCGGAGAGCACGGCACGGACGAGGTCGGCCGCGCTGCCCGCTCGCCGCGCGGACACGTCGAGTCCCGCGACCCCGTGGTCGCCCGCGAAGAGGATCACGCGCGGCCGCTCGATCGGCTTGACCGGCACCGAGGACTGGGCCGCGGACAGCCATTCGCTCAGCTCGTCCAGGCGGCCGAGCGCCCCGGGCGGCACGCTCTGCCGCTCCCTGCGCTCTTCGGCGTCGCGGCGCACCCCGCCGTCGGGCCGCTCGATCAGGTCGGTGAAGTCGTCGAGATTCAGCGAGCTCATTCGCCGAACAGTACCGGCAGGGCCTGACCTCGCTTCGGACGGCCCGGCAGCAGGCATCACCGCGCGAGCGGCACCGCGGAACGCGGCACCTCCACGGTGTCGTTGCGCCGGTGCCGATGATCCTTTACGTACCGTTTGGGGCGGTTGTCGTGTCGCTCGTACCGTCCGACGAAGGAGCCCGCCACGCCCATGGACGCCGCCAAGGCCGCAGCCGCCCAGGCCGAGAAGATCTTCGCCGTCCCGAGCTCCACCCGCCGCCACCGGGCGCGGGCCCGCGCGATGGGCCGGTTCATCGAGCCCGAGAGCTGGCTGGACATCGACACCGGGCACGGGCACTTCCCCGCCGTCGCCCAGCAGGTGCACCCGTACACCGCCTTCGACGGCCTCGACCTCACCGAGCGGGTGACGGAGGGCCGCAGGGCGGGCCGCGTGGAGGAGGCCCACCGCGGGCTCCTCACCGACCTGGCCCCCAAGCTCGCGGGGCGCTACGACGCGCTGAGCATGTTCCACTACCTGGAGCGCAGCGCCGATCCGCGCATCGAACTCATCGCCGCCCGCACGGTGTTGCGGCCAGGCGGCCATCTGATGATCGAGGTCCCCGTCCCGGAGAGCCGGTACGCCAGGCTCCTCGGCAAAGGATGGCTCCGCGCCGAGCCCTACCACCGCATCCCGCTCGCCGCCCTGCGCCACGAGCTGGAGAGCCTCGGCTACACCGTCGTGGCCACCGACCGGCGCGAGCCGCACATCCCCTTCGACCTGACCGCGGGCCTCGCCTTCGCCCTCGGCCGCGTCCGGGCCGCGGCCCGCGTGGCGGCCCCGCTCCTCGCCGCGGCGGCCCTGGCCGACAGGATCCTCGCCCCCGTGATCAGCCGCACCCGGTACTCCAACGCCTACCGGGTCATCGCGAGGCGTAACCCCTGATGCGTGAGGCCCCGGCTCAGCCCCGCAGGACGAGCGCCTGGCCCGCCACGACCAGGAGCACGTGCTCGCACTCCGTCGTGAACGCCGCGTTCAGACGCCCCAGTTCATCGCGGTAGCGGCGGCCCGACGCGGTCGCGGGGACGATGCCGGAGCCGACCTCGTTCGACACGGCGACGACCGTGCGCCGGGTCGCGCGCACCGCGTCCGTGAGCTCGGCGACCCGCTTGCGCAGCGCCCGCTCGCCGCCGCCCGCCCATTCGTCGTCGTCCCACGCGTTCACCTCGTCCATGGCGTACGTCAGCCACAGCGACAGGCAGTCGATGAGCAGCGGAGGGCCGTTCTCGGCGAGCAGCGGCACGAGGTCGCAGGTCTCGGCGGTGCTCCACGACCCGGGCCGCCGTTCGCGGTGGGCGCTCACCCGGTCGGCCCACTCGGAGTCGCCGTTCCTTGTCCCGCCCGTGGCCACGTAGAGCACATCGGGGAAGGCCTCTAGGCGCCGCTCGGCCTCCACCGACTTCCCGGACCGCGCACCGCCCAGGACGAGCGTGCGGCGCGGCACGTCCGGTACGTCCTCATAGGCGCCGACCACCAGCGTCGTCCCGTCCGGCACGGCCCGCGCACCGGCGGCGGCCAGCCTGCGGGTCAGCTCCGCGCCCGGCGGCACCTCGTGGCCCAGATGGACGGCGACGACATCCGTGGTCGGCCCGATCGCACCGGCCGCCCGCAGCCGCGCGAGCCCGTCGGGGCGCCCGATGACATCGGCGAGGACCATCTCGTACGGAGGATGCCCGTCCGACAGCCCGGAGGGCGCACCGTCCGGCGGCAGATACAGGAGCCGCTCCCCGTCGGGGCCCACCACCTCGTACCCCGTGCCGGGGTGGTCCATCGCCACCGCCCGCACCCGGTGCCCGGTGAGTAGCGCGAGCTCCCGGCCGTCGGGCACGCGGCCCGGCTGCGGAAGCCCTGCCGGTACCTCCACCGAGGGGCCGTCGTGCGGATGGGAGAGCAGGACCTGGCGCACACCGCCGAGCGAGTGCCCGGAGCGTGCGGCCGCGAAGGCGGCGCCAGGGGTGAGGTCAAGGAGCAGGACGCCGTCCACCAGAAGCGCGGTGGCGGCGCGTGCGGCGCCACCGAGCGCGGTCGCGCAGGCCGCGCAGGGGCAGCCGGGACGGGGCAGGCCTTCGGGATCGCCGGTGCCGAGCAGAGTCAGTTCCACAGGAAGATCCTCCCGCGTCGCCGCGAGCGCCGCTCGCCCGGCTAGGCTTCAAGCGGCTTCACACAGCTGTCGGACCATCGGGAGGCTGGCATGGCGGCATGGACGTGGCGGTTCGAGAAGACGGACGGGACGGAGGTCCAGCCCGCTCTGACGCCCGAGGAGTTCACGACTCAGGGGGACGCGGAGTCGTGGGTCGGCGAGTACTGGAAAGAGCTCGCCGAGGGCGGCGCCGACCAGGTGTCGCTCTTCGAGGACGCGAACAAGATCTACGGGCCGATGAGCCTGCACGCGGAGGACGCGGCGCAGGGTTGAGCGACGCCTGAACGTGAGGGGGTGGCCGCAGCAGCGGCCACCCCCTCACGCCGTGTCACGACAAGCCGTGCCTAGATCTCGCCCAGCGTGACGTCGGCGGTCTTCTCGGAGCCGTCCCTCACGTACGTCACCTGCGTCTTGTCGCCCGGCTTCTCCCCGGCGAGCGCCTCGGAGAGCGAGGTGATCGTGGTGAGCTCGGTGTCGCCCAGATCGGTGATGATGTCGCCGGCCTCGATGCCCGCCTTGGCCGCCGCACCGTCCTTCTGTGCCTCGACGACGGCGACGCCCGCGGGCTTGTAGTCGTCACCGAGGACCGTGCGTCCCGTGATGCCGAGGGCGGCCCGGCCCGAGTCGGTGACCTTGCCGTCCTTGACGATCTGGTCGGCGACGGTCTTCACCATCGAGGACGGGATCGCGAACCCGATGCCGGGCGCCGCGCTGTCGCCCATGTTCGGGTCGGTCGCGGCGAGCGTCGGAATGCCGATGACCTCGCTGTCGAGGGTGACCAGGGCGCCGCCGCTGTTGCCCGGGTTGATCGCGGCGGACGTCTGCACCATGTTCGCGATGGTGGCCCCGGTCGCGCCCTCGGAGCGGCCCTCGCTGACGGTCCTGCCGGTGGCGGAGATGATGCCCTGCGTGACGCTGGAGGACAGACCGAGCGGCGAACCCATGGCGAGCACGATCTGCCCGACCTCGGCCTTCGTGGAGTCCGCGAACTTCGCGGCCTTGAGCCCGCTCGGCGGGTTGTCGATCTTGATGACGGCGAGGTCCTGCTCGGGGTAGGAGGCGACGAGCTTCGCGGTGAGGGCCTGCTCCCCGGTGGCCGTCGTGACCTTGAAGGTCTCTTCCTTGCCCACGACGTGGGCGTTGGTGACGACATGCCCCTTGTCGTCGTGGACGACGCCGGAGCCGAGGCTCTCGGAGGCGTCGATCTGGACGACCGAGGGCAGGACGTCCTTGATCACCTGCTGATAGTCGTCCTGCAGGTCGCTGTCCGCCATGGGCGCGGCCTGGGTGGTGGATTCACCGGAGTCCCCGGAGCCGGAACTGGAGCAGCCGCTCACGAGAAGCCCGGCGGCGACGAGGACGGCGGCGGTGGCGGTACGGGTACGCGAGACAGTCATGTCCCGAGTGTCACGTTCACCCCAATACGTCGCCCTGAATTGCGGGGCAATCGGGTGGGGGCGGGAAAGAGCCGCCGCGAGGCGGCGGCCCGATCAGTCCCGCACACCGCAGACGTGCAGCAACGCGGCCACCCGCCGATAGGGATCCGTCCGCCCGGCCCGCTCCTCGGCGGCGAGCAACGCCGCCAACTCCCCGTCCTCCGGCGGAACGGCGTCGTCCGAGGCCTGGTCGGTGAAGACCCGCACGCCGTACCAGGCGTGCAGCGGCGCGGCGATCCCCGCGAGCGAAGCGGACACCGCGTCGAGCCGGTCCGCACGCGCCTGAAGCCCGAGCCGGTTGCGGTACGCGGTGGAGTCGAAGGCGGCCATCGCCCCCGGCCAGTCCCCGGCGAGCCCCGGCCGCATGGCCAGCGCATCCGCGTTCCGGACGAGGAGGGAGAGCAGCCCTCCGGGGGCCAGCATCCGGGCGAGCCCCGCGAGCAGCGCGTCCGGCTCCTCGACGTACATCAGTACGCCGTGGCACAGCACGACGTCGAAGCTGCCCGGCAGGAAATGCACCCCGGTCTCGCGCCCGTCGCCCTCGACGATGCGCACCCGCCCCTGGATCCCCTCGGGCTCGGCGCCGAGCGCGGCACGCGCCGCGGCCACCATCGCCGGATCCTGCTCGACGCCCGTCACCTTGTGCCCGGCGCGGGCGAGCCGCAGCGCCTGCGTGCCCTGGCCCATGCCCACGTCGAGCACCCGCAGCCGCTGCCCCACGGGGAAGCGCCCGGCTATCTGCTCGTCGAGCTGCCGGGTCACCAGCTCCTGCCGTACGGCATTGCGCAGGCCGCCCAGCTTCTCGAGCCACGCGGCGGCCCCGCCGGCGAAACCGCTCAGGGCCGCTCTCCACGCTTGACCTGCGGCTTCGGCAGCCTCAGACGGCGCATCTGGAGCGTACGCATCAGGGCGTACGCGACCGCGCCCTTCTTGCTCTCGCTCGGGAAGCGCTCGTTCAGGCGCTTCTTCAGGCGGACCGCCGTCGTCACCGAGTCCACGATGATCAGGACGATCACGAAGAGCCACAGCAGCAGAGCGATGTTCTGCAGCTGCGGGATCCGGACCATGCTCAGTACGAGGATGATCACGGCGAGCGGCAGGAAGAACTCGGCGATGCAGAACCGCGAGTCGACGAAGTCGCGCGCGAACTTGCGCACGGGGCCCTTGTCGCGGGCGGGCAGATAGCGCTCGTCACCGCTGGCGAGCGCCTGGCGCTGCTTGTCCATCTGGACGCGGCGTTCATTGCGCTGCCGCTTCGCCGCCTCCTTGCGCGTCACAGGCGTGTTGGCCACGCTGCGGCGCTGGGTCTGGGCCTCACTGCGCTTGGGCGTGGGGCGGCCCTTGGGGGCCTGCGGGTCACGGGGCTGCTGGGAGTCGGTCACCGGGGCCTTGCTCGCCGGGGCCTTCTCGTCCTTGGATCGGCTACGGAACACAAAACCCAAGGGTACGGGGTGCGGACGCATGGACCCCCGCCCGATGGGGAACGATCCGGCAACACCGGGCGTCTTGATTGTGTGGCTAAGGGGACGTTCCGTGTGGTTTACAAGCGGTTTTCGGGCGGTTCCCGGGGGTGCACCTACTCCCTACGCCTGAGCCCGGCCGGACACAGTCGTCCTTGGGGATGAGCGCATCCGCACGCGAACAGTGCGGTAATGGATGCAGGGCCCGTACTGTGGGTTCTGAGCAGTACCTGGAGCTGGAAGTCCGTCAGAAGGGGGCGCGCGAAGCCCATGAGCGGTGTCATGAAGCGTATGGGGATGATCTTCCGCGCGAAGGCGAACAAGGCCCTTGACCGGGCCGAGGACCCGCGCGAAACCCTCGATTACTCGTACCAGAAGCAGCTCGAGCTGCTGCAGAAGGTGCGCCGCGGTGTCGCCGACGTGGCGACCTCGCGCAAGCGCCTCGAGCTGCAGCTGAGCCAGCTCCAGAAGCAGTCCTCCACCCTTGAGGACCAGGGCCGCAAGGCCCTCGCCCTCGGCCGTGAGGACCTGGCCCGCGAGGCGCTCTCGCGCCGTGCGGCCCTGCAGCAGCAGGTGACCGACCTGGAGACGCAGCACCAGACGCTCCAGGGCGAGGAGGAGAAGCTCACCCTCGCGGCGCAGCGCCTCCAGGCCAAGGTCGACGCCTTCCGTACGAAGAAGGAGACGATCAAGGCCACGTACACCGCGGCCCAGGCGCAGACCCGGATCGGCGAGGCCTTCTCCGGCATCTCCGAGGAGATGGGCGACGTCGGCATGGCGATCCAGCGCGCCGAGGACAAGACCGCGCAGCTCCAGGCGCGGGCCGGCGCGATCGACGAGCTCCTGGCCTCCGGCGCCCTCGACGACTCCTCCGGGCTCGCCAAGGACGACATCCAGTCCGAGCTGGATCGCCTCTCCGGTGGTACTGATGTAGAGCTGGAACTGCAGCGGATGAAGGCGGAGCTGGCGGGTGGCTCGTCGGCGTCGCCGAAGCAGGCCATCGAGCCGGGTCAGGGCCAGCCCCAGACCCAGCAGCCGCAGGACACTCCGCGCTTCGACAAGCAGTAGTCACACCGCTCACGTCCGAGGAGGACGACATGATCGTACGGATCATGGGGGAGGGGCAGGTGGAGTTGGCCGACAGCCACTTCGCCGAACTGAACAAGCTGGACGACGAGTTGCTCGACGAGATGGAGAGCGGCGACGAGTCCGGCTTCCGCAGGACGCTGGGAGCGTTGCTGGACAAGGTCCGGGAGTTGGGCACGCCGCTGCCGGACGACGCGCTCGAACCCTCGGAGCTGATCCTCCCCGGCCCGGACGCGACCCTGGACGAGGTCCGCGAGATGCTGAGCGACGACGGCCTGATCCCGGGCTAGCCGCGGGGCAATCGGGTGGGTGGGCGGGAGAGATCCGGCGCGAAGCGCCGGGACAGGACAGCCGGGGAGACGGATCTCGGCCAGAACCCGGCCCCGGGGCAACCCGACCGCGGGCCGAGCGGCAGGACCGGTCCCAGCCGCCCGCAGGGCCCCGTACCGTTTAAGGCGTGACCACTCTCGTGCGAGGCCGCTGTTGGGCCAAGGCGCACCCCCTCGCCGTGGACGCCGCCCTCGCGGCAGCCGTCCTCGTATGCATGGTCAGCGGTTCGTTCGTCGAGCCGTACGGCCATGGCGGCGGCCCCAGTTGGGGCACGCGCACCCCGGGCACGCTCAGCCTCGTCCTGATGCTGCTCGGCGCCACCGCGCTGGTCTTCCGCCGCCGCGCCCCCTGGATCGTGCTCGCCGCGACCAGCGCCTTCTCCGTCATCGATCTGATCACCGGCGAGTTCCGCGGCACCGTCGTGATGAGCGCGGTCATCGCCCTCTACACCGTCGCCGCCACCACCAACCGCCCCACCACCTGGCGCGTCGGCGTGGTCACCATCACCGGGCTCACCGGAGTCGCGATGCTGACGGGCCCCCTGCCCTGGTACGCCCAGGAGAACGTCGGCATCTTCGCCTGGACCGGCATGGCCGCGGCGGCCGGTGACGCCGTCCGCAGCCGCCGCGCCTTCGTGGACGCCATACGCGAGCGTGCCGAACGCGCGGAACGCACCCGCGAGGAGGAGGCCCGGCGCCGCGTCGCCGAGGAACGGCTGCGCATCGCCCGCGACCTGCACGACGTGGTCGCCCACCACATCGCCCTGGTCAACGTCCAGGCGGGCGTGGCGGCCCACGTCATGGACAAGCGGCCCGACCAGGCCAAGGAAGCCCTCTCCCACGTACGCGACGCGAGCCGCTCCGCGCTCAACGAACTGCGCGCCACCGTCGGCCTGTTGCGCCAGACAGGCGACCCCGAGGCACCCACCGAACCCGCGCCGGGCCTGGCCCGCCTCGAAGACCTCGTCGACACCTTCCGGCACGCGGGGCTCCCCGTGGAAGTGGCCGTCAGCGACGACGTGACGGAACTGCCCGCCGGAGCCGACCTGGCCGCCTACCGCATCATCCAGGAGGCCCTCACGAACGTGCAGAAGCACGCGGGGACGGGTGCCAAGGCCGAGGTCAGCGTCATCCGCGTAGGGCCGAACGCCGAGCTCACGATCCTGGACGACGGAGGCGGCGAGAAGTCGGAGCACGGCGGCGGGAGCGACGGCGGCGGGCACGGCCTCATCGGCATGCGTGAGCGCGTCAGCGCCCTGGGCGGCCGCTGCACCGCCGGGCCCCGCTACGGCGGCGGCTTCCGCGTCCATGCGATCCTGCCCGTCACGGCAACGCCGGTCAGCCCGGCAGAGGGAGGGACCACCGCGTGACGATCCGGGTGCTGCTCGCCGACGATCAGGCACTGCTGCGCAGCGCGTTCAGGGTGCTCGTCGACTCCGAGCCCGACATGGAGGTCGTCGCCGAGGCGTCGGACGGCGCGGAGGCCGTCGAACTGGCCACGTCACGGGCCGCCGACGTCGTCCTGATGGACATCCGCATGCCCGGCATGGACGGCCTCGCCGCCACCCGGCTGATCAGCGCCGACCCCGCCCTGGCCCACGTACGCGTGGTCATGCTGACGACCTTCGAGGTGGATGAGTACGTGGTGCAGTCGCTGCGCGCCGGTGCCTCCGGCTTCCTCGGGAAGGGCGCCGAGCCGGAGGAACTGCTCGGCGCCATCCGGATCGCGGCCGCGGGCGACGCCCTGCTCTCGCCCGCGGCGACGAAGGGCCTGATCGCCAAGTTCCTTGCGCAGGGCGACAGTTCGGATGACGAAGGCGGGCCGCGCGCCGAGCGGCTCGACGCGCTCACCGGGCGCGAGCGCGAGGTTCTCGTCCAGGTCGCGGGCGGGCATTCGAACGACGAGATCGCCGAACGCCTCGCGGTCAGCCCGCTCACGGTGAAGACGCATGTGAACCGCGCGATGGCGAAGCTGGGCGCGCGCGACCGGGCACAACTCGTCGTGATCGCCTACGAGTCGGGCCTGGTACGTCCAAGGGTGGAGTGACCGCGGGCGGGACGTACTGCGCCTGCAGTATGCGCCGTATAAGAACGGTTCCTCGGAGTGACGATTCCCACCCTGGGCATCGGAGATCGTGTAGGGGGCACCGGCCTGCCGGTGCCCTTTCCTGCGCAGTTCGCCACAGAGAGAGACCACCATGTCCTGGCTGTCCAGGTTCAGCCTCGCCCAACGGGCCCTTGTCGGGCTGATCTCGATCATCGCGCTGGTCTTCGGCGCGATCGCGATCCCTCAGCTCAAGCAGCAGTTGCTGCCCTCCATCGAACTCCCGATGGTCTCCGTCCTGGCCCCGTACCAGGGCGCTTCCCCCGATGTGGTCGAAAAGCAGGTCGTCGAACCCCTCGAGTCCTCCATCGACGCGGTCGACGGCATCACCGGCATCACCTCCACGGCGAGCGAGGGCAATGCCCTGATCATGGCCCAGTTCGACTACGGCAGCGGCTCCAAGCAGCTCGTCGCCGATGTCCAGCAGGCCGTGAACCGTGCCGGGGCCGAACTCCCCGACGACGTCGACCCGCAGGTCATCGCGGGCTCCACGGACGACATCCCCACCGTGGTCCTCTCCGTCACCTCCGACAAGGACCAGCAGGCGCTCTCCGACCAGCTCGACCGCACCGTCGTCCCCGCCATGGAGGACATCGACGGCGTCGGTCAGGTCACCGTCGACGGTGTGCGCGACCTCCAGGTCGACGTCACCCCCAACGACAAGAAGCTGGCCAAGGCGGGCCTGACCCCGGCCTCGCTCGGCCAGGCGCTCCAGGCCGGCGGCGCCACGCTCCCCGCGGGCTCCTTCGACGAGGACGGCAAGAACCGCACCGTCCAGGTCGGCGGCGGCTACACCTCCCTGAAGCAGATCCAGGACCTGATGGTCACCCCCGAGGCCAAGCCGGGGGAGCGCCCTGACAAGCCGGTGCGCCTCAGTGACGTCGCCACGGTGAAGCAGCAGCCGTCGGAGGCCACGTCCATCACCCGCACGAACGGCAGGCCCAGCCTCGCCGTCGCGATCACCATGGACCAGGACGGCAGCGCCGTCGCCATCTCCGACGCGGTCAAGGACAAGCTCCCCGACCTGCGCAAGGACCTGGGCGCAGGCTCCGACCTGACGGTCGCGAGCGACCAGGGCCCGGCCGTCTCCAAGTCCATCGACGGCCTCACCACCGAGGGTGCACTCGGCCTGGTCTTCGCGGTCCTGGTCATCCTGGTCTTCCTCGCGTCGATCCGCTCGACGCTGGTCACCGCGGTCTCCATCCCGCTCTCGGTCGTCCTCGCCCTGATCGTGCTGTGGACGAGGGACCTCTCCCTCAACATGCTCACGCTCGGCGCGCTGACCATCGCCATCGGCCGCGTCGTCGACGACTCGATCGTGGTCCTGGAGAACATCAAGCGCCACCTCGGATACGGCGAGGAGCGCGAGGCCGCGATCATCAAGGCGGTCAAGGAGGTCGCGGGCGCCGTGACGTCCTCGACCCTGACGACCGTCGCGGTCTTCCTGCCGATCGGCCTGGTCGGCGGCATGGTGGGCGAGCTCTTCGGCTCCTTCTCGCTGACGGTCACGGCGGCGCTCCTCGCGTCCCTGCTCGTCTCGCTGACCGTCGTCCCGGTCCTCTCGTACTGGTTCCTGCGTCCCCCCAAGGACGTCCGCGGCGCCGACCCGGAGGAGGCCCGCCGCAAGGCCGAGGAGAAGGAGGCGAAGAGCAGGCTCCAGCGCTTCTACGTCCCCGTCCTGCGCTTCGCGACGCGGCGCCGCTTCACCAGCCTCGTCATCGCGATCGTGATCCTCGTGGGCACGTTCGGCATGGCACCGCTCCTGAAGACCAACTTCTTCGACCAGGGCGAGCAGGAAGTCCTGACCATCAACCAGGAGTTGAAGCCGGGCACCAGCCTCGCGGCGTCCGACGCGTCGGCCAAGAAGGTCGAGAAGATGCTCGACGGCATCGACGAGATCAAGGACTACCAGGTCACGGTAGGCAGCTCCGGCTTCATGGCGGCGTTCGGCGGCTCCACGGACACCAACCAGGCGTCCTACACGCTGACGCTCAAGGACAAGGCGTCGTACGACAAGACGCAGGACAAGGTCGAGGAGGAGCTCGGCAAGCTCTCCGGCATCGGCCAGACGTCCATCGCGGCCGGTGACGGCTTCGGCAGCCAGGACCTGAGCGTGGTCGTCAAGGCCGCCGACGGCGATGTGCTGCGCAAGGCGTCCGACGAGGTCCGCGACGAGGTCGCGAAGATCGACGACGTCACGGACGTCCAGAGCGACCTGTCGCAGAGCATCCCGCGGATCTCGGTCAAGGCCAACTCCAAGGCCGCCGCGGCCGGTTTCAACGACACCACCCTCGGCCAGGCCGTCGCCCAGTCGGTCCGCGGCACCGAGAGCGGCAAGGCGATCCTGGACGACACCGAGCGCGACGTCGTGGTGAAGTCCTCGCAGCCGGCGAAGACGCTCGCCCAGCTGCGCGAGCTGAACCTCGGCTCCGTGAAGCTCGGTGACATCGCCTCGGTCAAGCTGGTCGACGGTCCGGTCTCGATGACCCGCATCGACGGCTCGCGCGCCGCGACGATCACCGCGAAGCCCACCGGTGAGAACACCGGCGCGGTCAGCGCCGACCTCACCAAGAAGCTCGACGCGCTGAAGCTGCCGGACGGTGCCACGGCGTCCATCGGCGGTGTCTCCGAGGACCAGGACGAGGCGTTCGCCTCGCTCGGCCTCGCGATGCTCGCGGCGATCGCGATCGTCTTCATGCTCCTCGTGGCGACGTTCCGCTCGCTCGTCCAGCCGCTGATCCTGCTGGTCTCGATCCCGTTCGCGGCCACGGGCGCGATCGGGCTCCTGATCGCCACCGACACCCCGATGGGCGTCCCGGCGATGATCGGCATGCTGATGCTGATCGGCATCGTGGTGACGAACGCGATCGTCCTGATCGACCTGATCAACCAGTACCGCAGGCAGGGTCACGGTGTCGTCGAGGCGGTCATCGAGGGCGGTCGGCACCGTCTCCGTCCGATCCTCATGACGGCCCTCGCGACCATCTTCGCCCTGCTTCCGATGGCCCTCGGCATCACGGGCGAGGGCGGCTTCATCGCCCAGCCGCTCGCGGTGGTGGTCATCGGCGGCCTGATCACGTCGACGCTCCTCACGCTCCTCCTGGTCCCGACGCTGTACGCGATGGTGGAGCTCCGCAAGGAACGCAGGCGCGCGAAGCGCGAGACGAAGCGGGCGAAGAAGGCGGGCGTCCCGCCTCAGACCACCTCCGAGTCCGACGACCCGGAACCGGCCCAGGTCTGATCAGCCGCCTCCGTTGTGGGCACCCGTTCCGCATGGCGGAACGGGCGGGCACAACGCCGAAGCTGCCGGGCAACGGCTAGCCAAGGCGCCCAGCATCACTGACGACGGGGTGCCCCTCATCCAGAGGGGCACCCCGTCCGCGTACGCCCACCGCACGTGCCAGCACGGCAGCCCCACTGCACAGCGTCATCCCGACGAACAGCGGCACCGCGGTGGAATCCCCACCCAGCCCCACCAGCGGCGCGACGACCGCGCCGAGCGCGCTCTGGGCGGTACCGAGCAAGGCGGACCCCACCCCGGAGGCGTAAGGCACCCGCGCCAGAGCCAGCGCCGCCGAGTTCGCCACCACCAGGCCGAGCCCACCGCACACCACGGCCAGGAGCACCAGGCAGAGCACGGTCGTGAGCAGCCCCGCCGTCGTGACGGCCAGCAGCACGGCCGACCCGGAGAGCATCGCCAACAGCCCGCCCCGCAGCAGTGCTTCGGGAGCGACCCGCCCCACGAGGCGGGCCCCCACCGCGCTGGAGAGCGTCGCCACCACGGCCCCGCCGGAGAAGGCGAAGGACGAGGCCCCCACCCCCATCCCCAGCACGTTCTGCAGCAGGAACGGCGACCCGGCGATGTAGCAGAACAGCATCCCGAAACCGAAGGTGAAGACGAGCGTGTAGCCCACGTACGCCCGATCGCCGATGACCTCACGGACCGAAGCCGCCACCTGCCGCATCCCGCCCGCCTGCCGCCGCTCCTTGGGCAGACTCTCCGGTACGCCGACCACGACCGTCAGCGTCACGAGCAACGACACCCCGGCGAGCACCCAGAACACGCCACGCCACCCCGCGGCCCCGATCACCGCGCCGCCGGCCAGCGGGGCGATGATCGGCGCGATCCCGGCCAGCGTCATGAGCACCCCGAACAGCCGTGCCGCCGCGGCCCCCTGGACCCGGTCCGCGACCACGGCCCGGCTGATCACGACGCCCGCCGCCCCGCTGAACCCGGTCACGAACCGCAGCGCGACCAGCCACCCCAGCGAGGGCGCCACGGCGCACAGCGCGGTCCCCGCGGTGCACACGGCCGCGCCCGCGAGCAGCGGCACCCGCCTGCCGTGCCGGTCGGAGAGCGGCCCGAAGACGAGGTGCCCGAGCGTCATGCCGACCAGGAACGCCGTCAGCGTGAGCTGCACCCCGGAGGCATCGGTGTGCAGTTCGTCGGCCATCCGCGGAAAGGCCGGGAGGTACATGTCGGTCGAGAGCGGACCTATGAACGAGAGCAGCGCGAGCGCGGCGGTGAGCAAGGGCATGGCGGAGGAACCTCCCGGAGTCGAGGCACGATGGAGATGGAGATACTTATATAAGTATCTGGAACGCTAGCATGGGAGCGTGACCGAGCAGAGGAACGCGCAGAACGACGAGGCCGACCGCAGGCTCTTCCAGCACGCCAGGGAGCTGACCCCCGTGCTGTACGCGCTCTCGCGCGTCCTGCGCTTCCAGGGCATGGAGGAGGCGGGGCTGTGGCGGCTTCCGCCGTCGGAGCTGGAGTTGATGCGCTACGTCCACGCGGAACCGGGCGTGACGGTGAGCGTCCTGGCCCGTGAACTCGGCCTGCACGCCAGCAATGTGAGCGCCACGGTCCGCGGTCTGGTCAACGCGGGACACCTGGAGCGCGAGAAGGACCCGAACGACGGCCGGGTGGTGCGCCTGAAGCCGACCCTCAAGGCGGAGCAGGGCATGGCCCTGATCGAGAACGCCTGGGCGGAGATCTTCGCCGACGCGCTCGCCACGCTCTCCGAGGAGCAGACGGCGGCGCTGGTCGCGTCCGTGCCGGCGCTGGAGGCGCTGGGGGGCGCGCTCAGGGAGCGTAGAACGCGGTAAGGGGCACCCGCAATGGCGGGTGCCCCTTACCCGGAAGAAGGCGAGTGCCCCTTGCCGCAGAAGAACAAGCGGTCCTACGGCAGCGCGAGCATCCGCTCCAGCGCCAGCTTCGCGAACTGCTCGGTCTCGCGGTCGACCTCGATCTGGTTGACCAGCTTGCCCTCGGCGAGCGACTCGAGCGCCCAGACCAGGTGCGGCAGGTCGATCCGGTTCATGGTCGAGCAGAAGCAGACGGTCTTGTCGAGGAAGACGATCTCCTTGTCATCGGCGGCGAAACGGTTCGCCAGGCGGCGTACGAGATTCAGCTCGGTCCCGATCGCCCACTTGGAACCGGCGGGGGCCGCCTCCAGGGTCTGGATGATGTGCTCCGTGGAGCCCACGTAGTCCGCCGCGGCCACGACCTCGTGCTTGCACTCGGGGTGCACCAGGACGTTGACGCCGGGGATCCGCGCGCGCACGTCCTCGACGGACTCCAGCGAGAAGCGCCCGTGCACCGAGCAGTGCCCGCGCCACAGGATCATCTTGGCGTTCCGCAGCTGCTCGACGGTAAGGCCGCCGTTCGGCTTGTGCGGGTTGTAGAGGACGCAGTCCTCAAGGGTGAGGCCCATGTCCCGGACCGCGGTGTTCCGGCCGAGGTGCTGGTCGGGCAGGAAGAGGATCTTCTCGCCCTGGTCGAAGGCCCACTCCAGGGCGCGCTTGGCGTTGGACGAGGTGCAGATCGTCCCGCCGTGCTTGCCGGTGAAGGCCTTGATGTCGGCCGAGGAGTTCATGTACGAGACGGGCACGACCTGCTCGGCTATCCCGGCCTCGGTCAGCACGTCCCAGCACTCCGCGACCTGCTCGGCCGTGGCCATGTCGGCCATCGAGCAGCCGGCGGCCAGGTCGGGCAGGACGACCTTCTGGTCGTCGGTGGTCAGGATGTCCGCGGACTCGGCCATGAAGTGCACGCCGCAGAAGACGATGTACTCGGCCTCCGGCTTGGCGGCCGCGTCCTTGGCCAGCTTGAAGGAGTCGCCGGTGACATCCGCGAACTGGATGACCTCGTCGCGCTGGTAGTGGTGGCCGAGCACGAAGACCTTGTCGCCGAGCTTCTCCTTGGCGGCGCGGGCGCGCTCGACCAGGTCGGGGTCGGAGGGCGACGGCAGGTCGCCTGGGCACTCCACGCCGCGCTCGCTCTTGGGGTCGGCCTCGCGGCCGAGCAGCAGCAGGGCGAGCGGCGTCGGCTGGACGTCGAGGTCCACGGGGGACTGGGCGGTGGTCACGAGACACGCACCCTTTCTTCGAAATTAATGAGCGCGGCGACAGCCGCTCCAGTGGAGCCGGTGCTTGCACCGGGGGCTTTTCGTCTAATTGACGTTATCTATCATAACCGCTTCACGTCAGTTTGACGATGGCCATAGTGTCGATGTGACGCGTTCGCCTTCGACGGGCCGATGCCCCACGAGGCGGCATGTGCGAGCATGAAGGGACCGACAGCCGAGAGACACAGCACTCGGCCCGGAATGAATCCGCGGCCCCGACGGTTGCAACCGTCGGCAAGCAGTCTCCGTACAACCCGGGAGAGAAGCAGATGTCCGTATCGGACGAGACCACCACCGTGAGCGACGGCATCCTCCTGTCCGACGCCGCCGCGGGCAAGGTCAAGGGCCTTCTTGAGCAGGAGGGCCGGGACGACCTGGCGCTGCGCGTCGCCGTTCAGCCCGGCGGCTGCTCGGGCCTTCGCTACCAGCTGTTCTTCGACGAGCGCTCCCTGGACGGCGACGTCGTCAAGGACTTCGACGGCGTGAAGGTCGTCACCGACCGGATGAGCGCTCCGTACCTGGGCGGCGCCTCCATCGACTTCGTCGACACCATCGAGAAGCAGGGCTTCACGATCGACAACCCGAACGCCACGGGCTCCTGCGCCTGCGGCGACTCGTTCAGCTAAAGAGTCCTCACACGGAGGCGGCCCCCGAAATTCTTCGGGGGCCGCCTCCGTGTGTTCCTGGTGTTCTCCGCGCGGTGCGCTACGTGCGCGGCACCGTCGCGCCGCCCTCCGCGTCCACGACCTTGCGGTCGCCCAGCGGCTTGTCCAGGGTCACGGTCTCCGTGAACTCCTTGGCGATCATGATGCAGACCTTGCCCTTCTTGTGGGTCTCGGTCACCTTCACGCGCACGCTGTCCTTGCTCTCGTCGGCCGACGCCGAGTAGTCACTGCAGGCACCGCCCCAGAAGTGCACCGTCAGGGACTTCCCGTCCGCGCTGTAGGACTTGACGTCCGGAGTCGGTTCCTTCTGGCCCGCGCCCGGCTTCTCGGTGGGCGTCGGGGTGGGGGACGGCGTGCTCGGCGAGGTGAGGAACTTCGGTTCCACCGCCGGATGCGTCACCGTGAAGGAGTCCTTCGCGCCCTGCGGCTTCACGTCGAACAGCCAGGCGGGCACGAGCGTCTGGCGCCCGTCCACGAAGTGCACCGCGAGCCCGAACGTGGCGTCCTCGACCGTGATCGGCTGCGGCTTAGGAGGCGCGGAGGAGGGCTCCTCGCAGGGCGCCTTCGTCCGGTCGTCGCCCGCCGGGCCGCCCGAGCCCTCCGAGCTGTCCGCCGTGTCACCCCCGGTGTTGGGCACCGCCGACGCGCAGCCGCCGATGCCGACGCGGCCGTCGCCGCCGCCCGACTTGTTGAGCTGCTCCAGGGTCTCGCCGGCGCTGATCACCGGGTACGTGGCACCCTTCTCCGGCGCCTTCAACTGGCCACTGCCGCCGACCACTTGGCCGTCCGAGCCGACCTGGATGCCGGTCGACCAGCCGTACGTGGGGAGTCCGCCCACCTTCGGGTCGGCGTTCACCACCCGTACGCCGCCCATGAGTTGACGGGCGTCCAGCTTCGCGTCGTCCTGGCCCACGGCCTTCAGGACCGGCGCCGCCGCCTTCTTCGCCGCGCTCTCGCCCACCGCGTCACCCCCGCCGTTCGGCGCGGTGGACGTCTCCGAACAGGCCTTGCCCTTCTGGCAGTTGTCGCTTCCGCCGGTGGCGTACCGCGAGAACGTCCAGGTGCCCGGGGCCTCCTTGCCCACCTGCAGCGAGGGCCCGGAGCCGTCCTTGGTGGGGCCGATCTTCCAGGCGCCGTCCTGCGAGGTGGGCTTGCCCGTGACGCCGAGCGCCTTGGCGAGGTCGATGACCTGGTCCTGGCTGACGGTGCCCCGCGAGTGGTAGACGGGCGCCGACTCGGGGCCGCCGGGCAGCTTGCCCTCGGCGCGGTAGGTGGCGCCGTTCGGGTCGGGCTCTCCGGGGGCGATGCCCTCGGTGCCGCCCTCGGTGCCGCCTTCCTGCCGGTCGCCGTCCGTGTGTCCGTCGAGGGCGAGCGGCGGGGGAGTGCCGCCGTCGCCGACGGGGGCACTGCCGTTGCCGCTGCCGTCGCTGCCGCCTGACGCGGTCGCGGCGAAGTAGGCCCCGCCGCCACCGACGAGCAGCACCGTGGCCGCCACCGACGCGACGGCGAGACGGGATCGCCGCCGATGCTGCTCGGCCGCGTCGTTACCGGATCGCTCGGTGCTCACCGCATCGCTCCTTCGACTGCACTGCTGTCCCTGGAGGCCCGTGGGTGGGCCTCGTTCGTATGCCGCGTCCCCTTTACGGGGGACAGCGGTGGGACGCAGCGGGGGAGCGCGCGGTTCCCTCGGCGCGCGCCGATACCCCTGGGCCGGTGCGCGGACCGGCCCTCGTCTCGGCCGCGGCTCCGCGGTCGCGGCTGCTCAGTCGCCGTACTCGGACATGCCGTCGATCAGCCGGGCGGACGCGGGCGGGACGCTGACCCCGTGGATCAGCGCGGGCGACACCGGGGCGGGCGAGGCGGCCGCGGGGGCCACCCAGTGCGGGGCCATGCGGGCGCAGTCGCCGCGCAGGGTCTCCATGTTCTCCGCGGGCTCGGCGGACAGCTCGACGGGACGTGCGGTGACGACATGTTTCGAGATAACGGCCATATCCGCACCGTACGCATCGCACACCTCGCGAAAAAAGACCTACTAACGGGTAGTTTGGCCTCTTCAGCGAGGGTGCCCTGACCCGATAGCGTGAACTGTCAATCCCTTGCCTCTCCTCCACAGGAGCATGCCGTCGTGCGTATCGCAGTCACCGGCTCCATCGCCACCGACCACCTGATGACCTTCCCCGGCCGCTTCGCCGACCAACTGGTCGCGGATCAGCTGCACACGGTTTCTCTCTCATTCCTGGTCGACGCCCTAGACGTACGAAGGGGAGGCGTCGCCGCGAACATCTGCTTCGGCATGGGTCAGCTCGGCTCCGACCCGATCCTGGTCGGAGCCGCGGGCTCGGACTTCGGCGAGTACCGCGCCTGGCTCGACCGGCATGGCGTGGACACGGCATCGGTCCGCATCTCCGAGACGCTGCACACGGCCCGCTTCGTGTGCACCACGGACGCCGACCACAACCAGATCGGCTCGTTCTACACGGGTGCCATGAGCGAGGCCCGCCTGATCGAACTGAAGACCGTGGCCGACCGCGTGGGCGGTCTCGACCTGGTCCTCATCGGCGCGGACGACCCCGAGGCGATGATGCGCCACACCGAGGAGTGCCGCACGCGCGGGATTCCCTTCGCCGCGGACTTCTCCCAGCAGATCGCGCGCATGGACGGCGACGAGATCCGCACGCTCCTCGACGGCTCCACGTACCTCTTCTCGAACGAGTACGAGAAGGGGCTCATCGAGTCCAAGACCGGCTGGACCGACGCCGAGATCCTCTCCAAGGTCGGCCACCGCGTGACGACCCTCGGCTCGCGCGGCGTGCGCATCGAGTCCGCGGGCCAGGACCCGATCGAGGTCGGCGTCCCCGAGGAGGAGGCGAAGGTCGAGCCGACCGGCGTCGGCGACGCCTTCCGCGCCGGATTCCTGTCGGGTCTCGCCTGGGGCGTCTCCCACGAGCGCGCGGCGCAGGTCGGCTGCATGCTCGCCACCCTGGTCATCGAGACCGTCGGCACGCAGGAGTACGAGCTCCAGCGCAGCAACTTCATGGACCGCTTCACCAAGGCGTACGGCCACGAGGCCGCGTCCGAGGTCCGGGCCCACCTGGTCTAGTCAGGAGCTCCGGCGGACCACATGGGCACGGCCGTGGTCCGCCGGCTCCTCGCCCACGTACTCCTGGCCCCGCATCTCGCACCACGCCGGGATGTCGAGCCGCGCCGCCTCGTCGTCCGAGAGGACCGTGACGGTGCCGCCCACCGGCACGTCCCCGATGACCTTCGCGAGCTCGATGACGGGGATCGGGCAGCGCTTGCCGAGCGCGTCGACGACGAGGGAAGCGGATTTCGCGCCCGCCGCAGGCGCCACCGGAGCGCCCAGCTGCTCACGCACCCCGGCCACCACGCCCGGCAGAACGTCCAGAAACAGCTCGACCTCCGCTTCCTGGGTCCCCCGTGGGAGTGACACCCGGACGTTGCCCTCACTCAGTACGCCCATCGCCTTCAGGACGTGGCTGGGGGTCAGCGTCGAGCTGGTGCAGGAGGAGCCGGAGGAGACCGAGAACCCGGCCCGGTCCAGCTCGTGCAGCACGGTCTCTCCGTCGACATAGAGACACGAGAAGGTCACCAGGTGGGGCAGGCGCCGCACCGGGTCGCCCACCACCTCCACATCCGGCACGAGGCCCGGCACCCGCGCCCGGATCCGCTCCGTCAACTCCCGCAGCCGTGCGTCCTCCTCGGCGGCCTCGGCCTGCACGGCGCGCAGCGAGGCCGCGGCGGCGACCACCGCCGGGATGTTCTCGAAGCCCGGGGCGCGCCCCGACTCCCGCTCGTCGGCCGGGCCTTGCGGCGAGAACCGCACCCCCTTGCGCACGACGAGCAGCCCCACGCCCGCGGGCCCGCCCCACTTGTGGGCGCTCGCGGCGAGCAGCGACCACTCCCCGCCCACCCGGCCCCACGGCAGCGACTGCGCCGCGTCCACCAGGAGCGGCACCCCGGCGGCGCGACACGCCGAAGCGACATCGGCCACCGGCTGATCCGTGCCCACCTCGTGGTTGGCGGACTGGAGGCAGGCGAGCGCCGTGTCGGAGCGCAGGGCGGCGGCGTACGAGGCCGGGGACACCGCTCCGGACCGGTCCACCGGGATCTCCGTCACCGTCCCCCCGTCGGCTTCGAGGGCCGCCGCCGCATGGAGCACCGACGAGTGTTCGACCGCCGACACCACCAGATGCCGTCCGACACGCCGACGCCCCGCGAGCGCCCCGGCGATCCCGGAGTGCACGGACCGGGTGCCGGAAGAGGTGAAGGAGAGCTCGTCGGGGCGGCAGCCCACCGCGTCGGCGGCCGCCTCCCGGGCGGCGTCGAGCAGCAGCCTGGCCCGCCGTCCCTCGCGATAGAGCCGCGCGGGATCGGCCCACCCCTCGTCGAGCGAGGCCTGCAGGGCCTGCCGGGCCACGGGATGCAGGGGAGCGGAGGATGCGACATCGAAGTAGGACACGGGGCAACGCTAAAGCGTGAGCTCGGGGACAGGCCCCGGGGGAGCGCCCCAAAGGGTCGCGGGGAACTGCGCGACAAGCCACGCCGAATCCGCAACCGCACGCAAACAGTCCCCGCCGAGCTGCTGGGCGCCCGACCCCCCGTCAGAAAGCCCCCGCCGGGAGGGGCATCCCACCCTCCCGGGTGACCCGCGGCGCGTTAGGCACCCTCCCCGCGCGACCCCAAATAGCGTCCAGTAAGGTTTGGCCCGCATAAACATCCAAACCCCTGCCCGCCGCAGGGCGGCGACCGACCACCGAGAAGGCCGCAGCCGAAGCGCGGGCCGAGACTCTCGGGAAGGCGCTACGTGAGTCCCAACGGCTCCGACCGCTCGTCGCGGCGCCCGATGCGGCGGAAGCTGCCGCAGGTGCTGACTGCGGGCCTGATCCTTGCAACCGCGACCGGTTGCACATACAAGGACTTTCCCCGCCTTGGTATGCCCACCCCCGTAACGGAAGAGGCTCCACGGATCCTCTCCCTCTGGCAGGGCTCGTGGGCGGCAGCGCTCGCCACGGGCGTGCTGGTCTGGGGTCTGATCCTGTGGAGTGTCATCTTCCACCGGCGCAGCCGCACCAAGGTGGAGGTACCTCCGCAGACGCGTTACAACATGCCCATCGAGGCGCTTTACACGGTGGTCCCTCTCATCATCGTCTCGGTGCTCTTCTACTTCACGGCACGTGATGAGACGAAGCTCCTCGCTCTCGAGGACAAGCCCGCCCACACGGTCAACGTGGTCGGCTACCAGTGGAGCTGGGGCTTCAACTACATCGAGGACGTGCCGGGTTCCAACAAGGGCGACGCGAAGTCGTCCAAGGAGCTGGAGGCCATCCCGGACAAGTTCCGCGATGCGTTCCCGTCCAACGCCGGCGGTGTCTACGACGTCGGTACGCCCGGCCAGCGGAACCCGCAGAACGGCAACCCCGGTCCGACCCTCTGGCTCCCCAAGGGCGAGAAGGTCCGGTTCGTGCTGACTTCGCGTGACGTCATCCACTCCTTCTGGGTGGTGCCGTTCCTCATGAAGCAGGACGTCATCCCGGGCCACACCAACGCCTTCGAGGTGACTCCCAACAAGGAGGGCACCTTCATGGGCAAGTGCGCCGAGCTCTGCGGTGTCGACCACTCCCGGATGCTCTTCAACGTGAAGGTCGTTTCCCCCGAGCGCTACCAGAAGCACCTCGAGGACCTCGCGAAGAAGAACCAGACCGGATACATCCCGGCCGGCATCGAGCAGACGAGCCACGAGAAGAACCGGGAGACGAACAACCTGTGAGCATCCTCAACGAACCTCAGGGTGCCGCGGCAGCAGAAGACTCGTACGAGAACGAGCTGCCGGTACGGCGCAAGCAGCCGGGCAATGTCGTGATCAAGTGGTTGACCACCACCGACCACAAGACGATCGGCACGCTCTACCTCGTCACGTCGTTCGCGTTCTTCTGCATCGGCGGAGTGATGGCGCTCTTCATGCGCGCCGAACTCGCCCGCCCCGGTTCGCAGCTCATGTCGAACGAGCAGTTCAACCAGGCGTTCACGATGCACGGCACGATCATGCTGCTGATGTTCGCGACGCCGCTGTTCGCCGGATTCGCGAACTGGATCATGCCGCTGCAGATCGGCGCGCCCGACGTGGCGTTCCCGCGGCTGAACATGTTCGCGTACTGGCTGTACCTCTTCGGCTCGCTCATCGCGGTGGCCGGCTTCCTCACCCCGCAGGGTGCGGCCGACTTCGGCTGGTTCGCCTACTCCCCGCTGTCGGACGCCGTCCGCTCGCCGGGCATCGGCGCCGACATGTGGATCATGGGTCTGGCCTTCTCCGGCTTCGGCACGATCCTCGGCTCGGTCAACTTCATCACCACGATCATCTGCATGCGCGCTCCTGGCATGACGATGTTCCGGATGCCGATCTTCGTGTGGAACGTCCTGCTGACCGCGGTTCTGGTCCTGCTGGCCTTCCCGGTTCTGGCCGCCGCGCTGTTCGCCCTGGAGGCGGACCGTAAGTTCGGTGCCCATATCTTCGACGCGTCCAATGGCGGCGCGCTGCTATGGCAACACCTCTTCTGGTTCTTCGGCCATCCAGAGGTGTACATCATCGCGCTACCATTCTTCGGAATCATTTCCGAAGTCATCCCGGTCTTCTCCCGCAAGCCGATGTTCGGCTACATGGGCCTGATCGGCGCGACGATCGCCATCGCGGGTCTCTCCGTGACCGTGTGGGCGCACCACATGTACGTCACCGGTGGCGTGCTCCTACCGTTCTTCTCCTTCATGACGTTCTTGATCGCCGTGCCAACAGGCGTGAAGTTCTTCAACTGGATCGGAACGATGTGGAAGGGCTCACTGAGTTTCGAGACACCGATGCTCTGGGCCGTCGGCTTCCTGATCACCTTCACCTTCGGTGGTCTGACCGGCGTCATCCTGGCCTCGCCGCCGATGGACTTCCACGTCTCGGACTCGTACTTCGTGGTCGCGCACTTCCACTACGTCGTCTTCGGCACCGTGGTCTTCGCGATGTTCTCCGGATTCCACTTCTGGTGGCCGAAGTTCACCGGCAAGATGCTGGACGAGCGGCTCGGCAAGATCACCTTCTGGACGCTGTTCATCGGCTTCCACGGCACGTTCCTGGTGCAGCACTGGCTGGGTGCCGAGGGCATGCCGCGTCGTTACGCGGACTACCTCGCGGCCGACGGCTTCACCGCTCTGAACACGATCTCGACGATCGCCTCGTTCCTGCTGGGCCTGTCGATCCTGCCGTTCTTCTACAACATCTGGAAGACGGCCAAGTACGGCAAGAAGATCGAGGTCGACGACCCGTGGGGCTACGGCCGCTCGCTCGAGTGGGCGACGTCCTGCCCGCCGCCGCGGCACAACTTCCTCACCCTGCCGCGGATCCGTTCCGAATCCCCGGCGTTCGACCTGCATCACCCTGAGATCGCGGCTCTCGACCAGCTCGAGAACAGCGGCCACGGTGACAAGGCGCTCGCGGGCGGCAAGGAGGCCGGCAAGTGAAGGTCCAAGGCAAGATGTTCATCTGGCTGAGCGTCTTCGTGCTCGCCATGGCGATCGTCTACGGCTGGTGGTCCAAGGAGCCGGCCGGTACGACCGCGCTGTTCCTGGCCTTCGGCCTGTGCATCATGATCGGCTACTACCTGGCCTTCACGGCCCGGCGTGTCGACGCGGCCGCACAGGACAACAAGGAGGCCGACGTAGCGGACGAGGCCGGCGAGGTGGGCTTCTTCAGCCCGCACAGCTGGCAGCCGCTCTCGCTGGCCATCGGTGGCGCGCTCGCCTTCATGGGCGTCGTCTTCGGCTGGTGGCTGCTGTACTTCTCGTTCCCGATCCTGATGATCGGCCTCTTCGGCTGGGTCTTCGAGTACTACCGGGGCGAGAACCAGACTCAGTGAGTCTGTGATCTCCCGCTTCACCGAGGGGCCCGGACACTCCGTCAGGAGCGTCCGGGCCCCTCGGCGTGTCGCGTCCGACCCTCGTACGGGTCACTCGGCGCGCCGGAGCCGATGAACCTTCATACCGTGTGTTCATGAGCCACTCACCGCGAATCCGCACGGTACTGAGCTGCACCATGCTGGTGGCCGCCCTCGGGGTGGGAACCACGGCCTGTGGCAGCTCCGACAGCCATCCGCTCTCGGCTAAGCCGTACGACGCGGCGGGCCAGATCGCCTTCAACAGCCCGGCGGGCAGCCAGAAGGCGGATCCGGACAAGCCCCTGGAGGTCACCGCCCAGGGCGAGGACGGGCGCATCACCGATGTGACGGCCACTGATGCGCATGGGCGGTACGTGGCCGGCGAACTCGCCGCCGACGGCGCCCGCTGGCACAGCACGGCGCCCCTCGCGGCGGGCGCGCACTACACCGTGCGGGTGAGCACCGAGGACGAGGAAGGTTCGCCGGGCCGCAAGGTCATGAACTTCGACACAGGCGTCCCGGCCAAGAAGAAGCGCCTCGACGTCACCTTCGGCCCCGATTCGGGCAAGTACGGCGTCGGCCAGCCCGTCACGGCCAAGCTCAGCGCCAAGGTGAAGGACAAGAAGGCGCGGGCCATCGTGGAGCGCGCGCTGAAGGTCGAGACACAGCCCGCCACGAACGGCACCTGGCACTGGGTGGACAGCAAGACGCTGCACTACCGCCCCAAGGAGTACTGGCCCACGGGCGCGACCATCAACGTACGGAGCAACCTAGAGGGCATCAAGGTCCGCGACAGGCTCTGGGGCGGCGACGCCAAGCCGCTGAAGCTGACCATCGGCGACCGCATCGAGGCCGTGACGGACGCGGGTTCGCACTACATGACGGTCTACCGCAACGGCGAGGAGATCAACTCCATGCCGGTGACGACGGGCAAGCCCGGCTACTCCACGCGCAACGGCGTCAAGGTGGTGCTGGGCAAGGAGTACTCCGTACGTATGACCAGTGCCAGCATCGGCGCATCGGACTTCTACGACAAGATGGTCTACTACGCGACGCGGGTCACCGACTCCGGCGAGTACGTGCACGCCGCGCCCTGGTCGGTCGGCTCGCAGGGCTACGCGAACACCAGCCACGGCTGCACCGGCATGAGCACCGGCGACGCCGCCTGGTTCTACGAGACCGTCCGGCAGGGCGACATCGTGAAGGTCGTCAACAGCTATGGCGCGGACATGGATCCGTTCGGCAACGGCTTCGGCGACTGGAACGTCGACTGGAAGGACTGGCGGGACGGCAGCGCCCTGCTGAGCGGCGCCAAGGAAGGCCCCACGGCCCTCGACACGGCCCGGCTGCGGCCACAGGTCTAGCAGCTCCGCAGAGAGCACAGAACAGCACAGAAGGCCCCGTGCCGCGGCGCGGGGCCTTCTGCCGTTCCGTCAGGCCTGGACGGCCAGCCTCTCGCGCAGCAGAGCGGCCAGGGAGTCCGCGAACTCGACCGGGTCGACCGGAAGGGTCACGGCGGCCTCCGCGCGGCTCCAGGTGGCCAGCCAGGCGTCCTGCGGGCGCCCCATGAGCAGGAGCACGGGCGGGCAGTGGAAGATCTCGTCCTTGAGCTGACGGCAGACGCCCATGCCGCCGACGGGTGTGGCCTCGCCGTCCAGGACGCAGACGTCGATGCCGCCCCGATCGAGCTCCTTCAGCACGGCGGGGAGCGTCGCGCACTCGATGAACTCGACCGCGGGAACGTCCGCCGCCGGCCTGCGTCCGGTGGCCAACCGGACCTGCTCGCGGGTGCTCGCGTTGTCGCTGTAGACCAGCACCGTGGCGGTCGGCTGCATTGTTCCTCCGCTTCGTTGAGGGGCTCTCGGCCAGGGGCCGATGCGCGGATGCTACTCCTCCGGACACCCCGTCAACAGCGGTTCGGACAGCCCTTCGATGGGCCATACGGGCAGGACACACCCCGCAGACACTCCGAACGGCACCCCCCGGGGTGAGGGCGGGATAAGCGACCGACATAATGTCGGTCGTGGCGACAGCAACGACAGTAGATACCGGGCACGCGCACCCGCCGGTCAATCGGCCGAACCTCACCAGCGTCGGAACCATCATTTGGCTGAGTTCCGAGCTGATGTTCTTCGCGGCCCTCTTCGCGATGTACTTCACCCTGCGATCGGTGACAGGACCTGAGCACTGGAAGGAAATGGCGTCCGCGCTGAACTTCCCGTTCTCGGCGACGAACACCACGATCCTGGTGCTCTCCTCCCTCACCTGTCAGCTCGGCGTCTTCGCCGCCGAGCGTGGTGACGTGAAGAAGCTCCGGATGTGGTTCATCGTCACCTTCATCATGGGTGCGGTCTTTATCGGCGGTCAGGTGTACGAGTACACCGAGCTGGTCAAGCACGAGGGCCTCTCGCTCTCGTCCGACCCGTACGGCTCGGTCTTCTACCTGACCACCGGCTTCCACGGCATGCATGTGACAGGCGGTCTGATCGCCTTCCTGCTGGTCCTCGGCAGGACGTATGCGGCCAGGAAGTTCACCCATGAGCAGGCGACCGCAGCCATCGTCGTGTCCTACTACTGGCACTTCGTCGATGTTGTCTGGATCGGTCTCTTTGCCACGATCTACATGATCAAGTAAACGGGTCCGGGCCCCGATGGGCCCGACGTCCGACTCATTCCAGAAGCATCGACGCTGAAGATCCTGACACCGGGGTAATCCGTGAAAAAGCTCTCCGCACGACGACGCCACCCGTTGGCGGCGGTCGTCGTCCTACTCCTCGCGCTGGCGGCCACCGGGGGGCTGTACGCCGCGTTCGCACCCGCGGACAAGGCGCAGGCCGACGACACCGCCCAGTCCCTCGCCATCGACGAGGGCAAGAAGCTGTACTCCGTGGGCTGCTCCAGCTGCCACGGAACCGGCGGTCAGGGGTCCTCCGACGGTCCTAGCCTGGTGGGCGTCGGCGCAGCCGCCGTCGACTTCCAGGTCAGCACCGGCCGTATGCCGCTGCAGCAGCCGGGCGCCCAGGCGCCGAAGAAGAAGGCCATCTACAACCAGGCCCAGATCGACCAGCTCGCGGCGTACATCGCCTCGCTGGGCGCGGGCCCGACCATCCCCACCGAGAA
This sequence comes from Streptomyces sp. NPDC044044, assembly GCF_056434405.1. Classification (NCBI taxonomy): domain Bacteria; kingdom Bacillati; phylum Actinomycetota; class Actinomycetes; order Kitasatosporales; family Streptomycetaceae; genus Streptomyces; species Streptomyces sp. NPDC044044. The sequence continues at coordinate 466,849 of NZ_JBWKFG010000010.1, read as the reverse complement.
GCAGTACAGCCCGGACGGGGCGGACATCGCCAAGGGTGGCGAGCTGTTCCGCACCAACTGCGCGCAGTGCCACAACTTCACCGGTGAGGGCGGCGCGTTGACGAAGGGCAAGTTCGCTCCTTCGTTGGAGGATGTCTCCCCGAAGCACATCTACGAGGCCATGCAGACCGGCCCGCAGAACATGCCGTCCTTCCCCGACACGATCATGCCGGAGAAGAACAAAAAGGACATCATCGCGTACCTCGACGCGGTCAACGGCGAGCAGACCGAGAGCCCTGGCGGTCTGAAGCTGGGCGGCCTGGGTCCGGTCAGTGAAGGCCTGTTCGGCTGGATCTTCGGTCTCGGCTCGCTGATCGCGGTCGCCGTGTGGGTCGCCGCTCGGACCGCAAAGGCCAAGAAGTCATGAGTAGCCAAGAGAAATCAGAAGAGAACCTGCCCAGCGTGCAGGAGACCGAGCACGGCTCGGTGGCGGTCGCGGACGAGAACCCGTTCGCCGACCCGGGGCTTCCGCCCCATGAGCATCGTGTCCAGGACATCGACGAGCGGGCCGCCAGGCGTTCCGAGCGTGCGGTCGCCTTCCTGTTCACGCTCTCGATGCTCGCCACGATCGGCTTCATCGCCTCGTTCGTGTCGTTCCCGGTCGACAAGCGCGTCTACATCTTCCCGATCGGTCACATCAGCGCGCTGAACTTCTCCCTGGGCATGACCCTGGGTCTCGCGCTCTTCTGCATCGGCGCGGGCGCGGTCCACTGGGCCCGCACCCTGATGTCCGACGTGGAGGTCGCCGACGAGCGGCACCCCATCGAGGCCGAGCCCGAGGTCAAGGCCAAGGTCATGGCCGACTTCAAGGCCGGTGCCGCGGAGTCGCAGTTCGGCCGGCGCAAGCTGATCCGCAACACGATGTTCGGCGCGCTGGCCATGGTGCCGCTCTCCGGCGTCGTCCTGCTGCGTGACCTCGGTCCGCTGCCCGAGGACAAGCTGCGGCACACGCTGTGGTCCAAGGGCAAGTTGCTCGTGAACATGAACACGAACGAGCCGCTGCGTCCGTCGGACATCCAGGTCGGCTCGCTGACCTTCGCCAAGCCCGAGGGCCTGGAGGAGCACGATCACGACTTCCAGAAGGAGATCGCCAAGGCGGCCCTGATGATCGTCCGGATCCAGCCGGACAACATCAAGGACAAGCAGGAACTCGAGTGGTCGCACGACGGTGTCGTCGCGTACTCGAAGATCTGCACCCACGTCGGTTGCCCGATCTCCCTGTACGAGCAGCAGACGCACCACGTCCTCTGCCCGTGCCACCAGTCCACCTTCGACCTCTCCGACGGTGCCCGAGTGATCTTCGGCCCGGCCGGTCACGCGCTGCCGCAGCTGCGCATCGCCGTGAACGAAGAGGGCTACCTCGAGGCGCTCGGCGACTTCGCTGAGCCCGTCGGTCCTGCATTCTGGGAGCGCGGATGAGCACTACGACGACTGATACGCGCAAGAAGGAGGCGCCCGCCGGTGAGCGGGTCGCCGACTGGGCAGACGGCCGCCTGGGGATCTACTCCCTGGCCAAGGCCAACATGCGCAAGATCTTCCCGGACCACTGGTCCTTCATGCTCGGTGAGATCTGCCTCTACAGCTTCATCATCATCATCCTCACGGGTGTGTACCTGACCCTGTTCTTCCACCCGTCGATGAACGAGGTGGAGTACCACGGCAGCTACATCCCGCTGCAGGGCCAGCTGATGTCCGAGGCGTTCAACTCGACCATGCACATCAGCTTCGATGTGCGCGGTGGTCTGCTGATCCGGCAGATCCACCACTGGGCGGCGCTGATCTTCCTCGCGGCGATGTTCGTGCACATGATGCGCGTCTTCTTCACGGGTGCCTTCCGCAAGCCCCGCGAGGTCAACTGGGTCTTCGGGTTCCTGCTGTTCGTCCTGGGCATGTTCACCGGCTTCACCGGCTACTCGCTCCCTGACGACCTGCTCTCCGGTACCGGTGTGCGCTTCATGCAGGGCGCCGTCCTGTCCGTGCCGATCGTGGGCACGTACCTGTCGATGTTCCTGTTCGGCGGGGAGTTCCCCGGCGGCGACTTCGTGGCCCGGTTCTACTCGGTGCACATCCTGCTGCTGCCGGGCATCATGCTCGGCCTCGTGGTGGCGCACCTGATCCTGGTCTTCTACCACAAGCACACGCAGTTCGCGGGCCCCGGGAAGACGAACAAGAACGTCGTCGGCATGCCGCTGCTGCCGGTCTACATGGCGAAGGCCGGAGGGTTCTTCTTCCTGGTCTTCGGCGTGATCGCGGCCATCTCGGCGATCGCCACGATCAACCCGATCTGGGCGCTCGGTCCCTACCGTCCCGACCAGGTCTCCACCGGAGCCCAGCCCGACTGGTACATGGGCTTCTCCGAGGGTCTGATCCGTGTCATGCCGGGCTGGGAGATCAACGCCTGGGGTCACACGCTCGTCCTTGGCGTGTTCATCCCGCTGGTCATCTTCCCGCTGGTCCTGGTCGCGATCGCGGTCTATCCGTTCATCGAGTCCTGGGTCACCGGCGACAAGCGCGAGCACCACATCCTGGACCGCCCGCGCAACGTCCCGACCCGTACGGCCTTCGGCGTCGCGTGGATCACCTGGTACTTCGTGCTCCTCGTCGGCGGTGGAAACGACCTCTGGGCCACGCACTTCCACCTGTCGATCAACTCGATCACCTGGTTCGTGCGCATCGCCTTCTTCGTGGCACCGGTCCTCGCCTTCATCGCCACCAAGCGGATCTGCCTGGGTCTGCAGCGGCGCGACAAGGAGAAGGTCCTGCACGGCCGCGAGTCGGGCATCATCAAGCGCCTGCCGCACGGTGAGTTCATCGAGGTCCACGAGCCGCTCAACCAGGAGCAGCTGCACACGCTCACCGCGCACGAGCAGTACGCGCCGGTCGAGATCGGCCCCTCGGTCGACGAGAACGGCGTCGAGCGCAAGGTGACCGGTTCGCAGAAGCTCCGGGCCAAGCTCAGCAAGGGCTACTACGGGGATGACAACCAGATCCCCAAGCCCACCACCGAGGAGTACAAGGAGATCACGAGCGGCCACGGCCACCACTGATCCTCCGAACGCTCCGACGTTCTGACCCAAGGTCGCCACGGCGAGAGCCCCGTCCCTGCATCCAGTGCATGGACGGGGCTCTTTGCCGTCCCCCGGGCTGGATAAGGTGGTCCCGTCCCCATGTGCCGGGATGCTTTCTTCCTACGCTGACGAACCCAGGAGCGGCTATGAGCGCTGTGACCCCCGCAGGAGGCAATACCGCGGCGGCCCGTTCCTGGCCGGGTGTGCTGAACGGCCTGCTCGACGGGAACGACCAGAGCGCCGACGACACGGCCTGGGCGATGGACCGCATCATGCGGGGCGAGGCCACCGACGCGCAGATCGCCGGCTTCGTCGTGGCGCTGCGGGCCAAGGGCGAGACCGTGGAGGAGATCTCCGGTCTCGTGCGCACCATGTACGAGCACGCCAATGTGATCGAGGTGCCGGGGCGGACCGTCGACATCGTCGGCACGGGCGGTGACGGTGCCAAGACCGTCAACATCTCCACGATGTCCGCGATCGTCATCGCAGGCGCGGGCGCGAAGGTCGTCAAGCACGGCAATCGCGCCGCGTCGTCGGCCAGCGGCGCCTCCGACGTGCTCGAGAAGCTCGGCGTGAACCTCGAGCTCACCCCGCGGCGGGTCGTCGAGGTCGCGGAGGAGGCGGGGATCACCTTCTGCTTCGCGGTGAAGTTCCACCCGGCGCTGCGGTACGCGGGCGGTGCGCGCAGCCAGCTGGGGATCAGGACCGTGTTCAACCTCCTGGGTCCGCTCACCAACCCGGCCCGGGTGCGCTCCCAGGCCGTCGGCGTCGCCGACGCGCGGATGGCGCCGATCGTGGCAGGCGTCTTCGCCGAGCGCGGGCACTCCTCCCTCGTCTTCCGCGGTGACGACGGCCTCGACGAGCTGACGACCACGTCGACCTCCCGGGTCTGGGTGGTGCGGGACGGCGCCGTGCGCGAGGAGTCCTTCGACCCGCGCGACGTCGGCATCGACCTCGTCCCCGTGGAGGCGCTGCGGGGCGCCGACGCGTCGTACAACGCCGAGGTGGCGCTGCGCCTCCTGGACGGCGAGACCGGGCCCGTGCGGGACGCCGTGCTGCTCAACTCGGCGGCGGCCCTGGTGGCCCTCTCGCCGGGCGAGGGGAGCCTCGTGGAGCAGATCCGCGGGGGCATCGCGCAGGCGGCCGATTCGATCGACTCCGGGGCCGCGAAGAAGGCCCTGGAGCGCTGGGTGTCGGCCAGCAACAGGTGAATGTGGCGCACACCGCAGTCCGGATCCCGGACTGCGGTGGGCACCGGGAAGATCGTGTGGCAAGATGCTGCGCAGGTCATGAGTGACAGCGATTAGGCCCCGGCTCGCTGTCCGGCAACCCTCCGTCCGTGGCGGGGTGCCCCGGGTGAAGACCAGGCCGTGGACAGCAAGGTCCATGGCAAGCGCGGACCCCTGCGAACCCTGGGGTCCTGGTCCTCAAGGGAGCAGTCTCGTGAGCAAGCGAATGCGATAGGGCTTTCCGGCCCCTTTTCCGCACCCCCTTTTCTCTTCATCACTGCAGCGCCGTGACGGCGCCCTCGCAGTGAACTCGCCTGCCTTCCCACGGGAGTTCGCCATGTCCGCACGCTCTGTCGCCACCACCACCACCGATGCCGCTGCCGCCTCCGCCGCCTCCGCCGACCCCTGCTGTGCCGCGCCGCTGCCGGTGCTCGGCCGTGACGTCACCGTGCCGCTCGTCACCGGCGGCGAGGTGACCTACGCGGCGCTCGACTACGCGGCGAGCGCCCCCGCGCTGCAGCGGGTGTGGGACGACGTGGCCGCGTACGCGCCGTACTACGGCAGCGTGCACCGCGGTGCCGGGTACCTCTCGCAGCTCTCCACCGACCTCTTCGAGAACAGCCGCGTCACCGTCGCCGAGTTCCTCGGCTGCCGCGAGGACGACCAGGTCGTCTTCACGCGCTCGACCACCGACTCGCTGGGCCTCCTCGCCGCGGCCCTCCCGGCCGACTGCCAGGTCTTCGTCTTCGAGACCGAGCACCACGCCTCGCTCCTGCCGTGGCGCGACGCCCGCGTGACGTACCTGAACGCGCCGCGCACCGCCGACCAGGCCGTCGCCACCCTGGAGCGCGCCCTCGCCGACCGCGACCCCTACGGGCCCGCCCTGGTCTGCGTGACCGGCGCCTCGAACGTCACCGGTGAGCTGTGGCCGGTCAAGGAGCTGGCCGCCGCCGCCCACGCGCACGGCGCCCGCATCGTCCTGGACGCCGCGCAGCTCGCGCCCCACCACCCGGTCTCCATCGAGGAGTTGGACGTCGACTGGGTCGCCTTCTCCGGTCACAAGCTGTACGCGCCCTTCGGCTCGGGCGTCCTCGCGGGCCGTTCCGACTGGCTGCAGGCGGCCGAGCCGTACCTCGCGGGCGGCGGCGCCTCGCGGAAGGTCGCGCGGCGCAGCGACGGCGGCGTCGACGTCGAGTGGCACGACACCGCCGCGCGGCACGAGGCCGGATCGCCGAACGTCATCGGCGTGTACTCGATCGCCTCCGCCTGCAAGGCCCTGACCGAGGCGGGCTTCGACGAGCTCGTCGCCCGTGAGCGCCACCTCATCGCGAAGGTGCGCGAGGGCCTCGCCGACGTGCCCGCCGTGAAGGTGCTCTCGCTCTTCGGCGACGACGCGCCGCGCGTCGGCGTCATCTCCTTCGTCGTCGAGGGCTGGAACAGCTCGCACTTCGCCGCCGCGCTCTCCGCCGAGTACGGCATCGGCGTACGCGACGGTCTCTTCTGCGCCCACCCGCTGGTGCGCACCCTGCTCGGCAGCGACCCGCAGACCCAGGGCGAGTGCGGCGCCCCCGAGGCCGCGCCCGGCGAGAAGTCGCTGAACGCGATCCGCGTGAGCTTCGGCGCGGGCACCCCGGACGAGCACGTGGACCGTTTCGTGCGCGCCGTCAAGGAGCTCGTGGCGGACGGTGCGCGCTGGAACTACCGCACGGAGGACGGGCGTTGCGTGCCGGACACCACGGCAGCCTGAGCCCTGGGCCGTCCCTTCAGGCGTGACCCCAGCAGGATCATCCGCAGGGCCCGCTCGGTCGCGTCGGTGAGGAACTCGCCGCCCCGGCCGAGCGCCTCGGTGAGCGAGACCGGCGCGGGCAGGATCGCGCTGTAGGCGTCCACGCCCTCGGCCCGTACGTGGTGCGCGCCCTGGCCGATCGTGCCCGCGAGGACGAGGACCGGGCGGCCGAACCGCTTGGCGCGCCGGGCCACTTCGGCGGGGATCTTGCCGCGTGGCGTCTGGTGGTCCAGGGCACCCTCTGCGGTGACGACGAGGTCGGCGCGGGCCAGGCGTGCGTCCAGGTCCAGGTGGTCGAGCAGGACGTCGAAGCGGGGCAGGAGCTGGGCGCCCAGTGCCGCGAGGCCTGCGCCCAGGCCGCCGGACGCACCCGTTCCGGGGCCTTGGGAGAGGTCCGTCGTGACGTGCAGGTCGCGGGTCAGGATGTGCGCCCAGTGTTCGAGGGCCGCCGCGAGCTGTTCGACCTGCGTGGGGGTCGCGCCCTTCTGGGGGCCGAAGACGCGGGCCACGCCGCGCTCGCCGGTCAGGACGTTGAAGGGGTTGCAGGCGACGCGGATCTCGGTGTCCTTGAGGCGGGGGTCGAGCCCCGAGGGGTCGATGCGGCTCAGGCGGCTCAACTCCCGTCCCCCGCGCGGCAGTTCCCAGCCGTCCGCGTCCAGGAGCCGGGCGCCGAGCGCCTGCAGAGCACCCGCGCCCCCGTCCGACGTGCCGGAGTCGCCGCAGCCCACCAGGATGCGGCGGGCGCCCGCGTCGAGTGCGGCGCCGATCAGCTCGCCGACGCCGTACGTCGTCGTGGCGCCCGGGTCGCGCAGATCGCGCGGGACCAGCGAGAGCCCGGCGACCGCGGCCATCTCCACGACGGCGGTGCCGGAGGGGAGCAGCGCGAAGTGCGTGCCGATCCGCTGGCCGACGGGACCGGTGGCGGGCAGCGCGACCAGGCGGCCGCCGCCGGTGGTGGCCAGGGCGCGCGCGGTGCCCTCGCCGCCGTCCACCAGGGGAATCAGGTCCGTCTCGGCGTGCGGGACGACACGGCGTACTCCCTCGGCGATGGCCTCGGCCGCGGACGGCGCGGACAGGGACTCCTTGAAGCCGCTGGGGGCGATGGCGAAACGGGTCAGCATGGCGGTCTCCAGAGTGGATTCAAGGGTGGGGTCAACGGATGGGCACGCCGAGCAGCGGCCAGAGCGCGACGGCGAAGAGCAGGACGAGCGCGGCGGTCAGCGGAGCAAGGACCGCGGAGAGGCGCAGCAGGTCGCGCGGGGCGTAGGTGGGGGTGCCGGGGATGTCGGCGAAGAGCGTGACGGGCTTCGCGGACGCGGGCAGGGTGTGGCAGAAGCCGGCGGCCGCGGTGGAGGCCAGGGCGGCGGCGACCGGATTGACGCCCGCGCCGACGGCCGCCGCGACCACCAGCGGGACCAGGACGGACGAGCGGGCCGAGCGGGACTGCAGGAGCAGGTGCGCGGCCGTGCTGACCGCCACGACGACGGTCAGGAAGAGCCAGGGCGGCACATCCAGCGGAACCCCGCCCACCAGCCACTTCGCCGCCCCCGACTCGGCGAGCGCGACACCCATCGCCATGGTCGCGGCCATGAAGAGCAGCAGCGACCACGGCACCGTCTTCAGCGCGTCCTTCAGGCGTACGGTGCCAAGGGCGGGGGACGAGGCGACGACCGCGCCGATCAACGCGACGACGGCGGGCGGCACTTGGTGGAGCGGTTCGCTGCACCAGAGGGCGACGACCGTGGCGAGCAGGAGGGCGCAGCGGGTCTCGGCGGGCTCCCAGGCTCCGGTCACCGGCTGCTCGCTGTGCTCCTGGAGCTGCTCGACGGTGATGTGGACCGGGCCCTTGCGGTCGGCCCGCCGTGTCGTCGTCAACAGGACCGCCTCCGCCGCCAGATGGGACGAGGCGATGGCGAGCGGCAGCCCGAGCAGCATCCACTGCGTGAAGCCGATGCGCTCCCCGGTGGCCTCCCACAGCACGGACACCGTGATCAGGTGCGCGCCCGCGCCGATCAGGGTCGCGACCGCGGAGAGCAGGATGACGGTCGGAAACAGCAGGGCGAGCATCACCACCAGGCGCCTGCGGTCGGCGAGGACCTTGGCGAGGGCGAGGAAGACGGGCAGGGCGAGCGCGGCGCGGCCCGACGTGGCGGGCACCGCGAAGGCCGTGACGACCAGGGCGGCCGTCGTCAGGTGCGTCAACTGCCGTACGCTGCGCGCCCCGCTGACGAGGAAGGCCGCGGCCCGGCCCGCGAGTCCGCTGCGGGCCACGGCGGCCGCGAGCACGAAGGCGCAGATCAGCAGCCAGACGGTCTCGTCACCGAGGGTGCCGAAGAGCGTGTCGCTGCTGATCACCCCGGTCGCGGTGAGCGCGAGGCCGGCGCCGAGCGCGATGTACGTGTCGTCGATCGGCGTACCGATCCACGCACAGGTCGCGAGCGCGAACACGGCGAGGGTGAGCCGTGCGTCGCCGCTCAGGCCGGGGAAGTTGCCGGGCACCACCAGCAGCGCGCACAGGCTGAGCGCGACGCACAGGGTGATGGCTTGGCGGGGATTCAGGGTCACACGACGAGCCTCGGGGCCTGCCGTGAGCCCTCAATGAGCCGCGGATGAAGGAAAGTTCACCCGCGCGGGCCAGGTCCCAGAGGTCACGCCGGCAGTCGATACCCCATGCCGCGCACCGTGTCCACCCGCTCGGCGCCCAGCTTCTTGCGCAGCGCCCGTACGTACACGTCCACGATGTTGGACCCGGGGTCGAAGTCATAGCCCCACACGTGCGACAGGATCTGCTCCCGCGAGAGCACCTGGCCCGGATGGCGCAGGAAGAGTTCGAGCAGCACGAACTCACGTGCCGTCAGATCCACCGTCCGCCCGCCCGCACGCGCCCTGCGCGTGCGCAGATCCAGCGTGAGCTCCCCGCTGCGCAGCACCGTCACCTCCGGCGCCCGCGCTGCCGTACGCAGCCGCAGGCGCACCCGCGCGAGCAGCTCCTCGAAGCGGAACGGCTTGGTCATCCAGTCGTCGGCGCCGCCTTCAAGGCCCGCCACCGTGTCCCGGACCGAGTCGCGTGCCGTGAGGACGATGACCGGCGTGGACACGCGGGCCTCGCGCAGCTGGCGCAGGACCGTGAAGCCGTCCTTGCCCGGAAGCCCGATGTCCAGGACGACCAGATCGAAGCCGCCGGTCAGGGCGTAGTCGTAGGCCGCTTCGCCGTCGCCGACGACGCTGGTGGTGAAGCCGTTGGAGCGCAGGCCCTTCTCGACGAAGGAGGCGATGCGCTCCTCGTCCTCGACGATGAGAATCCGGTTGTTCATGGCTGTCCTGGCTCCTGTTCCCGCAGTACGAGTACGAAGGTGGCGCCGCCGGAGCCTGACGCCGTGGGCCGCAGTTCGACCCGGCCGCCGTGCCCTTCGGCGATCGCCCGCACGATGGCGAGGCCGAGTCCGGCGCCGGTGGCGCGGGCGCCGCGGCGTGCGGTGCCGCGCCGGAACCGCTCGAAGATCACCGCGGCGTCCTGCGCCTGGACGCCGGGCCCGCTGTCGGCGACGTACAGCTCGATCCGGCCCGCCGCGCTGCGCGAGCCGATGCCGATGCGCTGGCCGGGGACCGTGTGCTGGACGGCGTTCTGGGCGAGCTGCACCATCGCCTGGGTGATGCGCTGAGGGTCCAGGGCGCTCTCGCCGTCGGCCACTTCGGCCAGCTTCCAGTCGCGGTCGCCGAGCGCCCGCGCCTTGACGAAGACGTCCGCGGTCAGCTCGGCGAGCTGGACCGGCTCCGGGGTGACGAAGTCGGGGCGCTCGGCCTTGGCGAGGAGGAGGAGGTCCTCGACGATGCGGCTCATCCGGTCGAGCTCCTCCATCACGATCCGGACCGTCTCCTCGCGCTCTCCCGGATCGTCGCCCATCAGCTCCAGATGGCCGCGCACGATGGTGATGGGCGTGCGCAGCTCGTGCCCGGCGTCGTCGACGAACTCGCGCTGCGCGGCGAACGCGCGCTCCAGGCGGTCGAGCATGCCGTTGAACGTCTCGGCGAGCGCCGCGATGTCGTCCCGCCCCTGGACGGGGATGCGCTGGGTCAGATCCTGTTCGGTGAGCTGGGCCGCGGTCGTGCGCACCAGGCGTACGGGCTTGAGGATGCGCCCGGCGACGGCCCAGCCGATGCCCGTCGTCATCAGGAGCGCGACCCCGGAGATGGCGAGCAGCATCGTGAACACGTCGCCCGCCTTGGCCTGTTCGCCCGCCGGATGGAAGGCCACGACGAACGCCGCCGCCGGATGTCCCGCGCTCGCCGCGATCTCCACCTTCGCCCAGCGGACCTCGCCCCGGTCGCGGTGCAGCGTGCCGGTCGCGTCCGGGGACTCGAAGACCGTGCGCAGGGCGGCGGTGTCCTCGGCGAGCGGATGGCCGATCCGTGTCTCGCGTGACTGCTCCTTCTTCGCGGGCGCCTTGCCGGGGCGGCCTACCAGGCCGAGGAGTTCCTCGTCGGGGTCGGCGTACTGCCGGGACAGGAAGAGCCGCAGGAGGGGGTCGGGCGCGGTGAACTTCTCACCCGTGTGCGGATCGACCCCTTCGCGGGCGAGGTTGGTGAACTCCGCGGTCTCCTGGGCGAGCAGCCGGTCGATGCGGTGGTCGACGTCGCGCAGCAGGACGGAGCGCGTGGTGGCCGCGACGGCGGTGAGCGCGACGGTCATCACGACGAGCAGCCAGAGCAGGATGCGGACACGGGCGGATATCCAGCGGTGCGGGCGCTCAGCCGTCGTCACCGGGGCCGTCGTCGTCGTTGTCGCCCTGTCCGCTGCCTTCGTTGCCGTCGTCGTCGTTGTCATCGCCCGAGGAATTCTCGCTCACCGGCGGTGGGGACACCGTCTCGTCGCTCGGCGTCGGCCTGGGGGTGGTGGGCTTCGACGACGGTGAGGAGGGCGATGACGGTGATGACGGTGATGACGACGAGGACGGCGAGCCGCTCTCCAGCTCCACCTTGGGCGGGGCCTTGGGAGGCTCGGGGCTGTCGGTCAGGGCGTAGCTGGTCGCGGCGATGCCGAGCGGGATCGCCACGACGGCGGCCAGGGCGGCCATGCGGTGGGAGAAGACCATGCGTGCGAGCGTGCGGGGCGCAGGGCGTGAGCAGCATGAGCCGCAGATGAAGAAACCCTCATCCGGCGCCGGGCGCGGACGCCTAGCAGTCGAGGCCGATCGCGGACGCCTAGGAGTCGAGGCCGATCGCGAACGCCGCTTCCAGGTCGTGCTGCGAGTACGTGCGGAACGCGACGTGCGTGTCCGTCGCCTCCACGCCCGGGATCTTGCTGATCTTGCCGGGGATGACGTCGGCCAGGTCGTCGTGGCGTCCGACGCGCACCATGGCGATCAGGTCGTACGTACCGGTCACGGAGAAGACCTCGCTGACACAGTCGAGGGCGGCGATCGACTCGGCGATCTCCGGGATCCGGTCCACGCTGGTCTTGATGAGCACGATCGCGGTGATCACGGCTGACTGTCTCCCTCTGTGGCCGGTGCTGGCGTCTTCACTCTAGCCGTCCTGCCATACCGCACCCATGCGTAGAGAAAGCCCAGCGAGAACCCCACGATGTGGGCCAGATACGCGACACCGGGCCCCTGGCCCCCCTGCAGCGCGGCCAGCCACTGCAGCGCCACCCAGAACGGCAGCACCACCCACGCCGGGAAGCGCAGCGGCAGGAAGAAGAGGAACGGGAAGAGACTGGTGACCCGCGCCTTGGGGAAGAGGCGCAGAAAGGCGCCGAGCACCGCGGAGATCGCCCCCGACGCGCCCACCAGGGTCTGGTCGGAGCCCGCGTGCGCGACCGCGTAGGCGAACAGGGCGAGATAGCCGCAGCCGAGGTAGAAGAGCGCGAACTGGAGGTGCCCCATCCGTTCCTCGGCCATCGCCCCGAAGACGTAGAGGAAGAGCATGTTGCCCAGGAGGTGCAGCCAGCTGCCGTGCACGAAGAGAGCGGTGGCCGGGGCGAGCAGGGGGCGCAGCGCCCCGCTGAACAGTTCGGAGGGGACCACGCCCCAGCGCGCGAAGTAGGCCTGCTGGGCGGCGAGCAGCTCGTCGCCCGTGCCGTACACCGGATTGAACCCGGACACCGGGGAGATCAGGAAGACCAGAGAGCAGGCGGCGATCAAGCCGTACGTCACCGGGGCCGACTGACCCCTGAGCATTCGGCCCGCCGTCGTACCCCATGCCTTGATCATGAACAGAGCATGACGTAAGCGCAGCAAACCGTACAGACCGCCCCGCCGCGTGGGAGGCCGCCGCATGGAGCCCCTTACAGGCCTTAGGGTTACGGACACCACGCACCATGGAATTCCGAAGGAAAGCGAACAGCCACGATGACGGTTCCCCTGCCGACCGACACCACCCGGTGGCGCTGCGCGCTCTGCGGCAACCTCACGCGTTTCGACGTGACCCGCTCGTCGAAGGTCGTCGAATATGTGCACCTCGACCTGGCCGGTGAGTCGAACGTCGAGGAACGCGAGGTGGTCAGTGAGACCATCGAGTCGGTGCGCTGCCGTTGGTGCAACGCGGTGGACCAGGTGGAACTCGTGGACAGGCCGGGCGCCGGCTCCTGAGGGAGCGGGCCCCGCACAGGTAGTGGGGTGACGGATGGTGGAGAGCGCAAGCGGGGAGCCGGACGACGGCGCCGCTGAGGTGCTCGACCGTCCGCTGCCCGACGGAGTGCGCCGGCGGGTCGTCCAGATCGTCTCGGACGGCTTCGGCGGCCTCACGGTCAGCGAACTGCCCGCACAGCTGCGGCAGTACGCCCGCTTCACGCCGACCCGGCGCACGAAGTTCGCGGGCAACGCCATGGCCGCTGCCCTGGAGGGCGACCCGCTCTTCCGGCAGCGCATCGGCGAACGTCTCAGAGAGGCGCAGCCCGAGCTCACCGGCGCCCTGGACGCGGGTTCACCACCCCCGGCCGCGGACCCCCTCGATGTGGCGGCCGCGGCCTATGTGCTGCGCCCCACCGGCTGGGTGAAGCTGGTGACCGCCGCGGGCGAGGAGGCCCTGCGGGCGGACGCCGAGCGCGTCGACGACGAGACGCGGGCGGAGCTCGAACGGCTGCGCGAGGAGCTCTCGGCGGCCCGCGGCCACACGAAGGCCGAGACGGAACGGCTGCGCACGGAGCTGGAGTCGGCGAAGAAGGAAGCCGAATCGATGCATCGCAAGCTGCGCAGCGCCCTCAGCGACGTCAAGCGCGGCGAGGCGGCCCTGCGCAAGGCCGCCGCCGAGTCCGATGCCGCGCGGGCCGAGGGCCAGGCGCAGTTGTCCGCCGCCGAGAGCGAGTCCCGGCGTCTCAAGGCGCGGCTCAGTGAGACCGAGGCCGCCCTGGAGGCCAGCCGCAGGGCGGCGCGCGAGGGCCGCAGCGTCGAGGACATGCGGGTGCGGCTGCTGCTCGACACGGTCCTTGAGTCCGCCCAGGGGCTGCGCCGTGAACTGGCCCTGCCGCCCGTCTCCGTGCGGCCCGCCGAGACCGTGGACGCCGTCGAGCCGGGGCGCATGACCCCGAAGGACATCGCGGCCCGCGCGCTCTCCGAGAACGACCCGGCGATCATCGACCAGCTGCTCGCGCTGCCGCAGGCGCACATGGTCGTGGACGGCTACAACGTCACCAAGACCGGCTACCCGACGATGCCCCTGGAGAAGCAGCGGCTGCGGCTGCTCGGCTCGCTCTCCCAGCTCGCCGCGCAGACCGGCGCCGAGATGACGTGCGTCTTCGACGGGGCCGAACTCGCCGCGCCCGTGCTGCTCGCGCCGCCGCGCGGGGTGCGGGTGCTCTTCTCGAAGGCCGGCGTCACCGCGGACGAACTGATCCGCCAATTGGTGCGCGCCGAGCCTCCCGGGCGCCCGGTGGTCGTCGTGTCGACCGACCGCGAAGTGGCCGACGGGATCGCGAAGGCGGGGGCGCGTCCGGTCGCTTCGGCCGTCCTCCTGAAGCGTCTTTCGCGCGGCTGATTCATGCCGCTTTCGCGTGGCTGACGTACGTCGCATTCGCGGACCTGCGTGCGCCGCTTTCGGGTGGCAAAGGGTGCGCAAGTAACTCCTGTTCCCTATGCCCGAATTGGGGCGTCGACTACGCGACGTAGCGTCAATTGATCATCACTGCCTGTGCGTTATCGGTAAAATATGCGCCCCGCACCCCACTTTTTGTCGGTCAGGATTTGAACTGATCACAAGAAGGTCACTAGGGTCTCGCCTCGAACCTCCGCTCGGTTGATCACCCATCCGGGGTGGCAGCGGTGGTACCCGCCCGCCGGATCTCGGCAGGCGGCTGGAGGAGAAGGAGCCGCCTTCGTGGCGTCCCACCGCCGACCCAAGCAGCCGAGCCGCGCGCGGGTGACCGTGCTCACCGCGACCGCCGCCGCTGCCGTCGCACTCACCTCCCAGGCGGCCAACGCGACGCCGAGTGAGAAGCCGAGCAAGGACGAGGTCAAGTCCAAGGTCGACAAGCTCTACGAGGACGCGGGCCGGGCCACCGACCGGTACAACGGCGCCAAGGAGAAGCAGGAGAAGCTCGAGAAGGAGATCGGCGAGCTTCAGGACAAGGTCGCCCGCGGCCAGGAGGACCTCAACGACCTGCGCGGCGGCCTCGGTTCGATGGCCAGCGCGCAGTACCGCTCCGGCGGCCTCGACCCCTCCGTCCAGCTCTTCCTCTCGGCCGACCCGGACGACTACCTCGACAAGGCGTCGACCATGGACCAGCTGAGCGGTCAGCAGGTCGAGGCGCTCAAGAAGGTCCAGGAGAAGCAGCGGACCCTCGCGCAGGAGCGCAAGGAGGCTTCCGACAAGCTCAAGGACCTCGCCGACACGCGCAAGGAACTGGGCAAGAAGAAGAAGGAAGTCCAGAGCAAGCTCGGCGAGGCCCAGCAGCTGCTCAACACCCTCACCGCCAAGGAGAAGGCGGCCCTCGCCGCCAAGGAGACCCGCGCGAGCCGCGACGCCGGCGACCGTGTGGACCTCGGCAAGGAGGTGCCGGCCTCGCAGCGCGGCCAGGCCGCCCTGAGCGCCGCCGCGACGCAGATCGGCAAGCCCTACGTCTCCGGCGGCAGCGGCCCCAACTCCTACGACTGCTCCGGCCTCACGCAGTGGGCGTACAACCAGGCCGGTGTGCAGATCACCCGGACCACGTACACCCAGCAGAACGACGGCACGAAGATCGGCCGCGGCGAGCTGAAGCCCGGCGACCTGGTGTTCTTCAACAGCCTCGCGCACGTCGGCTTCTACGCCGGCAACGGCCAGGTGCTCCACGCCCCGAAGCCGGGTGCCGTGGTGCGCTACGAGTCGATGTCCACCATCGGCTCCTTCCAGTTCGGCGTCCGCATCTGACGCTCGTCGGCCGGGGTTCACCCTCGGCCGTCCGCATCTGAAACGACCGGAGTGCCGCCCAAACGGGCGAATTACGGCAACTCCCGCTGACCCCGCGCCCCGTCGGTGACCTGCGTCTCCGGCGGGGCGTCACGTTGTGTGCACGGCCGGGTCTTTGGCCGTGACGTGGTCCCACGGCTACTGTCGCGCGCATTCCCCCGACGGATCGGGGGGACTTTCCCCCGGTTCGTCCTTCGTCCGGGGGTCCGTCAGCGGAGGGAGAGCGGCTTCCCGTGGGGTCCCATCGTCGTCCCGCGCTGTCCGGTCTGGACCGGAGCACGCGCGGCGCCACTGTTTACGTACTGTCAGCCGCCGCGGCAACCGCCGCGGCCGCACTAGCCGCCACACCGGCGGGCGCCGCACCGCAGGACACCCCGGCCGCCACCAAGGCCAAGGTGGACCGCCTCTTCGAGCAGGCCGAGAAGGCCACCGAGGCGTACAACAAGGCCGACGAGCGCGCGGACACGCTGCGCAAGCAGGTCGAGCGGGCCAAGGACAGCGTCGCCCGCGGCCAGGAGCGCATCAACACCATGCGCGGCGCGCTCGGTTCGCTCGCCGGGGCGCAGTACCGCTCGGGCGGCATCGACCCCTCCCTCGCCCTGGTGCTCTCCTCCGACCCGGACGCCTATCTGGACAAGGCGGCGGCCCTCGACCGCATCAGCGCCCGGCAGGCCGGTGAACTCACCGATCTGCAGAAGGCCCAGCGCAGCCTCGCCCAGGAGCGCACGGAGGCCGGGCACAAGCTCTCCGAGCTGGAGAAGAGCCGCACCGCGGTGGCCCGCCACAAGCGGAGCGTCGAGCACAAGCTCGGCAAAGCGCGCAAGCTGCTCAACTCGCTGTCCTCGCAGGACCGGGAGAAGTACGACAGGACGTCGCGCTCGGGACGCGACGACATGCCGGACCTCGGGGGCGCCGCGCCGTCCTCCTCGCGCGCAGCCGCCGCCATCGCCGCGGCACGCTCGGCGGTCGGCAAGCCCTACGTGTGGGGCGCCAACGGTCCTTCCGGGTTCGACTGTTCGGGCCTGACGCAGTGGTCGTACGCACAGGCGGGCGTCGGCCTGCCGCGCACCTCGCAGGCCCAGCGGTACGCCGGGCGCCAGGTGCCCATGTCCCAGGCGCAGCCCGGTGACCTCGTGGCCTACCGCGACGACGCCAGCCACATCGGGATGTACATGGGCAACGGCCAGGTCGTGCACGCGCCCTACCCCGGAGCGCCCGTGCGCTACGACCCGGTCGGCATGATGCCGGTCTCGTCGGTGACGCGGATCTGACCGTCCGCCCGCGGCCCGCTGCCCGTACGATCTGAAACGTGGCTGGTCGCGGGCGTGGGTCGTGGGTCCTTGGAATCTGTGTCGCCCTGCTCGTCGGGTGCGGCGGCCCTTCCGCGCCCGATGCCGCGCCCTCGGACGTGCGCAGGGTGCTCGACCGGCGCGCGGAGGCGGTGCTCGCCCGGGACGCGAAGGCGTACCGCGCGACGGGGCACGGTGCCGGGGCCGACGAGGACTGGGACAACCTCCGCGACATGCCGCTCGCTTCCTGGCAGTACCGCCTGACGGGCTTCGAGCGCAGCGGCGGGCGGGCCAAGGCCACCGCGGACCTGCGGTACCGCATCAAGGGCTACGACAGCGAGCCGCTCGTCACCTCGCGCGTGCTCACGCTCCAGGAGCGCGACGGAGGGTGGTACGTCGCCGCTGAGCGCCCCGCCAAGAAGGCCACGCAGCAACTCTGGGACCAGGGGCCCGTCACGTCCGTACGGGGCACTCACAGCCTTGTCCTCGGCATCGGGCGCAGCGAGCGGGACGAGACGACGCTGCGCGGGTACGCGGACCTCGCCGACCGCGCGGTTCCCCTGGTGCGGGCCGCCTGGCCGGGGAAGTGGCCGCAGCGGGTCGTCGTCCTGGTGCCCAGGTCCCTGGACGGCATGGCGGGGCTGCTGGGGTCGCCCGCTTCCGGGTACCAGGGGATCGCGGCGGTGACCACGGGCGAGGCGGGCGGCTCCGGAGCCGCGCCCGCCGACCGGATCATCGTCAACCCCGAGGCGTACGGAGTGCTCGGCGACTTCGGCAAGCAGGTCGTCCTCACGCACGAGACGACCCATGTCGCCACCCGCGCGCACACCTCGCAGGCCACCCCGCTGTGGCTCTCCGAAGGGTTCGCCGACTGGGTGGGCTACCGCGGCACCGGCCGCACCGCCGCACAGGCCGCCCCCGAACTGCGCCGCGCCGTCCAGCGGGAGCAGCCGCCCGGCGCGCTCCCCGAGGACGACGCGTTCGGCTTCAGCGGGGACGCGGGGAAGCTGGCCCAGGCGTACGAAGGGTCGTGGCTGGCCTGCCGGATGATCGCCGACCAGTGGGGCGAGGCGAAGCTGACGGGCTTCTACGAAGCGGTCGGCGCGCACAAGAAGCGGCCGGGTGCGGTGGAGGACGCGCTCAGGGACGTCCTGGACACCACCCCGGAGGAGTTCACGGCGCGCTGGCGTACGTATCTGCGCTCGGAGCTCGGCTGACGCCCGCGGGCGCCGACGCGCGCTCACGGCCCCGGGGTTCGGACACCGTCCGGCGCCACAGGTTCCGGCAGGCGATCAGGGCCGCGGCGACGAGCAGACCATTGCGTACGAAGAGCAGGGCGATGCCCAGCGGATCGCTCGCCACCACGTGCGAGAACCAGACGGGGAACTCCAGGAACGTGACGAACGTGGCCGCGAGCACCAGGCGCGCGGGCAGCACCATGCGGCTCCCACGGAACGCCATGCACACGGCGGCGACCCCGACCAGCCACAGGAGGTACTGCGGGCTGATCACGCGGCTCGTCGCGGTGAACAGCAGGACGGCGACGAAGGCCGCGTCCGCGACCGTGCTCGCCGACCAGGCACGCGCGCGGAGCCGCCACACGAGCAGCCAGCACAGGGCCGCCACGGAGAGCCCCTGGGCCACCGTGCTGACCAGCGGGACGTACGGGCCGAGGAACTCCACCGAGCCGTAGTTGAGCTGCACCTCGCCCCGCCAGCCGAGGTGGCGTGCGACGTGGAAGACGAGCGCGCCGAGCGACTCGACCTCGGTGCCGCGGTCGCGCTGGAAGGTCAGGAAGGCCAGCGCGCCGGGCATCGTCACCAGGAAGGCGAGGGTCAGACCGACGGCGGTGGCGGCCGCCGCGCCCCAGGAACTCCGGGTGGCACGCGCGCGTGGCATGCCGATGAGCAGCAGCGCGGGCCACACCTTGAGCAGCGCGCCGAACCCCGCGAGCGCCCCCATCGTGCGGGGATGCCGGGCCCCGGCGAGCAGCGAGGCGACCGCGACGGCCGTGACCATCACGTCGTAGCGGGCGTACACGGTCGGCCCGAGCAGCGCCACGCCCACGACCCACACCCAGGCCCCCCGCGGGGACTTGCCGGGCCGCCGGCCCGTGTACAGGAGCAGCCCGCAGACGAGCGCGTCGGCGAGGAAGGCGAGCACGAAGAAGGCCGATGCGTAGCCGAGGAAGGGCAGCAGGGCGGGGGAGAGGATCGCGAGGGCGGCGGCCGGCGGATACTGCCAGGTGACGTCGTCGAGCGGGAAGGTGCCGGTGCGCAGGACCTCGTACCAGCCCTGGTAGATGACGGAGACGTCGCTGGTCACGTCGGGGCCCGGCGCGGTGAGCACCTTGAGGACGCAGAGCAGGAGCACGGTCCTGGTCAAGGCCCAGACGGTCAGGATCCGCACCACGCGCACCACGCCCCTTTTCGGATACTTCATTGTGGTTCGGTGAGTCATGATGCCGGGCATGGCTGTGCATGGGCCAAGAGGCGGGGCCGGTCAAGGGGGCGAGGCCGTTCCACGCCTTCGCGGGCTTTGGGTACTGTCGGCGACGATGCACAAGACCCTGATCGTCACGAACGACTTCCCGCCCAGGCCCGGTGGCATCCAGGCGTTCCTGCACAACATGGCGCTGCGCCTGGACCCCGAACAGCTCGTCGTCTACGCCTCCACGTGGAAGCGGGGGCGCGAGGGCGCCGATGCGACGGCCGCCTTCGACGCCGAGCAGCCCTTCAAGGTCGTACGCGACCCCACGACGATGCTGCTCCCGACCCCGCGCGTCACGCGGCGCGCGGTCGCGCTCCTGCGGGAACACGGCTGTGAGTCGGTGTGGTTCGGGGCGGCGGCGCCGCTCGGCCTGATGAGCCCGGCGCTGCGGAAGGCGGGCGCGAGGCGTCTTGTCGCCACGACGCACGGGCACGAGGCGGGCTGGGCCCAGCTGCCCGCGTCACGCCAACTGCTCCGCCGCATCGGCGACTCGACGGACACGATCACCTATCTGGGTGAGTACACGCGCTCGCGCATCGCCGCGGCGCTGAGCCCCGCGGCGGCCGGACGGATGGTCCAACTTCCGCCCGGCGTCGACGAGAAGACCTTCCACCCCGGCTCGGGCGGGGACGCGGTGCGGGCCCGCCTCGGTCTGACGGACCGGCCGGTCGTGGTCTGCGTCTCGCGGCTCGTGCCGCGCAAGGGGCAGGACACGCTGATCCTGGCCATGCCGAGGATTCTGGCGGCGGAGCCTGAAGCGGTGCTCCTGATCGTCGGGGGCGGCCCCTACGAGAAGGAGCTGCGGAAGCTGGCTGCCGAGACCCGGGTCTCGGACTCGGTTCGCTTCACCGGGGCGGTGCCGTGGGAGGAACTCCCGGCGCACTACGGCGCGGGCGACGTCTTCGCCATGCCGTGCAGGACCCGGCGGGGCGGCCTCGACGTGGAGGGCCTCGGGATCGTCTACCTGGAGGCTTCGGCGACCGGCCTCCCGGTCGTGGCCGGTGACTCCGGCGGGGCGCCGGACGCGGTGCTAGACGGTGAGACGGGGTGGGTCGTCCGGGGCGGCTCCCCGGAGGACGCGGCCGACCGGATCGTCACCCTGCTCCAGGACCCGGAGCTGCGGGCGCGGATGGGGGAGCGGGGCCGGGAGTGGGTGGAGGAGCGGTGGCGCTGGGATCTCTTGGCCGAGCGTCTTAAGGAGCTTCTGTAGCGCCTGACGGGGTGCCGCTGGGGGTTGGTGCGCGACTGACCGCTGTCACGGGCTGGCCGCGCAGTTCCCCGCGCCCCTTCAGGGGCGCGGGGAACTGCGCGAGCAACCACAAGCGACCGTGAGTCGCGCATCAAGACGAGCCCCCCACGGCGAGTGGGCGGCCCCGCCAACGCTACCCGCGGTAAATCGCCTCGATCTCGTCCGCGTAGTCCTTGGCCACAACATTCCGCTTCAGCTTCAGCGAAGGCGTCAGGTGGCCCGACTCCTCCGTGAACTGCGAAGCGAGGACACGGAACTTGCGCACCGACTCCGCCTTGGAGACCGCCGCGTTGCCGTCGTCCACCGCGCTCTGGATCTCCGCGAGGAAGTCCGCGTCCTTGCGCAGGGAAGCCGCCGTGGAGTCCGCGGGCTTCCCGTGGTCCAGGGCCCAGCGGCCCACGAACTCGTCGTCCACCGTGACGAGCGCGCCCACGAAGGGCCGGCCGTCGCCCACGACCATGCACTCCGCGACAAGGGCGTGCGCGCGGATACGGTCCTCGATCACCGCGGGGGCGACGTTCTTGCCGCCCGCCGTCACGATGATCTCCTTCTTGCGGCCGGTGATCCGGAGGTAGCCGTCCTCGTCGAGCGTGCCGATGTCGCCCGTGTGGAACCAGCCGTCGGCCAGCGCCTCTTCGGTCGCGCCCTCGTTGTTCCAGTACTCCGTGAACAGGTGCTCGCCGTGCAGCAGCACCTCGCCGTCGTCGGCGATCCGGACGACCGAGCCGGGCAGCGGCTGGCCGACCGTGCCGATCTTCTGGCGGTCCCAGGGGTTGAAGGCGGTGGCCGCGCACGACTCGGTGAGGCCGTAGCCCTCCAGGACCGTGAAGCCGATGCCGCGGAAGAAGTGGCCGAGGCGCTCGCCGAGCGGCGCGCCGCCCGAGATCGCGTACTCGCCGCGACCGCCGAGGACGGCCCGCAGCTTGCTGTAGACCAGCTTGTCGAACGTCTTGTACTTGATCTTCAGGCCGAGCGAGGGACCGCTCGGGGTGTCGAGCGCGCGGCTGTACGCGATCGCCGTGTCCGCGGCCTTGTCGAAGATCTTGCCCTTGCCGTCGGCCTGCGCCTTGGCGCGCGCCGAGTTGTAGACCTTCTCGAAGACGCGCGGGACGCCCAGGATCATGGTCGGCCGGAACGACGCCAGCTCGTCCGTGAGGTTCTTGACGTCCGGCGCGTGGCCCAGCTTGATCGGCGCCATCAGCGCGGCGACCTCGACCAGGCGCCCGAAGACGTGCGCGACGGGAAGGAAGAGAAGGACGGAGCACTCACCGGTACGGAACAGCGGCTTCAGGCGCTCCACCACGTTCCCGCACTCGGCGAAGAAGCTGCGGTGCGTGAGGACACAGCCCTTGGGGCGGCCCGTGGTGCCCGAGGTGTAGACGATGGTGGCCGGGTCGTCGGCGCCCGCGACCGCGCCGCGCTCGTCGACGGTCTCCTCGGAGACGTCGGCGCCCGCGCGGTTCAGCTCGGCGACGCCGCCGCGGTCGATCTGCCAGACGTTGACCAGGTCGGGAAGCCGGTCGCGCACGGCGTCGACGGCGGCGCTGTGCGCGTCGAGCTCCACGATGATCGCCACGGCGCCGGAGTCGCCGAGGATCCACTGGATCTGCTCGGCCGAGCTCGTCTCGTACACCGGCACGGTGATCGCGCCCGCGCTCCAGATCGCGAAGTCGAGGAGCGTCCACTCGTAGCGGGTGCGGGACATCAGGGCGACGCGGTCGCCGGGGCGCACTCCGGAGGCGATGAGCCCCTTCGCTGCGGCGCGCACCTCGACGAGGAATGTCTTGGCGTTGACGTCCTGCCAGGTGCCGTTCACCTTGCGGCCGATGACGGCGACATCCGGATGCTGCGCGGCATTTCTGCGGACGATGTCGGTCAGATTGCCGTCCGCAGGGACCTCGTACAGGGCCGGAAGGCTGAACTCGCGCAAGACTGCTGCTCCTACATAGGGCGCCGGCGCCACGACGTTGTGCGATGCGACGGTGCGGTCCAAGATCGGGCAGGTGCTCCGTGGAAATGGGGGGAAAGAAGGCTGGAGCACTACTGGACTGCCCGGACGTTACCCATGGGTATGGCTTGTTCGGTAGGGGGTCCGGGCCAGATGTTCGGTGCGTCACACGACGTTTGTGGTCTGAACCGCACAGTACGCCACGCCATTCCCGACTCGGAAGTAACCGCAGGTCCGCCCCCATCTCACCCCCTCTCCGGGCCTCTACCCACGTTTGCCCGCTCGTTCTAGGGTGATCGGCATGCCAGGTTTCCGGGTCAATGTGGTCAGTGACGTGCACGGCAACACAAAGGATCTCGCCCGCGCGGGCGAGGGAGCCGACGCGCTCATCTGTCTTGGTGACCTGGTCCTCTTCCTCGACTACGCCGACCACTCGCGCGGAATCTTCCCCGACCTCTTCGGCGAGGAGAACGCCGACCACCTCGTCGAACTGCGCACCGCCCGCCGGTTCGACGAGGCCAGGGACTTCGGCGCCCGGCTGTGGGCGGGGATGGACCGCGGGCAGGCCATCGAGAAGGCGGTGCGCAAGCAGTACGCCGAGATGTTCGCCGCCTTCCCCACACCGACGTACGCCACGTACGGCAATGTCGACATACCGGCCCTCTGGTCCGAGTACGCGGGCCCCGGCACCACCGTCCTCGACGGCGGCCGGGCCGAGATCGGCGGCCGGGTCTTCGGCTTCGTCGGCGGCGGCCTGCGCACGCCCATGCGGACGCCCTACGAGATCAGCGACGAGGAGTACGCGGCCAAGATCGAGGCCGTCGGCGAGGTCGACGTGCTCTGCACGCACATCCCGCCGGACGTCCCCGAGCTTGTGTACGACACCGTCGCCCGCCGCTTCGAGCGGGGCAGCAGGGCGCTGCTCACGGCCATTCACAAGACCCGCCCGAGGTACGCACTTTTCGGCCACGTCCATCAGCCTCTGACGCGGCGGATGAGGATCGGGGCGACCGAGTGTGTGAACGTGGGGCACTTCGCGAGCTCGGGCAGGCCGTGGGCCCTGGAGTGGTGACGGTCGGCCACTTCGTGCGCGGTAGCCTTCACGCGTCACACACGTAGACACCACCCCCGTACCGGACCGCATCTGGAGGAGCCACAGCGATGGCGGAACACACCAGCTCGAGCATCACGATCGAGGCGGCACCGGCCGAGGTGATGGCAGTGATCGCCGACTTCGCGCGCTACCCGGACTGGACGGGTGAGGTGAAGGAGGCCGAGGTCCTCGACACCGACGACCAGGGCCGCGCCAAGCAGGTCCGCCTCGTCATGGACGCGGGCGCGATCAAGGACGACCAGACGCTCGGTTACACGTGGACCGGCGACAACGAGGTCAGCTGGACCCTCGTCAAGTCGCAGATGCTGCGCTCGCTCGACGGGTCGTACCTCCTCAAGCCGTCGGGGACCGGCACGGAGGTCACGTACAAGCTGATCGTCGACGTCAAGATCCCCATGCTCGGGATGATCAAGCGCAAGGCGGAGAAGGTCATCATCGACCGGGCGCTCGCGGGACTGAAGAAGCGGGTGGAGTCGGGCCCGAAGGCCTGACACCGCGGGGGCGATCCGGTGGGTGGGCGGGGAAGATCCGCCCACGAAGCGGCGGCACGGGCCACCGGCCCGCGGTCAAGGGAGCCCCCGCCGGCTCACGTACCGTTCACCCTTATGCGCACCCTTTTGCTCACCGGCCCCGGCGGCTCAGGCCGAACCACAGTCGCCGCGGCCACGGCGCTGTCCGCCGCCCGCGAGGGGAAGCGGACCCTGCTGATCTCGGCGGACCGCGTCGACACTCTGGGCGCGGAGCACGCGAACCTCACCGTCCAGGGACTGGCCCCCGGCGACGAGTTCCGTGACGACCTCCTGGCCCTGCAGCAGCGTGCGGGATCCGCGCTCGACCTGCTGGGCGCCGGACGCCTCGAAGGCGAGGAGCTCACCCCGCTGCCCGGCAGCGACGAGCTGGCCCTGCTGCGCGCCCTGCGCGACGCCGGGCAGGGCGCGTACGACACCGTGGTCGTGGACCTGCCACCGGCGCCCCGCGCCCTCGCGGTCCTCGCCCTCCCCGAGCAGCTGCGCCGCTACCTCCGCAGGCTCCTTCCCGCCGAGCGGCAGGCCGCCCGCGCCCTGCGGCCGATGCTCGGCCGTATCGCGGGCGTCCCGATGCCCGCGGCCTGGCTGTACGAGACCGCGGCCCGCTGGGACATCGAACTCGCCGCCGCGCAGGCCGTGATCGAGGACCCGGGCACGACCGTCCGCCTGGTCGCCGAGCCGGGCCCCGCGGGCGCCGACGCCGTGCGCGCCGCCGCCACCGGCCTCGCCCTGCAGGGCCTGCGCACCGACGCCCTGACCGCCAACCGCGTCCTGCCCGACGACACCGCGGGCACGTGGCTCTCCGGGCTCGTCGCCCAGCAGCGCAAGACGCTGGCCGAGTGGGAGGACACGTACGGCGAGCGCCTCGGCCCGCTCCCGCACCTGGGGCGCGATCCGCGCGGCGCCGACGACCTGGCCGCCCTCGGGGTGCCCGCCCCCGCCGCGGCGCCCGAGCCCGTGAAGTGGCCCGTCCTCGACGCCCTCGCCGACGACGGCGTACTGGTCTGGCACATCCCGCTCCCCGGAGCCGTGCGCGAAGAGCTCGGCCTGATCAGGCGCGGCGACGAACTGGTCGTCACCGCGGGTCCCTTCCGGCGCATCGTCACCCTGCCCTCCGCCCTGCGCCGCTGCACCGTCGCGGGCGCCGGACTGCGCGACGGCGAGCTGCGCGTCCGGTTCTCGCCGGACCCGGATCTGTGGCCGCAGACACGGTGAACGGGCAACCGCCGTTCGGGTAACGTCGAGAGTACGAATCCATAGCCGCCCTCCGCAGGAGTCTGTCCGTCATGAGCGATGCCACCGAGCGCGAAGTGCCCGAACCCGAAGCGGCCGACACCGACGCCGACGCGTGGGAGAAGGCGTGCGCCGAGGACCTCGCGGAGGAGAAGGCCCGGCGCCGTGCCCAGTACGGGCCGCCACCCGGATCGGCGGGCGAGGAGCTGCGCAAGCTCGTCGACGCCGTGTCGGAGAAGCTGACCGGACTCCAGGGGCCGCTGTTCGGCGCGGTCGCTCAGGGCGCCGTCGAGCAGACCGTGAAGCAGGTCGTCCAGCAGGCGAAGGCTGCCGTCGAGCCGGTCATCGAGCGCAACCCCGACGTCTTCGACCACCTCGCCGCCGCGGGCAGTGAACTGCTCGCCGCCTACCGCTCCGCGGTCGAGGGCCAGGAGGGCCGCTGGACCCGCGGAAGCGACGCCGCGAAGGGTCCCGACCCCCGCGACGAGGGCCCCGGTCCCGCGGAACACATCGACCTGGACTGACTACCCCTCGGGTACGGTTGCCCATAGCGGGGCTCGACCGAAACTGAGGGACACATGGGACTCACCATCGGCGTCGATATCGGCGGCACAAAGATCGCGGCCGGAGTGGTCGACGAAGAGGGCACCATTCTCGACACCCACAAGGTGCCCACGCCGCCGACCGCCGAAGGCATCGTGGACGCGATCTGTGCCGCCGTGTCCGGGGCCGGCAAGGGGAACGACGTGGAGGCCGTCGGCATCGGCGCCGCCGGTTACGTCGACGACAAGCGCGCCACCGTTCTCTTCGCACCGAACATCGACTGGCGCCACGAGCCGCTCAAGGACAAGGTCGAGCAGCGGGTCGGACTGCCGGTCGTCGTCGAGAACGACGCGAACGCCGCGGCCTGGGGCGAATACCGCTTCGGCGCGGGCCAGGGCCACGAGGACGTCATCGTCATCACGCTGGGCACGGGCCTGGGCGGCGGCGTCATCATCGGCAACAAGCTGCGGCGCGGGCGCTTCGGCGTGGCCGCCGAGTTCGGGCACATCCGGGTCGTCCCGGACGGGCTGCTGTGCGGCTGCGGCAGCCAGGGCTGCTGGGAGCAGTACGCGTCGGGCCGCGCCCTGGTGCGGTACGGCCAGCAGCGGGCCAACGCGACGCCGGAGGCCGCGGAGATCCTCCTCGGGCTCGGCGACGGCACGGTCGAGGGCATCCAGGGCAAGCACATCAGCGAGGCGGCCCGGCAGGGCGACCCCGTCGCCGTCGACTCCTACCGCGAGCTGGCCCGCTGGGCCGGCGCGGGCCTGGCCGACCTGGCCTCGCTCTTCGACCCCTCCGCGTTCATCGTGGGCGGCGGGCTCTCCGACGAGGGCGAGCTGGTGCTCGACCCGATCCGGAAGTCCTTCCGGCGGTGGCTCATCGGCGGGCAGTGGCGTCCGCACGCGCAGGTGCTCGCGGCGCAGCTGGGCAACAAGGCGGGGCTCGTGGGCGCCGCCGACCTGGCGCGCCAGGGGTAGTTCCCGCTGATCGCGCCTGAGGCCCGCCGTCCCTTTCGGGGCGGCGGGCCTCGTCGTTGCCGTGCCGCTCAGCGCGTATCTTGATCCCCATGGTGACGCTCCCCAACTCCCGGACCGAAGACGACGGTTCAGCCGTGATCCGGGTGCTCAGTTACAACATCCGGTCCATGCGGGACGACACCGACGCGCTGGCCCGGGTCATCGCCGCGTGCGCGCCCGATCTCGTACTCGTCCAGGAGGCGCCCCGCTTCTTCCGGTGGCGCAAGAAGCTGGCGCGGCTCGCCCGCGCCGCCGATCTGGTGATGCTCTCGGGAGGTGCCACCGCCTCGGGGCCCGCGCTGCTCTGCTCGCTGCGGGCCACCGTCGAGCGGACCGAGGACGTGCTGCTTCCGCTGACGCCAGGACTGCACCGGCGCGGCTTCGCGACCGCTGTCGTGCGGTTCGGCGGCGCCAGGCTCGGCGTCCTGAGCTGTCATCTGAGCCTGCAGACCGACGAGCGGTACGCACAGGGCGGGATGCTGCTCGACCGGCTCGCCGGGATGGGCGTGGAGCACGCCGTCGCGGGCGGTGACCTCAACGACCGGCCCAAGGGGCGTACGTTCCGCAGGCTCGCGTCGGAGCTGCGGGACTGCTGGGCGACCGCGCCCTGGGGCGGCGAGAACACCTCGACGCCGTGGGACCCGCACCAGCGCATCGACGCGATCTTCGCGACGGCCGGGGTCGAAGTCATCGGCTGCGGTGTGCCGTTGGAGCTCGACGGGGTGAGCGAGGCGGATCTGCGGGCGGCCACCGACCATCTGCCGGTGCTCGCCGCCCTCAGGATCCCCGCAGCCGAGAGGCCCTAGCCCCCTAGACCACCGCGCCGCGGCCCGGGTCGTCGTCCTCTTCGTCGTCGCCCTTCATCCGCGACACCAGCGTGCCGAAGCCGCCGAGGAAGCCGCCGATGCTGAGCGCCGTCAGCCACCACGTCATCTCCCAGCCGAGCAGCACCGCGAGCAGAAGCAGCAGCGGGCCGCCGAGCACGGCGAGCCAGGCGAACTTCGCCGTGACGTCCGCGGCGGGCAGCGGTGGCGGCTCCGGCGGGACGAAGTGGCCCTCGTCGTCCTCGCCCAGGTCGTCGTCCGAGGCCTCGGGGGTTTCGTAGTCACGCGGGCCGCCCACGCCGGGGGCGAACGAGACGGAGCCGCCGAGCGTCTTCTTGGACCCGGAGTCGTCCGGGTCGTCGGGGGCGGTGGCGTCCTTGGCCGCGGCATCCGGAGCGCCGTTCGTCTCCGGTTCGAGCAGCGCCAGGTCCTCGATGGACTTGAAGGGCTTGGCGCCCGGCGGGTCCGCCGGTTCCTGGCCGTACCCCGCGACGATCGCCTGCCAGGCCGCGTCCTCGTCGAGCGGCAGTCCCTGGCCTTCTGCGGGCTCCTGCCTCTTCTCGGGCTCGCGGCTCTCGTCGCCGTCGGGTTCGATTCGGTCCTGCTCAGCCACCGGTGGCCGTCCCTTCCTTACCGACACTGGGGGCGAGCCGGCCGATGAACGCGTAGCTCTCCTCGAAGATCCGGTCCGCATCGTGGTCCAACGTCGCGACGTGGTAGCTCTGTTCCAGGATGGTCTCGGTGACGTCCGTGGACGACACCCGGCTGAGGATCCTGGCCGAGTCGGCGGGCGGCACCACATGGTCCTGCGGGCTGTGCAGGAGCAGCAACGGCTGGGTCACCTGCGGCAGTTCACGGTCGAGCCGCTGGAAGAACCGGCGCATCGAGTGCGCCGCGTGGAGCGGCACCCGGTCGTAACCGATCTCTTCCGAGCCCTCAAGGGCGATGTCGCTGGCGATGCCCTTCGTCGAGGGCACCAGGTGCCGGGCGAGCGGCAGCGCGTGCGCGGCCAGGCCGTGCACCTTGTTCGCCGGGTTGACCAGGACGATGCCCCGCACCTCGTCGCCGTGCCGGGCGGCAAGACGCAGCGTGAGCGCGCCGCCCATGGAGAGGCCGAGGACGAAGACCTCCGTGCACCGCTCCAGGAGCGCGCGCAGCTCCCGCTCCACCTCCGCGTACCAGTCCTGCCAGCCGGTGACCTGGAGGTCCTCCCAGCGTGTGCCGTGCCCGGGCAGCAGCGGGAGCGAGACGGTCAGGCCGCGGTCCGCGAGGTACTCGGCCCAGGGGCGCAGGGACTGCGGGGAACCGGTGAAGCCGTGACAGAGGAGGACGCCGACCTCGCCGCCCTCGTGGCGGTACGGCTCGGCTCCGGGGAGGACCGGCACTTCGGTCTCCTTCGTGAGATGTGGAGGAGTACTTCACCGTACGCGACCGGACTGACACCGACCAGGGTCGTCGGGCCCTTTGGAGCTACTGCGGGTTAAGGTCTGATCCACACTTAACAGGAGGCACACGGTTTGATCTACGGCGCAATGAAGGTCGCCATCGGAGGGCCCCTGAAGCTCGGCTTCAGGCCCTGGGTGGAAGGCCTTGAGAACGTACCCGCCGAGGGACCGGCCATCCTGGCGAGCAACCATCTCTCCTTCTCGGACTCCTTCTTCCTGCCCGCGGTCCTCGACCGCAAGGTCACCTTCATCGCGAAGGCGGAGTACTTCACGTCTCCGGGCGTGAAGGGCAAGCTCACGGCGGCCTTCTTCAAGGGCGTGGGCCAGCTGCCCGTGGACCGCTCCGGCGGACGCGGCGCGGGCGAGGCGGCCATCAAGAGCGGCATCGAGGTGCTTGAGCGCGGTGAGCTCTTCGGCATCTACCCGGAAGGCACGCGTTCGCCCGACGGCAGGCTCTACCGTGGCAAGCCCGGCGGCCTCGCGCGCGTGGCCCTCGCCACCGGGGCGCCCGTGCTCCCCGTGGCGATGATCGACACCGAGAAGATCCAGCCGCCCGGCAAGGTGGTGCCGAAGCTGATGCGGCCCGGCATCAAGATCGGCAAGCCGCTCGACTTCAGCCGGTACCACGGCATGGAGCACGACCGGTTCGTCCTGCGGGCGGTGACCGACGAGGTCATGTACGAGATCATGAAGCTTTCCGGCCAGGAGTACGTCGACGTGTACGCGACCGCTGCGAAGCGCCAGCTCACGGAGGCGGCGAAGGCCGAGAAGGAAGCGGAGAAGAAGGCGGAGAAAGCGGCCGCGGCGGCCGAGAAGGAACGGTCCGGCGCGTAATCGCGTCGCTGCACAGGGGAGCTGGGCGCTAGGGGGCGCCGCCGGCGACCAAGGGGTGGGGGACATGACCAAGCGCGTGCGCGTCATGAGGATGTCGGTCGAGCAGCCGCTGTGGCGTGCCCTGACCGGCTACCGCGTGCTGACGATGCTGTACGCGATCGGCCTCTTCGTGGCCGCGCACGAGAAGTTCGACCGCCCCTGGGTGGCCGTCGCGTACTACGTGGTGCTCGCGGGCTGGACCCTCGGCACGCTGCCGAAGGTCGCGAACGCGGCGAGCTGCACCAAGCGGTTCCTGGTCATCGACCTGACCATCGCGCTGGTCGGCATCCTGCTGACGCCGGTCGCCGACTCGCACCAGCGGATCGTCCACGACGGCCCGACGCTGCCGTCGATATGGACGGCGGGCGCGGTCCTCGCGTTCGCGATCAAGGGCGGCTGGCGGTGGGCGGCCTTCGCCTCCGCGCTCGTCGGCGTCGCCAACATCGCGCAGCGCGGCAGGCCCACCCAGGACACGCTCCACAACGTCCTGCTCGTCTGCATCGCGTCCATCGCCATCGGTTATGTCGTCGAGGTGGCCCGCGCATCCGAGCG
Organism: Streptomyces sp. NPDC044044; assembly: GCF_056434405.1. NCBI lineage: Bacteria > Bacillati > Actinomycetota > Actinomycetes > Kitasatosporales > Streptomycetaceae > Streptomyces > Streptomyces sp. NPDC044044. The sequence continues at coordinate 436,240 of NZ_JBWKFG010000010.1, read as the reverse complement.
CACCCTGGCCCGCGCCCTGGAGATCGAGGCCGCGACCCGCGAGCGTGAGCGCCTCGCCCGCGACATCCACGACAGCGTGCTCCAGGTCCTCGCGATGGTGCAGCGGCGCGGCAGCGCGCTCGGCGGCGAGGCGGCGGAGCTCGGCAGGATGGCGGGGGAGCAGGAGGTCGCGCTGCGCACGCTGGTGGCGGGCGGCCTGGTCCGGACGTCGCACGAGTCGGAGGACGCCTCACTCGGGGCCGTCGTCCGTGCGGTGGAGGAGCCCGAGGAGGACGAGGCCGCCGACGCGGAGCCCTGTGACCTGCGGTCGCTGCTCTTCCCGTACGCGGGCGCGAAGGTGACCGTCTCGGAGCCCGGCGCTCCGGTCGCCCTCGCGCCGAAGGCCGCGCGGGAACTGGCCGCCGCGGTGGGCGCCGCCCTGGACAACGTCCACCGGCACGCGGGCCCGGACGCCGGTGCCTGGATCCTCGTCGAGGACGAGCCGGACGCCGTGATCGTGACGGTGCGGGACGACGGCCCCGGCATTCCCGAGGGCCGTCTCGCGGAGGCCGAGGGGGAGGGGCGGCTCGGTGTCGCCCTGTCGATCCGGGGGCGCCTGCGGGACATCGGGGGCACGGCCGAGCTGATCTCCGTGCCGGGCCAGGGCACGGAAGTGGAACTGAGGGTCCCGCGGGCCGCCGAGAACATGGCGGCCCCGGCGGACCCACCGAACGTACGCAGCACACGGGGGAAGGCAGGAAAGGAACGATGAGCGAGCAGCAACAGCAGGACGGCACCGTCAGGGTCATGGTGGTCGACGACCACCCGATGTGGCGGGACGCGGTCGCACGGGACCTCGCGGAGGCAGGCTTCGACGTGGTCGCCACGGCGGGCGACGGCGAGCAGGCCGTGCGGCGCGCACAGGCCGCGGCGCCCGACGTCCTCGTACTCGACCTGAACCTGCCCCTGAAGCCGGGCGTCCAGGTCTGCAAGGAACTCGTCGGCGCCAACCCGGCGCTGCGCGTTCTCGTCCTCTCGGCAAGCGGCGAGCACGCCGACGTCCTGGAGGCGGTCAAGTCCGGCGCCACCGGCTATCTCCTGAAGTCGGCGTCCACGGCCGAGCTGACCGACGCGGTGCGCCGCACGGCCGTCGGCGACACGGTCTTCACGCCGGGCCTCGCGGGCCTTGTCCTCGGCGAGTACCGCCGCCTCGCGTCCGACCCGGCGCCCGGAGCGCCGGACGAGCCGAAGGCCCCGCAGCTCACCGACCGCGAGACCGAGGTGCTCCGGCTCGTCGCCAAGGGGCTGAGCTACAAGCAGATCGCCGAGCGCCTTGTCATCTCGCACCGCACGGTGCAGAACCACGTGCAGAACACCCTGGGCAAGCTCCAGCTGCACAACCGCGTGGAGCTCGTGCGGTACGCGATCGAGCGGGGTCTCGACGACGCGTGAACCCTCATAAGAGTGAACTCGGATGATCAACTCCCCAGTACCGGCCAGGAATTGACCGTCCGCACCGTCCCTGAGTGACCTGGATCACCATTAGCGTGACTCGCATCAGGTCACTCAGGTGAAGGGACTTTTCCATGCGGGTCGGAGTACTGACCGGAGGCGGCGACTGCCCCGGGCTCAACGCCGTCATCCGGGGCGTCGTCCGCAAGGGCGTGCAGGAGTACGGCTATGACTTCGTCGGCTTCCGGGACGGCTGGCGCGGTCCACTGGAGGGCGACACCGTCCAGCTCGACATTCCGGCCGTGCGGGGCATCCTGCCCCGCGGCGGCACCATCCTCGGCTCCTCGCGCACCAACCCGCTCAAGGAGGAGAACGGCGTCCGCCGGATCAAGGAGAACCTCGCCAAGTACGAGGTCGAATCCCTCATCGCGATCGGCGGCGAGGACACCCTCGGCGTCGCCGCGCGGCTCACCGACGAGTACGGCATCAATGTCGTCGGCGTACCGAAGACCATCGACAACGACCTCTCCGCCACGGACTACACCTTCGGATTCGACACCGCGGTGGGCATCGCCACCGAGGCGATCGACCGGCTGCACACGACCGCCGAGTCGCACATGCGCGTCCTGGTGGTCGAGGTCATGGGGCGGCACGCGGGATGGATCGCGCTGCACTCCGGGCTCGCCGGGGGCGCGAACGTCATCCTCATCCCCGAGCAGCGCTTCGACGTCGACCAGGTGTGTGCCTGGGTGACCTCGCGGTTCAAGGCGTCGTACGCGCCGATCGTCGTCGTCGCGGAAGGGGCCATGCCCAAGGACGGCGAGATGGTCCTGAAGGACGGCACGCAGGACTCCTTCGGGCATGTGCGGCTCTCGGGCGTGGGGGAGTGGCTGGCCAAGGAGATCGAGGGGCGGACCGGCAAGGAGGCGCGTACCACCGTCCTCGGGCATGTCCAGCGCGGCGGGACACCCAGCGCCTTCGACCGCTGGCTGGCCACGCGCTTCGGCCTGCACGCGATCGAGGCCGTGCGGGACGGTGACTTCGGGAAGATGGTCGCGCTGCAGGGCACGGACATCGTGCGGGTCCCGATCGCCGAGGCGACGGCCCGTCTGAAGACGGTGGATCCGAAGCTGTACTCCGAGGTCGGGGTCTTCTTCGGCTGATCTCCGGTGGGCGGGTGCCCTGCGCCGCCGCTTCGCGGCGGAACTCTCCCACCCGCCCACTCGCCCACCCGTTTCTCCGCAGTGCCGTATCGCCCCCTGATACCTAGACTCTCCCCATGGAAATCCTCGCCTTCGGCGTGCAGGCAGACGAGAAGCCGCTGATCGAGAAGGCCTTCGAGGGCCACCACGACATCCGCTGCCTGGACGTCTTCCTCTCCGAGGACACCGCCCCCATCGCCGCCGGCTACGAGATCATTTCCACCAGCGTCAACGCCGATCTCGGCAACCGCGTCCTGCAGACCCTCGCCGCGGGCGGGACGCAGATGATCGCCCAGCGTTCGACCGGGTTCAACAACATCGATCTCCAGGTCGCCGAGCGCCTCGGGTTCACCATCGCCCGCGTCTCGTACTACTCGCCGTACTCCGTCGCCGAGTTCGCCTGGACCCTGGCGATGGCCGTCAACCGCCGCATCGTCCGCGCCAGCAACCGCACCCGCGACTTCGATTTCAGGCTGGACGGCCTGATGGGCCGGGACCTGCGGGGCCGCACGGTCGGCGTGCTCGGCACCGGGAAGATCGGCGAGGCGTTCACCCGGATCGCGCACGGCTTCGGCATGAATCTGCTCGGCTGGGACGTCGCGGAGAACCCCGCGTGCGTCGAGCTCGGCATGAAGTACGTCGCCAAGGAGCAGCTCTTCGCCGACGCCGACCTGATCAGCCTGCACGTGCCGCTGCTCCCCGCCACGCAGCACCTCATCGGCGCCGACGCGCTGCGGATGATGAAGGACGACGCGATCCTGGTGAACTCCAGCCGAGGCGGCCTGATCGACACCGACGCCCTGGTCTCGGAGCTGCGCATGGGGCGCTTCGCGGGCGTCGGGCTCGACGTGTACGAGGCGGAGGCCGGGCTCTTCTTCCTCGACAAGTCGCTCGAAGCCATCGAGGACGACACCCTGGCCCGCCTGGTGACGTTCCCGAACGTCGTGGTCACCTCGCACCAGGCGTACTACACGGTGGACGCGGTCGGCCAGATCATCGACACCACGGTGCAGAACGTCCTGGACTACAAGGAGGGCCGCCGCAGCGAGAACGTGCTGGTCCCGGCGGCCCCCACGGCCTAGACCAGCACGCCGGACAGGAGCTCCCGCACGATCGCGGTCCCGCGCAGCGAGAGCACCGACTCCGGGTGGAACTGGACGCCCGCGAAACCGGGCCCCCGCAGCGCGTGGACCTCTCCCGTGGCCGTGTCCCTGCTGACCTCGATGCCGTGCGCCGCCAGTTCCAGGGACGTCTCCTCGTCGCAGTGGGCCACGAAGCTGTTGTAGAAGCCGACCGTCTCCGGCCGTCCGAACAGGTCGATCCGCGTCTGGGCGCCCTGGTACGGGACCTCCTTGCGGACGATCTCCAGGCCGAGCTCGGCGGCCAGGAGCTCCTGGCCGAGGCAGACGCCGAGGACACCGTGGCGGTGCTCGCGGATCACCTCGGCGGTCAGCGAGCGCAGGAAGGTCATCTTCGGGTCGGTGGGGTCGGAAGGGTCGCCGGGCCCGGGGCCCAGGACCAGCGGGCCCTCGTGCCTTTGGACCGTCTCCCGCAGCCCCGGCTCGTCGTAGCGGCGTACGGAGACCGTGAGGCCCGAGGAGCGCAGCAGATGCGCGAGCATCGCCGTGAACGTGTCCTCGCCGTCGATCACCAGGGCATGCCCGGACAGCTCGGCCGTCTGCTCCTGCATCCGCAGCCAGAACGGCGCGAGCCCGGCCCGCCTGCTGTCGAGCGCCGCGCGCACCCGCGGGTCGTCGGCGAGCGCGGGGCGTACGCGCTCGTCGCGGGGCCGCCCTGGCCGTACCCCGAGTGCGGCGAGCACGCCGGCCGCCTTCGCGTGCGTCTCGGCCACCTCGCTCGCGGGGTCCGAGCCGCGCACCAGCGTCGCGCCGACCGGGACCCGCAGACGGCCGTCCGCGGAGATGTCGGCGGTGCGGATCAGGATGGGGGAGTCGAGGGTCTGCGCGCCGCCCGCGTCACGGCCGATGAGGGCGAGGGCCCCCGCGTAGTAGCCGCGCCCGCCCGCTTCGTGCCGCTCGATGACGCGGCAGGCGTTCTGCACGGGCGAGCCGGTGACGGTCGCAGCGAACATCGTCTCCTTCAGGACCTCACGCGCGTCGAGCGACGACTTGCCCCGCAACTCGTACTCGGTGTGCGCGAGATGGGCCATCTCCTTCAGCCGTGGCCCGACGACGACCCCGCCCATGTCGCCGACGGTGCACATCATCTTGAGCTCCTCGTCGACGACCATCGACAGCTCCTCGGTCTCCTTGCCGTCGGCGAGGAAGGTGAGCAGATCGTCCGCCGTGGGGCCCTCGGCCGGGTAGCGGTAGGTCCCGCTGATCGGGTTCATGACGACCGTCCCGCCGGACATCCGCACATGCACCTCGGGGCTCGCCCCGACCAGGGTCCGGTCCCCGGTGTGCACGACGTACGTCCAGTAGGCGCCCCGCTCGCCCACGAGCAGCCTGCGGAAGAGGGCCAGGGCGTCCGCCCTGCCGAAGCCGGGGATCTCACCTTCGTACGTCCGGCGGATGACGAAGTTCGCGCCCTCGCCCCGCCCGATCTCCTCGCGCAGGACCCGCCCGACGATCTGCCCGTACGCGGCGTCGTCGACGTCGAAGGCCCCGCCCTCGACGCGAACATCGTGGGCCGGAAGCGTCGACAGGGCCTCGGAGAGCGGGAGTTCGTACGTCTCCTCGGGCGTCAGGACCGCCAGCGGCGTGCCGTCGTCGCGTACGTCGAAACCGCGCTCCCTGATCTGCCGGAAGGGGATCAGGGCGAGGCCCTCGTCGGGGATGTCGGCGAGCCGGTCGTACGTGCCGACGGCGCCGATCAGGACCTCGACCGTGTCGTGGTCGTGGCCGGGGGTGCGGCGGCGCAGGACGGCGAAGGGGCGGTCGTCGGACAGGAGCTCTGTCAGGTGCATCGGTGTGGTTCCTTCTCACTCGGAGAGGAACGGCCCCGGCCTCGCGGAGGTCCGGAAAGCACTGAAGGCCGCCCCTCGGGCGGCCTTCGCGAGTCTCGAAACGCGCAGAATCAGTGGGCCGCCGGATGAGCGGGCCACCACCAGTTTCGGTTCGTCTGCGCGTGCATGTCCCGCACCCTAGCGCATCATCAGGACGTCCAGGGCCTCGTCGAGATACGCGCCGAACTCGTCGGCCGGGGGCAGCGCCGACGGCACCGCGTGCCCGAGCTGCGCGTGCCCCAGATAGACCGTGTACGCCAGCAGCCCGCGCCGCCGTGCCTCCGGCCCGGGGAAGCCGAGCCCGGCGAAGAGCTCGGCGACGTACGCCACGCGGCGCTCGGTCACGCGGAGCAGGACCTCGGCGACCTGGGGGTGCGACGCGGTCGCGAGGAGGGCGACCTCCAGGGGGTCGGACGTGGCCGACGCGATGGCCTCGGCGAAGAGCAGACGGACGCGCCTGCGGGGGTCGGGCTCGGCCTCGACCTCCTGGATCGTCTCCTCGGTGTTGATCTGTGCCCAGCGGTTCAGAGCGGCCTCGATGAGCGCGTCACGGTTGGCGAAGTGCCAGTAGAAGCTCCCCTTGGTGGTGCCGAGCCGGACGGCCAGGGGCTCCACGGCGACGGCCGCGAGCCCGCCCTCGCCGATCGCGGTGAGGGCGGCGTCCGCCCAGTCCTGAGCGGTGAGGCGGGGCTTGCCCGCGGGCTTCTTCTGCTGCCGTTGCACCATGTCCGTACGGTACCGTATGGTCGACCATACGCCAGCGTATGGAGGTTCGCGATGAGCACGGTACTCAACGAACACGAGCGCGTGATCGAGGCTCCGGCGGAGGTGGTCGGCGCCCTGCTCGACCGGCTCTCCGTCGATGACGACCCGATCTTCCCGACGCCCGCCTGGGAGCCGATGGTCCTCGACCGCCCGCTCGGCGTGGGCGCGACCGGCGGCCACGGCCCGGTCCGCTACGGCGTCACGGAGTACGAGCAGGGGCGCCGCGTGCGCTTCGCCTTCACCCCGCCGGACAACGGCTTCCACGAGATGGCCGTCGAGCCGATGGGGGAGGGGCGCTGCCGCGTCCGTCATGTCCTGGAGACCGGGCTGCGCGGCCGCGACCGCCTGCTGTGGCCCGCCGTCGTCCGGCCCCTGCACGACACGATCATCGAAGAGGTCTTCGACAACATCGAGCGGGCCGCGACGGGCGGCTGCGCCCGTCCCGTGCGGTGGTCGCCCAGGGTGCGGCTGTACAACCGGCTCATGTGGAGCCGCCCGGAGACCGTCGGGACGCCCGAGTCCGCCCACCTCATCCGCACCGCCGTCGACCGCCCCGGCTACGAGGACGCGTACCGCATGGAGCTGCTCCCCGGGCAGCCGCGCGACCCGGAGGCCTGGACCGGCATCCTGCGCGACGCCTTCCCCGTCCTCGCCCGCGAGGGCGACGAGCTGCTCCTGGAGGTGGACACCGCGGGCCTGACGGCGCGCGCCTCGATCTTGGTCGACGGCCGGCACGTCACGCTGAGCACCGTCGCGCGGGCCGACACGCTGCGCGGCCGGATCTACTGGGGCGTGGTCAGGCGCGTGCACCCCTTCATGGCCCGCACGATGCTGCGCCGCACGCACCGCAGGCTCGCCCTCGCTGCACCGCACGCGGGCGACCGGGAGGCCGGACGTCGGCGCTCCGCTGTGTCTGCTCCGTCTCACTTGGTGAGCGGGTGAATGGACGGCAGACATCACCCCGTAATGTTGTGGGGGTGACCGTGAACGCTAAGACCACCCCAACCGGTGGCAACACCTGGCGAGACCTTCCCGCGGCGCAGCAGCCTGAGTACCCCGATGCCGAGGCTCTGCGCGATGTGATCGCGGAGCTCGAGTCGTATCCGCCGCTCGTCTTCGCGGGCGAGTGCGACCAGCTGCGCGCCCGACTGGCCTCCGTCGCCAAGGGAGAGGCGTTCCTGCTCCAGGGCGGCGACTGCGCCGAGGCCTTCGACGCCGTGTCCGCCGACCAGATCCGCAACAAGCTGAAGACGCTGCTCCAGATGGGCGCTGTCCTCACGTACGCGGCCTCCGTGCCCGTCGTGAAGGTCGGCCGTATCGCGGGGCAGTACTCGAAGCCGCGCTCCAAGGGCACCGAGACCCGCGACGGCGTGACCCTGCCGACGTACCGCGGCGACTCGGTCAACGGCTTCGACTTCGACGAGAAGTCCCGCGTCCCGGACCCCGAGCGCCTGAAGCGGATGTACAACGCGTCCGCCTCGACGCTCAACCTGGTGCGCGCCTTCACCACCGGCGGTTACGCCGACCTGCGCCAGGTGCATGCCTGGAACCAGGACTTCGTGAAGTCGTCCCCCTCGGGCCAGCGCTACGAACAGCTGGCGCGCGAGATCGACAACGCGCTCAACTTCATGCGCGCCTGCGGGACGGACCCGGAGGAGTTCAAGACCGTCGAGTTCTACGCCTCGCACGAGGCGCTGCTCCTCGACTACGAGTCGGCCCTCACCCGCGTGGACTCGCGCACCGGGCGGCTCTACGACACCTCGGGCCACATGGTCTGGATCGGTGAGCGCACCCGTCAACTGGACGGCGCGCACATCGAGTTCGCCTCCAAGGTGCGCAACCCGATCGGCATCAAGCTCGGCCCGACGACGACCACGGAGGAGGCGCTGCAGTACATCGAGCGCCTCGACCCGGACCGCGAGCCCGGCCGTCTGACCTTCATCGTCCGCATGGGCGCCGACAAGGTCCGCGACAAGCTCCCCGAGCTGGTCGAGAAGGTCACCGCGTCCGGCGCGACCGTCGCCTGGGTCACCGACCCGATGCACGGCAACACCTTCGAGGCGGCATCCGGTCACAAGACCCGCCGCTTCGACGACGTGCTCGACGAGGTCAAGGGCTTCTTCGAGGTCCACAAGGGCCTGGGCACGCACCCGGGCGGCATCCACGTCGAGCTCACCGGTGACGACGTCACCGAGTGCGTGGGCGGCGGCGACGAGATCTTCGTCGACGACCTGCACCAGCGCTACGAGACGGCCTGCGACCCGCGCCTGAACCGCAGCCAGTCCCTGGACCTGGCGTTCCTGGTGGCGGAGATGTACCGCGACCAGTAGTTATTCCCGCGAGACGCGACGGTGGGGCACGGATCCATGTGATCCGTGCCCCACTGGCGTATCGGGGGCTTTTGTGGACCCGGGGTCATGGGTAAGGTTAGGTTAGCCTCACCGATTAATCGGGACGGCGCCGCCGATGAATCCTGTCCGGGAGGTGAACCGCGTGTACGTCTGCAACTGCTTCGGGGTCACCGAGGCGCAGGTGAAGCAGCACGCGGCCGACGGCGCCTGCACACCCCGCCAGATAGCGTCCGCCAGCAAGGCGGGCACCGACTGCGGTTCGTGCGTACGGAGCATTCAGGCGCTCCTCGGCCGGGGCACGTGCCCCCGCAGGGAGCTCGCCGACCAGGGCCAGCCCGTCCTCACCGGCCTGGACGAGGCCGCCTGAGCCCTCTCTCGGCTCGGGTCAGCTCTCCGGCTGCTCGATGAGCTGCGAGATGTAGAGCGGCTCGCCCAGCTTCTCGACCAGTTCCAGCTGGGTGTCGAGATAGTCGATGTGGTGCTCCTCGTCCTCGAGGATCGACTCGAAGATATTCGCGGAAGTGATGTCCCCCTTGCCGCGCATCACCTCGATACCGCGCTTGAGGCGGTCGATCGCCTCCGCCTCGATCTGCCGGTCGGCCTGGAACATCTCCGTGACGGTCTGACCCACGCGCACGTGGAAGAGCCGCTGATAATTGGGCAGGCCGTCGAGGAAGAGAATCCGGTCGGTCAGGATCTCCGCGTGCTTCATCTCGTCGATCGACTCGGACCGGGTGTACTTCGCGAGCTTGGGCCAGCCGAAGTTCTCCTGCATCTTGGCGTGGAGAAAGTACTGGTTGATCGCCGTGAGCTCGGCGGTCAGCTGCTCGTTGAGAAATTCGATGACCTCGGGGTCGCCCTGCATCGCAGAGGCTCCTTCCACGTGGTAACTGGGCAGGTTCCGCGCATCCTTGCACCGGTGTGAGTGACCGTCCAGTAAGTGCACGCTTAGTAGGAGTTGCCCCAATCAACGGCTGACCAGCCACTGTCGGCGGCCTCCTGGTCACGTCCACCTACCCAGGTCTGTCAGGATGGACGCATGGGTCAGTCGGCGGATCGCGCATCTCGGGAAGCAGTGGAGCCGGAGCTTCCACCGGGGCAGCGACTGCAGCGGGGCTGGCCGGTCACCCACTACGGTCCGGTGCCGAAGTTCCGCCCGGAGCGCTGGGAGTTCAGGGTCTTCGGGGCCACCGCCGACGGGGACAAGCACTGCTGGACGCACGAGGAGTTCTCGGCGCTTCCGTACGCCACCGTGGTCGGCGATCTGCACTGCGTCACGAAGTTCAGCATGCTCGGCGCCGAATGGGGCGGTGTGCCCGCGCGTGCGCTGCTGGAGATCGCGCCGCCCGCGCCCGACGCCACCCACGTGATGGTCTGGGCCGAGTACGGCTTCAGCTCGAATCTGCGGATGGCCGACTTCATGGACGAGCGCACGATTTTCGCCACCCACAAAGGGGGAGAGCTGCTGACCGCCGAGCACGGTTTCCCGCTGCGGCTCGTGGTGCCCCACCTCTACGCGTGGAAGGGGCCCAAGTGGGTCCGAGGCGTGGAGTACATGACCGCCGACCGTCGCGGCTTCTGGGAGGAGCGCGGCTATCACAACGTCGGCGACCCCTGGACCGAGCAGCGCTACTCGTACCAGGAAGAGCCCGGGGACGGCCCCGAGCTCTAGTCCCGCTTCTTTCCGTTCTGCCTGGTCAGTGGTGGTACTGGTGGACCACGGCGTGGCCCTTGCCGCGGCCGATCATCCACTTGTTGACCGGGACGGTGATCACGAAAGCGGCTGCCAGGGCGATGGCGAGGATCCACCAGAACATGGGGTCCGAGAGGTGGGCGTCCATCGCTCCCGGCCAGAACGCGATCACGCCGTTGTCGATGAGCTCCATCACTGCGATGGACAGGGTGTCCGCGGCGAGCGCGACCCGGAACGCCGTCCTGAAATCGACGCCCGCCTTGAGGATGCCGCGCAGGGTCAGGGCGTAGCCGAAGAAGAAGGCCAGGGTGATCGCGAGGATCATCGTCTGCAGGTTGCCCCAGCCGAGCGCGGTGCCGATGACCATGCCGAGGATCTCGCCGATGGCGCATCCGGTGAGGCAGTGCAGGGTCGCCTGGGCCGCCATCCGCCAGCTGACCTTGCCCATGCCGTGGTGCCCTTCGTGGGCGTGGTGCGCGTGCTCGTGGTCCCCGTGCTCGGGGCTGTGGTGCGCGTGCTCGGCATGAGTGTCGTGGCCGTGCTGCATGAGAGTCCCCCAACGTCGGATATCGGTTCCTGCCGCCTGGCAAGAACCGTATACCCCTGGGGGGTATTCCTCAAGGGATCACCGGAGTCTCTGGATGCTCCTGAGCTCCTTCAGCCGCGCCACGTCCGCCGCGTGACCTTCCTTGCCGCCGGGCGTCTCGATGATCAGCGGTACGTCCGCGGTCGCGGGGTGGAGCATGAGCTCGCGGAAGGGCTCCTCGCCGATGTGGCCGGTGCCGATGTTCTCGTGGCGGTCCTTGTGGGCGCCGACCACGTCCTTGGAGTCGTTGGCGTGCACCAGCTTCAGGCGGCCCTCGCCGACGGTGTCGACAAGGAGGTCCAGCGTCTGCTTCATGCCGCTCGGCCCGGTCAGATCGTGACCCGCCGCGAAGATGTGGCAGGTGTCCAGGCAGACGCCCAGCTTCGGGTGGGCGTCGAGGGCGTCGAAGTACGGGCCGAAGTCCCAGGTGCGTGAGCAGAGCGAGAAGCCCTGGCCCGCGGTCGACTCCAGGAGGAGGAAGGGGTCGTCGTCGTGCGTCAGCTCGTCGAGGAGCGGCAGCATCCGGTCACGCACCTGCTTCAGCGCGACGCTGCGGTCCCGGCCGCCGGTCGCCGAGCCGGTGTGCACGACGACGCCGAGCGCGCCGATCTCGCGGGCCCGGCGCAGCGAGTGGCGCAGGGACTCCACGGACTTCTCGGCGGTCGCCTCGGTGTGCGAGCCGAAGTTGATGAGGTAGGGCGCGTGGACGTACGCGGGGATGTTCTCGGCGGCGCAGGCCGCGCGGAACTCCTCGTCCTGCTTCGGGTTGCCGGGCGGGGTCGCCCAGCCGCGCGGGTTGGCCACGAAGACCTGGACGGCCTCGGCACCCAGCTCCCGGGCGTACGAAAGCCCTACGGAGGCAAGACCGCCGGCGACGGGGACGTGGCCGCCGACGGGATTGCGGCAGGGGGTGCCGCTGGACGCGCTGCTGGGGGACTTGTTGCTGCTCACGCGCTCAAGGGTGGCATGGGCGCGAGGGCGCCCTGCCGCCGGATCCCGCCGGGCGCCCCGTCAGGGGCGCGGGGAACTGCGCGAGCTAACGGATCTCGATCGTGACCGTGGAACCCTTGGGCGCCTCGTCGCCGCCCTCCACCGACTGGCCCTTGACCGTGTCCCCGAAGATGCCGAGCAGCCCGCGGTCCTCGTCGACCTCGAAGCCCGCGTCCTCCAGCTTCTGCGTGGCGTCGTCGACGCTCATGCCCTCGACGTCCGGGACCTCGATCATCTCCGGGCCCTTGGAGAGCGTCAGCGTGACCGTGTCACCCTCGGCGAGGCGCTTCTGGCCCTCCCTGGGGGACTGGTCGACGACCGTGCCCTTGTCCTCGTCCGAGTGGACCCGCTTCGTCTCGATCTTGACCTTGAGGCCCAGGTCCTCGAGCTCGGCGGTCGCGTCGGCCTGGGAATCGCCCGTCACGTCGGGGACCTCGACCTCGGGGCCCTTGCTGACGACGATCGCGATGGCCGAGCCCGCCTTGCGCTTGGTGCCCGACTGCGGGTCCGTGCTGATCACGGAGCCCCTGCGCACCTCGTCGCTGAAGGCCTTGGTCGTCATCCCGGGAGCGAGCCCGACGTCCTTGAGCTTGTTCTTGGCCGCGGCCAGCGGGGTGCCCTTGAGGCTCGGGACCTTCACGATCTCGGGGCCCATCGAGACGGTCAGCGTCACGCTGCCGTTGTCGCGGATGCGCTCGCCCGCCCCGGGGTCGGTGGCCATGACCGTGCCGCGCTTGTCGGTGTCGCTGTACGCGCGCTTGACGTCCTTCACGTCGAGTCCGGCTTCGCCGAGGCGCTCCTTGGCCGCCGCCTCGGTCTTCGCCAGGAGCGGCGGGACCTTCGTGAACTGGCCGGAGTTGATGTACCAGACACCGGCGCCGAGCCCGAGCGCGAGCAGGACGGCGGCCACGACCACCATCGCGCGGCGGCGCGGATCGGGGGCTCGCCTGCGGTCGGGGGCGGCCGGTGGCGCCGGCGGAGGCGTCTGCAGGATGCTCGTGCGGTTGAGCTGGTCCTCGCGGCCCTGCTGGTCCCGCTGGTCCTGCTGGTTCTGATCGCCGTCCGTGGGGAGCGGCAGCTGCACGGACCGCACCGCGCGCGGAATCACGCTCGTACGGTCGTCGGAGTTGTCGTGTCCGTGCTCCGTCGTGTGCGCCTGCGGCGGCACCGCGTCCAGCTGCTCCAGGGAGAGCGCGGCCCGCGCCTCCCTGGCCTGCCCGAGGAGCGCCACCGCGTCGTGCGGGCGGACGTCGGGGTTGCGGGCGGTGGCGGACGCGACCAGCTCGTCGAGCTCGACGGCGAGCCCCGGAACCACCGCCGACGGGGGCGGCACGTCCTCGTGGAGGTGTTGGTAGAGCACCTGGGCGGGCGACTCGCCGGAGTGCGGCTTGGCGCCGGTCAGCATTTCGTAGAGCACGACCCCGCACGCGTACACATCCACACGCGTGTCGGCCGTGCCGTGCTCTATCTGCTCGGGGGCGAGATAGGAGACCGTGCCCAGGACCGTGCCGGTCGTGTTCGTGACGGTGTCCACCGCGCGCACGAGCCCGAAGTCGGCGACCTTGACCCGGCCGTCATCCCCTATGAGGACGTTCTCCGGCTTCATGTCGCGGTGCACGAACCCGGCGCGGTGCGCGGCGCCGAGCGCGGCGAGGACCGGCTCCAGGATGTCGAGGGCCGCGCGCGGCTGCAGGGCGCCGCGCTCGCGGAGCACGTCACGCAGGGTGCAGCCGGCGATGTACTCCATCGCCAGATAGACGTACGCGCCGTCGGCGCCCTGGTCGTACACCCCCACCACGTTCGGGTGGGAGAGCCGGGCGATCGACTTCGCCTCGCGGATGAAGCGGTCGACGAAGGAGACGTCGGCGGCAAGCGTCGGGTGCATCACCTTGAGCGCGAGCACGCGGTCGAGGCGGGTGTCCACGGCCCGGTAGACCGTGGCCATCCCGCCCACCGCGATCCGCCCGTCCACGCGATAGCGGCCGTCGAGCACCTGCCCGACGAGCGGGTCCTGAAGGGTCGTGTCCACGCAGGGAGTCTACGAGCCACCGCTGACACGGTTGCCCGCCCGGGTTGGCTCGGGCCCCGACTGCAGCCGAGCTGTGACAGGCACGCGACGCTCAGAAGGCGGGCCGCTCCGGATCGAGCCGGGCCATGCCCTCCGCGGGCGACGACGCCTCGGCGAAGTGCCGCCGGGGGATCCGCCCGGCCCGGTACGCGAGGCGCCCCGCCTCGACCCCGTGCCGCATGCCCTCGGCCATGAGGACGGGCTCCTGCGCACGCGTCACGGCGGAGGCGAGCATCACACCCGCGCACCCCAGCTCCATGGCGAGCGCGGCGTCGGACGCCGTCCCCGCACCCGCGTCCAGGATCACCGGCACGCCCGCGCGTTCGACGATCAGCTGGAAGTTGTGCGGGTTGCGGATGCCGAGCCCGGAGCCGATGGGGGAGCCGAGCGGCATGATCGCCGCGCAGCCCACGTCCTCCAGCTTCCGGGCGAGGACCGGGTCGTCGTTCGTGTACGGCAGGACCGTGAAGCCGTCGTCGACCAGGGTCTCGGCGGCGTCGATGAGCTCGATCGGGTCGGGGAGCAGCGTGCGCTCGTCCGCGATGACCTCCAGCTTGACCAGGTCGGTGCCGAGCGCCTCCCGCGCCAGGCGGGCGGTCAGGACGGCCTCGCCCGCGGTGAAGCAGCCCGCCGTGTTCGGCAGGACCCGGATGCCGAGCCGGTCGAGGACGGAGAGCACCGAGCCCTGCACACCGGGGTCGAGACGGCGCATCGCGACCGTCGTCAGCTCCGTCCCGGAGGCGATGAGGGACCGTTCGAGCACGTCCAGGCTGGGCGCACCGCCCGTACCCATGATCAGGCGTGAGGAAAGGGTGAGCCCGCCGATGACGAAGGGATCGTCTGCCATGTCGGTTCAGCCTCCTTGGACGGCGGTGAGGACCTCGACACGGTCCCCTTCGGTGAGCTGCGTGGTGGACCACTGGGTGCGCGGTACGACGGTTTCGTTGAGCGCGGCGGCGACCCCGGAGCGGGCCGCGGTGAGGGTGGCGACGAGGGCTTCGAGCGTGGTGCCCGCGGCCACGTCGCGTGCCTCTCCGTTGACGGAGACGGCGGTGACGGCTGAGAGAGTCATGCGGGCTGCTCCATGAAGCGCTGCGTGAGGGGGTCGCGGACGAAGCGCTCGGGGGTGAACCCCCGCGCCTCGTCGGGCAGTTCACCGGTGGTCAGGGCGTGCGCCATGACGTCACCGGTGACGGGCGTCAGAAGGACGCCGTTGCGGTAGTGGCCGGTGGCCAGCTGGAGGCCGGGGAGCGCGGTCGGGCCGAGCAGCGGCGCGTTGTCGGGGGAGCCGGGGCGCAGGCCCGCGCGGGTCTCGGTCAGCGGCAGTTCCGTGATGCCGGGTACGAGCTCGTGGGCGTCCCGAAGCAGCTCGTACACGCCGCCCGCGGTGACCGTCGTGTCCCAGCCGAGCTCCTCGCTGGTCGCCCCGACGACCAGCTCGCCGTTCTCACGCGGCACGAGATAGACGTGGCTGCCGCGCACGACGGCGCGCACGGTGCGGCTCAGGAACGGCGCGTACCGCTCGGGCACCGTGAGCCGCAGGACCTGCCCCTTCACGGGGCGCACGGGCGGCAGAACACCCTCCGGTACCCCGGCCAGGCGCCCGCTGAGGCTGCCCGCCGCGAGCACGGTCTGACCGGCGTCCAGGGCGGTGCCGTCGGCGAGGATGACTCCCGTGGCCCGGTCACCCGTGACCGTGAGGCGCTCAGCCCACGCGCGGTGGAAGACGACGCCCGCACGCTCGCAGGCCACGAGGAGCGCCGCGGCGAGCCTGCGCGGGTCGACCTGGTGATCGCCGTCGACGCGAAGCCCGCCCCGGACACCCGGCGCGAGCATCGGCTCCAGACGGCGGCACTCGCGCCCGCTCAGCCACTCCGACGCGAGCCCCGACTGCTGCTGAAGGGCGTGCAGCTCCCGCAGATGGGCGCGGTCGTCGGAGTCGAGCGCGACGGCGAGCGTGCCGCACGCGCGGTAGCCGAGATCGCGGCCGCTCGCCTCCGTCAGCTCGGCCGCGAACTCCGGATAGCGCCGCGCGGAGGCCAGATTCAGGCCGAGCAGCGTCTGCTCGCCGTAGTGCAGCTCGGTGACGGCGGCCAGCATGCCCGCGGCCACCTGCGCCGCGCCGCCGCCCGGCTCGGGGTCCACGACCGCCGTGGACAGGCCGCGCTGCGCCGCCCGCCAGGCCGTGACCAGGCCGATGATGCCGCCCCCGACGACCACGACGTCGGTCGTGCGGGTCGTAACGGGTGGTGTACGTGAATGCATGGGCGTCCAGCCCCTCCCTTCGCCGGCATGACCCGGATCAGGTTCGTACGGTCGGAGGCCGTCCAGCCTCCCTCTCAGCCCGGTACGTCCGGGCTCCCGCGAGTGCTCTGCACGGCCACCCTAGCCCCTGGCGTCCGGCGGCAGTAGGGGAACTGTCCGGGTATGGGCGGTGACGGTGTGTCAGAGATCTCCCCGTCGCACCCTGAGGCGCGCGTCGCCCGCCGTCCTACAGTGATCGGGTGAGTGAGCAGCGGAGTCACCAAGAGCGCCGGGTCGTCATCGTCGGCGCGGGCATGGCCGGGGTGCAGACCGCCGTGGCCCTGCGCGAGCAGGGGTTCGCCGGTGCGGTCACCCTGATCGGCGCGGAACCCCACCAGCCCTACGACAGGCCACCGCTGTCCAAGGCCGTGCTGCTCGGCAAGGCGGAGGGCTCCGCCTTCGACATCGACTTCGAGGCGCTCGGCATCGAGCTGAGCCTGGGCCACGAGGTCACGGGCGTGCGCCCCGACGACCACGAACTGGACACCGAGCGGGGCCCCGTCGCGTACGACGCCCTCGTCATCGCCACCGGCGCCCAGCCGATCCTGCTGCCCGGCGCTTCCGGAGTCCCGGGCGTCCACCTGCTGCGCACCCTCGACGACGCCGAGCGGCTGCGGCCCGTGCTCGCCGAGCAGCACCGCATCGTGGTCGTCGGCGCGGGCTGGATCGGCGCCGAGTTCGCGACCGCCGCACGTGAGGCGGGCTGCTCCGTCACCGTCGTCGAGGCCGCCGAGCGGCCGCTCGCGGGGGCGCTGCCCGCGGACGTCGCGGCGCCGATGACGTCCTGGTACGCCGATTCCGGGGCCGAACTGCGCACCCACGCGCGCGTGCAGCGCGTCGAGCCCGGCAGCGTCCTCCTGGACGACGGCACGCGGCTGCCCGCGGACGCGGTCGTCGTCGGCATCGGCGCACGCCCCGCCACGGACTGGCTCGCGGGCTCCGGCATCACGCTCGGCGCCCACCGGGAGATCCTGGCCGACGACCACCTTCGGACGTCGCAGCCCGACGTGTACGCGGTCGGCGACTGCTCGTCCTTCCCTTCGGGAAGGTATGGCGAGCGCCTTCTCGTGCACCACTGGGACAACGCCCTCCAGGGCCCGCGCACGGTGGCGGCGAACATCATCGGCGAGACCCCTTCGGCGTACGACCCCGTCCCGTACTTCTGGTCCGAGCAGTTCGGCCGCTTCGTCCAGTACGCCGGACACCACGCGTCCGCCGACGAGCTGGTGTGGCGCGGCGACCCCTCGGGCGCGGCCTGGACCGTGTGCTGGCTCCGAGGGGGCGCCCTGGTCGCCGTGCTCGCGGTGGGCCGCCCCAGGGACCTGGCGCAGGGCCGCAAACTGATCGAGGCGGGCGCCCACCTCTCCCCCGAACTGGCGTCGGACCCCGCGGTACCGCTGAAGAAGGCAGTGCCGGCGTAGCAGTGCCGGCGTAAAGGAAGGGCCCGCTGCCCGGCCGCTGTCGGTGCCCGGAGATACGCTTATCCCCGTGACCGAGATTGACGCAAAGACTGATGCTCTCGTCCCCGAGTGGCTCCACCTCCCCGACATCGCAGAAAAGCTCGACGTCGAGGTGACGCGTGTGCGCCAGCTGGTCAAGGAGGGCCAGCTGATCGCCGTGCGCCGTGGTGAGAACCGCGCGCTCGCGGTGCCGGCCGCCTTCATCGACGGCGACAAGATCGTCAAGGGCCTCACGGGCACCTTGACGCTCCTGAGGGACGACGGCTTCTCCGACGAAGAAATGCTGGAGTGGCTCTTCACTCCCGATCCCACCCTGCCCGGCACCCCCGCGCAGGCTCTGAGCGAGAATCGCGGCACGGAGGTGAAGCGCCGCGCCCAGGCGCTCGCCGTCTGACCGACACGGAAAACCGTTGCGTGCGGGCCGCGCGTCCCCGGTGGACACGCGGCCCGTGGGCCACCGACAACCCGGGGGACATCTCCATGGCCACCAAGCCTGCCCGCGAGCAGCTCGCGGACGCCCGCCTCTACCTGTGCGTGGACGCCCGCAGGCGCCAGGGAGACCTCCCGGAGTTCCTCGACGCCGTCCTCGGCGGCGGCGTCGACATCGTGCAGCTGCGGGACAAGGGCATGGAGGCGGCCGAGGAGCTCGAACACCTCCAGGTCTTCGCCGAAGCCGCCCGCCGGCACGGCAAGCTCCTCGCGGTGAACGACCGCGCGGACGTCGCGCACGCCATCGGCGCCGACGTCCTGCACCTGGGCCAGGGCGACCTGCCCGTGCCCGCGGCCCGCCGCATCCTGGGCGACGACGTGCTCGTCGGCCGCTCCACGCACGCCGACGCCGAGGCGGCGTCGGCGGCGACGCAGGACGGCGTGGACTACTTCTGCACGGGACCCTGCTGGCCGACCCCCACCAAGCCGGGCCGGCACGCCCCGGGGCTCGACCTCGTCCGGTACACGGCCTCGCTCGGCACGGACCGCCCGTGGTTCGCCATCGGCGGCATCGACGCGGGCAACCTCGACGAGGTGCTCGAAGCGGGCGCCCGACGCGTCGTCGTCGTGCGGGCGATCACCGAGGCGGACGATCCGGCGGCCGCGGCGGCCGACTTCGCGAAGCGACTGCGTTCGGCCTGATCGGCGATCTTCGGCCAACCTTCGGGGACAGTGTCCGCAGGTTGGACGGAGATTGGCCGGTAGCGGTGCCCCGTAGCTAATCTGCCCGTATGGCCCTAGGCACTGCTTCCACCAGATCTGATCGCGCACGCACCGTGCGTGACATGCTCGCGACCGGCGAGACGACGTACTCGTTCGAGTTCTCGGCGCCGAAGACCCCGAAGGGCGAGCGGAACCTGTGGAACGCCCTGCGCCGGGTCGAGGCGGTGGCCCCCAGCTTCGTCTCCGTGACGTACGGAGCGGGCGGCTCGACGCGTGCGGGCACGGTCAAGGAGACGGAGCAGATCGTCGCCGACTCGACGCTCACGCCGGTCGCGCACCTGACCGCGGTCGACCACTCCGTGGCCGAACTGCGCAACATCATCGGGCAGTACGCGGACGCGGGCATCAGGAACATGCTCGCGGTCCGCGGCGACCCGCCCGGCGACCCCCTCGCCGACTGGGTCAAGCACCCCAAGGGCCTTGAGTACGCCGCCGAACTGGTCCAGCTGATCAAGGAGTCGGGCGACTTCTGCGTCGGCGTCGCGGCCTTCCCCGCGATGCATCCGCGCTCGGCCGACTGGGACACCGACGTCCGGCACTTCGTCGACAAGTGCCGCGCCGGCGCCGACTACGCGATCACACAGATGTTCTTCTACCCGGAGGAGTATCTGCGCCTTCGCGACCGGGTCGAGGCCGCGGGCTGTTCGACGCCGATCATCCCGGAGATCATGCCGGTGACGAACGTGCGCATGCTGGAGCGGCTGCCCCAGCTCAGCAACGCTTCCTTCCCGCCCGCGCTCAAAGAGCGCATCCTCACAGCCAAAGACGATCCGGCGGCTGTACGCTCCATTGGCATCGAGTTCGCGACGGAGTTCTGCGCGCGGTTGCTGGCCGAGGGTGTCCCGGGACTGCACTTCATCACGCTCAACAACTCCACGGCGACTCTGGAAATCTACGAGAATCTGGGCCTGCATCACCCGCAGGCCTGACCGGCCGTACCCCTGGGGGCGGCGGCCGCGGGGAGAGGGGCGTACATGGGCTGGACGGTCCTCTACATCGCGTTCGGATGCGTCGCGCTGTGGCTGCTCGGCGAGGTGCTGCTGCAGTACAAGGCGCGGCTGCGCTGGCGTCTGCTCGCCTTCGGCGGCTTCCTCGGCGTGGTCATCGGCGTGCTGCTGCCGTCGGTGGTCGTCATCGGGATCGGCGCGATCGCCTTCGCCACGGGACAGACGTACGTGACGCTGTCGTTCCGCCGCGGCTTCTCGACCGGCTGGGCGCTCGGCGGCCAGCCCGGCCTGAGCAAGCGCCGCAAGACGTCGCCGCGGGGCGGTGCGGAGGCCTCCCAGGACCCGACGCTCCAGGTGTCCGACCTCGAGTTCGAGCAGGCGGGCCCGGCAGGACCGCCGCCCGAGACCGCTCCCGGCACCGGGGTCTACGCGCCGGAGCCGCTGCCCGACGACACCGGGCAGTACGGCATCTACAGCGACACGGCATACGACCAGCAGCAGTCCGCCACGGCGGACAGCGGCTACGGCTACGACACGTACGCCGCCGCGGGCTACGACCCCCAGCAGCCGTACGCGTACGGCGAGACGGGGCAGCAGCAGTACGCCGCGTACTCCGACCCGTACATCGGCACGCAGACCTACGGCGGCCAGCAGAGCTACGACACGTACGGCGACCAGCAGCAGTACGCCCCCTATCCCGCCGCTCCCACCGCCGATCCGTACGGCACCGGGGCCGGGACGTACAACGAGACGCCGCCCGGCGGGGTCTGGGTGCCCCAGCAGCGCAGCGTCGAGGACCCCTACGGCCAGTACGGCGGCGAACTCCCGCCGGAGCAGCCGTATCCCTACCAGGGCGACCAGTCCCAGGGGAACGGTTACGACGCGGGGTACAACGAGCAGTACCGGTACTGATCAGCGGGAGCGTCGGGAGCGTCGGCTCATTGCGCGCACCGGTTCACTGCGAGCCCCGGAAGTCCGGTCCCTCCACGATCAGTCCGGCGACCAGCGTGCCCGACATGCCCGCGTGCGGAAGCCCGCCGCCCGGGTGCGCCCAGCCGCCCGCTGCGAAGAGCCCCGGCAGGCGCGTGCTGTTGGCCGGGTGCAGCAGTCGGCCGTCGCCCGCCGCAAGGGACGGGGGCGGGACCGCGCCGCCGTCGGCGCCGGTGGCCCGCGCGATGTCGGCGGGGGTGCGGACCTCGCGCCAAAGCAGGCGCTCCCGCAGTCCCGGCACCACGGCATCGGCACGGTCGAGCAGGCGCTCCACGTCCGCCTCGGTGACCTCCGCGTGAGCGGGCACCGTGGCCGTCAGCGTGACCGCCTCGTGCCCGGCGTCGGGGATGAGCGCCGGGTCGTCCGGGCGCAGCACCGTGAGGGTGGGGGCGGCGGGCAGTCCGGGGCGGTCCCCGAAGAGCCGGTCGAGCTCGTCCAGGCGGTCCGATGTGTGAAGCACCGTCCGGTGAGGTGTGCCCTCGGGCCGGGCGCCGCGCAGCGCGAGAAGGACCATGAGGCGGCTGGGCAGTCCGGACCGGGCCCGCACTTCACCCTCCGCCCGTATGTTCACACCGGATGCGCCGGACATGCCGGATACACCGGACAACAAGCCGTCCAGTGCGCCCGGCGCGACACCGGCGACCACGAAGTCCGCCTCCTGCGCCGTCCCGTCCGCGAGCTCGACGCCCGCCGCGCGGCCGTCCTTCTCGATGATCCGGGTGACGGGGGAGTCGAACGCGAACTCCACCCGCCGGGCCAGGCAGCGCTCGTACACGGCGCGTGCCAGCGCGCGCATCCCGCCGCGCACGGACCACGCGCCGAAGGTGTGTTCCAGGTAGGGCAGGACGGCCGCGCTCGCCGGGGTCGACCGGGGGTCGAGGCCGCACGCGAGGGCGTACTGCTCGAGGAGTGCGAGGAGCCGTGCGTCGCCGCCCAGTTCGAGCTCGCCGACCTCGGTGAGGGTGCTCGCGCGCCGCTCGCGCCGCAGGAGGCGCTTGTGCGGCACCGAGGGGTAGGGCTCGCGGTCCGCGAGGACCTGCCAGTTCGGCCAGAGCGGCTCTTCCAGGAGGGGGCGGCGGGTGCGGTCCCATGCCTCACGGGCGCGGTTCATGTACGCCGACCAGGCGGCGCCCGCGCCGTTGCCCAGCGCCGCGTCGAGGGCCTCGCCGACGCCCGCGCGCGAGGCGTTCGGCAGATCGGCCGCCGTGCCGTCCGCGAAGACGTGCCGCACGGCGGGCTCCACCTGGGACAGTTCGACGCACTTCTCCAGCGGCTCCTTGCCCGTCTTCACGAACAAGTCGCGATAGACGGCGGGGAGATGCAGGAGGCCGGGGCCCGTGTCGAAGGCGAAGCCGTCCCGCTCCACGCTGCCGAGCGCGCCGCCGTACGTACCCGACCGCTCGTGGACCACCACCCGGTGGCCCGCGACGGCCAGCCGGGCGGCGGCCGCCATCGCGCCCATCCCGGCGCCGATCACCACAATCCGTGCCATGCCAGGGACTTTATCGGCCACCACTGACAGTCACGCCGGGAGCCCTCAGTCCGGCGGCCGTCCCGCATGCGCCGCCAGCCGTCTCTCCTCGCGGCGCTGCGCCCTGCGCCGCAGGAACCGCCGGATCCGCGAGACCAGGAAGTAGAGCAGGATCAGGCCGAGCACCAGCAGCACCGCCGCGATGATCGCGGCCGCCTCCGGATAGAACATCGCGAAGCTGACGATCCCGCCGACCCCGAGATCCTCCGCCGTGCTCACGATGACGTTGCTGAACGGCTCCGGCGAGGTGTTGATCGCCATCCGCGTCCCGGCCTTCACGCAGTGGCTTGCCAGCGCGGTCGAACCCCCCACCGCCCCCGCCGCCAGGTCGGGCAGCGAACCGCTCTGGCCCGCGAGCAGCGCACCGACCACGGCGCCGGACACCGGCCGGATCACGGTGTGCACCGTGTCCCACACCGAGTCCACGTAAGGGATCTTGTCGGCGACGGCCTCGCAGGCGAAGAGGACACCGGCGACGATCAGCACATCAGGACGCTGCAGCGACTCGGGCACCTCGTCGGTGATCCCGGTCGCGCCGAAGACACCGAGCAGAAGGACCACGGCGTACGCGTTGATCCCGCTGGCCCAGCCACTGGTGAAGACCAGGGGGAGTACGGACACGGACGCGATCGTAACCAGTAGGGAACGTTCCGGCCTGGGGATGAGCACCCAGGTCTGAGTATCCGTACCTAGTGATGGAGATGAGTATCAGCGCGGATGGGTCCCGACCTGCGCAGACGGAAGAGTGAGGGACACGGAGAGGGGCGCAGCGCCCGTACCGCCGACACGGGGCGGCGGAACGGCGCGGCGCCCTTAACCGCTCCTCCCACCCCGCCGAAGGTGGGAGCGAGACACGGGGTGACGGGCGGCGGCTCGGGGATGACCACCCGGGGGGCCGAACGGGGGAACGCGGGGGAACGCGGAAGGCGCCGGTCCGGTGCCGCCTGGAGATCAGGTGGCACCGGACCGGCGCCTTTGCGTGCACGGCGTGGGGCCCGCCCGGGGACGGCTCAGCGCCCTCCGCTCACCCGGCCCTGCAGCAGTCGCGAGAGCGCCGAGTGGACGTCGTCGAGGGAGCGCTCCGGCTGGAAGGCCTGCCAGTCGAGGGCGGCCACCAGGACCATCCCGACGAGCGCGGCGGCCGTCAGGGGGATGTCGATCTCCTCGCTGAGCTCGCCGTTCTCCACGCCGGCCCGCAGGACGTCCTCGACGACGGCGACCGCCTGCTGCCTGACCACCATCAGGGTGGACTGCCAGGCGCGGTTGGTGCGCCACAGCTCGGCCACGTACAGCTGGGTGAAGGCGGGGTAGCGGTCGATGAAGACCAGGCCCGCCCTGATCATCGCGTCCAGCGCGTCGACCTGCGTGCCGCCGCTGCCCGCCGCCTTCTCGGACGCCTCCTTCAGGGAGGCGGTGAGCAGCCCGACGCCGTGCCGAAGCAGCTCTTCGAAGAGGACCGATTTGCTCGCGAAGTTGTAGTAGACCGTGCCCTTCGCGACCCCGGCCCGCTCGGCGATCTCGTCGACCGTCGTGGCCGAGAAACCCTGCTCCGCGATGAGGGTGACGGCGGCCTCGTAGAGCTTCTGCCGGGTGGCCTCACGCCGGGTGCTGGTTGCGCTGCTGTCCATGGGCCTGATTCTCACAGGTCCTGCCGCTCGCACAGGCTCGGTTGCGGGTCTCACAGGCTCAGCTCCGGGTGCAGCCGGTCCAGGGTCCACACCTGCTTGCGGCGCGCGGAGAGCGCGGTGAGCGCGAGGGCGCCCGCGGTGAAGGCCGTGAGGACCACGCACGCCTGCCAGACGGGGCCGAGACCGCCGCCCGTGATGAGCCTGCGCAGGGCGTCGACGACGTAACTCATCGGCAGGAAGGGGTGGATCGCGCCGAAGAACGACGGACTCGTCTGGACGGGGTACGTGCCGCCCGCCGAGGTCAGCTGGAGCATCAGGGCCGCGAGGACGAGGATCCGCCCGGCCGCCCCGAAGCGTGCGTTCAGCCACTGCACGATCGCCGCGAAGCAGCACGTCACCAGGCAGAGGAAGCCCACCGTCCCGGCCGCTCGCGCCATCTGCAGGCCAAGGCCCCAGTGCAGGACGGACATCAGGGCCGCCGTCTGGAGCACGCCCAGGGCGGCGACCGGCAGCCAGCCCGCGAACGCGATCCGCCAGGCGGAGGCGCCCGCGGCGAGCGCGCGCCGGTTGAGCGGCTGGATCAGCATGTACGCCACCATCGCGCCGACCCACAGGGACAGCGGGATGAAGTACGGCGCGAAGCCCGTGCCGTAGTTGGGCGCCTTGTGCATCGACTGGGAGGCGAGCTGCACCGGGTCGGCCATGACGTCGGTGCGCTGGTCGCGGTCCTTCTTGCCGTAGTCGGGGATCTTCTTGACGCCGTCGTGCAGCCCGCCGGACAGCTTCTCGGAGCCGTCGGCCAGCTTGAACAGGCCGCCCTTGAGGTCGCTCGCGCCCGTCTTGAGCTTGCCCACGCCGGTGTCGAGGTCCGTGGCGCCGGTCTTGGCGGTGCCGAGGCCGGTGTGCAGCTTCTTGGCGCCCTTGGCGACCTTCCCCGCGCCCGTGTTGAGGTCGTTGATCTGGGTGACGGCCTTGTCGAGGTCCTCGTTCAGGTGCGGTGCGCGGTCGGCGAGCGCCTGGGACTTCTTCTGCAGCGTGTCCAGGTGCTTGCGGATCTTCTTGACGTCGCTGTTCTGGTCCTTGACCACGGTGTTCATGTCGTCCGCGATGGTCGACACGTTCTCCGCGGCGGTCTTGGCCTTCTTGAGCTGCGGGCAGCCCGGGTCGGGGACGGGGAGGTTCTCGCAGCGCTCCGTGTAGAGGCCGCCGATGATCTCGGACCCCTTCTTGGCGCCCTCGGCCGCCTCGGGCGCCAGCTTGACCCAGGTGTCCAGGTTGCCGCGCAGGGCCTTGGAGGAGTCGGCGACGAGCTGGGCCGTGTCGCCGATGGTCTTGCCGTTGTCCTTCAGGAAGGGCCGCACCTGGTCCGCGGTGCCGTTGACCTTGTCGGCCAGCTTCTGGGTGCCGTCCGAGACCTTCTTCGAACCGCTCTGCAGGTCAGCGGCGCCCTTGTCGAGCTTCTTGATGCCCCCTGCCAGGTCGCTGCTGCCGTCCTTGGCGTCCTTGAGGCCGGTCACGAGCTTCTTCGAGCCCTTCTTGGCCTCTCCGATGCCGCTGTCGAGCTTGTCGGCACCCTTGGCGGCCTTCTCGGTCGCCCCGTGGATGTCGGAGAACGAGATGAAGATCTTGTCGAGGAAGGAGCGCGACGCCTTGGTGGAGGCCGCCGTGCGCACCTCGGAGAAGACCGTCCGGGAGATCTGCCCGACGATGTAGTTGTTGGCGTCGTTCGTACGGACCCGAAGAGCGCCCGTCTCCGGGGAGTCTCCGGAACTGGACGCGATGCGCTTGCTGAAGTCGGCCGGCATCGTCAGGGACAGGTAGTACGTCCCGTCCTCGACGCCCTTGCGCGCCTCCGCGGAACTCACCTCGTGCCAGTCGAAGGTCTTGCTGTCCTCGAGCCTGTCGACGATGCCGTCGCCCACCGCGAGCTTCTTGCCCGAGGCCGTGGCTCCCTTGTCGTCGTTGACGAGCGCCACGGGGATGCGGTCGAGACGGCCGTACGGGTCCCAGAACGAGCACAGGTACAGCGCCCCGTACAGCAGGGGCAGCAGCAGGAGCGCGGCGAGGGCCGCGCGCGGCAGCTTCCCCCTGCCGAAGCGCCTGAGCTCAAGAGCGGCCAGCTTCGGCGAGCGCATCCGCCGTCTCCTTGTCGTCGTCGTTCGAGTCGGCCGGTTCGGCGGGCTTTTGGTCCGTGGACACGGCGACCGCGTCCTCGGGTGCTTCGCTGCACACGGCGACGACGGTGGTGCCGCTCTGTGCGAGGGACCTCAACAGGGCCCAGGCCTCGCCCCGTTCGGCCTCCGAGAGCTTGAGGTCGACGTCGTCGACGCCCAGCAGCCGGGGCCGCCCGATCAGGGCGAGCGCCACGGAGAGCCGCAGCGCCTCCAGGCGCTCCAGGTCACGCACGGAGGTCCGCCGTCCCTTGGGCAGCGACTCCATGTCGAGCCCGGCCGCGGCCAGCGCGGTGTCGATCCGCAGCCGTGCCTCGTTCGCCCGCTCGGCGCGCGGCCTCAGCAGACCCCGCAGGGATCCGCCGAACCGCCGCTCCAGAAGCGCCCGTTCGTGCAGATGCTCGGCCACGGTCAGCGCCGGATCGAGATCCGTCACGCCGGGCACGGGCCCGAGCGCGCTGATCCGGCGCACCGCGGCGAGCTGCTTGGGCAGCGGGAAGCCCCCCACGGAAGCCTCGCCCTCCGTGGGGCGCATCCGCCCGGTGAGCGCGAGCAGCAGACAGGTCCGGCCCGATCCCGAAGGCCCCTCGACCGCGATCAGCGACCCGGGGCCGGCCTCGACACCGACCCCGCGGAACGCCCAGCCCCGCGGTCCCTTGAGCCCGAACCCCCGCGCTGTGACGGCGGCTCCCCGCGCGCCGTCGCTTGGCCCGTCCACAGTTCCCCCTCGCACCCTCTTTTGAACTGACTGGTCAGTGCAAAAACTAGCCCGAACCTACGATCGAGGCAAAAGCGCAGGTCAGAGCCGATTGTCAGTGGCGTACTCCACGATGGGCACATACGGCCACCACGCCGTTACGCGACGACAGGAGGTTCGTCATGGCCAGCACTTCCGCAGCAGCCGCACGTCGGCACCGCCCCGTCGGCCCTGCCCCTGTAGCCACCGGCCCCGCGAGCGACGTCCACCCCGTCCTGCGCCGGGCCACGGCCCCGCCCGCCGCACTCGAACTGCTCGCCCAGGCCCGCGCCGGCATCGACGAGGCCGCGCACCTGGAGACTCCGAACGAGCGCTATGCCACGGCCCATCTCGCGGCCCTGCGCACCGCGGCCGCGGTCCTCGCCGCCCGCGGCCGCCCCGAGACGACCACGCGACGCAGGCAGCGGATCCGGAGCGCCTGGGAAGTGCTCCCCGAGATAGCCCCCGAACTGACCGAGTGGAGCGCCCTGTTCGCCTCCGGCGCGCCACGCAGGGCCCGCGCCGAGGCGGGCATACAGGGCGCGGCCACCGTCAGGGACGCGGACGACCTGCTGCGTGACGTGGCGATGTTCTTACGCATCGTCGAGCGGATGCTGGTGCTGCAGCCGGTGCTGCCCCAGCCCAGGCAGGAGCCGCCGGACGCGAGCTGAGACGGGTGACGGGGCAGTGGGCCGAAGGCAATAGGGTGGGAGCGCCCGCACCCTCCTTCCTGCGGCAAGAGCAGACGGAGGGAACCCCCTAGCTCCGCCGCGGACATGCGGTGGACGCGCCGAGGAGTCAACTGCCGTGTCGGACCCGATGCGCCCCCGCGCTTCTCTCCGTACCGCCGTGGTCTGGGAGGTCCTGAAGGACGCTCTCGACCGCCGGGTCAAGGCCACGGGCCGGGAGTCACACTCCCTCGACGTGCTCGACACCGGAGGCGGCAGCGGCAACTTCGCCGTGCCCGTCGCCCGGCTCGGCCACCGCGTCACGGTCGTCGACCCGAGCCCGAACGCCCTCTTCGCGCTGGAGCGCAGGGCCGCCGAGGCAGGCGTCGCGGACCGGGTGCGCGGCGTCCAGGGCGACGTGCACGGCCTCTTCGACGTCGTGGAGCGCGCCGGGTTCGACGCCGTCCTGTGCCACGGCGTCCTGGAGTACGTGGACGACCCCGCCGAGGGCGTGCGCAACGCGGTCAGCGCGCTGCGGCCCTCCGGCACCCTCAGCCTGCTCGCCGCCGGCCTCGGCGGTGCCGTGCTCGCCAGGGCGCTCGCCGGGCACTTCACCGAGGCCAGGCAGGCGCTCGGCGACCCGGCCGGACGCTGGGGCGACGGCGACCCCGTGCCCCGGCGCTTCACCGCCGAGCAGCTCACCGACCTCGTCGAGGGCACGGGCATCAGGGTCGACGCGGTGCACGGGGTGCGGGTCTTCGCGGACCTGGTTCCCGGCGTCCTCGTGGACACCGAGCCCGGCGCCCTCGAGGCCCTCCTCAAGCTGGAGGCGGCCGCCGCTGAGCTCGCCGCCTTCCACTCCGTGGCCACCCAGCTGCATGTGCTCGGTGAGACCCGGGATGCCGACGAGGCCTGACGTCGGCCGTGGCTGCCTCGCTGATCAGCGACGCAGCCGCACATGGAGTACGGCACACACCCCCCGAACGGGCTATGGGCGCCGTATGATCGAGGCAGACCGTCCGGCATGCCGGACCGGCCGCTGGGGAATGCACGCTTCAGCGAGCCGGAGCGGCAGGGTGGTCCGGTTTGGCGAAGTTGGCGCAGAGGGGCGGGTTTCACGGGGGCGATTCCCTGCCTATCCTGAAGGGGACCCCCGGTCGCCCCGGCGACTGCACGATGAGGAGGACTCCGTGCCGCTCTCGGAGCACGAGCAGCGCATGCTCGAGCAGATGGAGCGAGCGCTGTACGCCGAAGATCCCAAGTTCGCGACAGCGCTCGAGGGAAGCGGGCTGCGTACGTACACCCGGCGACGGGTCTACCAAGCGGTCGCGGGCTTCCTTGTAGGTATCGCCCTTCTCATGGCCGGAATGGTCGCCCAGCAGATCTGGGTGAGCGTGGTGGGATTCCTCGTCATGCTGGGATGTGCGGTACTCGCCGTCACCGGATGGCGCAAAGCGCCCAAGCCAGGTGAACAACCGGCCGCAGGCACGCCCACGGCACCGGGCGCAGCCCCGGCAGCCCGTCGGCAGACCAGGCAGCGCCGGTCGATGATGGACCGGATCGAGCAGCGTTGGCAGCGCCGCCGCGACGAACAGGGCCAATGATTTTCTAGCTCTTCAGCAGAGCGCACGACCATGCGTAAGGGGTGACCGCCAGGCGGTCACCCCTTACGCATGCCCTCGGCCCCCTCCCGGGAGGGGGCCTCAGCCCTCCTGCTGCGACGGCCGTGACGGTGGCGAAGGCCTCCGCAGCGCCGTCCACCGCTTCGCGATCCGCTCGGACCACCGCTCCTTGAGCGCCGCTCCGCGGTCCGAGACCGCCCACACCACCCGTGCGGCCGAACGCGGGGCAAGCGTTGCCCGCAGCCGTGCCGGACGGCTCGCCGTGGCCCGCAGACCGTCACCGACGCGGTGCACGTCGTCGGCCAGACCGGCCGCGGGCTGGGGCCGTGGCGCGTAGAGCACCTGCTCGACCGCGGCAGCCAGGCGATGGACGGACTCCGCGGGCGCCGCGGCAAGCTGTCCGACGCGGACGATCCGGGCCGCCGCCTTGCGCGGGGTCTGCGACTCGTCCGGCGCGATCCCGTGGTCCCAGGCCGTGTCGGTCACTTCGAGCCAGGCGGCAAGGGTCCGTGCCGCCGCGTCCGCCTCGGTGCGGCCGGGGGAGCCCAGGCGCACCGCGCGGATCCGCTTGCGCCACAGCATCGGCAGCAAGGGCACACCGAGCACCACGAGCGCCCCCAGGGCCACGAGCACGATCATGCCGATCGGCGGACCTTCACCGCCCGAACCGCCCGCGATCGCCGGGGCCGAGCTCGCGCAGCCGCCCTGCCGCTGCTGGTCGGGCGGGCAGCTCGCCGAGGCCGAGGGCACATCGGACGGCGCCGACGAAGAGGTCGGCTCCGGCGACGACGGGTCGCTCGCACCGTCGGACGGGGTGTCCGGGCGCGTGTAGTCCGGCACCGTGCCGCGGTTCGGGGTCGGCTCGAAGCGGGTCCAGCCCACGCCCTCGAAGTACAGCTCGGGCCAGGCGTGCGCGTCCCGCAGACCGACCGACATCGAACCGTCCGCCTGTGCGGCACCGGGCGTGAAGCCCACCGCGACGCGCGCCGGGATGTCCAGCGTCCGCGCCATCGAGGCCATGGCGAACGAGAAGTGGACGCAGAAGCCTTCCTTCTGCTCCAGGAAGCGGGCGATCGCCGCAGGACCGCTGCCCGCACGTACCTGCGTGTTGTACGTGAAGCCGCCCTTCGAGGCGAACCAGTCCTGGAGCTTGACCGCTTTCTCGTAGTCGTTCGACGTGCCCTTGGTGATCTGGCGGGCCTCGGAGGCGACCACGGACGGCAGGGTGTCGGGCACCTTGGTGAACTCCTCCGCGATCTGCCTGGGCGGCGCGGACGCGTTGGCGAGCTGCTCGGCGGTCGGCTGCACGACGAGGCTCTTGACCTCGTACTGCGCGCCGCGCGTCGTCTGCCCGCGGTCACCGACCAGGGCGCGCCCCACCGGCTCGTACCGCCAGCGGCCGTTGATCTTCACCTCGCTCGCCGGGTAGGGCATCGGCAGCCAGTTCTGCGCATAGCCGTCGGCGGCCGAGATGTTCGTCTGGATCTCGCTGCGCGGGACGTCGGGGTAGAGACCGGGCGGGTCCTCCAGGCGCGGCGGTACGTCCTCGATGCTGCGGACGGTGGTCTTCCAGGTCGTGCCGTCGAACTGGTCGAGGGAGACGATCCGCAGGTAGAGGTTCTCGGTCTCCTTGGCGTTCGTCTTGTACGAGATGACCTCGCGGTCGTCCGGTTCGTTCAGGCTGTCTTGGAGGGCGACCAGCGGATTCACCGCCGAAATCGTGCCGCCACCGCCGGAACCCGAGCCTCCGGCGCCACCGGAACCGTCCAGGAGGCCGCCGTCCAGGGCGGGCAGCGCGAGCGGCACCACCAGGGCGATGCCCAGCGCGACCGCGCCGATGCGCCGTCCCGTGCGGACCGGTGCGATGGCGCCGCTGTCGCTCTCCAGGCCCCCCGAGATCCGTCCGGGCGCGCGCGCCGCGCCCCCGAAGACCCGCCCCCACTGGGAGAGCCGGTCCCGGCCCTCGGCGAGGAGCAGCAGGAGATACCCCGCCGCCGCGAGCAGGAACCACAGCCACCCCGCCCCGTCCCCGGAGAGCCCCGCGGCGACCGAGTACAGCGCGAGCAGCGGAAGACCCGCGGGCGCCGCCGTACGGAACGTCACCGCGAGGGCGTCCACCGCGAGGCCGATCACCAGGACGCCGCCGACCAGCATCAGCCGGATGCCGTCACTGAGCGGCGCCGGGATCGCGTACTGCCCGACGTCGTTGCCGCCCGCCTCGAGCAGCATCCCGAACTCCCGGAACACATCGGGCCCCGGGAGCACCCCGCCGATCGCCTGCCCGCGGGCGAACACCAGCGTCAGGAGCAGCAGGGTCACAAGCGCCTGCACCGCGACCGTGACCGGCCGGGCCAGCGGGACCCGCCGGGTGAGCGCGCCCGTGCCGCTCTGCAGCGCGAGCAGGATCGCCGCCTGGACGAACCACGTCGCCGGATCGACGAGCGGCAGCAGCGCACCCGATGCCATCAGCGTGGCCGCCGTGGCACAGAGCGCGAGTCGCGCGCGCCCACTCATGAACGTCCCCCTGTTGTCGTGCCTGTGGTCCCGCCGGACGGGCCGCCGCTCATCCCCAGCCCCCGGTCGTCGTCCCCGCCGCCGGGGCGGGGCCCGTGCTCGCCCGCAGATGGTCCGCCTGGCGCCACAGGTCCACCAGGGCGACCCCCGGGGGTACCGCAACGGCCGTCCAGCCCGCCTCGCGCAGCATCCGGACCCGCTCGTCGCCGGGGCCCGAGGGCGCGCCACCGGGGCCCTGGGCCCAGGCCGTGCTGTCCAGGACGAAGGCGACAGCGGCTCCGCTGCGCTGGCGCATCTTGGCGGCCACCGTCGCCTGCTCCTCGTCGAGGTCGCCGAGGAAGGCGATCAGCAGGCCTTCGTTGCCCCCGCGTAGCACGTCGTACGCGGGTGAGAGCCCCGCGCCGTCCGAGTGGTCGATCACCGCGAGGGTGTCCATCATCAGTCCCGCCGCGTCCGCCGACTCCTGGCTGGCGCCCGCGAAACCGTCCGAGCCCTCGCCCGGCACCGAGTTTCCGGTGTCGGTCAACAGCCGTACCGAAAAGCCCCGTTCGAGCATGTGCACCAGGGCGGACGCCGTGCCCGACACCGCCCACTCGAAGGCCGAGTCGGGACCCGCGCCCCGGAAGGCGTGCGCCCGGGTGTCCAGGAGCACCGTGCAGCGGGCCCGCTGCGGCTGCTCCTCGCGGCGCACCATCAGCTCCCCATAGCGAGCCGTGGAGCGCCAGTGGACGCGGCGCAGGTCGTCGCCGTGGCGGTAACCCCGCGGGATCACGTCGTCCTCGCCCGCGAGGGCAAGGGAGCGGTGCCGCCCGTCTCCGTACCCCTTGGCCTCGCCGGTGAGGCGCACCGGAGGCAGCGCCTCCACCCGCGGGATGACCGTCAAGGTGTCGTACGTCGAGAAGGAGCGGGTCAGTTCGCACATCCCGAAGGGGTCCGTCAGACGCAGCTGCAGCGGCCCCAGCGGATAGCGCCCCCGCAGATCCGAACGGACGCGGTAGGACACCTCGCGGCGGCCTCCCGCCTCCACCCGGTCGAGCACGAACCGGGGCCGCGGCCCCAGGACGTAGGGCACCCGGTCCTGGAGCATGAGCAGGCCCGTGGGCAGCCGCGAGACGTTGTCCATCCGCAGATGGACACGGGCCTCGGAACTGGCGGGCACGCGCGCGGGGGAGAGCCTGCGGCTGCCCGCGACGCGGTAGCGGGTGCGGTAGAGCACCGTCGCGCACACCAGCGGCAGCACGGCGAGCAGCAGCCCGACCCGGAGCAGATCACTCTGGCCCAGGACGTAGGCGCAGACGGCGGCGGCGATCCCGGCCGCGAGGAACGAACGCCCGCGCGTGGTCAGTCCCGCGAGCGCGGTCCGCAGTCCGCCCTTGCCCTCCTCGGCCTGCGCCGGCTGCGGCCCCCCGGCCGCCATCACAGCCTCCGTGCGCCGGGCGGCTGCTGATTGAAGTAGCCGCTGTTCGGCTGGACGGCGGCCGGTACGGGCGTGCGCTGGAGGATCTCCAGGACGACCGACTCGGCCGTACGCCGGTTCAACTGGGCCTGTGCCGTGGGCAGCAGCCGGTGCGCGAGCACCGCCACGGCGAGGGCCTGGACGTCGTCCGGCAGGGCGAACTCCCGGCCGCTGAGCGCCGCGGACGCCTTGGCCGCCCGCAGCAGGTGCAGCGTCGCGCGCGGGGAGGCCCCGAGTCTCAGGTCCGGGTGGTTGCGGGTCGCCCCGACCAGTTCCACGGCGTACCGCCGCACGGCGTCGGCGACGTGGACCGTGCGGACCGCGTCGATGAGCTTCACGATGTCGTGCGCGTGCGCCACCGGCTGGAGGTCGTCGAGCGGCGAGACACCGCCGTGCACGTCCAGCATCTGCAGTTCGGCCTCCGGGTTCGGATAGCCGATCGAGACGCGCGCCATGAAACGGTCGCGCTGCGCCTCGGGCAGGGGATAGGTCCCCTCCATCTCGACGGGGTTCTGCGTCGCCACCACCATGAAGGGGCTCGGCAGCTCATAGGTCTGCCCGTCGATGGTGACCTGGCGCTCCTCCATGGACTCAAGGAGCGCGGACTGCGTCTTGGGAGACGCGCGGTTGATCTCGTCGCCGATCACGATCTGCGCGAAGATCGCGCCGGGCTTGAACTCGAAGTCCCGGCGCTGCTGGTCGAAAATGGACACACCAGTGATGTCCGACGGCAGCAGGTCGGGCGTGAACTGGATGCGTCGCACCGAGCAGTCGATGGACCGCGCCAGTGCCTTGGCGAGCATGGTCTTGCCCACGCCCGGTACATCCTCGATCAGCAAGTGCCCCTCGGCGAGGAGCACGGTCAGCGAAAGCCGTACGACCTCTGGCTTGCCCTCGATCACACCCTCCACCGACCTGCGGACACGCTCCGCTGTGGCGGTCAGATCTGTGAGGCTCGCTCGATCGTCATAGGTCGTCACCCGGCCCTCCTCGGACACGTTCTCCGGGCCGACGCTGAATGTGCGGCCCGGCCCACCCCGAATCACGGACACCGCGCCCGAATGGTTCAGCGCGATGCCCACCCCGCATTCTTGTTGGGCATACCGGGTTGTGTCACTCGCCCGTGGATAACTGGCGGCGATATGTCGCGCCTTACGGCCTTTTGACCGCCGAGCCGGTCCGGAAAGGTCCGGTCAGGACCCGGTCACGCAGGGTCGATCTCCCGCAGCAGACCCGTGGTCACATCGAAGACGAATCCGCGCACATCGTCGGTGTGCAGAAGGAACGGCGAGGTCCGCACGCGCTGCATCGACTGCCGTACGTCCTGATCGACGTCGCGGAAGGCCTCCACCGCCCAGGCGGGCCGCTGGCCGACCTCGAGCTCCAGCTCGTGCCGGAACTCCTCGGTGAGGCTCTCCAGGCCGCAGCTGGTGTGGTGGATCAGTACGACACTCTTCGTGCCGAGCGCGCGCTGGCTGATCGTCAGGGAACGGATGACGTCGTCCGTGACGACACCGCCCGCGTTGCGGATGGTGTGGCAGTCGCCCAGTTCGAGGCCGAGCGCGTCGTGGAGGTCGAGGCGGGCGTCCATGCAGGCGACGACGGCCACGCCCAGGACGGGGCGGGCGTCCATGCCGGGGTCGGTGAAGCCGGAGGCGTAACGCTGGTTCGCCTCGACGAGACGGTCCGTGACGGTGCCGGCGGTGGCTATGTCACCGGTCGGTTCTGCGGGGACGCCGGAGGCATGGCCCGTAGGAGATGCGGAAGTCGACATGACTATGACGGTAGTCGGCACGGATCGCTCGGGCCCGCTGTGAGATGGGACAAAGAACGTCAATGACTCTTGTTGTGAGGCAACCCACAGGAGTGGCCCGCGTGCGCCCGAACGGGTGACGGAGCCCGATCCGCGGCTCCCGCGACGACCCGTCCGCGACGCGCAGGCCAGTTGATTGACCGGGCGACACGGTGGACTAAAGTGACGCGAAGTGGGAGCCGTGACCCTGCTCCCCGCTGGACTGTTCACCCGGGGATTCCCTGAATCCCCCCACGTGCGCGGCGCGTACGTACGGCTCGGCCTCCTCCCGCTCCCGGTCGGCTGACGCCACTTCCCCGGCGCCAGCAGGCCGTTCCCCTTCCCGAGCGGGCGGGGACCCGGCCGTGCGCACGATCACCGCGCCGGATCTGAGAGGGCCCTTTGAGCCAGACCCGACACGTCCCGGTGATGCTCCAGCGATGCCTGGACCTGTTGGCCCCCGCGCTGGCCCAGCCGGGCGCGGTCGTCGTCGACTGCACCCTCGGGCTCGGCGGCCACAGCGAGGCCCTCCTGTCCACCTTCCCGTCGGCCCGCCTCATCGGCCTGGACCGCGACAAGGAAGCACTGCGGCTCTCCGCGGAGCGGCTCGCCCCCTTCGGCGACCGGGCCGAGCTGGTCCACGCGGTCTACGACGAACTGCCCGACGTGCTCGACCGGCTCGGCATCGCGAAGGTCCAGGGCGTCCTGTTCGACCTCGGCGTCTCCTCCATGCAACTCGACGAGGCGGACCGAGGGTTCGCCTACGCGCAGGACGCGCCCCTGGACATGCGCATGGACCAGACGACCGGCGTCAGCGCGGCCGAGGTCCTCAACACGTACGCACCGGGCGAGCTGGTGCGGATCCTGCGTCAGTACGGCGAGGAGAAGCAGGCCAAGCGGATCGTGGGCGCCGTCGTGCGCGAACGCGAGAAGGAGCCGTTCAGCAACAGCGCGCGGCTCGTCGAGCTGATCCGTGACTCCCTGCCGCAGGCCGCCAAGCGCACCGGCGGCAACCCCGCCAAGCGCACCTTCCAGGCCCTGCGCATCGAGGTCAACGGCGAGCTGAGCGTCCTGGAGGCGGCCATCCCGGCAGCCGTGAAGACGCTCGCCGTCGGCGGCCGCATCGCCGTCCTCTCGTACCACTCGCTCGAGGACCGCCTGGTCAAGCAGGTCTTCGCGGCCGGCGCCGCGACGACCGCGCCGCCCGGACTGCCCGTCGTCCCCGAGCGCTACCAGCCCCGGCTCAAGCTGCTCACGCGCGGCGCGGAGCTGCCCACCGAGGAAGAAGTCGCCGAGAACCGCCGGGCCGCCCCGGCACGGCTGCGGGGTGCGCAGCGCATCCGCGAGGAGACTCTGTGAAGTGCTCCCGCCAGGAGGACGTGTGAACGGCGTCCCTGAGGAGGCCCCATGAGCAAGAAGCCCGAGCTGCGCGGGAGAGCCGCCAGGCTCGCGCGGCTGCTGCCGTCGGGGCCGAGCCAGGCCGCGCGCACGCCTTTCGTGCTGCTGGTCGTGCTGCTGCTCGGCGGCGGTCTGATCACCCTGCTCATCCTGAACTCCTCGCTCAACGAAGGCTCGTTCCAGCTGAGCGAGCTCAAGAAGGAGACGACGGAGCTCACCGACCAGGAGCAGGAGCTCCAGCGGGACGTGGACGCCTACGCCGCTCCCGACGCCCTCCAGCGCCGTGCCCGCGAGCTCGGCATGGTGCCGGGCGGCGACCCGGCCTTCCTGAACCCGGACGGCACCGTGCGCGGTGTCCCCGGAGCCGCCGAGCAGTCCGCGCTGCAGACCGACCCGCGCCCGCAGGAGGTCGCGTCCCCTGCGCCCTCGGTCTCGATCCCGGTGTCGAGCCCGTCCCCGGCGCCGCAGGCATCCCCGGCGCCCGCCGCCACACCCGCCGTTCCTCCCGCCGTTCCTTCAGAAGCCCCGCCCACGCCCACCCCCTCCGCGAAGCCCGGCCCCACGACCTCCGGCAGGTGACGTAAGTGACGGACCGCCAACCCCCGCGACGCAGGGTCCCGGGCCCCGCGCGGCCCTCGCGCCCCGCACGTCCCGGACAGCAGCGCCGCCCGGGAGCGGGGGCCCGCCCCGCCGCCCGCCGCCCGCGCCCCGCCGCCTCAAAGGCCCGCACCATCCGGCTCGGCAGCCCGCGGCCCCGCCTTCGCATGGTCAGCCTCGGTCTGACCCTGGTGATGCTGGCCTTTGTCGTACGCCTCCTCCAGGTGCAGGCGGTCGACGCGAGCGTGTACACCACCAAGGCCGAGAAGAACCGCTACTTCAGCCACATCCTGGCCGCCGAGCGCGGCGGCATCACCGACCGCAGCGGCGTCGAACTGGCCGCCAGCGTGGACGCGTACGACATCACGGCCGACCCCACGATGTTCACGGCGAAGGAGATGGGCATCAAGGACGCGCCCGAACAGGCCGCGGCCCTCCTCGCCCCGATCCTCGACAAGGACGTCGACCGGCTCACCGAGCAGCTCAAGACCCCCAAGACGCGCTACGTCCTGCTCGCCCGCCGGCAGACCCCGCAGGTCTGGAAGCAGATCAAGGACCTGCGCGGCGCGCTCGCCGAGAAGCAGCGTGCCGACGAGAAGAGCGCCAACGTCCTCGCGGGCGTCTTCCAGGACCCCAGCAGCAAGCGCGTGTACCCGAACGACACCCTGGGCGCCGGGATACTGGGCTGGGTCAACGCCGAGGGCAAGGGCGCGGGCGGCCTGGAGCAGCAGCTCAACAAGGAACTCGCGGGCAAGGACGGCAAGATCAGGTATGCCCAGTCCGGCGGCCATCAGGTGCCGACCGCGGGCAGCACGGAGACGCCCGCCGTGCCCGGCTCGGACGTCGAGCTCACCATCGACCGCGACATCCAGTGGGCCGCGCAGAGCGCCATCAGCAGGCAGGTGGAGAAGTCCAGGGCGGACCGCGGCTACGTGATAGTGCAGGACAACAAGACCGGCGAGATCCTCGCGATGGCCAACGCGCCGGGCTTCGACCCGAACGACCTCTCGCAGGCCGACGGCACGGCCCTGGGCAACGCCTCGCTCCAGGACGCCTTCGAGCCGGGCTCGACCGCCAAGGTCATGTCCATGGCCGCCGTCCTGGAGGAGGAGGCGGCCACGCCCGGCACGCATGTGACGGTCCCCAACCGGCTGCACCGCGGCGACCGGCTCTTCCAGGACGACATCGACCACCCGACCTGGCACCTCACGCTCAACGGAGTGCTCGCCAAGTCCAGCAACATCGGCACGATCCTGGCCACCGGCGAGCTGGGCAAGACCCAGCGGGAGGCCAACAAGTCGCTCTACTCGTACCTGCGCAAGTTCGGCATCGGCAGGGAGACCGGGCTCGGCTTCCCCGGCGAGACGTCCGGCATCTTCGCGCCCGCCGACAAGTGGTCCACCTCGCAGCAGTACACGATCCCGTTCGGCCAGGGATTCTCGATCAACGCGATGCAGGCGGCCTCCGTTTACTCGACCATCGCCAACGACGGCGTGCGCATCGAGCCCACGCTGGTGCGCGGCACCAAGGGCCCCGACGGGCGCTTCACGCCCGCGCCCAAGCCCAAGAAGACCCGCGTGGTGAGCGAGAAGACCGCCAAGACGGTGTCGCACATGCTCGAGTCGGTCGTCGACGACGAGGAGGGCACCGGCACCAAGGCCCGCATCCCCGGCTACCGGATCGCGGGCAAGACCGGTACGGCCAACCGGGTCGACCCGGAAACCGGCAGGTACAAGGGTTACACCTCGTCGTTCGCCGGGTTCGCGCCCGCCGACAAGCCGCGCGTCACCGTCTACTGCGCGATCCAGAACGCCACCAAGGGCAGCTACTTCGGCGGCCAGATCTGCGGCCCCATCTACAAGGAAGTCATGCAGTTCGCCCTCAAGACGCTCCAGGTCCCGCCCACAGGCAAGGGCGCGGCCCGGCTCCCCGTCACCTTCGAACCCTGAGCCCTACCAGGACAAACCCGTGACAACGATCACCCCGCGGCCGGGGAACCAGCCCCCGCCACACCGCCCGCTTCGCCCAACAGCCGGTGCGCCCGGTACGCTCACCGCCGTGCCACACGCCGATCAGTCCCAAACCACCCAGAAGGGCGTTCCCGTGACATATCCGGGACCGCCGCGGCCGGTCCAGGTCTCCGCGACGCCGCTCGCCAGGATCGCCGATCAGCTGGGCGTCGCCGCCCCGGGCACGGGGGAGGTCAGCGGCATCACGCACGACTCCCGCGCGGTCCGGCCCGGCGACATCTACGCCGCGCTGCCCGGCGCCCGGCTGCACGGCGCCGACTTCGTCGCCCAGGCCGCCGACCTCGGCGCCGCCGCGATCCTCACCGACCCGACGGGCGCCGACCGCGCGGCCGTCACGGGCCTGCCGGTCCTGGTCGTCGCCGACCCGCGCGGCTCCATGGGGGAGCTCGCGGCCACGGTGTACGGCCATCCGGGGCGCGATCTGCTGCAGATCGGCATCACCGGGACGTCCGGCAAGACCACGACGGCCTACCTCGTCGAGGGCGGCCTCAAGGGCATCCGGTCGACCGGCCTCATCGGCACGGTCGAGATGCGCATCGGCGACGAGCGGATCAAGTCCGAGCGGACGACCCCCGAGGCGACCGACCTCCAGGCGCTGTTCGCGGTGATGCGCGAACGCGGCGTCGAGGCCGTCGTCATGGAGGTCTCCAGCCACGCCCTCGTGCTCGGCCGGGTGGACGGCTGCGTCTTCGACGTCGCCGTCTTCAACAACCTCAGCCCGGAGCACATGGAGTTCCACTCCGACATGGAGGACTACTTCCAGGCCAAGGCGCAGCTGTTCACCAAACAGCGCTCCCGGCTCGGAGTGGTCAACTTCGACGACGAGTACGGCCGCAGGCTCATCACCGAGTCGGAGGTCCCCGTCACCACCTTCTCCGCCGAGGGCCACCCCGACGCCGACTGGCGCGCGGAGGACGTCGAGGTCATGCCGTTCGACTCCACGTTCGTCGCGGTCGGCCCGAAGGGCGAGCGGATCACCGCGAGGTCCCCGCTCGCCGGCCCCTTCAACGTCGCCAACACGCTCGCCGCGATCGTCTCGCTCGCCGTCGCGGGGATCGACCCGCAGCAGGCCGCCGACGGCGTCGCCGCGGTCCCGGGCGTCCCCGGCCGCCTGGAGCGCATCGACGAGGGCCAGCCCTACCTCGCGGTCGTCGACTACGCCCACAAGACGGACGCCGTCGAATCGGTCCTGCGCGCCCTGCGCAAGGTCACCGAGAACAAGCTGCACATCGTCCTCGGCTGCGGCGGCGACCGGGACAAGACCAAGCGGATGCCGATGGGCGCCGCGGCGGCCAGGCTCGCCGACACCGCCGTGCTGACCGCCGACAACCCCCGCGGCGAGGACCCCCTGGCGATCCTCGCCACGATGCTCGCCGGCGCCGCCGACGTGCCGTCCCACGAGCGCGGCGACGTCGCCGTCTTCGAGGACCGCGCCACCGCCATCCGCGCGGCCGTCGCCCTGGCCGAACCGGGCGACACGGTGCTCGTCGCGGGCAAGGGCCACGAGCAGGGGCAGGACATCGCCGGGGTGGTGCGTCCCTTCGACGACCGCCAGGTACTTCGCGAAGCTATCCAGCAAACCCAGGGATGAATCTGTGATCGCCCTCTCCCTCGCCGAGATCGCCACTGTCGTCGGCGGGCAGACGTACGACATACCGGATCCGTCCGTCCAGGTCACCGGACCGGTCGTCAGGGACTCCCGTGAAGTGGAGCCCGGCAGCCTCTTCGTCGCCTTCGCGGGCGAGCGCGTCGACGGCCACGACTACGCGGCCGCGGTGGTCGAGGCGGGCGCCGCCGCCGTCCTTGCCTCGCGCCCCGTCGGCGTACCGGCCATCGTCGTCGACGACGTGCAGGTGGCGCTCGGCGCCCTTGCGCGGCACGTCGTGGAGCGGCTCGGCGCGACGCTGGTCGCGCTCACCGGCTCCGTCGGCAAGACCAGCTCCAAGGACCTGCTCGCCCAGGTCCTGCGGAGCAAGGCGCCCACGGTCTTCACGCCCGGCTCGCTCAACAACGAGATCGGCCTGCCGCTCACCGCCCTCAGCGCCACCGACGAGACACAGTTCCTCGTCCTGGAGATGGGCGCGCGCGGCATCGGCCACATCCGCTACCTCACCGGCCTCACCCCGCCGAAGATCGGCCTCGTGCTCAACGTCGGAACCGCCCACATCGGCGAGTTCGGCGGACGCGAGCAGATCGCACAGGCGAAGGGTGAACTCGTCGAGAGTCTCCCCGCGGACGGCACCGCCGTCCTGAACGCCGACGACCCGCTGGTGCGCGCCATGGCTTCGCGCACGAAGGCGCGCGTCCTGCTCTTCGGAGAGTCCGCCGACGCCGACGTCCGTGCCGAGAATGTCCGGCTCACGGAGATCGGACAGCCTGCCTTTACGCTGCACACACCCTCCGGGTGCAGCGACGTGACCTTGCAGCTGTACGGTGAGCACCACGTGTCGAACGCGCTTGCCGCGGCCGCCGTCGCCCATGAGCTGGGCATGTCCGCAGACGAGATCGCCCGCGCGCTCTCCGACGCGGGCACGCTGTCCCGCTGGCGGATGGAGGTCACCGAGCGCCCGGACGGCGTGACGGTCGTCAACGACGCCTACAACGCGAACCCCGAGTCCATGCGAGCCGCCCTGCGCGCGCTCGTGTCCATGGGCAAGGGACGTCGTACGTGGGCGGTGCTCGGTCACATGGCCGAGCTCGGTGACGAGGGGCTCGCCGAACACGACGCGGTCGGACGGCTCGCTGTCCGACTGAACGTGAGCAAGCTCGTGGCAGTCGGGGGCAGGGAAGCGTCCTGGCTCCAACTGGGCGCATACAACGAGGGTTCGTGGGGTGAGGAGTCGGTGCACGTGTCCGACGCACAGGCGGCGATCGACCTGCTGCGCAGCGAGCTGCGCCCGGGAGACGTCGTGCTGGTGAAGGCTTCCAGATCGGTCGGTCTCGAGCGGGTCGCCACGGCGCTGCTCGATGACTGCGCGTCGTCCGAGGGGCAGGTCGCCGGCCGATGAGGCAGATCCTCTTCGCGGGTGTGATCGGGCTCTTCCTGACCCTGGTCGGAACCCCGCTCCTTATCAAGTTCCTTGCCCGCAAGGGCTATGGGCAGTTCATCCGGGACGACGGCCCGCGCGAGCACCACAGCAAGCGCGGTACGCCGACCATGGGTGGCATCGCCTTCATCCTCGCCACGCTCATCGCGTACTTCCTCACGAAGATCATCACGGGGACGGAGACCACGCTCTCCGGTCTCCTCGTGCTCTTCCTGATGGCGGGCATGGGCCTCGTCGGATTCCTCGACGACTACATCAAGATCGTCAAGCAGCGCTCGCTCGGCCTGCGCGCCAAGGCGAAGATGGCGGGCCAGCTGATCGTCGGCATCGGCTTCGCCGTGCTCGCGCTGAACTGGCCGGACAGTCGCAACCAGACCCCGGCCTCCACCAAGCTGTCGTTCGTCACGGACTTCGGCTGGTCGATCGGCCCGGTGCTCTTCGTGGTCTGGGCGCTGTTCATGATCCTCGCGATGTCGAACGGCGTGAACCTCACCGACGGCCTCGACGGCCTGGCCACCGGCGCCTCCGTGATGGTCTTCGGCGCGTACACCTTCATCGGTGTCTGGCAGTACCAGGAGTCCTGCGCCAACGCCGTCACGCTGACCAACCCGCAGGCCTGCTTCGAGGTCAGAGACCCACTCGACCTGGCCGTGGTGGCCTCCGCGCTGATGGGTGCCTGCTTCGGCTTCCTGTGGTGGAACACCTCGCCCGCCAAGATCTTCATGGGTGACACCGGCTCGCTGGCCCTCGGCGGCGCGCTCGCCGGTCTCGCGATCTGCTCCCGCACGGAGCTGCTCATCGCGCTCCTCGGCGGCCTGTTCGTCCTGATCACCATGTCCGTCGTGATCCAGGTCGGCTCCTTCAAGATGACCGGCAAGCGAGTCTTCAAGATGGCGCCACTGCAGCACCACTTCGAACTCAAGGGGTGGTCCGAGGTCCTTGTGGTGGTCCGCTTCTGGATCATCCAGGGCATGTGCGTGATCGTCGGACTCGGCCTCTTCTACGCAGGATGGGCAGCCAAGAAGTGACCAGCTGGCAGGGGAAGAACGTCACCGTCGCCGGGCTCGGCGTCTCCGGGATCCCGGCGGCCCGCGTGCTGCACGGCCTGGGCGCGGTCGTCACGGTCGTCAACGACGGCGACGACGAGCGCTCCCGTACGCAGGCCGACGAGCTGGCGGCCGAGGGCATCACCGTCCGCCTCGGCGACGGGGCCACCCTGCCCGAAGGCACCGAACTCATCGTCACCACGCCCGGCTGGCAGCCGGACAAGCCGCTCTTCGCGGCCGCCGCGGCTGCCGGCGTCGAGGTGTGGGGCGACGTGGAGCTGGCCTGGCGCCTGCGCGGCCCCGACGCCGCGCCGTGGCTCGCGGTCACCGGCACGAACGGCAAGACGACGACCGTGCGGATGCTGGCCTCGATCCTGGAGGCGGCCGGTCTGCGGACCGCCGCCGTCGGCAACATCGGGGTCTCGCTGCTCGACGTCGTCACCGGCGACGAGACGTACGACGTGCTCGCCGTCGAGCTCTCCAGCTACCAGCTGCACTGGGCGCCCTCGCTGCGCGCCCACTCCGCGACCGTCCTGAACCTGGCGCCCGACCACCTGGACTGGCACGGCTCCATGGAGGCGTACGCCGCCGACAAGGGCCGCGTCTACGAGGGCAATCAGGTCGCCTGTGTCTACAACGTCGCGGACAAGGCCACCGAGGACCTGGTCCGCGGCGCCGACGTCGAAGAGGGCTGCCGCGCCATCGGTTTCACGCTGAACGCGCCCGCGCCCTCGCAACTGGGCGTCGTGGACGGCATTCTGGTCGACCGTGCCTTCGTGCCGGACCGTCAGAAGCAGGCGCAGGAGCTCGCCGAGATCTCCGACGTGCGGCCGCCTGCCCCGCACAACATCGCCAACGCCCTGGCCGCGGCCGCTCTCGCGCGCGCCTACGGCGTGCCGCCGACGGCCGTGCGCGACGGTCTGCGCGCCTTCCGTCCCGACGCCCACCGCATCGAACACGTCGCCGACGTGGCCGATGTGGCGTACGTCGACGACTCCAAGGCCACCAACACCCACGCCGCGGAAGCCTCGTTGGCCGCGTACGAATCGATCGTCTGGATCGCGGGCGGGCTCGCCAAGGGCGCCACCTTCGACGAGCTGGTCGCCAAGTCGGCGAAGCGGCTGCGGGCCGTCGTCCTGATCGGCGCCGACCGCGCGCTGATCCGCGAAGCCCTCGCGCGACACGCGCCCGAGGTCCCGGTCGTCGACCTCGACCGGACCGACACTGGGGCGATGTCCGATGCGGTACGACAGGCTGCACGGCTCGCCGAGCCGGGGGACACCGTACTGATGGCCCCGGCCTGTGCGTCGATGGACATGTTCACCAACTACAACAAGCGTGGT
Organism: Streptomyces sp. NPDC044044; assembly: GCF_056434405.1. Lineage (NCBI taxonomy): Bacteria > Bacillati > Actinomycetota > Actinomycetes > Kitasatosporales > Streptomycetaceae > Streptomyces > Streptomyces sp. NPDC044044. Next base: position 391,694 of record NZ_JBWKFG010000010.1, on the reverse strand, counting down.
GACGCGTTCGCGGACGCGGTCCGCGAACTCGGCGCGAGCGCCTGACGCGGGCCCCTTGGTCCGGGGGCGCCCGGCACCCTTAGGAGGGCACGTGGCAGCGTCGTGGTGGCCGGTCGGGGGTCTCGATGGCAGGCAGTAGCGGGCGCGCGCCCACGCGCCTCGCCAAGAGGCCCGCGCCGGTCCGTTCCGCGGGCGCACCCCGCCCGCCGCGGGAGAACGCGGTACGGCGGTTCTACACCCGCGCCAAGCGGGCCTGGGACCGGCCCCTGACCGCGTACTACCTCATCTTCGGCAGCAGCCTGCTGATCACCGTGCTCGGCCTGGTGATGGTCTACTCGGCGTCGATGATCCAGGCGCTGCAGCTGGACCTGCCCGCCGCGTACTTCTTCCGCAAGCAGTTCGTCGCGGCCGTGCTCGGCTCGATCCTGCTGCTCGTGGCCATGCGCATGCCCATCAAGCTGCACCGGGCGCTCGCCTACCCGATCCTCGCCGTGACCGTCTTCCTGATGGTGCTCGTGCAGGTCCCCGGGATAGGGCGCAGCGTCAACGGAAACCAGAACTGGATCTATCTGGGCGGCCCCTTCCAGCTGCAGCCCAGTGAGTTCGCCAAGCTCGCCCTCGTCCTGTGGGGCGCGGACCTGCTCGCCCGCAAGCAGGACAAGCGCCTGCTCACCCAGTGGAAGCACATGCTGGTGCCGCTCGTCCCGGTCGCCTTCATGCTGCTCGGACTGATCATGCTGGGCGGCGACATGGGCACCGCGATCATTCTCACGGCGATCCTTTTCGGCCTGCTCTGGCTCGCGGGGGCCCCGACGCGGCTCTTCGCGGGGGTGCTCTCGATCGCGGCCCTGCTCGGCGTGATCCTCATCAAGACCAGCCCCAACCGCATGGCGAGGCTCGCCTGCATCGGTGCCACGGATCCGGGCCCCGGCGACCAGTGCTGGCAGGCCGTGCACGGGATCTACGCCCTGGCCTCCGGCGGATTCTTCGGTTCCGGCCTCGGCGCGAGTGTGGAAAAATGGGGTCAACTGCCGGAACCGCACACCGACTTCATCTTCGCCATCACGGGGGAGGAACTCGGCCTGGCGGGGACGCTGTCGGTGCTCGCTCTGTTCGCGGCTCTAGGCTATGCGGGTATCCGCGTGGCCGGACGCACGGAGGACCCCTTCGTACGGTATGCCGCGGGAGGCGTGACCACCTGGATCACGGCGCAGGCCGTGATCAATGTCGGTGCGGTGCTCGGTCTGCTGCCGATCGCCGGTGTCCCGCTCCCGCTGTTCTCCTACGGGGGCTCAGCCCTGCTGCCGACCATGTTCGCCATCGGACTCCTCATCGCCTTCGCGCGGGAGGACCCGGCGGCAAAGGCGGCCCTGGCCATGCGGCAACCTCGGGTGAGATGGAACACGATGAGACGGCGCGTCAAGGCGCGTTCGTCCGGAGAGCGGTGAATTTCGGTGCATGTCGTACTCGCCGGTGGGGGGACCGCCGGCCACATCGAGCCCGCGCTCGCCCTCGCGGACGCCCTGCGGAGGCAGGACCCGACCGTGGGCATCACGGCCCTGGGCACGGAGCGTGGACTCGAGACCCGACTCGTACCCGAGCGGGGCTACGAACTCGCGCTGATCCCGGCCGTTCCGCTGCCGCGCAAGCCCACCCCTGAACTGATCACCGTCCCGGGGCGGCTGCGCGGCACGATCAAGGCGGCGGAGCAGATCCTGGAGCGTACGAAGGCGGACTGCGTGGTCGGCTTCGGCGGCTATGTCGCGCTGCCGGGGTACCTCGCGGCCAAGCGGACCGGGACGCCGATCGTCGTACACGAGGCCAACGCGCGTCCCGGCCTCGCCAACAAGATCGGTTCGCGGTACGCCCACGGGGTGGCCGTCGCCACGCCGGACAGCAAGCTGCGCAACTCCCGCTACATCGGCATCCCGCTGCGCCACACCATTGCCACGCTCGACCGGGCCCGGGTCCGTCCGGAGGCGCGCGCCGCCTTCGGCCTCGACCCGAACCTGCCGACGCTGCTGGTCTCCGGTGGTTCGCAGGGCGCGCGGCGGCTCAACGAGGTCGTCCAGCAGGTCGCTCCGGTGCTGCAGCGCGCCGGGATCCAGATCCTGCACGCGGTCGGCCCGAAGAACGAAATGCCGTACGTCGAGAACATGCCCGGTATGCCGCCCTACATCCCGGTACCGTACGTGGACCGGATGGACCTCGCGTACGCCGCGGCGGACATGATGCTCTGCCGCGCGGGCGCGATGACCGTCGCCGAACTCTCCGCCGTCGGGCTTCCGGCCGCCTACGTCCCGCTGCCCATCGGCAACGGCGAACAGCGGCTGAACGCCCAGCCGGTGGTCAAGGCGGGCGGTGGACTCCTGGTGGACGACGCCGAACTGACGCCCGAGTGGGTGCAGGGCAACGTCCTCCCGGTGCTCGCTGATCCGCACCGGCTGTACGAGATGTCGCGTGCCGCATCGGAGTTCGGCCGCAGGGATGCCGACGACCTGCTCGTCGGCATGGTGTACGAGGCGATCGCCTCACGCCGCAACGGGTGAGACGGCACTAGAAGGCAGAAGAAGGCAGGGGACCGTGGCCGGACCGACCACCGCCGAACGGCAGAAGTCTGCTTCTGGTGGGTCCCGCCCGCCCCGCCCGTCGCGCTCCCGCGTACGCATGCCGCGGCCGCGCACCCTGATCCTCTCGCTGACCGCACTCGTGCTGCTCGGTGCGGGAGGCATCTGGCTGTTCTACGGCTCGCAGTGGCTGCGCGTGGAGCGCGTGACGACGTCCGGCACCCGGATCCTGACGCCCGAAGAGGTGCGCGAAGCCGCCGCGGCGCCGGTCGGGGCGCCACTGATCTCGGTCGACACCGACGCTCTTGAGGACCGGCTGCGCAAGAAACTGCGGCGTATCGACTCGGTCGACGTGGTCCGTTCCTGGCCGCACGGAATCGGTCTGAAAGTGACTGAACGCAAGCCGGTTCTGCTTATCGAAAAGGGCGGAAAGTTCGTCGAAGTGGACGCCAAGGGCGTGCGATTCGCCACGGTCGGACACGCCCCGAAGGGCGTTCCGCTCCTGGAATTGAGGCCGGATCAGGAGAACGCGGCGGCGAGTCTGCGCCGTTTCGACTCCCACCGCCTGCGGCGCGAGTCGGTACGGGTCGCGGGCGCGCTTCCGGCCGCCGTGGCCCGTGACACCCGGGTCGTCAAGGTCCGTTCGTACGACTCGATCTCGCTGGAGTTGAGCGGCGGGCGCACCGTAGCGTGGGGCAGCAGCGAGAAGGGCCGGACGAAGGCAAGCACACTCACCGCCCTGATGAAAGCCGCCCCCAAGGCACGGCACTTCGATGTGAGTGTCCCCACCGCCCCTGCTTCATCGACGAGTTGACGCATATCGTCGCAGGCCAGCACCCTGGTTCGGCAGCGCTACGGCTGATCACATAGGGTGAAAAGAAAAACGGGAGGTTCGGCGTGTTCGTTGAACGTGCGCCACTTGTCGACTTAGTGTCCTGTTCGGAAGAGTCCAAGGAACAGACACACTGGTAACCCTAAACTTCAGCGTTAGGGTTCGGGTCGGCGTTCGGACCGTCCCATTCGGCATCAGTCGTCGCGGCGCGAACCCGCGAGGCGGCGACACGTAACTCGAGGCGAGAGGCCTTCGACGTGGCAGCACCGCAGAACTACCTCGCAGTCATCAAAGTCATCGGTGTCGGCGGCGGTGGTGTCAATGCCATCAACCGGATGATCGAGGTCGGTCTCAAGGGCGTCGAGTTCATCGCCATCAACACCGACGCGCAAGCCCTGTTGATGAGCGACGCCGACGTCAAGCTCGACGTCGGCCGTGAACTCACCCGTGGCCTCGGCGCCGGAGCCAACCCGGCAGTCGGCCGCAAGGCGGCAGAAGACCACCGCGAGGAGATCGAGGAGGTCCTCAAGGGGGCCGACATGGTCTTCGTCACCGCCGGCGAAGGCGGTGGCACCGGCACGGGCGGCGCACCTGTCGTCGCCAACATCGCTCGCTCCCTGGGCGCCCTGACCATCGGCGTCGTCACCCGGCCGTTCACCTTCGAGGGCCGTCGTCGCGCCAATCAGGCCGAGGACGGGATCGCGGAGCTGCGCGAAGAGGTCGACACCCTCATCGTCATCCCCAACGACCGGCTCCTGTCCATCTCGGACCGGCAGGTCAGCGTTCTGGACGCCTTCAAGTCGGCGGACCAGGTCCTGCTCTCCGGTGTCCAGGGCATCACCGACCTCATCACGACCCCCGGTCTGATCAACCTCGACTTCGCCGACGTCAAGTCGGTCATGTCCGAGGCGGGTTCGGCCCTCATGGGCATCGGATCGGCGCGCGGCGACGACCGCGCGGTGGCCGCCGCCGAGATGGCGATCTCCTCGCCCCTGCTCGAGGCGTCCATCGACGGAGCGCGGGGAGTCCTGCTCTCCATCTCCGGCGGCTCCGACCTCGGCCTCTTCGAGATCAACGAAGCGGCCCAACTGGTCAGCGAGGCGGCCCACCCCGAGGCCAACATCATCTTCGGCGCCGTCATCGACGATGCCCTGGGCGACGAGGTCCGGGTCACCGTCATCGCGGCGGGCTTCGACGGTGGTCAGCCACCGTCCAAGCGGGACACCGTCCTCGGCTCGGCATCGTCGGCCAAGCAGCGTGACGAGCAGCCGGCGGCCACGAGCCGTCCGGCCGAGTCCCGTTCGCCCTACGGCGGCCTCGGCAGCGTCACGTCGCACGACGAGCCGTCGTCCCCGGAGCCCGTCGAGGCGCCCGCGGTCAACGAAGCCCCGTCCGCGCCCGTGGCCCCGCCGCAGGTTCCGCCGGCCCGTCCGTACCAGGACAGCCAGGCCGAAGAGCTGGACGTGCCGGACTTCCTGAAGTGATAAGCCAGTACAGCACTGCGAGCGGCGCGCACTTCGCCTTCACCGACAGGTGGGGCGGAGTGAGCGCCGTTCCGTACGAACAGCTCAACCTCGGCGGTGCGGTCGGCGACGACCCGCAGGCCGTGCGCACGAACCGTGGGCTCGCCGCCACGGCCCTTGGCATCGATCCGGCGCGCGTCGTCTGGATGAACCAAGTTCACGGCCCCGATGTCGCCGTGGTCGACGGACCCTGGGGCAGCGATGCCGAGATCCCGGCGGTCGACGCCGTGGTGACCGCACGCCGGGGCCTCGCCCTGGCGGTCCTCACCGCGGACTGCACGCCCGTCCTGCTCGCCGACCCGGTCGCCAAGGTCGCGGCGGCGGCTCACGCGGGGCGGCCGGGCATGCTGGCGGGGGTCGTCCCCGCCGCCGTCGAGGCGATGGTGAAGCTGGGCGCCGACCCGGCCCGTGTCATCGCCCGCACCGGACCCGCCGTCTGCGGCCGCTGCTACGAAGTGCCTCAGGAGATGCGCGCCGATGCCGCCGCCATCGAGCCCGCGGCGTACGCCGAGACGAGCTGGGGCACTCCGGCGGTCGACGTGACCGCGGGGGTGCACGCCCAGCTGGAGCGGCTCGGGGTGCGCGACCGGGAGCAGTCGCCGGTGTGCACCCTGGAATCCGGTGACCACTTCTCGTACCGCCGCGACCGGACCACCGGTCGTCTCGCGGGCTATGTCTGGCTGGACTGATAGGGCATGACGGACCGTAAGTCTCAACTCGCCGCAAATCTGGCGGAGGTCGAAGAGCGCATCGCCGCGGCGTGCGCGGCGGCCGGGCGCAAGCGGGAGGAGGTGACCCTGATCGTGGTCACCAAGACCTACCCCGCGAGCGATGTGCGGATCCTCTCGGAGCTCGGCGTGCGTCACGTCGCCGAGAACCGCGACCAAGACGCGGCCCCCAAGGCCGCCGACTGCGCGGATCTTCCCCTTACTTGGCACTTTGTCGGTCAATTGCAGACCAACAAGGTCCGTTCTGTGGTCAGTTACGCCGATGTGGTCCAGTCCGTGGACCGCCCCAAGCTGGTCACGGCTCTCTCGGCGGGAGCCGTGCGCGCGGAGCGGGAACTCGGCTGCCTGATCCAGGTCGCTCTCGACGCCGAGGAGAACGGGCGGGGCGAGCGCGGGGGCGTGGGACCCGGCGGAATCGAGGAGTTGGCCGGACTCGTGGCACAGGCTCCGGGGCTGCGGCTCGACGGTCTGATGACCGTGGCGCCGCTCACCGGTCCGTACGCGGGGCGGCAACAGGCGGCGTTCGAGCGCCTTGTGGAATTCTCAACCCTTATGCGCGCGGCTCATCCGGCTGCGAACATGGTGTCGGCAGGGATGAGTGCGGACCTCGAACAGGCCGTGGCGGCCGGAGCGACACATGTGCGCGTCGGTACGGCGGTACTCGGAGTCCGACCCGGGCTCGGGTAACGTCGCCAAGAAGTCGGACCACAGCAGAAAATATGGTCATTCTCGCTGTTGGGCGGGGAGACCTCGTGGATCGCGGGCAGTTGGTGACGACAGCCGATCCACCACAGAGCGGAGGACTCAGAGCATGGCCGGCGCGATGCGCAAGATGGCGGTCTACCTCGGCCTCGTGGAGGACGATGGGTACGACGGTCCGGGGTTCGACCCCGATGACGAGTTCGAACCCGAGCCGGAGCCCGAGCGGGACCGCAGGCGGCATGAGCCGCCCCACCAGTCGCACCAGTCCCGTCAGGCGCACGTGTCTGAAAGGGACGAATCGGTACGAGTGGTGCAGCCCCCCGCACAGCGTGAGCCGGTCGCCCATTCCGCTTCGCTAGCCGCGGAATCAGGACGTCCGGCGCGAATCGCCCCCGTGGCATCCATCACACCTGAACGCCAGAGCCTGGAGAAGAACGCACCGGTGATCATGCCCAAGGTTGTGTCCGAGCGGGAGCCCTACCGCATCACCACGCTGCACCCCCGGACCTACAACGAGGCCCGTACCATCGGGGAACACTTCCGCGAAGGCACTCCGGTGATCATGAATCTGACCGAGATGGACGACACGGATGCGAAGCGACTTGTCGACTTTGCCGCCGGTCTCGTCTTCGGCCTCCATGGCAGCATTGAGCGAGTGACGCAGAAGGTGTTCCTGTTGTCGCCTGCTAACGTCGATGTAACGGCGGAGGACAAGGCTCGCATCGCAGAGGGCGGGTTCTTCAACCAGAGCTGAGACGTAAGTGACGCAGTAACGCAGAACCGGCTAACGCAGCACGAGTAACAGGGGAGAGGGAACCGCGAACATGAGCGTGGTCTTGCAGGTGCTTTACATCGCGCTGATGTGCTTCCTCATCGTGTTGATCTTCCGGTTGGTCATGGACTACGTCTTCCAGTTCGCCCGCTCATGGCAACCCGGCAAGGCGATGGTGGTCGTTCTGGAGGCCACCTACACTGTCACTGATCCACCGCTCAAGCTTCTGCGGCGGTTCATTCCGCCGCTGCGTCTCGGGGGCGTGGCGCTCGACCTGTCCTTCTTCGTACTGATGATCATCGTCTACATCCTGATCACCGTCGTGAGCGGCTTGTGAACGATACGGTCTTGCCGAATGCCGACGACTACGTTGAGGTGAAGAGATGCCGTTGACCCCCGAGGACGTGCGGAACAAGCAGTTCACGACCGTCCGCCTCCGAGAAGGCTATGACGAGGACGAGGTCGATGCCTTCCTCGATGAGGTCGAAGCCGAACTGACTCGCTTGCTCCGCGAGAACGAAGACCTGCGCGCCAAACTGGCAGCAGCGACCCGCGCCGCTGCGCAGAACCAGCAGCAGGGCGGGATGCGCAAGCCTCCGGAACCGCAGGACCAGCGCGGTCCGGGCGCCCCCGTGCCCGCCGCAATATCGGGCCCGCAGCCGGTGCCGCCGCAGCAGCAGCACCCGCAGCAGCATCCGCAGCACCAGCAGATGGGCGGTCCGCCGCAGCTGCCCGGTGGCGCGCCGCAGCTGCCCGCAGGACCCAGTGGGCACGGCCCGCAGGGTGGTCCGCAGGGTCCCGGCCCGATGGGCCAGGGCGGTCCGATGGGCGGCCCCATGGGTGGTCCCATGGGCGGCCACGGTCCGCAGATGCCCCAGCCCGGCCAGGGCCCCGGTGGCGACAGCGCCGCTCGCGTGCTCTCCCTTGCCCAGCAGACCGCTGACCAGGCGATCGCGGAGGCCCGTTCCGAGGCCAACAAGATCGTCGGCGAGGCTCGTTCGCGCGCCGAGGGCCTTGAGCGTGACGCCCGTGCCAAGGCCGACGCCCTGGAGCGGGACGCGCAGGAGAAGCACCGCGTGGCGATGGGCTCCCTGGAGTCCGCTCGCGCCACGCTGGAGCGCAAGGTCGAGGACCTGCGCGGCTTCGAGCGCGAGTACCGCACGCGTCTGAAGTCCTACCTGGAGTCGCAGCTCCGTCAGCTGGAGACCCAGGCCGACGACTCGCTGGCCCCGCCGCGGACCCCGGCGACGGCCTCCCTTCCGCCGTCCCCGGCGCCTTCCATGGCACCGGCCGGCGCGGGCGCCCCGTCGTACGGCGGTCAGCAGTCGATGGGCGGCAACCAGCCCACCGCCGGTCCGTCCTATGGCGGCCAGCAGCAGATGTCGCCGGCGATGACCCAGCCGATGGCGCCGGTGCGGCCGCAGGCCCCGCAGCCCATGCAGCAGGCTCCGTCGCCGATGCGTGGCTTCCTCATCGACGAGGACGACAACTGACGGCCGTTTCCACGCCTTAGGCGTCGGCAGCGTTCAGGGCGAGGCCCCCAGTTCTCCTGGGGGCCTCGCCCTTTTGTGTGCCCGCCCGTCGGAGGGTGCAGAAACGTTCATCTGTCCGTGGGACACAACGCCGAAGGCCCGGTCCCGCCAAGATCTTTGGCGGGACCGGGCCTTCGGTGACTCCTGGCGGTTACGCCTTGCGGAGGCGGAACGTCAGGGACAGGGACTCGTCCGAGAACGTCTCGCCGTACGTGTCGTCGGCCTCGCCCTGGGCGAAGTCCGTGGCGAGGACCTCGTCCCCGATGAGGTCGGCGTGGTCGGACAGGGCCGTGATCACGGCCGGGTCCGTGGAGGTCCAGCGCAGGGCGATCCGGTCCGCGACGTCCAGGCCGCTGTTCTTGCGGGCCTCCTGGATCAGGCGGATCGCGTCACGGGCGAGGCCTGCCCGGCGCAGCTCCTCGGTGATCTCCAGGTCGAGGGCGACCGTGGCACCGGAATCCGACGCCACCGACCAGCCCTCGCGCGGGGTCTCCGTGATGATGACCTCGTCCGGGGCCAGCGTGATCTTCTCGCCGTCGACCTCGACCGACGCCGTGCCCTCACGCAGGGCCAGGGACAGCGCGGCGGCGTCCGCGTCCGCGACGGCCCTGGCGACCGCCTGGACGCCCTTGCCGAAGCGCTTGCCGAGGGCGCGGAAGTTGGCCTTCGCGGTGGTGTCGACCAGTGATCCGCCGACCTCGGAGAGCGACGCGAGCGAGGAGACGTTGAGCTCCTCGGTGATCTGGGCGTGCAGCTCCGGGTTGAGCGACTCGAAGCCCGTGGCCGCGATCAGGGCGCGGGAGAGCGGCTGGCGGGTCTTGACGCCCGACTCCGCGCGCGTGGCGCGGCCCAGCTCCACCAGGCGGCGCACGAGTACCATCTGCCGCGACAGGTCCGGGTCGATCGCCGACAGGTCGGCCTCGGGCCAGGACGTCAGGTGGACCGACTCCGGGGCGTCCGGGGTGACGGACACCACCAGGTCCTGCCAGACGCGCTCGGCGATGAACGGCGTGAGCGGGGCCATGAGGCGGGTGACCGTCTCCAGGACCTCGTGCAGGGTGCGCAGGGCCGCCTTGTCGCCCTGCCAGAAGCGGCGACGGGAGCGGCGTACGTACCAGTTGGAGAGGTTGTCGACGAACGTGGACAGGAGCTTGCCCGCGCGCTGGGTGTCGTAGCCCTCCAGGGCCTGCGTGACCTGGTCGGTGAGCGCGTGCAGCTCGCTGAGCAGCCAGCGGTCCAGGAGCGGGCGGTCGGCGGGCGCCGGGTCGGCGTCGCTGGGGGCCCACTTCGACGTACGGGCGTACAGGGCCTGGAAGGCGACCGTGTTCCAGTACGTCAGGAGCGTCTTGCGGACGACCTCCTGGATCGTGCCGTGGCCCACGCGGCGTGCCGCCCACGGGGAGCCGCCGGCCGCCATGAACCAGCGCACGGCGTCGGCGCCGTGCTGGTCCATCAGCGGGATCGGGTCCAGGGTGTTGCCCAGGTGCTTGGACATCTTGCGGCCGTCCTCGGCGAGGATGTGGCCGAGGCAGACCACGTTCTCGTAGGACGACTTGTCGAAGACGAGCGTGCCGACCGCCATCAGCGTGTAGAACCAGCCGCGGGTCTGGTCGATGGCCTCCGAGATGAACTGCGCCGGGTACCGGCTCTCGAAGAGCTCCTTGTTCTTGTGCGGGTATCCCCACTGCGCGAACGGCATCGAACCGGAGTCGTACCAGGCGTCGATGACCTCGGGGACGCGCGTCGCCGTCTCCTGGCAGGTCGGGCAGGGGAAGGTCACCGCGTCGATGTACGGGCGGTGCGGGTCGAGCTCCGACTGGTCGGTGCCCGTCAGGCCGGAGAGCTCGGCGCGTGAGCCCACGCACGTCAAGTGGCCTTCCTCGCAACGCCAGATGGGCAGCGGGGTGCCCCAGTAGCGGTTGCGGGACAGGGCCCAGTCGACGTTGTTGGTCAGCCAGTCGCCGAAGCGGCCGTGCTTGACCGAGTCGGGGAACCAGTTGGTCTTCTCGTTCTCCTGGAGGAGGCGGTCCTTGATGGCCGTCGTGCGGATGTACCAGGACGGCTGCGCGTAGTAGAGGAGCGCGGTGTGGCAGCGCCAGCAGTGCGGATAGCTGTGCTCGTACGGGATGTGCTTGAAGAGCAGACCGCGGTCCTGGAGGTCCTCGGTGAGCTTTTCGTCGGCCTTCTTGAAGAAGACACCGCCCACGAGCGGGACGTCCTCCTCGAAGGTGCCGTCGGGACGCACCGGGTTCACGACCGGGAGGCCGTACGAGCGGCAGACCTTGAGGTCGTCCTCACCGAAGGCGGGGGACTGGTGGACCAGACCGGTGCCGTCCTCGGTGGTGACGTAGTCGGCGTTGACCACGTAGTGGGCCGGGGCCGGGAACTCCACGAGCTCGAAGGGGCGCTGGTAGGTCCAGCGCTCCATCTCGGCGCCGGTGAAGGTCTTGCCGGTGACCTCCCAGCCCTCGCCGAGGGCCTTCTCGACGAGCGGCTCGGCGACCACGAGCTTCTCTTCGCCGTTCGTCGCGACGACGTACGTGACGTCCGGGTGCGCGGCGACCGCGGTGTTCGAGACGAGGGTCCACGGAGTGGTCGTCCACACCAGGAGTGCCGCCTCGCCCGCGAGGGGGCCGGAGGTGAGCGGGAAGCGGACGAAGACGGACGGGTCGACGACCGTTTCGTAGCCCTGCGCCAGCTCGTGGTCCGAGAGGCCGGTGCCGCAGCGCGGACACCAGGGGGCGACGCGGTGGTCCTGGACCAGGAGGTCCTTGTTGAAGATCTCCTTCAGGGACCACCAGACGGAGTCGACGTACTCGGGGTTCATGGTGCGGTACGCGTCGTCGAGGTCGACCCAGTAGCCCATGCGGGTCGTGAGGTCGGCGAAGGCGTCGGTGTGCCGGGTCACGGACTCGCGGCACTTGGCGTTGAACTCGGCGATGCCGTACGCCTCGATGTCCTTCTTGCCGTTGAACCCGAGCTCCTTCTCGACCGCGAGCTCGACCGGCAGGCCGTGGCAGTCCCAGCCGGCCTTGCGGGCGACGTGATAGCCCCGCATGGTGCGGAAGCGCGGGAAGACGTCCTTGAAGACGCGGGCCTCGATGTGGTGGGCGCCCGGCATGCCGTTGGCGGTGGGCGGGCCCTCGTAGAAGACCCACTCGGGGCGGCCCTCGGACTGCTCCAGGCTCTTGGCGAAGATCTTCTGCTCGCGCCAGAAGTCGAGCACGGCGTGCTCAAGGGCGGGCAGGTCGACCTGGGCGGGCACCTGGCGGTACTGCGGCTGCGTGTTCAACGCGCTTCCTCCGGCGGACGATTCCGTTCCGTCGGAGGGACGAGAGCCGCTTGTCGCGCTCCCGCGGTACCACCCTCCTTGGCCTTCCAGGCGCGTGTGACGCCCGGGAAAGCCCCCTCATTGGGGTCGCGATGCCGGGTCTACTGGCCTGCGGCGGGCCCGGGGGCCCACTGCTGGTGGTTCTTCCGGCGGCTCAGGGGTGATCTTCGCGTCGCGCCTGCCCCCGGGCTCACACCGTCCCCGGGTCGCTCATGGCCGCTTACGCCGCTACTCGTCCCCATCCACGCTTCTCGCTCCGGCCAGTGTACGGGGCCGGGGTGTACGGGGCCGACCGGATTTCGGGCGGCCGCCTCAGGCGTGCTGGGGGACCTCGTCCCTCAGGGAGTCGCGGACCATCTTTTGCAGCTCCGGGCTGTCGGTGTGCCCGTGGACGGACACGGCGTGCTCGCTGGCGGCGCGGACCACTTCCTCCTCCTCGCCGGAGATGGCGAGGGTGCAGTTGGTCTCGCTCGGGAATTCGCGGCAGTCGGCTGTCTTGCGCATGACGCACCTTCTCTGGTCATGTCCAATTTTATGCCTGATTTCCGCCTCGAAGCGGCCTTGAAGCGGCCTCGGGCCCCATGCCGCCGGGGCCGGGGTGACTGACCCGAATGGCGACATGTGGAGCGCCGGGATCCTGGCCCGTCGTACCGGCCGGATTACCCGGCTGGGAGCTGGGCACAACGCATGCATGTTCGCCGCGCTGCACCCGTGGGGCGGGCGTATCGAGCGGCGTGCCCCGTTGCCGCGGGCCTTGAGTCGATTTATCGTCCCAGCACGATTGCGCGAGCAAGATCACAAAATGTGAAGGGGCCGCGGCCATGGTGGCGAAGAAGACCGCCGTACAGCATTCGGCGTCGGGCAGATCCACGGGCGCGGCCACACAGGGAGCAGGCGGGACGCACGGTTCTCAGGGCCCGCACGAGGCCGCCAAGCCCGTCGGCGAGAAGGCTGCGGCCAAGAAGACCGCAGCCAAGAAGACCACGAAGAAGGCGGCCGTCAAGAAGGCCGTCGCCAAGAAAGCGGCCGTCAAGAAGGCCGTCGCCAAGAAGGCGGTCGCCAAGGTCGCCGATGCCGCCAAGAAGACGGCAGCCGGGGAGGGCCCCGCCAAGGAGTCCGCTGCGGCCAAGAAGACTCCCGCCGCGAAGAAGGCTCCGGCGAAGAAGACAGCCGCAAAGAAGAGCGCCGCCAAGAAGAGCACCGCCACGAAGAGCACAGCCAAGAAGACGGCCGAGACAGCGGCCGAGGGCGCGGCTCAGGCCGCGGAGACGACGGGAGCCACGACAGTGGTCACGAAGAAGACTCCGGGCACGGCGACGGCAGCGAAGAAGCCGACGGCGGTGCCCAAGGCGCGTGTCGCCGCCGCGGAGCCCGGTGAGCTGGCGGTCCGGCCCGGCGAGGACCCCTGGACCCCGGACGAGGTCGAGGAGGCCCGTGCGGAGCTCCAGAGCGAGGCGCTGCGGCTCGGAGCCGAGATCTCCTCCTCCGAGGACGCCCTCGCGGGCCTGATGCGTGACTCCGGGGACGGCGCGGGCGACGACGACGCGGACACCGGCACGAAGAACATCACGCGGGAACACGAGATGTCCCTGGCCGCCAATGCGCGCGAGATGCTCGAACAGACCGAGCGCGCCCTGGAGCGCCTTGACGCGGGGACGTACGGCATCTGCGAGAACTGCGGCAATCCCATCGGCAAGGCGCGGATGCAGGCCTTCCCCCGCGCGACGCTGTGCATGGACTGCAAGCAGAAGCAGGAACGGCGCTACTGAAGGCGGCCTGACCACCTGATGCCGTACGTGTGTGCCGTACCCTCGTCCCCAGTCAGGTACCTAGGTTGAGGGACTCACGTGGCAGAGGCGGAGCGCATCATCGGTACGCCGGACATCCCTGAGGCGGCTGGGACCGAGCCGGAGCAGTCCGCCTCGGGCTCCGGCGAGGCGACGGGACAGAGCGAGCAGGGCGAGCAGGCCGCCAAGGACGAGCAGGCCGCCAAGAGCGAGCAGACCTCGTCGGACGAGCAGGCTTCGCCGGGCGAGCAGCGCCCCAAGGGCAAGCGCAAGATCCTCGTCCTGTTCGCGGTGGCCGTGCTGGCGTACGCCCTGGACCTCGTCAGCAAGATGATCGTCGTCGCGAAGCTGGAGCACCACGAGCCGATCGAGATCATCGGCGACTGGCTGCAGTTCAACGCCATCCGGAACGCGGGCGCCGCCTTCGGGATCGGCGAGGCCTTCACCGTGATCTTCACCTGCATCGCGGCGGCCGTGATCGTCGTGATCGCCCGCCTGGCCCGCAAGCTCTACAGCCTGCCGTGGGCGATCGCTCTCGGCATGCTGCTCGGCGGCGCCCTGGGCAACCTCACCGACCGGATCTTCCGCGCACCCGGGGTGTTCGAGGGAGCGGTGGTCGACTTCATCGCGCCGAAGGGCTTCGCGGTGTTCAACCTCGCGGACTCGGCGATCGTGTGCGGCGGCTTCCTGATCGTGATCCTGTCCTTCCGCGGTCTCGACCCGGACGGGACCGTCCACAAGGACTGAGCGTCCACAAGGACTGACTGTCCACAGGGGCTGAGCGGGCCGCTGCCGGGGCGCCCGGCGGGGATGCGTGGTGCGGGAGTGTCGGTGGCCTCCTGCATACTCAATGGGTGAGCACGATTCCCGAGATCCGCACCCTGCCCGTGCCGGACGGCCTGGAGGGCGAGCGCGTAGACGCCGCCATCTCTCGCATGTTCGGTTTTTCCCGCACGAAGGCCGCCGAGCTGGCGGCGGCAGGCAAGGTGATGGTCGACGGCAGCGTGGTCGGCAAGTCCGAGCGTGTGCACGGCGGCGCCTGGCTGGAGGTGGAGATGCCGCAGGCGCCCGCTCCGGTGCAGATCGTCGCCGAGCCCGTCGAGGGCATGGAGATCATCCATGACGACGACGACATCCTCGTGATCGTCAAGCCGGTGGGCGTGGCCGCGCACCCGAGCCCCGGCTGGACCGGCACCACGGTGATCGGCGGCCTCGCGGCCGCCGGGTACCGCATCTCGACCTCGGGTGCCGCGGAGCGCCAGGGCATCGTGCACCGCCTGGACGTGGGCACGTCCGGTCTGATGGCGGTCGCCAAGTCGGAGCGCGCGTACACCTCCCTGAAGCGCCAGTTCAAGGAGCGCACGGTCGACAAGCGCTACAACGCGCTGGTGCAGGGCCACCCCGACCCGATGAGCGGCACGATCGACGCCCCCATCGGGCGCCACCCGAACCACGACTACAAGTGGGCGGTCACGGCCGAGGGCAAGCCCTCCGTCACGCACTACGACCTCATCGAGGCGTTCCGCGCGGCCTCCCTGCTCGACATCAAGCTGGAGACGGGGCGCACGCACCAGATCCGCGTGCACATGGCGGCCCACCGGCACCCGTGCGTGGGCGACCTGACGTACGGCGCGGACCCCACGCTCGCCAAGCGGCTCGGCCTCACGCGCCAGTGGCTGCACGCGGTGCGGCTCGGCTTCGAGCACCCCGGTGACGGGCAGTGGGTGGAGTTCGAGAGCACCTATCCGGACGACCTCCAGCAGGCGCTCGACCGGGTGCGGGCCGAGAGCGCATGAGCGCCGGGGTCACCTGCCGCGTCGCGGTCGAGGCCGACGACCTGGAGGCCTGCTTCGCGGTCCGCAAGGAAGTCTTCGTCGCCGAGCAGCAGGTCCCTGAGGACCTTGAGTACGACGCGTACGACGCCGGGGCGGTGCATGTCCTCGCGGTCCGTGAGGACGGCCTGCCGCTGGGCACAGGACGTCTGCTCTCCGGTGCGGCGGCCGCGGCCAAGAACGGCGGGGACCCCGAGGTGGGCGCGCTCGGCCGCCTCGCGGTGACGCGGGCCGCGCGCGGACTCGGGGTCGGTGCGGCCCTGGTGCGGGCGATCGAGGAAGCGGCACGCGCGCGTGGCCTCACCGCGATCGACCTGCACGCGCAGACGCATGCGCTGGGGTTCTACGAACGACTGGGGTACGTGGTCTACGGCCCCGAGTTCCCGGACGCGGGCATCGCGCACCGCGCCATGCGGAAGTCGCTGGACTGAGCCGGGGGGGCCTCGCCGGGCGAGGGTGCCGGAGGGGCAAAGGCCTGGTTCGCGGGGGATGCGTGGCAGGGTTGAGGTCTTGATCGTCTGAGCCCCGAACCGCCTCGAAACCGCCGGAGGGCGCACCGTGGACCAACTGGCGCTGCTGCTCGTTCTGTTGCTCGGCGCCGTGGTGACGGTGCCGCTGGGGGAGCGGCTCGGGCTGCCCGCGCCCGTCCTCATGACGCTGGCCGGAATCGTTCTCGCCTTCGCTCCCTGGGTCCCGAACGTCGAGATCCCGCCCGACTACATCCTTCCGCTGGTCCTCCCGCCCTTGCTGTACGCGGCTGTCCAGCGCACCTCGTGGCGGCAGTTCGCGGCCAACAGACGCCCCATCTTCCTGCTCGCCGTGGCCCTGGTCTTCGTGACGACGGCGGCGGTCGCCGCGGTCGCGGGCTCGGTCGTTCCCGGGCTGCCGATCGCCGCCGCCGTGGCGCTCGGCGCGCTCGTGGCGCCGCCCGACCCGGTCGCAGCGACAGCCGTCGCCGGGTCGCTCGGACTGCCGCGGCGGCTCGTGTCGATCCTGGAGGGGGAGGGGCTCTTCAACGACGTCACGGCCATCGTGCTCTATCACGTGGCGATCGCGGCGGCGGTGAGCGGGACGTTCTCGTGGCCGGAGGCGGTGGGGCAGCTCGCGCTCTCCGCGGTGGTCGCCGTCGCCGTGGGGTTCGCGCTCGGCTGGCTCACCAACAAGCTCATGGGGCTGCTCGGTGAGGCCACCCTGCAGACCGGCCTGACGCTGCTCGTGCCCTTCGTGAGCTATGTCCTCGCCGAGGAGCTGTTGGGCTCCGGCGTGCTCGCCGTACTGACCACGGCGCTCTACCTCGCTGAGCACGCCGCCGATGCCGACGACGTGCTCGGGCGGATCACCGGGCAGACGTTCTGGCAGATCGTCGACACCCTGGTCACCGGCGTCGCCTTCGGGCTCATCGGGCTCGAACTGCACAACGTCTTCGGCACGGCGAGCGGCCGCGAGCCGCAGATGCTCGGCTGGGGCGCCGCGGTCGTCGCCGTCGTCGTCGGCGTACGCCTGATGTGGCTGCTGCCGGCGACCTGGCTCGCCAAGCGCCTGCACAAGCTGCGGGACGTCGACGAGGAGATCCCGACGACCTGGCGCGAGACCGTCGTCATGTGGTGGTCGGGGATGCGCGGCGTGGCATCGGTGGCCCTTGCCCTCGCCATTCCGCTGAAGACGGACAGCGGGGAGCCCTTCCCGGCCCGGGACGAGATCATCTTCATCGCCTTCTGCGTCATCATGGCGACCCTCGTCGTCCAGGGGCTCACCCTGCCCTGGCTGGTGAGGAAGCTCGGGGTGCGCGCGGACACCGACGTCGAGCGGGCCATCGAGCGGGATCTCGCCATCCGGGCGGCCAAGGCGGCCAAGCGGCGCCTCAAGGAGATCGAAGAGGTCGAGGAGCTGCCGGAGGACCTCTCGGAGCGGCTGCTGCGCGGGGCGTTCGACATCGGCGCGAGGATCAGCCCCGACATCGTCGACGACGAACGGCGCGAGCGGTACTCCAAGCGCGCCGACCGCCTCAAGGCGGTCCAGCGCATCCAGCGCGACATGATGTCGGCCGCCCGCCACGAGATCCTCGCGGCGCGCAGCGAACCCGGCGCCGATCCCGAGATCGTCGACCGGGTCCTGCACCACCTCGACGTACGCAGCCTGCGGTCCTGACGCGGGCGCGGGCCCGCCGCGGCCCCGGGTGCGGCTCAGCCGCGGCCCGTGCGCGGCACGATCGGCGGGGGCGGATGCGGGTGGTCGTCCTGAGGCGGCAGTTCGGCCCAGGCCGTGTTGACCCGCGGCAGCGCGTACGCGTGGTGCTCGGCCAGCCAGCGGACGAGGTGCTCGCGCACCGTGACCCGCACCGTCCAGATGTCGTCGGCGTCCTTGGCCGTGACCAGGGCGCGGACCTGGATCGTGTTCGGCGTCGTGTCCGTGACCGCCAGGCCCCAGTCCCTGCCGTCCCAGGCGGCGCACTCGCGCAGGATGTCCTGGAGCTGCTCGCGCATCTCGGTGACGGGCGCCGTGTGGTCCAGCTGGAAGAAGACCGTGCCGGTCATCTGCGAGCCGCCGCGCGACCAGTTCTCGAAGGGCTTCGACACGAAGTACGACACCGGCATCGTGATCCTGCGCTCGTCCCAGGTCCGCACGGCAAGGAAGGTCAGCGTGATCTCGTCGATCGTGCCCCACTCGCCGTCCACGACGACCGTGTCGCCGATCCGCACCATGTCGCCGAAGGCGATCTGCAGCCCCGCGAAGAGATTGGCGAGCGTGGACTGGGCCGCGACGCCCGCGACGATGCCCAGGACTCCCGCCGACGCCAGCAGCGACGTCCCGGCCGCCTGCATGGCGGGGAAGGTCAGCAGCATCGCCCCGACGGCCACGACACCGACGATCGCGGTGACCACCCGCTGGATGAGGGTGACTTGCGTACGCACCCGGCGGACGCGGGCCGGGTCGCGGTGGGCGCCCGCGTAGCGCGCGTAGGTGGCCTCGACGATGGCCGTCGCGATGCGGACGAGGAGCCAGGCCACCGAACCGATGAGCACCAGGGTCAGGGTCTGCGCGATGCCCGCCGAGTGGTCCTCGGCGATCTTCGCGTGTTCGAAGGAGCCGCGCAGCAGGGCGGCGCACAGGGCGAGTTGGAGTGGCAGTCGGCAGCGGCGCAGCAGACCCCACAGCGGATTGTCGGGGTGGCGGTCGTCGGCCCGGCGCAGCAGCACGTCGGCCAGCCAAACCACGGCCAGCGTGAGCACGACCGAGCCGCCGACCACGATCAACGGACGCAGTACGTTCTCCATGCCCACGAGGGTAAGTGGCACGATGGCCCCATGAACATCATGCTTTTCCACTCGACGTACGGGCTGCGGCCCGCGGTGCACGCTGCGGCCGAGCGGCTGCGCGCCGAGGGGCACGAGGTGACGACGCCCGATCTGTTCGAAGGGCGCACCTTCGACACCGTCGAGGAAGGCATGGCCTTCAAGGACGAGCTCGGCAAGGACGAGCTCCTGAAGAGGGCGATTCTGGCCGCCGCGCCGTACTCCGAGCGGGGTCTCGTCTACGCCGGGTTCTCGTTCGGCGCCGCCACCGCGCAGACCCTCGCCCTCGGCGACGCCAAGGCGCGCGGGCTGCTGCTCCTGCACGGCACGTCCGACATCGCGGAGAACACGACGGTGGACGAGCTGCCGGTGCAGCTGCACGTCGCCGAGCCGGACCCGTTCGAGACGGACGACTGGCTGAGCGCGTGGTACCTGCAGATGGGGCGGGCCGGAGCCGACGTCGAGGTCTACCGATACGCCGGAGCCGGTCACCTCTACACCGACCCCGACCTGGACGACTACGACGCCGAGGCGGCGGAGGCCACGTGGCGGACGGCGATCGGCTTCCTGGAGTCGCTCTAGGTCCGTAGGGGACCCCCTCCAGCTTCTGAGGGCCCGCGGCCCGTCACGCGCGCGTGCAGCGTCCCACCGGGGCGCTCACGGGAGGCTTGCACTGCAGGTCGTAGTCGCCGCCGCTGGAGCTGAGATACCGCCCGACGCATTCGTCGCCCGCGGTCCTGCCGCGCTCGGCGCAGAACCGCAGGGCGGCCCGGCCGTCCGCGAAGGGCCCCGGGGCGTAGATCACCCAGAAGCCGGGCCGCAGCGAGGCGTAGTCGTCGCTGCGCACGTACTCCGCCTCCGGCACGTCCTTGCGCACGGCCGCGAGCCGGCGGTCACGGGCGTCCGCGCCTGACCCGACCGGCTCGGAGAACAACTGGGCGACCCAGCTGCCCGCTGCGGGCGGGGCGCCGGGCGAGGAGGACTCCGGTGACGTGGTGGGGCCGGGGCTCTCGCTCTTGTCGGGGCTCTCGCCGCGGTCCGGGCTCCTGGGCGCCTTCGTGGGGTCGGGTGACGCCGGGGAGGAAGCCGACGCGGAGGAACTCCCGCCGCCCTTGTCCTCATCCCCGCCCGTGCCGCCCCCGCCCCGCAGCGCGAGCATCAGCGCGGCACCGCCCACCAGGGCGAGCGCCACGGCGACCGCCGCTGCGATGACCGGCGTACGTCTGCGGGGCTCGGCGGGCAGCCGCGCCACCGTGACCGGAGGGCGCTCCGAAGTCTCCGTAGGCTGCCAGGCGATCCCGTGCGCCACCGCGGCGAGCATCGCGTCCAGGCGCCCCGCGTCCGGGCGCAGCGCAGGATCCCGTACGAGCAGGGCGCTCAGGACCGGCGCGAGCGGCCCGGAGCGCACCGGCGGCGGCACGGGGTCGTCGAGCACGGCGGCGAGCGTGGCCAGCGTCGTGGCGCGGCGCAGCGGGCTGATGCCCTCCACGGCGAGGTAGAGCACGAGGCCGAGCGACCAGAGGTCGGCCGCCGGGCCCTGGTCCGTGCCGCGGATGCGCTCGGGCGCCATGTACTCCGGGGAGCCGATCAGGTCGCCGGTCGCGGTGAGTTGGGTGGAGCCCCGCAGCGTCGCGATGCCGAAGTCCGTGAGGACCACGGAGGGGCCCGCGCCGCCGGGTGTCTCGGCCCGCAGCAGGATGTTGGCGGGCTTCACGTCCCGGTGCAGGATGCCCGCCGCGTGGGCGACGCGCAGCGCCGAGAGCAGCTCGCGGCCGATGCGGGCCGCCTCCTGCGGCGGCAACGTGCCCTGCTCCAGGAGATCCTGGAGCGTGCGCCCCGGCAGCAGCTCCATCACCAGCCAGGGGTGCGCGCCCGTGTCCACGATGTGATGGATCGTCACCACATGCGGGTGGTTGATCCGGGCCAGCGCCCTGGCCTCGCGCAGCACGCGCTCCCGCAGGACGCGCGACTCCTCGCCCGTCAGCTCCCGCTCGGTGGGCCGGACTTCCTTGATGGCCACCTCGCGGTGCAGCACGGTGTCGCGCGCCCGCCACACCGTGCCCATGCCTCCGCTGCCGAGCCGCTCCAGCAGCTCGAAGCGCCCGTCCACCACGTCCCCCTGGCCACTCATGTCGCAAGAGTAAGGGGCGCCGGAGAAGCGCGTGACCCGGGTCAGCGCACCGGGGAGTACGCCCGCTCGACCCTCTGTGTGCCGCTGAGGGTGCGGTACGAACGGGCCCACGAGGAGGTCGCCCGGGGGTCCTTGCGGTCGGACAGGACGTAGTAGTCCATTTGGGACCGCTCGGCCGTGACGTCGAGGACGCCGTAGCCGTGCGAGTCCATGTCCAGCCACTTCACATGGCGGTTGGCCGCCTTCACCGCGCCCACCGCGACCAGCGAGAGGGTGTGCGGGGCGACGTGCAGCATGTCGTCCACGTTGTCCGAGGTCACGGAAGTGACCACGAACTCCGTGGCCGCGGAGGGCGAAGCGGGGTACGTGGCGGCCCTGACCGGTACGTCGTTCGCCCAGGCCATGTGGATGTCACCGGTGAGGAAGACCGTGTTCCGGATGGCCTTGTCGACCAGGTGGGAGATGAGCTCCTTGCGGTCGTCGGTGTAGCCGTCCCACTGGTCGCCGTTGATCGCGAGGCCTTCCTTGGGCAGGCCGAGCAACTCCGCGATGGGTTCGAGCAGATGGGCCGGTACGGAACCGAAGGCGACCGGCGAGATCATCACCGAGGTGCCGACCAGCTTCCAGGAGGCGTCGGACGAGGCGAGGCCCGCCTTCAGCCAGTCGAGCTGGGCGCGGCCCGTGATCGTACGGTCCGGGTCGTCCACGTCGCCGCTGCCGAACCCCGCCTGCTCGGAGCGGAAGGAGCGCAGGTCGAGCAGGTGCAGATCGGCCAGCTTGCCGAAGCGGAGGCGCCGGTAGACGGTGCCTTCGGTGGAGGGGCGTACGGGCATCCACTCGAAGTAGGCCTGTTTGGCGGCCGCCATGCGCTGCGCCCAGCCGCCCTCGGTCTCCGGGGAGTGGTTCACCGCGCCGCCCGACCAGGTGTTGTCGGCGAACTCGTGGTCGTCCCAGATCGCGATCAGCGGGTGCGTGGCGTGCATCGCCTGCGCGTCCGGGTCGGTCTTGTGGGCGCCGTGCCGGGTGCGGTAGTCGGCGAGACTGACGATCTCGTGCCGCGGCTCGTGCAGGCGCACTCCGTACTCGGCGGCCGGGTACTCGCCGCTCTGGTACTCGTAGATGTAGTCGCCGATGTGCAGCACCGCGTCGAGTTCGGTGCGGGCCGCGAGATGGCGGTACGCGGAGAAGTAGCCGGCCTCCCAGTTGGCGCAGGACACCACGCCGAAACGGACACCGGGGGCCGCCGATTCGTGCGCGGGGGTGGTGCGGGTGCGGCCGACGGGGGAGTGCACCGGGGCGCCGTCGTCCCCCGGGTCGCCCGCGGAGAAGCGGAAGTAATAGGTGGTGGCCGGGCTCAAGCCCCTTACGTCGGCCTTCACCGTGTGGTCGGCCGCGGCGCGCGCGGTCGTGCTGCCGTGGGCGACGACCTGGGTGAAGCTCTTGTCCTTGGCTATCTCCCATCTCACTTCGGTGTCCGGCCCTCTGCCGGAGCCCGGCGAGGCCTCAGGGGTCGGCGTCACGCGGGTCCACAGCAGGACCCCGTCGGGCAGCGGGTCGCCCGAGGCGACTCCGTGGTGGAAGGCGGGTCCTTCGGCGGCGTGCGCGAGGGGGGCGGCGGCGAGGGGCGCGAGGGCCGCGGTGGCGGCAGCGGCCTTCACGACCGTACGGCGGCTCGGGGCCGCGGAGTTGAGCGAACTGAGGGTGCTGTTTCGACTGGTCACGGGCGATTACCTTACTGATCAGTAATCGCCAAGAGCGGGCGAACTCCGAAACGTTCGCCCGCTCTTTCGCCAACCGCCGCTCAGCGAGCGGCCCTACCGTCCGTTCAGCCCTTGAGCGCCGCGGCGATGGCCGTCTTGTACTCCTCGACCGTCGAGGGCGCGTTCTTCTTGTCGGCGCCGGTCAGCTTCTTGCCGTCCATGACGAAGGAGGGGGTGCCGTCGACGCCGTCCTTGTTGTCGTCGAACTTCTTCGACATCTCCAGGGCCCAGCGGTCGTACGTGCCGTCCTTGACGTCCTTCGCGAAGGTCTTGCTCTTCTTGAGCTCGGGGACCTGATTCGCGATCTTGGTCAGGACCGCGTCGTCCTTGAACTTGTCCTCGGTCTCGGAGGGGTGGTTCTCCTTGGAGAACATCGCCTTCTTGAAGTCGAGGAATGCCTGGTCGCTCACGTTCAGGGCGGCACCGAGCGCGCTGAGCGCGTTCTTGGAGCCCTCACCGGTGAGGTTGCGGTCGAGGAACGAGGCACCGATGAACTGGATCTTGTACTTGCCGTCCTTCAGGTCCTTCTCGACCGTCGGGCCGACCGTCTGCTCGAAGCTGGCGCAGACCGGGCAGCGCGGGTCCTCGTAGACCTTGAGGGTCTTCTTGGCGCTGTCCTTGCCGATGACGACGGTCGTGCCGTCCGTGCCCGTGGAGTTCGCCGGCTTGACCAGCTTCTCGTCCTTGGCGGCTTCCCAGTGGCCGGGCTTGTTGGACTGCATGACGGCGTAGCCGACGCCGCCCGCGATCGCGAGGACCGCGACGACGGAGACGCCGACGATCAGCGACCGCTTGCGCTTCTCGCGCTTGCGCTCGGCTTCCTGCTGGGCGCGGATCCGCTCGCGGGCCGCCGACTTGGCCGCCTGGCTGTTGCGCTTGCTCATGATGATGTTCTCCGTAGGGGTGACATGCGTGGGGACGGTGGTGCTCAGGCGAAGACGGCCGAGCACGGCGGTCCACGCCGTCCCACGAAATGCACGAGAAGCCGCGTACGCGCGGTCCGGACCCGGCGTGCGGGGCGCGGGGCCCGGCGCAGCGGCCGAAGGCGGATGCCCACCGCGGCGACCGCGATGAGCAGCGGCCGGAAGGTGGACGCGGCCACCGCGCGCAGGACCTGGGCCAGGGCGCGCTCACCGCGCCGCAGCCAGAGTGCCGCGAGCAGGCCGACCCCGATGTGCGCGCCGAGCAGCAGCCAGGCCGCGCCGGGATCGGCATCGGCGAGCAGCACGGCGGCGGCACGGTGTCCGTCGCCGCCGGTCATCTGGGCCAGCGGGGTGCCGACGCCGGCACCGCCGCACAGCACGTCGAAGCCGACGGAGCGCAGCGGGCCCGCGACGGGGCCGCCCGCCTGGCCGTAACAGACGTGCTGCCCCGTGGTGAACACCGTGTCGGCGGCCAGTTCCAGCGGGATCAGGAGGGCTGCGATGCGGCCGTAGCCACGCTCGCGCCCCGCCAGGGCGTACGCGATGACGAAGACCGCGGCGGCGATCACCGCGACGGTGGTCAGCGGCAGCGGGGCGCGGGACAGCAGGACGTGCGACGCGGCGGAGAGCGTCACGACGAGCGTCGTGAACAGCGCCGCGCGCACGGCTCTGAGCTGGGTCCCGGATATGTCCATCGCGCAGCCGAGTGTGCCATGTGCTCCCGTAAGCCAGCCCTAAAGGGTGCCTATGAGTTGCACGGCTGACTCACACGGCATCGTCTCCGTGCCTACAGACCCGGAATCCGACCGTTGCGGAACAGGTCGACGAAGATCTGGTGGTCCCTGCGGGCCCGTGCGCCGTACTCGTGCGCGAAGTCCACGAGGAGGTCGCCGAAGCCCTCTTCGTCCGCCGCGATGGCGGCGTCGATCGCGCGCTCCGTGGAGAACGGCACCAGGTCCGAGTGATTGCTCTCGTCGTCCGCGGCGGAGTGCATCGTGGCCGTGGCGCGGCCCAGGTCGGCGATGACCGCGGCGATCTCGTCCCAGTCGTCGATGTCCGACCAGTCCAGGTCCACGGCGTACGGAGAGACCTCGGCGACCAGCTGCCCGGCGCCGTCCAGCTCGGTCCAGCCCAGCCAGGGGTCGGCGTGCGCCTGGAGCGCGCGCTGCGAGATGACCGTGCGGTGGCCCTCGTGCTGGAAGTAGTCACGGACCGCGCCGTCGGTGATGTGGCGCGAGACGGCCGGGGTCTGGGCCTGCTTGAGGTAGATCACGACGTCGTTCTCCAACGCGTCGCTGTTGCCCTCCAGGAGGATGTTGTACGAGGGCAGTCCCGCGGAGCCGATGCCGATGCCGCGGCGTCCGACGACGTCCTTCACCCGATACGAGTCGGGGCGGGTGAGCGAGGACTCGGGCAGCGTCTCCAGATAGCCGTCGAAGGCGGCGAGCACCTTGTACCGGGTGGCCGCGTCGAGCTCGATGGAGCCGCCGCCGGGGGCGAAGCGGCGCTCGAAGTCGCGGATTTCCGTCATGGAATCCAGGAGCCCGAAGCGGGTCAGCGAGCGCGCGTCGCGCAGCGCGTCCAGGAGCGGGCCCTGGGCGGTGTCCAGGGTGAAGGGCGGCACCTCGTCGCTCTTGGCGCCGGTGGCCAGGTCGTGGATCCGCTCGCGGTACGCGGCGGCGTAGACCCGCACCAGGTCGGTGATCTGCTCGTCGCTGAGCGCCTTCGTGTACCCGATCAGGGCCACGGAGGCGGCGAAGCGCTTCAGGTCCCAGGTGAAGGGGCCGACGTACGCCTCGTCGAAGTCGTTCACGTTGAAGATCAGGCGGCCCTGGGCGTCCATGTACGTGCCGAAGTTCTCCGCGTGCAGGTCGCCGTGGATCCACACCCGTCCCGTGCGCTCGTCCAGGTAGGGACCGCCGTGCTGCTCGCGCTCCAGGTCCCCGTAGAAGAGGCAGGCCGTGCCGCGGTAGAACGCGAAGGCGGAGGCGGCCATCTTCCGGAACTTCACCCGGAACGCGGCGGGGTCCGCGGCGAGCAGCTCGCCGAACGCGGTGTCGAAGACGGAGAGGATCTGCTCGCCGCGCTGCTCAGCGGTGGGCTGCGGTTCCGACATCGCGGGGTGCCTCCAGGTAACGGGTGGTGCCAGGTCGTGCATGACATTCGGGACAGGTGTTCCGACCTGTCCAACGCACGACGGTACCCCCGAGTGCCCGTCGCTTGTCAGTGCCGCGGATTAGACTTCCACGCTGTCCCCCCAGACTGCCCGCAGCCTGTCACCATTCGTTCTCCGGAGGCCTTCCGCCGTGACCAAGCCGCCCTTTACGCACCTCCACGTCCACACCCAGTA
The DNA here is from genome assembly GCF_056434405.1 of Streptomyces sp. NPDC044044. NCBI lineage: Bacteria > Bacillati > Actinomycetota > Actinomycetes > Kitasatosporales > Streptomycetaceae > Streptomyces > Streptomyces sp. NPDC044044. Next base: position 365,631 of record NZ_JBWKFG010000010.1, on the reverse strand, counting down.
CTCGCTGCTGGACGGTGCCGCGCGGCTCAAGGACATGTTCAATGCCGCCAATGAGATGGGCATGACGCACATCGCCATGTCCGACCACGGCAACCTCCACGGGGCGTACGACTTCTTCCACTCGGCGCAGAAGGCGGGCGTCACGCCGATCATCGGCATCGAGGCGTATGTGGCGCCGGAGTCGCGGCGCGACAAGCGGAAGATCAAGTGGGGCCAGCCGCACCAGAAGCGCGACGACGTCTCCGGTTCGGGTGGTTACACCCACAAGACGATCTGGGCGGCGAACAGCACCGGCCTGCACAACCTCTTCCGGCTGTCATCGGACGCGTATGCCGAGGGCTGGCTGCAGAAGTGGCCGCGCATGGACAAGGAGACGATCTCCCAGTGGTCGGAGGGGCTCATCGCCTCCACCGGCTGCCCCTCCGGAGAGCTCCAGACCCGCCTTCGCCTTGGCCAGTACGAGGAGGCCCGCAAGGCGGCGGGCGAGTACCAGGACATCTTCGGCAAGGACCGCTACTTCCTGGAGCTGATGGACCACGGCATCGACATCGAGCACCGGGTCCGTGACGACCTCCTGAAGATCGGCAAGGAGCTGGGGATCCCGCCCCTGGTCACGAACGACTCGCACTACACGTACGCCCACGAGTCGACCGCGCACGACGCCCTGCTCTGCATCCAGACCGGCAAGAACCTCTCGGACCCGGACCGCTTCCGCTTCGACGGCACCGGCTATTACCTGAAGTCGACCGACGAGATGTACGCCATCGACTCCTCGGACGCCTGGCAGGAGGGATGCCGGAACACGCTTCTGGTGGCGGAGCAGATCGACACCACCGGGATGTTCGAGAAGCGCGACCTCATGCCGAAGTTCGAGATCCCGGACGGCTTCACCGAAGTCACCTGGTTCCAGGAGGAGGTCCGGGTCGGCATGGGCCGCCGATACCCGGGCGGTGTCCCCGACGACCGGCAGAAGCAGGCCGAGTACGAGATGGACATCATCATCCAGATGGGGTTCCCGGGGTACTTCCTCGTGGTCGCCGACTTCATCATGTGGGCCAAGAACAACGGCATCGCGGTGGGCCCCGGCCGTGGCTCCGCGGCCGGCTCGATCGTCGCGTACGCCATGGGCATCACCGACCTCGACCCGATCACGCACGGCCTGATCTTCGAGCGGTTCCTGAATCCCGAGCGCGTCTCCATGCCCGATGTCGACATCGACTTCGACGAGCGCAGGCGCGTCGAAGTGATCCGGTATGTGACCGAGAAGTACGGCGCCGACAAGGTCGCCATGATCGGCACGTACGGAAAGATCAAGGCGAAGAACGCCATCAAGGACTCCGCGCGCGTGCTCGGATATCCGTACGCGATGGGCGACCGCCTCACCAAGGCGATGCCCGCCGACGTCCTCGGCAAGGGCATCGACCTCTCCGGCATCACGGACCCCAAGCACCCGCGCTACAGCGAGGCGGGCGAGATCCGGGGGATGTACGAGAACGAACCGGACGTGAAGAAGGTCATCGACACCGCCAAGGGTGTGGAGGGCCTGGTCCGGCAGATGGGCGTGCACGCGGCCGGCGTCATCATGTCCAGCGAGCCGATCGTGGACCACGCCCCGATCTGGGTGCGGCACACGGACGGCGTGACGATCACGCAGTGGGACTACCCCCAGTGCGAGTCGCTCGGCCTGCTCAAGATGGACTTCCTGGGTCTGCGCAACCTCACCATCATGGACGACGCCGTCAAGATGGTGCGCAACGACAAGGGCATCGACCTGGAGATGCTCTCGCTCCCGCTCGACGACCCCAAGACCTTCGAACTGCTCTGCCGCGGTGACACGCTCGGTGTCTTCCAGTTCGACGGCGGCCCGATGCGTTCGCTGCTGCGCCAGATGCAGCCCGACAACTTCGAGGACATTTCCGCCGTCTCGGCCCTGTACCGGCCGGGCCCGATGGGCATGAACTCGCACATCAACTACGCGGAGCGCAAGAACGGCCGCCAGGAGATCACGCCGATCCACCCGGAGCTCGAAGAGCCCCTGAAGGAGACGCTCGGCCTGACCTACGGCCTCATCGTGTACCAGGAGCAGGTGCAGAAGGCCGCGCAGATCATCGCCGGGTACTCCCTCGGTGAAGCCGACATCCTGCGCCGCGTGATGGGCAAGAAGAAGCCCGACGAGCTGGCGAAGAACTTCGTCCTCTTTCAGGAGGGAGCGAAGAAGAACGGCTTCTCGGACGCGGCGATCCAGGCCCTGTGGGACGTCCTGGTGCCCTTCGCCGGATACGCGTTCAACAAGGCGCACTCATCGGCGTACGGCCTGGTCACGTACTGGACCGCCTACCTCAAGGCGAACTACCCCGCCGAGTACATGGCGGCGCTGCTCACCTCGGTGAAGGACGACAAGGACAAGTCGGCCGTCTATCTGAACGAGTGCCGGCGCATGGGCATCAAGGTCCTGCCGCCCAACGTGAACGAGTCCGTGCACAACTTCGCCGCGCAGGGCGACGACGTGATCCTGTTCGGCCTGGAGGCGGTCCGCAACGTCGGTACGAACGTGGTGGATTCGATCATCCGGTCGCGCAAGGCCAAGGGGAAGTTCGCCTCCTTCCCCGACTACCTCGACAAGGTCGAGGCCGCCGCCTGCAACAAGCGGACCACGGAGTCGCTGATCAAGGCGGGCGCCTTCGACACCATGGGGCACACCCGCAAGGGCCTGACCGCGCAGTACGAGCCGATGATCGACAACGTCGTGCAGGTCAAGCGCAAGGAAGCGGAAGGACAGTTCGACCTCTTCGGGGCGATGGGTGACGAGGGCGCCGGGGACGAGCCGGGCTTCGGGCTCGACGTGGAGTTCACCACCGACGAGTGGGAGAAGACGTATCTCCTCGCCCAGGAGCGGGAGATGCTCGGTCTGTACGTCTCCGACCACCCGCTCTTCGGCCTGGAGCACGTCCTGTCCGACAAGGCCGACGCGGGCATCGGGCAACTCACCGGCGGTGACTACTCGGACGGCTCGATCGTCACCATCGGCGGCATCATCTCCGGCCTCCAGCGCAAGATGACCAAGCAGGGCAACGCCTGGGCCATCGCCACGGTCGAGGACCTCGCGGGTTCCATCGAGTGCATGTTCTTCCCGGCGACGTATCAGCTGGTCTCGACCCAACTCGTCGAGGACGCCGTGGTGTTCGTCAAGGGCCGCCTCGACAAGCGCGAGGACGTGCCGCGCCTCGTCGCGATGGAGATGCAGGTTCCCGACCTGTCGAACGCGGGCACCAACGCGCCCGTCCTCATCACCATCCCGACGGTGCGCGTGACGCCGCCGATGGTCAGCCGCCTCGGTGAGATCCTCAGCCACCACCGGGGCAACAGCGAGGTGCGGATCAAGCTCCAGGGGGCGCAGAAGACCACGGTGCTGCGGCTCGACCGCCACCGGGTGCAGCCGGACGCGGCGCTCTTCGGCGATCTGAAGGTGCTGCTCGGAGCGTCCTGTCTGGCCGGATAGGTCATAGAAGAAACAAAAAGAAGGGGCGCACCCGGCAATCCGGGTGCGCCCCTTCACGCATATACGCCTGCGTGTACGTCAGTTGTGGCCGAAGCGACGCTGGTGCTTGCGGGCGACCTCGGCCGGGCTGCCCTGCGACTGCACGGCGTCCTTCATCCTCGACTCGGCCTGCTCCGCGGACGACTTGGCCTGCTCCTGCGCCTGCTCCGCCGCCGAAGCGCGGTTGTGATCGTCGCCCTGCTTGCGGTTCTTGTTCTTGGCCATGGTGATCTTCCTCCTGAAGGGGATCTGGGGGCCAGGACGCGACCAGATTCACATATGCCGACAAGCTGCGCATTTCAGAGAATTACCGTGCGTAATAAGCCCTGTCGGAGAGTGAAGTCGGGATACGCCACGCCGAAGATCGAGTTCCGGCCGTTAACCTCCCGCTGGTCGGGCAGACTCGAAGGAAACCCGAACCATTACTTCCAGGGAATCTCCAGGGAAAGAGGGTGGATCGCGTGGACCGCTGCATCGTCCTGGTGGACGCCGGGTATCTGCTGGGTGCCGCCGCGAGTCTCCTCGCGGGTGAGCCCTCCCGGTCCCGGATCACCGTCGATCACACCGCCCTGATCCAGGGCATCCGTGAGCGCGCCGAATCCGACACCGAGCGCCCCCTGCTCCGGATCTACTGGTTCGACGGCGCCCCCGACCGCGTACCGCAGCCCGAGCACCGAAGGCTGCGGGTCATGCCGCGCGTGACGGTCAGGCTCGGGGCCCTGACCCGCAGCGACGGGCGGTGGGCCCAGAAGGGCGTCGACGCCGCCATGCACGCCGAGCTGACGGAGCTGGCCCGCAACCGCGCCTGCTCGGACATCGTGCTCGTCACCGGCGACGGGGACCTGCTGCCCGGCATGATGGCCGCCAAGGAGCACGGCGTCGCCGTCCACCTGTGGGCCGTGCAGGCCGCCGACGGGGACTACAACCAGTCCGAGGACCTCGTCGCCGAGGCCGACGAGCGCCGCGTCCTCGACCGTGCCTGGATCACCAAGGCCGTACGCCCCAAGGAGCTCACCGGCGTCTGCGCGCCCCCGCCCGTGCCGCGACCCGAGATCGCCGCGATCCTCTCCGCGCCCCTGCCGGAGTCCGCGCTCGCGGCCAGCGCCCAGCGGGCCGCCGACGAGGCCGCCGGGGTCCACCACGACCAGCACGGTCAGCACGGTCAGCACGCCGAAGCCGGGGCCAACGGCGACAGCGGCGCCGCTCACCACCCGCCGGGCAAGGGCGTACCCACCCCCAAGGACCTGGCGGCCCTGCGCGGCCCCGGCACGCAGCCCGCCGCCCCGCACCCCACGAACGCGACGCTGCGCTGGTCCTCCGACAAGGGCTGGGTCGAGCGCCCCGGCGGCGCCGCCGAGAGCCCGGAGGCCGCCGCCCTGCCGACGCTCGCCCAGCTGACGACGGCCGAGCAGCGCTGGGCCGACCGCGAGGAGGACATCACCACCGTCGGCGGTGATCCTTTCGAGGTCGGGCAGGTGTTCGCGCGCCGCTGGATGGCCCGCCTGCCGGAACAGCACAACCTGCAGAAGCTCTCGACGATGTACCCGCGCATCCCGCACCGCGTCGACGGCGAGCTCCTGCGGTACGCGGCGCGCTTCGGTCTGCTGGCCCACAAGGACGACCAGATCGACGAGCACGACCGGTACGCGATCCGGGCGGGCTTCTGGCGCGAGATCGACGTCCACACGGCGGTCGAGCACGCACCGGTGGGCGACCGCTCCGGCGAGTGACCGAACAGGTACGCGAACGGGTGAGGGACACACGTCCCGCAGATGACTGATACGGGGCGTACGGGGCGCCCCGGGCGTCGTACCGGGCACGCGACCCCGTACTCTCGTCCTTCGTGAGTACGCGCTCGGCACAGGCAGTCCGACAGGGGCTCCGACAGGGTCACGGCAGTGATGCCGTCTGCGCGGTGCGCGACCTCGTCAAGACGTATCCCGCCGCCCGTGGCAGGCGCGGCACGCCCGCGACGCCCGAGGTGCGCGCCACCGACGGCATCAGCCTGGAGGTCAGGCGCGGCGAGATCTTCGGCCTTCTCGGGCCCAACGGCGCCGGCAAGTCCACCCTCGTACGCCAGCTGACCGGCCTGATGCGGCCCGACAGCGGGAGCGTCGAGATCCTCGGGCACGACATCCTGCGCCACCCCGAGCGGGCCGCGCGGATCCTCGCGTACCTGGGGCAGGAGTCCACCGCCCTCGACGAGCTGACCGTCTCGCTCGCCGTCGAGACGACCGCGCGGCTGCGCGGCCTCGATGTGCGCGCCGCGCGGGTCGAGCGGGACGCCGTACTCGAAGAACTGGCGCTCACCCCGCTCGCGTCGCGCCCCCTGAAGAAGCTCTCCGGCGGGCAGCGCAGGCTGGCCTGCTTCGCCACCGCCCTGGTGGGGGAGCGGCCGCTCCTCGTCCTCGACGAGCCGACGACCGGCATGGACCCCATCGCGCGGCGCGCGGTGTGGGGCGCGGTCGACCGGCGCAGGGCCGAGCGCGGCACGACCGTGCTGCTCGTCACCCACAACGTCATCGAGGCTGAGACGGTCCTCGACCGCGTCGCCGTCCTCGACCACGGCAAGGTCATCGCCTGCGACAGCCCCCTGGGGCTGAAGGAGCAGGTCGCGGGAGAGGTCCGGGTGGAGCTCGTCTGGCGGGAGCGGGCGCCGCTGGACGTCCCCGAGGTCGCGGCGCTGCGCTCGTCCGCGGTGGAGTCCGGGCGGCGGTGGTCCTTGCGGCTCGCCCCCGACGAGGCGCGGGCCGCGGTCGCGGCGGTCACCGGCGGGGCCGCCTTCGCCGCCCTGGACGATTTCACCCTGGCCACACCGAGCCTGGAGGATGTGTATCTCGCCCTGGGCGGGAACGGGGAAGGGCTGGTGAAGGGGTGACCTTCGCCGGGCGGATGAACTGCAACAGGAGGGCCGTTCGGTGAGTGCCGTTCCCCTGGAAGCGGCCGTACGGGCCGACGAGCGCGAGCGGCAGAGCGACGTGGCCGCGCCCCTGGGGCCCCGTGCGCGGCTGTTTCCCGCGCTCGCGGCCGTCTACCGGGCGCAGCTGTCCCGGGCGCGGGTCGCGCGGATTCCGCTGCTCTTCGTGGCGACCTTCCAGTCCGTCGGGATCATGATCCTGATGCGGGGCGTCGTCGACGGGGGCGGTGAGGCGCGTGCCGTCGTCGCCGGGTCCTCCGTGCTCGTCGTCGCGTTCGTCGCGCTCAACCTGCTCGCGCAGTACTTCGGGCAGCTGCGGGCCGACGGCGGCCTCGACCACTACGCGACGCTGCCCGTGCCGCCCGCTTCGGTGGTCCTGGGGGCGGCTGCCGCCTACGCCTCGTTCACCGTGCCGGGCACCTTCGTCACCGCGGTCGTCGGGTGCGGCCTCTTCGGGCTCCCGATGACGAACCTGTGGGTGCTCGTCGCGGTGATCCCGCTGGCGGGTGCCGCGCTCGCCGGGCTCGGCGCCGCCCTCGGGCTGCTCGCGCCCCGCCCCGAACTGGCCACGCTGCTCGGCCAGTTGGGCATGTCGGCGGCGCTGCTCCTCGGCGTGCTCCCGGCCGAGCGGATGCCCGGCTTCCTGCAGTACGCCCGTGACCTGCTGCCCTCGACGTACGGAGTCGAGGCGTTCGCCCATACCTTCGGGCCGCATCCGGACTGGGCGGCCGTCGCCCTCGATCTCGCCGTCTGCGCGGGGGTCGGCGTCGCCTCGCTGGCGATCGCCACCTGGGCCTACCGCCGTGCGGCTGTGCGGTGACGCGGTCCTCAGGAAGGACTGGCACCATGTGTGGGTGACTGCACCGCTGACGCCCTCCCAGCCGCCCCATGACCGGCCCCCGCACGACCCCTGGCAGCAAGCCGCTCAGCCGTCCGGAGCCGTTCCCACGTCGGCTCATGAGGAGGACGGTCCTGGCATGAAGACCGAAGTGCGGCAGGCCGCAGTGATCATGGTCGCGGTTGCTGTCTGCGGCGTACTGCTCGGCCTCCTGTGGCTGTGGCTCGCGCCGCGGGTCCCGCTGGTGGCCGACAGCGACGCGGTGTACCTCAAGGACACCGAGGGCGAGCAGGCGATCGGGGTCGACGGAACGTTCACTCTGCTCGGGCTCGCGTTCGGCGCCGTGACCGGCGCCGTGGTGTTCCTGCTGCGCAAGCGGGGCGGGATTCCGCTGGTCGTCGGCCTGACGGCCGGAGGGCTGCTCGCCGCGGTGATCGGCTGGCGGCTCGGGATCTTCCTGGGCCCCGAGACCGACGTCGTCGCCCACGCGAAGTCCGTGGGCAAGGGCGTCGCGTTCGACGCGCCCCTGGAGCTCAAGGCCAAGGGCGCGCTCCTTGCCTGGCCCGTGGCGGCGCTCCTTGTCCACCTCGGGCTCACCGGGCTCTTCGGGCCGCGGGACCCCGAGCCGTACCCCCTGCCCTACGGGGACCCCGACCGGGCCGAGGGCGGCCCTGGCCCTACCGGGGCGTGAGGCCGCCGCGGAAGCCGCCCCGCGCCCGTCCGGCGTCAGGCGGGGCGCCTCCCGTGGTTCGCCTTGCCCTTGCGCACCCGCCACTTCCTCTTGCGCGTCTTCTTCGACATGAGGGTGGTACTAGTCGAGCCGAGGCCCTGCGTCGAGGGCCTATTCACGCCCGATCGGGGCCAGTACCGCGCCCGTGAGACACGCCAGGTCGCCGGGGGCCAGCTCCACTTCGAGGCCCCTGCGGCCCGCCGACACGCAGATCGTCGCGTGCGACGAGGCCGAGTCGTCCAGGACCGTGCGGAGCTTCTTGCGCTGGCCCAGGGGCGAGATGCCGCCCCGTACGTAACCCGTGGTGCGTTCGGCGGCCGCGGGGTCCGCCATCACCGCGCGCTTGCCGGAGACCGCCGTGGCCAGGGCCTTGAGGTTCAAGGTGCCCGCCACGGGGACCACGGCCACCGTCAGCTCGCCGTCGACCTCCGCGACCAGGGTCTTGAAGACCCGGCCGGGGGAGACGCCCATGGCCTGGGCCGCCTCCTCGCCGTACGAGGGGTGCGCGGGGTCGTGTTCGTAGGCGTGGACCGTGTAGGCCGCGCCCGCCGCGGTGAGGGCGACCGTCGCCGGGGTGCCGCCCGTGCCCGACTGCTGCTTCTTCTGCTTCTTCGCCAAAGCGCTCGCGCCTTACGTCAGTTGAGGCTCGTGGTGCCGCGCGTCAGGTCCGTCGCGGGCAACGACGGCAGATTACGGATGATGGCGGTCTCCGCGCGAAGGAGTTTCAGCTCGTCGTGCAGGCGCGACGCCGTGTCGGGCGCCTCCAGGAGCCGCTGTTTCGTCGGGGTGTCCAGGACGGCCGCGGCCGCGACCAGATACGACACCACGGACGGGTCGTCCGGCAGTTCCGCGCCCGTGGACAGGGAGCGCTCACGCGCCCCCGCGAGGCGCTTCTGGTAGGCGCGGAAGGCCCGCAGGACGCCCGCGGCCAGCGCGCCGGCCTCCTCGCCCGGCTCCTCGGGCAGCTCCTCGACCTCCGCGGTCAAAAAGGCGCCCGAGGTGTCGATCGAGTGCAGGCGCACGCGCGAGGTGCCGGTGGCGAGGACCTCGAAGCCGCCGTCGGCGCGCTCCCTGATCGTCGCCGCGTCCGCGATGCAGCCCACCGCGTGGAAGGCCTTGAGCGGGTCGTCGCCGAAGCCGGCGGTCGGCCCCTGCTCGGGCTGGGATGTGGGGTCGGGGAGGCCCGGGGCGCTCGGCGCGACCTCGAGGCCGTCGCGGATCGCGACGACCGCGAAGAGACGCTGCTCCTCGTCGGGAGTCTTGAGCAGGTCGCGCATCATGGCGCGATAACGCTCCTCGAACACGTTCAGCGGGAGCACGAGTCCCGGGAACAGCACCGAGTTGAGCGGGAAGAGCGGAAGCCGGACGGTGGTCACGAGCCTCAAGCCTAATGGTCGTCTGAGTGCGGACGTCCGCCACCGGTGCGCAGCGGGGTCTCGGAGGCCACCTCGATGCGTATGCCGTCGCGCAGTTCCAGGAACTGGCCGAGGGGGTCGTCGGCCATGCGGTCCCAGGGAAAGGACGTCGCGTGGGGCCCGATGAGGCGCAGTTGTTCGAGGGCGTCGCTCCACCGCTCCAGGCGTACGAGGACGTACGCGAGGACGTTGCGGACCTCGGCGGGCCAGGGATCCCCGGCCTCGTACTCCCGGGACACGGTGATCCCGAGGTCGGCCGCGGCGTCCAGGCGCTCGCGCGGCACGCTCCCCGACGAGCTGGTGAGGTAGGCGAACGCGGCCCGCGCGGGCAGCGCCTGGATCAGCGAGCCGGGCAGCGCGTCGCGCGCGGCACGCTCGGCGAAGTCGAAGCACTGCCGGTGCGATCCGTACCAGGAGGCCGAGAGGTACTGCAGGGCCGAGGCGTGGCAGCCGTAGTGGTGCGAGGAGCGGTGCACCGCCTCGGCCCAGATCTCGTCGAAGACCGAGTGCGGGGCGTGGGTGCCGCGGGCGTAGTCCAGGGCGATCCGCCAGGGCACGGGGTCGCGCGGGTCGGCCTCGGCGGCCGCGGTGAGCAGGGGCGCCGTCTCGCGCAGGAGCTCGGCGCGTGCGGGCGACTCCCAGCCGCGGACGACCGCGAGCTCGGCCTTGACGAGCAGCGCGTCCGGGTCGTGCGGCGCGGCGGACTGCCAGTCGTCGAACCACTCGGAGCGGGAGCGGGCGAAGGCGGCGAGGCGTGTCGTGTAGCGGTCGCGGTTCTCCCACTCGTTGCCCTCGCGGGTCATGGCGAGCAGCTTGGCCGCGGGGTCGTAGTCGCCACGGCCCGCGGCGACCAGGGCGGGGCCGAGCCGGTCGTCGGGCGCGTCGAGGAGCACCTCGTCGTCGGGGGTCAGACCGGCGGCCAGGAGAGGGGTGTTCCTGACCATGCGTGCGGTGCGGATCAGGGCGCGCAGAAATGCCATCGTGTGGGTATTGAAAACCGCAGGTGGGGGTAGGGCCAGGGGGTAGCCGGTGAAGCTTTCGTATCGGTCGTTCGGTTGCCTGACACGTGGTCAAGGGCAGGTAAAATTTCCACCCCCGTAGGCGGTCTGCGGCCCCCGCGGCCCCCTCAGTTCCTGCGCAGCAGCCTCGTCGCCCCCGCCGCGACCGTCGTCGCGAGCACCCAGCCGAGCAGGATCAGGATCGCCGCGAACCACTGCCAGCCGCCGCGCAGCTGCCAGTAGCTGTCCTGGCCGAGGTTGATGACCGGCAGCAGCAGGTCGAGGGAGAAGAGCGCGGGGTTCCAGTTCGGGTGCTCGCCCGGTTTGATCGCCGGGTGGTCGGCGCGCGTGAAGGCCACCGCGCTCACCGCCCAGAGCACCGCCATCCAGAGGGCCGCCCGGCCGGGACGGTAGCCGTAGGCCACCGTCCAGTCCTGGGCGAAGCCCCAGAGCTTGGCCGCGAGCGGCAGGGTCTCGCGGCGTCGGCGCTGCTTGGCGAGCAGGACCTCGCGGGCGTCGGCGTCCTCGCCGCCGTTGCGCAGGACGGTGGCCAGCTTCTCGTACGGCTCCGGGTTGTACTCGGCGGTCGCGGCCGCCACCCAGCTCAGCCGCCGGGAGAGCGGGAAGCTGCCGAGCGGGACGAGGTTCTCGTAGCTGAAGCCGCCCATCTGGAGGCCGCCGGGCCCTGGCCAGCTGGTCGACTTGTCGATGAGGTTGACGACCTTGGCGCCGGACAGGATGATCTTGCCGCGCTGCGGGGCCTCGCCGAGGAAGCGCAGCTCGGGGGTCTGGACGCGGCGCAGCGACACCTCCTGGTCGTTCTCCAGGGTGAAGCGCGCCTGGGCCAGGTCGACGGCGTCGCCGAAGCGCCCGTCGTCGAGCCGTATGCCGCCCTGGCACTCGAAGCGCTGGATACGGGTGCCGCGCGGGGGAGTCGTGCCGCTGGTCATGGGGGGATCGCCGAGCGCGGCGGGCGTCATGTAGAGCGTGCGCTCCACGGTCATCTGCGGGGCGTTGAGCGCACGCTGGCCGTACGGATTGGCGAGCTTGCTGCCGCGCAGGCTGAAGGAGACGCCGACCTTCGCGCCGCGCAGGCTCAGCTGGCCGTGCGACTCCATCATCTCGGCCTGCAGGTCCTGCCCGACCGAGAGCCCGTCGCCCATGATCGAGTTGCCGCGCCGGTCGCGGTAGATCACGGCCTGGTTGATCAGCAGGTCGGTGCCGATCTGGGCGTCCGTGAGCCGCATGCCGTTGTGGATCCGGCAGCGCGGCAGATGCAGATCGCCCTCCGTGTGCACGCGGGCCGCCTCCACGCGCGGGATCGAGCAGTTGACCAGGCGCAGCGTGGTGAACTTGGCCTCGGGGACGAGCACTTCCTTCTCGAAACGGCAGTGCTTCAGCTCCGCGTAGGGAAGGACCTCGCCGCCCGCCAGGTCGAGCACGTCCGTGATCTGGAGCCCCGAGAGCTTCAGCGACGACACCCGGCCCGAGAGCGCGGGCGGCCCCTCCAGGAGCAGCCAGCACACGATGCGCGCGCGCACGCTGCGCTCCGGACCCCAGGGGTGGCCGCCGTGCGGATCGTCCGCCATCGGGTCTCCCGACCGGAGGTCATAGACGCTGCCGTTGCGGAAGGCCTGCCACATGCCGATCTCGGCCGCGGTCAGTCCGTCCGGCGGGTCACCGATGCCGGTGTCGTCGACCACTGCTGTTGTCCTCCCCGTACCGCGCTCCCGTACGCGTTCTCGTACTGCGATGCGCCTGTGTCTCGTACACCTGTTTCATGCCCGCTCAGTGACGGGCTGAACGCTAGTGGTGAACGTGGTCTTCCGGGATCTATATCAGCCAGTGATACGGAGTCCGGACCGGAATCCGGGTCTGAGAGAATTGGCCACGTGATCTCCCGAATCGATCTGCGCGGCGACGCCCTCCCCGAGGGTCCCGCCCTGCGCGCCCTGCTGCCCCGTGCCGACTTCGACGTCGCGGCCGCCCTGGAGAAGGTGCGGCCCATCTGCGAGGACGTGCATCATCGTGGCGACGCGGCGCTGATCGAGTTCGCGCAGAAGTTCGACGGGGTACGGCTGACGCAGGTCCGCGTCCCCGCGAGCGCCATCGCCGAGGCGCTGACCGGCCTCGACCCGGCCGTGCGCGAGGCGCTGGAGGAGTCGATCCGCCGCGCCCGCATCGTCCACCGCGAACAGCGCCGCGCCCCGCACACCACCCAGGTCGTGCCCGGCGGCACGGTCACCGAGAAGTGGGTGCCGGTCGAGCGCGTGGGGCTCTACGCCCCCGGCGGCCGCTCGGTCTACCCGTCCTCCGTGATCATGAACGCGGTCCCGGCGCAGGAGGCGGGCGTCGAGTCGATGGCGCTCGCGTCCCCGCCGCAGGCCGACTTCGGGGGCCTTCCGCACCCGACGATCCTCGCCGCCTGCGCCCTCCTCGGCATCGACGAGGTGTACGCGGTCGGCGGCGCCCAGGCCGTCGCGATGTTCGCGTACGGCACCGAGACCTGCGCCCCGGCCAACATGGTCACCGGGCCCGGCAACATCTGGGTCGCCGCGGCCAAGCGCTACTTCACCGGCCGCATCGGCATCGACACCGAAGCGGGCCCGACCGAGATCGCGGTCCTCGCCGACGACACGGCCGACGCCGTGCACGTCGCGTCCGACCTGATCAGCCAGGCCGAGCACGACCCGCTCGCCGCCGCCGTCCTGGTCACCGACTCCGTGGCCCTGGCCGACGCGGTCGCCAAGGAGCTGGAGCCGCAGGTCGCGGCGACCAAGCACGTCGAGGACCGGATCGTCCCCGCCCTGGAGGGCAGGCAGTCCGCGATCGTCCTGGTCGACGGCCTGGAGGAGGGCCTGCGCGTCGTCGACGCGTACGGCGCCGAGCACCTGGAGATCCAGACCGCGGACGCCGCCGCCGTCGCGGAGCGCGTGAAGAACGCGGGCGCGATCTTCGTCGGCCCGTGGGCGCCCGTCTCCCTCGGCGACTACTGCGCCGGCTCCAACCACGTCCTGCCGACGGGCGGCTGCGCCTGCCACTCCTCGGGGCTCAGCGTCCAGTCGTTCCTGCGCGGCATCCACATCGTCGACTACACCCGCGAGGCACTGGCCGACGTGGCCCACCACGTGGTGACGCTCGCCGAGGCCGAGGACCTGCCCGCGCACGGTGCGGCAGTCAAGGCCCGCTTCGGATGGAAGGTGCCCGGGGAAAAGTGACCAACATCGACGACCTTCCCGTACGCGACGAACTGCGCGGCAAGTCCCCCTACGGCGCCCCCCAGCTCGACGTACCCGTACGCCTGAACACGAACGAGAACCCCTACCCGCTCCCCGAGCCGCTCGTCGAGCGCATCGCCGAGCGCGTCCGCGAGGCGGCCCGCGACCTCAACCGCTACCCCGACCGTGACGCGGTCGAGCTGCGCACCGAGCTCGCCCGCTACCTCACGAAGACCGGCGGCCACGAGGTCACCCTCGCCAACGTGTGGGCGGCCAACGGCTCGAACGAAGTCATCCAGCAGCTCCTGCAGACCTTCGGCGGGCCAGGACGCACCGCCATCGGCTTCGAGCCCTCGTACTCGATGCACGGACTGATCGCGCGCGGCACCGGCACCGGCTGGATGTCGGGCCCGCGCGGCGACGACTTCACGATCGACGTCGAGGCGGCGGCCAAGGCCATCGCCGAGAACCAGCCGGACGTCGTCTTCATCACCACCCCCAACAACCCCACGGGCAACGCCGTCTCGGCCGACACGGTCCTCGCGCTCTACGAAGCCGCGCAGGCCGCGAAGCCCTCGATGGTCGTGATCGACGAGGCGTACGTCGAGTTCAGCCACGGCGACTCGCTGCTCCCGCTGCTCGCGGGACGGCCGAATCTCGTCGTGTCGCGCACGATGTCCAAGGCCTTCGGCGCGGCAGGGCTGCGCCTCGGCTACCTCGCCGCAGACCCGGCGGTCGTCGACGCCGTACAGCTCGTACGCCTGCCGTACCACCTGTCGGCCGTCACGCAGGCCACCGCGCTCGCCGCCCTTGAGCACACCGACACGCTCCTGAAGTACGTCGAGCAGCTGAAGCAGGAGCGCGACCGTCTGGTGAGCGAGCTGCGGGCGATCGGCTATGAAGTGACCGACTCCGACGCCAACTTCGTCCAGTTCGGGCGGTTCGAGGGCGAAGGGGCCGCCCACGCGGTCTGGCAGCGGATCCTCGACCGGGGCGTCCTGGTCCGGGACAACGGAGTACCGGGATGGCTGCGCGTCAGCGCAGGAACCCCGGAAGAGAACGACGCGTTCCTCGATGCGGTACGCGAACTGAAGAAGGAGCAGCAGGCATGAGCCGCGTTGGACGGGTCGAACGGACCACGAAGGAGACGTCGGTCCTCGTCGAGATCGATCTCGACGGCACCGGCAAGGTCGAGGTGTCGACGGGTGTCGGTTTCTACGACCACATGCTCGACCAGCTCGGCCGCCACGGCCTCTTCGACCTCACGGTCAAGACCGAGGGCGACCTGCACATCGACACGCACCACACCATCGAGGACACCGCCCTCGCCCTGGGCGCCGCCTTCAAGCAGGCGCTCGGCGACAAGGTCGGCATCTACCGCTTCGGCAACTGCACGGTCCCGCTCGACGAGTCGCTCGCCCAGGTGACCGTCGACCTCAGCGGCCGTCCCTACCTCGTGCACACCGAGCCCGAGACCATGGCGCCGATGATCGGCACGTACGACACGACGATGACCCGGCACATCCTGGAGTCCTTCGTCGCGCAGGCCCAGATCGCCCTGCACGTGCACGTGCCCTACGGCCGCAACGCCCACCACATCGTGGAGTGCCAGTTCAAGGCCCTCGCCCGCGCGCTGCGCTACGCATCGGAGCGCGACCCGCGCGCCGCCGGGATCCTCCCCTCCACGAAGGGCGCGCTGTAAAGCCATGACCGGTCTCAACACCATCCTGATCGTCGTCGGCCTCTTCCTGGTCGGCGGCATCATCTCCTTCGTCAAGCAGGGGATGCCCAAGAGCCTGATCACGCTGCTCTCCATCGGCGCGGCCATGTGCCTGGTCGCGGGGGTCATGCGGCTCGACTACTGGAACTGAGGGGCGTACGCGAGATGAGCACTCCCCAGAAGAAGGTCGTCGTCTTCGACTACGGCTTCGGGAACGTCCGTTCCGCCGAGCGCGCCCTCGCGCGCGCGGGCGCGGAGGTCGAGATAACCCGTGACTACGACACGGCCATGAACGCCGACGGCCTCCTCGTCCCCGGTGTCGGCGCCTTCGCCGCCTGCATGCAGGGGCTCAAGGAGGCGCGCGGCGACTGGATCGTGGGCCGCAGGCTCGCGGGCGGCCGTCCCGTGATGGGCATCTGCGTGGGCATGCAGATCCTCTTCGCGCGCGGCATCGAGCACGACGTGGAGGCCGAGGGCCTCGACGAGTGGCCCGGCACCGTCGAGCCGCTCAAGGCCGACATCGTCCCGCACATGGGCTGGAACACGGTCGATGCACCGGAGGGCTCGCAGCTGTTCGCGGGCCTGGACGCCGAGGCCCGCTACTACTTCGTGCACTCGTACGCCGTGCACCACTGGGACTTCGAGGCGGGCAACCCCGCCTTCCGCGCGCCCAAGGTCGCCTGGACCACGCACGGCGAGCCCTTCGTGGCCGCCGTCGAGAACGGCGCGCTGTGGGCCACGCAGTTCCACCCCGAGAAGTCCGGCGACGCCGGCGCCCAGCTCCTCACCAACTGGATCGGAACCCTCTAGGGATGTCAGGGAATTCTGTGAGCAAGCTCGAACTCCTCCCGGCCGTCGACGTCCGCGACGGCCAGGCCGTGCGCCTCGTCCACGGCGAGTCCGGATCGGAGACCTCCTACGGCTCCCCGCTGGAGGCCGCCCTCTCCTGGCAGCGGTCGGGCGCCGAGTGGCTGCACCTGGTCGACCTGGACGCCGCGTTCGGCACCGGCGACAACCGCGCGCTCATCGCCGAGGTCGCGGGCGCCAT
Organism: Streptomyces sp. NPDC044044; assembly: GCF_056434405.1. NCBI lineage: Bacteria > Bacillati > Actinomycetota > Actinomycetes > Kitasatosporales > Streptomycetaceae > Streptomyces > Streptomyces sp. NPDC044044. The sequence goes on along the minus strand of NZ_JBWKFG010000010.1, from coordinate 349,209 downwards.
GGACATCAAGGTCGAGCTGTCCGGCGGCATCCGTGACGACGAGACGCTCGCCGCCGCACTCGCCACCGGCTGCACCCGCGTGAACCTCGGCACCGCCGCCCTGGAGACCCCGGAGTGGGTCGCCAAGGTCATCGCCGAGCACGGCGACAAGATCGCGGTCGGCCTCGACGTACGCGGCACGACCCTGCGTGGCCGCGGCTGGACCCGCGACGGCGGCGACCTGTACGAGACCCTGGAGCGCCTCAACTCCGAGGGCTGCGCGCGCTATGTCGTCACCGACATCGCCAAGGACGGCACGCTGCAGGGCCCGAACCTGGAGCTCCTGCGCAACGTCTGCGCGGCCACGGACCGCCCGGTGGTCGCCTCCGGCGGCGTCTCGTCCCTGGACGACCTGCGCGCGATCGCCGAGCTCGTCCCGCAGGGCGTCGAGGGCTCCATCGTCGGCAAGGCGCTGTACGCGAAGGCCTTCACGCTCGAAGAGGCCCTCGCCGCGGTGGCGTCGTCATGAGTGACGTCGTGCGCCGGGTGAGCTCGGGCGGCCCCTGGGAGGAGGCCATCGGCTACTCCCGCGCCGTCGAGCTGCCCAACGGCCTTGTCCTGGTGTCGGGTTGTACGTCAGTGGTGAACGGCGTCATAGACGCCGGGACCCCCTACGAGCAGGCGGCCAACGCCTTCCACACGGCCGTCGAGGCGCTCAAGCAGCTGGGCCTCGGCCGTGAGCACGTCGTACGCACCCGCATGTATCTGACCCACGCGCGGGACGTGGAGGAGGTCGGCCGGGCCCACAAGGAGCTCTTCGACGACGTCCGCCCCGCCGCGTCGATGATCATCGTCTCCGGCTTCATCGACCCGAGCCTGGTCGTCGAGGTCGAGGTCGAGGCGTACCGCGGAGCCCAGGAAGCCCGGGGAGCTGAGTCGTCATGACCCTCTCCGTACGCGTGATCCCCTGCCTGGACGTGGACAACGGCCGGGTCGTCAAGGGCGTCAACTTCCAGAACCTGCGTGACGCGGGCGACCCCGTCGAGATGGCCAAGGTGTACGACGCCGAGGGCGCCGACGAGCTCACCTTCCTGGACATCACCGCGTCGTCCGGCAACCGCGAGACGACGTACGACGTGGTCCGCCGCACCGCCGAGCAGGTCTTCATCCCGCTCACGGTGGGCGGCGGCGTCCGCACCGCCGAGGATGTCGACAAGCTCCTGCGCGCCGGCGCGGACAAGGTGGGCGTGAACACGGCCGCCATCGCACGGCCCGAGCTGATCCGCGAGATCGCGGAGCGGTTCGGCCGCCAGGTGCTCGTCCTTTCGGTGGACGCCCGCAGGACTGCCTCCGGGAGCTTCGAGGTGACGACCCACGGCGGCCGCAAGTCCGCCGGGATCGACGCCGTCGAGTGGGCGCACCAGGCCGCCGAGCTCGGCGCGGGAGAGATCCTGCTCAACTCGATGGACGCGGACGGCACGAAGGACGGCTACGACATCGAGATGATCGCGGCGGTACGCCGTCACGTGACCGTCCCGGTGATCGCGTCCGGGGGAGCGGGCCGCCTCGACCACTTCCCGCCCGCGATCGCGGCGGGCGCGGACGCGGTGCTCGCCGCGTCGGTCTTCCACTTCGGTGACCTGCGGATCGGCGAGGTGAAGGACACCCTTCGGGAGGCGGGCCACCCCGTCCGCTGAGGGCTCTTCCGCGTAAGCCCTGGTCACCCTGGATGTGGTGACCGGGGCTTTCTGCTGCCCAGATGCGAAGGGAAAGTTGCGCAATTTATATTGCGCAAGCTTTCTTTCGTATCTACGGTGAAGGCATGAACGCCAAGCAGCCCGAGCCCCGCGAGCCCGGTGCGTCCCGAGAACAGCCCGGTGCGTCCCGAGAACTCCGCCGCATCACCGACGTCGGCACGCTCAAGGCCTTCGGGCACCCCCTGCGCCTGAAGATCTACAGCACGCTCCGGGTGGCGGGAGCATCGACCGCATCGCAGCTGGCGGGGCAGGTCGACGAGGCGGTCTCGCTGGTCAGCTACCACCTGCGCAAGCTCGCCGAGCACGGCCTCATCGAGGAGGCCGAGACGCAGAGCGAGGACGCGCGGGAGCGGTGGTGGCAGGCCGCGCAGGAGACCTTGAGCTTCCGGCACGAGGACTTCAAGGACACACCGGAGGGCGCAGCCGCGCACACGGCCGTCGTCCGCACGCTGATCGCCCAGCGCGAGGAGCAGTACGAGACCTATCTCGCCCAGCAGGAGGCCTGGGGCGCCGAGTGGCGCAAGGCAGCCGACCAGTCGGACTTCCTCGCCCGCCTGAACCCCGCCGAACTCACCCGGCTCAACGCCGAGATCCACGCCCTGATCAAGACGTACGAGGCGCAGGGCAAGGCCGCCGAGGCGGCGGGCGACACCGAGGGGCGCGAGAACGTCGCCGTGCACCTGGCCAGCTTTCCGTTCCGGATCTGAGAGGGCTGGCCCACGTGACCACCACCGGCATACGCACGGCCCCGCCCACCGGGAAACCCGCGCACCGGGACGGCAACGTCCTGCGCTGGCTGAGCGCCTACACCGCCTCGATGATCGGCGACAGCGTCTACTTCGTCGCGCTCTCCTGGGCCGCGGCCCGCAGCGGCAGCCCCGCGCAGGCCGGTCTCGTCCTGGCCGTCGGCTCCGTGCCGCGCGCCGTGCTCATGCTGGGCGGCGGCGTGATCGCCGACCGCTTCGGGCCCCGCCGCGTGGTCATCGGGAGCGACGCGGTGCGCTGCGCGGTGATCCTCGCCGTGGCCGTGCTGCTCCTCGTCGCGACCCCCGGCATCTGGCTCCTGGTGCTCGTCGCCCTGCTCTTCGGCGCCGTCGACGCGCTGTTCCTGCCGAGCGTCGGCGCCCTGCCGCCGCGCATCACGGCCCCGGGGCAGCTCGGCCGGGTGCAGGGCATGCGGGGATTCGCGCAGCGCGTCGGCACGGTCGCCGCCGCGCCGGTGGGCGGCCTCGCGGTGGCGGTGGGCGGGCCCGCGGCGGGGTTCGGTGTGGCGGGTGTGCTCTTCGCGGTCTCACTGGCGCTGCTGATGGCCGTACGCGTCCGGGAACCGGCCCCGGACGACGCGGCGGGGACCAGTGAGAGCGCCCGGCGCCAACTCGTGGGCGGGCTGCGGTACATCCGCGGACACCGGGTGCTCGCCCCGCTGCTCCTGGTGGCCGCCGTGATGGAGCTCGGCTTCGCCGGACCCGCCAACATCGGCGTCGTGCTGCTCGCCGACGAGCGTGGCTGGGGCGCCGCAGGCATGGCGTGGACCGTGGGCGGCTTCGGTGTCGGCGCAGGCGCGTCGGCGCTGCTGCTCGCCGTGCGCGGGCGGGTGGCGCGGGCCGGAGCCGTGCAGTCCTGGGGAGTGGTGGCGGGCTCCGTGGCGCTGGCCGCGATCGGCTTCGCGCCGTCGATGGGCGCCGCCGCGGTGGCCGGACTCTGCGTGGGCCTGTGCACCGGCCTCGGCGGCGCGCTCATCGGAGCCCTCGTCCAGACCGTCACCGCACCCGCCTACCTGGGGCGCGTCACCTCCGTGGCGACGCTGTTCACCGTGGGCATCGCCCCCATGACGTACCCCGTGGTCGGTGCGGCGATCGGCGCCTGGGGCGTCGAGCCGGTCTTCGCGGCCAGCGCGGCGGTGAGCGCCGCCGGGGGAGTGCTCGGCCTCTGCTCCCGCGCCCTGCGCCACGCCGAGCTGCCGCACTGAAGCGGCTACTTCTACTTCTACTTCGCGTTCTGCTTCGCGGGCGCGTCCTGCATGAGCTGCACCAGATTCCCCACCGTGTCGTCGAGCACCGCGGTGATCACCGGCCCCTGCTCCTCGGGCCCCTGCGTGAACCGGACCCCGAGGCCGCCGAGCCGCGCGTGCTCGGCCCGCACGTCGTCGACCCCGAAGACGATGCACGGGATCCCCGCCTCGTACAGCGCCTTGCGATAGGGCCCCGCGATGGGGCCCTCGCCCGACTCCAGGAGCAGCTCCAGGTCCGGCTGCGCGCCCGCCGCGCCCACGGTGACGAAGACCTGTCCCGCCACCATGTCGACGTGATGCCGGGTCTCGAAGCCCAGGACGTCCGTGTAGAAGGCGTGGGCCTTGGCCACGTCGTCCACGTACACCCCGGTCATCGCGACCCTGATCATCAGATGCCCAGTTGCTTGGTCTCGTGCAGCCGGGCGATCGCGTCCTTGTCCCCGTCGAGCTCTACATCGGCCGCGTCCTGCCGCCCGTGCACGAACATCAGCAGCTCGCCGGGCTCCCCGGTGACCGTCACCACGGGGGTGCCGCGGTGCGCCACCGCCGTCTGGCCGTCCGGGCGCCGCAGGACCACGCCCACCGGCGCCTTGCGGCCCACCAGGCGGGCCATCTTCTCCAGGCGGGACCACAGGGTGTCCGAGAAGACCGGGTCGAGCTCGCGCGGCGTCCAGTCCGGCTGGGCGCGGCGCACGTCCTCGGTGTGGACGTAGAACTCGACGGCGTTCGACGCCTCGTCGATCTGCTTGAGGGAGAAGGGCGAGAAGCGCGGCGGACCGGTCCTGATCAGCTGGATCAGTTCCTCGTACGGCTTCGCGGCGAACTCGGCCTGCACACGCTCCAGGCGCGAGGCCAGCTGCTTGATCAGCAGCCCGCCCGCGGCGTCCGCGCGGCGCTCGCGGACCACCACATGGGCCGCGAGATCACGGGTGTTCCAGCCCTCGCAGAGGGTGGGGGCGTCAGGGCCCTGCGCCTCCAACAGATCGGCGAGGAGAAGTCGTTCACGCTTGGCATGGGTCGACATGCCCCCAGCCTACGACTCGGCACGTGGTCCGCCCAGTGGACACGGGCCACAGGGGTGCGGGCACGCGGCACAATGGCCTCATGACCGCCACGCCCCCGCCCAGCAGCCTCGACCCCGAGATCGCCGCCCGCCTCAAGCGCGACGCGGACGGACTCGTCCCCGCCGTCGCCCAGCAGTACGACACCGGCGAGGTGCTGATGCTGGGCTGGATGGACGACGAGGCGCTGCACCGCACGCTCACCACGGGGCGCTGCACCTACTGGTCGCGCAGCCGCCAGGAGTACTGGGTCAAGGGCGACACGTCCGGGCACTTCCAGTACGTGAAGTCCGTGGCCCTGGACTGCGACGCGGACACCGTCCTGGTCCAGGTCGACCAGATCGGCGCCGCCTGTCACACGGGCACCCGCACCTGCTTCGACTCCGACTCCCTCACCGTGTCCTTCACCGGCACCGGAGAGTGATCGTCTCGCCGTCCCGCAGCACGATGCGGGACGGATCGCCGGCCCAGCGGCGCCCGGCGACATCGGCGCCGCACTTCTCCCGTACCCCGCTCACGCCCCACTCGGTCATGAACTGACCCAGGGTGAAGTCCCGCCACTCCTCCGACTCCACGTGCAGGGTGCCCGTCGTGTCGTGCGTGTGCAGCGGGCTGTAGCGGGGCTTGGGGCCCGAGCGGTCGATGCCGATGTCCGCGGGGACGGTGACGGGACGGCCGCCGGAGTACACCTTCAGGGTGGTGTGGATGTGCATGTCCATCGCCTCGGAGTCGAGCATCTCCAGACCCGCGGCCCGGACCCGCTCGGGCACGTCCTTGGGGGCGGGCCACACCACGGGGCCGGGGGCGGAGGCCGCGAACGCGGTCGAGGCGAGAACGAGGGCAAGGGCGGGCAGCGTACGGCGGTTGGTCGTCATCGTTCCGTTCTAGTGGCAGGCACTGTGCCTGTCGGCCCGCAACACCGCCTGCCACCCGCACGGCCGTAAGCTCCTCCCATGGATCTCGAGACCTTCCGCAAGCTCGCGAGCGACCGCCGAGTGATCCCCGTCAGCCGCAGGCTCCTCGCGGACGGTGACACTCCGGTCGGGCTCTACCGCAAGCTGGCCGCAGAGCGCACCGGCACGTTCCTCCTGGAGTCCGCGGAGAACGGCCGGTCCTGGTCTCGCTACTCCTTCGTCGGCGTCCGCAGCGCCGCCACCCTCACCACCCGCGACGGCGAGGCCCACTGGCTGGGCACCCCGCCCGTCGGCGTCCCCACTTCGGGTGACCCGCTCGACGCCCTGCGCGCCACCGTCGAGGCCCTGCACACCCCGCACGACCTGGCGTCCGGGATGCCGCCCTTCACCGGAGGCATGGTCGGGTACCTCGGCTACGACATCGTGCGGCGCCTGGAGAAGATCGGCCCCGGCGAGCGGGACGACCTGAAGCTGCCCGAGCTGACCATGCTGCTCACCAGCGACCTCGCCGTCCTCGACCACTGGGACGGCTCCGTCCTGCTGATCGCCAACGCGATCAACCACAACGACCTGGAGACGGGCGTCGACGAGGCGTACGCCGACGCGGTCGCCCGCCTCGACGCCATGGAGGCCGACCTGTCACGGGCCGTCTCCCAGCCCCCGGCCGCCCTGCCGCCTTCCGAGCTCCCGGAGTACACCGCGCTGTGGGGCGGCGAGCAGTACCAGGAAGCCGTCGAGGACATCAAGGAGCGCATCCGCGCGGGCGAGGCCTTCCAGGTCGTGCCCTCCCAGCGCTTCGAAACCCCTTGTGAAGCAAGCGCGTTGGACGTCTACCGCGTACTGCGGGCCACCAACCCCTCGCCGTACATGTACCTCTTCCGCTTCGACGGATTCGACGTGGCCGGGTCGTCGCCCGAGGCCCTCGTCAAGGTCGAGGACGGGCGCGCCATGGTGCACCCCATCGCGGGCACCAGGCCGCGCGGCGCGACCCCGCAGGAGGACCAGGCGCTCGCCGACGAGCTGCTCGCCGACCCCAAGGAGCGGGCCGAGCACCTGATGCTGGTCGACCTGGGCCGCAACGACCTGGGGCGCGTCTGCGAGCCCGGCTCGGTCGAGGTCGTCGACTTCATGTCCATCGAGCGGTACTCCCACGTCATGCACATCGTGTCGACGGTCACCGGACAGGTCGCCGAAGGGCGCACCGCCTTCGACGTCCTCACGGCCTGCTTCCCCGCGGGCACCCTCTCCGGCGCCCCCAAGCCCCGCGCGATGCAGATCATCGACGAGCTCGAACCCTCCCGGCGCGGCCTGTACGGCGGGTGTGTCGGATATCTCGACTTCGCCGGTGACTCCGACACCGCCATCGCCATCCGTACCGCGCTCCTGCGCCAGGGCACGGCATACGTCCAGGCGGGCGCCGGGGTCGTCGCCGACTCCGACCCCGTGGCCGAGGACACCGAGTGCCGCAACAAGGCGGCGGCGGTCCTGCGAGCCATCCACACGGCGAACCGGCTGCGGCGTCCCGATGGACGTGAGGGATAGTGGAGGGGTGACTTCTGCCGTACCACCGCCCCGCACCCAGGCCGCCGACGCAGCCGATGCCGACGCCGAGCCCGAGACCCGGGCCCAGCGCAGCGGTCGCCGCAGCATCGCCGTGGCCCTGCTGTTCGGCGCGGTCGGCGCGGCCCTCACGCTGCTCGCGTCCCGTCAGACCTGGGCGAAGGGCACCGCTTCCGTGGCGGGCGGAGAGCTGCCGCTGAGCGCCACGGGCAGCGACGTCACGGGCGTGCCCGCGGCCCTGGCGATAGTGGGGCTCGCCGCGCTCGTCGCCGTCTTCGCCGTCCGCAAGGCCGGGCGGATGCTGGTCTCGCTGCTGCTCACGCTGAGCGGCGCGGGCACCGTGGCCGCCGCGCTCCTCGCCGCCGACGACAGCGGCGCGCTCGACGAGAAGGCCGCGGAGGCCTCCGGCGACGCCGCCGCGACGATCGGTGATCTCAGCCACACGGCCTGGCCGTACGCGGCGGCGGGCGCGGGCCTGCTGCTCCTGATCGCCGGGCTGCTCGCCCTGACGTACGGCAGGTCCTGGCCCGCGATGTCGGGACGCTACGAACGCGACGGAGCGCCGCGCCCGCGCAAGGCGCCGCCCAAGGTCGACCCGGACCGTCCCGAAGACCTGTGGAAGGCACTCGACCGCGGCGAGGACCCGACGCGCGAGGCATGACCCCGCGTCCGTACCCGCGCGCGGGTACGGGACAATGGAGCGGTGAGCGCTCGGCTCACCCCACGCATCACCACCACGCATACAGCAACGAGGAGCAAGTCATGGCGGGCACGAGCCACGGACACACCCCGGCCGCCTGGACCGGTGTCATCATCGCCTTCATCGGTTTCTGCGTTTCGGGTGCCTTCATGGTGATGGCCAACCCGCTGGGCTTCTGGGCCGGCATGGTCATCATCGCCGCCGGTGGCGTCGTGGGCATGGTCATGCGTGCCGCGGGCCTGGGCCAGGCGAAGCGCCAGCGGCAGCCGCAGGGCCAGCTCGCGCACTCCGAGGGCTGAGGTCCTCACCGACGTACGTGGGAGGCGGTCCCGGCAGGTGCCGGGGCGGCCTCCTTTCGCGTTTCCCTGCCGGGCACAGAGGGGCGCCGAAGGGCACAATGCATCGGGTGAACGCTGAACCCGAGAGCGCGGCACCACCGGCCGGCACCGCACTGCGGCGGCTGGCCGTGCCCGTCGGAGTGCTCGGCTCGGTGATCGCCGCCTTCGCCTACGTCGGGACGGTCGACCCGAACGAACCCGGCCACTACCCCACCTGCCCGCTGCTGCAGCTCACCGGCGTCTTCTGCCCCGGCTGCGGCGGACTGCGCAGCGCCCACGCCTTCATCCACGGAGACCTCACGGCGGCACTGGGCGCCAACGCCCTCGCCGTCGTGGGCTACGGCGTCTTCGCGGTCGTGTGGACCCTCTGGGCGGCCCGCGCGGCGCGCGGACGACGGCTGCGGATCGCGTTGGGGCCCGCACAGCTGTACGGGATCGGGGTGCTGATCGCCGTGTTCACCCTCGTACGCAATCTGCCGTTCGGGGCATGGCTGCACCCTTGATATTTCGAGAAACCGCAGGCAGCAGGGGTGCCGGGTGTCCAGGTCGTGGGACTGGCGTCAACCGGATGCGGGGCCTTCGCCCTCCTGCGGATACCATCGCAGTGACCATCGGAATGCCTGATGAGGCAGCCGAACAGCTTGAGGTTCAAACAGCAGCTTCACCGTCAGGGAAGGGGGCCGCTCGCGTGAGTGTGCTCGACGAGATCATCGACGGAGTCCGTGCCGACCTCGCGGAACGGCAGGCGCGCGTCAGCCTCGACGAGCTCAAGGAGCGCGCGGCCAAGGCTCCCGCGGCCAAGGACGGGGTCGCCGCGCTGCGTGGCGACGGCGTCAAGGTCATCTGCGAGGTCAAGCGCTCCAGCCCGTCCAAGGGCGCGCTCGCCGCGATCGCCGACCCGGCAGGACTCGCGGCCGACTACGAAGCGGGCGGCGCCGCCGTCATCTCCGTGCTCACCGAGGAGCGCCGCTTCGGCGGTTCGCTCGCCGACCTGGAGGCCGTCCGGGCCAAGGTCGACATCCCGGTGCTCCGCAAGGACTTCATCGTCACCTCGTACCAGCTGTGGGAGGCGCGTGCCTACGGCGCCGACCTCGCCCTGCTGATCGTGGCCGCCCTTGAGCAGCCCGCCCTGGAGTCCCTCATCGAGCGCGCCCATTCGATCGGCCTCACGCCGATCGTCGAGGTGCACGACGAGGACGAGGCCGAGCGGGCCGTGGACGCGGGCGCGCGGGTCATCGGCGTCAACAACCGCGACCTCAAGACCCTGAAGGTCGACCGCTCCACCTTCGAGCGCGTCGCGCCCGAGCTGCCGGACAGCGTCGTCAAGATCGCCGAGTCCGGTGTGCGCGGGCCGCACGACCTCATCGCGTTCGCCAACGCGGGCGCCGACGCGGTGCTCGTGGGCGAGTCCCTGGTGACCGGCCGCGACCCGAAGGGCGCGGTCTCCGACCTGGTCGCCGCGGGCGCGCACCCGGCCCTGCGCCACGGGCGGAGCTGACCCCTCCCGATGACCGCCTTCGCCCGCCTCGCACCCGGCTGCCGCCCCCGCGGCTGCCGGGCGCCTGCGCGGCGTGTGCGGGGTCGCCGAGTGCGGTACCACATCGGGGCCGAGCCGGGGCAGATCCCCGGGATGCGATGGCGGAGCGGCGCCTTGTGCGCCGCCTGAACTGAAGAGCCCCGCGCCGTTGCCGGCCAGGGTTCCGTCGCGCCTGCGGCCCGTCCTGGGCTTGTCGCGCAGTTCCCCGCGCCCCTGACGGGGCGCACCACCGCCCGTTGTCATCGCCAGCCCTGACAAGGATCCAGCCATGCCCAGCGAGTTCTTCATCCCGGACCCCGAGGGTCAAATCCCCAGCACCGAAGGCTACTTCGGCGCGTTCGGCGGCAAGTTCATCCCGGAGGCCCTCGTCGCCGCCGTGGACGAGGTCGCCGTCGAGTACGACAAGGCCAAGAGCGACCCCGAGTTCGCCCGCGAGCTCGACGACCTCCTGGTCAACTACACCGGCCGCCCCAGCAGCCTCACCGAGGTGCCCCGGTTCGCCGAACACGCCGGGGGCGCCCGCGTCTTCCTCAAGCGCGAGGACCTGAACCACACCGGCTCGCACAAGATCAACAACGTGCTCGGCCAGGCCCTGCTCACCAAGCGCATGGGCAAGACCCGCGTCATCGCGGAGACCGGCGCCGGTCAGCACGGCGTCGCCACCGCCACCGCCTGCGCGCTCTTCGGCCTCGAATGCACCATCTACATGGGCGAGATCGACACCGAGCGCCAGGCCCTGAACGTGGCCCGCATGCGCATGCTCGGCGCCGAGGTCATCGCCGTGAAGTCCGGCAGCAGGACCCTGAAGGACGCCATCAACGAGGCGTTCCGCGACTGGGTAGCCAACGTGGACCGCACGCACTACCTCTTCGGGACCGTGGCGGGCCCGCACCCCTTCCCGGCCATGGTGCGCGACTTCCACCGCGTCATCGGGGTGGAGGCCAGGCGCCAGATCCTGGAGCGCGCGGGACGTCTTCCCGACGCCGCCGTCGCCTGTGTGGGCGGCGGCTCGAACGCCATCGGCCTCTTCCACGCCTTCATCCCGGACGCGGGTGTCCGGCTCATCGGGTGCGAGCCCGCGGGCCACGGCATCGAGACCGGCGAGCACGCGGCCACGCTGACCGCCGGTGAGCCGGGGATCCTGCACGGCTCGCGGTCGTACGTCCTCCAGGACGAGGAAGGGCAGATCACCGAGCCCTACTCGATCTCCGCCGGACTCGACTACCCGGGCATCGGCCCCGAGCACGCCTACCTCAAGGACAGCGGCCGCGGCGAGTACCGCGCGGTCACCGACGACGCGGCGATGCAGGCCCTGCGCCTCCTGTCGCGCACCGAGGGCATCATCCCGGCCATCGAGAGCGCCCACGCGCTCGCCGGGGCGCTGGAGGTCGGCAAGGAGCTGGGCAAGGACGGGCTGATCATCATCAACCTGTCCGGACGCGGCGACAAGGACATGGACACGGCCGCCCGCTACTTCGGGCTGTACGACACGGACGCCGCCGTCGAGGCGGACGCGGGCACCGGTGCCGCGGAGATCGAGGGGGACGCCAAGTGAGCGGCAACATCCAGCTGTTGGACGAGACCCTCGCCGCGGCCAGGTCCGAGGGCCGATCGGCCCTCATCGCCTACCTCCCGGCCGGGTTCCCGACCGTGGACGGCGGCATCGCGGCCGTCAAGGCCGTCTTCGAGGGCGGCGCCGACGTCGTGGAGGTCGGTCTGCCGCACAGCGACCCGGTCCTCGACGGTCCCGTCATCCAGACCGCCGACGACATCGCGCTCAAGGCGGGCCTGAAGATCGCCGACGTGATGCGCACGGTGCGCGAGGCCTTCGAGGCGACCGGCAAGCCGGTGCTCGTCATGACGTACTGGAATCCGATCGACCGCTACGGCGTCGAGCGCTTCACCGCCGAGCTCGCCGAAGCGGGCGGCGCCGGGTGCATCCTGCCCGACCTGCCCATCCAGGAGTCCGCGCTGTGGAGGGAGCACGCCGAGAAGCACGGCCTCGCGACGGTCTTCGTCGTCGCGCCGAGCAGCAAGGACGAGCGGCTCGCCACGATCACGGCGGCCGGTTCCGGCTTCGTGTACGCGGCCTCGCTGATGGGAGTCACGGGCACCCGCGCGTCCGTCGGCGAGCAGGCGCAGGAGCTGGTCCGGCGCACCAAGGCCACCACCGGCCTGCCGGTCTGTGTCGGCCTCGGCGTCTCCAACGCCCACCAGGCCGCCGAGGTCGCGGGCTTCGCCGACGGCGTGATCGTCGGCTCCGCCTTCGTCCAGCGGATGCTGGACGCGCCGGACGAGGCCGCGGGCCTCGCCGCCGTCCGCGCGCTCGCGGGTGAGCTCGCCCAGGGAGTTCGCGGCAACGCGTAACTCGTATGGGTGGACCTGGGACCGGGGAGGCTGCTCGTGCCTCCCCGGTTCGTTGGCGGGGTGTGAGCGAGAAGAACCGTGAGGGAAAGCGCGCGGCCCGCGACCGGCTGGCGGAAGAGCGAGAGCGGCAGAAGTCGCGGGACAAGCAGCGCAGGGTGTTGATCGTGAGTGCCGCCGTCGTGGGCGTGCTCGCCCTCGCCGCCGTGGCCGGTCTGGTCGCTGCCAACTCGGGTGACGACAAGGAGACTTCGGGCCCCTTGTCCGCCCCCAAGGGGGCCAGCGGCGAGGATCAGCTCGCGATCCCCGTGGGCAAGGAGAGCGCCAAGTCCACCCTCACCATCTGGGAGGACTTCCGCTGCCCCGCCTGCAAGCAGTTCGAGGACACGTATCGCAAGACGATCCACGAGCTCACCGACAAGGGCCAGCTCAAGGTCGAGTATCACCTGGCCACGATCATCGACGGGAACATGGGCGGCACCGGCTCCCTGCGCGCGGCCAACGCGGCGGCGTGCGCCCAGGACGCCGGGAAGTTCACTCCGTACCACGACGTGCTGTTCACGAATCAGCCCCCGGAGACGGACGACGCGTTCAGCAAGAACAGCAAGCTGATCGAGCTCGCGGGCGGGGTGGACGGCCTGGTCACCGACACCTTCAAGAAGTGCGTGGACGACGGCAAGCACGACAGCTGGGCCAACAAGTCGAACCAGGCATTCCAGGAAGCGGGCCTGCAGGGCACGCCGAGCGTGCTGCTCGACGGCAAGAACATCTTCGGTGACCAGAAGAATCCGCTGACCCCGGCGAAGCTGAAGGCGAAGGTGGAGGAAGCCAACCAGGGCTAGCGGCGCCTCGGAGCGGCCTATCCGAGGTTCTCCCAGTCCTCTCCCGGGCCTGGCGCGAGCCTCTGCGACGAGCCCCTGTTATGGAGACGTAGCCGGGCTGGTTGCCTTGGGCACCGCCCGGCACGGTAGCGTCGGACCTGCCATGGACCTTGCCTTCATTCCCAGCCCGTCGCGCGGTGTGGTCGAACTCGGACCCATTCCGCTGCGCGGCTACGCGTTCTGCATCATCATCGGCGTCTTCGTCGCCGTCTGGCTCGGCAACAAGCGGTGGATCGCTCGCGGAGGCCGCCCAGGCACCGTGGCCGACATCTCCGTCTGGGCCGTGCCGTTCGGCCTCGTCGGCGGGCGTCTCTACCACGTGATCACGGATTACCAGCTGTACTTCAGCGAGGGCCGTGACTGGGTGGACGCCTTCAAGATCTGGGAGGGCGGCCTCGGTATCTGGGGCGCGATCGCGTTCGGCGCGGTCGGCGCCTGGATCGGCTGTCGCCGGCGCGGCATCCCGCTGCCGGCCTGGGCCGACGCGCTGGCTCCCGGCATCGCCTTCGCCCAGGCGATCGGCCGCTGGGGCAACTGGTTCAACCAGGAGCTGTACGGCAAGGCCACGGACCTGCCGTGGGCGCTGAAGATCACGTCGGCGGAGGACGGCCGGGTCCCCGGCACGTACCACCCGACGTTCCTCTACGAGTCGCTCTGGTGCATCGGTGTCGGCTTCCTGGTCATCTGGGCCGACCGCCGCTTCAAGCTGGGACACGGCCGGGCGTTCGCGCTGTACGTGGCGTCGTACTGCGCGGGCCGCGGCTGGATCGAGTACATGCGGGTCGACGACGCGCACCACGTCCTCGGCCTGCGGCTCAACGTATGGACCGCCATCGCCGTGTTCGTCCTCGCCGTCGTGTACTTCGTGCTCTCCGCGCGGACCCGCCCCGGGCGCGAGGAGATCGTCGAGCCCGTGCCTGCCGGTCAGGAAGCCGCGGAGGTCGACGACACGAAGCCGTCCCTGAGCAAGGACGTGGAGGACAAGGGCAAGGACAAGGCCGACGAAGCCGAAGCCGACGCCTCTCCGGACACAGGGGACAAGGACAAGGACGGAGCCGGGTCCGCCAAGAAGGGCTGACGCGCTCCACGCTCCGTACGTCGATGGGGCCGCCGGATCACTGATCCGGCGGCCCCATCGCCATGAACCACGCATCGCTAGGGGCGCCGCCGCGCGAGCTCCAGGACTCGCTGCGCCCCCTCCACCACGGCCTTGTCCACGAAGGTGCCGTCCGGGAGTGCCAGGGCGCCCGACTCCGTCGTGGACGCCTTGACGACCCGCTCGGCGTGGTCGATCTCCTCCACGGTGGGGAGGTAGGCGCGCTCGATGGCGGGGAGCTGACGGGGGTGGATCGCGGCGCGGCCCAGGAAGCCCAGGGAACGGCCGTGCGCGCAGGATGCCGTCAGGCCCGCGATGTCACGGATGTCGGTGTACACCGACTGCGCGGGCGGTGCCAGGCCCGCAGCCCGCGCCGCCACCACCACGCGCGCGCGGGACCAGTCGAGGCCCGCGTCGTCACGTACTCCCAGGTCCGAGCGGAGATCCGCCTCGCCGATGGAGAGACCGTGCAGGGCCGGGTGCGCGGTGGCGATGGCGAAGGCGTGCTCCAGGCCCAGGGCCGATTCGATGAGGGCGTGCAGGGCGGGGGCGCCGCCGTCCGCGGGTGCCGCACGCTCCGCGACGCGGACGACGTCGGCGGGACAGGTCACCTTCGGCAGCCGCAGACCGCAGACGCCGGGCAGGTGCGCGATCGCCCGGAGGTCGGCATCGGCAAGGGGCCCGTCCAGGGCGTTCACGCGGACGTGGACCGGGACGGCGTGGGTGTCGGTGAGCAGTTCGGCCGTCGCCGCTCGCGCGTACTCCTTGCGGTCGGGGCCGACCGCGTCCTCCAGGTCGACGATGACGGCGTCGGCGCCAGCGAGCAGCGCCTTCGCGACGACGGACGGCCGGTCTCCGGGCGCGTACAGCCAGGTCAGCGGCGTGTCCTTCATAGCGCGCCCGCCTCGCGCAGGCCCGTGATCTCGCGCCCCGTCAGGCCCAGTTCGGTCAGCACGGCCTCGGTGTCCGCTCCGTGAGGGCGCCCCGCCCAGCCGATCGAGCCCGGGGTCTCGGAGAGGCGGAAGAGGACGTTCTGCATGCACAGCGGGCCGAGCTCCGGGTCGTCGACCGTGGTGACGCTGTCCAGGGCCGCGTACTGGGGGTCGGTCATGACGTCGCGTACGTCCTGGATGGGGGCGACCGCCGCCTCCGCCTTCTCGAAGGCCTCGATCACCTCGGCGCGCGTGTGCCGCGCGATCCAGCCGCCGACCGCCCCGTCGAGCACGTCCGCGTGGGCCGCGCGGTCCGCGCCCGACGCGAACCACGGCTCGGCGATCAGCTCCGGGCGGCCCACCAGACGCATCACGCGCTCCGCGATCGACTGGGCGGACGTGGAGACGGCGACCCAACTGCCGTCCGCCGTGCGGTAGGTGTTGCGGGGCGCGTTGTTCGTGGAGCGGTTGCCGGTGCGGGGCTGCACGTGGCCCAGCTGGTCGTACCAGAGCGGCTGCGGGCCGAGGACCGTGAGGATCGGCTCGATGATCGCCATGTCCACCACCTGGCCCTTGCCCGTCCGGTCCCGGGCCGCGAGCGCCGTCATCACCGCGTACGCCGTCGCGAGACCCGCGATCGAGTCGGCGAGGCCGAAGGGCGGCAGGGTCGGCGGCCCGTCCGGCTCGCCGGTGATCGCGGCGAAGCCGCTCATCGCCTCGGCGAGCGTGCCGAAGCCGGGGCGGCGGGAGTACGGGCCGAACTGGCCGAAGCCCGTGACGCGGGTCAGGACGAGGCGGGGATTGGCCGCGCTCAGCTCCTCCCAGCCGAGGTCCCACTTCTCCAGGGTTCCCGGGCGGAAGTTCTCGACGATCACGTCCGCCGTGGCGGCCAGGCGCAGGAGGGTCTCACGGCCGCCCGGTGCGGAGAGGTCGAGCGTCATCGTGCGCTTGTTGCGGCCCAGGAGCTTCCACCACAGGCCGACACCGTCCTTCGACGGGCCGTGTCCGCGGGACGGGTCGGGCTTGCGCGGGTGCTCGACCTTGATGACCTCCGCGCCGAAGTCGCCGAGCATCGTGGCGGCGAGCGGGCCCGCGAAGAGCGTCGCAAGGTCGAGGACGCGGAGGCCGGTGAGGGGTGCCGTGGGTGCGGTGGTGCCGGTGAGGGGTGCCGTCATGACGCCGTTCCGTTCGCCTGGGTGTCGATCTCGGAGCGGAACGGCATGGACGCCGAAGCTCCCGGACGCTGCACGGAGAGCGCGGCCGCCGACGACGCCCACGCGAGCGCGTCCGGCACGGAGCCGCCCTCGGCCAGTGCCACCGCGAGGGTGCCGACGAACGTGTCGCCCGCGCCGGTCGTGTCCACGGCGGTGACGTGCGGGGCCTCCACCATGACCGGCTCCGCGCCCCGGGCCGCGTACAGGCTGCCGCGCGCGCCGAGCGTGACGACGACTTCGGGGACCTGGGAGAGGAGCGCGTGGGCGGCGGCCCGTGGGTCGGTCAGGCCGGTGAGGGTGGTGGCCTCGTGCTCGTTCGGCACCAACAGGTCGATGGAGGAGAGGAGTTCGGGGGAGAGCGGCCGCGCGGGAGCCGGGGTGAGGATGGTGCGTACGCCGTGCCTGCGCGCGGCCTGCGCGGCGGCGAGCACGCCCTCCACGGGGGTCTCCAACTGCAGCAGGAGGGTGTCGGCGGAGGTGATCAGGCCCTCGTCTCCGGGGGCGAGCGCGGTGAGCGTGCCGTTGGCGCCGGGGATGACGACGATCGCGTTGCCGCCCTCGTCGTCGACCACGATGTGCGCGGTGCCGGTGGGCGCGGTGTCGACGGTGCGCAGCAGGTCGGTGTCGACTCCGGAGTGCTCGAGTGCGGCGCGCAACTGCGTCCCGAAGGCGTCGGCGCCGACCGCGCCGATCATCGACACGGCGTCGGCGCCCGCGCGGGCCGCCGCGACGGCCTGGTTGGCGCCCTTGCCGCCGGGGAGCGTACGGAACTCGCGCCCGGTGACGGTCTCTCCGCGCTGCGGGGCCTTGGCGACGTACGCGACGAGGTCCATGTTCGTGCTGCCGAGCACGGCGATGTGGGTCATGGGCGGGGGGTCTCCTGGATCTCCTGGGCGAATTCGGTGGTGAGGGCCAGTTCGGTGGTGAGGTCCGCGAGGGTGTCGAAGCCGGTGCCGTCGAAGCCGGGGACGGAGCTGGCGAGGCGGTTCTTGAGGGGGGCTGTCCAGCGGTCGGGCAGCGTGTCCGGGTGGCCCGCGAGCAGGCCCGCGATCGAGCCCGCGGTCGCGCCGTTCGAGTCGGTGTCCCAGCCGCCGGAGACCGCGCGGGTGATGGAGCCGGTGAAGTCGCCTTCGGCGTGGGTGAGGGCGGCGGACAGGAGGGCGGCGTTGGGGATGACGTGTACCCAGTGGTGGTGGCCGTAGGCGGCGTGCAGCTCGTCGACCACTTGGTCGAAGTCCGCTGTTCTCGCGGACAGTTGGATGCCGTGACGTACCGCTCGGGCCAGGCGCGAGTCCTGCGGTACGACGGTGAGGCCCGTGCGGAGGCAGTGGTGGACGTCTCCGGTGCCTGCCGCCGCCTCTGCGATGGTGGCCGCCGCGAACATCGCGCCGTACACGCCGTTGGCGGTGTGCGTGAGGCACGCGTCGCGGTACGCGCTGTCGGCTGCCGCCGTGGGGGCGCCGGGGTGCGTCCAGCCGTGGACGTCGGCGCGGATCAGGGCGCCGATCCATTCGCGGAAGGGATTGTGGTGGGTGGCGGTGTGCGGGGGCTCGATGCCGTTGAGGAGGTTGCGGTAGGCGATGCGTTCGGCGGTGAAGGTGCGGGCCGCGGGGAGCTCGTCCAGCCAGAGCTTCGCCACGTCCGTGGTGGTGAAGTCGCTGCCGTGGCGTTGGAGGAGGCGGAGGTTGAGAAGGGGGTAGTTGAGGTCGTCGTCCTCGGGCATGCCGTCGATGTTTTCGGCGAGGGAGGTGTGCGCGGAGCGCTTGTTCCAGGGGTGGGCCGCTGTGAGTTCCGGGGGGAGGCCCTTTTCCGTGAACCAGGTGGTGAGGGGCCAGTTGCCGGTTGCCTTGGCGAGGCTTCTGATGGCGTCGAGGGGGAGCTTCTCCACTGGTTTGCCCAGGAGACAGCCTGCCGCTCTGCCCAGCCAGGCTGCGTGCAGGCGGTGACGGAGGGCTTCCTTTTCCCCGGTCCCGCCCCTTCCCGAAACCGCCTGTAGCGGGGCCTTGTTCTCCGGCGCGGGCTGGTGGGTGGCGCCCTGCGGAACGCCTGCCCACAACGGGGGGAGTTGGGACAGCTCGGCCAGTAGGTCCTCCGCGAGAGCCCTTAGCTGTGGAGAAGGTGAGGTCGGGGACGCGCCCGCTCTTGCCGGGGCCAGGTGGCCGCCCGCTGTCAGCCAGCGGGATTGGATCGCGCTGGTGTCCTTGCCCTCCTCCTGCGCCTGGCGGAGTTCGTGGCCCACCAAGTCCTCCGGCTGGACCCAGGTGAGGCGGATCATGGGGTGGCCGTCAGGGTCGCGTACGCCGACTCGTGGGCGCGGCGGCGCCGTACGTCGCGGGTGAAGATCTCCTGGGTGACCTCCGTGAGCGTCCTCGCGGGGGCGTGCAGGTCCAGGCGGCTCGCCTCCGCGACCGTCTTCGACCACTCGGGCGGTGCGCCCGAGCCCAGAGCGCCCGCGATCGCGCCGCTCATCGTGGCGATGGAGTCGCAGTCGCGGCCGTAGTTGACCGAGCCGAGGACCGTGTGGCGGTAGTCGCCGTCGCCCACCAGGAGCATGCCGAGCGCGATCGGGAGTTCCTCGATGGCGTGCAGGCGGGAGGGGCGGCGTGCGCCGAGGGACGGGGCGCGGTAGTCCGTGCCGACCGTGTCGAAGGGGGTGACGGCGGTGCGCAGGGGGACCAGCGCCGACTCGAAGTCCCGGTAGTGGGCGGCGACTTCGGCCACCGATTCGATCGCGGCCCGCGTTCCGTCCTTCGCGAGGGAGAGGGCGGTGTCGATCACCGAGGTGGGCGTCGCGCCCGGCGCGCACGCCGCAGCCACCGCCGCCGCGAAGACCGCCGCCGCCTCACGTCCGTACGACGACTGGTGCGCGCCCGCGATGTCGAGGGCCTCGGCGTACGCACCCTCCGGGTTCGCGGCGTTGACCAGGCCGACCGGCGCCATGTACATCGCCGCACCGCAGTTGACGATGTTGCCGGTGCCCGCCTCGCGCGGGTCGACGTGGCCGTAGTGGATGCGGGCGACGATCCACTTCTCGGCGAGGAAGATCCGGTGGAGGGGGATCGTCTCCGATTCGAGTTCGGGGATCCAGCGGGGGTTCGTCATGAGGTCGGGGACCAGGTGGTCGGCGACCGCGTAGGCGTCCAAGTGGTCGCGGACGGCGGCGTACACGCGGATGAGCGCGTGCGTCATCAAGGTGTCGTCGGTGACGTTCCCGTCGCCCTTGTGGTACGGCGCGATGGGGCGGGCGGTGCGCCAGCGGTCGCCGTTCCAGGGTCCGACGATGCCGTGTACGCGACCGCCGTGCCGTTCGACGATCTGCTCGGGGGAGTAGCCCTCGACCGGGCCGCCGATGGCGTCGCCGACGGCGGCTCCGACCAGGCAGGCGGTGATGCGGTCGGGGAGAGGCAGGTCGGTGGGGGGCAGTTCAGCGGGGCGTGTCCGGGGTGTTGATGGCGTCATGTCGGAATTGTCCTCCCGGAGTGGTCAGTTCCGTGGCTGCCAGGCGCCCGGCGAGTTCCACCAGGTCCGTGCCCGCGAGGCGGGGGAGGGCGCACCCGGAGAGGGTGCGGCAGGCGTCGCGCCAGGCCTCGGGGATGGCGGAGGCCGTGCCGAGCGCACCGGTCAGCGCGCCGGCCAGGGCGGGTGCGGAGTCGGCGACGCGGGAGAGGCAGGCGGCGG
Source organism: Streptomyces sp. NPDC044044 (assembly GCF_056434405.1). NCBI lineage: Bacteria > Bacillati > Actinomycetota > Actinomycetes > Kitasatosporales > Streptomycetaceae > Streptomyces > Streptomyces sp. NPDC044044. The sequence continues at coordinate 329,187 of NZ_JBWKFG010000010.1, read as the reverse complement.
CGGGCACGGCGTCGCGGATGCGGCCGCGGGCCGCGGTGGTCAGGGCGAGGGCGACCGGGACGGTCTCGGCGGCGGCGATGCCGTAGCTGTAGACGTGGTCGACGATCTGGTGCTCCAGGAGGGGGACGAGGCCGAAAGCGCCGTCCTCCTCCGCCTGGGTGCGGGCGAGTTTGACGGCGTGCCAGGCGTTGCGGCCGATCTCGGTGTGCTCGGGGAGCTGGGCCAGGGCGGCGTCCACCGTCGCGTCGACGTCCCAGCCGCCGAGTGCCGCCGCGATCGCCGCGGCCATGGCGCGGGCGCCGTGCACGCCGTCGCCGTCCTGGGTGTAGCGGGCGTCGAACTCGGCCAGTGCGGCGGCCTGTTCGGGGTCGCCCGGGTGGACCAGGGCGAGGACGCAGGCGCGTACGCAGGCGGCGTCGTCGAAGAAGTGGGGGTTGTCGTGACCGGTGGCGGGTGGGCGCAGGCCTGCGGCGAGGTTGCCGAGGCCCGCGCGGACGGAGATGCGGGCGCGGAGGGGGAGTACGGCGGACTCGACCTCGGGGGCGCGGGCCGCTGCGGCGGCGATTGCTCCCGCGAGGTTGTTCCAGGCGCGGTCCAGGGCTGCGCGCATGCGGCGGTCGGGGCTCAGCTTGGCGCTGAGGGGGCCTCCATCCGCTGCGCGGAGCAGTGCCTGGGCGGTGAAGGCCGCCCATTCGGCGTCGTCGGACGGGCCGAGGCGGAGGGGCTCCGGGGGTTGGTTCAGGGCGATGGGTACGGGGAGGGTGGTGGTGGCGTTCTGCTCGGCGAAGGTGTCCAGTTCGCGGGTCAGTCTGCGGGTCCACTCGGGCATGCGGGCGGCGCGGTGCCTGGCCGCGGGCCAACCGGCGGCGTCGCCTGCTGCCAGGCCCAGCAGCAGGCCCTCGATCTGCCGAGCGCCTGGTTCATCCGGACCCGGCATCAAGGGCTGTGCCCACCCGTCCCGCCCAGCGGAACGCCTGCCCACGGCGGGGGCGGCGGGGGCCTCGGCAGCGGGAGCCGCTGCGGGGTGAACGGGTGGGTGGCCGGGAGAGATCCGCCGCGAAGCGGCGGGCTTGTCCTCGGGCGAGGCGGCCCCAGGCCACGACGTGGCAGGCTCGTCGCCGCTCATGAGACCCCCCGGTCGGAAACAAGCAGTTCCGCGACGTCCAGCACGTGCTGCCCCCGCATCGAGGGGAGGCAACTGCCCCGCGCAGGCCCGATCGCGGCCGCCCACGGCGGTGGAATCACCGAGGCACCGCAGGTGGCACCGGCCAGCGCGCCCGCCACCGCCGCGGTGGTGTCCGCGTCCCGGCCCATGTTGACGGCGGTCAGCACCGCCTCCGGGAACCGGCCGGAGGCCGCCGCGTACGCCCCGAAGGCGAGCCCCACCGCCTCGGGGGCGAGGTCGGTCCAGGGGTAGCCGCCGATCACCACCGCGGAGCGGACCGCGCGTTCGCCGCGGTGGGCCACCGCCACCGCCCGCCGCAGCGAACGGGACGTCCAGCAGTCCATCGGGATGACGGACAGGGCCGCGGCCACCACGGAGTGCACCGGCGCCCCGCCCATCGCGGCCGCGACCCCCGCGGCCACCGCCTGCCCGCCGTAGATGCCCTCGCCGTCATGGCTGACCGAGCCGTCGATCGCGACGAGCCGGGCCGCTTCGGCCGGCCGGCCCGGGGCGAAGACCCCGAACGGGGCGGCCCGCATCGCGAGGCCGTCGCTCCACGCGTGCCGGTGCTGCGCCGAGATGGGCGCCGCGAGGCCACGGCGCAGGTTCTCCAGCGTGCCGCGTTCGCTGAAGCCCGCGCCGCGGAAGGGTCCTTCGTCGAGGTCCGCGATCCACTCGTGCCAGGCCGCCTCGACATGCGCGACGGTGAGCGCGGAGCCGTGCCGGGCGAGGAGGAGCCCCGAGAAGATCGCGTACTCGGTGTCGTCCGTGCCCGCCGGATGTTCGGCGACGTACCCGGTGATGCGTCCCCAACGGCGGCGGATCTCCGACGGCTTCATGTTCTCGGCGGGCGCGCCCAGCGCGTCGCCGACCGCGAGGCCGAGAAGCGCGCCGCGCGCCCGCTCTCTCAGGCCGGTCACTCCGGTCGCTCCGGTCGTTCCGGTCGTTCCGGTTGCCCCGGCCACTCCGGTCGTTCCGGTCACTCCAGTCACACCGGTCAAGCCCGTCATGCTGTGCCTCCTGGTGCCGAGACGTGTGCCTGCAGTCGCTGGCTGCGTCTGCCTGCGTCTCTGTCTGCATCCCTGCCACGCGGCACCCCCGACGCGAGCATCCGGGACACCGAAGTCACCCCTCCGACCCATGCGATCACCGGTTCGAGGAACCCGTGTTCACCGGTTCGAGGACCTCGCGTTCACGCAGGTAAGTACGGCCTTCCTTGCTGGCGAGAGCGATTTTTCGCGCGTACTTTCGAGATCGTCCAAGCACTGAGGGGGCCCATCATGGCGATCATCGAGACCGAAGCGACGCTGCACGAGGCACATCGCGACAACCACACCCACCGCGACGTCAACGGCGGCTGGCTGCGCCCCGCCGTCTTCGGCGCGATGGACGGCCTGGTGTCCAACCTGGCCCTGATGACCGGTGTCGCGGGCGGAGCCGTCTCGCAGCAGACCATCGTCGTCACGGGCCTGGTCGGCCTCGCCGCGGGCGCCTTCTCCATGGCGGCGGGCGAGTACACCTCCGTCGCCTCGCAGCGTGAGCTCGTCCAGGCCGAACTCGACGTGGAGCGGCGGGAGTTGCGCAAGCACCCCGCGGACGAGGAGAAGGAGCTCGCCGCGCTGTACGAGTCGCGCGGTGTCGAGCCGAAGCTCGCCCGCGAGGTCGCCAAGCAGCTGTCCAAGGACCCCGAGCAGGCCCTGGAGATCCACGCGCGCGAGGAGCTGGGCATCGATCCCGGCGATCTGCCCTCGCCGACCGTCGCCGCGGTCTCCTCCTTCGGCGCCTTCGCGCTCGGCGCCCTGCTTCCCGTGCTGCCGTATCTGCTCGGCGCCGACACGTTCTGGCCGGCGCTGCTCCTCGCCCTGATCGGGCTCTTCGCCTGCGGTGCCGTCGTGGCGAAGGTGACCGCGCGTTCCTGGTGGTTCAGCGGACTCCGGCAGCTCGCGCTCGGTGGCGCCGCGGCCGGTGTGACGTACGCCCTGGGCAGCTTGTTCGGTACCGCCGTAGGATGAACCCTTGCAGTCCTATGCGGGGCCATGCATAAGTAGTCGTTACTCGGCGGTTTCGAGTCCTTAACCACCGGGCATGAGCCGTAAGCGCTGCGGGCAATGAGGCCTGTGCCGCTCTCGGGCCCTCGGTCATGGATCTGTCCGCATTGGTCCTCTCCTTGTCGCTCTCCACACCTTTGAGCGATGTCCACATGGTGGAATGAGCTATCCGCTTTTCGAGAAGCGTTCCATCATGTAACCTGCACGAAATTTTGCCTGGGCCAACGTCGTCCCTCGCTTTTTGCCTATGCCACGACGACGACGGGAGAGCCAATGCGTACGCACGCCTGGTCGCCCATGGACGGTCGCCCCGCCCCTCAGGGCATGTACGACCCCCGTAACGAGCACGACGCCTGTGGTGTCGGGTTCGTGGCCACCCTCACCGGTGTAGCCAGCCATGAGCTGGTCGAACAGGCGCTGACCGTACTGCGCAATCTCGAACACCGTGGTGCCACCGGCTCCGAGCCCGACTCCGGCGACGGCGCCGGAATCCTGCTCCAGGTCCCGGACGCCTTTCTGCGCGATGTCACCGGCTTCGCGCTCCCCGAGGCCGGCGCGTACGCCGTCGGCATCGCCTTCCTGCCGGTCGACACGGCGGGCACGACCGATGCCGCCGTCTCGCAGATCGAGACGATCGCTTCCGAGGAAGGCCTGACGGTCCTCGGCTGGCGCGACGTTCCCGTCGCCCCCGAGCTGCTCGGAGCCACCGCACGCTCGACGATGCCGGTCTTCCGGCAGATCTTCGTGGCCGACGGCGAGAGCACCGGCGTCGCGCTCGACCGCAAGGCCTTCGTCCTGCGCAAGCGCGCCGAGCGTGAGGCAGGGACGTACTTCCCCTCGCTCTCCGCCCGGACCATCGTCTACAAGGGCATGCTCACCACCGGCCAGCTGGAGCCGTTCTTCCCCGACCTGTCCGACCGCCGTTTCGCCACGGCCGTCGCGCTCGTCCACTCGCGCTTCTCCACGAACACGTTCCCGAGCTGGCCGCTCGCGCACCCCTACCGCTTCGTCGCGCACAACGGCGAGATCAACACGGTCAAGGGCAACCGGAACTGGATGCGGGCGCGCGAGTCGCAGCTCGCCTCCGACCTGTTCGCCTCCGCCGGCGAGCGCAGCACCGACAAGCTCGACCGCGTCTTCCCGATCTGTACGCCGGACGCGTCCGACTCGGCGTCCTTCGACGAGGTGCTCGAACTCCTCCACCTCGGTGGACGTTCGCTTCCGCACTCGGTCCTGATGATGATCCCCGAGGCGTGGGAGAATCACGGCTCGATGGACCCGGCCCGCCGCGCCTTCTACCAGTACCACTCCACGATGATGGAGCCCTGGGACGGCCCGGCCTGTGTCACCTTCACCGACGGCACCCAGGTCGGCGCCGTTCTCGACCGCAACGGCCTGCGTCCGGGGCGCTACTGGGTCACCGACGACGGACTCGTCGTCCTCGGCTCCGAGGTCGGCGTCCTCGACATCGACCCCGCGAAGGTCGTCCGCAAGGGCCGCCTGCAGCCCGGCCGGATGTTCCTCGTCGACACCGCCGAGCACCGCATCGTCGAGGACGACGAGATCAAGGCCGCCCTCGCCGCGGAGAACCCGTACCAGGAGTGGCTGGAAGCCGGCGAGATTGAGCTCTCCGACCTGCCCGAGCGCGAGCACATCGTGCACACGCACGCCTCCGTCACGCGCCGCCAGCAGACCTTCGGCTACACCGAGGAAGAGCTGCGCATCATCCTCGCGCCGATGGCCAAGTCCGGCGGCGAGCCGCTCGGCTCCATGGGCACGGACACGCCGATCGCGGCCCTCTCCGAGCGCCCGCGGCTGATCTTCGACTACTTCACGCAGCTGTTCGCGCAGGTCACCAACCCGCCGCTTGACGCCATCCGTGAAGAGCTCGTCACCTCGCTGCACTCCTCGCTGGGCCCGCAGGGCAACATCCTGGAGCCGACCGCCGCGACCTGTCGCAGCGTCACGCTGCCCTTCCCGGTGATCGACAACGACGAGCTCGCCAAGCTCATCCACATCAACGCCGACGGCGACATGCCCGGCATGACGGCCGCGACCCTCTCCGGTCTCTACCGCGTCAGCGGCGGCGGCGACGCCCTCGCCGCCCGTATCGAGGAGATCTGCACCGAGGCCGACGCCGCCATAGAGGCAGGCGCCCGCCTGATCGTGCTCTCCGACCGGCACTCCGACGCCGAGCACGCGCCGATCCCCTCGCTGCTGCTCACCGCGGCCGTCCACCACCACCTCATCCGCACGAAGCAGCGCACCCAGGTGGGCCTGCTCGTCGAGGCGGGCGACGTCCGCGAGGTCCACCACGTGGCCCTCCTCATCGGCTACGGCGCCGCGGCGGTCAACCCGTACCTCGCCATGGAGTCCGTCGAGGACCTCGTCCGCGCCGGGACCTTCCTGCCCGGCATGGAGGCCGAGCAGGCCATCCGGAACCTGATCTACGCGCTCGGCAAGGGCGTCCTGAAGGTCATGTCCAAGATGGGCATCTCGACCGTCGCCTCCTACCGCGGCGCGCAGGTCTTCGAGGCCGTCGGCCTCCAGGAGAACTTCGTCGCGAAGTACTTCGTCGGCACGACCTCCAAGATCGGCGGAGTCGGCATCGACGTCGTCGCCCAGGAGGTCGCCGCCCGGCACGCCAAGGCGTACCCGGTCTCCGGCATCGCGTCGGCGCACCGCGCGCTCGACATAGGCGGTGAGTACCAGTGGCGCCGCGAGGGCGAGCCGCACCTCTTCGACCCGGAGACGGTCTTCCGCCTGCAGCACTCCACGCGCAACCGCCGCTACGACATCTTCAAGAAGTACACGGACCGCGTGAACGAGCAGTCCGAGCGCCTCATGACGCTGCGCGGCCTGTTCAACCTGAAGTCGGACCGCCCCTCGATCTCCATCGACGAGGTCGAGTCGGCCGCCGACATCGTCAAGCGGTTCTCGACCGGCGCCATGTCGTACGGCTCGATCTCCCGCGAGGCGCACGAGACCCTCGCCATCGCCATGAACCAGCTGGGCGGCAAGTCCAACACCGGTGAGGGCGGCGAGGACGCGGACCGCCTCTACGACCCGGCCCGCCGCTCGTCCATCAAGCAGGTCGCATCCGGCCGCTTCGGTGTGACCTCCGAGTACCTGGTCAACGCGGACGACATCCAGATCAAGATGGCCCAGGGCGCCAAGCCCGGCGAGGGCGGCCAGCTGCCAGGACACAAGGTCTACCCGTGGGTCGCCAAGACGCGTCACTCGACGCCGGGCGTGGGCCTGATCTCCCCGCCGCCGCACCACGACATCTACTCCATCGAGGACCTGGCCCAGCTGATCCACGACCTGAAGAACGCGAACCCGCAGGCGCGGATTCACGTGAAGCTGGTCTCCGAGGTCGGCGTCGGCACGGTCGCCGCGGGTGTCTCCAAGGCGCACGCCGATGTCGTGCTCATCTCGGGTCACGACGGCGGTACGGGCGCATCCCCGCTCACCTCGCTCAAGCACGCGGGCGGTCCCTGGGAGCTCGGCCTCGCCGAGACCCAGCAGACGCTGCTGCTCAACGGCCTGCGCGACCGCATCGTCGTCCAGACCGACGGCCAGCTCAAGACCGGCCGTGACGTCGTCATCGCCGCGCTGCTCGGCGCCGAGGAGTTCGGTTTCGCGACCGCGCCGCTCGTCGTCTCCGGCTGCGTCATGATGCGCGTCTGCCACCTGGACACCTGCCCGGTCGGCATCGCCACGCAGAACCCGGCGCTGCGCGAGCGGTTCTCCGGCAAGGCCGAGTACATCGTCAACTTCTTCGAGTTCATCGCCGAAGAGGTCCGCGAGATCCTCGCCGAGCTCGGCTTCCGCACCATCGAGGAGGCCGTCGGCCACGCCGAACTCCTCGACACCGAGCGCGCCGTCAACCACTGGAAGGCGCAGGGCCTCGACCTGGAGCCCCTCTTCCACGTGCCCTCGCTGCCCGGCGGCGCCGTGCGCCACCAGATCGCGGTCCAGGACCACGGCCTGGAGAAGGCGCTCGACAACGAGCTGATCAAGCTCGCCGCCGACGCGCTCTCCGCCTCCAGCGCGACCGACGCCCAGCCGGTCCGCGCCCAGGTCGCGATCCGCAACATCAACCGCACGGTCGGCACCATGCTCGGCCACGAGGTGACGAAGAAGTTCGGTGGCGCGGGCCTGCCCGACGACACCATCGACATCACCTTCACCGGCTCGGCGGGCCAGTCGTTCGGCGCGTTCGTGCCGCGCGGTGTGACCCTGCGCCTGGAGGGCGACGCCAACGACTACGTCGGCAAGGGCCTCTCCGGCGGCCGCGTCATCGTCCGCCCGGACCGCGGCGCCGACCACCTCGCCGAGTACTCGACGATCGCGGGCAACACCATCGCGTACGGCGCGACCGGCGGCGAGCTGTTCCTCCGTGGCCGCACGGGCGAGCGGTTCTGCGTCCGCAACTCCGGCGCGACGGTCGTGTCCGAGGGCGTGGGCGACCACGGCTGCGAGTACATGACCGGTGGCCACGCGGTGGTCCTCGGCGAGACAGGACGCAACTTCGCGGCCGGTATGTCCGGCGGCATCGCGTACGTCATCGACCTCGACCGGGACAACGTCAACCCCGGCAATCTGGGTGCCGTCGAGGCCCTGGACGACTCCGACAAGCAGTGGCTGCACGACGTCGTGCGCCGCCACCAGGAGGAGACGGGCTCGACCGTCGCCGAGAAGCTGCTCGCCGAGTGGGACACCGCCGTGGAGCGCTTCAGCAGGATCATCCCCAGCACGTACAAGGCAGTGCTCGCCGCCAAGGACGCCGCCGAGCGAGACGGTCTCTCGGAGAACGAGATCACCGAGAAGATGATGGAGGCGGCGACCAATGGCTGATCCCAAGGGCTTTTTGAACCATGGCCGCGAGGTCGCGCAGACCCGCCCGGTCGGCGAGCGCGTCCAGGACTGGAACGAGGTCTACGTTCCGGGCTCCCTCCTCCCGATCATCTCCAAGCAGGCCTCGCGCTGCATGGACTGCGGTATCCCGTTCTGCCACCAGGGCTGTCCGCTGGGCAACCTGATCCCCGAGTGGAACGACTTCGCGTACCGCGAGGACTGGTCGGCCGCCTCCGAGCGGCTGCACGCCACGAACAACTTCCCGGAGTTCACCGGGCGCCTGTGCCCGGCGCCCTGTGAGTCGGCGTGCGTGCTCGGCATCAACCAGCCGGCCGTCACCATCAAGAACGTCGAAGTCTCGATCATCGACAAGGCCTGGGACGCCAACGACGTGCTGCCGCAGGCGCCCGACCGCCTGTCCGGCAAGACGGTCGCCGTCATCGGTTCGGGCCCGGCGGGCCTGGCCGCCGCCCAGCAGCTGACGCGCGCCGGTCACACGGTCGTCGTGTACGAGCGCGCGGACCGCATCGGCGGCCTCCTGCGCTACGGCATCCCCGAGTTCAAGATGGAGAAGCGCCACATCAACCGCCGTATCGAGCAGATGCGCGCGGAAGGCACCAAGTTCCGTACGGGCGTGGAGATCGGCCGCGACATCGACGCGGTGAAGCTGCGCAAGCGGCACGACGCGGTGGTCATCGCCGCGGGCGCCACGATGGCACGCGACCTCCCGGTCCCCGGCCGTGAGCTCAAGGGCGTCTACCAGGCGATGGAGTACCTGCCCCTGGCCAACAAGGTCCAGGAGGGCGACTACGTCACCACGCCCGTCTCCGCCGAGGGCAAGCACGTCGTCGTCATCGGCGGCGGCGACACCGGCGCGGACTGCGTGGGCACGGCCCACCGCCAGGGCGCGGCGTCCGTGACGCAGCTGGAGATCATGCCGCGTCCGGGCGAGGAGCGGGCGGCGGGTCAGCCGTGGCCGACCTTCCCGATGCTGTACAAGGTGACCTCCGCGCACGAGGAGGGCGGCGAGCGGGTCTACTCCGTCTCGACCACCCACTTCGAGGGCGACGAGGACGGCAACGTCCAGTTCCTGCACCTCATCGAGGTCGAGTTCATCGACGGCAAGCTGACGCAGAAGCCGGGCACGGAGCGCAAGATCCCCGCCCAGCTGGTCACGCTTGCGATGGGCTTCACGGGTACGGACCGCGAGAACGGTCTGGTGGACCAGTTCTCCCTGGACCTCGACGAGCGGGGCAACGTCGCCCGCGACGCCGAGTTCCAGACGAACGTCCCCGGTGTCTTCGTGGCCGGTGACGCGGGCCGCGGGCAGTCGCTCATCGTCTGGGCGATCGCCGAGGGCCGTTCCGCCGCGCGGGGCGTGGACCGATTCCTGACCGGTGCGAGCGACCTGCCGTCGCCGATTCGACCCACGGACCGTTCTCTGATGGTCTAGTCCCTGCGGCACAACCCCATATTCGTCCCGTACAACGGCGTACGGAACTGATGCGACGCCCGCCTTGTCCCCGACCGGACTGGGGCGGGCGTCGTGGCGTTTCCGGGCCACGGTGACGTACCCGTGCGTTGCAGCGTGCGCAACATGCATTGCTTGCAACGCAAATTACGTTTCGGCCCCGCTAGCCGAATGGGTCTAGACCGCACCGAGCCCCTGTGTCCACAATCGCTCCCACGAACGGATCGGCGCAGGAACCAGCACGAACCCATGAGGGGGCCGGTATGAAGCGACGGGTCATCGCGGCAAGTATCGCCATGACGCTCGGACTGACCGCGACGGCATGCGGCAGCGATGACGGGAGCGACAGCGGCGACAAGGCCACCGACGGCAAGGGCAAGACCCTCACCGTATGGATCATGGAGGGGACCAACCCCGACGCCAGGCCCTTCTTCAAGGAGGCCGAGAAGGCGTTCCAGAAGAAGACCGGTGCCAAGATCCACGTCGAGTACCAGCAGTGGGCCACCGCGCAGAAGAAGTTCACCACCGCCATCGAGGGCGGCGCGGACCAGGTCCCGGACGTGGCCGAGGTCGGCACGACCTGGGTGCCGCAGTTCGCCGAGACCGACGCGCTCGTCGACGTGACCGACGAGGTCAAGAAGTCGGGTCTCAACGACGACCTCGTCGAGGGCCTCAAGGACGCGGGCACGCTCGACGGCAAGCAGTACGGCATGCCGTGGTACGCGGGCGTACGCAGCATCGTCTACCGCAAGGACATCTTCGAGAAGCACGACCTGAAGGCACCGACCACCTGGAAGGAGCTCCAGTCCGCGGCCAAGACGCTGAAGGCCAAGGAGCCCAAGATGATTCCCTTCCCGGTCGCGGGCGGCGCCGAAATGTTCGCCACCCCCTTCATCTGGGGCGCCGGAGGCGAACTCGCCACGGAACAGGGCGGCAAGTGGAAGTCGGGGATCAATTCCCCCGAGGCGGTCAAGGGCATCGAGTTCTACACCGGGCTCGCCACCAAGGACAAGGTCTCCCCGGCCAAGGTCAACACCTGGACGGAGAAGGAGGTCGGCGACGCCTGGGGCAAGGGCGAGGTCGCCATGTCCGTCAACGGGAACTGGACCCCGAAGGCCATCGTCGAGGCCAACCCGGACCTCAAGGGCAAGCTCGCCGCCGTGCCGATCCCCGGCCAGACCGGCGGCATGAGCAAGTCGTTCCTCGGCGGCTCCTACCTGTCCACGTTCAACACGGACAAGAAGGACCTCGCCTGGGAGTTCGTGAAGATGCTGACCACCGGTGACTTCGCGGCCAAGTGGGCCGAGGAGACCAACTACTTCCCGGGTCAGAACTCCGAGCTGAAGAAGATCGAGGCGAAGAAGGACCCGCTGGTCGAGCCGTTCGCCAAGCAGATGCTGGAGGCCGGCGCGACCGTCCCCAAGACCAAGGCGTACGGCGAGATCCAGGCGTCGAAGGTCATCCCCGGCATGGTGCAGTCCATCCTGACCGGGAAGTCCTCCGTCCAGGAGGCGGCGGACAAGGCCGCCAAGGACATGGACGCCATCTTCGCCAAGGACAAGTAGGCAGGGGCGAGTCGGCACTGTGAAAGACACGCTTGTCGGCGGCGGGCCGAAGAAGGACGTCACGGCCCGCCGCCCCGCCATCCGACCCGAACACGCAGCAGCCCTCCGCAAGAAGAAGCTGGTCGACCTCACCCGGCCGTGGCTGCTCCTCGCACCGTCCCTCCTGGTCCTCGCGGGCCTGCTGCTCTGGCCGCTGATCCAGGTCGGCAAGCTCTCGATGCAGGACTACGCCGTCAAGTTCGGCGGCGGAGTGGGCACCTTCACCGGCTTCGACCACTACGCGGACCTGCTCGGCAGCGCACTCCTGTGGAAGACGGTCCTGCCCAACACGGCGTTCTTCGCGGTCGCCTGCGTCGGACTGACCGTCGCGCTCGGCACGCTCGTCGCGCTGCTGCTCAACCGCCTCGGCCCGGCCTGGCGGCTGATCTGTTCCATCGCGGTCCTCGCCGCCTGGGCGATGCCCGCCGTCACCGGGACGTACGTCTGGATCTGGCTCTTCCAGCCGCAGGACGGCATGGTCAGCCAGATCGCGGGATCGATGGGGCTCATCGATCCCGAGACCACCAACTGGTTCACCGAGCGGGGGCCGTTCTACGCGATCGCGACCCTGAACGTCGTCCACCACGGCTTCCCGTTCGTCGCCATCACCGTCCTCGCGGGCCTGATGACGATCCCCAAGGAGCTCTACGAAGCAGGGGAGTTGGACGGCGCCAACGCCTGGCAGCGGTTCTGGAAGATCACCGTGCCGACGATCAAGCCCGTCTTCCTCGTGGTGACCATCCTCTCCACCATCTGGGACTTCAAGGTCTTCACTCAGATCTATCTGATGCCGGGCGGCGACGGAGCCAACGAAGAGGTCTACAACCTCGGCGTCTTCTCGTACATCCAAGCCTTCGCCAAGAACGACTACGGCACGGGCGCGGCAGCCGCGGTCCTGCTCACGCTGCTGCTCCTTGCCATCACGATCGTCTACATCCGTACGCTGTTCCGGCAGGGGGAGGAGGACCTGTGAGCGTCCGTCGCACCACACTCGCCGCACGCATCGGGCTTCCCGTCGCGGTCGCCGCGCTCCTGCTCTTCGCGCTCTTCCCCGTGTACTGGATGATCTCCACGGCACTCGACCCGAAGGCGATCACCCGCGGTTCGGACGTGCTGCCGAGCGGGATCAGCTTCGAGCACTTCACCTACGTGTTCGAGAAGGGCAACTTCGGCACGTACCTGCTGAACTCGGCCCTCGTCGGCTTCGGCACGATCCTGGCCGCCGGAGTGCTCTCGCTCTTCGCGGCGATCGCGGTGGCCCGCTTCAAGTTCCGGTTCCGCACCTCCGTACTGATCATGGTGCTGATCGTGCAGATGGTGCCGCTGGAGGCGCTCGTCATCCCGCTCTTCATCCAGATGCGGGACTACGACATGCTCAACTCGCTGCTCGGCCTGACGATCGTCTACGTGGCGCTCTCGCTCCCCTTCGCGATCTGGACCCTGCGCGGCTTCGTGCAGACCGTGCCGAAGGAGGTCGAGGAGGCGGCGTACATCGACGGGGCGTCCTGGTTCCGGATGTTCCGTTCGGTGCTGCTTCCGCTGGTGGCGCCCGGACTCGTCGCGACCTCGATCTTCGCCTTCATCACGGCGTGGAACGAGTTCGTCTTCGCGTACACCTTCATGAAGGGCAGCGACAAGTACACGGCCGCCGTGGGCATTTACCAGTTCTTCGGCGAGAACTCCACGGCCTGGGGCCCGGTCATGGCCAGCTCCACACTGGTCACGGTGCCGGTGATGATCTTCTTCGTGATCGTGCACCGGAAGCTGGGCTCGGGCCTGGCCGCGGGAGCCGTCAAGGGCTGAGCTCCCGGGGAGACGTTCAGGGTTTCCGGGTCACGGAACCTTGTACGTCTCCCCGTACACCTTCCAGGTCAGCGGCGTCTTCAGGTCCAGATTGCCGTCGTAGAGGAACTGCCGCTGCGCCGTGTCCACGCGCGTCGTGTCGCGGTGTGCCTTCTCGGACTTCATCGCCGTGCGGCGGATGTCCAGGAAGATGTCGAGGTACGCCTTCTCCTTGCCGCCCTGCGCGGGCGTGTTCGCCTCCTTCAGCGCCGCCTCGCGCAGGCCGTAGAAGCCGCGCGGTCCTGTGCCGGGGCCGTGCAGGACCATCGCGTCGTAGTAGATGAACTGGCCGAGGGTGCCGAGCCCGTCGAGCTTGGCGAGGCGGACCGCGGGGTCGAAGTAGATGCGGTCGCGCGCGCTGTTCTGGGCCTCGCGGAAGGCGGGCTCGTCGGCTTCGGCCTTCCAGGCCTTGGTGAAGCCCGGGTCGAGCCCTTCGTGCGATTCGCTGCCGTCGACCTTGCGCAGGGCGGGCAGATAGCGGGCGAGGCCGTTGTCCGGGTGGTCCTTCGTGTACCGCTCGACGAGGGTGAGCAGGTCGTGCGTGCCGGTGCAGAAGCCGATGATCCCGGCGGTGTAGCCGTGCCCGTCGTCGATGTCCTCGATGTAGCCGTACTGCCCGCGCCAGTTCAGCGTGGAGTTCTCCGCGCTCGTCACGAGCTTCTGTGCCAGTTCCTTCTTGGCGGGCGCCGCGAGGCCCGGAGGCAGGTCCGCGATCAGCTCGTCGTCGGCCTCGATCTCGGACGCCGACTTGTCCTTGTCGTACGGACGCTGGGTGCCGGACGGCATCCCGTCGGCTCCCGAGGCATCGCTGTCCGAGTCCCCGCCCAGGAGGTAGACGGCGACCGTGGCGACCGGGGCGACGGCGAGAAGAAGGAGGCCTGCACGTTTCATTCGCACAAGATTACGGGTGGTTTCGCGGTAGCGCGCCTTCCGGATCCGGCTCTATTGACTAATAGTCAATCTCGCATCAGTCTCGGGGACGATCCGTACCGGTCATGGTCATGGGAGGCCCTATGAGCACCGAAGCGCGGGAGCGGCTGAGCAAGGAGCTGCGGGACGAGCCACCGGAATCCTTCGGCCAGTTGGCGCCGGAGCAGCTGACCCTGCTGGCCGACGCGCTGGAGCGCGAACGCGAGCGCCGCGCGTCGGGCCTGAACGAGGCCGCCGAGGAGGCGCTGAAACTGGTGCCTGCCCTCGCCCGGGGTCCCGTACGCCGGATTCTGTTCCGCTAGGCGATGGGGAGGGAGCAGGCCATGGACAAGCTGCGGAGCAGGGCGGAGACCCTGAAGATCGCGCGACTGCTGGACGTGGGGCCCGAGGAGCTCGCCTTCCTGGCGACGCTTCCCGTCGAGGACGTACGCCGCTTCCGCGAGAGCTGCGTCGCGGCGCTCTTCGACCGTACGCCCGAGATGCTGGACCGGATCGCGTCCGCGACGAAGCTGGTGCCGGCCGGGGTCGCTGCCGCGATCTCGCAGAAGGCACTGGGCCCGCGGCTCGCCGCCGGGGTCGCCGGACGCCTCGAACCTGCGCGGGCCGCCGACATCATCGAGAAGCTGCCGGTGCCGTTCACGGCGGAGTCGTGCGGGCATCTCGACCCGCGCAGGATCAAGGGCATCGTCGACCGGCTCGACGAGGGCCTCGTGGTGCGGATCGCGGTGACGCTCGCCGAGCGGGGCGACCACCTGACGATGGGCCGCTTCGTCGGCCATCTCCGGGACTCCTCGCTGCGGCGGATCCTGCCGCAGGTGGACGACGCGGCCGTCCTGCGGACCGGGTTCGCGATCGACGTGCCGGAGCGGCTCGGCCAGATCATCGAGCTGATGGGCGCGGAGCGGCTCGCGTCGGTCATCGCGTCGGCGTCGGGGGAGGGGCTGTGGCCGGAGGCGCTGGCCGTCGCCGGGATGGTGACGGGGGAGCAGCGGGGACGCATCGCCTCGCTGGCCGCCGCGCAGCCGCAGGAGCGGCTCGACTCGCTGGTCGTGACGGTGGCGGAGCAGAACCTGTGGGAGTCCCTGCTGCCGCTGGTCGCGCTGCTGGGGGACGAGGAGCGGCGGGCTGTCGCGGTGCTGCCTTCCCTGCGGGATGCGGGGGTGCTCGGCGGGGTGGTCCTGGCGGTGGTGGCGACCGGCCTGTGGGCGGAGTTCCTGCCGCTGGTGGGCGTGCTGCCGGAGGAGTCCCGCAAGATCGTCGCCGACGCCGCCGGGGCGCTGCCCGCGCCCGACCTGGACGCGCTCGCCCTGGAGGTCGACAAGCAGGACCTGTGGGAACTGGTCATGCCGCTGGTCGAGCTGATGGACGACGAGGCCAAGACGCGGATCTTTGAGTTGCCGGCGTTTCAGGAGCAGGTGGGGTAGGGCGGTCCCTGCGGGGCTTCCCCCCCTGCTGTTTAAGAGCTTGGGGGGGTGAGGACGAACTCGGCGGAGCCGGTGATGACGGCACGCAAGGCCCCCGCGCCAGAGCGGGTTTTCGGGAAGGGGCGGGGGCGGGGAAGAGGCATCACCCCGCCGTCGACCCGCCGTCCACGGCGAACTCCGCCCCGGTGATGTACGAGGACGCCTCGGACGCAAGGAAGAGAATCAGCTCCCCGACCTCCTCGGGGCGGCCCATCCTGCCGAGCGGCAGATGCGACCAGTCCTTGCCGGGAGCGGAGGGCACCCCCGCGATCATCGGGGTGTCGACGGCCCCCGGGTGCACGGAGTTGACCCGCACCCCATACCCCGCCAGATCCAGCGCCGCGCTCCGCGTCAGCCCACGCAGCCCGAACTTCGTCGACCCGTACGCCGCATGCCCCCGTATCCCCACGAGCCCCGCCGTCGAGGAGACGTTCACGATCGAACCGCCGCCCGCCTCCTGCAGCGCGGGCAGCACCGCCTGGATCCCCAGGAAAGGGCCCAGCAGATTGACCCGGATCAGCGTCTCGAAGTTCTCGTACGTCTCCTTCTCCACGGACGCCGTCCGCCACAGCGCCGCGTTGTTCACGAGCGCGTCCAGGCGGCCGAAGGCCTCGATACCGGCCGCCACGGCCGACGCCCAGCTCTCCGCGTCCGTGACGTCATGGCGTACGAAAAGCCCCTGCTCGCCAAGGGACTTGGCGACCTCGCGCCCTTCCTCCTCCCGCACGTCCGTGACGACGACCCGTGCCCCGGCCTCCGCGAAGAGCCGCGCCTCGGCGGCCCCTTGCCCGCGGCCCGCACCGGTGATCAGGACGGCCTTGCCCTCAAGTCCGTAGGTGATCACTTCACGCCACCCGCCTCTCCCGTAACCTCGGCTCCCTGGAACGGACGGACGGGAGAGTGGAGCGGCACATGGGACCGGCGATCAGCCTCAGCAAGGTGGAGGAGGCGGCGCCCGCCCTCGTCAGCCTCTACAAGTCCGCCGGCGTCAGCCTCCGCAAGCACGGCCTGGAGGGCGAGCGCGCCGCCGTCTACCTCGTCGTCGACTACTCCGGCTCCATGAAGCCGTACTACAAGGACGGCACCGTCCAAGCCCTCGCCGATCGCGTCCTCGGCCTGTCCGCGAACCTCGACGACGACGGCACCGTGCCCACGGTCTTCTTCTCCACGGACGTCGACGCCGTCACGGAGATCGCGCTCGACCGGCACCACGGGCGGATCGACGAGATCGTCGCCGGGCTCGGCCACATGGGCAAGACCAGCTACCACCTGGCGATGGACGCCGTGATCGACCACTACGTGGACAGCGGTTCCACTGCGCCGGCCCTGGTCGTCTTCCAGACCGACGGCGGGCCCATCAACAAGCTCGCCGCCGAGCGGTATCTGTGCAAGGCGTCGAGGCTGCCGCTGTTCTGGCAGTTCATCGGGTTCGGTGACGCGAAGAGCAAGCAGTTCGACTACCTCCGCAAGCTCGACGAACTGGCCGTCCCCGCCAAGCGCGCCGTCGACAACGCGGGCTTCTTCCACGCGGGACACGACCCTCTCGCGGTCCCGGACGACCGCCTCTACGACCAGCTGGTGGGGGAGTTCCCGACCTGGCTCACGGCCGCGCGGGCGCAGGGCATCGTGACCGCGTGACCTAGTCGACCATCCGCTCCCGCAGCGCGAGAATCGTCCGCGTATCAAGCCCAAGTCCCTTCCTGAGATAGCCGCCCAGGCTCCCGTACTTCTCCTCCACCTCGTCCAGCGCCGCCTCCAGATAGCCGGTGCGGACCTCCTGGAGCGGGATCAGCAGATCCGGGTTCTGCATCAGACCGCTCTGCTTCAGGCCCTCGCGCACCTTCGCGTCGTACGCGGCCCGGTAGGTGTTGGAGGCCAGGAAGTCGCCCACGGCGGTCCGCTCGGGTACGCCGATGGCACGCAGCAGCAGATAACTGGTCCAGCCGGTGCGGTCCTTGCCCGCGGTGCAGTGGTAGAGCAGCGGCGACTTCTTGTCGCCGTGGGCGATGTCGCGCAGCGTCGCCGCGAACTGCGCGCGGTTCGCGCCGTCGGCGACGAAGGTGCGGTAGACGTCGCGCATGAAGGCGTCCGCCTTGCCGTTGCCGAGCATCTCCTCCTGCTTGACCGGGTCCCTGGAGCCGATCACGGTCATCAGCGTCGCGAAGAGGCCGTTGTCGCTGATGGGCCGGGACGTCGGGGTGAGTCCGGCGGGCAGCCGGTCGGGTCCGTCGTACTGGACCTCGGCGGGCACCCGGAAGTCGACGACCTTCTTCAGGCCGAGTCCGCCGAGGGTGGTGACATCGGCGTCGGTGAGCTTCGCCAGGGCGTCGGCGCGGAAGACCTGGCCGTAGCGGACGCGCTCCCCGTCGTAGGTGCGGTAGCCGCCCAGGTCCCTTGCGTTGACGGCCCCTTGGAGCGGTATCCGGCGTACGCCGTCGGATGCGGGGCGGGAGTGGTGGTGCGGGGCGTGCAGGGCCGTGCCGCGCTCGGGTGCGGAGGGTTCGGCGTGGGCCGCCCAGGCAGGCAGGGTGCCCAGGGCGAGCGCGGATACCGCGACTCCGACCGCCGTACGTGTGCGGGTGATGCGCATTGGGCCGCCTTCCTCGGTAGCGGTCGCCATGGCCACTCGTCGCTCAACCAAGCGATTGTTTGGTTGAAGGTAGCGGGGTGCCCTGACAGGAGGAAGGTGCGTGCGCCAGGTATCTGGCCCCGGTGGTCCGCCCCGCAGGCGGCGCGGCGAGTGGAGCAAGGGGGTCCGCCCCCGTCCCGTACGGCCCGCGGCCACCCGGAAACGAGGGGTCCCTCGTCCGTGTTAGGCTTATGCGTCGCAGTTTTGGTACCCATGAACTTTATGTGCGCCTGACGGGAATGTTCCGAAGGCGCATTATTGTTTTTTTCCGGTCTCTCCGGGATGGGGGTCATTGCAGCGCTTGGAATCCACAATTCCGTGGTTTTCCTTACTCTGCCCCTGTTGAGGAGATTGACATGGCAACTGGCACCGTTAAGTGGTTCAACGCAGAAAAGGGCTTCGGCTTCATCGAGCAGGACGGCGGCGGCCCCGACGTCTTCGCCCACTACTCGAACATCGCGTCCTCGGGCTTCCGTGAGCTCCTCGAGGGCCAGAAGGTCTCCTTCGACGTCACGCAGGGCCAGAAGGGCCTGCAGGCCGAGAACATCGTTCCCGCCTGACGTTCGTAGCACGCGAACCTCATAGCCGGGGCCCGCACCGGAAAGGTGCGGGTCCCGGCTTGTGCTGTCACCAGGTCCAGGAAGGCATTTCCGTATGAATCGCTCCGAACGCCCCGCACGTCCTGCCCGCGGGCGCTCCACGAACGCACGCGGAAAGGCCCCGGTGGCCGGCGGCGGCCAGGCGAAGGGCGCCGCGAGGAAGCCCGGCCGCGCCAAGCCGAGGCCCGTCGGCGGTGAATTCGCGCTGCCCGAGAGCATCGAGCCCGCGCTGCCCGCCGTCGAGGCGTTCGCCGACCTGGACATGCCCGAGGCCCTCCTGAAGACGCTGGCCGCACAGGGCGTGACCGAGCCGTTCCCGATCCAGGCGGCCACGCTCCCCAACTCCCTCGCGGGCCGCGACATCCTCGGCCGTGGCCGCACCGGCTCCGGCAAGACCCTCGCCTTCGGCCTCGCGCTGCTCGCCCGCACCGCGGGCCGCCGCGCGGAGCCGCGCTCGCCCCTCGCCCTGGTCCTGGTCCCCACGCGTGAGCTCGCGCAGCAGGTGACGGACGCCCTGACGCCGTACGCGACGTCCGTGAACCTCCGCATGTCGACGGTGGTCGGCGGCCTCTCCATCACCAAGCAGGCGGGAACGCTCCGCCGCGGCGCCGAGATCATGGTGGCGACCCCCGGCCGTCTCAAGGACCTCATCGAGCGCGGCGACGCCGATCTCTCGCAGGTGCGGACGACGGTCCTCGACGAGGCCGACCAGATGGCCGACATGGGCTTCATGCCGCAGGTCACCGCGCTCCTGAAGCAGGTCGAGCAGGGCGGGCAGACGATGCTCTTCTCCGCGACGCTCGACAAGAACATCGACCGCCTGGTCCGGATGTTCCTGACGGACCCGGTCGTCCACTCGGTCGACCCGTCCGCCGGCGCGGTCACCACGATGGAGCACCACGTCCTGTACGTCGCCGACGAGACCGACAAGAAGGCAGTGGCCCTCCGCATCGCCGCCCGAGAGGGCCGGGTGATCATGTTCCTGGACACCAAGCGCGCGGTGGACCGTTTCACCAAGCGGCTGCTCGCCAACGGTGTACGGGCCTCAGGTCTGCACGGCGGCCGTTCGCAGCCGCAGCGCAACCGGACCCTGGACCAGTTCAAGACCGGGCAGGTCACCGCGCTCGTCGCCACCAACGTGGCGGCCCGCGGCATCCACGTCGACGACCTCGACCTGGTCGTGAACGTGGACCCGCCCACCGACCACAAGGACTACCTGCACCGCGGTGGCCGTACGGCCCGCGCGGGTGAGTCCGGCAGTGTCGTCACGCTCGTCCTGCCGGACGAGAAGCGGGAGATGACGCGTCTGATGTCCGACGCGGAGATCAGCCCGAAGACGGCGCGAGTGAAGTCCACGGACGAGGAGCTTGCGCGCATCACCGGTGCGCGGGAGCCCTCCGGGGTGCCGGTGGTCATCGAGGTGCCCCAGCAGCAGCAGGCTTCGCCGCAGCGGGGGCGGAGGCGGCCCGCCGGGAGTGGCGGCGGCCAGGGCCAGGGCCAGGGCCAGCGGAGGTCTCGCCCCCAGGGGCAGTCGCAGTCCTCCCAGGGCGGCGGCCAGCCCCGGTCCCAGTCGCAGGGCGGCGGTCGTCCCTCCGGCGGTGGCCAGGGACGTCCCTCCGGTGGTGGCCAGGGACGTCCCTCCGGTGGTGGCCAGGGGCGCCCCTCCGGTGGTGGCAGTGGCGCCGGCCGTGCTCGCCGTAGCGGCGGGGGCGCGGGGCGCCGGGCGGCGTAGCGCGTGTGCTCGGCGGCGGGGCCTTTCCCCCGCCGCCGGGCGGGCCTCTCCCACCCACCCGCCCGGCACCCCGCATCCGACCCTGGACGAACAGGCCTTTCCCGCCCACCCGCCCGGCACCCCGCATCCCACCCTGGACGAACAGGCCTTTCCCGCCCACCCGCCCGTGAGCCCGCAGCCGACCCTGCACGAACCAGCCTTTCCCGCCCACCCGCCCGTGAGCCCGCAGCCGACCCTGCACGAACCAGCCTTCCCGCCCACTCGCCCGTGAGCCCGCAGCCGGGAGAGCACGCGAGGGGACGTGGCGGTATGTCCGCCCGGAGCACGGTTCGCGGCGCTCCAGCAGCGCAGCAGCCTCGCGGTCACTGGACGATAGCGAGGACGGACATACCGGCACGGCCCCGCACCCACACACGGACCAGCCCCGCAGCACCAGCCCCGGCGCACCAGCCCCGCAGCACCAGCACCAGCCACGGCCTGAGGGAGGCCCCGATGAGTGAGCAGCGCCCCCAGCGCCCCTTGCTGCCCCTGGCCGACGACGACCGGCAAGAGCTGCGGGCCGACTGCGGCAGCTGCTTCGGGCTCTGCTGCGTCGCCCTCACCTTCTCCAAGTCCTCGGACTTCCCCGTCAACAAGGCCGCAGGCACCCCCTGCACCAACCTCCAGCAGGACTTCCGCTGCGGCATCCACCAGAAGCTGCGCCAGAAGGGCTTCTCCGGCTGCACGGTCTACGACTGCTTCGGCGCAGGCCAGAAGGTCTCCCAGACCACCTACGGCGGCATCGACTGGCGGCAGGACCCCGACACGGCCCGCCAGATGTTCGACGTGTTCCCGGTGATGCGCCAACTCCACGAACTGCTCTGGTACTTGACCGAGGCGCTCACCCTGCCGCAGACTCGCCCGATCGGAGCCGAGCTCCGGAGCGCGCTGGAGAAGACCGAGCACCTCACCCAGGGCGCCCCCGCCACCGTCGCAGAGACGGACGTGGCCGCACACCGTGAGGACGTCAACACCCTCCTCCTCCGCACCAGCGAACTCGTGCGCGCGGACATCCGCCGGAAGAAGAAGGACCGCCGGGGCGCCGACCTCTTCGGCGCCCGCCTCAAGGGCGCCGACCTCCGAGGCGTCACCCTCCGCGGTGCCTACCTCATCGCCGCAGACCTCCGCGGCGCCGACCTCCGCCAGGCCGATCTGATCGGCGCGGACTTCCGGGACGCGGACCTGCGGGGAGCGGACCTCACCGGCAGCATCTTCCTGACCCAGTCGCAGGTGAACGCGGCGAAGGGCGACGCGGAGACGAAGCTGCCCCCGTCTCTGAAGCGTCCCGCGCACTGGGGTTAGCGGCACCGCAGGCACGCACGAAGCACGCACGCACAAAGCAGGCAAGCAGGCACGCACAAAACAGGCGCCCACGAACCCGCCCTACGTGTCGCACTCCAGCACCGTCCGGCACAACGTGCACCGCGCCCGCATCCGCCCCCGAGCAGGCAGCCGGATCCGCTGCTGGCACGTGGGGCAGGGGAACGAGACCCGCAGGGGCTCAGCGCCACCCCCCGACGCAGGGGAGAACGAGTACGCACCGCCCCGGGGCGCCGACCCCGCTCCACCGGAGCCACGCTCCTGCGCGTACCGCCGGTCCTTCGCGTACCGCCGCCGCCCCGCCCACCCCGCAGCCGTCAACGGCGGCTGCTGCTCGTCGCGTCGGGCCTGGGCGAGCCCCTTCGTGTAGGCGGTGTATGCCTGCGCGCTGGTGAACCATGTCTCCGGTGCCTCCCCGAAGGCGATGGCCCGCTTGGCCAGTACGTACCCGAACTCCTCCGGCGTGAGATAGCCGAGCTTCTGCGACGAGGCGCCGTCCTCACGGTAGGCGTCCAGGAGGAGCCACCCCGCCCCCAGGTAGGTGGTGGCGGTGTCCGTGAGGATTTCGTTGTCGCGTGTGCCGGGAAACGTCAAATCAAGCCGGTGCAGATACACGTGCATGACCTCGTGGGCGAGCGCCGCGCCGATGTCCCTGCGGTGCGTGCGGAACCGGTCGTTGAGTTCGATGAAGTACTCGGGTCCCGCGGCGAGTTCGACGTACGCCGCGTGCTCCATCTCGCGGAAGCTGACGATCATGCGGGCGTCCGGCAGCCGCAGGTGCCGCACCATCTCGCGGGCCACGCGCTGCACGCCCAGATGGAGGTCGTCCTGGTCGGAGAAGGCGACGTCGGCGGGGGTGATGCTGGTGTCGAAGGTGTGGACGGTGTCGTACGACAGGCGTTTGTAGAGCGCGGTGATCGCCGAGCGCACCGTCTCCAGATGGGGGTAGCCGTGCACCACAGGCCCGCCGTCCGTCACGTGCGCACCCCCTGGAGATGTCCGCGTCGTATCGAGTCGCATGGAGTCGTTTCGGCCCGTGTCGAGCAGGAGCGAGTCGTCTCGACTCGCCTCAACTCGATTCCACTGTAAGGCGCACTCCCGTACCCGGAACCAGCCCACGCGTGGGTCCGTGGCCGAAAACCGCCCCTTGCTCTATGCGGACACCGATCTCCATAATCCGCAACAACGCTTTGGCGGGCTCATGCCATTCTCGTTGTCATTCCCGGGCTTTCGCGGGGAGTTGGCGGGGAGGGAGTGGGTCCGTGGACGCGTGCAACCCCCCACGAACCCCCCCCACGAAGGGAAGCCCGTTGAACACCAAGCTGCGTGGAGTCAAGAGAGCCGCCACCCTCGGTGCCATCGCCCTCGCCGCCGTCAGTCTCCAGCCCGTCGCCGCCTCCGCGGCCCCGCACCCCGGCCCCACGCCGGGTGAGCGCGTGGTCGGCGGAACCCCTGCCGAGCAGGGTGAATTCCCGTTCATGGTCCGTCTGTCGATGGGCTGTGGCGGCGCGCTGTACGCCCAGGACATCGTGCTGACCGCCGCCCACTGTGTGGACGGTTCGGGCGACAACACGAGCATCACCGCCACCGGTGGTGTCGTGGACCTGGAGAGCCCGGACGCGATCACCGTGAAGTCCACGAAGGTCCTGCAGGCGCCGGGTTACGACGGCAAGGGCAAGGACTGGGCGCTCATCAAGCTCGAGAAGCCGATCGACCAGCCGACGCTGAAGATCGCCAAGGACGACAAGCTCAACAACGGCGACTTCGACATCGCCGGTTGGGGTGCCGACAAGGAGGGTGGCGAGCAGCAGCGTTACCTCCTCAAGGCGAAGGTCCCGTTCGTGAGCGACGCGGACTGCGAGGCGGCGTACGGCGCCGACCTCACGCCCGGTGAGGAGCTCTGCGCCGGCAAGCTGGCCGAGGGCGGCACGGACACCTGCCAGGGTGACTCCGGTGGCCCCATGTTCCGCAAGGACGAGGCCGGGGAGTACGTCCAGGTGGGCATCGTGAGCTGGGGCAACGGGTGTGCGCGGCCCAAGTTCCCCGGGGTGTACACCGAGGTGTCGACGTTCGCCGGTGACATAGAGAAGGCGGCGTCGGAACTCTGAGTTCCGCTGGGCGCTGCGCGCTGCGCGCTGGACGCGGGGTCGGACCGGTTGACGGTCCTGCCCCGCGTTCGTGCTTGCGGGGTGCGGGGTGCGGGCTGCGGGCTGCGGGTGCGTGTGTGCTGCGGGTCTGGTCCGTCGGTGGGTGCGGGGCCGCGCCGGTATGTCCGTCCTCGCTATCGTCCGGTGGCCGTGGGGTTGCTTCGCTGCTGGAGTGCCGCGAACCGTGCTCCGGGCGGACATACCGGCCCGTCCCCTCCCGAGCGTCGCCGACTGCGGGTGCGTGAGGGTCGAGCGCCGAGCACCGAGGGTCGGTCTTCCATGGCTGAGTGTTGTGGGGCAGGCGGTGTTCGCTTGGTGGGGTGTCGTTAGTCCAAGACCTGGATCGTCTTTGTCCATGGGCGCACAAGTCCCTCCCGGCGCAGGGTGACCGCACCGAGATCCGTCCCACGGAGGGGTGCCATGCAGCCGTCAGACACGTCCGGCCCAAGCCGCAGAGCCGTAGTCGCCACGGGCGCGCTGGCCGGCGTCAGCGTTGCCGTCGGCCTCGGGGGCGCCGCGCCCGCCTCGGCCGGAACCGCGGCCGAGGCCGTACTTCGCTCCGCCGACCTCGACGTACGCGTCGCCACCGACTTCCCCCGCGTCATCTCGTACACCGACCGCGCCACCAAGGCGGTCCTGCACGCACAGCCGGAGCCCGTCACCACGCTCCTGGTGGACGAGGTGACGCACACCCCGAAGGTGACCGTCACCGCGACCGATGACGACCGGGTCGCGTATCTTCTCGCTCTCGACGGGGGCGCCACCATCCGCGTCGAGATCGCCGTCGAGGGGCGCCAGGTGCAGTGGCGGGTCACGGAGATCGACGACACCGATGACCTGCGTGTCGGCACGCTTCGTATTCCAGGGCTCGCCCTTCTCTCCGTACGAAGTGATCAGCCCGGCGCCACCCTTCTCGCGGCCAAGATCCAGCTCGACAAGGCCAAGAGCGGCGACACCGAGGTCAATCTCGCCGCGGACACCGCCGCCGAGGCGGCCACCGGATGCGCCTACGCCGTCGTCGCGCACGACGCGCTGGGCGGCGCCGTCGAGACCAACACCGTCTACGACAAGCCCACCACCGAGGCCGGGACCACCTGGGACAACGGCCGGCTCTGGCGGGAGACCGTCAGGAAGAGCGGGTACGTGGAGGCCCGGCTTGCCCCCGGCCAGTGGACGTACCGCGCGGCCACCGCGGCCGTCGGCGACACCGAGCCCCTTCCGTACGCCACCGTCGTCATCACCGGTGACCGCAACGACGACGGCAAGGTCGACTGGCAGGACGCCGCCATCGCGTTCCGCGACATCATGGTGAAGCCGCTGGGCGCGGACGAGCAGCACCTGCGCGTCGTCCCGCACATTCCGTTCAACTTCGCCTCGCAGGCCACGAACCCGTTCCTCGTGACCCTCGACAACGTCAAGCGGATCCACCTGGCCACGGACGGCCTGCGGCAGTACACGCTCCTCAAGGGCTATCAGTCGGAAGGCCATGACTCCGCGCATCCCGACTATGCGGGGAACTACAACACGCGCGCGGGCGGACTGGGCGATCTCAACACCCTGGTCAGGGAGGGCAAGAAATGGAACAGCGACTTCAGTGTGCATGTGAATGCCACCGAGTCCTATCCCGTCGCGAATTCGTTCTCCGAAAAGCTTGTCGACAAGAGTAATGAGCAGTGGGACTGGCTTGATCAGAGCTATCGCATCGATCAGCGGCGTGACTTGGTGTCCGGTGACATCATCGAGCGGTTTGCCGAACTTCGGGATGATGCCGACGGGGCGCTCAATGCTCTGTACATTGATGTGTTCCGGGAATCCGGGTGGACCTCCGACCGGCTTCAGCGCGCGCTGCGCAAGCAGGGCTGGATCGTCACCAGCGAATGGGGGCACGGCTTCGAGCGCTCGTCCGTCTGGTCGCACTGGGCGACGGAGCCCGATTACGGTCCCGATACGTCGCGCGGCATCAATTCGCGGCTGATCCGCTTCATCCGCAACCATCAGAAGGATGTCTTCGCCGACAAGTGGCCGACCCTGCTGGGCATTGCCCGCATGGGCAATTTCGAGGGGTGGGTCGGGAAGACCGACTGGGCCTACTTCTACGACCTGATCTGGACCGACTCGCTGCCCGCCAAGTATCTCCAGGCTTATCCCATCAAGTCCTGGGGCGAGCACGAGATCAGCTTCTTCGGCGACGGGCAGACGAAGGTATCCGACACCGGAGGCACCCGTCGGGTCGTCACCGATGGCCGTCTCGTCTACGACGGGGGGAGCTATCTGCTTCCCTGGGAGCCCCGCAAGGCCACCGATCCCGGGAAGCTCTACCACTACAACCCGAAGGGCGGGAAGGGGAGTTGGCAGCTGCCGCGCGGGTGGTCCGGGCTCGCCAAGGTCGCCTTGTACCGGCTCACCGATCAGGGGCGTGTCTTCGTCGCCGACGTTCCGGTGCGCGGCGGGAAGGTGACCCTCGACGCCAAGGCCAAGCAGCCCTACGTCCTGTACCGCTCGCGTGCCGCCGCCGTGCCCGCTCCCGGCTGGGGGCAGGGCACGCCTGTGTACGACCCGGGCTTCAACTCCGGTTCCCTGCGCGGCTGGAAGGTCTCAGGACCGGCCTCCGTCGAGCTCAGCAAGCTCGGTGACCATGAGCTCGTCATCGCGTCGGGCGGCAAGGCGGCCGTCGGTCAGCGGCTGCGCCGTCTGAAGGCGGGAGCCTACGTCGCCTCCGTGCAGGTCGAGGTCGGGGAGAAGGCGGGAGACGAGCGGAAGGCCACCTTGGAGGTGCGCACCCCCGACGGTGTCACCGCCGCCAACTGGACGCGGACCTCCACCGCGGGCAACTACGTGGCGGCCGACCGCAAGCACGGCACCCGCTTCCAGCGCATGTCCGTTCCCTTCACCGTCCCCGACGGCGGCGGCGCGGCCGAGCTGACGCTCCGGGCCGACGCGGGCCACGCGCGCGTGCGCTTCGACAACGTGCGCATCGTCTCCGCCACGGGCGCCGGCGCCCCCGGAGGCGGCACGCTCGCCTCCGAGGACTTCGAGCACGTGCCGCAGGGGTGGGGGCCGTTCGTGAAGGGGGACGCCGGGGACGTCACCGACCCGCGTACGCACATCGCGCAGCGGCACGCCCCGTTCACCCAGCGGGGCTGGAACGGCAAGGCGATCGACGACGTCATCGACGGCGCGCAGTCCCTCAAGTCCCGTGGCGAGAACGCGGGGCTCGTCTACCGGACCGTCCCGCACACCGCCCGCTTCGAGGCCGGCAAGCGCTACCGCGTCTCCTTCCGGTACGAGAACGAGAAGGCGGGGCAGTACGCGTGGATCACCGCCGTCGACGAACCCGCGGCTCGTGAGATCGACCGCAAGGAGCTGCCCGTCGCGACCGAGCCGACTGCCCTGACGTACGAGTTCACCGCCCCCGCCAAGGGCGAGGCGTGGGTCGGGCTGCGCAAGAGCGGGGACGACGGCACCGCGGAGTTCGTCCTGGACGCCTTCGAGGTGCGAGAGGTCTGAGGCTCCCCGCGTCGGCTCCCCGCGTCGGCTCCCCGCGTCGGCTCCCCGCGACGGGCTGATTTCTCAGCCCGTCGCGGGTGTCCCCTTGCGGCTACCGGCCGATGGAGTCGGTCCGGGGGAGGGGCGGGACCGGGGAGAGGGTGACCGCTCCCGGCTCGGCCGCCCCTTCGAGCTCAAGGACCCACACCTCGTTCTCGCCCTCCCGCAGCACGGCCCCGGGAACGTACAGCGAGGACTGCGGGCCCACCGCCCAGTACCGGCCCAGATTGAATCCGTTCACCCACACGAACCCCCGCTCCCAGCCGGGCAGTTCGAGCAGTGCGTCACCGGCACCACGGACGTCGACCGACCCCCGGTACAGCCCCGGACGACCACCACCGTCCCCGGCGGCAGGAATCTCCCGCACGGCCTCCGCCGAGGAGAACGCGTCCAGCCGCAGCCCCTGGGCCCGCACCCCGTGCAAGTACTGCCGCTCATGCAGCACCCCACCGGTGATGCCCTTCGCCTCGCCGGTCCGCGGCCCGTAGTTGACCCGCCCCAGGGACTCCACCCACAGCTCCACGCGCGCGTGCCCCGCGACAGGCTCGGGGAGGGACGGCTCGTCCTCGGTGAGGACACCGGCCCGCACCCCGTCCACGTACACCACGGCCCGGTCCCGCAGCCCCCGCACACTCAGGGGGTAGGGCCGCCGCGGGCCCGGGACCGTCAGCGTGTACCGGACCAGGCCGCGGTCGACATCGAGCTCTTCGAAGGTGGGCGGTACGGCATGTTCCGCATCGGGGCCGCCGAGCGACTCCACGACCGCGGACAGCGGCGCCCACTGGGAGAGGTCCGCCGCCGCGCGCTCCCTGAGCGAGGGCGGTGGCGCGGGCAGCTCAGGCAGTGGCCCTTGCGCGTACGGGGCGAGCACCTCGCGGAAGCGCCAGAACTTCTCCGTGGGGCGCCCGAACTCGTCGATGGGCGCGTCGTAGTCGTAGGACGTGACATCCGGCTCAAGGACGCCGTCGTGCAGCGCGCCACCGCCCCGGTTCGCCCCCGCCCACCCGGCGAAATTCGTGCCGCCGTGCGCCATGTAGAGGTTGACCGAGGCCCCGCACTCCAGGATCTCGCGCAATGCGTCCGCGGCGTCCTCCGCGTCCCGCACGACATGCTCCGCGCCCCAGTGGTCGAACCAGCCGCACCAGAACTCCATGCACATCAGCGGCCCCTTGGGGCGGTGCCCCCGCAGCGTCTCGAAGGCCGTGCGGGCCTGCGAGCCGAAGTTGGCCGTCGCGAGGATGCCCGGGACGGAGCCGCCGGTGAGCATGTGGTCCTCGGGGCCGTCGGACGTGAACAGCGGTGCGGTCACGCCCTCGGAGCGCAGCAGGCCGGCGAGGTGGCGGAGGTAGACCTGGTCCGAGCCGTAGCTGCCGTACTCGTTCTCCACCTGCACCATGATCACCGGGCCGCCCCGGTCGTGCTGGCGCGGGACGACCTCCGTCATGAGGCGGCCGAACCAGCGGTCCACGTGCCCCAGGTACTCCGCGTCACGGGTACGCGCGCGTGCCCCCACCGCACCCGTCAGCCAGTGCGGAAGTCCGCCGTTCTCCCACTCGGCGCAGATGTACGGTCCTGGCCTGACGATCGCCCACAGGCCCGCCTCGTGGGCGGCGTCCAGGAAGCGGCCGAGCGCCCCGACGTCGCTGAACTCTCCGGGGCGCGGCTCGTGCAGGTTCCACGGGACATACGTCTCCACGCAGTTGAGCCCCATCGCGCGCAGCATCGCGAGGCGGTGGCCCCACTGCGCCTCGTGCACCCGGAAGTAGTGCAGCGCGCCGGAGAGCAGCCGTACGGGCCGCCCGTCCAGTTCGAAATCGTCCTCGCCCACCCTGAAGCCGTTCATCGTGTCCCTGAATCCCTCTCGCTCACCACTGATCAGCCACGATCACCTCTGGCGGGCAGCAGGGTCCATGGACAAAGATCTAGGCGGGTTGGACGCAGCGAGCCGGGCCGCGGCCCGGACGGAAGGGGCACAAGCGGATGTACCACACGTGGATGCGGTATTTCACGCCGAGCCCGGCCCACCACCGCCTCGGCCTGGCCTGCCTCGGGGTCGGCCTGCAGCACGGCGCCCTGCCGACCGTGGGCCCGCGCACCCTCGACCACCACGTCGCCGTGGTCGTGAGCGCGGGCGGCGGCTGGTTCCAGGGTCCCGACGGCAGACGTACGACGGTGACGGCGCCCGCCCTGATCTGGCTCACCCCCGGAGTGCGCCACCACTACGGGCCCGACCCGGAGAGCGGCTGGGACGAGTGCTTCGTCGACTTCACGGGGCCCGCCACGGCGACGTACACCGAGCTCGGCTACATCGAACCCACCCGGCCCGTGGTGCCGCTCTCCGACGCGACCGGCGCGCGGGCCGCCGTCGGGCGCATCGCGCGCGCGGCGCGGCGCGGCAACCCGCTCCTCGAGGTCGAGACGGGCGCCGCCGTCCATGAGCTCCTCGTCGCGCTCCGCCGGGCCCGCGCCGACATCGCCCCCGACGGCGACCCGGTGCTCCAGGCGCTCGCCCGCGACGCCTTCCAGCCACTTTCCGTCGCCGAGCACGCGGCGCGGCACGGCATGACGCCCGCGGAGCTGCGCACGGCGGTGCGCCGGGGCGCGGGCTGCAGCCCCAAGGACTACCTCCTCGGCATCCGTCTCGGGCGCGCCAAGGAGCTGCTCGCCGCCACGGAGCTGCCGGTGGCTGCCGTCGCGCGCCGGGTCGGCTACGACGACCCGGCGTACTTCTCGCGGCTCTTCACACGCCGCGTCGGCATGGCACCCGTGCGCTTCCGCGAGCAGCAGGGACGCGCGGTCCCCGGCGGCTGGTCGCAGCAGATTCCCGACCCCGACCACCCGCCGATTTTGCGCTCTTCCGCCGTCGGCGGCGAAGGACCGGCAACGTAGGCTCGTCGACCATGACCACCAGCCACACAAGTGACGCCAACGGAGCCGGGCCCGCGGACGAGGCCGTGCGCGCCGAGCTGTCCCGCCTGCGCGACAGCATCGACAACATCGACGCGGCCGTCGTCCACATGCTCGCCGAGCGCTTCAAGTGCACCCAGCAGGTAGGCCATCTCAAGGCCAACCACCACCTCCCGCCCGCCGACCCGGACCGCGAGTCCCGCCAGATCGCCCGCCTCCGCGAGCTCGCGGAGAGCGCGAAGCTGGATCCGGCGTTCGCCGAGAAGCTCCTGAACTTCATCATCGCCGAGGTCATCCGCCACCACGAGACGATCGCCAAGTCGTCGTGAGGCGCGGGCGCGAGGCCGCTCGGGGCCGAGCCCGCCGATATCCGGGGCTCCCGCACCACTGTCAGTGACATCAGGCAGCATGGACCCATGTCCGTACTGACGCGCGACGAAGCGCAGACCCGAGCCCGGCTCCTCGACGTCCACCGGTACAGCGTGGAGCTGGACCTGACCACAGGAGCCGAGACCTTCGACTCCCGCACGGTCATCCGCTTCACGGTGCTCGGGGAGCCCGCGGACGGCTCCGCGGCCGCGGTCGACACCTTCGTCGAGGTCAAGCCCGCCGAGCTGCGCTCCGTCACCCTCGACGGGCAGCCGCTCGACCCGCGGGGCCTCGTCGAGAACCGCCTCGCGCTCACCGGACTCACCCCGGGCGAGCACGAACTGCGCGTCGACGCGGCCATGCGCTACTCGCACACAGGCGAGGGCATGCACCGCTTCACCGACCCCACGGACGGCGAGACGTACACGTACACGCAGCTGTTCATGGAGGACGTGCAGCGTGTCTTCGCGGCCTTCGACCAGCCCGACCTGAAGTCCGTCTTCGAGTTGACCGTCACCGCCCCGGAGGGCTGGACCGTCCTCGCGAACGGCGTGAGCGAGCACGTGGGCGGCGGCACCTGGCGGGCCGCGGCCACCCCGCTGATCTCCACGTATCTCGTCGCCGTCGCCGCGGGCCCCTGGCACTCGGTCCGCACCGAACACCGCGGACTGCCCTTCGGCATCCACTGCCGCCGCTCGCTCGCGCCCTTCCTGGACGCCGACGCCGACGAGATCCTCGACGTCACGCGCGCGTGCTACGACCGATATCACGAGAAGTTCGACGAGCCCTACCCCTTCGACTCGTACGACCAGGCGTTCGTCCCCGAGTTCAACGCCGGAGCGATGGAGAACCCCGGACTCGTCACCTTCCGCGACGAGTTCATCTACCGCTCCGCCGTCACCGAGACCGAGCGGCAGACCCGCGCCATGGTCATCGCGCACGAGATGGCCCACATGTGGTTCGGCGACCTCGTCACGCTCAGGTGGTGGGACGACATCTGGCTGAACGAATCCTTCGCCGAGTACATGGGCTTCCAGACCACGGCCGAAGCCACCCGCTTCCGTGACACCTGGACCGACTTCGGCGTCGCCCGCAAGGCCTGGGGGTACGACGCGGATCAGCGCCCCTCCACCCACGCCGTCGCGCCCGACCCGGACGCCGTGCCCGACACCGCGTCCGCGATGCTCAACTTCGACGGCATCTCGTACGCCAAGGGCGCGTCCGCCCTGCGTCAGCTGGTCGCCTGGCTCGGCGAGAAGGACTTCCTCGCAGGCATCAACACCCACATCGCCCGGCACAAGTTCTCGAACGCCACCCTCGCGGACTTCATCGATTCGCTCGCGCACAACACCGACCGCGACGTGCACGGATGGGCCGAGGCCTGGCTGCGCACGACCGGCGTCGACACGCTCACCTCGACGGTCACGCACGACGCCCGTGAGTGGACCCTCGCCGTCGACCGCGAGGGCAGCCGCCCCCACCGCGTCGCCGTCGGGGTGTTCGACCGCGACCTCACCGACCCCCAGGGCCTGGTCCTGCGCGAGCGGTACGAGACGGACGTCCCGCGCTCCGGCCCCTCCGCGCCGCCGAGCGACGGCGGGCGGCCCGCCCTGATCGTCCCGAACGACCAGGACCTCACGTACGCCAAGATCCGCCTCGACGACGTCTCCATGGAGACGGCCCTGCGCAGCCTCTCCCGCGTCCCCGACGCCCTCACCCGCGCCGTCCTGTGGAACAGCCTGCGCGACATGGTCCGCGACGGTGAACTCGAAGGCACCGTCTATCTGGAGACGGCCCGCGCGCATCTTCCCGGCGAGACCGACCTCGCCCTCGTCCAGGGCGTCCTCGCCTTCGCCACCACGTATGTCGCGGGCCGTTTCCTGCCCCCGGCCCGGCGGACCTCCGCCCTCACCACCCTCACCGAACTGTGCCGCGACCTGATCCGGCGCACGGAGGACGGCTCGCACCCGGGCCTGCGGCTCACCGCCGTGCGCGGCTTCATCGACGTGGCGACGCGCCCCGACCCGCTCCAGGAGTGGCTCTCCGAGGGTACCGTCCCCGGCGGTCCCGAGCTCGACCCCGAGCTGCGCTGGCGCGTCCTGACCCGCCTCGCCGTCCTCGGCGCCGCCGACGAGTCCGCGATCGCCGCCGAGCTGGAGCGCGATCCCAGCGCCACCGGGCAGGAAGGCACGGCCCGCTGCCGTGCCGCGCTGCCGGACCCGGAGGCCAAGCGCCGCGCGTGGGAGGCGATGTTCGCCTCCGACGACCTCTCCAACTACCTCCTCACCGCCACCGCCCAGGGCTTCTGGCAGCCCGAACAGGCCGACCTCGTACGGGAGTACATCCCCCGCTACTTCGAGGACGCGGTCGCGGTGGCGGCCCGGCGCGGCCCCGCCATCGCCGACGTCGCGGGACGGTGGGCCTTCCCCGCCGAATCGGTGGACGCCGAGACGCTCCGCCTGGGCCAGGAGTGCCTCCGCGACGCCGAGCCCATCCCCGCCCTGCGCCGCAAGCTGGCCGATCAACTGGACGACCTCGCAAGGGCGTTGAAGGTTCGGGAGGCGACAGAGGCCTAGTCCCGGGCCCGGCGGGGACTAGGTCCGCGGACCTACGCGGACCTGGTCCCAGCCGACGATCCAGCGGACCCGCACACCGCCCTAGGCTCGAAGATCCAGCACGAGATCCCTAGGAGCCCTTCGTGATCGTCGTCACCGGTGCCACCGGAAACGTGGGCCGCGCCCTCGTCACCCAGCTCGCCGCCGCACAGGCCCCCGTCCGCGCGCTGACCCGCGACCCAGGCCGTGCGCAGCTGCCCCCGGGCGCAGAGGTCGCGCGCTTCGACCCCGCCGCCGAACCGGCCGCCCTCGCCCCGCTGTTCGACGGCGCGTCCGCCTTGTTCCTGCACATGGCGGCCGTCGGTGAGCACGCCGACGCGGTGCTCAAGGCGGCCCGCGAGGGCGGCGTCGAGCACGTCGTCATGCTGTCGTCGGGCATCATCGAGGACGGCGCCGACGAGACCCACCCCATCTACGTCGTGCACGCGGACCTCGAGGAGCGGGTGCGCAGGGGCGGCTTCGACTGGACCTTCCTGCGCCCCGACGCCTTCGCCACCAACTCCCTCCAGTGGGCGGACCAGATCCGCGCGGGCGACACGGTGCGCGGTCCCTTCGCGGGAGCCCTCACCGCGCCGATCCACGAGGCCGACATAGCCGCCGTCGCCGCCCGCGCCTTCCTCGACGACGGACACCGGGGCGCCGTCCACCGCCTCACCGGGCCCACCGCGGTGTCGACCGAGGAACAGATCCACGCCATCGGGCAGGCGCTCGGCCGTGACGTGCGGTTCGTCGAGGTGCCGCCGGAGGAGGTGACCGAGGACATGTTCCCGCACGTCCCCGCGGGAATGCTGCCGGCCATCCTGGAATCCTTCGCCGAGGCCGTAGGCGTCGCACCGGAGATCACCACCACCGTGGAGTCGGTGACGGGCACACCGGCGAGGACGTTCACGGAGTGGGCAAGGGACCACAAGAACGACTTCACCCGAACCACCTGACGGCGACGCCCCGCAGTGGTCCCCGGGCGGGGCGCCCCGTAAGGGGCGCGAGGAACGGCGCGACCAACCACGACGCACCAGCAGGAGATCCCCCGGCGGGTGGGCGCCCCGCAAGGGGCGCGGGGAACGGCGCGCCAAGCCACGACGCACCCGCAGGTCACCCCCCGGCGGTGGCCCGGCGCCAAGCCGCACGGCACCCGCAGACAAATCCGCCCACCCCCGCGGAGCGCCTAGCACTGCAGCCCCCGCCAACACGCTTTCTCCGCAGGGCAGTACCACTTTCGGGTTCGGATCGTTGAGCTCTCCGGGCGTGCCGCCTGCTCGGCAGACAGGCTGGTGACCCCGCCCGCGTGCACCCGAAGGACGTCGCCCATGAGCACTCCGCCGCCCCTCGCCGGAGGCGCCCAAGGACCCGATGCGCTGCGGCCGTTGCTCACCGCGGCCCTGGACTCCCTGCGCACCGGGGCGACCGCGCGCGGAGGGCCGCTCCCCGCGGGCGGCCCCACCGCCGTCGCCGCCCGGGTGCGCGAGGCCGCAGGCGAGGTCCTGCCCGCCCGGGGCGAAGGCTGCGAACCGGCCCTGCGCACCCTGGTCCACGCGCTCGCCGAGGGCGCCGCCGACCCCGCGGACGCGCTGTGCGCCGCACACCTGCACTGCCCGCCGCTCGCACTCGCCGTCGCCGCCGACCTGGCCGCCTCCGCGCTCAACCCCTCCATGGACTCCTGGGACCAGGCGCCCGCGGCCTCGGAGATCGAGACCCTGGTCACGCGCGCCCTCGCCGCCGAGGCCTATGGGCCCGGCAGGGGAGACGCCCTCGTCACCACCGGCGGCACCGAGTCCAACCAGCTCGCCCTGCTCCTGGCCCGCGAGCGCACCGCCGCGCACGGCCCCGTCCAGCTCGTCGTCGGCGAGAACGCCCACCACTCCCTCGGCCGCGCCGCCTGGCTGCTCGGCATGCCGGAACCGGTCACCGTCCCCGCGCCCGCCGGTGTCCTCGACCCGGCAGCGCTCGACGAGGCCCTCTCCGAACTCGGCGGCCCACCAGGCACGTTCCTCGTCGCCGCCACCGCGGGCACCACCGACGCCGGGCTCATCGACCCCCTCGACCAGATCGCCGACCTCTGCGCCCGCCACGGCGCCCGACTGCACATCGACGCCGCGTACGGCGGTCCGCTCCTCTTCAGCGACGCACGAAGAGCGCTGCTGCGCGGCATGGAGCGCGCCGACAGTGTCACGTTCGACCTGCACAAGCTCGGCTGGCAGCCCGTCGCCGCCGGGCTGATCCTGGTCCGCGACCCGGACGACCTCGTGGCGCTCGGCCACCATGCCGACTACCTCAACGCGGACGACGACACCGAAGCGGGCCTCCCCGACCTCCTGGGCCGCTCCCTGCGCACCACCCGGCGCCCCGACGTACTGAAGATCGCCGTCACGCTCAAGGCCCTCGGGCGGAAGGGGATCGGCGCGCTCGTCGACCAAGTCTGCGCACAGGCACAGGAGTTCGCCGGACTCGTCGCCGCGCACCCCGGCTTCGAGCTGTACGACCGGCCCGTCATCAGCACGGTCCTGTTCCGGCCCGTAGGCGCCGACGACGACCACATCGCGTACGTCCGGCGCGAGCTGCTCGGCCAGGGCCGCGCCGTGCTCGGGCGGGCCAGGATCGACGGACGCCGCTGGCTCAAGGCCACTCTGCTCAACCCGCACACCCGGCCCGGCGATCTCGCCGAGCTCCTGAAGCTCGTGGAAGGAACCACCCCCCGATGACCGGCCAGAACGACAAGCCCGCCCCGCCGCTCACCACCCCCGAGGAACCCCGGGACCTGGTCGGCATCGGCATCGGCCCCTTCAACCTCTCCCTCGCCGCCCTCGCCCAGCCCCTGCCCGGTCTCGACGCCGCCTTCTACGAACAGCGGCCCGCCTTCCACTGGCACCCGGGGCTCCTCATCGACGGCGCGAGCCTCCAAGTTCCTTTCCTCGCCGACCTGGTGACCCTCGCCGACCCGGCGAACCCCTGGTCCTTCCTCAGCTACCTCAAGACCCGCGAGCGGCTCTTCCCCTTCTACTTCTCCGAGCGGTTCCACATCCAGCGCGCCGAGTACGACGCGTACTGCCGCTGGGTCAGCGAGAACCTCCCCGCGCTGCACTTCGGACACCAGGTCGACGCGGTGCGCTGGAACCCCGAACGGGACCTCTTCGAGGTCGACTTCACGCAGCTCGACGCCGAGGGGGAGGCCGAGGCGCTCGGCCGGACCTACACGAAGAACGTCGCCGTCGGCGTCGGCACCGCGCCCCACGTCCCCGAGCCCCTGAAGCCCCTCGCGGACGCCCCCGCCGTCCCCGTGATCCACGCCGCGGACTATCTCCTGCACCGCGACCGGCTGCTCGCCGCCGACCACATCACCGTCATCGGCTCGGGCCAGTCCGGCGCCGAGGTCTTCCTCGACCTGCTCAAGCACCGCCCGGTGGGCGCGGAGAAGATCCACTGGCTCGCCCGCACCGAGGCGTTCGCGCCCATGGAGTACTCCAAGCTCGGCCTGGAGCACTTCACCCCGGACTACACCCGCTACTTCCACTCCCTGCCCGAAACCGTGCGCGACGGCCTCGTCCCCCACCAGTGGCAGCTCCACAAGGGCATCGACGCCGACACCATCGCCGCCATCCACGACGAGCTCTACCAGCGCACCCTGCACGGCGGCTGGCCCGACGCCGTCCTCACCCCGGGCGTCTCCGTGCGCACCGCGGGCCGCGTCGCCACCACCCGCGTCGAACTCCACCTGGAACACCTCCAGCAGGGCACACGCTCCCGCCTCACCACGGACGCGGTCGTCCTCGCCACGGGCTACCGCGAGCGCCCCCTCGACCAAGTGCTCGGGGGCCTCGACGCCTACATCCGCCGGGACTCCTCGGAGCGCCCCCGCATCGACGAGCAGTACCGCCTCGTCCTCGACCCCTCCGTCACCGGCGGCGTGTACATCCAGAACGCCGAACGCCACACCCACGGCGTCGGCGCCCCCGACCTGGGCCTCGCCGCCTGGCGCAGCGCCACGATCCTCAACACCCTGACGGGCACGTCCCCCTACCCGCTCCCGCAGCGCACCGCTTTCACCAGCTTCGGCCTCCAGGGACCCCAGGCCCGCACCGCCGCCGGCCTCATCGGCGAACAGCGCGGAAACCTGGTACCCCTCAAGAGCTGAAGGTCAGAAGACCGGAGTGCCGTCCCGGGTCAGCTTCCAGTCCACCGACGCGAACTGGACCGGGTCGACCGTTCCCTTCGCCTGGACCCACTGAATGATCGTGTTCCGGATCTCGTCCGAGTTCGCCCACAGCTGCTTGGCGGCCGGCACGTGCGGGAAGTTGCCGCCGCCGCTGGCACGGTAGTTGTTGACCGCGAGCACGAACTCGGCCTTGGGGTCGATGTCCTTGCCGTCGAAGCTCAGCTTCGCGATGCGGGAACCCGCGGGCTTGGCGATGTCGATCTCGTACGTCACGCCGTACAGCGCGTCGTAGTTGTAGTCCGGGGTGTTGTCCGCGTTCGTCAGCTTCGCCGGGTCCACCGGGGCGCCGGCCGCCGTCCGCACGTAGTAGCGCGCCGAGAACTCCAGGTACTCCTTGAGCTGCGCGCCCGTGATGAGCCGCGCCTCAAGGGTGTTCTCGAACGGGTAGAGCCCCGCCGCGTCCTTGATCGTCACCTCGCCCGCTGGAATGCCCGCCGTGCGCGAGAAGCACGAGGCCTGCGAGAGCACGGGGAGCGCCGCGTACTGGCCGCCCTTGAGCGCCTCCTTGACCGTCTCCGCCTGGACGTGGCTGATCAGGTCGATGATCGCGACATCCTTGTACGGGCCTTCGGCCGTGCTCATCGCCTGCGTGGACGTGCCGATGACCTGGTTGACGTACGCGACGACCTTCTTGTGCTCGTCGGCGAGGAGCCGGGTGACCTTCTTGTCCTCCGCCGCCGTATTGGAGTTGAGGACCTCCGCGCCGACCTTCTCCACCGTCCAGCGGCCCTTGGCCCACACCAGGTCGAAGTCGAAGAGCGTCAGGCGCTGGCCCCACTTCAGCGGCTCGGACAGGACGACCTTCTTGCCCGTCTCCTTGTTCTCCACGAAGTACTCGGGGATCTCCGTGTGCGCGTGCCCGACAAGGATCGCGTCGATGCCGGGCACCTGCTCGGCCACCAGGCCGGCCGCGTTCTCGATGTACGGGAGCTGGTCACCGTACGAAGAGGTGCCGCTGGACCCGGAGTGGGCCGAGACGATCACGACGTCGGCGCCCATGGACCGCAGCTTGGGCACCCACTTCGCCGCCTGCTCCTCCAGACCCGGGAACGTCATCTTGCCCTGGACGTTCGCCTTGTCCCAGATCGCGATGCCGGGGTTCGTCAGGCCGAGGACCGCCACCTTCACGTCACGGCCGTGCGGGGTGCGCAGCCGCTTCATGAAGTACGGCGGGAAAGCGGGCTTCTGCGTCTTCGCGTCGAGGGCGTTGGCGCCGAGCAGCGGGAAGTCGCACTGCTCCTCGAATTTCCGCAGGACCGGAATGCCGTAATTGAATTCATGGTTGCCGAGCGCCGCCGCGTCGTAGCCGATGCTGTTCATCGCCTGGGCCATCGGATGGACCGGGCCGCGCGCGGCGGTGATCGGGTCGATCTTGGCGTAGTAGTACGA
Organism: Streptomyces sp. NPDC044044; assembly: GCF_056434405.1. Classification (NCBI taxonomy): domain Bacteria; kingdom Bacillati; phylum Actinomycetota; class Actinomycetes; order Kitasatosporales; family Streptomycetaceae; genus Streptomyces; species Streptomyces sp. NPDC044044. Next base: position 290,302 of record NZ_JBWKFG010000010.1, on the reverse strand, counting down.
GAGCTGGGTGCCCTGAATGGTGTCGCCCGCGTCGATGAGGAGCGTGTTGCGGCGGCCTCTCTCCTCGCGGATCTCGTTCACGAGGGTGGAGATCTTCGCCAGGCCCACGTCGTTGTGGTCCTTGTCGTCGAACTCCTTGTCCGTGAAGTAGTCCCAGTTGAAGACATTGCCGTGCAGGTCCGTCGTGCCCATGACGGTGAACGAGTACCGCTTCTTCCGCTGGGCGGGCTTCTGGGGCGCCCGCGCCGACGCGGAGGGCGCGGCGGCCACGCCGCCCGCGAGCGCCACACCCGTGGCGGCGGCGGACTTGCCCAGGAACTTCCGGCGGTTCAGCGGCATTTCGTACTCCCCTTGGACCCTTGGTCGACCGATGTAACGCGCGTAGATTCTGACCCCGACCACCCCACCGGCAACAGACCCCGCAGGTTTCGATCCGATGACTGTCCGGTGCCGCGCCCCGATGTCTGTCCGCTGCCGCCGCCCAGTGCGAGAGTGGCCGCATGGACGAGACGACCCCCGCTCCGGCCCCCTACGGCACCCCGGACGCCCCGCGCCTGGCCGTCAAGGGCGAGGCGCACCTAGAAGTCGACCCCGAGATCGCCCGCATCGGCATCACGGTCAGCGCGCGCGGCACCGACCGGCGCGACGCCCTGAACGACCTCACCCGCCGCAACGCCGCCGTCATCGACCTCGTGAAGGCCTATGGCGAATCCGTCGAGACGCTGGAGAGCGGCGCCTTCTCCATCAGCCCCGAACTGACCAAGCACGGCCGCGGCGAACGCATCCGCGCCTACCACGGCCGGGTCCACATCACCGCCGAGCTCACCGACTTCACCGCGCTCGGCGAGCTCACCACGCGCCTCGCGGACCTCGAACTGACCAGCGTCGACGGCCCCTACTGGGCCCTGCGGCCGGGCTCGCCCACCCACCGCGACGCCCGCCAGCACGCGGTCAGGGAAGCGGTGCAGCGGGGCAGGGAGTACGCGCAGGCGCTGGGGACCACGCTCGCCGCCCTCGTCGAGCTCGCCGACATCGGCGCCGAGAACGCCCAGCCGTACGGCTACGGCGCCCCGGCCCCCGCCATGCGCACCGTCGCGTACGGCGGCGCGGGCGACCCCTTCCAGGAAGCCGCCCCCCTCGACCTCGAACCCCAGCGGCAACACGTGTACGCACAGGTCAATGCGCGCTTCACGATGACGCCGCCGCAGCTGTAGCCACGGAGGGGATTTGCACGGCGGGGCGCCCGGTAAATCGCTCATCAGAGCAGCGCCCCGCACAATTCAACACTTGTCAATAACCTTTCATGCAAAGGTTGTTGAGTAGTCATGCTCAGCCAATTCCCTACCGGCCGGTAAGGCCTAGGCTCGAAGCATGCGCCGAGCAAAAATCGTCTGCACCCTGGGCCCCGCCACCGACTCGTACGACCAGATCAAGGCACTGGTCGAAGCCGGAATGGACGTGGCCCGCTTCAACCTCAGCCACGGCACGTACGCCGAGCACGAGGAGCGCTATCAGCGCGTCCGGAAGGCTTCCGACGAGACCGGCCGCAGCGTCGGTGTCCTCGCCGACCTTCAAGGCCCGAAGATCCGCCTCGGCCGCTTCAGCGAAGGACCCGTACTCCTTGAACGCGGTGACGAGTTCACCATCACCGTCGAGGAAGGCGTCGAGGGCGACCGCCAGACCTGCGGCACGACCTACGGCGGCCTCGCCGGTGACGTCACTCCCGGTGAGCGCATCCTCGTCGACGACGGCAAAGTGACCCTGGAGGTCACCGCGGTCGATGGTCCCCGCGTCACCACCACCGTGGTCGAGGGCGGCATGGTCTCCGACCACAAGGGGCTCAACCTCCCCGGTGTCGCCGTCTCCGTCCCCGCACTCTCCGACAAGGACGAGGCGGACCTGCGCTGGGCCCTGCGTTCAGGATTCGACGTCATCGCCCTGTCCTTCGTCCGCAGCGGACGCGACATCGAGGACGTGCACCGCATCATGGACGAGGAGGGCCGCCGCCTCCCCGTCATCGCCAAGGTGGAGAAGCCGCAGGCCGTCGAGAACATCGACGACATCGTCGCCGCCTTCGACGCGATCATGGTCGCCCGCGGCGACCTCGGCGTCGAGATGCCCCTGGAGCAGGTCCCGATCGTCCAGAAGCGCGCCATCAAGCTCGCCAAGCGGAACGCGAAGCCGGTCATCGTCGCGACCCAGATGCTCGACTCGATGATCGACAACTCCCGCCCCACGCGCGCGGAGGCCTCGGACGTCGCGAACGCCGTCATCGACGGCACGGACGCGGTGATGCTCTCCGGCGAGACCAGCGTCGGCAAGTACCCCATCGAGACGGTCCGCACGATGAGCCGCATCGTCGAGGCCGCCGAGGAGGACATCCTGGCCAAGGGCCTGCCGCCGCTGACCGAGCGGAACAAGCCCCGCACCCAGGGCGGTGCCGTGGCCCGCGCCGCCGCCGAGATGGGCGACTTCCTCGGCGCCAAGTTCCTCGTGGCCTTCACGCAGTCCGGCGACACGGTCCGCCGCCTCTCGCGCTACCGCTCGCCGATCCCGCTGCTCGCCTTCACCCCGGACCGGGCGACGCGCTCCCAGCTGAACCTCACCTGGGGCGTGGAGACCTTCCTGGGCCCGCACGTCGAATCCACCGACGCCATGGTCCGCCAGGTCGACGAGCTGCTCCTGAAGTACGGCCGCTGCGAGAAGGGCGACGTGGTGGTCATCACCGCCGGGTCCCCGCCCGGAGTCGCGGGCTCCACCAACCTCGTACGCATCCACCACATCGGCGAGGACGACAGCCCCAAGTAGGCGGATTCCGTACGTGGACGGAGTGGCCGCTCCGGGGGGAGCGGCCACTCCGTCATATGCCCTACGGGGTGACGATGGCGAAACCCGGATCCGGCTTCTCGACCACGCCGAGCAGATCCGTCAGGAGCGAGGCGTCCCCCTCGACCCCGATGTCACCGAGTCCCTTGCCGCCCAGCATGGCGAGCAGCTGAGGCTTGGTCATCGTCAGCGTGACGCCGGCCTCCGAGTCCTTCTTCGTGTCGCTGCGGTAGGTCAACACGCCGTTTCGCAAGGTCAGATGCCAGACCTTCCCCAGCGCCGGAAGACTCCAGTCCATCCGCAGCTTCAGGTCCCACGCCTTCGGACCGTTCACACGGATCGCCACCGAATCGATCAACTGGTCCACGGAGAGCGCCATCAGCAGGTCCGCACTCGCCACGGACGTCGGGGACTCCTTGACACCCTCACGCAGCTCCTGGGCGCCCATCAGATAGAAGTTCCGCCACACGGCGTTCTCGGAGGCGTGCCCCAACTGGGTGTACAGCTTGGCCAGTTCGGACCTGGCGGTCCTGTGACCGGGGTCCGCGAACACCACGTGATTGAGCAACGTCACCGCGAACCGCGGATCACCGCCCCGCGCGAACGCCTTGGCCTTCGCGACCGTCGCCGTACGGCCGCCCATGGCCTTCACGTACCGCTTGGCCTCCTCGACGGGCGGGTGCTCCCACAGGTGCGCGGGGTTGCCGTCGAACCAGCCCATGTACCGCTGGTAGATGCCCTTCACGTTGTGGCTCAGCGATCCGTAGTACCCGCGATTCGCCCATACGCCGGCGAGCGCGGGCGGCAGCTCGATCTCCTCGGCGATCTCCCGCCCGGTCATCCCCTTGTTGATCATCCGGAGTGTCTGGTCGTGCATGTACGCATACAGATCGCGCTGCTGCTCAAGCAGCTCCACGATCGTCTCCCCGCCCCACGTCGGCCAGTGGTGCGAGGCGAAGGCGACATCCACGCGCCCCTCGAACAGCACCACCGACTCATTCAGGTAGTGCGCCCACTGCCGGGCGTCCCGCACCTGCGCGCCGCGCAGCGTGATGATGTTGTGCATCGTGTGCGTCGCGTTCTCCGCCATGCAGACGGCACGCAGATCGGGGAGCACGAAGTTCATCTCGGCGGGGGCCTCGGTCCCCGGCGTCATCTGGAACTCGAACCTCACACCGTCGAGCGTCTCCACCTGACCGGTCTCGGTGATGTCCTTGGTCGGCGGGATCAGCCCGATCGACCCCACCGAGACGGTCTGCCCGAGGCCGCAACCGATCTGCCCCGCAGGCGACTTGGGAAGCAGCGCGCCGTACATGTAGCCGGAGCGCCGCTGCATCGCCGTACCGGCGTAGACGTTCTCCGAGACGGCATGCTCCATGAAGCCGTCGGGCGCGAGAATCGGCACGTCCCCGGCCCCGTCCGGCAACACACCGCGGCAGCCACCGAAGTGGTCGACGTGGGGGTGCGTGTAGATGAGCCCGGTGACCTTCTTCTTCCCGCGGTGCGCGCGGTACAGCTTGAGCGCGGCGGCAGCGGTCTCCGCGGAGATCAGCGGATCGATGACGACGATGCCGGTGTCACCCTCGACGATCGTCATGTTCGACAGATCGAGCCCACGCACCTGATAGACGCGATCGGTGACCTTGTAGAGCCCCTGCTTCGACACGAGCCGCGACTGGCGCCACAGGCTCTTGTGCGCGGACTTGGGCGCGTCACCTTCGAGGAAGCCGTACGCGTCGCTGTCCCAGACGACCTGACCCTTGGCGTTCTTCACGACACCGGGAGTGAGGGCGGCGATGAACCCCTTGTCGGCGTCGGCGAAGTCGTCCCCGCCCCTACTGGTGCCTTCGCGGTCGATCGCGGAGGCGGTGTGCGGATTCATGGCCACGGCAGCCGCGGCGGCACCCGCGGCTGCGGCGACGAAGCTGCGGCGGTTCAAGGGAGTCATGGGGCCGAAGATCGCAGCGGGGCATGGGGCCGGGCAAGGGTTCGCCGGGGATTTGGGAAAGGTCCCAGGGCGAGTGTGGGAGGGGAGTGACGTGTCCTATTGCGCGGGCTGTGAGCGGTCAGTATTTGGGGCCTACGTGGGTGTCCATGAGGGCTACGGATTCCCTTCGGGCTACGGAGATGTTGTACGGGTTGCCGTGGCGGGTGCAGTGCTTCCACTCGACGTCAAGTTTGTCGAGGGTGTCGGTATAGAGCTTGCGGATGTCGTCGGAGACATTGGTGAACCAGTACCGGGGGTACTCGTAGCGCTTGAGCTCCCCGCCGACCATGCGGGTCGTCCAGTTGATGTTCCGGCAGCCGTCGGAGTGGATGAGGCCGCGGACGAAGTCCCAGGGATGGGCATCGACGATCTTTTGCTGCCAGGGCTCCAGGGTGATTCTGCGCTCGTGCTTCTTGCCGGGTCCGTGCTGAGGGAACATGCAGGTCCAGTGCTTGCTGTACGACTTCACTTCGGTGCAGCCCGGTCGATTGCGCGCCTTCACGCTGGGGAGAGGCATGACCCGGCGTATGGCTTCCTCGGCTGCCGCGACCAGGCCGGTCTGCTGTGCGTTGCAGAAGATCGACAGGTGATGCTGCCTGGGTTTCGCGATGATGTGGCCGTCGCCGAGGTAGAGGCCGAGCAGGTAGGCGTATGCGCTCTCGTCGAACGCGCGGTTGGTGCACCGCGGACAGTCGGTTGGTTGCTCGTACGTCTCACCGCGGGTCCGCCGATCTTCGCTGCGCCACCACCCGACGGTTCCACGCGGGATGCCGAGGCGCGCCGCGACGATGCGGTTGGGGACGCCCTGACGCATCAACGTGACGGCTTGGGCTCGAAGCGAGGGGCTGTGCTGTTCCATGCGGTCACTCTGTGTGAAGCATCGTGACGGCAGGCGGCAAAAAAGCGGATGTTCACGAGAAGGTGAACATCCGCTTTGCTGCATGGTGCCGGGTGCGGGACTCGAACCCGCAAGCCCTTTCAGGCAGAGGTGTTTGAGACCTCCGTGTATACCGTTCCACCAACCCGGCAGGCACTGCCGGAACTATACCGGGTCACCGCCGGACGCTGCAGCTAGGTAGGCTGCAGAGGCAGCAGTACCTGCCCGGCCCGCAACAAGGAGCCCCCGTGACTTCCCCCGAGTCGCCCCAGCCCGTAGCCGATGACGACGACAAGTCGCACGTGCCTCCGCTGACGACCCGTGTCGTCATCGCCGAGGACGAGGCTCTCATCCGGCTCGACCTCAAGGAGATGCTCGAGGAAGAGGGTTACACCGTCGTAGGCGAGGCCGGAGACGGTGCGAAAGCCGTCGAGCTGGCCCGCGAGCACAAGCCGGACCTGGTGATCCTTGACGTGAAGATGCCCGTCATGGACGGCATCTCGGCGGCCGAGAAGATCGCGGAGGAGTCCATCGCCCCGGTGCTCATGCTGACCGCGTTCTCGCAGCGTGACCTGGTCGAGCGGGCCAGGGACGCCGGTGCGATGGCGTACCTCGTCAAGCCCTTCAGCAAGACGGACGTGGTGCCCGCCATCGAGATGGCCGTCTCGCGCTTCACGGAGCTGAAGACGCTGGAGAAGGAGGTCGCCGACCTCACCCTGCGTCTGGAGACGCGGAAGCTGGTGGACCGCGCGAAGTCGATCCTGCAGACGGAGTACGGCCTGACGGAGCCCGCCGCGTTCCGCTGGATCCAGAAGACGTCGATGGACCGGCGCCTGTCGATGCAGCAGGTCGCGGAGGCGGTCATCGAGGACGCCGACGAGAAGAAGGCGGCCAAGGGGCAGTAACCCCCCCCGTCGTAACGAAGAGGCCCGCACCCCTGAGAGGGGGTGCGGGCCTCTTCGTTACGACGGGGACGGAGTCCTAGTCCTCGCCGAGGTACGCCTTGCGCACGGACTCGTCGTGCAGCAGGTCGCTCCCCGAGCCGGAAAGGACGATCTTGCCGACCTCCATGACATGACCGTGGTCGGCGAGCGAGAGCGCCGCCTGGGCGTTCTGTTCGACGAGCAGAATGGTCGTGCCCTGGGACTTGAGCTCGGAGATGGTCGCCATGATCTTCTGCATCATGATCGGCGAAAGACCCATGGAGGGTTCGTCGAGCATGAGCAGTTTGGGCTGGGACATGAGCGCGCGTCCCATGGCGAGCATTTGTTGCTCGCCGCCCGAGAGCGTGCCCGCCGCCTGCTTTCTGCGCTCCCCGAGAATGGGGAAGAGCTCATAGGCGCGCGCGATGTCCTTTTCGATGCCGGCCTTGTCGCTGCGCAGATATGCGCCGAGCCGCAGATTGTTCTCGATCGTCATGCGCGGGAAGATGTGCCGGCCCTCGGGCGAGTGCGCGAGGCCGAGCGCGACGATCTGGTCGGCGCGGTATTTCCGCAGCGTTTTTCCGTTGAATTTGATGGAGCCGCCGACCGGCTTGAGCAGTCCGGAGAGCGTGCGCAGCGTGGTGGTCTTGCCTGCGCCGTTCGTGCCGATCAGGGTGACGACCTCGCCGGCCTCGACCTTGAAAGAGATGCCCTTGACGGCTTCGATCTTGCCGTAGGCGACCTTGAGGTCCTCGACCTCGAGCAGTGCGGTCATCAGCTGGTCTCCTCGTTGCCCGTCGCGTCGGCCTCTGTGCTGCCGGGGGCACCTTCGAAGGGCTCGCCCAGGTAGGCGGCGATGACGCGGTCGTCCTGCTGGACGGTCTCACTGCTGCCCTCGACGAGTTTCTCGCCCTGGACGAGTACGGCCACGCGGTCGCACAGGTTGAAGATGAAGCGCATGTCGTGCTCGATGACGAGGACGGCGATGCCCATGTCCCGGATGGCCAGGACGAGTTCCTCGGTGGCGCGGGTCTCCTGCGGGTTCATGCCCGCGGTCGGCTCGTCCAGGAGGAGCAGGCCGGGCTCGCTCGCGAGCGCCCGTGCGATCTCCAGCTTGCGCTGCTCGCCGTAGGGCAGGTTGCGCGAGAGGTGCTCCGCCTTCTCGGCGAGGCCGACGAATTCGAGCAGCTCCAGGGCGCGGGCCTTGGACTTGGCCTCCGCCTTGTGGAAGCCGGGGCCGCGCAGGAGGGCCGACCAGAGGCCTTCCTTCGTCCGCGTGTGGCGCCCGACGAGGACGTTCTCCAGGACCGTCATGTTGGCGAACAGACGGATGTTCTGGAAGGTGCGGGCCACGCCGGCCGCGGTGACCTTGAAGGACTTGCTGGGCAGGACCTTGCCCTTGTACCGGACTTCGCCCTCGGTGGGGATGTACAGGCCGGTGAGGCAGTTGAAGAAGGTGGTCTTGCCCGCGCCGTTGGGGCCGATGAGGCCGACGATCTCGCCGCTGTTGACGGTGAGGTCGACGGAGCGCACGGCGGTCAGGCCGCCGAAGCGCATCGTGACGCCCTTGGCGTCCAGGACAGTCTCTCCGGCCGGCGTCGCGGCCGGGCTGTCCTTGCTGGTGGTGGTGTCGGTGGTCATGGCTCAGGCCCCTGTCTTGCTGAGGACTGTGGGAGGCGGCGTGTCGCCGGGAGCCAGTTCGGCCTCGTGGAACTCGAGCTGGCGGCGGCGGTTGGGGATGAGGCCCTCGGGGCGGAAGCGCATGAGCAGCACGAGCGCGAGGCCGAAGGCGAAGAGCTGGTAGTCGCCCAGGAACGAGAGCTTGCTCGGGATGAGGTAGAGCAGTGCGGCGCCGACGAGAGGTCCGCTGATGGTGCCCATGCCGCCGAGGACGACCGCGGCGAGCAGGAACGCCGAGTTCGGCGGGACCGTGTTGGCGAACTGGTACTGCTCGGGCGTCACGGTGTAGGTGACGTGCGCCTGCACCGTGCCCGCGAGTCCGGCGAGCGTGGCGCCGAGCGCGAAGGCGATGAGCTTCACGCGGAAGCCGTTGATGCCCATGGCGAGCGCCGCGGTCTCGTCCTCGCGGATGGCGACCCAGGCGCGCCCGATGCGGGAGTCGCCGCTGCGCCGGAAGACCAGCACGACGACGAGGGTGATGAGCAGCATCAGGAAGAAGTAGTTCGCGAATCGGCCGATGGTGACGCCGAAGATGGTGTGCTCGAGGCCGAAGTCGAAGCCGAGGATCTTGAGGTTCGGGATCGAGGAGATGCCGTTCGAGCCGTTCGTGATGTCCGGGCCCGACGTGCCGTCGGAGTTCATCGCGACGAGCCGGAAGATCTCTCCGAAGCCGAGGGTGACGATGGCGAGGTAGTCGCCGCGCAGGCGCAGGGTCGGTGCGCCGATGAGCACACCGAAGATGAGCGATGCGCTCGCGCCGACCAGGATCGCGCCCCAGAACGGGAGATGGACGTCGAAGGGCGAGGACGGCGACCCGGAGACCATGGACGCCGCGTAGGCGCCGACGCCGAGGAAGGCGACGTATCCGAGGTCGAGGAGTCCGGCGAGGCCGACGACGATGTTCAGGCCGAGCGCGACGGTGGCGAAGATGAGGATGTAGACGCCGATGGTGGCGTACTGGTCGTCGCTCTGCGTGAACGGGAAGGCCGCCGCGGCGGCGAAGGCACCGCCGAGTGTGATGTTGCGGTGCCGCGCGGTGTAGGTGGAGACCTGGGCGACGAGGCCCGCCTTGGACAGCGCGGCGAAGCTGAATGCCACGGTGACCAGGAAGCCGACGAAGAGCTCGTCGTACTCGGTGCCGATGCCGTAGGTGAAGACCACGAGGCCCACGGCGAGCGCGGCGACGATGATCAGGATCTCGACGTAGCTGGGGAGCTTGCGTGGCGTGGGCGGGGCCTCGGCGGCGAATGCGCCCTTGAAGACGGTGAGACCGTTGCGCACGCGGTGCTTGAACTGCTCGCTGCCGCTGTCCTCGGCGTCGACCGCGTAGGTGTGCGGCCGGGTGAAGGGCAGGGCGAGGGCGCCGACGAAGGAGCCGAGGGTGGCGATCGCGGCGACCCAGCCGCCGGGTTCGAGGTTGGCGAGGCCGCCGAGCTGGTAGCTGATCGAGAGGATCGTGTACCAGGTGGTCGCGAAGGCGGCGAGGGCCGCGTACTTCAGTGCGGCGTCGGCTCCGCCGGGGGCCAGTGCCCGTACGCCCTTGACGCCGTAGGAGGCGAGGCCGAAGAGCGTGGTGAGGATGCCGGCGATCAGGACGAGGACCTGGAGGCCGCCGGGGTAGCCGTAGACGGTGAGGTCGCCGGGGAAGGCCGAGGTCCAGGTCCACGCCATGAACGTGGAGATGACGGTGAGGATGCCGCCGCCGGTGGCCAGCGCGCGGGCGGGGCTCTCGGGGATGGCGATGAGGCCGGTGGCGGTGTGGTCCTGCTTGGGGCTCGGCGCGTCGGCCGCAGTGTTCTGTGTGGTCATGGTGGTCACGCCCTGTCCGCGACGCGCTCGCCAAGGAGACCTTGTGGCCTGACGAGGAGTACGACGATGAGGAGTACGAAGGCCCAGACGTCGGCCCAGGACTGCCCGCCGAGCTGGCTCATGCCGGGGATGTCGTTCATGTAGGCGGTGGCCATGGCTTCGGCGACGCCGAGGACGAGGCCGCCGAGCATCGCGCCGTAGATGTTGCCGATGCCTCCGAGCACGGCTGCGGTGAAGGCCTTGAGGCCCCACAGGAAGCCCATGCGGAACTGGACTTCTCCGTAGCGGAAGCCGTAGGCGACGGCGGCGATGCCTGCGAAGGCGGCGCCGATCGCGAAGGCCACGACGATGACGCGGTCGGTGTTGACACCCATGAGCTTGGCGGTGTCGGGGTCCTGCGCGGTGGCCTGCATGCCGCGTCCCACGCGGGTCTTCATCACGAAGTAGCCGAGGGCGAACATGCAGATCGGGGCGGTGATCAGCAGGAAGATGTCGCCGGGCTGGATGGTGATGGAGCCCATGTGGATGGAGTCGCCGGGCATCTCGGGGAAGGTGCGGGACGACTTCGCGTTGGGGTACCAGGCCCAGACGGCCTGCTGCAGCGCGAGGGAGAGGCCGATGGCGGTGATGAGGGGGGCGAGGCGGGGTGCGCCGCGCAACGGGCGGTAGGCGAAGCGTTCGGCTCCGACCGCTATGAGGGTCGAGACGATCACGGCGCCTATGAGCATGAGCGGCAGGGCGAGCCACATGCTGGTGCCGCCCGGCAGCCAGAGCCAGACGGTGAGGGCGCCGAAGCCGCCGACCATGAAGATCTCGCCATGGGCGAAGTTGATGAGCTGGACGATGCCGTAGACCATTGTGTAGCCGATGGCGATCAGGCCGTACATGGATCCCAGTAGCAGGCCATTGACCAGCTGTTGCGGCAGTTCGTGCACCGCAGGTCCTCCGAGTCTTTCGGTGTCGTGCGGCCTGCGTGCGGTGGCGGTGGGCCTCGCGGTGGCCGGACGGCTTAGGTGACGGATGCGACGCCGCGCGGGGCGCTGCAGAGGCAGCGCCCCGCGCGGTGGTGTCGTGCTGCGGGGTGAATCAGCCGGTGAAGGTGCCGGACTTGACCGGCTCCCAGCCCTTGGTCGGGTCCTCGGTGGACTTCACCTGGTACACGGTGAGCTGCTTGTTGGTCGCGTCGCCGTACTCGTCGAAGGAGACCTTGCCGGTCACACCGTCGAAGGAGACGTCCTGCATGGCCTCGACGATCTTGGCGCGAGCGTCGTCGGGCAGCTTGCCGTCGTTGTCCTCGACGACCTTCTTGACCGCTTCGATGATCGCCCAGGCCGAGTCGTACGAGTAGCCGCCGTAGGCCTCGTAGGCCTCCTTGAAGCCGGCCTTCTTGTAGTTCGCGATGAACTCCTTGGCGGACGGCAGTTCCTCGACCGGCTGGCCGACGGACGTGGCGTAGTCGCCCTTGCCTTCCTTGCCGGCGAGCTTGACGAAGTCGGCGCTGTAGATGCCGTCACCGCCGACGAGCGGGATCTTGGCACCTGCCTTCTTCATCTGCTTGCTGAGCGGGCCGGCCGCGGGGTACTCGCCGCCGTAGTAGACGACGTCGGCGTCAGAGTTCTTGATCTTGGTGGCGACGGCGCCGAAGTCCTTGGTGTCCGGGTTCACGTGCTCGGTGCCGGCGACCTTGCCGCCGAGCTTGGTGAACTCGTCCTTGAAGGTGGCGGCCAGACCGGCGCCGTAGGTCTTCTTGTCGTCGACGACGAAGACCTTCTTCTTCTTCGCCTCGTTGTACAGGTACTGCGCGGCGAACGGGCCCTGGATGGCGTCCGTGGTGGCCGTACGGAAGTAGGCCTTGTACGGACGGACCTTCTTGCCGCCGTTCCAGTCCTGGCCCTGGGTCATGGCCGGGTTGGTGTTGGCGGGGGAGACCTGGACGAGCTTCGCGTCGTCGAAGACCTTCTGCATCGACTCGCCGACGGAGGAGTTCAGGGGCCCGACGGCGCCGAGGATTTCCTTGTTCGCGACGAACTTGGTCGCGTTGGTCTGGCCCGATGCGGGCTGGCCCTGGTCGTCGGCGGCCTCGATCTTGAAGGTGATGCCGTCGACGTACTTCTTCTCGTTGGCCTGCTTGGCGGCGAGATCCACGGAGTTGCGGATACCGAGGCCCAGCGCGGACAAGTCGCCGGTCAGCGGCGCGTCGACGCCGATGACCACGGTGGTACCGCCACCCCCGGCGTCGTCTTTGTCCTTGTCGTCGCGTGAGCCACAGGCGGTGAGGGTGAGTGCCCCCGCGGTGAATGCAGCGGTGATGGCTATGAGCGAACGTTGACGCACGATCAGTCCTTTCCCCTGGCACGGCCGTCCCCTGTTGGGTGGCCGAGTCGAGCGCAGAACCGAACTGACAGGAATCCGGTGGGCGCGGTGACTGGCCGTGACTCTAAGGGCCGCTTTGTTCCAGGTGGAGTGGTCAGGCCAAAGGTGTGACGCTCTTGTTATGCCACGGAGTATTCCGCGCTGGAACTCAGGGGGCGGTTGGGGCGGAATGCGCCACCTTCGGCGCATCCCGCATGCTGAGAACTTGCAGGACTGTCAGGGTGTTTTACTCATGACATCAGTGTTCGGGGGGCATGCGGCTGTCAGGGCCTCGGAAAGATCTTTTGCGTACGCCGAACCGAGGATGAAGCTCTGCGTCTGCATTGCGCGCACATTACGCAGTGTTACTTCCAGGAAAGGGAGTCCGGCATTCCGCGGCACATTTCCACATTCGCGAATGTGCATGGAAATACGTGCCGTCCGAGGGCTTCCGCTTTTCACTGTGAATGGGGTATGGGGGGCGACGGTGACCGACAGCGCCGCAGACGGCTGGCCGATCCGTCTGACGGACACGGGCGGCCCCGAGTCCTGGCCGAGGCTGACGGTGAAGCTGAACGTGCGGTCGCCTGCCCGTGGGTGCGTCATGTCGCCCCTGTACGCCACGGACACGGTCTGCGACGGGTAGAGCGGTGGCGGCGGCGCGGGGGGCCGGGGACGCGTCAGGTAGAGGCTGAGCCCCGCGGCCCCGACGACCGCGGCCAGGGCGACGGCCAGGGAGGTGCGGCGGTGACGGTTGAGGGGCGGGCGGGTCCTGACGGGGTGTGCGGCGGCCTGGTCCGGGGAGGCGGTGCGGGCGGCGTAGGTGTTGTCGCCGGGCTCGATGGGGCCGATGGCGTTCACACCCACGGCCCGCCGCTCGGCTGCCCGTGGCGGTAGCGCTTCTCGCACCGCTCGCGGGCCTCACGGGTGAGCAACGTCCGCCCCGAGGCGGCTCCGTGGCGCTCACGCTCGGCGCGGGCCAGGTCGAGGGTGTCCCGGAGGATCATGTACTGCCCGTTGGAGAGGCCCATCGACTGGTAGTCGCCGTAGGTCTCCTTGCCCGAGTCGTAGATCTGCCGTCCCCACTTGGTGATCAGGGCCGTGCAGAGGTCCTCGGGGGATGTGGTGGCGGGGGAGGGCTCAGGGGTGTCGTCGGAAGGGGAGCTCCCGCATCCGGTGGCGGTGAAGAGGGTGCCGAGGAGGGTGGTGAGGGCGAGCGCACAGAGCGGTTTCCGGTGCCTCATGCACAGACGCTAGACCGGCGCCCCACGCTCCGACAATGCGTGGGGCGCCGCCTTCAACTGCCTCAGCCGGCGGTGCCGTTGGGCTCCACGTCACGCAGCAGGCAGGTCAGCCGCGCGGTGCACACCCGCTTGTCCTGCTCGTCGGTGATGACGATCTCGTACGTCGCCGTGGAGCGGCCCCGGTGCACGGGCGTCGCCACGCCGGTGACCAGGCCCGAACGCGCGCCGCGGTGGTGGGTGCAGTTCAGGTCGACGCCGACGGCGAGCTTCCCGCTCCCGCCGTGCAGCATGGAGCCGACCGAACCGAGGGTCTCGGCGAGCACGGCGGACGCGCCGCCGTGCAGCAGGCCGTACGGCTGGGTGTTGCCCTCGACCGGCATGGTGCCGACGACGCGGTCGGCGGAGGCCTCGACGATCTGGACGCCCATACGGACGCCCAGATCCCCGGCGGAGAACAGGGCGGGCAGGTCGATGCCGAGCGCGGCGTACTCGTCGATGACCTCTTGCGGGAACTTCACGCTGTGCTGCTCGCCCATGGGCCCGGCTCCGTTCGTCGTCCTCACTTGTCGCTGAGCGAACGCTCAGTCGGTGCCTGATTGTTCCAGGCGCACGACGACGGACTTGCTGGCGGGGGTGTTGCTCGTGTCGGCCGTCGCATCCAGCGGGACCAGGACGTTCGTCTCCGGGTAGTACGCCGCGGCGCAGCCGCGGGCGGTGGGATAGTGCACGACCCGGAAGCCGGGCGCACGCCGCTCGACGCCGTCCTTCCACTCGCTCACCAGGTCCACGTACGACCCGTCGGCGAGGCTCAGCCCGCGGGCGTCGTCGGGGTTGACCAGGACGACGCGGCGGCCGTTCTTGATGCCCCTGTAGCGGTCGTCCAGGCCGTAGATCGTGGTGTTGTACTGGTCGTGCGAGCGCAGCGTCTGCAGCAGCAGCCGGCCCTCGGGCAGGCCGGGGAACTCGACGGGCGCCGCGGTGAAGTTCGCCTTGCCGGTGGCCGTGGGGAAGCGGCGCTCGTCGCGCGGGGCGTGCGGAAGGGCGAAGCCCGCGGGGTCGGCCACGCGCGCGTTGAAGTCCTCGAAGCCGGGGATCACGCGCGCGATGCGGTCGCGCACCGTGGCGTAGTCCTTCTCGAACTCCTCCCAGGGCGTGGCCGATCCGGGGCCGAGGACGCGGCGGGCGAGGCGGCACACGATGGCCGGCTCGGAGAGCAGATGTGGGCTCGCGGGCTCCAGACGGCCGCGCGAGGCGTGCACCATGCCCATGGAGTCCTCGACGGTCACGAACTGCTCACCGCTGCCCTGCAGGTCCCGCTCGGTACGGCCGAGCGTCGGCAGGATCAGGGCGCGCGCACCCGTGACCGCGTGCGAGCGGTTCAGCTTCGTCGACACATGGACGGTCAGGCGGGCCTTGCGCATCGCCGCCTCCGTCACCTCCGTGTCGGGCGAGGCCGCCACGAAGTTGCCGCCCATCGCGAAGAACACCTTCGCCTTGCCGTCCCGCAGGGCCTCGATCGCGCGGACGACGTCGAAGCCGTGCTCGCGCGGCGGCGCGAAGCCGAACTCCTTCTCCAGGGCGTCCAGGAAGGCAGGCGCGGGCCGCTCGAAGATGCCCATCGTGCGGTCGCCCTGCACGTTCGAGTGCCCGCGCACCGGGCACACGCCCGCGCCGGGACGGCCGATGTTGCCGCGCAGCAGAAGGAAGTTGACGACCTCGCGGATGGTCGGCACGGCGTGCTTGTGCTGGGTCAGGCCCATCGCCCAGCACACGACGGTGCGCTTCGATGCGAGCACCATGGCGAGCGCTTCCTCGATGCGGTCGCGGCCGAGACCGGTCGCCGTCAGCGTCTCGTCCCAGTCGGCGTCCCGCGCGGCCGCGGTGAACTCCTCGTACCCATGGGTGTGTTCGCGGACGAACTCCTCGTCGACCGCGCCATCCGTTTCGAGGATCAGCTTGTTCAGCAGCCGGAACAGGGCTTGGTCGCCGCCCAGACGGATCTGCAGGAAGAGGTCGGTCAGGGCGGTGCCCTTGAGCATGCCCTGCGGGGTCTGCGGGTTCTTGAACCGCTCCAGGCCCGCCTCGGGCAGCGGATTGACCGTGATGATCTTCGCGCCGTTGTTCTTCGCCTTCTCCAGGGCGGAGAGCATGCGCGGGTGGTTCGTGCCCGGGTTCTGCCCGGCGACGATGATCAGGTCCGACTTGTAGAGGTCCTCCAGGAGGACGCTGCCCTTGCCGATCCCGATGGTCTCCGTGAGGGCGGAGCCGGACGACTCGTGGCACATGTTCGAACAGTCGGGCAGATTGTTCGTGCCCAGCTCGCGGGCGAACAGCTGGTAGAGGAACGCCGCTTCGTTGCTGGTGCGGCCCGAGGTGTAATAGACGGACTCGTCCGGACTGTCCAGCTCGGCCAGTTCCTCGCCGATGATGTCGAAGGCCCGCTCCCAGGGGACGGGTTCATAGCGCTCGGCACCCTCCGCCAGATACATCGGGTGGGTGAGGCGGCCCTGCTGCCCCAGCCAGTACCCACTGCGGGTGGCGAGGTCGGCCACGGGGTGCGCGGCGAAGAAGTCCGGGGTGACGCGGCGCAGCGTGGCCTCCTCGGCGACCGCCTTCGCGCCGTTCTCGCAGAACTCCGCCTTGTGCCGGTGCTCCGGCTCGGGCCAGGCGCAGCCGGGGCAGTCGAAGCCGTCCTTCTGATTGACCCGCAGCAGCGTCAGCGCCGTGCGGCGCACGCCCATCTGCTGCTGGGCCATGCGCAGCGTGTGCCCGATGGCGGGAAGCCCCGCCGCGGCGTGCTGTGCCTCGGCGACCTGCGGCGCGTCCTGGACCGGATCACCCTTGGGCGACTTCCTTGCCATGATCGGCTCCCCTTCGAGCACGTGCGTGAGCTACGTCTCCGATCCTCCCACGCGGCAGTGACGGCGCGGTGGCGGGTGAGGGTTGGGCCTGAGTGTCAGTGGGGCGTGGCAGGATCGGGGACGTGGCAGAAAAAGCAGCGAAGAAGAAGTCCGAGACCGCGACGAAGCCGAGTGGCGAGCAGCGTCCGCGCCTGCTCCTCATGGACGGGCACTCCCTGGCCTACCGGGCGTTCTTCGCGCTGCCCGCGGAGAACTTCACGACCGCGACGGGCCAGCCGACGAACGCGATCTACGGCTTCGCGTCGATGCTGGCGAACACCCTGCGCGACGAGGCGCCCACGCACTTCGCGGTCGCCTTCGACGTCTCGCGCAAGACGTGGCGCTCCTCGGAGTTCCCGGAGTACAAGGCGAACCGCTCCAAGACCCCGGACGAGTTCAAGGGCCAGGTCGAGCTGATCGGCGAGGTCCTCGACGCGATGAACGCGGTGCGGTTCGCGGTGGACGGCTTCGAGGCGGACGACGTCATCGCCACGCTCGCCACCCAGGCCGAGGCGGCCGGCTTCGACGTCCTGATCGTCACCGGCGACCGCGACTCCTTCCAGCTGATCACCGACCACGTGACGGTGCTGTATCCCACGAAGGGCGTCTCCGAGCTGACGCGCTTCACGCCGGAGAAGGTCGAGGAGAAGTACGGCCTCACGCCCAGCCAGTATCCCGACTTCGCGGCCCTGCGCGGCGACCCGTCGGACAACCTCCCCGGCATCCCCGGAGTCGGCGAGAAGACCGCCGCGAAGTGGATCAACCAGTTCGGCTCCTTCGCGGACCTCGTCGAGCGCGCGGAGGAGGTCAAGGGCAAGGCCGGACAGAACTTCCGCGACCACCTGGACGCGGTGAAGCTCAACCGCCGCCTCACGGAGATGGTGCGCGACGTCGAGCTCCCCAAGGCGGTCACCGACCTGGAGCGCGCTCCGTACGACCGCACGGCCCTCGCCCTGGTCCTGGACACCCTGGAGATCCGCAATCCCTCGCTGCGCGAGCGTCTCCTGGCCGTCGACCCCGGCGCGGAGGAGGCCGAGCAGACCCCGGCCGAGCCCGGCGTGGAGCTTGACGGCTCGGTGCTCGGCGCGGGTGAGGTCGCCCCGTGG
Organism: Streptomyces sp. NPDC044044; assembly: GCF_056434405.1. Classification (NCBI taxonomy): domain Bacteria; kingdom Bacillati; phylum Actinomycetota; class Actinomycetes; order Kitasatosporales; family Streptomycetaceae; genus Streptomyces; species Streptomyces sp. NPDC044044. The sequence continues at coordinate 272,598 of NZ_JBWKFG010000010.1, read as the reverse complement.
CTCGCCGAGCACGGCAAGGCGGTCCTCGGTGTGGCCACGGTCGACACCTGGCAGCTCGGCACGGGCTCGGTGACCGAGGTCGCCCTCGCAGCGGCCGGGGGAGCGGCGGCGTGGTTCGACCCGTCCGGCCTGGACGAGGCCGACGAGAACGCGTTCGCGGCCTGGATCGCCGACCCGGACAAGCCCAAGGTCCTGCACAACGCCAAGGCCACGATGCGGGTCTTCCCCGAGCACGGCTGGACCGTGGACGGCGTCACCATGGACACGGCGCTCGCCGCGTACCTGGTCAAGCCGGGCCGCCGCTCCTTCGCCCTGGACGCCCTGTCCCTGGAGTACCTGGGCCGCGAGCTGGCCCCCGCCGGGGCGGCCGAGGGACAGCTCGCCTTCGGCACGGAGGAGGACGACCAGGCCGAGGCCGAGTCGCTGATGGCACAGGCCCGCACGATCCTCGACCTGGGCACGGCCTTCGGGGAGAAGCTGAAGGAGGTCGGCGCCGGTGACCTCCTGACGGACATCGAACTGCCGACGTCCATCCTCCTGGCCCGCCTTGAGCGGCACGGCATCGCGGCGGACCGCGCCCATCTGGAGGCGATGGAGCAGCAGTTCGCCGGCGCGGTGCAGCAGGCGGTGAAGGAGGCGCACGAGGCCGCGGGCCACGAGTTCAACCTCGGCTCGCCCAAGCAGCTCCAGGAAGTCCTCTTCGGCGAGCTGAACCTCCCCAAGACGAAGAAGACCAAGACCGGTTACACCACGGACGCGGACGCCCTGGCCTGGCTCGCGGCCCAGACCGAGAACGAACTGCCGGTCATCATGCTGCGCCACCGCGAGCAGGCGAAGCTGCGCGTCACGGTCGAGGGCCTGATCAAGGCGATCGCCGCGGACACCCGCATCCACACGACGTTCAACCAGACCGTGGCGGCGACGGGCCGCCTGTCCTCCACCGACCCGAACCTCCAGAACATCCCGGTCCGCACGGACGAGGGCCGGGCGATCCGCCGCGGCTTCGTGGTCGGCGAGGGCTTCGAGTCCCTGATGACCGCGGACTACAGCCAGATCGAACTGCGCGTGATGGCCCACCTCTCCGAGGACGAGGGCCTCCTGGAGGCCTTCGGCTCGGGCGAGGACCTGCACACGACGGTCGCCTCCCAGGTCTTCTCCGTCGAGGGCTCCGCCGTCGACGCCGAGATGCGCCGCAAGATCAAGGCCATGTCGTACGGCTTGGCGTACGGCCTCTCCGCGTTCGGTCTCTCGCAGCAGCTGAACATCGAGGCGGGCGAGGCCCGTTCGCTGATGGACACCTACTTCGAGCGGTTCGGCGGCGTACGCGACTATCTGCGCCGAGCCGTCGACGAGGCCCGCGCGACGGGGTACACGGAGACGATGCTGGGCCGCCGCCGGTATCTCCCCGACCTCAACAGCGACAACCGCCAGCGCCGCGAGATGGCCGAGCGGATGGCCCTGAACGCGCCCATCCAGGGCACGGCAGCGGACATCGTCAAGATCGCCATGCTGAACGTGCACCGCGCGCTCACGGAGGCGAAGCTCGACTCCCGCATGCTGCTCCAGGTCCACGACGAAATCGTCCTGGAGATCGCTCCGGGCGAGCGCGCCAAGGTCGAGGAGCTCGTCCGCCGCGAGATGGCGGGCGCGGTGTCGCTGCGGGCTCCGCTGGATGTGTCGGTGGGCGTGGGGGCGGACTGGGAGTCCGCCGCGCACTGACTGCGTCGGGCTTGAGCGCATCCTCGGGCGCACCGGAAATCACCGGCTCCGCCGAGTTCGTCCGCACACGCCGGAGGGGCTGGAAGTCTTCCGGCCCCGGCTGAGATCTTTCAGCCGGGGCAGGGAGGAGCAGCCCCTCCGGCGTGTGAGGCGCGGGTTCCGGGGCGGAGCCCCAGGGGCGGTGCCTGTCCGGGGTCCGGGGTGGACTCTCAGGGTCGGGCCTGTCCGGGGGGTCTGGGGCGGACTCTCGGGGTTGGGCCTGTCCGGGGGGTCTGGGGCGGACTCTCGGGGTTGGGCCTGTCCGGGGGGTCTGGGGCGGACTCTCGGGGTTGGGCCTGTCCGGGGTCCGGGGTGGACTCTCAGGGTCGGGCCCGTCCGGGGTTCCGGGCGCCCCCTCAGGGGTGGCGCCCGTCCTGCGGGGCGCGTCGGACTCCGGCCGCACCCCGCAGGGCCCCTCACCCACGTGGCCCAGGTCCCCAGGCCCGGAGAAGGCGCCCCGGCCACGATGACCGCATGGCCCTTCACCTGCGAAAGTGCCGAATAGCGATAGCCACGGCACTGCTCACCACCCTCCTCACCCCCCTCCCCGCAACCGCTGCTCAAGCCAGCGCGGCGCAACGCGCGGCCTCTTGCACGGCCCGCAGCGATCCCGGCCTCGCCGCCCAGCTCTCCCGCGACATCCGCGCCGTCCTGACCGCACGGCGGGGCACCATCTCCGTGGCCCTCCACGACCCTGCGACCGGCCTCAGCTGCGCCTTCGGCCGCAGCCACCGCTACGACACCGCGAGCGTCGCCAAAGTCATGATCATGGAGACCGCCCTGCGCCGCGCACAGGACTGGGGGCGCGGGCTGACCGCCTGGGAACGCCGCAAGATACGCCCGATGATCATCCGCTCGGACAACACCGCGGCCCGGCGCCTCTTCGACGACCTGGGCCAGTCCTACATCGCCCGCTTCCTCGGCCGCGCGGGCACCACCGCCACCACGCTCAACCCGTACGGCCTCTGGGGCCTGACCCGCACCTCCGCGGCCGATCAGCTCCGCATCCTCGGCGTCCTCACCGGAGCCAGGGCCCGCGCCCTGCTGAGCCCGCGCTCACGCGCGTACGGCCTGAAGCAGCTGAACGAGGTGCGGCGCGACCAGCGCTGGGGAGTGCCCGCCGGAATGCCGCGCGGCACCAAGGCGTACCTCAAGAACGGCTGGCTGCCCCGGTCCACGCACGGCTGGCGGGTGCACAGCATCGGAGCGTTCACCGGAATCGGCGCACAGAAGGGCGGCGGCCGTATGTACCGCATCGTCGTCCTCTCCCACGACAACCCCACGATGAAGTACGGAGTCCGTACCATCGAACGCGTTGCCCAGGCCGTGCACCGCGCGCTCAACAAGGGCCGCTCGGCGGCGCAGGAGCTCACCCCGGAGAACGAGATCAGCGAAGTGCCCGACGGGTCGGTACCGCCCGAACAGGACGAGGCCAACCGGTGAAAATCGGGCACGAACGGGTGTCTGGGCGCCGGAAGTTGTCGTAGTGTCGCCTGAGTCGGCCTGCTGGGGAGCACAACGGGGAGCACAACAGGGCAGGGCGGCGACAGGCACAGTCGTCAAGGGGAGGGGTTCACGGTCATGGCGGCGGTATTCGGCAGGCGGTTGCGCAGGGGAGCGGTGACCACCGCGGTGGCGGCCGCGGCGGTGGCGGCGCTCGCGGCGTCCCAGGCCCCGGGCGTGACGGACGTCCCTCGCGACGAGCGGGCGGGGGCATCCGGCGCCACGCCGCCACCCGAGAACTCCGCGACCGGCAACTCCCCCTATTACACCGACCTGCCGCCCCTGAACACCCCGGTCCCGCCGACGGTAGCGCCCAACGGCGGCGACGACGAGACCGAGGCGGGCCTCCCGGCCACCGTCCTCGACGCGTACAAGAAGGCCGAGGCGTCCCTCGCCACCTCCAGGCCGGGCTGCAAGCTGCCCTGGCAGCTGCTCGCCGCGATAGGCAAGGTCGAGTCGGGCCAGGCGCGTGGCGGTCGCGTGGACGCGAACGGCACGACGCTCGCACCGATCCTCGGCCCGGTCCTCAACGGCAACGGCTTCGCGAAGATCACCGACACCGACGGCGGCGCGTACGACGGCGACAAGACGCACGACCGCGCGGTCGGCCCCATGCAGTTCATCCCCTCGACGTGGGACACCTGGGCGCAGGACGGCAACGCGGACGGCAAGAAGGACCCGAACAACATCTACGACGCCGCGCTCGCCGCAGGGCGCTACCTCTGCGCGAACGACCGCGACCTGTCCGTCGATGCCGATCTGCACAAGGCGATCCTCAGCTACAACCACTCGACGGACTACCTGAACACGGTCCTTTCGTGGCTGGAGTACTACCGCAAGGGCACCCACGAGATCCCCGACGGCACGGGCGTCCTGCCGAACGACCGCAGCGACAGCAGCGGTCCGAGCGCGGGCCCGAGCCTGAGTCCGAGTCCGACGCCGGGGTCGTCCGGTTCGCCCTCGCCCAAGCCGTCAGGGACGGGCGACGACAAGCCGTCCAAGCCCGGGAACGGCGGCGGCAGCGAGAGCCCGTCCAAGCCGCCGAGCGGTGGCGGCTCCGAGACCCCGAACCCCAGCCCCACGCCCACCGACCGGGTGGCGAGCCTAAAGGACGCCGGCACCGGCAAGCTCTCCGCGACGGCGGGCGACGCCTTCGCCGAGCGCGTCGAGGTGCGCACGGAGTCCGCGTCGGGCTCGGCCGTGGCCAAGGCCAAGGTGAGGTTCGCGATCGTCGGTGACACCGATGCGCGCTTCCCGGGCGGCGCCACCAGCGCGACCGTCACCACGAGCGCCTCGGGCAAGGCCACCGCCCCGGTGCTCAAGGCGGGCGAGAAGACGGGTGAGTTCACGGTCAGGGCCACGGTCGTCGGCCGCTCGCTGCCCGGCCTCGACTTCACGGCCTCGGTCGCCGCGCGTCAGGCCGACGCCCTGGCCAGGACCAGCGACAAGGCGCTGACCTGCGCGCCGGGCGGGGAGTTCGCCGACCAGGTCGAGGTCAAGGCGACGTACAAGGGAGAGGCCGCCGACCGCGTCGCGGCCACCGCCACCATGATCAAGTCGGCGGCCGACGCCACGGCCAACGACAAGGGTCCGTACTTCAAGGACGCGGACGGCAAGCCGGTCCGCACCCTCAAGGCCCTGAAGACGGACGCGAACGGCGTGCTCAAGCTCCCCAAGATGTACGCCGACGACGCGGCGGGCACCTTCCTGCTCCGCGTCACCACCGTGGGCGGCGCGACGCTCACGGTCGAACTGAAGGTGGCGGCGCCCGCGGCCTAGCCGCACGCACAGCGCATACGCAACAGCACGTGCGCGCCTCCTGAACGCAACGCCCCTGCGCCGCCCGGCGCAGGGGCGTTCGTGTGTGTGCAACGTGTTCTCATCTGGCCGCGGCGTTGCTACGGTGCCCCAGCCCTGACGCCCTGTCAGTTCATGACCGGCGTCCAGGACACCGTCAGATTTCCCGCCTCGGGAGGATCCGCATGCGCGCCCTCATCGCCGCCGCGACCGGTCTTGCCGTCGCCTTCGCCCTGGTCCTGACGATCACGGCGATGGGGGCCCCGCCCGGCGAGACATCGCCCGAGCCACTGCTCACCACCGTCCCCAAGCACCCGTAGGGAGGGCCGCCGCGATGCGCCGCAAGGCCAGCCTGATCCTGCTCGCCTTCGCCGTGTTCTTCACGGCGATGTCCCCGCTCATGCGCTGGTACGCCTTCCCGCGCCTCGCCAAGATCCCGCCGAGCCAGTACCAGGAGGCGGTCCTCGAGGCGAAGAACCCGACGCTCATCGACTACGGCTCGATGAAGGCCAAGAAGGTCGACAAGGTCACCATCGTGCAGACCCTCAAGGGCAACGTGGAGGCGTCCGAGAAGATCGAGAAGACGGCGGACCGCGACGTCGTCGTCTGGGACGCCCTCTCCTACGTCCAGGACGCCGACGGCAAGATGGTCTCCAAGGTCCCCGAGCGCTACATCTTCGACGCGCACAGCCAGGAACCGGTGCACGCGAAGGGCGAGATGGTCGACGGCGACGCGGTCAAGCGCGAGGGCATCGAGTTCAAGTGGCCCTTCCTGACCGAGAAGCGGGACTACGAGTACTTCGACGCGCAGGCCCGCGTCACCAAGCCCATCCACTACAAGGGCACACAGACGTTCCGCGGCGTGGAGGTCTACTACTTCGAGCAGACCATCCCCTGGACCAAGGTGCCCTTCCCCAAGACCATGCCGGTCAAGGGCATCACCCCGGAGTCGCTCGCCAAGACGGGCACCACGCGCTGGTACACCACCGTCCGCAAGTTCTGGGTCGACCCGACCACCGGGGCACCGGTCTACGGCGAGGAGATCCAGAAGAACGAGCTGCGCGGCGGCACACTCCTCGGCGGACGCGACAAGGTCACCGTGTTCGAGGGCCACGTGAAGATGCGCGAGGACTACATCAAGAGCACGGTCGACCTGGTGAAGTCCCAGCGCGTCCTGGTGCTCCTCCTGACGTCCTATCTCCCCTGGGGCTTCCTGGGCCTGGGACTGTTCCTGCTCGCCCTCTCCCTGTGGCTGGAGGCCCGCAGCCGCAGGCCCGGTGATCCGGAGGCCACGACGGCGCCCGAGCCGGAGCCGGTCAACGCCTGAGCCGCGCGTTGGTGAACCGCGTCGCCTGGGCGGCCGCCGGATCCTCCGGCCACGGATGCTTCGGATACCGCCCGCGCAGCTCCGCCCGCACCGCCCGGTAGCCGTCCCGCCAGAAGGAGGCGAGATCGGCGGTGACCGCGGCGGGGCGTCCGGCGGGGGACAGCAGATGCACCAGGACGGGCACGCCGCCGTCCGCGACCCGCGGGGTCTCGGCGAGCCCGAACATCTCCTGCAACTTCACGGCGAGTACGGGCTGTTCGGGGTCGGAGTAGTCGATCCGGATCCTGGAACCGCTGGGCACCGCCACCCGCTCCGGAGCGAGCGCGTCGAGCCGGGTGGCTTCACCGGTCGCCCACGGCAGGAGCCGGCCCAGCGCCTGCCCCGCGTCGATGCGCCGCAGGTCGGCCCGGCGCCGCGCCTTCGACAGCTCGGGCTCCAACCACTCGTCCACGCGCGCGTGCAGGGCGCTTTCGGACACGTCGGGCCAGGGCGCCCCGAGATGCCGGTGCAGAAAGGCGAGCCGCTCCCGCAGCTCCCGGGCGCCCTCGGACCAGTGCAGCAGCGAGGTCCCCTCCTCCTTGAGCCCCGCAAGCAGCCCTTCCCGTACGAGTCCGGGGGCGGGCTTCTTGAGGGGCCGCACCGTCAGTTCCACGGCACCGAGCCGCTCGACGTGGCGCGCGACGAGATCCCCGTCCGCCCAGGCGACCTCGTCCCCCTCGCTGTACAGGGGCGCCGCCGCGCTCCGGGCGACGTCCTCGTCGATGTGCCCGCCGAGCAGCACGCGCGCGTGCCCGGCACCCACCGGCCGGTCGGCCACGGCCACGGTGATCCACTCCGCCCCGGTGAGCGCGGACCCGGGCCGCACCTCGGCGCGGGTCCCGTTCACCATGAGGTACGCGCCGTCCCCACGCCTCTGGGCAACCCGCTCGGGGAAGGCGAGCGCGGCGACGAGTCCGGCGACGTGCTCGTCGCTCGTGCCGGTCCCTGACTCCCGCGCCTTCGGCGTACCGGTTCCCGGCGGCGACGCCTCCGCGGCAGCGGTCAGCCTCCGCACCTCCGTGCGCCATCGCGCCGCGTACCCGTCCCGGCCCTGCCGGGCAGCGCGCCACGCCGCCGCGAGGTCGTCCCCGTACTCACGCGGCGGCTCCTCGCTCAGGAGGGCCACCACCTCGGCCGCTCGGCGCGCCCCCACCAGGGGAACGGCATCCAGCAGGGCCCGCGCCAGGCGGGGGTGCAGCCCCACCCGCGCCATCCGCGTGCCCCGCTCCGTGACCCGCCCCGACTCCCCGGACACCGCCCCGACCGCCGTCAGAACGGCACGCGCCGCCGCCATCGCACCACCCGGCGGGGGATCGAGCAGGGCGAGACCGGAGGCGTCGGGATCGCCCCAGCAGGCCGCCTGCAGCGCGAACGCGGAAAGGTCCGCCAGCTTGATCTCCGGCGCCGGAAAGCGCGGCAGACGGGCGTCCTCCGCCTCCGCCCAGCACCGGTACACGGCCCCCGGCGCCTCACGCCCTGCGCGGCCCGCCCGCTGCCGTCCTGCCGCCTGCGAAGCCCGTACCGTCGTCAGCGCGCTCAGCCCGCGCGCATGGTCGACGCGCGGCTCACGTGCCAGCCCCGAGTCGACCACGACCCGCACCCCGGGAACCGTCAGGGACGACTCCGCCACGGATGTCGCGAGCACCACCCGGCGCGCGCCTCCCGCCGAGCCCGCGAGCACCGCGTCCTGCACCGCCGCGGGCGCCCGCCCGTGCACCTGCAGGACCTCCGCGGGCGCGTCCCCCAACTGCCCGGCCACGCGCGCGATCTCGCCGACCCCGGGCAGGAAGCACAGCACGTCCCCGTCCCGCTCGGCCAGCGCCCGCCGCACCACCGACGCCACATGGGTGAGCAGCGCCGGATCCACCCGCATCCCGTGCGGCGGCCGCACCGGACGCGCGGGCGGCGCCCAGACGACCTCCACCGGGTGAGAGGTGCCCTGCGCCTCCACCACGGGAGCGTCCCCGAGGATCCGTGACCAGCCCTCCGCGTCCGTCGTCGCGGACGCGGCCACCAGGCGCAGCTCGGGCCGCAGCGCCGCCCGCACGTCGACCAGGAACGCCGCCACGGTGTCGGCGTCGAGATGCCGCTCGTGACACTCGTCGATGATCACTACGTCGACTCCGCCGCCACCGGCCAACTCCTGGTCCCGCTGCAGCCGTTGCAGCAGGACACCCGTGGTGACGACCTCCACGCGCGCGTGGCGCCCCACCACGCGCTCACCGCGCACCGTGTACCCGACGCTCTCGCCGACCTTCTCGCCGAGCAGCCACGCCATCCGCCGCGCGGCGGCCCGAGCGGCGATGCGCCGGGGCTCGGCGACCACCACGCGTCGTACAGGCCCGTCCCCGAGAAGCCCGGCCAGGGCGAGCGGCACCAGCGTCGTCTTGCCCGTGCCGGGAGGCGCGCACAGCACGGCGCTGCCCGGCCCCTCCAAAGCGGAGCGCAGCGCGGGCAGCGCGCTGCGTACGGGAAGGTCCAGGGCGTCGCTACGGAGACGGATCACGCACTCAGTCTCGTACGCAGACGTAGATCGCCGTCCCCGGGATCAGATTTCCGCGCAGCGGGGACCAGCCGCCCCACTCCTGGGTGTTCCACGCGGGCCACTCCGGCTCCACGACGTCGACGAGGCGGAGACCGGCGGCCACGATGTCCCGCACCCGGTCGCCGAGCGTCCGGTGATGCTCTACGTAGACGGCGTTTCCTTCTTCGTCCTGCTCTACATAAGGAGTGCGGTCGAAGTACGAGGCCGCGACCGAGAGCCCCTCGGGGCCCGGCTCGTCGGGGAAGGCCCAGCGCATCGGGTGCGTCGCCGAGAACACGAACCGGCCGCCGGGCCGCAGCACGCGGTGCACGTCCTTGAGGACCCGTACCGGATCGGCCACGAACGGCATCGCTCCGTAGGCCGAGCACACGAGGTCGAAGCTGCCGTCCGCGAACGGCAGCGCCCCCGCGTCCGCCTCCACCAGCGGCACACCGCCGCCGATCCGCAGCGCGTGCTGCAGCTGCCGGTGGGAGAGGTCGAGGGCGACCGGACGCGCGCCCTGCGCGGCGAGCCAGCGCGAGCACTGCGCCGCACCCGCGCCGATCTCCAGGATGTCCTTGCCCTTCAGCTCCTCGGGCGGACCGAGCAGCTCGGCCTCGACCTCGTCGAGTCCTTCCGGACCCCACACGAACCGGTCGTCACCCAGGAAGGTGCCGTGCTCGATCTGGTAGTCGTCCGCATTCCTGTCCCACCAGCCACGATTGGCGCGGCTGCTCTCCGTGACGTCGGCGTCACGGCGGGTGGCTTCCGGTTCGGGCGTCTCGTGCAGCTCGGACTCTTGGATGATCGGCTCCATCGTCGTACTCTTCCGTCTGGCTTGATACGGCTCGTCGCGGCGGGACAGTGGCGAGGCGGGCCGAAAAGTGGTCGCGGCAGGGCGCTGTGCGGCCCGTGTGGCCTCATGCGACAGCATTTGTGCCGGGTATGCGGCGTTCCGCCCCGGGTGTGCGCCTTCGCGCATTGACCCTGTCCGGCTGCCCCCGTATGCTACAAGTTGCGCTGCGAGCCTGCCTTCCTCAGACATAGCAGGATGCGCTCGCATCTGTTGTATGTCCCCTCGGTTGTCGAGGCGCCTTCCGTAACTCAGGAATCGGCGCTTCCCAGGCTGTCCGGCTTCTTCAGAGCGAAATCGGCTCCGGCGCTAGCAGTACCTACGACTCACCGTCCGTACCGGAGCCCTTACCCACATGACGAGCAGCACCGAGACCACCGCTTCCACCACCCCGCAGGTAGCGGTCAACGACATCGGTAACGAGGAAGCCTTCCTCGCCGCGATCGACGAGACGATCAAGTACTTCAACGACGGCGACATCGTCGACGGCGTCATCGTGAAGGTCGACCGGGACGAGGTCCTGCTCGACATCGGTTACAAGACCGAAGGCGTCATCCCCTCCCGCGAGCTTTCCATCAAGCACGACGTCGACCCCAATGAGGTCGTCGCCGTGGGCGATGAGATCGAGGCTCTTGTTCTCCAGAAGGAGGACAAGGAAGGCCGTCTCATCCTGTCCAAGAAGCGCGCACAGTACGAGCGCGCCTGGGGCACGATCGAGAAGATCAAGGAAGAGGACGGCATCGTCACCGGCACCGTCATCGAGGTGGTCAAGGGTGGTCTCATCCTCGACATCGGCCTCCGTGGCTTCCTGCCGGCTTCCCTCGTCGAGATGCGCCGCGTCCGCGACCTCCAGCCCTACGTGGGCAAGGAGCTCGAGGCCAAGATCATCGAGCTGGACAAGAACCGCAACAACGTGGTCCTGTCCCGCCGTGCCTGGCTCGAGCAGACCCAGAGCGAGGTCCGCCAGACCTTCCTCACGACCCTGCAGAAGGGCCAGGTCCGCTCCGGCGTCGTTTCCTCGATCGTCAACTTCGGTGCGTTCGTGGACCTCGGTGGCGTCGACGGTCTCGTGCACGTCTCCGAGCTTTCCTGGAAGCACATCGACCACCCCTCCGAGGTTGTCGAGGTCGGCCAGGAAGTCACCGTCGAGGTTCTCGACGTGGACATGGACCGCGAGCGCGTGTCCCTGTCGCTCAAGGCGACGCAGGAAGACCCGTGGCAGCAGTTCGCCCGCACGCACCAGATCGGGCAGGTTGTTCCCGGTAAGGTCACCAAGCTCGTTCCCTTCGGTGCGTTCGTGCGCGTCGACGAGGGCATCGAGGGTCTGGTCCACATCTCCGAGCTGGCCGAGCGCCACGTGGAGATCCCGGAGCAGGTCGTCCAGGTCAACGACGAGATCTTCGTCAAGGTCATCGACATCGACCTCGAGCGTCGCCGCATCAGCCTCTCGCTGAAGCAGGCCAACGAGGCCTTCGGCGCCGACCCGTCGGCCGTCGAGTTCGACCCGACCCTGTACGGCATGGCCGCGTCGTACGACGACCAGGGCAACTACATCTACCCCGAGGGCTTCGACCCCGAGACCAACGACTGGCTCGAGGGCTTCGAGTCGCAGCGTGAGGTCTGGGAGACGCAGTACGCCGAGGCGCAGACGCGCTTCGAGCAGCACCAGGCCCAGGTCATCAAGTCCCGCGAGGCTGACGCCCAGGCCGAGGCCGAGGGCGCTGCGGCTCCCGCTTCCTCGACCGGCACCCCGGCCGCCGGTGGCAGCGGTGGCGGCGGCGGTTCGTACTCCTCGGAGTCGGACGACAACTCCGGCGCCCTGGCGTCGGACGAGGCGCTCGCCGCTCTGCGCGAGAAGCTCGCCGGAGGCCAGAGCTGACCTCGCGTCGCTCTCTCTAGGCGGTAGCTGAACACTGCGGGCCCGCATCTCTTCGGAGATGCGGGCCCGTTGTTCTGTTTGCGGGTGCGGGTGCGGGTGCGGTGCGAATGCGCGGGTGCGGGCCCGGTGGGGGCTTGGCGCCCTGCCGAGGGCCTACGGCGTGACCGTGATGTTCGTCAGGCCCTTGCCGCCCGTGACCGTGTTGCTCGCGTACACCGTCGTCCTGCAACTGCCGCTGAAATTGGTCACGTTGATCGCGAGCTGCTTGTCGCCCGTCGAGCCGGACAGGGTCGACCTGTTGCCGCGGAAGACCGTGCCGCAGCCCCAGCCGGACTGCTGGCTGTGGGTCTCGTAGCCGTTGTTCGTGGTGTTCTTGCCGGTGTTGTTCTCGATGAGGTAGTTGTTGCCCTTCACGTCGATCCACGAGTCGTCGTAGTTGTTGCCGGTCAGGCCCTTGCCGTCGAAGGTGTTGCCGGTGACCTTGCCGCCGGTGGTGCCTTCCTTGAGGTCGATGGCCTCGCCGCCCACGTCGGGGCCGATCGTGTTGTTCAGGATCTGTACGTTGTCGCTCTTGTCGCTCACGCCGCCCGCGCTGCCCACGTAGACGCCCTCGCCCATGCCGCGGTCGTCGTTCCCGGTGTCGTAGATCTTCGAGCCCTTGATGACGCCGTCGGTGCTCGACTTCCGGAAGTGGACGCCCTCCATGTCGAGGCCGTGGACCGTGACGGTGTCCACGACGACACCTCTCGCGGAGTCGATCATGATGCCCTTCTGGCCGCCCGTGACGGTGATGCCCTTCACCGTCCAGTAGGAGGCGCCGTTCAGATGCAGGCCGTATCCGCCGCCCGCCGTGAGCACCGCCTTCGAGGAGCCGGTCAGGGTGATGCGGGAGCCTGAGCTCGCGGCCGTGCTGGTCTTGAAGTTTCCGTTGTACGTGCCGTCGGCGAGGTGGATCGTGTCGCCCGGGGAGGCGCTGGTGAGCGCGGACTTGAGCTCGGCGGCCGTGGAGACCTCGATGGTCCCGGCCGCCGTCGTTGCGGGGGAAGCGGTGGCCATGGAGGCCAGGCCTCCGGTGGCGGCCGTCGCGGCGAGCGCGGAGACAGAGACGGAGACGGAGATGAGCAGGGTGCGTCGGGTGCGCATGTGGGGTGACCCTCCGGTTCTTGTACATGAACACTGGGTGTGCATCTGAACGTAGAGGTGGGGCATGTCCGCGTCAAGGTCTGGACCAGGCCGGTGAACTCGGCTCCCCCCAAAGGGGGTTCATGCATACGAACCCCCGGGTGCGCGTGACGTAAGAAGCCGCCGTGAAGGAGCCCGGCAGGGAATGCCCACGCCCTTGCGCGCGTTCTGCTGTACGAGTCACGAAGAAGAGGGCGAGGAGCGGTCACAGTGCTTGATCCGCAGGATTTGTACGCATGGGAGCCGAAGGGCCTCGCCGTCGTCGACATGGCGCTCGCGCAGGAGTCGGCCGGACTGGTCATGCTCTACCACTTCGACGGCTACATCGACGCGGGCGAGACCGGCGACCAGATCGTCGAGAGCCTCACGGACAGCCTGCCCGGCCAGGTGGTGGCGCGCTTCGACCACGACCGGCTCGTCGACTACCGCGCGCGCCGCCCGCTGCTCACGTTCCGGCGCGACCGCTGGACCGACTACGAGGTGCCCACGCTCGACGTGCGGCTGCTCCAGGACGCCACGGGTGCGCCCTTCCTGGTGCTCTCCGGGCCCGAGCCCGACGTCGAGTGGGAGCGCTTCGCGGCCGCCGTCGCGCAGATCGTGGAGCGGCTCGGCGTACGCCTCTCGGTGAACTTCCACGGCATCCCCATGGGCGTGCCGCACACCCGCCCCGTGGGCCTCACCCCGCACGGCAACCGCACCGACCTGGTGCCGGGGCACCGCAGCCCCTTCGACGAGGCGCAGGTGCCCGGCAGTGCGGCCTCGCTCGTCGAGTACCGCCTCCTGGAAGCGGGCCACGACGTGCTCGGCGTCGCCGCGCACGTCCCGCACTACATCGCGCGCTCCGCGTACCCGGACGCCGCTCTCACGGTCCTCGAGGCGATCACCGCGGCGACGGGCCTCGTGCTGCCGAGCGTCGCGCACGGCCTGCGCACCGAGGCGCACCGCACCCAGACCGAGATCGACCGGCAGATCCAGGAGGGCGACGAGGAACTGGTCGCCCTCGTGCAGGGACTTGAGCACCAGTACGACGCCGCGGCAGGTGCCGACGCGCGCGGCAACATGCTCGCGGAGCCCATGGACATCCCGTCGGCCGACGAGATCGGCCAGGAATTCGAACGCTTCCTCGCCGAGCGCGAGGGCGACGCGTAGCGGGAAGGGCGCGACGCATATCCGGGAGGGTGGAGCGTGGCCGGGAGGGTAGCGCGTATCCGGGAGGGGAACGCGTATCCGGGAGGGCGGAGCGTAACGCCACCCCCTAAGCTGCCGGTCATGCTGAAGGTGGGCCTGACCGGCGGTATCGGCGCCGGCAAGAGTGAAGTATCGCGTCTCCTCGTCGCGTCGGGAGCCGTGCTGATCGACGCCGACAAGATCGCGCGAGAGGTCGTGGAGCCGGGAACCGACGGGCTTGCGAAGGTCGTTGACGCCTTCGGGCAGGAGATCCTCGCCCCGGACGGCACCCTCGACCGGCCGAAGCTGGGCTCGATCGTCTTCGCCGACCCGGAGAAGCTGGCCGTGCTGAATTCGATCGTGCACCCGCTGGTCGGCGCCCGCTCCGCCGAGCTCGAGGGGGCGGCCTCGCAGGACGCGGTGGTCGTGCACGACGTGCCGCTGCTCGCGGAGAACGGCCTGGCGCCGCTGTACGACCTCGTGGTCGTGGTCGACGCGAGCCCCGAGACCCAGCTGGAGCGTCTCGTGCGGCTGCGCGGCATGAGCGAGGAGGACGCCCGCGCGCGGATGGCCGCCCAGGCGACGCGCGAGAAGCGTCTGGAGATCGCGGACATCGTGATCGACAACGACGGCCCGCTGGAGGGACTGGAGCAGCGGGTCGGCGCTGTATGGGCGGACCTCGCGCGGCGGGCACGCGCGGCCTAGAAGGAGGCGGGAGTGGTCGTACTGGCGGTGTTCACCGCTCTGGGCGGCCTGGTCGCGCTGCTGGCCGGTGCGTACGGCCTGCGGCAGACCCGGCGCATCACGGACCTGGGCGAGGTGACGGAGGCCCTGGTCAAGGCGGTGCAGCCGGGTGCCGAGAGGCCGATGCTGCAGTTCGAGACGGGGGACGGGCGGGTCGTCGAGGTGGTGTCCCCGGTGCCGCCCAGCAGGAGGGCGCCGCTCGCCGCGGGCGACCGGGTGCGCATCGCGTACGACAGCGACGATCCCCGGGAGACCGTCGTGCTGGGGCGCGAGCGCAAGGGCATCGACCGGGGATTCGTGGCGGCGGGCGCGGCGGTGCTGCTGCTCGGACTCGTGCTGACGGCTCTGGCGCTGTGAGGGGCGCGGAGGGCGCGGAGGGTGAGGGGCGGTGCCGGAGTGTGGGGGCCGCGTTCACGGGGAGACTTGACGGAATAGGCGTCGGCGTGACGGGCGTTGACACAGAGCAGCGAGGGAAGGAGTCACGCGTGCCCGAAATTACCCCGGAGACCCATGTCATCGACTTCCGTGCGGCGGAGCAGCTCCTTGCCGCGCGGGACCCCCGAGGCGCGGTGAAGCTGCTCGACACGGTCATCGCGGCCCACCCCGAGAACACGGCGGCGCGGCTGCTGCGGGCGCGCGCCTTCTTCGCCGCCGCTCAACTGCGCGCCGCCGAGCTGGAGTTCAGCATCGTCCTGGAGCGCGAGCCGGACAACGCGTTCGCCCATTTCGCCCTGGCCCGCACGTACGAACGCGCGGCGCGGCCCGACCAGGCCCGCCGCCACTTCCGCCTCGCCGCTGCGCTCGACCCGCAGCCGGACTACCTGGCGGCGGCGCGCTTCGACGACGGCGGCGGCGCGGGCACCGAGGGCACCGAGGGCACCGCGGGCGCCGAGGGCTGACACCTCTCCTTGGCCGGTCCGTCCCTCTTGGCCGGCCAGTCCCCATGGCTAACCCGTCCTCCCGGTCCGCGGAGGGTCGTACGGCGGGATGTCGCGGCCCGGCTGATAGTGCGGGCCCTGGTGGATGTGGTGCAGGATCACCGCCATGTCGGCGGTGACGATCAGCCAGAGCACCCCGCAGGCGAGCGCCCACTCGGGGCGGCCCACGAGGGCGAAGGCGACGGTGCCGAACGTGGCCCAGATCAGGCCCCACACGCTGAACCAGAAGCGCATGCGCAGCGGACTGCGCGCGGTCACCGGTTCACTGCCTGTGCGCATCAGGAGAGGTCATCTCCTCCCTCTCTATCCCGTTCTCCACCCCGTTCTCCACCCTTCCCTGCGCGTCTCCACCTTCAAGGATCCACCCGTGGGTGGTGGACCGGAAGGGCCCGAGGCTTCAAGATCGTAGATGTGTCGATCGGGGGGGCAGGGCTGTGCTGGACGTACTGAGGAACCGGGCGAGGTCGGACGAGCGGCTCGCCGCGTGGCTGCAGGATCTGGAGGCCCAGGAGGCCCAGGAGGCCCCGGAGGGCGTGGAGGTGCCGCGGGCCGCGGCCGTGCTGCCCTCTGCCGACGAGCTGCCGGACGTGCTGCTCGACCTGGCCGTGCCGCACGAGGACATCAACGCCCTGCTGGCCCTGCGCGGACGGCTGACGGAGGACCCCGAGGCGCGGTGGCTGCTCGACCGCAGCGTCGCCGGGACGGTGCGGGACATGGGAAGGCCGGGTGCGGGCCCCAAGTACGCTCCCTTGCCGGTGGAGTTGGGCACCTTCGGGGCCTACTTCTACGTGTACGTCTTCGTGGCGGCCTTGCCGTACGTGCGCGCGTATCACCGGAGTCACGGCATCCCGGACGACGTCTCCCGGCACACGCTCGCCGACCTCGGACGGCACATCGCGGTGCACCGCAGGGCGCGCGGTGGTCCCGGGCTGCTGCACCCGAGCTGGAATTCCCTGCATTTCCGGGGCGAGCTCTACCAACTGGGGCGGCTGCAGTTCCAGCGCGCGGTGCTGGGGGAGCGGATGGGCGGGGTGGTGGCCGCGGCGGGGCATTCCGCGAGCCGGGGGGACCTCTGTCTGAACCTCCACATCACCGACTTCCGGGGGCCGCTGTCCCCGGAGGCCTGCGACCGGTCGATATGGCTGGCGCGGGAGTTCTTCGCGCGGCACTTCCCGGAGGAGCGATATGAGATAGCAGTGTGCCACTCCTGGCTGCTCGATCCGCAGCTGAAGCGGTATCTGCCGGCGGACGCGAACATCGTCCGCTTCCAGGAGCGCTTCCACCTCGCGGACGGGTATGGGCGGGAGCCGGACGACAGCGCTCCCGTCGCCTTCGTCTTCGGCGACGGGGACCTGCCCGTGGCCGAACTGCCGCGGCGGACAAGGGTGGAGAGAGCCGTGGGGGACCACTTGAGGGCGGGAGGCCACTGGTATGGAGGGCATGGCTGGTTCCCGCTGTAGACGACGGGGCCAATGGGAGAGGTGGGAACGGGCCCTCGAAGCGCTTCGTTGACGGGGCATGACTGCTGAGATGCGTGAGGGATACGAGGGGACGGGCCCGGGAGCGATCACGCCGGACGGCTGCGCGGTGGACCTGTACGCGCGCCTGTCCGTCGGGGACGAGCCCGATGTCATCGCCGGTGCGGTACCGGCCGGGGCGCACATTCTGGAGCTGGGCAGCGGTGCGGGGCGGGTGACGCGTCCGCTGCTGGAGCGGGGGTTCCGGATCACGGCGGTGGACGAGTCCCCCGAGATGCTGGAGAAGGTCTCCGCGGTCGGCGGGCGGGTGCGCACGGTCCACAGCCCGATCGAGAAGCTCGAACTGGACGAGCGGTTCGAGGTGGTGATGCTCGCGTCGTTCCTCGTGCACACCGGCGACGTGTCGGTGCGCCGCGGGATGCTGCGGGCCTGCCGGAGCCATGTGACGGACGAAGGCTGGGTGCTGATCCAGCGGGAGGGCGCGGACTACCACACGAACCTGCCGAGGGAGCGGGTCGACCCCGGTGGGTTCACGGTGCGGATCGTGTCGGCGGAGCCGGTGGGGGACGGGGTGAACGAGGTGCGCGCGGAGTACGTCTTCCCGGACGCCGCATGGACCCACACGTTCCGCGCCCGGCCGCTCACGAAGGAGCAGTTCGAGCAGGCGCTGGAGGAGGCGGGGCTGAAGGTCGACAAGTACCTCACGGAGGACGGGACTTGGGTGCGGGCGGTGCCGGTGCGCTGACGGTGGGCTGCGGGCGACGCCCGGCGGAGATGGTGTGCTGCCGGGCGATGAGTTCCGTGGGGCGGGCCGGTCTATCTCGGTGACAGCACAACAGCCCCTGCGCATCGAGGAGATCGAGGAGATCACCATGACCACGGCCACCACCGCCCCCAGCGCCTCCGCCTCCACCGCCCCCAGCGGCACCGCCTCCAGCGCCTCCGCCCTTGGAGGGCGCCGCTCCGTTCGCATCACGCTGCGCACGGTCCAGGTCGTGCTCGCCCTGTTCTTCGCTCTCGCCAGCGGGGCTCCGAAGCTGATCGCGCACCCCACGGCGGTCGAGGCCTTCGAGAGGCTCGGGTGGGGCGATCCGGGGATGTACGCGATCGGCGCGCTGGAGGTGCTCGGCGGGATCGCGCTGCTGGTCCCGGTGCTCAGTTCCGTCGGCGCGACGAGTCTCGTCGGGCTGATGATCGGTGCCTTCATCGTGAGCGTGACCGCGCTCGGCGGGGAGAACGCCGCCACGCCGCTCATCCTCATCCTGCCGCTCGCGTGGATCGCCTGGGCGCGGCGCGGGCAGAACGCGGAGCTGATCCGTCTCCTTCAGCGGCGAGGCGTGGGCCGCGGCGAGTGAAAGGCGCCGCACCGGGGTGGAGTTCCGTCCCCGTGCCGAGGGCTCACCGGGTCATGCCGGGTGGGCCCTCGGTGCGGGGACGAGGCCGTGGCTAGGCCTCGCCCCGCAGTCGTTCCATCTCCCGGCGGTCGCGCTTGGTGGGGCGGCCCGTTCCCCTGTCGCGTACGCCGGCGGGGGCCACGGCCTCGCGGGGCGGCGGGGGAGGGCTGTTGTCGACGTAGCACTCGACGGCCACCGGAGGGCCCACGCGCTTGCGGATGAGGCGTTTCACGACGACGACGTGTTCACGGCCGCCCGCGTGGCGCAGGCGTACCTCGTCGCCGACGTGCACGCCGTAAGCGGGCTTCACGCGCTCGCCGTTGACCCGCACATGGCCGCCCTTGCAGGCCGCCGCGCCCATGGAGCGGGTCTTGACCAGGCGTACGGACCAGATCCACGCGTCGATCCGGACGGAACCCCCGCCCGCGCCAGCGCCTGCCCCCGCGCCGCCCGCACCCGCGCCTGCCGGAGCACCGCCGGCTCCGTTGCCGTTGCCGCCACCGCCTGAAGTCTCCGAAACCATGCCCCGACTTTAGTGCCTGTGGGGTGGTTCGTGGCGGGGGCCGTGATGTCCGGGGAAGGGCCTCGCGGCATGGCCGCTCACCCAGGCAGGCATTGTGCGGTCAGGCAGGTGCTGTGCGGCAGCGGTGCGGCATCCCCGGCTGCACGGCGAGCCGTTCGGAATCCGTTCCCCTCGGAGTCTGATAATTCGGGCTAATCACCACAAAGCCGGATGCAGACGACCCAGGGGTGCCGCCTATGAAGCTCGAAGCCACCGTCGATGACCTGATGGACACGTTGCGCGCCGACCTCGAACGGCTCGCCGCGATCCCCTCCATCGCCTTCCCCGGCTTCCCGGCCGCACCGGTGCAGGAGGCGCACGACCTGCTGGTCGAGCTGTTGCGGGGAGCGGGGGTGCCGACCGTCGAGCGGCTCGACCTGCCGGACACCTCACCCGTGATCTACGGGGAGATCCCGCCGCCGACCCCCGACGCCCCGACGGTCCTGCTCTACGGCCACTACGACGTCCAGCCGCCCGGCGACGAGAGCCTGTGGAAGTCGCCGCCCTTCGAGCCCACCCCGATCGAGGGGGGCCTGCGCGCCCGCGGCATCGCGGACGACAAGTCCAACGTCATCGCGCACCTGGGCATGCTGCGGGCCTACGGCGGCAGGCCACCCGTCGGCATCAAGATCGTCATCGAGGGCCAGGAGGAGTACGGCAGCGCCTTCGACGACTATCCGCCCACCGACCCGGAGCGGTTCGCCTGCGACGCCATGGTGGTCGCCGACCTCGGCAACCTCCGGCCCGGCACCCCCACCCTCACCACCGCCCTGCGCGGCGCGTCCGAAGTGGTCGTCGAGGTGCGCACCCTCGACGAGCCGCGCCACAGCGGGGAGTTCGGGGGCGCGGCGCCCGACGCGCTGCTCGTGCTCCTCAAGGCTCTGGCCACCCTGCACGACGTACACGGAGACGTGGCCGTCGAGGGGCTGCGGCGCGAGGACTGGAGCGGCACGAGCTACACCGAGGACGAGTTCCGCTCACTCGCCGGTGTGCGCGACGGGGTGCCGCTCATCGGCAGCGGCAGCCTGGGCGAGCGGCTCTGGAGCGGCCCCGCGATCACGGTGATCGGCCTGGACGCGCCGAGCGTCGAACATGCCGCTTCGGCCGTCGTGCCGTACGCACGCGCCAAGTTGAACCTCCGCTTCCACCCCCGTCAGGACGCGAAGGATGCGCAGGCCAAGCTGGTCGACCACCTGCGCTCGCTCACCCCCTTCGGCGTCCCCCTCACCGTCACGCCCGGCGACACGGGCCCCGGCTACGAGGCGCCCACAGGCGGTCCCGCCTACCGCGCCGCCCGTGCCGCGCTCAAGGAAGCCTGGGGCGAGGAGGCCTCGTTCGTCGCGACCGGCGGCTCCATCCCCCTGGTCAACGGCCTGGCGAAGGCGGCACCCGGCGCCGAGGTCCTGCTCTTCGGCGCCCAGGACAGCATGTGCAATCTGCACGCCCCGAACGAACGCGTGCTCTTCTCCGAGCTGCGCAACACGGTCGTCGCCATGGCCGCCTTCGTGCGGGAGTACGCGGCCGACTTCAATGGCTCAGGCACAGGCACAGGCGCAGGCTCCGGCGCCGACGGGGAGCGCCGCGCATGAGCACCACCGCGACGGATCCCGGCACCGAAGAGCCGCAGCACAAAAGGAAGTTCACCTTCCCTAGCGCCCTGACCATCCTCGCGATCGTCACCGTGGCCGTCTGGCTGCTGGCCTTCCTCATCCCCTCCGGCGCCTACGACCGCAATGCCGACGGAGCCCCCGTCGAGGGCAGCTACCACCGCGTCGACTCCGGCCAGACCTTCGTCGACCGGCTCAACGACCTCTTCCTCGCACCGGTCAACGGCCTGTACGGCATCCAGGACGAGAAGTCGGGCGTCGTCGGGCCCGACATGGCCGGTGAGCTGTACGGCAGCGCGGGCGTGTTCCTGTTCGTGCTCGCCATCGGCGCGTTCATCACCGTCGTCTTCGCCACCGGCGCCCTCGACCGCGGCATCGGCCGCCTCGCCCACCGCCTTCGCGACCGCGGCGCGATGCTGATCGCGGGCGTGATGCTCGTCTTCTCCGTCCTCGGCACGGTCGAGGGATTCGCGGAGGAGACGCTCGGCTTCTACGGCCTGATCGTGCCCCTCATGCTCGCCCTCGGCTACGACCGCATGGTCGCGGTCGGCGCGATCATCCTGGGGGCGGGGATCGGCGTGCTCTGCTCGACGGTCAACCCGTTCGCCACCGGAGTCGCCTCCTCCGCCGCCGACATCTCGCTCGGCGACGGCATCGTGCTGCGGTTCGTGATGTGGATCGTCCTGACCGCGGTCACCATCGCCTACGTCATCCGCTACGCGAAGCGCGTACAGAAGAACCCGGACCGCTCCCTCAGCGGCTTCCTGCCCGGGGACCGCGAGCAGACCGCCGCCGACGCGGGCGAGGTGCCGGAGCTGACGCGTCTGCACAAGACCGTGCTCGTCGTGGTCGCTCTCGTCTTCGCCTTCATGATCTTCTCCGTGGTGCCCTGGGCGAGCGCGCTCACGGGCAACGCGGACGCGAAGCCGTACGGCTTCGAACTCGGCTGGTCCTTCCCGCAGTTGGCGGCGCTCTTCTTCTGCGCGGCCGTGCTCGTCGGGTGCGTGGCGCGGATGGGCGAGCAGAAGGTCAGCTCCACGATCATCCAGGGCGCGGCCGACTTCATCTCGCCCGCCCTGGTCATCGTGCTCGCGCGCGGCGTCACGGTGATCATGAACAACTCGAAGGTCACGGACACCGTCCTGCACTCCATCGAGGGCGTGGTGAAGGGCACGTCGTCCGGGCTCTTCGCGATCATCGTCTTCGTCGTGAACCTGCCGCTGGCCTTCCTGATCCCCTCCACCTCCGGCCACGCGACCCTCGCCATGCCGATCCTCGCCCCGCTCGCCGACTTCGCCGGGGTCTCGCGCGCGGTCGTCGTCACGGCGTGGCAGTCCGCGAGCGGCTGGATGAACCTGTGGGTGCCGACCACCGCCGTGACCATCGGCGGCGTCGCGCTCGCGAAAGTCGGCTACGACAAGTACCTGCGCTTCGTCTGGCCGCTGCTCGCCATCCTTTTCGTACTGATCTGCGTCTTCGTGGCGCTCGGAGCGGTGATGACATGACGAACTCCTCAACCGTCGCGGCCAAGAGTGCCGAGGCCAAGCCGTCGGCCGCCGCCTACCGCAATCTCGCCGTGGCCACGGTCGGGTTCACGCTCACCTTCTGGGCATGGGACCTCATCGCGCCGCTCGGCAGCGACTTCGGCGACCGGCTCGGGCTCACGTCGTTCGCACAGTCCCTGCTGGTCGCCGTGCCGGTCATCGTCGGCTCGCTCGGCCGCGTCCCGGTCGGCGCGCTGACCGACCGCTACGGCGCCAAGCTGATGTTCCCGCTGATCTCGGCACTCACGATCGTGCCGGTGCTGCTGATCATTCCGGCCAAGGACAACTTCGTCGCGATGCTCGCGGTCGGCTTCCTGCTCGGCCTCGGCGGAACGACGTTCGCGATCGGTATCCCGCTGGTCAACTCCTGGTTCCCGCCCGCGCACCGCGGCTTCGCGCTGGGTGTCTTCGGGATGGGCATGGGAGGCGTGGCGCTCTCCGGGTACTTCACGCCGCGGATCGCCAAGCACGGCGACAACCTGCCGTTCCTGGTCGTGGCGATCGCGCTCGCGGCGTACGCGGTGCTCGCGGCCCTCCTGATCACCGACCGCCCCGACCGTCCGGTGCCGACGAGCCCGCTCACGACCCGCCTCGGGGAGGCCGGACGGCTGCGGGTGACGTGGGAGCTGTCCGCGCTGTACGCGATCGGGTTCGGCGGCATCGTCGCCTTCGGGGTCTATCTGCCCACGTACCTGAAGACCTGGTACGACCTCTCGCCCACCGAAGCGGGCACGAAGGCGGCCGGTTTCGCGCTGGTCACCGTCATCTTCCGCCCGATCGGCGGCTGGCTCTCCGACCGGATCCACCCGGCGACGGTCACCTCGTGCGCGCTGTCCGTCGTCGCGGTCTTCGCCATCGTGCAGGCCTTCGAACCGTCGCTGAATCCGGGCGGCACGATCTGCTTCCTCGCCATGGCGGCGGGGCTCGGCACGGCGAGCGGCAGCGTCTTCGCGCTCGTCTCGCAGGTGACGCCACAGGCCCAGGTCGGATCGGTGACAGGGATCGTCGGGGCGGTGGGAGGCCTGGGAGGCTTCGTCCCGCCGCTGGTCATGGGCGCGATCTACAGCGCCAAGGACTCGTACTCGATCGGGTTCATGCTGCTCTCGGACCTGGCGCTCGCGGGGTGCGTGTACGCGTACGGGCGGATGCGGGGGCTGCGCGCCGGGTAGCTGGTGGGGCCCGTGGGGAGCGGGTTACCTTCGGCCGATGGGCCTTTATCCGGAGATCGAGCCGTACGACCACGGCATGCTCGAAGTCGGCGACGGAAACCGCGTGTACTGGGAGGTCTGCGGCAACCCGCTGGGGAAGTCGGCGGTGGTCCTGCACGGAGGGCCGGGGTCGGGGTGCACGCCGTTCTTCCGGCGGTACTTCGACCCCGAGGCGTACCGGGTGGTGCTCCTGGACCAGCGCGGGTGCGGACGGTCGACGCCGCACGCGAGTGATCCCCGTACCGACATGAGCGTCAACACGACCGGGCATCTGCTGGCCGACCTGGAGCTGCTGCGGCGGCATCTGGGGATCGAGCGGTGGCTGGTGTGGGGCGGGTCCTGGGGGTCCGTGCTGGGGCTGCGGTACGCGCAGACGTACCCCGACCGGGTGTCGGAGCTGGTGCTCACCGGTCTGGCCACGGGGAGCCGGGCGGAGGTCGAGGTGCTGACGCGGGGGCTCGGGCAGATCTTTCCCGGGGCGTGGGAGGCGTTCCGGGACGGGGTCCCGGAGGGGGAGCGGGACGGGGATCTCTCCGCTGCCTACAACCGGCTGCTGGAGTCTTCCGACGCGGGGGTCCGTGCTGCCGCCGCGCGGGCGTGGACCGACTGGGAGACGGCGTTCGCGTCGCAGGCGCCGCGGTCCGTCCCCCGGTACGAGGACGCGGCCTTCCGGGCGGGTTTCGCCCGGACCGTCACGCACTACTTCGCCCATGACCACTGGCTGGGCGGGGACGAGGTCGTGCTCCGGGACGCGGGGGCGCTGGCCGGGATTCCGGGGACCCTGGTGCAGGGGACTCTCGACTTCGGGAATCTGGTGGGGATTCCCTGGCGGCTTCAAGGGGCCTGGCCGGGGAGTGAGTTGGTCATGGTCGGGGGTGTGGGGCACAACGCGGGGGCGCGGGGGATCGCGGAGGAGCTGGTGGCGGCGACGGATCGGTATCGGGGGCGGGGCTGGGATCCGTCCGGCCCGTCCGGCCCGTCCGGCGATTGAGGACGAACTCGGCGAAGGCGGTGATGGCGGCGAAGCCGGTGCTGACGGCGCGCGAGGCTCCGCGCCGGAGCGGGGCAGTGGAAAGGGGCGGGGTCGGGGACTAGTCCTGTTCCTCTTCCTCGCCGAAGAGATGCCGCACCGTGGACCGGTAGTTGGTCCGCACGTGGGCCAGCGCCACGTCGCGCGCGCGCCCCGCGTCCCCCGAAGCCACCGCCTCGTACAACTCCCGGTGCTCCGCGAGCAGATGCGTCCACTCCTCGTTCCGCCGCGTCATCCACCGCAGCCGTCCGTCCACCGGCTCCATGACCGACGTGAGCAGACCGTTCCCCGCCATCGCCAGCAGGCGGTCGTGGAAACGCGTGTTGATGTCCGTGATCGCCTCCCCGTCCGCCGTGCGCGTCGCCTTCGCGGCGCTGTCGAGCAGCGCGGACAGCTCCGCGAGACCCTCCTCCGTGGCCCGTTCCGCCGCGCGTCCCGCCGCGAACACCTCCAACGCCTCACGCAGTTCGAAGAGTTCGGTCACATCGGTGCGGGTCAGGCGGCGGACCACGGTTCTGCGTGGCGTCTCGAAGGTGACGAAGCCCTCGGCGACCAAGGCGCGGATCGCCTCGCGGACCGGCACCCTGGACACGCCCAGGCGCTCGGCCACCTCCCGTTCGACCAGGCGGTCCCCGGGGCCGAGGCGCCCGGCGATGATCTCCTGCCGCAACGCGGCGAGCACGCGTTCACGTACGGCGGCCAGCGGCTGCTCCACGGTCGTCATGGAGTCCATCATTGCCGAACCCCGCTTCGATTTACCGATTCGTAACCGTACGGACATTGCCGGGCGCCGTCGGGAGCGGGAGCATGACGGAATCTTTGGTATACCAAACTTTGGTATACCAAAGCGCGCCGCACCTCCGTCCCCCGCAGGATTCCTCGCAGGAGGCCCCGTGTCCCTCACCCAGCGCGCCGACGCCCCGGGCGCCGCAACCGACTTCGTGCCCGATCCCCGCCTCACCAACGAAGACCTCGCGCCCTCCGCCGAGCGCAAGTGGAAGGTCTTCGATCTCTTCGCCCTGTGGATGTCCGACGTCCACAACCTCGGCAACTACACCTTCGCGGCGGGCCTCCTGGTCCTCGGCCTCAACGTCTGGCAGATCTTCACCTCGCTCCTCGTCGGCTTCGTGCTCATCTACGTCGGGATGAACATGATGGGGCGCATCGGCCAGCGCCACGGCGTGCCGTTCCCCGTCGTCAGCCGCATCAGCTTCGGTGTCTGGGGCGCCAACATCCCCGCCCTGATCCGGGCCGTGATCGCCATCATGTGGTACGGAATCCAGACCTATCTGGCCTCCATCGCGGTCAACGTGATGCTGATCGCCGCCTTCCCGGGGCTCGACGCCTGGACCGAGCACTCCTTCCTCGGGTTGCACGCCCTCGGCTGGTGTTCGTTCGTCGCCCTCTGGCTCGTGCAGGGGCTGATCATGACCCGAGGCATGGAATCCGTACGGAAGTTCCAGGACTTCTGCGGGCCCGCCATCTGGGTCGTGATGATCGCGCTCGCCGTGTGGATCCTGTGGAAGGCCGGCTGGACCATCTCGCTCACCAGCACCCCGAACCCGGTCTCCACCGGCGAGCAGGTGCGGCAGTGGTTCGGCGCCATCGGGCTCATCCTCGCCACCTACGGCACGCTGATGCTCAACTTCTGCGACTTCTCGCGCTTCGCCCCCGACTACCGCACCGTCAAGCGCGGCAACTTCTGGGGCCTGCCCATCAACTCCACGGCCTTCGTGATCCTCTCCGTCATCGTCACCGCGGGCAGCCTCGAAGTCTTCGGCAAGGCCATCACCGACCCCGCCGAACTGGTCGCCGAGATCGGCAACACCTGGGTCCTCATCTTCGGGGCGCTCACCTTCGCCGTCGCCACGATGGGCGTGAACATCGTCGCCAACTTCGTCTCACCCGCGTACGACCTCGCCAACGTCTGGCCGCAGAAGATCACCTTCAAGATCGGCGGGATCATCTCCACGGTCGCCGCGCTGCTCGTCACGCCGTGGAACCTCTACTCCAACCCGACCGTCGTCAACTACTTCCTGGGCGGCCTCGGTGCCTTCCTCGGACCGCTGTTCGGGATCATCGCGGTCGACTACTTCTGGGTGAAGCGCGGGCGCATCGACGCCGAAGCGCTCTTCAAGGCAGAGCCGGGATCGCCCTACTACTACAAGAAGGGCGTCAACCCGAAGGCGCTCGCCGCCTTCGTGCCGACGGCGGGCTTCGCGGCCGTGTGCGCGCTCGTGCCGTTCTTCGACTACGTGGCGCCGTACTCCTGGTTCATCGGGACCGCGACGGCCGCGCTGCTCTACGCCGCGCTGTGCCGCGCCGAGCGGACCGCGGCACTCACGGATGCGGTGGAGGGCTAGTGCGCATCGTCGTCACCAACTGCAACACGACCCGGGCGATGACCGAGGAGATCGTCGCGGGCGCGCGGGACGCCGCAGCCCCCGGCACCTCCATCGTCGGGCTCACCCCCGCCTGGGGTCCTGAGTCCGCCGAGGGGTGGCTCGACAGCTATCTCTCGGCGGCCGCCGTCCTCGACACCCTGCGCGGACACGAGGAGCCCTACGACGCCGTGGTCATGGCCGGGTTCGGCGAGCACGGACGCGAGGGCGCCCGGGAGCTCCTCGACGTGCCCGTCGTCGACATCACCGAGGCGGCCGCACATCTGGCCTGTCTGCTCGGGCGGCGGTACGGCGTCGTCACCACTCTCGACCGGGCGCGCGGCCAGATCGAGGACAGCCTGCACGCGGCCGGCGTCGCGCAGAACTGTGCCGCCGTGGTGGGGACCGGGCTCGGCGTCCTCGACCTCGGGGACTCCGAGACCACCGTCCGCGCCTTCCTCGCGGCGGCCGAGCGGGCCCGTGACGCGGGGGCCGAGGTCCTGGTGCTCGGCTGTGCGGGGATGACCGGGCTGCAGGAGAAGGTCGGCGCCGCCCTCGACATGCCCGTGGTCGACGGCGTGGCCGCCGCGGTGAAGCTCGCCGAGTCCCTCGTCGGGCTCGGCCTGACCACGAGCCGCGCCGGTGGCTACGCCAAACCCCTGCCGAAGACGCGCACTTGGGCGCCGCCGTCGGAGTGATTCTTCGGGTGATCTGCCGCCCGACCGGCGGCGTGCGAGGCCTTGCGGGGGCCGGACGACCGCAGACTCCGGGGAACGCGCCGGGACCGTCCGGTGCCGAGCAACTGGAGGTGCCCGGTGTCGCAGCCGCCCTTCCGATCACCCGAGCGTGCCCGTCCGCGCTCTGCCCGTCCCCGCCTGGGCCGTCCTCGCCTCGTCCGGCCCCGTCTTGCCCGGCCCCGCCTTGCCCGGGTCCTCGCCACCGCGCTGCTCCTGAGCGCGGCGGCGTCCGGCGCGGTGTCCCAGGGTGCGGCCGACCCCGCGTACGCCGCCGTACACGCGGGGGGTGACGCCCCGGGGCCCACCTTCTGGGTCGACCCGAACAGCGCCGCGGCACGCCAGGCCACCGCGTGGCGCCGACAGGGCAGGACCGCCGACGCCCGTCTCGTCGAGCGCATCTCAGGGCGCCCCCAGGCCGTGTGGCTGCACAGTCCGGGACCCGGGCCCGTGGTCCGCGCGGCCACGGAGGCGGCGACCGCGCAGCGGCGCACCGCGGTGCTCGTCGCGTACTTCATCCCGCACCGCGACTGCGGTGACTACTCCGGAGGCGGGGCGGCGACGGCGGCGGAGTACCGGCGGTGGATCGACGAGTTCGCCGCGGGCATCGGGGAGCGCGCCGCGTACGTCATCGTCGAACCGGACGCCGTCGCGCAGAAGATCGCGGGCTGCGCGAAGGCCGACGCCCGCGAGCGGTACGGCCTTCTCGCCTACGCCGTCGACCGCATCAAGGCGCGCCCGCACACCAAGGTCTATCTCGACGCGGGCAACGCCGGCTGGATCCCCGCCGAGAGCCGTCTTGTGGCGCCGCTGCGGCAGGCCGGGATCGCCGGGGCCGACGGCTTCGCCATCAACGTGTCCAACTATCAGACGAACGCGGTGAGTTCGGAGTACGGACACCGCCTGGCCAGAGCGCTCGGCGGCGCCAAGCACTTCGTCGTCGACAGCAGCCGCAACGGCAACGGCCCCTACACGGGCGGCGGCGACGAAGCCTGGTGCAACCCGCCGGGCCGCGCCCTCGGCACCCCGCCCACCACCGTCACCGGCGACCCCGCGCTCGA
Source organism: Streptomyces sp. NPDC044044 (assembly GCF_056434405.1). Classification (NCBI taxonomy): domain Bacteria; kingdom Bacillati; phylum Actinomycetota; class Actinomycetes; order Kitasatosporales; family Streptomycetaceae; genus Streptomyces; species Streptomyces sp. NPDC044044. The sequence continues at coordinate 243,888 of NZ_JBWKFG010000010.1, read as the reverse complement.
CGCCTACCTGTGGATCAAGCGGCCCGGCGAGTCCGACGGAACCTGCCGGGGCGGGCCGAGGGCGGGGCAGTGGTGGCCGCAGTACGCGCTGGGGCTCGCGAGCAGGGCGCGGGGCTGAGCTACTCCGGGGCCACGGTCGTGGCAACCCGGGACCACGGTCATGGCTACTCCGGGACAACGGCCGTGGCGGTGATCTCCACCAGCTGGCCGGTGTAGCCGAGGCATGTCGTGCCAAGGAGTGTCGAGGTGTGCGGACCCTTCGCGAGGAGGTCGGAGGCGCGGACGACCTCCCACACCTCGCTCAGCGGGCCGGGCTCGTCGCTCACGACGTACACCGTGCTGGCCACCACCTGCGTCAGGTCGCTGCCGATCGCGCGCAGGGCCTCGTCGAGATTGGCGACGACCTGTTCGGCCTGGCGGACCACGTCACCCTCCCCGACGAGATTCCCCTCGGGGTCGAGCGGCACCGAGCCCGCCATGAAGGCGAGCTTGGTGCCGGCCTCGACGAGGGCGGCGTGGGCGTATCCGGGCGGCGGGAAGAGGGTGGGCACGACGGTGCGGTGCGTGGTGGTCATGCGGCCGATCCTGCGGGAAGCTGCCGGTGGCGCGCATCCGAATTCCGCCCGGGGCGGGCCGAGCGCAGGTCAGCGCACCGCCGCCGGTGAAGTCCCGCCTCGTACGCGCAAGTTCGGCGCCCCCTTCCCGTCGGCCCGCGCCGTCCAGATGTCCTGCTTCCTGCCCTCCGCGCCCGGCAGGGCGTACGCCACGGTGTCGTCGTCCAGCCATGCGGCCTGGTCGTCGACGCCGTGGGTCTCGGCGAGGGGGTGTTCGCGCATCGTGCGAAGGTCGAGGACGTAGAGGCGCCAGGGGTCCGAACTCCCCTTTCGTACGCGCTTCTTGAACACCAGACGCGTGTTGTCGGGGGAGAGCGAGGGGCACTCCACGTTCGTGCGCAGGGTGCGGGCCGCCCACTTCTTCATGTCGCCCTGGACCAGGTACGTCCTGCCCTTGGTCGAGACGGTGGCGTAGAAGCGGTTGTCGCCCTCGGCGAAGGTGACGCCCCAGTAGTTGACGTCGGGGGAGTGGTAGCGGCGGCCGTCGAGGGTGAGGGGGATCTCCTCCATGTTCTTGATCAAGTAGCCCGTGCGGGTGTCCAGGATCGAGGTGCGGGTGGAGAAGGAGGACCCCGCGTACGAGTCGCCCGTCGCGAACATCGTCCAGGACAGCATCCGGCCCGACGCCGAGACCCGGGCCCGGTTGGGGATGCCGGTCAGCGCGATGCGGCGCTTCTCGCGCAACTGCCGGTCGAGGACGAGTGCGTACGACTGGGGCGGGATCCCCGGGCGGCGCTGGAGGCAGAGCGCGGTGCCCGCGGCGGCGTAGAAGCGCTCGCAGGAGGGGCCGCCCGTGGTGCGGGGGCCTTGGCCGAGTGCGCTGCCGGTCCGGGCCACGCGGCCCGCTCCCACTCCCCCTTTCGTGCCTGCTTCCGTGCTGCGGAAGTACAGGTGGCCGGGGTCGAGTGCGAACTCCGAGGTGGCGGCGGTCGGTTCGGCCCGGTCGGCCGCGCGCAATGTGTAGGCGACGGCCACCGTCGCGAGGACGGCGGCGGCCACGGCCACGGCGATGACGCGGGCGCGCAGGGAGAGCCTTGGGGATGCGGTGTTCTGCGTCATGTCTGCCTTTCGTGGCGGGGGAGGAGCGCTGTCGCTCCCGCCAGTGCCGCCGTCAGTGCGAGCGCCGCGCAGGTCAGTGCGGGGCCGATGCCCCACAGCGTCCAGGCCGCGCCGAACCCGGCGGCCGCGACGAGGCGGGCCAGCGCCTGGCCCGTCTGCAGGACCGCCATGCCGCCGGCCCGGCGCCCCGGGGGAAGCACGGGTGTGGCGAGCGCCATCAGGACGCCGTCGGTGGCCGCGTAGAAGATGCCGAGGAGCAGGAGTACGCCGATGAGCAGGGCCCAGCCGTCGGTGGGGGAGAGCAGCAGGACGTATCCGCCGAGCAGCGCCACATGCCCGGCCAGGAAGGGGACGCGGCGCCCCGTGCGGTCGGCGAGGCGCCCTGCGGGCACCGCGAGCAGCAGATAGACCGCGGCGGCGCCCAGCGGCAGCAGCGGGAACCAGCTCACCGCGAAGTCGAGCCGCCGCTGCAGGAGCAGATAGAGGAAGGCGTCGCCGATGGTGGCGGCGCCGAGGAGGGAAGCGGCGCACAGGATGCGCCGGAAGGCGGGGACGCGGAGGAGGCCAAGTGCCTTGAAGCGGCGGGCTGCCGGCTCGGCCTTGTCCGGTACGGGCGGCGCCTGGTCCTGCCGCCCCGGCACGAACGCGATCAGCATCAGGACTCCGAGCACCCCGAAGCAGAAGCTGACCACGAACACGGCGTCGTACGCGTCCGCCGTCGCCCAGAGCAGCGCGAACGCGGCGAGCGGCCCGAGCAGCGCGCCCGTCGTATCCATCGCGCGGTGCACGCCGAACGCCCTGCCGAGGGCGTCCGGCGGACTGCTGAGCGAGATGAGCGCGTCGCGGGGCGCGGTCCGCACGCCCTTGCCGATGCGGTCCGCGGCGAGCGCCGCACCGATCCCGGCCGTGGCGCCGCCCGCGAGGAGCAGGCCGAGCCGGGAGAGCGCGGAGAGGGCGTAGCCGCCGCCGGCGACGAGCTTGTGCCGCCCGCCGCGGTCGGCGGCGTACCCGCCGAGGAGTCGCACGAACGCGGTCACGCCGTTGTAGAGGCCGTCCAGGAAACCGAACTGGAGCGGCGAGAGGCCGAGTTGGAGAACGAAGTAGAGCGGAAGGACCGCCGTGACCATCTCGGACGAGATGTCGGTGACCAGGCTGACCGCGCCGAGGGCGAGGACGGGCCCGGCGACGCGGCGGCCGCCCCCGGTCCTGGCCTCGGGCTCTGCCTTGTCCTTGTCCTTGGCCTTCGCGACCGCGTCCGTTGACGCCAGATACATCTCGGCGGCTCAGCGGCAGTTGTAGGACGGGCTGCTGTCCTTCGTCGCGCCGTCCGAGCCGACGAGGTTCCAGGAGAAGCCGGTGTCGGTGAAGTTCAGCTTCACCACGCCGTACGTCTTGGTGATCCGCTTCTGGCTGTTGGGCTGGACCTCCTCGATCTTGTACGGGTTGGCGCCGCCCATGCCGCCGAGCAGCTCGACGATGCCGTTGGCGTCGGCCTTTCCGTCCGGGTTCTGCGGCGCGAACCGCTCGTAGTGGTGGTCGTGTCCGTTCATGACCAGCTCGGCCTTGTTGGCGTACAGGAGCTTCCAGACGGGCCTGCTGACCGGGTCGTTGCCGTGCTCGCCCGAGGAGAAGAGGGGGTGGTGCCAGTAAGCGGCCACGCACTTCTTGGAGTTGGCGGCGAGGTCGGCCTTGAGCCAGTCGATCTGCGCCTTGTCGTCGAAGCTGTTGGAGTCGAGGGCGATGAAGTGCCAGTTGTCCTTGTCGAAGCTGTAGTAGCTCTCGCCCTTGGGGTAGGCGACGCTGCCGAAGTAGGACTTGTAGCCCTCCAGGGCGCCTTCCGGGTCGTACGTCTCGTGGTTGCCCGGCACCGGGCGCGTCTTGTCCTTGAACGCGCCCCAGCTGGTGTCGTAGTAGTCCTCGAAGTCCTGCAGCCGTGCGTCGTCGTACTGGTTGTCGCCCATGGTCATCACGAAGGACGGGTTGAGCTGCTTGACGAGCGCGGCGGTCTTGGGGTGGGCGCAGCCGCTGTCGTCCGAGGTGCACTGTTCGGCGATGTCTCCGGCGGCCACCGCGGTGAAGGCCGCTTTCGTGTCGTTGCCGCTCGGCGCGGCGTCGGCCTCGTCGGCAGGGGACCACAGGAGGGTCCCGCCGACCAGCGCGAGCGAGGCGCCTGCTGCCAGGGGGATGGCCCAACGGGCTTTGTTCGTACGGGAGTTCATGGCGCGGGGGGTGGGCGGCATGTCCGTCTCCTAGATCGGCGTGGGGGGCCGTGAACGGTGCGGAGGCCATTCGCAGGCATCTTGTCGATGCGTCATGTGCGCGTCAATAACTTCGGACGAACTATTGTTAGGAAAGTTTCCTACCAGCGCTCACCTGTGAGCGGCTGGCCTAGGGTGGCGTGCGGGAATGACGCGCGGGTGACTGAGGGTGAGCGAGGTGGTGAACGTGATGGTGGGGGCTTCCGCGGCGACGGCTGCGGCCGCTGGTGTCGCCGCAGCCGCTGGTGTCGCTGGTGTCGCTGCCGGGCCTTCTGCCGGGCGGGTCGGCGAGCTCGTACGCTCCTGCGCCGCCGTCTTCCTGCCGGCCGAGGTGCCGAGGGAGGGGCGGGTCGCGTTCTGGGCGCCGGAGGGGAAGCTTCCCGGTGAGGGTGAGCTTCCCGGCGGGGGTGAGCTTCCCGGTGGGCGCGGGCTCCCTGGCGGGGGTGAGCTGCCTGGCGGGCGCGGGCTTTCCGGCGGGGGTGAGCTTCCCGGCGGGCGCGGACCGGCAGGCGATGACCGGCCCACCGGCGCGCGCGGGGTGCCCGGCGCCGTCGAGGGTGAGATCGCCGTCGTACGCCCGCACGGCAAGGGCATCCGCACCCGTACCGTCCCCGCGCTGATCCTGCCGGTGGCCGAAGCCGCCGCGCTCCTGCTGGGCGCCGGGCCCGCGCACCCCGCCGTGGCGTGCTGGGCCGCCGCGGCCCGGCACGCCCTGCACCTGGCCGCGCGGGGCAGGCTGCTGCCCGGCCTGACCGGCGGCGACCTGGACGCGTGGCGGGCCGGTCCGCTGGACGCCGCCGACGTCACGCAGCTGCGGGCGATCGCCGCCGCGCTGCCGGCCGAGGCGCACGCCGTACCGCTGCCCGGCAGCAAGCCCCTCCTGCTCCCCGAGCCGCTCGCCCTCGTCAGGGCCTTCGTCGACGCGGTGGTGGACACCCTGCCGCGTACGCCCGCGGCGGCGCACGCGGTCGGCGCGCCCTTCGCGGCGCGGGAGCCGCAGCGGCTGCCGGGTGCGCGGGAGTGGGCCGCGGAGGTGGCGGCCGGGATGGACGCGGGGGTTCGGGTGTCGCTGCGGCTCGACCTGCGGGCGCACGAGGTGTTCGACGGCGCGTCGGCCGATGTACCCGATGGGCCTGGCGTACCCGATGCCGAGTCGGGCGGCCGGACGGGCGGCTCCCGCGAGAGCGTGGCGAGCCCGGCGGCGGCCGTCGTCCAGGTGCACAGCCTCGCCGACCCCACCCTCGTGACGGACGCGGCCCAACTCTGGGCGGGCGCCGACCACTTCGGCCCTCGCGCCCGCGTCGACACGCTGCTCGCGGTGCGCCGCGCGGCCCGCGTATGGCCGCCGCTGACCCGCCTCCTTGAGCGCCCGCGCCCCGACGTGCTGCCGCTGAGCGAAGGGGAGTTGTACGAACTCCTCGGCACGGCGGCGACCAGGCTCGGCGCGGCGGGTGTGGCCGTGCACTGGCCCAGGGAGCTGACCCGAGGGCTGACCGCGACGGCTGTCGTGCGCCCCGCGCCCGGCACCGCTGCGGACAACTTCGACTTCTTCAAGACCGAGCAACTACTGGAATTCCGCTGGCAGCTGGCGCTGGGTCCCGATGACGGCGAAGGCGCGGAGGGCGGGAGTCCGCTCACCGAGGCGGAGATGGACATCCTGGCGGAGGCGCACCGCCCGGTCGTACGCCTCCGTGACCAGTGGGTCCTGGTCGACCCCGAACTCGTACGCAAGGCGCGCAAGCGGGATCTGGGCCTCCTGGACCCGGTGGACGCGCTGTCCGTCGCGCTGACGGGGGCGGCGGAGGTGGAGGGCGAGCGGGTCGATGCGGTGCCGGTCGGCGCCCTGGCCAGGATGCGGGAACGCCTGACCGGCGACCTGAGCCCGGTGGCCCAGCCCCCCGCCCTCGCGGCGACCCTCCGCGACTACCAGCTCCGGGGCCTGGCGTGGCTGGACCGCATGACATCGCTGGGCCTCGGCGGCTGCCTCGCCGACGACATGGGCCTCGGCAAGACGGTCACCCTGATCGCCCTCCATCTGCACCGGGCCCGCCCCGAGCCGACACTGGTGGTCTGCCCGGCGTCGCTGCTCGGCAACTGGCAGCGGGAGATCGAGCGGTTCGCGCCGGGGGTGCCGGTGCGCCGCTTCCACGGCGCGGGCCGAAGCCTCGACGGCGACCTGAAGGGCGGTTTCGTCCTGACGACGTACGGAACGATGCGTACGAGTGCGTCCGAACTGGCGGGCCACGCCTGGGGATTGGTGGTGGCGGACGAGGCGCAGCACGTCAAGAACCCGCACGCGGCGACGGCGAAGGCGCTGCGCACGATCCCCTCCCGGGCGAGAGTGGCGCTCACCGGCACCCCGGTCGAGAACAACCTCTCCGAGCTCTGGGCCTTGCTGGACTGGACGACGCCGGGCCTGCTCGGCCCGCTCAAGTCGTTCCGCGCACGCCACGCCCGCCTGGTGGAGGGCGGCGAGTTCGCGGAGAACGACGAGGCGATGGAGCGCCTCGCCCGCCTGGTCCGCCCCTTCCTCCTGCGCCGCAAGAAGTCCGACCCGGGCATCGCCCCGGAACTCCCCCCGAAGACGGAGACGGACCACCCGGTCACGCTCACCCGCGAACAGGCGTCGCTCTACGAGGCGGTCGTACGCGAGACACTCGCCCGCATCGAGGCGTCGGAGGGCATCGCGCGCAGGGGCCTTGTCATGAAGCTGCTGATGGCGCTGAAGCAGATCTGCAACCACCCGGCGCAGTACTTGAAGGACGGCGAGATCGCGACGCGCGCGGGCCGCTCGCGCTCGGGGAAACTGGAACTCCTCGACGAACTCCTGGACACGATCCTGGCGGAGGACGGCGCGGTCCTGATCTTCACGCAGTACGTGGAGATGGCGCGCCTCCTCGAGTCGCACCTGTCGCGGCGCGGCATCGGCACCCAACTCCTGCACGGCGGTACGCCGGTTCCGCGCAGGGAGGAGATGGTGGACCGCTTCCAGTCGGGCGAGGCCCCGGTATTCCTCCTTTCCTTGAAGGCGGCGGGCACGGGCCTGAACCTCACCCGAGCGGGCCACGTCATCCACTACGACCGCTGGTGGAACCCGGCGGTGGAGGAACAGGCCACGGACCGCGCCTACCGCATCGGCCAGACCCAGCCGGTCCAGGTCCACCGCCTGATCGCGGAGGGCACGGTGGAGGACCGCATCGCCGAACTCCTGTCGGCGAAGCAGGCGTTGGCGGACGCGGTGCTCGGCGGCGGCGAGGCGGCACTGACGGAACTCACGGATGTGGAGCTGGCGGACCTGGTGTCGTTGCGGAGGGTGTCGTGAGGGGCGGTGGGGATCGACCCGCGGGCGCGGGCGGCGGCAGGAGTGCGGGTGCGGGCGGCGCCAGGAGCGCTGGTACGGGCAGCACCGACCGAACCGGCATGACCTCGGCCAGCCGCGCCACAGGAGCAGGCCGAGTCTTCCCCCCGCTGCCTCGACACCCGGACGCCCAGACCCCGTTCGCGACCTCCTGGTGGGGCAACGCCTGGATCGGCGCGCTGGAGGGGACATCGCTCGACGCGGGTCGCCTCACGCGTGGGCGGGCCTACGCCCGTGAGGGCCACGTCGACACGATCACGGTCGCGCCGGGCCGCATCGTGGCGTACGTACACGGCAGTCGCCCCCGCCCCTACCGCGCGGAAATCCGCATGCGCACGCTCACGCCGGAGGACTGGGACAGCTTCCTGGACGCGGTGGCCACGGAACCCGCCCACATCGCGGCGCTCCTGGACAAAGACATGCCACACGCGCTGGTGGACGCGGCGGAGCGCGCCGGAGTCCAACTCCTCCCGGGCCCCGGCGACCTGGTCCCGTCCTGCACGTGCCCGGACCACGGCCGCCCCTGCAAGCACGCCGCAGCGCTCACCTACCAGACGGCCAGGCTGCTGGACGCGGACCCCTTCGTACTCCTCCTCCTGCGAGGCGGAGACGAACAGGCGCTCCTCGACGAACTGGCCCGGCGCAACGCGCACCGGGCGGCCCGCGAACAATCCGCCACCACACAGGGCGAGACCGCCGAAGCGCTCCCCGGCACCCTGGCCCGAGACGTCCTGGCCACGGAGTACCGCCCACCGCTGCCACCCCCACTCGCACCCCCGCCGCACCCGGGCGAACCCCCGCTCCTACCCTCCCTCCCGGGCGCCCCCAACCCCACATCCCTGGAGTTCCTGGCCACGGACACGGCGAACCGGGCCCACGCGTACCTCACCACCGGCGCGGACCCCTTCGCCGCCACCGACCCCTGGCACGACGCGGTCCGCCTGGCGGCATCCCACCCCGGCCTGACGGGCCGCCGCAGCTTCAGCCGTCAATTCGCTGAGCTGGCAAGGTCGGTGGAAAGCACCCCCACGGACCTCTCCCGCGCGGCGGCGGCCTGGCGCCAGGGAGGCGAGGAGGGCCTGTCCGTCCTGGAATCCCCCTGGGACCCCCCGGCGGGCCCCTTCGACCGAGCGCGAGGCGCCCTGATCACGGCAGACCTCCCCCGCATGACGATCCACCGCAACCACCTCACGAACGCCGCAGGCTCCCTGCAACTGCGATACGGGAGGGACGGCCGCTGGTACCCGTACCGAAGCGAGCCGGGGCGGGAGGACTGGTGGCCGGAGGGGGAGGCGGATGAGGATCCGGTGGGGGCGGTCGCGGGGATGATCGGGCCGTGACTGCCGGGCGGCGCGCCCGTCACCGCCCCGGCCGCCGTGTGGCCGGCAGCGTCCGTGCGTCAGGCGAAGGGGTCGTACGGCTTCGGCCAGGCGAGTGCCTTCGCGAAGGCGTTCCTGACCGTGTCGAGGCACTCCTGCGCGGAGGGGAGATGGCCCGTCTGGTGGGCGAGTTGGGGCTCCCACTCCATGTCCGGCAGCGTGCTGAACATGTGCGGCGCGGGAGCCGTGCCGGTCGCCATGCGCAGGAGTTCCGCCGACTCGGCGCTGATGGAGCCCGACCGTGCCAGCGCCGCCAGGTCGAAGAGGTCGCGCGGTGCGTGGCGGTCGCAGTACGCGGACACCTTCATGGCGACGAACGCCGCCCGCGTCGGAACCCTCAGCGTGGCGGGGCCCGGGACGTCGCGGTAGCGCAGTTCGACACCGCGCCGCTCGGTGGGCCAGCGCTTCCATCCGGAGTGGCCGGTGCTCGTGTCGAGGAGCTGTACGCGCAGACGCAGACCGTCGTCGGTCACCAGTTGGGCGGGATCCACCCCGCGGACGCCGGCGAGCGCGGGCTCCCACCGCGAACGCGGGAACTCACGCCGAAGCAGACGGGGGATGCGGGAGTCGAGGGCGTCGGCAACCGCCGGGGGGTCGTCCGTGAAGAGGTCGATGTCCTCGGAGAGCCGGCCGCCGGACGCCGCCGTCGTGAGGTGCGTGCGCGAGAGTGCCGTACCTCCGAAGAACACCACCGGCAGATCCAGCGAGGCCAGCGCCCACAGCACATGGCTGATCAGGTGATCGCGCCGCACCTGCTGCTCGGCGGCGCCGTACTCCGCGGCGATGCGCGCGAGATCACTCCGGTCCAGCATCCGGGTCCCCCTCGATATCCGAGTCCCCCTCGATCAGGTGCCGCGCCCGTTTCAGGGCGGCCATCTTGCGCTGCCCGGCCGCCAGTTCGGTCAGCAGGCCGGTGTCGGCGCGCAGCCACAGCGCGCGCAGCGCCTCGGTGATCGCGTCGGGCGGCAGACCGCCCAGCGCGGGGCGGGCGGCGAGGTCCAGCAGGGTCTGTTCAGGTGTGGTCGTCCACCCGGGAGTCACCTCGGTCTCGATCCGCTCCAGGTCGAGGACGGCCATGTCCCTGCGGACGAAGACGACCCGCCCGGCATCCGTCTCCAGCGGCGGGCGCTGCTTGGGCACGGCGATGAACGTGACGGCGATCTCGCGCGGAACGGCCCCGAACCGGCGGGCGGCCCCGACGCCCATCAGAGCCGCACCGTCCTGGCCGTAGTCGGCCTGCCCGATGCCGAGACCCACTGCGTGGAGGTCGGGGCGCCAGGTGCCGTCGCCGAGATGACGGCCGGGTACGAGGAGGTAGTAGCCGGTGGCCAGACGCCGTGCCGCCCCGTTCTTGACGAGGCGCGCCATCTCGGGGCGGGGGTGGGCGTAGACGTCGGCGGCGTCCTTGGGCCGCAGGACGAGGTTCGTCCTGCGGGCCAGCTCGGGCGGAAGGCCGACCGCCGTCCTCTTCGTCACCAGTACCACCTACGTAGGGTTAAAGCCTACGCTCATCGTAATGCTAGACGGTGGCACCCGCGAGGTGATCCGGCAGATCGTCCCCCGCCGTCCTGGCCCGCACCGTCCACAACGTCATGCCGCCTCACGTCCGCGAAAACGTCACATCACGGAAATACTCAGGCCCCTTCCTTCCCAACCGCACCGTTTAGGGTTGATCGCAGCCCAGGCCGAAGTCGTCCGGCGGCACGTACCCGTACCCGACGACGACAGGAACACGGTGAGCCCGGTGATCCCGCGCGCAGCTTCCGCTTCTCTTCCGCCTTGGCTCGGCCATGCCCTGCGTACGCAGCGCGGGCCCGTGCCGTGGCACTCCGTGGTGCGGGGTGCGCTGGCCGCGGGGCCGTTGCTGTGCGCGGGGCTGGTCGCCGGGCGGGTGTCCGTGGGCGTCGTGGCCGCGCTCGGGGCCATGCTGGCCGGGATCAACGACCGGCCAGGGAGCCAGCGCGTCGCCGTGCGGCGGATCGGGGTGCCCGCGCTCGCCGGGGCCGGTGGACTGGCCTTCGGGGCGTACGTCGGCGCATCGGCCGGCGGGTCGTCGGTCCTGCCCCTCCTGTTCGCCGTGCTCGGTCTGTTCGCCGGTGCCTTCAGCGCTGTCGGGCCCGTCGCATCCGCCGGCGGCACGCAATTGCTCGTCGCCGCCGCCATCGGGGCCGGGATGCCGCTGCCCGAGCCCGGCTGGCAGCGGGCGCTGTTCTTCCTCGCCGGGGCCGGGTGGCTGATCCTGCTGCGGCTCGTGCTGCCCTCGCCCGTGCCCGGCAAGGGGTGGACCGGTGCCGGCCCCGGGGGCGACAGGCCCGCACTGCCGGCCTACCGCCTCGATCGCCTCGACGGCGAACGCGCCGCCGTCAGCGCCGTCTACGAAGCCGTCGCCGCGCTCCTCGACTCCGCCGGTACCGCCGGATCCACCTCCCGCCGCGCCGCCCTCACCGCCGCCCTCGACCAGGCGCAGGACGCCCTCTCCGGGCCACGTCTGCGGCGGCACGCCGGCTCGGCCGCCGAGCGGCGGCTGCACGCGCAGTACCTCGCCGCCCTGCCGCTCGGCGAGGCGGCGACCGCGCTCGCCTGGGCCGGTGAGCCGCTGCCGGAGCGGGTGGGGGAAGGGCCGAGGCGCCTCGCCGCCGCTGTCCGCGACGGCGTTCCCTGCGGGCCGCTGCCCGCGCCCGCCCGCTCCGGCGCCGGGCTCCGCGCCCTCGACGACGCGCTGCTGCACGCCGCCGAGGCCTTCGACAGCGGCAACGCGAGGCCCCCGCACGGCCCCCGGCGCGGCCCCGTCGACGTACTGCGCACGGCGGCAGGTCCCGGCGGACGCGAGTACGGCGTGCGCGTCGCGCTCTGCTTCGGGGCAAGCGCCGCCGTCGCGCAGGCCCTGCACCACCCGCACTGGTACTGGCTGCCCGCCACCGCCGTCTTCCTGGTCAAGCCCGACCTCGGGCCGCTGGCCTCGCGCGTCCTGTGCCGCGCCCTCGGCACCGTCCTGGGAGCCGTTCTCTTCGCGGGGCTCGCCGCCCTGCTGCCGCGGCCCGCCGGACTCGTCACCGTCGTCGCCGTGTGCGGTGCGCTGATCCCCGTCGCCACCCGGCACTTCGCCGCCCAGACCGCCGTCGTCACCGTCCTGGTGCTCGCCCTCGTCATGGTGGGCGGGGAGCCGCAGGCCTCCTGGGGGCGAATCGGCGAGACCCTGCTCGCCTGCGGGATCGTCCTGCTCGTCGGGCATCTGCCGTGGCCGGTGCAGCGCGGCGGGCGCGTGCAGGACCGCCTCTCGGCCGCCCGTGAGTCCGCGCACGCGTATCTGCGCCACGTCCTGAGCGGCGCGGGCGACGGTGGGCCCGCAGGCGCCGACCACCGCGCCGCCCGCTGGGCCCTGCGGCGCGAGGCCTACCGGACGCTGGCCGAGGCCCGCGCCGCGATCGATCTGGCGGCCGCCGAACTCCCCACCCTGGCGCGGTACTCCGCGGGCTCGGAGAACGTGGCGGCCACCCTCGAACGCCTCGTCGACACCACGACCGCCTGCGCCGTGCACGTCGACGACACGGGGCGCCTGCCGCGGCGGCACGCGGAGCGCATCGACGCGCTGCTCGCGGAGCTCACCGCGGTGGCGTGACCGTCCCACCCAGGTGTCAGAAGTCCACGCGCAGCCGGTCGTCGAGGCGCGCCACGGAATCCTGCGCGTACTCCTTCACGTAGTCCTCGCGGATCTCCTCGATCAGACCGTCGCGCTTGTGCGCCTGCGACGTCGGATACAGCAGGATCAGCTCGTACGAACGCTCACGCTCGATCTTGCCGTTCGAGTCCCGCCACTGGCCGCGGCCGTCCTGCACCGTGAGCCCGTCGGGGAACGACGGCGTCACCTCGTCGTCGATGAACTTCATGAACTGCTTGTCGGTCACATCGGGCCCACCGTCGGGACGTTCCGTCCCGAAGAGGAGCCGGGTCTCGGTGTACGCCTCGCCGCGCGACACCTGCGTCGTGGTGGTCGTGCCGGGCGCGCGCGTGTCGGTGTCGAGCGAGGCGTACGCGGCCGGGGCGCCGACGGCGAGCACCGCGGTGGCGGCCGCGGTCACGGCGAGACGGGTGCGGGAGATGCGGGAGAGGGTGAGGGGCATGGCGGCTGATCCCTTTCTGCTTCTACGGGGGGTGATCAGTTTCCACTGCTGCTGCCGCGAGCGTGTGGATCTCTGCGTACGTTGATCCATAACGGGCGCAGACGGTAGCGGACACGCCACGGCCCCCGCCCTCCCTCGCCCTGCCGCGCGGCTGGATATCTCTCCTTGCCCGTCTCCCTGCCCGTAAGTCGCCGTCTTCCCTTCCGACACTCAACTCCCCTACGTTTCGCTGGACTTGACCGGAGCGGTGGAGGGGACGGCTGACATGAGGGCACGTACGGGGACAGGCCTTGCCATGGCCGTCGCGGCAGCGGGCGCACTGGCGTTCGGAGGTACGGGCTCCGCGAGCGGCACCGCCCTCGCGGCCGACGACCCGGCGCCGCAGTCGCCGTACGCGTCCACCACCGGCGTCGGCGTCCACAACGCCTACGAGAAGTCGAAGTACCCGTACTTCGCCGACGCGCTCGACTCCGGTGCCGGGATGCTCGAACTCGACGTGTGGACCAATGTGTTCGGGAGCGGCTGGCGGGTCGCGCACAGCAATCCGGTCGGGAACGACAACAACTGCGAGAACGCCGCGAGTCCGGCCGAATTGCGCACCAAGCCGCGCAACCAGAGCCTCACCGGCTGCCTCGCGGACATGAAGAGCTGGCACGACGCCCACCCCGGCCACCGGCCCATCCTGGTCAAGGTCGAGCTGAAGGACGGCTTCCAGGGGAGGAACGGGCGGGGCCCCGCCGATCTCGACGCCCTCCTCAAGAGCAAGCTCGGCGACGCCGTCTACCGCCCCGGCCAGCTCACCGGGGGCCACGCCACCCTCGACGAGGCCGTACGGAGCGACGGCTGGCCCCAGCGGAGCGCCCTCGCGGGGAAGTTCATCGTGGAGCTCATCCCCGGCACCGTCGAGCAGAACAACCCCGCCGACACCCTGTGGACCGACCGCGAGTACGCCACGCACCTGCGCGACCTCGCCGCGGCCGGACGTCTCGGTGAGGCCGCGGCCTTCCCCGCCGTGCTCGGAGCGGAGGCGGGCGACCCGCGCGTGCGGTACGCGGACGCGGCGATCCGGCCCTGGTTCGTCCTGTTCGACGGCGACGCGTCCAGGTACGCGGGCGGCACCATCGACACCAAGTGGTACGCCGACCGGCGCTACCTGGTCGTCATGTCCGACGCCCACAACGTCGCACCGGCCATCGACTCCGTGAACCCCACCGAGGCCCAGGCGCGCGACCGCGTCGCCCTGCTCGCGCGCGGCAACGCCAGCATCGTGTCCTCGGACTGGTATCCACTGCCGGGCGTCCTGTCGACGGTGCTCCCGCGCGGCTGAGGCCCAGCCGGGCGTCCGCGGCCGAGGCTCAGCTCCCGGCGAGCACCGTGTGCACCAGGGCCGTCCCCGGCGCCGTGCGCCCGCCGGGACCCGGCATGTGCGTCACCGTCTCCGGGGTCAGTTCCCCGCCGCAGTGCGCGCACGTCACCCGGGGCTCGGCCGGGTGGCCGCAGGTGTCGTGGACCGGCAGCAGGGGCGGGCCGCCGCCCTCGGCGGAGCGGTGGCGGTCGCCCCAGGTCATGAGGGTCAGGACGGTGCCGTAGAGCTCCCGGCCCGCGGGCGTGAGGACGTACTCGTGGCGCACCGGACGGTCCTGGTAGGCCCGGCGCTCCACGACGCCCTCGGCGGTCAGATGGTCGAGGCGGTCCGCCAGGATGTTCGTCGCGATGCCCAGGTCGGCGCGGAGATCCTCGTAGCGGTTCAGGCCCAGGAACAGGTCGCGCAGGATCAGCACCGTCCACCGGTCGGCCGTCACGGCCGCCGCGCGCGCCACCGAGCAGTGCATCCGGGCAAAGCGTTCGCCTCTCATGGCGCCCACGGTACTCGCTTGTCGTTTGCAAGTGACCCGCCTAGAGTGACCGGAGACGGTCACTTGTTATTTGCAAGTCACTAGGTCACTGGGTCGCTAGGCCCATGGAGGTGCCCGATGTACCACGCCATCGTCCGCCGCAAGGTCCGAGCCCTCTGGCGCACCACCGGCGACGGCAGCGGCAACTACCGCCCCGCCGTCGCCATGGCAGCCCCCGACCTGCGGTTCCGCTTCATCGGCGACAACGTCCTCGGCGCCGAGCTCCGCGGCCCCGAAGCCTTCGCCGACTGGTTCGAGAACGCCAACGAGCGCTTCCCCGGGATGCGGCTCAGCCTCACCGACATGGTCGTCAAGGGCTGGCCCTGGAACACCACCGTCGTCGTCAGGCTGCGCATCGAGGCCACCCTCGCCGACGGCAGCCCGTACGAGAACGAAGGCATCCAGTGGGCCAGGATCCGCTGGGGACGGATGGTCGAGGACACGGTCCTCGAGGACACGCTCCGTCTCCAGCAGGCCTGGCGGCGCCAGGAGTCGGCGGCCACCGCCCCCGGCCGGGGCTAGCGCTCGATCCGTATCCACACCGGCGCGTGGTCCGAGCCCGGCGCGTTCCTCCGCTCCTGCGGATCCTCGTCCCCGACCGACGGCAGCGCGGTCGCCGTCGAGCCCGGCACACCCGTGCCCGCCGCCGTGACCTGGTTCAGGAGGCTGCGGCTCACCAGGACGTGGTCGATCAGCTCGCGGCGCCCCGCGTGGATGCGGGAGTAGCGCTGCTCGGCGGGGATGAGCGGGGCCACGTTCCACAGCCGCTTCGCGTCGCCCTTGTCCGGCTTGTCGAAGCCGGGGGTGCCGATCTCGGAGCCGGGCGGGCCGAGCAGGATCTGCGTCGTCGCCGCCGACACCTCGTCGTTCAGGTCGCCGAGCACCACGACGTCGTGCTCGCGGCCGTCGCCCTTCAGAAGACGGTCGGCGATGGAGCGCACCAGCGTCGCCTCGGCCGAACGCCGGTTCAGCGCGTACGCCCCGAAGCGGGCCCGCTCGCCCTCGTCCCGCGGCTGGAACCGGCCGCCGCCGTACGAGAGCAGCTTCGACTTCAGATGGCAGACGGCCGCGTCGAAGAAGAACGCGCGCGTCGTCACCGTCACCGCGAGGACCCCGCGCCCCGCCCGCGCCACCGGCTTGCCCACGTCGCCGACCTGCACCGGGCGCACCGGCGCGGGGAAGCAGTCCTCGTCGGCGACGACGAACACCGGAAGCGAGGTGAGGAAGCCGACGCGGATGCCGCGCTCGTCCGCGTGCTCCGAAAGAGTGGTGTGCCAGGTGCCCTCCAGCATCCCGGCCAGATCCGCGAGGGCCTCCGGATCGCCGACCTCCTGCACGGCGAGCACGCTCGGCCGCAGCGCCGTGATCGTCGCCGCGAGCGAGGCCAGCTTCGCCTCGTACGCGGCCTTGTCCTTGGGCCCGAACTTGCCGCCGGGCCGGTAGAGGTTCTCCAGGTTCCAAGTGCCGAGGAGCATGGCGGGCTCCAACTGTGCTCGCGTGGTGGGTGGGTTGACGTCAGCGTGCTCGCGAAACCGGCGACGGGACAGGGCACGGGATGCGCACTCCCCGTACCTTGAACAGATGATGCCGCCTCCCGCGCACGGCCCCGCCGACCTCGTCATCACGGGCTGCACGGCCCTCGTCCACGACGAAGAGGGTCGGATCGGATTCCTCGACGACGCGGCCCTCGTCGTACGCGACGGTCGCATCGACACCGTCACCACCACCCCTGCCGTGGCCGGTCTGCGGGCCGCCGAGCGCATCGACGCGCGCGGCCAGGCGGCCCTGCCCGGCCTGATCAACTGTCATACGCACACGCCGATGGTCGCCCTGCGCGGCCTCGCCGAGGATCTGCCGGCACACGAGTGGTTCAACGACTGGATCTGGCCCATCGAGTCCAATCTGACCGAGCGCGTCGTCGGGCTCGGCGCGCGGCTCGCCTGCGCCGAGATGATCCGGGGCGGCGTGACGACCTTCGCCGACCACTACTTCGCGATGGACACCGTCGCCGACGTCGTCCAGGAGAGCGGTCTGCGCGCCAACCTCGGCGCGGCCTTCTTCTCCTCGCAGGGGCCCGAAGGCCGCGCCGCATCACTGGAGTTCGCGCTGAGGCGGCGCGGCGCCGCCGACGGCCGCATCACCACATCGCTCGCCCCGCACGCCCCCTACACCGTGGACGACGCGGACCTCGCCGCGACCGCCGAACTCGCCCGCGAGCACGGCCTCATGGTCCACCTGCACGCCTCCGAGAACCGCGCCCAGACCGACAACAGCCTGGACCGCCACGGCCGCACCCCCATCGAGGTCCTGCACCGCACAGGACTGCTCGACGTCGACGTCCTCATCGCGCACGGCACCGGCATCCTCGACCGCGACCTGCCCGTGCTCCAGCGGGGCACGGGCCGCATCGCCGTGGCGTCCGCGCCGCGCGGCTACCTCAAGTTCGGCTGGGACACCACGCCCGTGCGCGCCCTGCGCGGGATCGGCATCCCCGTCGGCCTCGCCACGGACGGCGCCGCCTCGAACAACACCCTGGACGTCTGGGAGTCCATGGCGCTCACCGCACTCGTGCAGAAGTCCACGCAGCGCGACCCGTCCTGGCTCACCGCGCGCCAGGCCCTCGACCACGCCACGCTGCAGAGCGCACGGGCCGTCGGCCTGGGAGAGCAGATCGGCAGCCTCGCGCCGGGGCGCCGCGCCGACATCGTCCTCGTCGATCTCGACGGGCCGCACACCCGGCCCGTGCACGACATGGCGGCCACCCTCGTGCACAGCGCGCGCTCGGCGGACGTCGTCACGACGATCGTCGACGGGCGGATCCTGATGCGCGACCGAAGGCTGCTGACCCTCGATGTGCCGGGCATCGTCGAGGAGTTGGGCGCCGAACTGCCCGCCCTGATCGACCGCAGCCACGGCAAGCGGATCCAGGACTACGAGGGCTGAGGGCGCCGGGGGCCGCGGGCGGGGCCGGGGGAGTGGCTGCCTAGGGTGGAGCCATGTCACACGCCCCGCAGCCGGCCTCCTCACCTGCCCCCTCGCACGCCCCGGGGCCGGACCCCGCCGACGGTCTCATCGACGACCCGTACGCCGCCTACGCGCGGCTGCGCGACACCGCGCCCGTGCACCGGGTCGCGGGGCCCGACGGCAGCCCGGCCTGGCTGGTCACGCGGTACGACGACGTACGCGCGGCGCTCGCCGACCCGCGGCTCTCGCTCGACAAGAGCCATGCGCTGCCGGGCGGTTACCGGGGTTTCGCGCTGCCGCCCGCCCTGGACGCGAACCTCCTCAACATGGATCCGCCGGACCACACCCGCATCCGGCGCCTGGTGGTCAAGGCCTTCACAGCGCGCCGGGTGGAGAGCCTGCGCGCGCCGATCCGGCGCACCGCCGACGAACTCCTCGACACCATCGAGCCGTTGGGCCGCGCGGACCTCGTCGCCTCGTATGCCGCGCCGCTCCCGATCGCCGTCATCTGCGACCTGCTCGGCGTGCCCGCCGGACACCGCCCGGACTTCCTGGCCTGGACCGACGCCCTGGTCGCGCCCGACCCGGCGCGGCCGCAGAGCGCGAAGGAGGCCGTCGTCGCGATGCTCGGCTTCTTCACCCAACTCCTCGCGGAGAAGCGGAAGGAGCCCGCCGACGATCTGCTCTCCGACCTGATCGCCGTACGGGACGAGGACGCCGCACGGCAGGGTGAGGAGGGTCGGCTGGGCGAGGAGGGCCGACTGAGCGAGGACGAGCTGATGTCGCTCGCCTTCCTGATCCTCTTCGCCGGATACGAGAACACCGTCCAGCTCATCGGCAACGCCACCCTCGCGCTCCTGCGCCACCCCGAACAGCTCGCGGCCCTGCGCGCGGACCCGTCACAACTCCCGGCTGCCGTCGAGGAGTTCAGCCGCTACGACGGGCCGGCCCTGCTCGCCATCCGCCGCTTCCCCCTCGAAGACGTCACCATCGGCGGCGTCACCGTCCCGGCCGGCGAGACCGTGCTGCTCTCCCCGTCGGCCGCCAACCGCGACCCGCGCCGCTACCCCGACGCCGACCGCCTGGACATCACCCGCGACACCACGGGCCAACTCGCCCTGGGCCACGGCATCCACCACTGCGTCGGCGCACCCCTGGCCCGCCTGGAGGCGGCCACCGCGCTCGCCGCCCTCATCGAACGCTTCCCGCGCATCGCACTCGGCGTACCGGACCGGGAACTGCGGTGGCGTCCCTCGATGCGGGCGCGCGGACTGCTCGCGCTTCCGGTGACCTTCTAGATTCTTTCCGGATTCCTCTAAATTTCCTCGCCGCGACCGATGAGTTCCGGCGACCGGGCAGGTCACCCCTCCCAGAAGCACGGATCCGAGGGGCGGATCCGGCGGAGGGACTGAGGGACCATGGGACTTCCCGGCATCGTCACGCGCGAGGAGTGGCTCGCCGCGCGCAAGGAACTGCTCGCCAAGGAGAAGGCGGAGACCCGGGCGCGTGACGCGCTCAACGCCGAGCGGCGTCGGCTTCCGATGGTCGAGATCGGCAAGGAGTATCTGTTCGACGGTTCCGACGGCAAGGCGACGCTGTTCGACCTCTTCGACGGAGACGCCCAACTGATCGTCTATCACTTCATGTTCGCCCCGGAGTGGGACGCGGGCTGCCGCAGTTGCTCGGCGTTCCTCGACCAGATCGGGCACCTCGCCCATCTGCGGGCCCGCAGCACGAACTTCATCGCGGTCTCCCGCGCGCCGTTCACCAAGATCCTGCCCTTCAAGGCCCGGATGGGCTGGACGGTGCCGTGGTACTCCTCGAACGGCACCGACTTCAACGAGGACTTCGACGCCACCGTCGGCGAGGGCGAGGAGTCCTTCGAGCAGCCAGGCATCAGCTGCTTCCTGCGGGACGGCGACCGCGTCTTCCACACGTACTCGACGTACGCCCGCGGCCTCGACTGGGTGTCGTCGTACTCCAGCCTCTTCGATCTCACCGCCCTCGGCCGGCAGGAGGAGTGGGAGGAGCCGAAGGGCCGGTCGGCGGGGATCGGGGCACCGGCGGGCGGCAGCCGGGTGAGGTATCACGACGAGTACGAGATGTGAGGAACCGGCACAACCAGGTGTCAGGTCGGTCACGTTGCGAGTCCTTTCCACCCCTCGGCGCGTTCTACTCCATGAGAGTCCGTCAGGACTGCCGACGGGGGAGCAGAAGGACGATGATGAACAACCGAGTGGTACTGGAACGCTTTCCGGCCGGTGGGCCGCGAGGATCGTGGCCCGCGGAGGAGTTCGCCCGCGCCCGCCGCATGGAGGGACAGGAGGCGGAGGTCGTCATGGACCTCGCCTCCGATGCCTTCCTGGTGATCGTGCGCGAGACCCGGGTGACCGACATGGCGGAGGTGGCCGCCGCCGCGTAGGCCGGAAGCGAGCGCGCCCCTCAGCGCTCGGCGTGACCGTTCGGTGAGGGGATCTTCGCCGTGAACTGGTCGGCCTGCAGGGCGTACAGCTCCGCGTAGACACCGCCGGTCCGCAGGAGCTCGTCCGGTGTGCCCGACTCCACCAGGCGCCCTCCGTCCAGGACATGGACCAGATCCGCGTGGCGCACCGACGCCAGGCGGTGGGTGATGAGGATGACGGTCTGGCCCGTCCCCGCGAGGGCCCTGATCTTCTCGAACACCTCTAGCTCGGCACGGGCGTCGAGCGCTGCCGTCGGTTCGTCCACGATGAGGATGCTGCCGCGCCGGTACGCGGCGCGCGCGATGCCCAGGCGCTGCCACTGGCCGCCCGACAGCTCGTGCCCGCCGGTGAACGCACGCGCCAGCAAGGTGTCGAGCCCGCGCGGCAGATCGGCCACGACGTCCCCGGCACCGGCCTCCCCGACCGACGCGCCGATCCGGTCGTCCGTGAGCGGCACCGACGACCGGCCGATCGCGATGTTCACGCGCGCCGTGAACGGCCAGCGCTTGAAGTCCTGCGCCACCATCGCGATGCGCTCGACCAGTTGGTGCCGGTCCGCGGTCGCCGCGTCGACGCCGTCCCACAGGATCCGGCCGTCCTTCGGCGCGTACAGACCGGCGAGCAGCTTCACCAAGGTGGTCTTGCCGGAGCCGTTCTCGCCGACGAGGGCGACGATCTTCCCGGTGGGCAGGGTGAGGGAGACATCGCTGAGCGCGTCCCTGCCCGACGCCCCCGGATAGCGGAAGGTGACGTTCTCGAACCGTATCTCCCGTGGATCCGGCGGCAGTTCGGCGCCGCCGACCGGGATCGCGCGCTGCGCGGCCTCCACGAAGAGCCGCTCCAGGTCGCCGACGAACAGGGCGTCCTCGTGCAGGGAGTTGACCTCCAGGACGAGCGTGTCGAGATTCGACGCGCCGGTGCGGATCGCGATGACGGCGGTGCCCGCGACGGACAGCGCCATCGCACCGGCGAGCAGCAGCCCGCCGAGCGTCGCGTACGTCGCCGCGGTGGCGGCACCCGTCCACGCCGCGGCGATCAGGCCCGTCCGGGCGGCGAGCCGCGCGAGGCGCGCCTGCTCCTCCTCCGCGGCCTCCGACATGGACCGGAAGTGCCGCAGCAGGAAAGGACCCACACCGTGCACCCGGATCTCCGGGGCCGCCCGCGCCTCGGTGAGGAGGCTGCCGATGAGGCGTCCCGCGCGGGCGTGCTGCACCCAGGCGTGGAAGGAGACATAGCGGCGCCTGGCGATGGTCAGGGCGCTCCACGCGCTCGGCAGGGTCATCGTCACCAGGAGCGGAAGCAGCACCGGGTGCAGGACGGTCAGCACGCTCGCCGCCGCGATCAGCGAGATCATCGCGTTCACCACGCGCGTGGAGATGCCGATCATGCGCCGGGCGGAGGCAGCTCCGTACTGCGCCGTGTCGAGCAGCTTGTGGAACGCGTCGTCCTCGATCGCCGACAGCTCCACCGACGCGGCCTTCTCCAAGTACTGCTCGGTGGCGACGCGTTCGACCTTGGGTTCAAGACGGCCCGTCGCGTACGTCGATGCCGCGCGCAGCAGCGCGGCGACGAACAGGACGGATGCCACGGTCACCAGGGCGGGCATCGCGCCGCGCAGCCGGTCGGCCACCGGGGCGTCGGTCATCAGGCGCCCGAGGACACTGTTGACCGCGAGGAGGCTCACCGCCTGGGCCAGCCCGCGGCCCACCTCGGCGCCGATGACGATGCGTGCGGCGCGCCGGTCGGCCTGCCAGGCGAGCCGGAAGCTGGCGGCGAGCAGCGCGGGAAGCCGCTTCAGCATGGACCGGAACCCCAGCTGGAGGAAGGCCTCCTCGTGCTGGGCCCAGCCGGTGTCGTAGCGCAGGGGACCGCCGAAGAGCAGCGACTCCGACTCCGAAGTCCCGCTCTGTTTGCGGGTGTTGCTCTGTTTGTCGTTCGTCTGCTTCTCCTTCTCCGTTTGCGTACGTCCTGTGCGGGCTTGCAACCCCGGGCAACTGTTGCCGGTCGGCCCGGGGTTGCAGTGCCATACCCCAAGCAGGCAACTCCGCACCCGCGCAGGCAAAGGAGTTCTTCCGTGACCGACACTCTCCGGACACCTCAAGTCCCGCACGAGCACGGCCTGGACGGTCCCGCACTGCTCGACGCGTACCGCACGATGCGTACGATCCGTGACTTCGAGGAGCGCCTCCACGAGGAGTTCGCGACCGGCGACATCCCCGGCTTCGTCCACTTGTACGCAGGTGAGGAGGCGTCCGCCACCGGGGTCTGCGCCCACCTCGACGACGACCGCGACGTCATCGCCTCCACGCACCGGGGCCACGGCCACTGCATCGCCAAGCACGTCGACGTGAAGTCGATGATGGCCGAGATCTACGGGCGCACGACCGGGGCGTGTCATGGCAAGGGCGGCTCCATGCACATCGCCGACCTCTCCAAGGGGATGCTCGGCGCCAACGGCATCGTCGGCGGCGGGCCGCCCCTCATCTGCGGCGCCGCGCTCGCCGCGAAGGTGCGCGGGGACGGCGGCGTCGGCGTGGCCTTCTTCGGTGACGGCGCCAGCAACCAGGGCACCACCCTCGAATCCCTGAACCTCGCATCCGTCTGGCAACTGCCCGCCGTCTTCGTCGCCGAGAACAACGGCTACGCGGAGGCCACATCGGCCGAGTGGTCCGTGGGCGGCGGCTCCATCGCGGCCCGCGGCGCGGCCTTCGGGATGCCCGGCGTCACGGTCGACGGCTTCGACTTCTTCGCGGTGCACGAGGCGGCGGGCGATGCGGTCGAGAGGGCGCGTTCGGGTGGCGGCCCCACGCTCATCGAGGTGCAACTCACGCGCTACTACGGGCACTTCGAGGGCGATCAGCAGAAGTACCGGGCGGACGAGGTGCGCCACGCCCGCGCCGAACTCGACTGCATCAAGCGCTTCAGGGAGCGGGTCGCGGGCGAGGTCACGGCGGCGCGGCTCGACGCGATCGACGCCGAGGTGGCCCAGCTGATCGACGAGGCCGTGGCACAGGCGCAGGCGGCGCCCCTGCCGACCGGCGCCGACCTGGAGACCGACGTCTACATCTCGTACCTCTGAGGGGAGTCGACCGTGGCACGCAGCATCAGCTGTCGCGAGGCACTGGGCGAAGCACTGGCACAGGAGATGGAGCGCGACCCCTCGGTCGTCGTCATGGGCGAGGACAACGCGGGCGGCGCGGGCGCACCCGGCGAATCCGACGCCTGGGGCGGGGTGCTGGGCGTGACGAAGGGGCTCCAGCCGCGCTTCCCCGGGCGGGTCCTCGACACCCCGATCTCGGAGTCGGCGTTCATCGGCGCGGCGATCGGCGCCGCGACACGCGGCCTGCGTCCGGTCGCCGAGCTCATGTTCATCGACTTCATGGGGGTGTGCTTCGACCAGATCTTCAACCAGGCGGCGAAGTTCCGGTACATGTTCGGCGGCAAGGCCGTCACCCCCGTCGTGATCCGCACGATGTACGGGGCCGGGCTGCGGGCCGCGGCCCAGCACTCGCAGGCCTTGTACCCGGCGTTCACGGCCGTGCCGGGCCTGAAGGTCGTCCTGCCCTCGTCCCCGTACGACGCGAAGGGGCTGATGATCCAGGCGATCAGGGACGACGACCCGGTGATCTTCTGCGAGCACAAGGCGATGTACGACGTGGTGGGCGAGGTCCCCGTCGAGAGCTACACGATCCCCTTCGGCGAGGCGGGCATCGTGCGCGAGGGCGAGGACGTGACGATCGTGGCCCTCGGCCGCATGGTGGCCGTCGCATCCGAGGCGGCGGACGACCTGGCGTCGTCCGGTCTGAGCTGCGAGGTCATCGATCCCCGCACCACGAGCCCGCTGGACGCCGACACGATCCTCGAGAGCGTCACGGCCACCGGTCGCCTCGTCGTGGTCGATGAGGCGGGACCGCGCTGCGGGATGGCGGCCGACATCTCGGCGCTCGTCGCGCGCGAGGCGTTCGGGGCGCTGCGGGCGCCGATCGGGACGGTGACCGCGCCGCACACGCCGGTGCCGTTCAGCCCGGCGCTCGAGGACCTCTATGTGCCGGACGCCGCGCGGGTCGCCGCCGCGGTCAAGTCAGCCGTCGATGGGAAGCCGTGAGGATGCCGTTCATCGAGCGGGTCACCATGCCCAAATGGGGCCTGTCCATGAAGACCGGAAAGATCACCGAGTGGATCGCGCGGGAGGGCGACGAGGTCGAGGAGGGCGACGATCTGGCCGAGATCGACACCGACAAGATCGCGGGCACGCTGGAGGCGCCGCGGGGCGGCGTGCTGCGGCGGATCGTCGCGCGGGCGGGCGGCGATGCGCCCGTCGGCTGTGTCATCGCGGTCATCGCCGGGCCGGGGGTCACCGAGGACGAGATCGAGCGGGTGGCCGCCGAGGCACGGGAGCAGCTGGCGCGCGGGGTGCCGGCCGAGGACGAGGGCAGCCCGGTGAGCGGCATCGCGGAGGTGGGCGGCAGGGCGCTGTCGTACGCGACGTCGGGCGGTGGCGCGGAGGAGGTCGTCCTGGTGCACGGGTACGGCGGCGACAAGAACTCCTGGCTCTTCGTGCAGGAGCCCCTCGCCGCGCGCCACACGGTGTACGCGCTGGACCTGCCCGGTCACGGGGAGTCCAGCAAGGAGGTGGGGGACGGCAGCCTGGCCTCGCTGGCGACGGTCGTCACGGGCTTCCTCGACGCGCTCGGCATCGAGCGGGCGCATCTGGTGGGCCATTCGCTGGGGGGCGCGGTGGTCACCGCGGTCGCGGCGGGGGTCCCCGACCGGGTCCGCTCCCTGACGCTGATCGCGCCCGCCGGGTACGGCCCCGATGCGGACGCCGCCTTTCTGCGGGGCTTCGCGGAGGCCGGGACGCGGCGCGAACTCCGGCCCCACCTGAGCAAGCTGTTCGCCGACGAGGGGCTCGTGACGCGGCAGCTGGTGGACGACCTCCTGAAGTACAAGCGCCTGGACGGAGTCGACACGGCGCTCCGCAGGCTCCTGCCGACGCTGGTGGCCCCGGGCGGCGGGGCGGCACTTGACGTGAGTTCTTTGCTGCCGCGGGGCGTGCGGACGATCGCGGTGTGGGGCGGGGCGGATCAGGTGATCCCGGTGTCCAACGCGGCGGCCCTGGAGGGGAGGGCCGCCGTCCGCGTGATCGAGGGGGTGGGCCACATGGCCCAGATGGAGGCGCCGGGGGAGGTCGTCGCGGCGGTGGAGGCCGCGGTACGGGGCTGAAGCAGCCCGTCCGGCGTGTGAGGGCGGGGCGAGGCCGGGGGAAGGTGACGCCGGAGGCTACGCCCGCACAGCGGTTACGCCCGCACAGCCCGGGACCACGCGGGCGTGGTCCCCGTGGCCCTGCACCAGGCCAGATACAGCGGAATCGGCGGCGTATAGGGAACGTCGCCCCCGGAGGGGCTGTGGATCAAGGAGGGAGCGTGCCGGGCGCCCGGCACCACGGCCCCCGCGGCGTAGTACGCGGGGGAGGGCCATTCCAGCGCGACATCGGAGTCGGCCGGCACGATCCACCACCACCGCGCGGCGTCCACGTCCTCGTACACACACCCCACACGAGGCAGCCGTGCCATCAGCCGGGGCCCGAACCGCGAGGGCACCGAGACCGCGTCGCACCCCAGGGGCTGCGACATCCCGTCCGGGACGGCGAGCCGTGCCGACGGCGGCGGGGAGGCGGCGAGGGCCCGCCTCCGTTCGAGGCGGACCAGCGTGTCCAGATCCAACAGCCGCCGCACCGTCACCGTGCTCACACGCCCCCTGTCCACGTCGTCCTCACGCCCGCACCCTCAGTCACGTCACGCCCGCAGTTCCGCCCATACGGTGAGGCCTGCTCCGGGACCCTCGTCCCGCACGCCCCACGCGTTGCTCACCGCATCGACGAGGAGCAATCCCCTCCCGTGCTCCTCATCCGCGTCGGGCCCCTCCTGGGCGGGCCGCGGGACACCTGATCCGTATCCGTCGTCACGCACAGCTATTCGCAGCGTTCCTGGTCTGGTGCAGAGCTCACAGACGATCCGGTGGCTGGCGGTGTGCACGATCGCGTTCGTGACCAGCTCGGACACCACGAGGGCCGCGGCGTCGCGGGCTTCCTCGTCGATGTCCCAGCCCAGGAGCTGGGCCTTCGCCAGCCGTCTGGCCTGCGATGCGGAACCCGGCCGTGGCACCAGCGCGAAGCTGACGCAGAGCTCGGAGCCGCTCTCGGCCCACGCGTCGGCGGTCATGCCAACAGGGGCTTCGGCGGCAGCTGTGTGTAACGGCGCGGGCGGAGTCACGCCATCCACTATCGCCCCGCCGGGAACACCTTGGCAAGACCCACTCTGAAAAGTGCACAGTGGCGTGTTCCTTCTAGACGGCACATGGCACACTGCTCGCAACGGCTCCAGGTGCGGAGTGAATTGGCATTACATGGAGTACGTGGAGGTAGGACGTGAGCGAACCGCGGTCCGCGCCGACCGTCGGCCAGGTCGTCCTAGGCCGTCGTTTGCAGGACCTGCGCGAGCGCGCCGGCCTCAAACGAGAGGAGGCGGCGCGGATTCTTCGCGTCGCCCCCGCCACGGTCCGTCGCATGGAAATGGCCGAGGTCGCGCTGAAGATCCCGTATCTCCAGCTGCTCCTGAAGTCCTACGGCGTCGCCGATGACGAGGCCGACGCCTTCGTGACGCTCGCCGAGGAGGCGAACAAGCCGGGCTGGTGGCAGCGGTTCCACGACATCCTGCCGGGCTGGTTCAGCATGTACGTCAGCCTGGAGGGCGCGGCCAGCCTGATCAGGTCCTACGAACCGCACTTCGTCCCCGGCCTCCTGCAGACCGAGGAGTACGCGCGTGGCGTGATGCGCTCCGGGGCGATCGGCCAGACCCGTCCCGAGGACGTCGAGCGGTATGTGGCGCTGCGCATGGAGCGCCAGTCGCTGCTCACCCGCGAGGACGCGCCACGGGTCTGGATCGTGATGGACGAGACCGCCCTGCGCCGACCTGTGGGCGGTCCCGATGTGATGCGCGAGCAGATCGACAAGCTGCTCGAAGCCGTCGAACTTCCTCATGTGACGCTGCAGGTCGCGCCGTTCGCGGCGGGTCCGCACCCGGGCACGTACGGACCGTTCGTGCTCTTCCGCTTCGCCATGGCGGAACTGCCGGACATGGTCTACAGCGAGTACCTGACCGGCGCGGTCTATCTGGACGCGCGCACCGAAGTGGCCACCCACCTCGAGGTCATGGACCGCATGGCGGCGCAAGCCGCGACGGCACAACGCACAAAGGAGCTCCTCCGGGACCTCCGCAAGGAGCTGTGAATGGATCGACACCGAGCCGGTACGCGACCCGGGTCAAAACCCGGAGCCGGGTCCCGCCCCGAGTCACGGGACGACTCCCGGATATACAACGGCATGCCCGCCCGCGAGCTCGGCAGCGA
Organism: Streptomyces sp. NPDC044044; assembly: GCF_056434405.1. Taxonomy (NCBI): domain Bacteria; kingdom Bacillati; phylum Actinomycetota; class Actinomycetes; order Kitasatosporales; family Streptomycetaceae; genus Streptomyces; species Streptomyces sp. NPDC044044. The sequence goes on along the minus strand of NZ_JBWKFG010000010.1, from coordinate 216,371 downwards.
AGGCTGGCACAAGCCGTGGAGCGGCGGCAACGGCGGCAACTGCCTGGAGGCCATGAAGCTGGCCGACGGCCGGGTCGCGGTCCGTCAGTCGGCCGATCCGGACGGCCCGGCGCTGATCTACACGCACGGCGAGATCAACGCGTTCATCCAGGGGGCGAAGGCGGGGGAGGCCGACTTCCTGCTGTCGTGAGCCAGTCGTGCGCTCCTTGGCCTGTCGGTGGGCCCTTGCCGTGCGCGGCGGGGCCCACCGACATGCCGGGCGCGGGCGGGCTCATGCCGTCATCGGCCGGTCGTACGGGCCGATCGGCGCCGCCAGCCGCGTCGCGCCCGTCAGCCACCGGTCCACCGCGGCGGCGGTCGCGCGGCCCTCGGCGATGGCCCACACGATCAGTGACTGGCCGCGTGCCGCGTCGCCCGCCACGAACACGCCCGGCACGCCGGTCGCGAAGTCCGCGTCGCGGGCGAGAGTGCCGCGGACTTCGACGTCCAGGCCGAACTGCTCGACCAGGCCGCCCGGCGTCCGCTCCGGACCGGAGAAGCCGAGCGCGAGAAGGACGAGGTCGGCGGGGAGCTCGCGCTGTGTGCCCGGCCGCGGGCTGCGGTCCGCCTCGACCTCGGTCAGGTGCAGGGCGCGTACCCGGCCCGCCGTGTCGCCGGTGAAGCGAAGGGTGGAGGCGGCGAACAAGCGCGCGTCGGCGTCCGCCGCGGGGGCGGTGCGCAGCTCGCCCGCCTCCTCGTGGGCGGCGGAGAGACGGTAGACCTTCGGGTACGTCGGCCAGGGCTCGGCCAGTTCGTCGCGTACGTCACCCGGCCGCTCGTAGATGTCCAACTGCGTGACGGAGGCGGCCCCTTCACGCACCGCCGTGCCCAGGCAGTCCGCGCCGGTGTCCCCGCCGCCGACGATCACGACGTGCCTGCCCGCCGCGGACAGCGGAGAGGTGTCGATGTCCCCCTCGCACACACGGTTGGCGAGCGGGAGGTACTCCATGGCCTGGTGGATGCCGCTCAACTCCCGCCCCGGTACGTCCAGTTCGCGCCACGCGGTGGCTCCGACGGCGAGCACGACCGCGTCGTGCCGGGTGCGCAGCTCCGCGGCCCGGATGTCCCGCCCGACCGCGACGGACGTACGGAAGACCGTGCCCTCGTCCCGCATCTGCGCTAGCCGCCGCTCCAGGTGGTGCTTCTCCATCTTGAACGCGGGGATTCCGTACCGCAGGAGCCCGCCCGCGCGGTCCTCGCGCTCGTACACGACGACGGTGTGCCCGGCGCGCGTCAACTGCTGCGCGGCGGCGAGTCCGGCCGGTCCCGAGCCGACGACGGCGACGGTCCTGCCGGAGTGCCGGTCCGGCGGGCGGGGCGGGTTGAGGCCGTCCTGCCAGGAGCGGTCGGCGATGGCCACCTCGACGTTCTTGATGGTCACGGCGGGCTGGTTGATCGCGAGGACGCAGCCTGCCTCGCAGGGGGCGGGGCAGAGGCGGCCGGTGAACTCGGGGAAGTTGTTCGTGGCGTGCAGGCGGTCCGCCGCCGTGCGCCAGTCGGCGCGCGAGACGAGCTCGTTCCACTCGGGGATCAGATTGCCCAGCGGGCAGGCGTCGTGGCAGAAGGGGATGCCGCAGTCCATGCAGCGGTCGGCCTGCTGCTCGACGATGGGCAGCAGGGCGCCGGGGACGTACACCTCGTCCCAGTCCTTGATCCGGTCGCCGACGGGTCGGCGGGGCCATTCCTGGCGGGTGGTGGTGAGGAAGCCCTTGGGGTCGGCCATGGCCGTCTCCCGTCGCGTGCCTTCACGTGCTTGCACGTGCTTTCACAGGCTTTTGGCCACTGTACGACGGGTGGGCGGGGGAGGCATGCCCGTGGGGCGGGGCCGGGCCCGGGGGTGGTCAGGTCGGGTCAGGTCAGGGCGAGGATGAATGATGCGGAGGCGGCGAGTGAGGCTCCGATCCGGATGTGGTTCCACATGGTCCATTCGCTGACGTACGTACGCCAGCGTTCCGCGCTCTCCGGCGCCTGCGGGTCGAGCTTGGCGAGGGCGTCGTTGCGGGGGACGTTCGCCGCGATGGTCACTCCGAACGAGCCGAACAGATACAGCGCGCTGCCGAGGAGCAGCTCGACGGTGCCTTCGTCGGGCCAGAGCACGAAGGTGACGACGGCGACGACGGCGCTGAGGCCGGCGGCGCCCATGAAAACGGTCATGAACCCGGCGGTGAGCGCCTTGACGTTGATCGACTGCATCGCCGCGATGCCTTGCGCCGGGGGCAGCGCGGCAAGGCCCTGCATCACGAACGTCGAGAACGCGACGAACGCTCCGGCGACCAGGCCGCAGGCGAGTGCGCCCAGGACGACGAGTACGAAGTATGGTCCCTCGATCATGGCAACTCCCGCGTTCGGTAAGGCAGCCGTCAGGTGAGCGAGCCGCAGTGATCCTCCATGGCGTGGGCCCGCATCACAAGTGAATTGCCTTACCGGGTGGGAGGCCATGCGTGGGGCGCGCGGTCGCATACGCGGGAGTCTGGCCGGGGCCTTGGAGGGGTGGGGGTCTTGGAGGGGTGGGGGGGGCTTTGCGCTTTCCGCCCGCTTCGCGGCGGATGGCTCCCGCCGACCCGCTCGATTGTCCTGGGGGTAATCGCGAGGAACTCCGCCCAGGCAGCCGAGTGCATGCGGGGTAATCGGGTGGGTGGGCGGGAAAACTCCGCCGCGAAGCGGCGGTTCAGGCCCGCCACAAACAACGCGCAGGCCCGAGGCAAGGCCTCAGCAGGCGCAAGCGGTCGCGACGCGAGGTCATACCGCCGGACCGGCGCAGGCAGGCCCCCTGCCAAGGCGGGGCGAGGCGGGGCGAGGCGAGGCGGGGCAAGGCGAGGCGGGCCACGCCCGCCGGAGACTCAGCCCGCCACCCCCTCCCGCCCAGGCCCCTGCCAGGGCCGAAGCACCGCATCCACCGCAGGCCCAATCCGGCGCCGCGCCTCCCCCCGCGGGACTCCGCTCATGAGAAGGCGGTCGTACGGCGTATCCGTGTGCCGGACGGCGGCCACCACAGCCGCCGTCACCGCCGCAGCGGAAAGGGCCCGCCCCGCCGCACTCCGCCCCACCCGCCCGCTGCCCCGCACGGACGCGTGCTCGGCGATCGCCCGGGACCGCTCTTCGGGGCACCCCGGAAAGAGGCGCCGGATCTCGTCCGCGAAGGCCGCCGTGAAGCGGACGTCCTCCGCGGCCCGCCGCACCGCGTCCCGAGCCCGGCGCCGCGCCCGCGCCTCCGCGTCCGCGAGGCAGCGCTCCTCGGCCCGCGCGAGCGCCGCGTCCTCGACGAGTACCCCCTGGCGCTCGTACCGGCCCTGGCGCCGGTTGAAGCGGACGACCACCGCCGAGAGCCCGCTCCCCTCGCGGGCCCGCCGCGTCAGCGCGGTGTCGCCGCGCGGCAGGAAGACGAGATGCCCCAGGTCGGTGCAGTCCAGGCAGCGTGGCTCGGCATCCTCGATGACCAGGAGGGAGAGCGGCCCGCCGCGGCATTCCGCGCAGTGGCGGCGCTTCAGGGGCTGGATGGCGAGAAGTCCTCTTCGAGCGAGGGGAGTTGGTGCCATGAAGAGTTCATTCCCCGGCCGGCGGGCGCGTACCGCCATGGGGAGGGAAGGGGCGGGAGCGCCGTCGTCACGCCGGAAGGGCCCGGCGTCATGGGGCGGCATCATGGGACGGGTGCGACTCGAAGCGATCACCTGGGACCGGCTCACGGACACCCTCGCCGACCGGCTGCTCGACCTGAAGACGGCCGACGCGAGCCCGTGGCCCCGCGTCGCCTTCGACGGGGCCCCGGCGGGCGGCCCCGGCGAGCTGGCCCGCGGCGTGGCCGACGCGCTGCGCGTGCGCGGGCGGTCCGCGCTGGTCGTCGGCACGGAAGGTTTCCTGCGTCCCGCCTCGCTGCGCCTCGAATACGGGCGCGAGGACGTGGAGGCGTACTACAGCGGCTGGTTCGACACCGGCGCGCTCTGGCGCGAGGTCTTCGGGCCGCTGGACCCGGGCGGCACGGGCAGGGTGCTGCCCGACCTGTGGGACCCGGCAGCGGACCGCGCGACGCGCAGTCCGTACGTCCAACTCCAGCCAGGATCAATGCTGTTGCTGCACGGGCCGTTCCTGCTCGGCCACTGGTTCCCCTTCGACCTGACGGTCCACACGAGCCTCTCGCCGGGCGCCCTGCGGCGACGTACGGCGGAGAGCGAGCGGTGGACGCTGCCCGCCTTCGAGCGGTACGAGGCGGAGGCGGATCCCGTTGCGGCGGCCGACGTGGTCGTACGCGCGGACGATCCGAGGCACCCGGCATGGAACGGCGGCTGACGTAGGGCCAGGCGCACCAAAATCACCGACAACACCAAGAACACCGACAACACCAAAATCACCGACAACACCAAGAACACCGACAACACCAAGAACACCGACAACACCAAGAACGCCGAAACCTCTTTTATATGCACGTGCATGTAGTTAGAGTCTGGGCATGGCAACGAAAGCGCTCCACTTCAGCGAATCGGTCCGCACCCTCCTCGACGGCAAGAACTTCGCCAGCGTCGCCACCCTCGGCCCCGCCGGCGCACCCCAGAACTCGGTGGTGTGGATCAAACGGGAGGGCGACACCGTGCTGTTCTCCTCCACGGCGCGGCGGCAGAAGGTCCGCAACCTCGAACGCGACCCGCGCATCAGCATCTCGGTCTTCGACCTGGCCAACCCGTACACGTCGACCGAGATCCGCGGCGTCGCCGAGATCCTCCCCGATCCGGAGAAGCGACTGCCGCACGAGCTCTCGCACAAGTACCTGGGCATCGACCCGCCCGGCGAGAAGGACGAGGAGGTCCGAGTGATCATCAGGGTCACCCCGGAGAAGATCGTCGGCTTCTCCGCCTGAGACCGACCGCCTGATGGCCCGCGCTCGCCCGAGGCCCTGTCCCGCCAAGGGTGCCCGCCTCCGGCGTGCGGACCTCCGGGGGCGCGGCGAGAATGAAGGGCGCCGGGACTAGCGGTGCCTCCGCGCCGCGCCGGCCGCCCGGCACCGGGAGGTACTTCATGACCACCGCCGGAGACATCATGCACCGCGGCGCCCAGTGGATCCCCGCACACGAGACCCTGGACCGCGCCGCACAACTGATGCGCCAGCTCGACGTGGGCGCGCTGCCCATCAGCGACGAGAACGAGCGGCTCTGCGGCATCCTCACCGACCGCGACATCGTGGTCGGCTGCGTGGCGATGGGGCACGACCCGTCGCGGGTGACCGCGGGAGACATGGCCAAGGGCACGCCACGCTGGATCGACTCGGGCGCGGACGTCGACGAGGTCCTCCAGGAGATGAAGGGCAGTCAGATCCGCAGGCTCCCGGTCATCGAGAACAAACGGCTGGTCGGCATGATCAGCGAGGCCGACCTCGCCACGCACCTCGCCGACGACCAACTCGCGAGCTGGGTCGAGAGCGTGTACGCGAAGGGCTGACCGGCCCTCGGCGCCACCCGGCGAGCCTCCCCGGCCCGCCGGCGCGGTGGATCTCCCGCAGCGCCTCGGCCGGTTCACCGCCGAGCCGTTTCAACTGCGGCCATTCCAGCGGCCCTTGGCCGGTGATGCGCTGGGCGAGGGTGTCCCCGGGGACGTACGCCGTGGCCATCCAGGGCAGCGCGGCCTCCGGGTCGGCGTCCCCGACCGGCGCGGTGAAGGCCCCGCTGACCCGGCGTGCGGCCTTGACCTCCTGGCGGAAGCGGGCGCGGAACTCGGGGGCGTCCGCATACTGCGTGTGGACCACCTTGACCGCGACCGCGCGGCCCGACGCCGAGCGGCCGAGGGATAGACGACGCCCATGCCGCTGGTGCCGATCCGCGAATCGATCCGATAGCCGCCGATCGACTCCGGGTCCCCCTCGCGCAGAGGTATCGGTCACCGTCCCCCGGTTCTCCCCGTAGTTGGCATGGCCCGTGCGGCCTAGAGCCAGCCGTTGCGCCGGAAGCCGCGGTAGAGCGCGAAACAGGTGGTGGCGATCAGGCCGATCACCAGTCCGTACCCGTACTTCCAGTGCAGTTCGGGCATGTGGTCGAAGTTCATTCCGTACACACCGCAGACCATCGTCGGTACGGCGATCACGGCGGCCCAGGCGGTGATCTTCCGCATGTCCTCGTTCTGCGCGACCGTCACCTGCGCGAGATGGGCCTGAAGGATGGAGTTCAGGAGTTCGTCGAAGGAGGCGACCTGCTCCGTGACGCGCTTGAGGTGGTCGTCGACGTCCCGGAAATAGGCCTGTATCTCCGGGGCGACCGCCTGCATCGGCTGGGTGGCGAGGATCTGCAGGGGGCGGCCGAGCGGGACCACGGCCCGCTTCAGTTCGAGGAGCTCGCGCTTGAGCTGGTAGATACGGCCCGGGTCGGCGCGCTCCCCGTCCTTGGAGAAGACGTCCATCTCCACCTGGTCGATGTCCGCCTGCACCGCGTCCGTCACGACGAGATAGTCGTCCACGACGTGGTCGGCGATCGCGTGCAGAACCGCCGCCGGGCCCTTGGCGAGCTGCTCGGGCGCCGACTCCAGCTCCTCGCGCAGCGGGCCGAGCGAGCCGTGACGGCCGTGCCGCACGGTGATCACGAACTCCTTGCCGACGAAGACCATGATCTCGCCGGTGTCCACCACCTCGCTGGTCGCGGTGAGTTCGGCATGCTCCACGTAACAGACGGTCTTGAAGACGGCGAACAGCGTCTCGTCGTACCGCTCCACCTTCGGCCGCTGGTGGGCGTGGACCGCGTCCTCCACGGCGAGCGGGTGCAGGTCGAAGAGGTCGGCGACGCCGGCGAACTCCTGCGCCGTCGGTTCGTGCAGCCCGAGCCATACGAATCCGTCACCGCTCTTGCGGACGCGCTCGACCTCCTGGACGAGATCGCGGCCGTCCTCCTGGCGGACGCCGCCGCGGTACGTCACGCACTTCACCACCGCCGAGCCCAGCGGGGAGCGGGCGGGGTGGCTCAGGTCGACACGGCTGTGCTTGCGCACGAACTGGGCGACCCGCGCGACTCTCCGCAGGCCGCCTACCTTGCGGAGGTTCCCTACCTTTCGCAGGTTGCCTGCCATCGACATGCACGGCTCCTCGTTCTGGTGACTTGACGTGCCAGTCTGCCAGTACGTTCCGACAGCGCGGCCGGAGCCTGTGGGAACGGAAGACTCCGCTCCAGGCCTTCGGAGCTGCCTCCCCGGAGCAAGCGTCGTAATTGGGATAATCGACGCATGACCCTCATTGACGGCTATCTGACCGGCAATCGAAATCGGCACGCCGAGGCGGCGGGTGCGGGTGCGGGGCAGCGCTCCGAAGCCTTCTCCGCGCTCTTCGACCCCACGACCTTCCGGCACATCGAGCGGCTCGGCATCGGGCCGGGGTGGCGCTGCTGGGAGGTCGGCGCGGGCGGCACCTCCGTCGTCTCCTGGCTCGCGAAGCGGGTCGGTCCCACCGGGCGGATCCTCGCGACGGACACGGACATCTCCTGGCAGACGTCGGCGGCCCGCACGCCGGTCGAGGTGCGCAGGCACGACGTGGGGGCGGACGCGCCGCCCGCCCAGGGGGGCTTCGACCTCGTCCACGCGCGGCTGGTCCTCGCCGGGGCACCGGACCAGGAGCTGGCGCTGCGTTCGATGATCCGGGCTCTGCGCCCCGGGGGCCGTCTGCTGATCGAGGAGTCCGACCCGGCCCTGCAGCCGCTGGCCTGCCCTGACGAGTGCGGTCCCGCCGAGCAGTTGGCGAACCGCCTGCGGCACGCGCTGCTCACCCAGTACGGGACCGATCTCGCGTACGGGCGCGGCCTGCCCCGCCTGCTCCGTGCGGCGGGCCTGCGTCAGGTGGAGGCCGACGTGTACTTCCCCCTGGCCTCGCCCGCCTGCGCGGCCCTGGAGACGGCCACGATCCAGCAGTCCCGCGCGGCCCTGACCTCCGCGGGCCTGGCCACGGACGCGGACATCACCGCCCACCTCGCGAACATCGCCACAGAGCCGATGGACCTGGCCACGGCCCCCTTGATCTCCACCTGGGCCCGAAAGCCGTAGCCGACCCCGCAGAGCCCTGCCTCAACCTCAGCCCCCAGGGCCCGGGTCCCAACCTCGGCCCCTCCCGCTGCCCGACGGGCCTTCCCGCCCACCCACCTGACTTCCCCGTGGTGGGAGGGGCGGGGCGGCAGCCTGACCCGGCCTCCCTCCCACCAGTTCAACCGCCCGCGCCCCCGCCCGACACCCCTCCGCCGAAGCCTCGCAGAGCCCCGCGCCGCCCAGGCGCGAGGCAAGGAACGCCCCCGTGAACGCATCGCCCGCCCCCGTCGAGTCCCGCGCAGCGGCAGGCAGCGCGGGAATCTCGGCCCGCACCTCACCGCCCCGTGCGACCACCGCACCCGCAGCGCCCCGCTTGACCACCACCACCGGATACCGGCGGCTCAGCCACGCCGCCGAATCCACCAACCCCGGTGAATCCTCCAGCCCGGGCGAACCCCTCACCCCTGCCGAATCCCACAGCCCAGGCGAACCCCCCAGCCCCGCCGCCCCCGCCAGCAACCGAGCCTCACCCTCACTGGGCAACAGCACATCCACCCCCTCCGTCGCCGCCAGGAACCGCCCCACACCCAGCCCCGCAAGGAACCCCGCCGACGCCGGATCCACACTCACCGGCACCCCACGCGCGCGTGCCGCCGCCAACGCCGTCTCGGCCACCGCCCTGCTCGGCCCCGCGAAGAACAAGTACCCCGACAGGTGCAGCCACCCCACGCCGTCCAGAAGTTCGGGCGACCAGTCGGCGCCCGACAGGCGCAGCGCCGCGCCGCTGTCCGTCAGGAACGTCCGCTCGGCCCCGCCCCCGTCGCCCCCGTCGACCAGGCAGATCACCGTCCCCGTAGGCGCATCGGAGTCCACCACGAGCCGCGGACGCACCCCCGCCCGCGTCAGCGCCTCCTCGTGCCACGCCGCCGAATCGACGCCGACCCGCCCCAGGAGACGTACGTCGCGGCATCCCCAAGAAGCCGCCCAGCACGCCACGTTGGCGCCCGCGCCACCCGGCACCGTACGGATCGCCGCCGCCGTGTCCGTGCCCGCGGCGAGCGGCGCACCGTGCCGCGCGACGATGTCCGTGACGACGTCCCCGACGACCAGCAGCGCCCCGCCCCCGCGCTCACCCTCACTCCCACCCCCTGAGCCACCCCGCAGCGACATCACCGCCCCACCCACGCCGCCGCGATCCGCCCCGCGAGCCGCACATTGCCCCGCACCGCCGCGAGATTGGCGCCCAGTGATGCACCGTCGGTCCGCCGTACCAGCTGGTCCAGGAGGAACGGCGTGACCGCCTGCCCTGTGATGCCACGCTCGGCGCACGCCTCCAACGCCTCGGCCAGCACGCGGGCGTGCAGCGCGGGATCGAGCTGCTCGGACTCCGGCACGGGATTCGCCACGAGCAGCGCGGACTCCGGGCCGCCGACCGCGTCCTGGGCTCGCATCACCGCCGCCACCTCCCCGGGCGTACGCAGCGTCCAGTCCACCGGGTGCCCGGAGTCGGTGAGGTAGAAGCCGGGGAAGCGGTCCGTCCCGTACCCCGCCACCGCGACGCCCAGCGTCTCCAGGCGCTGCAGCGTCGCCGGCACGTCCAGGATCGACTTCACGCCCGCGCAGACGACCGTGATGCGCGTCCGCGCGAGCAGCCCCAGGTCGGCGGACTCGTCCTGGGTCACCGTCCACTCCCGGTGCACCCCGCCGAGCCCTCCCGTGGCGAACACCCGCACGCCCGCGCGGGCCGCGAGCAGCGCGGTCGCGGACACCGTCGTCGCCCCGCTCGCGCCCGCCGCGACCGCGAGCGCCAGGTCACGGTGGCCCAGCTTGCGGATGCCGTCCTCGTTCGCGACCCGCTCCAACTGCTCCTTGTCCAGGCCGACATGGGGGCGCCCGTCCAGGACGGCGATCGTCGCCGGGACGGCACCCTCCTCACGTACGACCTCTTCGAGCTCACCGGCCACCTGGAGATTGCGCGGGCGCGGCAGCCCGTGCGCGATGATCGTGGACTCCAGGGCCACGACGGGCCGCCGGTCCGCCACAGCCGCCTGTACCTCGTCGGACACCACCACGTCGGACACCACCAACACGGGCCTGCCTCCTGCCTGTCGGGTCTCCCCTCATCCCTGGCGGTCGGCGAGCCCCGCCAAACACGTGGCGCGTCCTGCTCAACACGTGGCGCGCCCCGCCCAACACTTGCGGCGCCCGGGACGGGACAGCAGCCTGAGGGGCATGACGGACAACACGACACGTCTCGACCACGTCGTCCTGTGGGTGCGCGACCCCGCGGCGGCAGCCGGCTTCTACGAGAAGGTGCTGGGCCTCGAACCCCTGCGCGTCGCCGAGTTCACGGCGGGCAAGGCCGCTTTCCCCTCCGTGCGGCTCAACGAGGAGACCATCTTCGACCTCGCCCCGCTCACCCTCGCCGAGCGCATGAACGTCGTACCGGGCGCGGACAAGAGCGCGGGCCACCCGGTGAACCACGTCTGCCTCGCCCTGCCGGAGACCGACTTCGACGCCCTGCGCGCCCGCCTGGAGGAGCGGGGAACGCCGGTGTCGGACATCTCGCGCGATGCCTTCGGCGCCCGCGGCAAGGCCCGACGCAGCTTCTACTTCCGTGACCCGGACGGGAACATCTTCGAAGCGCGGCACTACGGAGAGGACGAGGAAGACCGACGAGGGCGAGAGGGAGCGCGAGGCGGGGAAAGCTGACCCCTTCCATGGCGCCGCGCAGCACCCGGCTAGGGTGACCGGCCATGACCACGAATGATCAAGCCCTCGCGCCGTCCTTTGCCGTGCACATCCCGGATGCCGAACTGGAGGCCGAGCCGCTCGACCCCGAGCAGATCGTCTCCGGCACCCCGGAGGTCACCGGCAAGGTCCTGTGGGAGTCGGCCGACGGCAAGCAGCTGCGCGGCATCTGGCAGATCACGCCCGGCGTGGTCACCGACACCGAGGCCAACGAACTCTTCGTGGTCGTCAGCGGCCGCGCCACGATCGCGGTCGAGGGCGGCGACGTGATCGAGATCGGCCCCGGCGACGCGGCCGTCCTGCGCGAGGGCGACCGTACGACGTGGACCGTGCACGAGACGCTGCGCAAGGCGTACCACATCACGCTCCCGTGACGTGCCGTGACCGCCGAGGTCACAAGCCTCGGCCCTCCCCGTCTCAGGCCTTCTTGACCGCACGGCGCATCGCAAGCGCCGCCATCGGCAGCAGCACGCAGACGCCGATGAGGTTGAGCCAGCCGTAGCTGGCCTGTGCGACGATCAGGCCCGCCGCCGCGCCGCCGATGCCCGCCGCCGTGTTCATGGTCAGGTCCGAGAGGCCCTGTACGGCGGCCCTGGCGGGCTGCGGCACCGAGTCGGTGAGCAGCGCGGAGCCGGAGACCAGGCCCGCGGACCAGCCGAGGCCGAGCACGAAGAGACCGGCGGCGGTCCGGCCGTGGCTGGGGCCCGCCGTGCCGGCCAGCAGCGCGGCGCAGCACAGCAGCCCGACCGCGAGGCCGATCACGGAGAGCCGCCCGAACCGGTCGGAGAGCCAGCCCATCACCGGCGACAGCGCGTACATGCCCGCGATGTGGCCGCTGATGACCAGTCCGACCAGTTGCAGGCTCGCCCCGTGGTGCCCCAGGTCGACCGGGGTCATGACCATGATCGAGACCATCACGGTGTGCGAGGCGGCCACCGTCACCAGGGCGAGCCGGGCCATCGGCGACGCGGCCACCGCGGCGACACCGGCCCGCAGCGAACGGCTCTGCGCGGACTGGTTCTCCTGCGGGGCGAGCGCGCGGGCGGTGAGCAGCGGGTCGGGACGCAGCAGTACCGCCACCACGAGACCGGCGACGGCGAAGATCCCGGCGGCGAAGAGGAAGGGGCCCGCCGCCTCGGGTATGGAGGTGCCGGAGAAGGCGCGGCTCGTGGGCGCGGCGATGTTCGGGCCGAGGACCGAGCCGATGGTGGTGGCCCAGATGACCAGGGAGATGGCACGGCCGCGCCGGTCGGGCTCGGCGAGGTCGGCCGCGGCGAAGCGGGCCTGCAGATTGGCGGACGAGCCCGCTCCGAAGCCCGCCATGCCGAGCAGCAGCAGGGGGAAGCTCTCGACGACGGCGGCAAGCACCACGAGCCCGGCTCCCAGCGCGCCGATCAGATACGCGAGGACGAGGCCGGGCCGCCGTCCGCGCGACGTCATCAGAGCGGCGAGCGGCAGCGAGAGCAGGGCCGTGCCGGCCACGGACGCGGTGGGCGCGAGACCGGAGAGCGCCTCCGTCCCGCTCACCTCGGTGGCCAGCATCGGGGCCAGGGCGATGCCGATCGGTACTCCGAGCCCGCCCAGGATCTGGCTGGCGACCAGCACCGCTGTGGTGCGGCGGCGCAGGGCGGGCAGCGCCTCTGGCGCGGGTATGTCAGGAGCGTCGAGGGTCGAAGTCACTGGCGCAGTGTGCCAGCACGTTCATACGCGCGAAACAGAGTTTGCCCTGCCAGGTGCCAGGTGCCAGGTGCCAGGTGCCAGGCGCAGGGCGCAGGGCGCAAGGTGCCAAGGCCAGGTGCCGGCCGCCTGGTGTCCCGGGAGCATCAGAAGAGCGGCTGCGGCAGCACCCCTTCCAGGGCGAGGAGCTGTCGCTTGGTCTCGACGCCGCCGCCGAAGCCGCCGATGCCGCCGTCGCTCTCGACCACCCGGTGGCAGGGCACCACGACCGGCAGCGGGTTGGCGCCCATCGCCATGCCGACCGCCTGGGCCGCGCCGGGCTGGCCCACGCGGCGGGCCAGGTCGCCGTACCCCACGACGGCCCCGTACGGAACGGTGGTCAGCTCGCGCAGGACCTGGCGGTTGAACCCGGAGATCAGCGACCAGTCGAGCGGCAGCTCGAAGTCGTGCCGCTCGCCCGCGAAGTAGTCCGCGAACTGGCGTATGGACTCGGCGAGGAGCGGAGAGCGGGGTGCCTCGACCGGCTCGGCCCCCAGTCGGGAGCCGAGTCGCTCGAGTGCCTTGTCGCGCACTTCGTCCGTGGCGTGGAAGACGACGCCGACCAGACCGTCGTCCGTCGCGGCGAGCATCAGCGGGCCGATGTCGCTCGCGACGACGGCCCACACCACCTGCCGCAGGCCGTCCTGACCCGGCCCGCCCTGCTCGTGCTGCCCGTTGGCGTTCATGTGGACCACCGTACGACCGGGCACTGACAATGCCGCCCCGACCACGTCCCCGCCCGCGTCCCCGGCTCTAGCCGGAGATGGCCTTGCGCACGACGTCCGGCGTGTTCGTGATGATGCCGTCCACCCCGAAGCCCGCCACCCGCTGGGCGGCGGCCGCGTCGTTCACGGTCCAGGTGAAGATCTCCAGGCGCTTGCGGTGCGGCCCCTTGAGCGAGTGGATCGCGGCGACGTACTCGCGGGAGATGGAGCCGTGAGTCGAGTTGATCTGGTCGGAGAACTTGGCGTACGCGGGCAGATCGGCGACGGCGGGCGTGCCGAGGAAGCCGGTCTTGATGTCGGGCCGCAGCTTGTGCACCGTCTTGACGCTGTCGGCGCTGAAGCTCTGGATGACGAGCTTGCTCTTGACGTGGTGCCGGTCGAGCCAGCCCGTCTTGCGCAGGACGGACAGGCCCTGCTTCTCGATGCCCGGGTACAGCTCGGGCTTCTTGAACTCGAAGACCAGACTCTGGTGGTTGCGTGAGACCCGGTTCATGTACTGCTTCAGCGTCGGCACCCGCTGCCCCGCGTACTTGGGAGCGAACCAGCTGCCCGCGTCCAGCCTGGCGATCTCGGCCGCGGTGAAGTCCGCGACCTTCCACGGCGCGCGGTCGGGGAAGAGCTGCTCGACGTTCGTCGTCCGCGTGAGTGTGTCGTCGTGCATGATCACGAGCTCGCCGTCCTTGGTGCGCTGGACGTCGTTCTCGACCCAGCGGAACCCCATGTCAGCCGCCTTGTCGATGGCTGCGAAAGTGTTCTCGGGCGCGTATGCGGAAGCGCCACGGTGCGCGACGACCAGCGGCCTGTCGTGCGAGGCGGATGTCTGGCCGGACGTCCGCGTGGACGTCGGCGCCGACGCCTTGTCGGCGGCGTGAGCGGTGGCGGATGGGAGAACGAGTGCACCGGCTCCAAGAAGAGCGGCGGTGGTGGCAGCGGCAACGCGTGCGTACAACGGTTACTCCTCGTCGATGTGTGGGCGATGTGCGGGCACGGACCGGATGAGAGTGACAGTCCACGGCCAACGCGAGACAGGTGCAGGATGGCCACAGGTTGAACGGAGACAGCCGGGTTTCTTTCCCGGAAAATCGTTCGCAAGTTCCGGAGTGAGCTTTACTCTCTGCGTCAGCCCATGGCCTGTCAGTAGACGGTCGGCTGGGGCCACTTGGGGGCAATCCCGGGCATTTGGATACAACAGGCGGAAGGGCTACCGCGCATGCAGGGGACAGTCGACGGTTTCAGCTATGGACTGGTCACACCGGTGGCGGCGTACCTCATGGCCTGCCTCGGGGGAGCGCTCGGCCTGCGCTGCACCACACGGTCGCTCCTCGTCGCGCACTCGTGGCGGCCCGGCTGGCTCGCACTCGGATCGGCGGCCATCGGGTCCGGCATCTGGACCATGCACTTCATCGCGATGATGGGCTTCACCGTCGAGGAAGCCCCGATCCACTACGACAAGGCGCTGACCTTCGCGAGTCTCGCCGTCGCCATCGTCATGGTCGGCATCGGGATCTTCATCGTGGGCTACCGCGGCGCGACCGGGGCGGCGCTGTTCACCGGGGGAACGATCACCGGCCTCGGCGTCGCGTCGATGCACTATCTGGGAATGGCCGGTATGCGTCTGCGCGGGACGCTGGAGTACAACACCTTCACCGTCTCGGCCTCCGTGGTGATCGCCGTGGTCGCGGCCAGCGCCGCGCTGTGGGCAGCCGCACAGGTCAGAGGCTTCCTCTGGAGTCTGGGTGCGAGCCTCGTCATGGGGCTCGCCGTCAGCGGCATGCACTACGTGGGAATGGCCGCCCTCAGCGTCCATCTGCACGGCTCGACCGGGGCGCCGACCGGAGGGGACTCGCCCGCCGAGCTGCTCGCGCCCATGATGATCGGCCCGCTCGCCTTCCTGCTCCTCGCGGGCGTGATCGTGATGTTCGACCCGCTGATGGTGATGGGCAAGGCCGACCTCCAGAGCGCCGCGCAGGGGCAGCACGCGCCCTATCCCGTCCCGCGCTCGGGCGACCGGCACGACCCCCGGGCGGGCCGCAGGCCCCCGCCGCGCCCCGGCCCCAAGACCCCGCAGAGCTGGTGATCCGACCCCGTTGTCAGTGCGGGGTCGTACGGTGGGTTCCATGCGGCCCGTATCCAAGATCGAACGCACGGTGGCACCTTTCGAGGTCGTCAGCAACTACACGCCAAGCGGCGACCAGCCGGCGGCCATCGCCGACCTGGAGCGGCGTATCAACGCAGGTGAGAAGGACGTCGTCCTGCTCGGCGCGACCGGCACAGGCAAGTCGGCCACCACCGCGTGGATGATCGAGAAGCTTCAGCGCCCCACCCTCGTGATGGCGCCGAACAAGACGCTGGCCGCCCAGCTGGCCAACGAGTTCCGAGAGCTCCTGCCGAACAACGCGGTGGAGTACTTCGTCTCGTACTACGACTACTACCAGCCCGAGGCGTACGTCCCGCAGTCGGACACGTACATCGAGAAGGACTCCTCGATCAACGAGGAAGTCGAGCGCCTGCGCCACTCCGCGACGAACTCGCTGCTCACCCGGCGTGACGTGATCGTGGTCGCCTCCGTCTCCTGCATCTACGGCCTCGGCACCCCGCAGGAGTACGTCGACCGGATGGTCTCGCTCAAGGTCGGCGACGAGATCGACCGCGACCAGCTCCTGCGCCGCTTCGTCGACATCCAGTACACCCGCAACGACGTGGCCTTCGCCCGCGGCACCTTCCGGGTCCGCGGCGACACCATCGAGATCTTCCCGGTCTATGAAGAGCTGGCCGTCCGCATCGAGATGTTCGGCGACGAGATCGAGGCGCTCTCCACGCTGCACCCCCTCACCGGCGAGGTCATCAGCGACGACGACCACCTGTACGTCTTCCCGGCCTCGCACTACGTGGCGGGTCCGGAGCGACTGGAGAAGGCGGTCACCGGCATCGAGAAGGAGCTCGCCGAGCGCCTCGCCGAGCTGGAGAAGCAGGGCAAGATGCTGGAGGCCCAGCGCCTTCGCATGCGCACGACGTACGACCTGGAGATGCTCCGCCAGATCGGCTCCTGCTCCGGCGTCGAGAACTACTCGATGCACTTCGACGACCGCGAGCCCGGCTCCGCACCGAACACCCTCATCGACTACTTCCCCGAGGACTTCCTCCTCGTCATCGACGAGTCGCACGTCACGGTCCCGCAGATCGGCGCGATGTACGAAGGGGACGCCTCCCGCAAGCGCACCCTGGTGGACCACGGCTTCCGGCTGCCGTCCGCGCTGGACAACCGCCCGCTGAAGTGGGAGGAGTTCCTCGGCCGCATCGGCCAGACCGTCTACCTCTCGGCGACCCCGGGGAAGTACGAACTCTCGCGCGGGGACGGCTTCGTCGAGCAGATCATCCGCCCCACCGGCCTGATCGACCCGGAGGTCGTGGTCAAGCCCACCGAGGGGCAGATCGACGACCTGGTGCACGAGATCCGCACGCGCACCGAGAAGGACGAGCGCGTCCTGGTCACCACGCTCACGAAGAAGATGGCCGAGGACCTCACCGACTACTTCCTCGAACTGGGCATCCAGGTCCGCTATCTGCACAGCGACGTCGACACCCTGCGCCGCGTCGAGCTCCTGCGCGAACTGCGCGCCGGTGAGTACGACGTCCTGGTCGGTATCAACCTCCTGCGTGAGGGACTCGACCTGCCCGAGGTCTCCCTGGTGTCGATCCTCGACGCCGACAAGCAGGGCTTCCTGCGCTCCGGCACCTCACTGATCCAGACGATCGGCCGCGCGGCACGCAACGTCTCCGGTCAGGTCCACATGTACGCGGACAAGGTCACCCCGGCGATGGAGCAGGCCATCGACGAGACCAATCGCCGGCGCGAGAAGCAGATCGCGTACAACAAGGAGAAGGGGATCGACCCGCAGCCGCTGCGCAAGAAGATCAACGACATCGTGTCGGCGATCGCGCGCGAGGAGGTCGACACCGAGCAGCTGCTCGGCACCGATTACCGCAAGGGGAAGGGCGCCGACGCGAAAACAGCCGCCAAGGCGCCCGTGCCCGCGCTCGGCGGGAAGGCGGGCAAGGCGGCCAAGGGCAAGGCCGAGAAGGTGCCCACCGACCGGCCCGCCGCCGAACTGGCCGAGCAGATCGAGGAGATGACCGCGCGGATGCGCGCGGCAGCCGCCGACCTGCAGTTCGAGATCGCGGCACGGCTGCGTGACGAGGTGTCAGAGATGAAGAAGGAGCTCAGGCAGATGAGGGAGGCGGGGCAGGCTTAGGCGTACTGCCTGGTGTGTTGCAAGACCGACACAAAGTGCCGCCCACACTGCGGCACTGTCAGTGCCTCTGCGTAGGGTGCTGGGCAACCGCACAGACCGGCGGTTGCTCAGGGCAGTTCGAGAGGGGACAGCGCGTGACGGTCAACATGACCAAGGGCCAGGCCATCAGCCTGCAGAAGGACGACGGGGGCGCCCTGACCGCGGTGCGCATGGGGCTCGGCTGGCAAGCGGCCCCGAGGCGGGGCCTGTTCGGCACACGCACGCGCGAGGTCGACCTGGACGCGTCCGCGGTCCTGTTCGCCGACAAGCAGCCGGTGGACGTCGTGTTCTTCCGTCACCTCGTCAGTGACGACGGTTCCGTGCGGCACACCGGTGACAACCTCGTCGGCGGTGTCGGCCAGGGCGGGGACGACGAGGCGATCCTCGTCGACCTGGCGCGGATCCCGGTCCACATCGACCAGATCGTCTTCACGGTGAACTCCTTCACGGGTCAGACGTTCCAGGAGGTGCAGAACGCGTTCTGCCGCCTGGTCGACGAGACCAACGGCCAGGAGCTCGCGCGGTACACGCTCGACGGCGGCGGTCAGTACACCGCGCAGATCATGGCGAAGGTCCACCGCGCGGGCGCGGGCTGGCAGATGACGGCCATCGGCAATCCCGCCAACGGCCGCACGTTCCAGGACCTGATGCCGTCGATCCTGCCGCACCTGTAGACACGCGGCACCAGTAAGTACAGAGGGCACGAGGGGGACGAAGGCGATGACGGCCGAGCTGGTCCGGGGGCAGAACCACCCGCTTCCCGAGACCCGTCTGGAGATCCGGGTCTCGGTCGGCAAGCCGGTCGTGGCGGGGGTCACGCTCAGCGACGACCAGGGCAAGGTGCGCGGCACGGAGTGGGTGGCCCATCCCGGCTCGCCCACGCTGCCGGGGCTCGAAGTGCCCAAGCAGGCAGCCGCCGACCACCGCCTCGCGGTGGACCTCGGCGCCGTGCCGGAAGCGGTGCACCGGGTCAACGTCCTCCTCGCGCTGCCGGTCGGCGTCGGGGGCCCCGTCAGCTTCGGCTCTCTCGCCGCCCCCTTCGTCGCCGTCACCGGACTCGACGGCTCCGAGGTCGCCAGCTACACCATCACCGACCTGGACGCCGAGTCCGCCGTCGTCGCCCTGGAGCTCTACCGCAGGCAGGACGCGTGGAAGGTGCGCGCCGTCGGCCAGGGGTATGCGGGCGGCCTCGCCGACATGCTCACCGACCAGGGCCTGCCGCAGGCCCACGAACTGGCGGGCACGATCAACGAAGCGGTGGCCCAGGGCCTCGCACGCTCGGTGGCCGCGCCGCCGCCCCGCCCCTCGGACGAGGCCCGCGTGCGGACGACGGGACAGACCGCCGCCCCCGGCCCGGGAGCGCAGGGCCCGGACAGCACGGCCGCCGCCCAGCCCCCGCAGCCCACCCCGGCGACGCATCAGCCAGGCGACGCGAGCCCTCCGTCCGGCGGCCCCGTCAACTACACCCACCCTGGCCGCCAGACCACCGCACCGCCGCCGCCCCCGCCGACCGCGGCCCCGGCCGAGCCGGGCAGGCCGGCCCAGCCCGTGGCGGGCGACGCGACCGGCTGGTCCCTGGAGGAGCGCCTCTACAACCAGGTGTGGGGCATGTTCGAGGACCTGGCCCGCACCACGGCCGCGTATCGAAGCGCCGTGGACTTCGCCGAATCGCGCATGGACCAGGAGCTGGACAAGGTCCTCTCCGATCCGCGCAGCCGCATCGGCAACACCGGGGACGTCGCGCGCGAGGCCGCCCGCACCAAGCACGGCCTGCTCGTCGACCGGGCAAGGGCCGCCCTCGACCGCGACCTGGGCCAGCTCGCCGCCGAGTCCGAGGTCGTCGAACCCGCGCTGCCCATGGCGTACGCCGGCTGGGACAGCCCCGTCTGGCACGCTTATCGCACCCCCATGGAGATCCCCATGGCGCTGCGCCTCGGCGACCTCCACCTGCCCGAGCGCCCCGACCTGCACATCCCGATGCTGGTCAGACTGCCCCTTGAGCGCGGCCTGTGGATCGACAGCGGCCGCTCGTCCGGCACGGACTCCCTTGCCGACACGGACCAGCTGCGCCGCCTCGCCATGGACAGCGCGGTCGCGCACGCCGCGCGGCTGCTCGCCGTCTATCCGGCGGGCGAGTTCACGGTGCACGTCATCGACGCGGCGGGCTCCGCGGCCGGCGCGCTCTCCCCGCTGGTGAGCGCGGGAGTGCTCGACGAGCCCCCGGCCGCCGGCGCGGCAGGAGTCTTTGCCGTGCTCGCCAAGCTCACCCAGCGCGTGGACCTGGTGCAGATGGCGATCCGCGCGGGCGCGGCCGACGCGCTGCCGCCGGACCTGGACACCGCCGAGCAGCTCCTGATCGTCAACGACTTCCCGCACGGCTTCGACGACCGCGCCGTGACCCAGCTCCGCTACCTCGCGGACGAGGGCCCGGCGGTCGGCGTGCACCTGATGCTGGTCGCCGACCGCGAGGACGCCGCGGAGTACGGCCCGCTGCTCGACCCGCTCTGGCGCGCGCTCCTGCGCCTGACCCCGGTGGCCGACGACCACCTCGCCGACCCCTGGGTCGGTCATGCGTGGACGTACGAACCGCCGATGGCGCCGCCCGGCAGCCGGGTGCTCCAGGACGTCCTGAACCAGGTCGCGCACGCCCGGCGCACGGGCGGCCGCTGACGCGTCCGTGGGCCGGATGAGCCGTCGGGGCCACTGACGGTAAAGCGACTTTTGCTCCTCCTGACCTGGCCTTTTGGCTCCTGTTTGGATTCCCCTTTACCAACCCTTGGTGTTTCGCGTACTCTTCTTGCAGCGGAGGGGAGTACTCCCGAACGCGACGTACCCGTCAATACGGACCGCCATCGGTCCCGGGGCGTCGGCCCGCGGGGCGGTGAGCCGCCTCGGGTGGAAGAGACCTCCGGCAGCGACGACGCTGATCAGTAGCCGTACGACGCCGGAGGCGCAGTGGACGTTTCAATGACCCTTTGGGTGCTGACCATTCTTGGTCTGTGTGCCCTGATCGCGGTCGACTTCTTCATCGGCCGCAAGCCGCACGACGTATCGATCAAGGAAGCCGGAATCTGGACGATCGTCTGGATCGTGCTCGCCGCGCTCTTCGGAGTGGGCCTGATGATCTGGGGCGGCGGCCAGGCGGGCGGTGAGTTCTTCGCGGGCTTCATCACCGAGAAGTCACTCAGCGTCGACAACCTCTTCGTCTTCATCCTGATCATGGCGAAGTTCTCGGTGCCCACCCATCTCCAGCAGCGGGTGCTGCTGTTCGGTGTCCTGATCGCGCTCGTCCTGCGAGCGATCTTCATCGCCGCCGGCGCCGCGGTCATCGCCAACTTCTCCTGGGTCTTCTACATCTTCGGCGCGTTCCTGATCTACACCGCCTGGAAGCTCATCCAGGAGGCGCGTGCGGGCGACGACGAAGAGGAGTGGGAGGAGAACCGCCTTCTGAAGGCAGCCGAGAGGAAGTTCGGCGTCGCCGACCAGTACCACGGCACCAAGCTGTTCATCCAGAAGAACGGCAAGAAGATCATGACGCCGCTCATGGTCGTCATGCTCGCCATCGGCACCACCGACGTGCTCTTCGCGATGGACTCGATCCCCGCGATCTTCGGCCTCACCCAGGACCCGTACATCGTCTTCACGGCGAACGCCTTCGCCCTGATGGGTCTGCGCCAGCTGTACTTCCTCATCGGCGGACTGCTCAAGAAGCTGGTCCACCTCAGCTACGGCCTCTCGGTCATCCTGGGCTTCATCGGCGTGAAGCTGGTCCTGCACGCCCTGCACGAGAACGGGCTGCACGTCCCCGAGATCTCCATCCCGGTCTCGCTCGGCGTCATCGGCGGTGTCCTGGTCATCACGACCATCACCAGCCTCATCGCCTCCAAGAAGCAGGCCGAGAAGGAAGCCGCGGAGACCTCGTCCGACGAGACTCCGAAGGACAGCATCGAGGCCTGACGGCATCGGACGTAGGAGTTACCAGCACGGGGTGTGGCCCGCGGCGGATTGCCGCGGGCCACACCCCGTGCTTGCTTGGATCCATGAAGTTCGTCCAGATGATCGAGTTCGAGACCGACCGCATCGACGACATGCGGGCCCTGGTCGAGCAGGCGGACCAGCAGGCGGACCAGCAGGCGCCGGGCCGCGAGGGCGGCCCCACGCACCGCCTCGTCCTTCAGGACCGGGGCAACCCCCGCCGCTTCTACGTACTCATCGAGTTCGCGTCGGCCGAGGACGCGCAGCGCAACAGCGACGCTCCCGAGACGGCGACGATGGCCGAGCGGCTCGCCGCGCTGTGCACCAGCGGTCCGTCCTTCACGGACTGCGACGTACGGGAGATGACAGAGCTGAAGTAGCGGAGCCCAGGCGTCCGGTGCAGCATCGGAGGCATGATCACTCGGCTCCGGGCGCTCGCCACACAGTGGACGGCGGCCGTGCCGGTCCTCGCCGTCGTGCTGCTCGCCTTCACCTGGGGACGCGATGTGCCGGGCGCGGTCGTGGCCGTGGTGACGCTCGTGCTCGCCGGGGCCGTGCTCGCGGCCGTGCACCACGCCGAGGTGATCGCGCACCGCGTCGGTGAGCCCTTCGGCTCGCTCGTCCTCGCGGTCGCCGTGACGATCATCGAGGTCGCGCTGATCGTCACCCTCATGGCCGACGGCGGCGACAAGAGCGCCACACTGGCCCGCGACACCGTCTTCGCCGCCGTGATGATCACCTGCAACGGCATCATCGGGCTGTGCCTCCTGGTGGGCGCCCTCCGCCATCGCGTGGTCATCTTCCAGTCCGAGGGCACCGGCGCCGCCCTGGCGACCGTCGCCACGCTCGCCACCCTCAGCCTCGTCCTGCCGACCTTCACCACGACCAAGCAGGGCCCGGAGTTCTCCACGGCGCAGCTCACCTTCGCGGCTCTCGCCTCGCTCGTTCTGTACGGCCTCTTCGTGACGACCCAGACCGTGCGGCACCGCGAGTACTTCCTGCCGATCACCCGCAAGGGCGAGGTGATCGACTCCGAGGACGCCTCAGGGCCCTCAAGTCGCACCGCGCTGCTCAGCGTGGGGCTGCTCGCCCTCGCCCTGATCGGCGTGGTCGGCCTCGCCAAGGGGGTCTCGCCGACCATCGAGTCCGGCGTGGAGAGCGCGGGCATGCCGCACTCCGTGGTCGGCGTGATCATCGCGCTGCTCGTGCTGCTCCCGGAGACGATCGCCGCCGTGCGCGCCACCCGCCGCGACCGGGTGCAGACCAGCCTCAACCTCGCCCTCGGGTCCGCGATGGCCAGCATCGGGCTGACCATCCCGGCCGTCGCGGTCGCCTCGGTGTGGCTCTCCGGGCCGCTGGTGCTCGGGCTCGGCCCGACCCACATGGTGCTGCTCGCGCTCACCGTGGTTGTCGGCACGCTCACGGTCGTGCCGGGGCGCGCCACGCTTTTGCAGGGCGGGGTCCATCTGGTGCTGTTCGCGGCGTACTTGGAGCTCGCGGTCACGCCGTGAGCCGGTGCTCAGCCCGTGATCCGGTGATCACCCAGTGGGCCTCCGTCACGCCGTGACGGGCGCCGGTTCCGGAACCGGCCGCGTCTCGGGCAGCAGGGCGAAACAGCCGAGGCTCAGCAGTGCCACCGCCGTCAGATACAGCGCCACACCCCACGGCGTGCCCTCGCCCCGCGCCACCGCCGTCGCCACGATCGGGGTGAGCGCGCCGCCCAGGACCCCGCCCAGGTTGTAGCCGACCGCGGCGCCCGTGCAGCGCACCCGCGGCTCGTACAGCTCGGGCAGATACGCGGCGATCACGGCGAACATCGTGATGAACGCGAGCATCGCCACCAGGAACCCGAGGAACATCAGCAGCGGCTCGCCGGTCGCGAGCAGCGCGATCATCGGGAACATCCACAGCGCCGAGAGCGCGCATCCCAGCAGGCACAGGGGCCGCCGTCCGTACCGGTCGCCGAGCACCGCGGCCACGGGTGTGAGCGCGCCCTTCACCACGACCGCCGCCATGATGCAGGCGAGCATGACCGTACGGCTCACGTCGAGCCGCTCCACCGCGTAGGCGAGGGACCAGGTCGTCACGGCGTAGAACACGGCGTACCCGACGGCCAGCGCGCCCGCCGTGAGCAGCACGAGCCGCCAGTGGTCGCGCACCACTTCGGCGAGCGGCACGCGCGCGTGCTCCCGCAGTTCCAGGAAGCTCGGACTCTCCGCGAGGGACGTGCGCAACGCGAGCCCGGCCGCCGCGAGCACGCCCGCCGCCCAGAACGGCACACGCCATCCCCAGGACGCGAACTGCGCGTCGGTGAGGGTCGCCGAGAGGACCAGCATGATCCCGTTGGCGAGGAGGAACCCGAGCGAGGGCCCCATCTGCGGAAAGCTCGCCCACAGCCCGCGCCGCTCGGCCGGCGCGTGCTCGGCGGTCAGCAGCACCGCCCCGCCCCACTCCCCGCCGAGCCCGAGTCCCTGCAGGAACCGCAGCACGAGGAGCAGCACCGGAGCGGCCGTCCCGATCGAGTCGTACGTGGGCACACAGCCGACGGCGACCGTGGCGAGGCCCGTCAGGAGCAGCGAGCCGACGAGTACGGGCCGCCGCCCGCGCCGGTCACCGATGTGCCCGAAGAGGACGGACCCCAGGGGCCGCGCCACGAAGCCCACTCCGAATGTCGCGAAGGCGGCGAGAGTTCCCGCCAGCGGCGAGAACGTCGGGAAGAACAGGGGCCCGAGAACGAGGGCCGCGGCCGTCCCGTAGATGAAGAAGTCGTAGAACTCGATGGCGGTCCCGGCGAGCGAGGCGGCCGCGAGCCGTGGCAGGGAAGGAGTACCGGGAGGAGTCCCAGCAGGGGAGTGGGTCTTGCGCATGCCGCGTCAACTACCCGCTGTGACGGCCGGTTACGGGGGCGTGCGGAGGCGCGGAGAGGTTCGTCAGTACGCTGACGGCATGACGCGCACTCTTGCCAACGCCCCGATCATGATCCTGAACGGCCCCAATCTGAACCTGCTCGGCCAGCGCCAGCCCGAGATCTACGGCTCCGACACCCTCGCCGACGTCGAGGCGCTGTGCGCCAAGGCCGCGGCGGCGCACGGTGGCACCGTGGACCTGCGGCAGAGCAACCACGAGGGGCAGTTGGTGGACTGGATCCACGAGGCGCGCGAGCACCACGCGGGGATCGTCATCAACCCCGCCGCCTACTCGCACACGTCGGTCGCGATCCTGGACGCGCTCAACACCTGTGACGGACTGCCGGTGTTGGAGGTCCACATCTCCAACATCCATCAGCGGGAGGCGTTCCGGCACCACTCGTACGTCTCCCAGCGTGCCGACGGTGTCATCGCCGGGTGCGGGGTGCAGGGGTACGCGTTCGCCGTGGAGCGGGTGGCCGCGCTGCTGGGCGCGGCCTGATCCCGTCGACGGGCGCGGCTCACCAACCGCGCTGACGCCACTCCGCGAGGTGCGGGCGCTCGGTGCCCAGCGTCGTGTCGTTCCCGTGGCCGGGATAGACCCAGGTCTCGTCGGGCAGCGCACCGAAGATCTTCGTCTCGACGTCGTCCAGGAGGCGCGCGAAGGCCTGTGGGTCCTGGTGCGTGTTGCCGATGCCACCGGGGAAGAGGCAGTCGCCGGTGAAGACGTGCGGGTGACCGTGCGGGTCGTCGTACACGAGGGCGATCGAGCCCGGTGTGTGGCCCACCAGGTGGCGCGCGGTGAGCGGTACCCGGCCGACCTGGACGGTGTCGCCGTCCACGAGCGGGACGTCCGTGGGCACCGGGATGCCGACGGTGTCCTCGCGGCCCGCGAAGGTCCGGGCGCCGGTCGCCGCGACGACCTCGGCGAGGGCCTGCCAGTGGTCGCCGTGCTGATGGGTGGTGACGACGGACGCGATGCCGTCGTCACCGATCAGCGTGAGCAGTGTCGCGGAGTCGTTCGCCGCGTCGATCAGGAGCTGCTCGCCGGTGTCCCGGCAGCGCAGCAGATAGGCGTTGTTGTCCATCGGACCGACCGCGACCTTCGAGATCATCAGGTCCTGCAGCTCGTGCACGTCCGCGCCGCCGCCGACCTTCACTGCTCCGCTGTACGTCATGTTCCTCAGCCTATAGCGGGGGCAGGGAGGGCAGGAGGCCGCCTTCGGCCGTCAACGCGGAGCCGTCGCGACGGCCGGAGAGCCAGCCCACCACGTCGGACGCGGGGCCGGAGACGGTGACCTCGGGCTCGCCGTCCCGGCCGGTGCGCCACGCGTGCGTGCCGTCCGTGACGCGGGTGGGCGGCACATCGGGGTTCCCCGAGAAACGCGCCGCGAGGAACGCGATCTCCCGCTGCACGAACTCCTCCGGCAGGTCCTCCAGCTCGTACCCGATCCCCAGATCGACATGGTGCAGTTCGACCTCGACCCACCGCCGGAACGGCACCCGCGACGCGGAGTCGGTGACTCCGTTGCGCATCTCGATGGTGCGGGACCAGTCGGCGGGGACCGCGGCCTGCGCCTCGAAGCGCGCCGCGCTCTCGCGGACGTCCTCCAGCTGCTCGGCCGGCGGCCGCGGCGCGTCCCGCTCGATGTCGGCGTCCCGTGCGTCGCCGCTGACGTACATGGGCCGCCCGGCGAGGACATTGACGAGCGCGTCCGCGTTCCGGGCGAGATGGGCGAGGACGTGGCCACGGGTCCAGCCGGGAAGGCGTGACGGCTCGGCGGTCGAATCGTTGTTCAGTTTCGCGGCTGCGGTGAGCAGCCGGTCGGTCGCGTCACGTACAGACGCCAGGTCGCGCACATGATCAATCATGCGCCCGACGATAGCCGCGCCACACGTTCGGGTGAAGGTGCCGGAGCAGCACCGCAAATCGAATGCACGTGCTATATGGTCGAGTGCGGCATCGGGCATTCTTGGCAGTCCGGGTTTGTTATCACCCAGGGCATCCGTCCCGGCGTTGTCAGTGGCTCGCCCTAGTCTGTGAATGACGGGGGTCCCGCCCCTGTCACTTCTCTCAAGAAAGGTGCGGACCGGCGTGGCCGACCGTCTCATCGTCCGTGGCGCGCGCGAGCACAATCTCAAGAACGTCTCGCTCGACCTCCCGCGCGACTCCCTCATCGTCTTCACCGGGCTCTCCGGGTCGGGCAAGTCCTCGCTCGCGTTCGACACGATCTTCGCCGAGGGCCAGCGGCGGTACGTGGAATCGCTGTCCTCGTACGCCCGGCAGTTCCTCGGTCAGATGGACAAGCCGGACGTCGACTTCATCGAGGGCCTCTCGCCCGCGGTCTCCATCGACCAGAAGTCGACCTCGCGCAACCCGCGCTCCACGGTCGGCACCATCACCGAGGTCTATGACTACCTCCGCCTGCTCTTCGCGCGCATCGGCAAGCCGCACTGCCCCGAGTGCGGGCGCCCCATCGCCCGGCAGTCGCCGCAGGCCATCGTCGACAAGGTCCTGGAGCTGCCGGAAGGCAGCCGCTTCCAGGTCCTCTCGCCGCTGGTGCGCGAGCGCAAGGGAGAGTTCGTCGACCTCTTCGCCGACCTCCAGACCAAGGGCTACAGCCGCGCGCGGGTCGACGGCACGACGATCCAGCTCTCCGAGCCGCCCACGCTGAAGAAGCAGGAGAAGCACACCATCGAGGTGGTCATCGACCGCCTCACGGTGAAGGACTCCGCCAAGCGCCGCCTGACCGACTCCGTGGAGACCGCGCTCGGCCTGGCAGGCGGCATGGTCGTCCTGGACTTCGTCGACCTCCCCGAGGACGACCCCGAGCGCGAGCGCATGTACTCGGAGCACCTGTACTGCGCGTACGACGACCTGTCCTTCGAGGAGCTTGAGCCCCGCTCCTTCTCCTTCAACTCGCCCTTCGGCGCCTGCCCGGACTGCTCCGGCATCGGCACGCGCATGGAGGTCGACCCCGAGCTGATCGTCCCGGACGAGGACAAGTCGCTCGACGAGGGCGCCATCCACCCCTGGTCGCACGGCCACACCAAGGACTACTTCGGCCGGCTCGTCGGAGCCCTCGCCGACGCCCTCGGTTTCGCCACTGACATGCCCTGGGCCGGGCTCCCGCAGCGCGCCAAGAAGGCACTCCTGCACGGCCACAAGACGCAGATCGAGGTGCGCTACAGGAACCGGTACGGCCGTGAGCGGGTGTACACCACCGCCTTCGAAGGCGCCGTCCCCTTCGTCAAGCGCCGCCACAGCGAGGCCGAGAGCGACACGAGCCGTGAGCGCTTCGAGGGCTACATGCGCGAGGTGCCCTGCCCCACGTGTGAGGGCACGCGACTCAAGCCGATCGTCCTGGCCGTCACGGTCATGGGCAGGTCCATCGCCGAGGTCGCCGCGATGTCCATCAGCGACTGCGCGGACTTCCTCGCCGAGCTGAAGCTGGGCGCCCGCGACAAGAAGATCGCCGAGCGCGTCCTGAAGGAGGTCAACGAACGGCTGAGGTTCCTGGTCGACGTCGGCCTGGACTATCTCTCGCTCAACCGCGCTGCGGGCACCCTCTCCGGAGGCGAGGCCCAGCGCATCCGCCTGGCCACGCAGATCGGCTCGGGCCTCGTCGGCGTCCTGTACGTACTGGACGAGCCGTCCATCGGCCTGCACCAGCGCGACAACCACCGCCTGATCGAGACCCTCGTGCGCCTGCGCGACATGGGCAACACGCTCATCGTCGTCGAGCACGACGAGGACACCATCAAGGTCGCCGACTGGGTCGTCGACATCGGCCCCGGCGCGGGCGAGCACGGCGGCAAGGTCGTGCACAGCGGCTCCATGAAGGAGCTGCTCGCCAACCCGGACTCGGTGACCGGGCAGTATCTGTCGGGCAAGAAGTCCATCCCGGTGCCGGAGATCCGCCGCCCCGCGGACCCCTCCCGCCGGCTGACGGTGCACGGGGCCAAGGAGAACAACCTCCAGGACATCGAGGTCTCCTTCCCGCTCGGCGTCCTCACCGCCGTCACGGGTGTCTCGGGCTCCGGCAAGTCGACGCTCGTGAACGACATCCTCTACACGCACCTGGCGCGCGAGCTGAACGGCGCGCGCTCCGTCCCCGGGCGGCACACGCGCGTGGACGGCGACGACCTCGTCGACAAGGTCGTGCACGTCGACCAGTCGCCCATCGGCCGCACCCCGCGGTCGAACCCGGCGACGTACACCGGAGTCTTCGACCACGTCCGCAAGCTGTTCGCGGAGACGATGGAGGCGAAGGTCCGTGGCTATCTCCCCGGCCGCTTCTCCTTCAACGTCAAGGGCGGTCGCTGCGAGAACTGCTCCGGCGACGGCACGATCAAGATCGAGATGAACTTCCTCCCGGATGTGTACGTCCCCTGCGAGGTCTGCCACGGGGCGCGCTACAACCGCGAGACGCTGGACGTCCACTACAAGGGCAAGTCCATCGCCGAGGTCCTGGACATGCCGATCGAGGAGGCGCTCGACTTCTTCGAGGCGGTGCCCGCCATTTCGCGGCACCTGCGCACGCTCAACGACGTGGGGCTCGGGTACGTCCGGCTCGGCCAGTCCGCGCCGACCCTCTCGGGCGGCGAGGCCCAGCGCGTGAAGCTGGCCTCCGAGCTCCAGAAGCGCTCGACGGGACGGACCGTCTACGTCCTGGACGAGCCGACCACCGGCCTGCACTTCGAGGACATCAGCAAGCTGATCACGGTCCTGTCCGGCCTGGTCGACAAGGGCAACACGGTCATCGTCATCGAGCACAACCTCGACGTCATCAAGACCGCGGACTGGGTCGTCGACATGGGTCCCGAGGGTGGCAACGGCGGCGGTCTGGTCGTCGCCGAGGGCACGCCCGAGGAGGTCGCCGGGGTCCCGACGAGCCACACGGGCAAGTTCCTGCAGAACATCCTCGTGCCGGAGATTCCTTCGCAGGGGCGGGCACCGGCGCGGAAGGCCGCGGCGAAGAAGGTGGTGGCCTCGGCGGCGGTGAAGAAGCAGGCGGCGGCCAAGGCCACGGCCAAGGCCACGGCCAAGGCCACGGCCAAGACCGCCGCTGCCAAGACCTCCGCTGCCAAGAAGGCCGCCCCGAAGAAGGCTGCCGCCAAGAAGACGACCAAGGCCCGTAAGGCCTGACGGAGCCGCCGGACAAGGGAGAACCCTTGTCCGGCGGCCCTTTGCCGTGGTCGCCTGGGCCGCATGACCGTACGTACTGAACGCGAAGGCGCGGTAACGACCATCGTGCTGTCCCGCCCCGATGTGCGGAACGCGGTGGACGGGCCCACCGCACAGGCACTCGCCGACGCGTTCCGCGCCTTCGACGCCGACCCCGGCGCGTCGGTCGCCGTGCTGTGGGGCGAGGGCGGCACCTTCTGCGCCGGTGCGGACCTCAAGGCCATCGGAACGCCCGCCGGGAACGAGGTCGCCGAGAAGGGCGACGGGCCCATGGGGCCCACCCGCATGCGTCTTTCCAAGCCCGTCATCGCCGCGATCTCCGGACACGCGGTCGCCGGAGGCCTGGAGCTGGCGCTCTGGTGCGATCTGAGGGTCGCCGACGAGGACGCCGTACTCGGAGTCTTCTGCCGCCGCTGGGGCGTCCCGCTCATCGACGGCGGTACGGTGCGGCTTCCTCGGCTCATCGGGGAGAGCCGGGCCATGGACCTCGTGCTCACCGGCCGCCCCGTCCCCGCCGCCGAGGCCCTCGCGATGGGCCTGGTCAACCGGACCGTGCCACCGGGCACGTCCCGCGCGGCGGCCGAACGCCTCGCAGCGGAGATCGCCGCGTTCCCCCAGGCCTGCCTCCGCAACGACCGGCTGTCCGTGCGGGAACAGGGAGGCCTGACCGAGGAGGACGCGATGGCGGGCGAGCTGCGCCACGGTCTGCGGTCCCTCGTCGACGCGGGCGACGGCGCGGCCAGGTTCGCCGCGGGGGAGGGGCGGCACGGAGCCTTCACGGACAGCGGGGGAGACGCGACCGCCCGCTGACTAGGCCTCGGCGGGCGCGTCCTCCGGCTCCAGGAACTGCATGTCCAGCTGGATCTTCACCACGTCACCGAGCAGTCCGGCGCCGAAGTCGAGTCCGTAGTCGCTGCGCTTGATCTCCCCGGTCGCCTCGAACCCCGCATGCCGCCGCGGGGAGCCCGGGAAGGCCTGGACCCCGCCGAACTCGACGGCGAGCGTGATCGGCTTCGTCACGTCGCCGATGGTCAGGTCGCCCTCCAGCGTCCACTCCTCGTCCTTGCCGACGACCCGCGTCGAGCGGAACGTCATCGTGGGCCGGCGTTCGACGTCCAGCAGGTCAGGCGCGCGGACATGCGCGTCACGGTCCTTGTTGCCGGTGTCGATCGACGCCAGGTCGATGGTCGCCGTCACCGACGAGGTCTCGGCGCTCTCGCCCACCACCAGACCGGCCGTCACCTCGGCGAACCGCCCCCGCACCTTCGAGATCCCGAGGTGGCGGATGGTGAAGTTGACGGCGGAGTGGAACGGGTCGATCTCCCAGTCCCCCGCGGGGAGGGGAAGCGCGGTCGTCGAAGCGGCAGTGCTCGTGTCAGAAGTCATGCCGTCCACGATGCGAGGCCGCCCGCACCCGAGGAAGGCCGAGCCGAGACTGGTAGTGACAGGGCCACGATCCGGGGCGGCGACCGCTGGTACGTTCGGCCGGTGAGCGACAACGAGCTGGGCACCTTCCTGCGCACCTGCCGTGAAGCGGTCACGCCTGCCGAAGTCGGGCTGCCGACCGGCCCCCGGCGCCGCACGCCGGGCCTGCGCCGCTCCGAGGTCGCCACGCTCGCCGGCGTCAGCGTCGAGTACCTCGCCCGCCTGGAACAGGGCAGGGACCGCCACCCGTCCCCGCAGGTGATGGGCGCGCTCGCGGATGCCCTGCGGCTGTCGGTGGAGGAGCGCTTCCACCTGCGCCGCCTGGAGAAGGAGACGAGCGGCGATCCGTGCTGCCCGACGGCGAGCGCGCCGTCCCACTCGGTGCGCCCCACCGTGCGGGCGCTCATCGACCGCATGGAGCCCACCCCCGCCGTCCTGTTCAACCGGCTCAGCGACGTCCTCGCGTACACATCGGGCTATGAGCGGATCATGGGGCCGATCGGCCTCCTCGACGACGAGCGGCCCAACCTCATCCGGTTCCTCTTCACCGACGAGCGGGCCCGCGCCGCCTACCCCGAGTGGGACAGCTTCGCCGACGAGCAGGTCGCCTCGCTCCGGGCCGAGTCCATGCTGACCGACCCCCACGCCGAGGGATTCGCCGACGAGTTGACCGTCATAGCCGGCGCCCCGTTCGCGGACCGCATGGCGGCCGTGCCGCGGCTGCCCCGGCGCAGCGGAGTCGAACGCATGGAGCACCCGGCGGTCGGTGCGGTGCGGCTTTCGTACGAGACGCTGACGCTGC
Organism: Streptomyces sp. NPDC044044; assembly: GCF_056434405.1. Lineage (NCBI taxonomy): Bacteria > Bacillati > Actinomycetota > Actinomycetes > Kitasatosporales > Streptomycetaceae > Streptomyces > Streptomyces sp. NPDC044044. Next base: position 184,572 of record NZ_JBWKFG010000010.1, on the reverse strand, counting down.
CCGACGCCGACGGCCAGCGCCTGGTCGTCCACCTGCCGGCCGACGACGCCTCGTCGGCCGCGCTCGACCGCCTCAACGGCCGCCAGCCCGGCGGCCTTCGCGCGGTGACGGGCTGAGCGCCCTACCCCAGCTCCGCCGCGTACGGCGGCTCAGCCCCCGCGCGGGACACCGTGACGGCAGCCGCGCGTGCGGCGAAGCGCAGGACCTCGCCCCAGCTGTCCGCGCCGAGCCCGGAGAGCGCATCGGCCGAGAGCGCGTCCCGTGCGCAAAGCTCGTGCAGCAGGGCCGCGTTGACCGTGTCGCCCGCCCCGATGGTGTCCACCACGTCGACCGGCTCGCCCGGCACCGACCACTCCCCGCCGTCCCGCGTGACGACGGTGAGACCCTTGCCGCCCCGCGTGATCACCACAGCGCCGGGGCCGGACGCGAGCCACTCGCGCGGTGTGCCGCCGAGCCAACTCGCGTCGTCCTCCGACAGCTTGAGCAGCGAGACCGACGGCAGCCAGCTCTTGAACCGGGCCCGGTAGGCGTCGGCGTCCGGGATCAGTCCCGCACGGACATTGGGGTCGAGGGCCGTGAAGACGCCCCGCGCCGCCTCCCTGCGCATCAGCTCCTCGTAGGCGCTCGCGCCCGGTTCGAGGACGAGTGAGCACGTGCCGAACGACACCGCGCGTACGCCGTCGGGCAGCCGCTCCGGGGCCGTGAAGAGGCGGTCCGCCGTGCCCTCGACGTAGAAGGAGTAACCGGCGGAGCCGTCCGCGCCGATCGAGGCCACCGCGAGCGTCGTCGGCTCGGCGCCCCGCTGGACGTACGACACGTCGACCCCCGCGGTCCGCAGCCCGTCGACCAGCGCGTCGCCGAACGCGTCCGCCGAGATCCGCGAGCAGAAGGTGACGGGGGAGCCGAGACGGCCGAGGGCCACCGCGGTGTTGTACGGGCCGCCGCCGAGCCGCGGGGCGAGCGCAGGCAGCCCGGCATCACCACCGGCCGAGGAACCGGCCGAGGCACTGGCCGAGGCATCGGCGGACTCCTGCGGGACGAGGTCGATCAGGGCCTCTCCGGCGACGACGATCACGGGTGGTTCCTCTCGGCTCTGCGGTCGCGGCTCTGCGGGCCTGGTTCGTCTGCGGGCCTGGTTCAGCGGTCGTGTTCCCCCAGCTTCCGCCACAGGCTAGGGCTTCCCGGGGCGCCCGGCCCGGCACGGGCGGCACTCGGGCACGGCCGCGCCCAACGCGGGCACAGGGCACCTCACCGGTATGGTCTGATCCGTCACCGAAGCGCCTGAACTGTGGAGATTCCATGCCCGGTACGCCGCCCCCCGCCCGCCGCACGGTGTTGCGCGTCGCCGCTCTCGCCCCGGCCGCCGGCCTGGGGATCACGGCCTGCTCGTCCGGCGGCGACGGCGGTGGCTCCAATCGTTCGGCGCCGACCGCGCCGGTGGACCTGGGCGGGTCCGACGAGGTGAAGGTCGGCGCGTCGAAGCTCTACACCGACGAGAACGTGGTCGTGAGCCGCATCTCGGACGACGAGTACAAGGCGTTCAGCACGATCTGCACGCACGCCAAGTGCCCCATCAACAAGCTGGAGGGGCACAAGCTCATCTGCCCCTGCCACGGAAGCCAGTTCGACGCCACGAACGGCAAGGTGCTGCACGACCCGGCCGTCAGGCCGCTGCAGGAGCTGCCGGTGAAGGTGGAGGACGGCAAGATCGTCGCGGGACCCGGGGCCTAGCCCGGAATCCGCGGGCGGCGGCTCACTCCCAGTCCCACGCGATCCCCAGGATCCCCGCCCGCACCTGCGTCTCCACCAGGTGCACCGACCGATGGCTGCCGCTCAGCGTCAGCTCCTGGCGTCCACCGCGCGGCGCGGCGGCCGAATGCTGGGCGAAGCGGTGGCAGCGTACGGGCAGCGCGTCCTCGTCGAAGCGCACCTGGAGCGCGTACTGCCCGCCCGCGAAGCTGAAGCCACGGAAGTACTCGGTGGCCGGCCCCGCCGTGCCGTCCTCGAAGCCGTAGCGGAACAGATGCGTGTCGCCCGCGCGCAGGCGTGCGTCGAACAGCAGCTCGGCGACGAGCACCCCCGTCTCGTGGTGCAGGCGCACGCGCCCCGTGCGGCAGTTCTCCAGGGCGTGCACGCCGATGCGTTCCGGTACGCAGCCGGGGTCGCCGCGGTAGATCGCGAGGTAGCGGTCCACGCCGTCCCGGTGGGCGCGCACGACGTGCTGCGAGTCGCGGCCGAGCAGCTCGCGGCGCCCGCCGATCCGCACCCGCTCGTGGTGGCCGACGGTGTGCAGGCCCCCGTCGAGCGGCGAGCCGAGCTCGGTGATCAGCTCCTGGAGGACGTCGGACGCCTCCAGGAGGGAGCGGTAGGAGCGGGCGGCGGGGCGTTCGCAGTCGGGGTGGCCGGAGGGCTTGGCGAGCAGCCGGATCAGTGACTCCTCGGGGAGCTGGAGGATCTCCTCCAGGGCGCGCACGGCACGGAGCGACTCGGTGCGCTGGGGGCGTCGCGCACCCTGCTGCCAGTAACTCAGGCTCGTCACGCCGACGTTGACGCCCTGGCGCGCGAGATGATGCCGTACGCGTTGCAGGGGAAGGCGCCGTGCGGCGATCGCGGCCCGCAGCGCCACGTGGAAGGGGCCGGTGCGCAGCGCGGCCTCCAGGTCCGCAGGCGCGCCGTCCGCGAGCTGTGTGCCGTGCCGCATCGCAAGGCCCTTCTGTGAACATTCACATCGGTCGTCCGGGCGTACGCGCCGGTCGGGGCGGGCCACCAGGTGGGCGTACGAGGGGTGTTCACATACGTACGCCGCCGTTCACGGCCCAAGTAATCCCGCATTGAACCTTGTTGACCCGTACCCGACAACACTCGATGCTCAATCGCAGCGTCCGGACGCGCTCCTCCACCCCCTCACCCCCCGCTTGGGAGGAACGCGATGCGCCAACGAATCAGCAGATACAGCGGACACAGACGGTTGTCCGCGCTCGCCTTGGTGGCGGCGGCCCTGGTGGCCGCACCGGCAGCCACGGCCACGGCTGCCCCCGACAGCCCGCCGTCCGCCTCCGCGCCGGGCACCGGCACCGACGCCCCTTCCCTCCTGGCCGCCAAGCGGCTGAACATCACGATGCAGGCCCAGCAGAAGACCAACTGGTGCTGGGCGGCGGCCGGGAACACGATCGCCACCTTCTACGGCAAGAAGTACAGCCAGAACCAGTTCTGCAACGCGGCCTTCGGGCGCAGCCAGAACACCGAGTGCCCCAACTCGCAGGCCACGCTCGGCGACGTCCAGAACGGCCTGGACTGGGCGGGCATCAATGCCGGTTCGTACGTCAGCGGCTGGCTGCGCTACCCGACCGTGCAGGCCGAGATCAATGCGGGCCGTCCGGTCGAGACCCGCATCCAGTGGTCGAACGGCGGCGGTCACATGCATGTCCTCTACGGGTACGACGACGCGAGCAGCTGGGTCTACTGGGGCGATCCATGGCCGTCGAACGACCGCTACAACTGGGCCTCGCACAGCTGGTACGTCAACAACAACACCTTCTCCTGGACCCACTCGCTGTACCGGATCGGGGCGTGAGCGCGATGAACCGTCACCTTTCCCCTTCCCTTCCGCGTCCCCTTCCCCGGCACCTGCTGAGGGCGGCGCTCGCCGGCTCGGCCGCCACCCTGCTGCTCGGCCTCGCGGCGCCGCACGCCACCGCGGACTCCGGGCCTTCGGACGCCTCGCTCGAAGCGGCTCACGATGCCGCGGCCGCCCCCAAGACCCTCGACACGCTCTCCCGCTTCTTCGCACGGGAGGGGGCTGTCAGCAAGGCCGCGGCGGACCCGCGCGTGCAGGGCGGCGACGCCGTTCCCGTGCGCTACCTCTCCCCGGAGTTCGTCGCCGGAAAGAAAGGCGCGCCGATCTCCCGCGTGGAGTTCCTGGCCAGCAAGGCGGTCTCCTCCGACGGGCAGGAGGCCTCCCTGTGGACCGTGAAGCAGGGCGGCTCCTGGCGGGTCGTGAACATCGCCACCGGGGACGACGAGACGCACTACGCGCGCGTGGGCGCCGACAAGCTCCCCGGGGGCACCGTCTTCCACGAGCCGCAGATCAATGCCTGGTACGTGCAGGGGCGGGGGCGTGTGCTGCCGCTGGACGCCGACGCGGTGCGTGCCGTGGGCTCGGGCGGGGCCTCGGTCGCCGCCTATCAGAAGCGTGTGCACGCCGCGTACGCCGACAAGCTGCCCGGCTCCGCGTACGCGAAGTCCGGCAAGGCGGGTGGCTTCGCCCCGAAGGAGCGGGCCTCTGAACCGTCCCCCGCGGGGCCCGTCACGGTCGCCTCCTCCGTGGCAGGAGCGGGTGCCCTGGTCGCCCTCGGCCTCGCCGCGGGGGCCGCTCTGCGCCGTCGCGCCCGGCAGCACGGCTGACCCGCCCCCGGCCTGAGGCCGGGGCTTCCCCGCCCACCCGCCCCGAGGGGCGGGTGGGCCCAGGGGAGGAAGGGCAGGACAGCCCCCTCAAGCCTCTGACTGTCAGCCCCCGCCAGTAGGGTGTGGAGCATGGCAGACCCCTCCAGCTACCGCCCCAAGCCGGGACAGATCCCCGACTCGCCGGGGGTCTATCGGTTCCGCGACGAACACCGCCGGGTGATCTACGTCGGCAAGGCGAAAAGCCTCCGCCAGCGCCTGGCCAGCTACTTCCAGGACCTGACGAACCTGCACCCGCGCACCGCCACGATGGTGACGACTGCGGCCTCCGTCGAGTGGACCGTGGTCTCCACCGAGGTCGAGGCGCTGCAGCTCGAATACTCCTGGATCAAGGAGTACGACCCCCGGTTCAACGTCAAGTACCGCGACGACAAGAGCTATCCGTACCTCGCGGTGACGATGAACGAGGAGTTCCCGCGCGTGCAGGTGATGCGCGGCCACAAGAAGAAGGGCGTCCGCTACTTCGGTCCCTACGGCCACGCGTGGGCGATCCGCGACACCGTGGACCTCCTCCTGCGGGTCTTCCCCGTCCGCACCTGCTCGGCCGGCGTCTTCAAGAACGCCGAGCGCACCGGCCGCCCCTGCCTCCTCGGCTACATCGGCAAGTGCGCGGCGCCCTGCGTGGAGCGGGTCTCCCCGCAGGAGCACCGCGAACTCGCCGAGGACTTCTGCGAGTTCATGACGGGCCGCACGGGTGCGTACATCCGCCGCATCGAGCGGCAGATGGCGGACGCCGCGGAGGACATGGAGTACGAGAAGGCGGCCCGTCTGCGCGACGACATCGGCGCCCTCAAGAAGGCCATGGAGAAGAGCGCCGTCGTCCTCGCCGACGCCACGGACGCCGACCTCATCGCCCTCGCCGAGGACGAGCTGGAGGCGGCCGTCCAGATCTTCCACGTCCGCGGCGGCCGCGTGCGCGGTCAGCGCGGCTGGGTCACCGACAAGGTCGAGGCGGTCACCAGCGGCGACCTCGTCGAGCACGCCCTTCAGCAGCTCTATGGAGAGGAGAGCGGGGACTCCGTACCGAAGGAAGTGCTCGTCCCCGCGCTGCCCGAGCCCATAGAGCCCGTCCAGGAGTGGCTCACCGAGCGACGCGGTTCGAACGTCTCGCTGCGCATCCCGCAGCGCGGCGACAAGAAGGCGCTCATGGAGACCGTGGCGCGCAACGCCCAGCAGTCGCTCGTCCTGCACAAGACCAAGCGCGCCTCCGACCTGACGACCCGCTCCCGCGCCCTGGAGGAGATCGCCGAGGCGCTCGAACTGGACAGCGCCCCGCTGCGCATCGAGTGCTACGACATCTCGCATCTGCAGGGTGACGACGTCGTGGCCTCGATGGTCGTGTTCGAGGACGGCCTCGCACGCAAGAGCGAGTACAGGCGCTTCCAGATCAAGGGCTTCGAGGGCCAGGACGACGTCCGCTCCATGCACGAGGTGCTCACGCGCCGCTTCAAGCGCTATCTCTCCGACAAGGAGAAGACGGGGGAGTGGGAGCCCGACGGCGAGGCGGAGAGCCTCACCGAGGAGGACGGCCGCCCCAAGCGCTTCGCCTATCCGCCCCAGCTCGTCGTCGTGGACGGCGGCCAGCCGCAGGTCGCGGCCGCCCAGCGGGCCCTCGACGAGCTCGGCATCGACGACATCGCGGTGTGCGGCCTGGCCAAGCGCCTCGAAGAGGTCTGGGTGCCGGGCGACGACGACCCGGTGATCCTGCCGCGCACCAGTGAAGGCCTGTACCTTCTCCAGCGGGTGCGCGACGAGGCGCACCGCTTCGCGATCACGTACCAGCGGGCCAAGCGGGCCAAGCGCTTCAAGGCCGGGCCGCTGGACGCCGTGCCGGGCCTCGGCGACGCGCGCAAGCAGACACTGATCAAGCACTTCGGTTCGGTGAAGAAGCTGCGATCCGCGACAATCGACCAGATCTGCGAGGTTCCGGGCATAGGCCGCAAGACGGCCGAGGCGATCGTCGTGGCCCTGGCCGCCGCGGCACCCGTGGCGCCCGCCGTGAACACGGCGACCGGAGAGATCATTGAAGAGGAGGAGCCCGCGTCTGCGGGAGCCTCGAGCGACGGCGAGGAGCCCGTGTCCGCGGGCACCTCAGAGGAACGACGGGGGCAGGAGACATGACCGAGCACGACGAAGGCGGCGAGCAAGTGAGTACGGGCACGACCATCACGCCAGGTGAGACCGCCGAGGTGGTCCCCGAGCTGGTGATCATCTCCGGCATGTCGGGAGCCGGACGCAGCACCGCGGCGAAGTGTCTCGAGGACCTCGGCTGGTTCGTCGTCGACAACCTGCCGCCCGCGCTGATCCCCACCATGGTGGAGCTCGGCGCCCGCTCGCAGGGGAACGTCGCCCGCATCGCGGTCGTCGTCGACGTGCGGGGCCGCCGCTTCTTCGACAATCTGCGCCAGTCCCTCGCGGACCTGGAGGCCAAGCACGTCACCCGGCGGATCGTCTTCCTGGAGTCCTCGGACGACGCCCTGGTGCGCCGCTTCGAGTCGGTGCGCCGCCCGCACCCGCTGCAGGGCGACGGCCGCATCGTCGACGGCATCGCGGCCGAGCGCGAGCTCCTGCGCGAGCTGCGCGGCGACGCCGACCTGGTGATCGACACCTCCAGCCTGAACGTGCACGAGCTGCGCGCCAAGATGGACGCCTCGTTCGCGGGCGAGGAGGAGCCCGAGCTGCGGGCCACCGTCATGTCCTTCGGCTTCAAGTACGGCCTGCCGGTCGACGCGGACCTCGTCGTGGACATGCGCTTCTTGCCCAACCCCCACTGGGTCCCGGAGCTGCGCCAGTACACCGGGCTCAATGAAGAGGTGGCGGCGTACGTCTTCAACCAGCCGGGGGCCAAGGAGTTCCTCGACCGGTACGCCGAGCTGCTCCAGCTCATCGCAGCGGGGTACCGCCGCGAGGGCAAGCGTTACGTGACGATCGCGGTCGGCTGCACGGGCGGCAAGCACCGCTCCGTCGCCATGTCGGAGAAGCTCGCAGCGCGCCTCGTGTCCGAGGGCGTCGAGACCGTCCTCGTCCATCGGGACATGGGGCGAGAGTGAAGGCTTCCCTGCGGCTGAACCGCCTGGGCCGCAAGCGGGGCACCCAGCCCAAGGTCGTGGCGCTCGGCGGCGGGATGGGCCTGTCCGCGTCACTGGCCGGGCTGCGCCGCATCACCGGTGACCTCACCGCCGTCGTCACCGTCGCCGACGACGGCGGCTCCAGCGGGCGGCTCCGCGACGAGCTGGGCGTCCTTCCGCCCGGCGATCTGCGCAAGGCGCTGGCCGCCCTGTGCGGGGACGACGACTGGGGCCAGACCTGGGCCCGCGTCATCCAGCACCGCTTCCAGTCCAAGGGCGCCCTGCACGAGCACGCGGTCGGCAATCTGCTGATCGTCGCCCTGTGGGAGCAGCTCGGCGACCACGTCCAGGCCCTCGACCTGGTCGGCAAGCTGCTCGGCGCGCACGGCCGCGTGCTGCCCATGTCCGCGGTGCCGCTGGAGCTCCAGGCCCTGGTCAAGGGGCACGACCCGGAGCGCCCGGAGGACGTGGACACGGTGCGCGGGCAGGCCACGGTGGCGCTCACCCCGGGCGAGGTGCAGTCCGTGCACCTGGTTCCGCACGACCCGCCGGCCGTCCCCGAAGCGGTCGCCGCCGTGCTCGACGCGGACTGGGTGGTGCTCGGCCCCGGCTCCTGGTTCTCCTCGGTGATCCCCCATCTGCTGGTCCCCGAACTGCTCGACGCGCTCATCGAGACGAAGGCCCGCAGGGTGCTCTCGCTCAACCTCGCGCCACAACCCGGTGAAACCGATGGCTTCTCTCCGCAGCGTCATTTGGAGGTTTTGGCCCGACACGCCCCTAAACTCGCCCTGGACGTGGTGCTGGCCGACGACGCCGCCGTGCCCGACCGTGAGTCACTCACCGATGCCGCCAAGCGGCTCGGCGCCACGGTCGAGCTGGCGCCGGTGGCCAGGCACGATGGCACTCCGAGGCACGATCCGGAGCTCCTGGCCACCGCGTACGACCGTATTTTTCGGATGCATGGAAGGATCGGCCCATGGCGATGACGGCAGCGGTGAAGGACGAAATCTCCCGGCTTCCCGTCACCCGGACCTGCTGCAGGAAGGCAGAGGTCTCGGCCATCCTGCGGTTCGCGGGCGGCCTTCACCTGGTGAGCGGCCGCATCGTGATCGAGGCGGAGCTGGACACGGCGATGGCCGCGCGGCGGCTGAAGCGGGACATTCTCGAGATCTTCGGGCACAGCTCGGAGCTGATCGTGATGGCTCCCGGCGGCCTGCGGCGCGGCTCGCGCTACGTCGTTCGGGTGGTGGCGGGCGGCGACCAGCTGGCCCGGCAGACGGGTCTGGTGGACGGCCGTGGCCGCCCGATCAGAGGACTGCCGCCGCAGGTGGTCTCGGGGGCCACTTGTGACGCCGAGGCGGCGTGGCGCGGTGCGTTCCTCGCGCACGGCTCGCTGACCGAACCGGGGCGTTCCTCGTCGCTCGAGGTGACCTGCCCGGGGCCGGAGGCGGCGCTCGCCCTGGTCGGCGCCGCGCGCAGGCTGCAGATCGCGGCCAAGGCCCGTGAGGTGCGCGGCGTGGACCGCGTCGTCGTCAGGGACGGTGACGCGATCGGCGCCCTGCTCACGCGGCTCGGCGCCCACGAGTCGGTGCTCGCCTGGGAAGAGCGGCGGATGCGCCGCGAGGTGCGCGCCACCGCCAACCGCCTGGCGAACTTCGACGACGCGAACCTGCGCCGCTCGGCCCGCGCGGCCGTCGCCGCGGGCGCCCGCGTGCAGCGCGCCCTGGAGATCCTGGGCGACGAGGTCCCCGAGCACCTCGCGGCGGCCGGACGGCTGCGCATGGAGCACAAGCAGGCCTCCCTGGAGGAGCTGGGCGCGCTCGCCGAGCCGGTCCTGACGAAGGACGCGGTCGCGGGCCGTATCCGCCGGCTGCTCGCCATGGCGGACAAGCGGGCGCAGGACATGGGGATTCCGGGTACGGAGTCCAACCTGAGCGAGGAGCTCGCCGACAACATGGCGGTCTGACCGCCGTCGTACGTCACGCAAGCCGTCGGGGCCGCTGAGGCCCCGGCGGCTTCTTTGCGTCCTTTTCGCGTCGGCCTTCACGCCATATTGACATGATCATGAAGTGTCACGAGCCTGGCGTTCGCGCACAAATGTGCCGGACAACCGCAAGGGGGGCTCATGAGACGAAGAGCGAGATCCAAGAGATCCAGGGCCGGTTTCAGATCGGTCGTCGCCGCGGGCGCACTGCTCGTCGGCGGCCTCGTCGCCGTGCCGCACGCCCAAGCCGACAGCGGGGCGAAGGCCCCGGCCACCGACGATCCGGCGGCCGTGAAGGTCTACGAGGCCGAGGTCACCAAGAAGCAGATCCCGATCCTCGTCGAGGCGGGCCAGGACGCCCACGAGCTCGCGGGGCAGGCACCCGAGCGCGGCACCGCCCGCGTCGAGGTCTATCTGACCGAGGCGCAGGCCAAGGGCGTCGAGCGTGAGGGCGTCGAGCTCACCGAGCAGAAGGTGTCCGCAAGTACGGCGCAGAAGCTCAAGGCCGCGGGGGACGGCGTGTTCCGGCCGTACAGCGGCAAGGGCGGCCTCAAGGAGGAGATCGTCAAGACCGGTCAGGCCAACCCCGGCCTCACCAAGGTCGTGTCCATCGGCAAGACCCTCAAGGGCCAGGACATCCTCGCGCTCAAGCTCTCCAGGGGCGCCAAGAAGTCCAAGGACGGCTCCAAGCCGTCCACGCTCTACATGTCCAACCAGCACGCGCGCGAGTGGATCACCCCCGAGATGACCCGCCGCCTGATGCACCACTACCTCGACAACTACGGCAAGGACCAGCGCATCACCAAGCTCGTGGACTCCACCGAGCTGTGGTTCGTGCTCTCCGCCAACCCCGACGGCTACGACTTCACGCACGCCGCCGACGGCGACCGCCAGTGGCGCAAGAACCTCCGTGACATCGACGGCGACGGCAAGATCGCGGCCGGCGACGGCGTCGACCTCAACCGCAACTTCGCCTACAAGTGGGGCTACGACAACGAGGGTTCGTCCCCGGCGGCCTCATCGGAGACCTACCGCGGCACGGGCCCCATATCCGAGCCCGAGACCAAGGCGCTGGACCGCTTCCAGAAGCGCATCGGCTTCACGTACGGGATCAACTACCACTCCGCGGCCGAACTGCTCCTCTACGGAGTGGGCTGGCAGGTCGCCACGCCGACCCCGGACGACGTCCTGTACAAGGCACTGAACGGCACCCCGGAGAAGCCCGCAGTCCCCGGCTACCACCCGCAGGTCGCCTCCGAGCTCTACACCACCAACGGCGAGGCGGACGGCCACGCGGGCAACGTCAACGGCTTCTCGATGTTCACGCCGGAGATGTCCACCTGCCAGACGGTCTCCAACCTCGACCCGAACGACCCCTGGAAGCCCGAGGACTGCGCCTCGATCTTCACCTTCCCGGACGACGAGAAGCTGATCCAGCAGGAGTTCGCCAAGAACGTCCCGTTCGCGCTCGCCGTGGCCGAGACCGCACTCCACCCCGACCAGCCGGTCTCCGTCTCCGGCATCGAGGCCCCCGACTTCACCCCTGACGCCTTCACCACGTCGTACGCGCGCGGCGGTGACCAGGAGGTCGCCGTCACCGCCCGCAAGTCGGTGCGGGACAAGGAGCTCAACTACCGCGTCAACGGCGGCCGTACGCAGGACGAGGACCTCAAGGCCTGGAAGGGCGGCGAGACCTACGGCGGTGAGGACAACATCCACTTCGACCAGTACCGCGCCGAGATCGAGGACGCGCGCGTGGGCGCCAAGGTCGAGGTGTGGTTCACCGGCCGGAACAAGAAGGGCCGCACGGAGAGCCCGCACTTCACCTACACCGTCACCGAGCGGGCCAAGGCCAACACCCTCGTCGTCGCCGAGGAAGGTGCTCCCGCGACACAGGCCCAGAAGTACGTCGACGCCCTCAAGGCCAACGGCCGTTCGGCTGTGGTCTGGGACGTCGCCAAGCAGGGCACCCCGCACCCGCTCGGCGTCCTGTCGCACTTCTCCGCGGTCGTGCACTACACCGGCGACCCGGTGCCGTCGGCGGCCACCCAACTCGCCCTGCGCGCCTACCTCAACGAGGGCGGCAAGCTGATCGAGTCCGGTGAGCGCACCGGCTCCGACGTGGACCTCGGGGACGCGCTATCCGACGACTTCGCGCAGTACTACCTCGGTGCGTACGAACGCCTCTCGGCGCCCGGCGCCACCAGCTTCGAGGGCAGCGGCGCACTCAACGGCGTCAAGACACCGCTCGCCGCGGCCGACACCAACCCCCTGGACAAGGCGGGCCGCTACACCGTCACGTCCGACACCCTGCCCGCCGACAAGTTCCCGCAGTTCAAGAGCGCGGCGGCAGGCAGCTACCCCGGGATCACCAACCCGTACGCGCCCTTCGAGGGCCAGGGCATGGCATCGGCGTCCCACGCCGACCAGGACTGGAAGCGGCTGACCCGCACCATCGACCTGACCGGGGTCACGGCCGCGGACAAGCCGGAGCTGCGGTTCGCGCTCAACTGGAACCTCGAGCCCGGCTACGACCACGGCGTCCTGGAGGCGCACACCACCGGCGCCGACGACTGGACCACGCTCCCGGACACGAACGGCAACTCGTCCCAGGCGGTGCCCGCCGAGTGCGGGGCCGGGTTCTTCATCAACGGCCACCCGTTCCTGCGCCACTACCTGACGCAGTCGGCGACCGGCTGCACGGCGTCCGGCACCAGCGGCGCCTGGAACAGCTTCACCGGATCCTCCGGCGGCTGGAAGCCCGTCTCCTTCGACCTGAGCGCCTACGCGGGCAAGACCATCGAGGTGTCGCTCAGCTCCATCACCGACCCCTCCAGTGGGGGCCGCGGACTGTTTGCCGACAACGCCCAGCTCGTGATAGGGGGCAACGCCACGCAGACCGAGGGATTCGAGGCCTCGCTGGGCACCTGGAGCGTCGCTCCGGCGCCCCCCGGGAGCCCCAACATCACGGGTGACTGGGCCCGTACCGGGGAGCTCTACAAGCCCTACGCGGCCGTCACAGCGCGTGACAGCGTGCTGCTCGGCTTCGGGTTCGAGCACGTACCCGGAAACGCCGAACGGGCCGCTCTTATGGGCGCATCCCTTGCACATCTGCGCCGCTGACGCTGCGTAATCAGGACCAAGGTCCCGGTGGCTCGTGCCCCTTACTCGGGGGTACGAGCCACCGTGCCGCTCGGGCCCCCTGTCGATGTCACCCAAAGGCCCTCAGAGAGGTAGGGTCGGAGGCGGTCGGGGACATCCCATACAACTCGCCGGCGTCTGAAACCGGCGTACCAACGAGGAGATCGGTTCGTGACGATCCGCGTAGGCATCAACGGCTTCGGCCGCATCGGGCGCAACTACTTCCGGGCGCTGCTTGAGCAGGGTGCGGACATCGAGATCGTGGCTGTCAACGACCTGGGTGACACCGCGACTACGGCGCACCTCCTGAAGTACGACACCATCCTGGGCCGTCTCAAGGCCGAGGTGTCGCACACCGAGGACACCATCACGGTCGACGGCCACACCATCAAGGTGCTGTCCGAGCGCAACCCCGCCGACATCCCGTGGGGACAGCTCGGCGTCGACATCGTGATCGAGTCGACCGGCATCTTCACCAAGAAGGCCGATGCCGAGAAGCACATCGCCGGTGGCGCGAAGAAGGTCCTCATCTCGGCTCCGGCCAAGGACGAGGACATCACCATCGTGATGGGCGTCAACCAGGACAAGTACGACGCGGCCAACCACCACGTCATCTCGAACGCGTCCTGCACCACCAACTGTGTGGCGCCGATGGCGAAGGTTCTCGACGAGAACTTCGGCATCGTCAAGGGCCTGATGACGACGGTGCACGCGTACACCAACGACCAGCGCATCCTGGACTTCCCGCACTCGGACCTGCGCCGCGCCCGCGCCGCCGCCGAGAACATCATCCCGACCACGACCGGTGCCGCCAAGGCCACCGCTCTGGTCCTTCCGCAGCTCAAGGGCAAGCTCGACGGCATCGCGATGCGCGTCCCGGTCCCGACCGGTTCCGCCACCGACCTCGTCGTCGACCTGCAGCGCGATGTCACCAAGGACGAGGTCAACGCCGCGTTCAAGAAGGCCGCCGACGACGGCGACCTCAAGGGCATCCTCTTCTACACCGAGGACCCGATCGTGTCGTCCGACATCGTCAGCGACCCGGCCTCCTGCACCTTCGACTCCTCCCTGACCATGGTCCAGGAGGGCAAGACGGTGAAGATCCTCGGCTGGTACGACAACGAGTGGGGCTACTCCAACCGCCTCGTCGACCTCACGGTCTTCGTCGGCGGTCAGCTCTGATCACCAGAGCAGGCACCTCGATGTGAGCACAGGGTCCGGACCGCGCGATACTGCGTGGTCCGGGCCTTGTTGCACGTCAGCCCTCTTAAGGAGTCCTGGAGTCCAGCCATGAAGACGATTGACGCACTTCTCGCCGAAGGGGTCGAAGGCAAGCGGGTCTTCGTCCGCGCCGACCTCAATGTGCCGCTCGACGGCGGCACCATCACCGACGACGGCCGTATCCGCGCCGTCCTGCCGACCGTCACCAAGCTCGCCGACGCGGGCGCCAAGGTGATCGTCGCCTCGCACCTCGGCCGCCCCAAGGGCGCCCCGGACCCGGTGTTCTCGCTGCTGCCCGCCGCCGAGCGCCTCGGTGAACTCCTCGGCAAGCCCGTGGCGTTCGCCCAGGACACCGTCGGCCCCGCCGCGCACGAGGCGGTCGACGGTCTCGAGCCCGGCCAGGTCGCCGTCATCGAGAACCTCCGCTTCAACGCGGGCGAGACGTCCAAGGACGACACCGAGCGCGGCGAGTTCGCCGACAAGCTCGCCGCCCTCGCGGATGTCTACGTGGGCGACGGCTTCGGCGCCGTGCACCGCAAGCACGCCTCCGTCTACGACCTTCCGGCGCGCCTTCCGCACTACGCGGGCTTCCTCATCGCCACCGAGGTCGGCGTCCTGAAGAAGCTCACCGACGACGTCAAGCGCCCGTACGTCGTCGCGCTCGGCGGCGCCAAGGTCTCCGACAAGCTGGCCGTCATCGACCAGCTGCTCGGCAAGGCCGACCGTCTCCTGATCGGCGGCGGCATGGCGTACACCTTCCTCAAGGCCCAGGGCCACGAGGTCGGCATCTCCCTCCTCCAGGAGGACCAGGTCCCGGTCGTCGAGGAGTACATCAAGCGGGCCGAGGAGAACGGCGTCGAGCTGGTCCTGCCCGTCGACGTACTGGTCTCCACCGAGTTCCCGGACCTGAAGACCAAGGCCCCGGCCAACCCCACCACGGTCGCCGCGGACGCCATCCCGGCCGACCAGGAGGGTCTCGACATCGGACCCGAGACCCGTAAGCTCTACGCCTCGAAGCTCGCCGACGCGGGCACCGTCTTCTGGAACGGCCCGATGGGCGTCTTCGAGCACCCCGACTACGCCGAGGGCACCAAGGCAATCGCCCAGGCTCTCCTCGACTCCCCGGCCTTCACGGTCGTCGGCGGTGGCGACTCCGCCGCGGCCGTCCGGATCCTGGGCTTCGACGAGAACGCATTCGGCCACATTTCCACCGGCGGCGGCGCCTCCCTCGAATACCTCGAGGGCAAGACGCTCCCCGGCCTCGCCGCACTGGAGAACTGACACCTGATGACTACGCGTACCCCGCTGATGGCGGGCAACTGGAAGATGAACCTCAACCACCTCGAGGCCATCGCCCACGTCCAGAAGCTCGCCTTCGCCCTGGCCGACAAGGACTACGAGGCCGTCGAGGTCGCCGTCCTGCCCCCCTTCACCGACCTGCGCTCGGTGCAGACCCTGGTCGACGGCGACAAGCTCAAGATCAAGTACGGCGCCCAGGACATCTCGGCCCACGACACCGGTGCCTACACCGGCGAGATCTCGGGCCCGATGCTCTCGAAGCTGAAGTGCACGTTCGTGGCCGTCGGCCACTCCGAGCGCCGTCAGTACCACGACGAGACCGACGAGATCTGCAACGCCAAGGTGAAGGCCGCCTACAAGCACGGCCTGACCCCGATCCTCTGCATCGGCGAGGGCCTGGACATCCGTGAGGCCGGCCAGCAGATCGAGTACACCCTGGCCCAGCTCGACGGCGGTCTGAAGGACCTGCCGGCCGAGCAGGCCGAGTCCATCGTGATCGCCTACGAGCCGGTGTGGGCCATCGGCACCGGCAAGGTCGCGACCCCCGAGGACGCCCAGGAGGTGTGCGGCGCGATCCGTGGCCGCCTCGCCGAGCTGTACTCGCAGGAGCTCGCCGACAAGGTGCGCATCCAGTACGGCGGCTCCGTGAAGTCCGGCAATGTGGCCGCGATCATGGCGCAGGCCGACGTCGACGGCGCCCTGGTGGGCGGCGCCGCGCTCGACACGGACGAGTTCGTCAAGATCGTCCGCTTCCGCGACCAGTGAGTATGCGGTAGCGCCGATACGTCGTACCCTTGCGGGGGCCGGGCGGCTTCTCATCCAGAGGCACCGGCCCCCGTCGTCGATACAGAGTCGATTCAGATCCGAGGAAGTTGGTCCAGCCGTGGTTATGGGGTTCTCGATCGCCCTGATCGTCTTCAGCCTGCTGATGATGCTGCTGGTGCTGATGCACAAGGGCAAGGGCGGCGGTCTTTCCGACATGTTCGGTGGCGGTATGCAGTCGTCCGTCGGTGGCTCTTCGGTCGCCGAGCGCAACCTCGACCGCATCACTGTCGTGGTCGGTCTTCTCTGGTTCGCGTGCATTGTCGTGCTCGGCCTGTTGATGAAGGTGAACAACTGACCGCGAAAGCGGCTTGATTGCCACCTTGCGAAAGCTTCGCTTAAAGCCCCATGTACGGTGCGCGCTCACAAGCGCGGATTATCATGGGGCTTGCGTGTCGGGGTGGAGGGTGTAACTCCGAACACTGGACGCGCGTTGGGCCTTACGTAGACTGAGGCGCCCGCAGCAGCACCATCACGCAGGGAGTTACGACCGTGGCAAGTGGCAACGCGATCCGAGGAAGTCGGGTCGGGGCGGGGCCGATGGGCGAGGCCGAGCGCGGTGAGTCCGCGCCGCGACTGCGCATCTCCTTCTGGTGCTCCAACGGACACGAGACGGTGCCCAGCTTCGCCAGCGACGCGCAGGTCCCCGATACTTGGGACTGCCCCCGCTGCGGCTTCCCAGCTGGTCAGGACCGGGACAACCCGCCGGACCCGCCCCGCACCGAGCCGTACAAGACGCACCTGGCGTATGTACGTGAGCGGCGCAGCGATGCGGACGGCGAGGCGATTCTCGCGGAGGCGCTCGCCAAACTGCGGGGCGAGATCTAGGACTTGCGACGAGGCCGGACATCTTCGGATGTCCGGCCGCTGCGCTTTTCACGGAGTCGTCCGGCTTTCACGCTTTCACGTGAGGTTTACCGGCACGTGTCCGGACAGACAGCTGCAGACATCTCATACCGGGCCCTGATCAATTAGGTTGGAACGTGCAGCGGGGCAAGGTACGTACACAGGTACGAGAGAAGGCTGAAGTCCGAGATGAACGCAGAAAGCCGCGCCAGGCTCAACCAGACGCCCGAGTGGGCGGCGATCGGCAAGCACCGGGAGCAGCTGGGGGAGGTGCAGCTGCGTGAGCTGTTCGCCAAGGACCCGGCGCGCGGCACCGGGTACACGCTCCAGGTCGGCGACCTGCACGTCGACTACTCCAAGCACCTCGTCACGGACGAGACGCTGACGCTCCTGCGCGAGCTTGCCGCGGCCACCGACGTCTTCGGCCTGCGGGACGCCATGTTCCGCGGCGAGAAGATCAACACCACCGAGGACCGTGCGGTCCTGCACACCGCGCTGCGCGCCCCGCGGGACGCGGTCGTCGAGGTCGACGGCGAGAACGTGGTGCCCGCCGTGCACGCCGTGCTCGACAAGATGGCCGCCTTCGCGGACAAGGTCCGCTCCGGCGAGTGGACCGGGCACACCGGCAAGCGCATCAAGAACATCGTGAACGTCGGCATCGGCGGCTCGGACCTCGGTCCCGCCATGGCGTACGAGACGCTCAGGGCCTTCACCGACCGCGACCTCACCGTGCGCTTCGTGTCGAACGTCGACGGCGCCGACCTGCACGAGGCCGTGCGGGACCTGGACCCGGCCGAGACGCTGTTCATCATCGCCTCGAAGACGTTCACCACGATCGAGACGATCACGAACGCGACCTCGGCGCGCAACTGGCTCCTGACCGAGATGCGTGCCGACCCGAGCGCGGTCGCCAAGCACTTCGTGGCCCTGTCGACGAACGGCGGGAAGGTCTCCGACTTCGGCATCGACACGGCCAACATGTTCGAGTTCTGGGACTGGGTCGGCGGCCGCTACTCGTTCGACTCCGCGATCGGTCTCTCGCTGATGATCGCGATCGGCCCGGACGCCTTCCGCGAGATGCTCGACGGGTTCCACCTCGTCGACGAGCACTTCCGCACGGCCCCCGCCGAGTCCAACGTGCCGCTGCTCCTCGGCCTGTTGGGCATCTGGTACGGCAACTTCCACGACGCCCAGTCGCACGCGGTCCTGCCGTACTCGCACTACCTCTCCAAGTTCACCGCCTACCTCCAGCAGCTGGACATGGAGTCCAACGGCAAGTCCGTCGGCCGTGACGGCGAGCCGGTCGACTGGCAGACGGGCCCGGTGGTCTGGGGCACGCCGGGCACCAACGGACAGCACGCGTACTACCAACTCATCCACCAGGGCACGAAGTTGATCCCGGCGGACTTCATCGGCTTCGCCGAGCCCGTCGCCGATCTGCTGCCGGGCCTTGTCGCCCAGCACGACCTCCTGATGGCCAACTTCTTCGCGCAGACGCAGGCGTTGGCCTTCGGCAAGACGCCCGACGAGGTGCGCGCCGAGGGCGTGCCGGACGAACTCGTCCCGCACAAGACGTTCCAGGGCAACCACCCGACGACGACGATCCTCGCCAAGGAGCTGACGCCGTCGGTTCTCGGCCAACTCGTCGCGCTCTACGAACACAAGGTGTTCGTGCAGGGCGCCGTGTGGAACATCGACTCCTTCGACCAGTGGGGCGTCGAGCTCGGCAAGGTCCTCGCCAAGCGCATCGAGCCCGCCCTGACCGAGGGCGCGGACGTGCCGGACCTGGACGGTTCGACGACCGCTCTGGTCGCCAAGTACCGGACGCTGCGCGGGCGTTGAGCCGCTGAAAACAGTACGGCCCGGTCCACCAGCGAGGTGGACCGGGCCGTACTGCCGTACGAGCCGTTCAGGGAGAAGCCGGCGGGTACAGATCGCGCGGCAGCTGCGCCGCCGCCGCGGCATCGAGCAGCCACAGCGTCCGCGACCTGCCGTACGCGCCCGCTGCGGGCGCCTGTACCTCGCCCGCGCCCGACAGGGCGATCGCCGCGGCGTTCGCCTTGTCCTCGCCCGCCGCGAGCAGCCACACCTCACGGGCCGCCCGGATCGCCGGGAGCGTGAGCGTGACGCGGACCGGCGGCGGCTTGGGCGCGCCGTGCACGCCGACCACCGACCGCTCCGTCTCGCGGACCGCGGGCAGCTCCGGGAAGAGCGAGGCGACATGGGTGTCCGGGCCGACGCCCAGCATCAGCACGTCGAACGTCGGCACCGGGCCGTGGTCCTCGGGCCCCGCAGCCGCGGAGAGCTCGGCGGCGTACATCTCGGCCGCCGCGTCCACCTCGTACGCACCGTCCGACGCGGGCATCGGATGCACCCGGGCCGGGTTCAGGGGCACCGAGTCGAGCAGTGCCTCCTTGGCCTGGGTGTAGTTGCGCTCCGGGTCGCCGTCCGGCAGGAAGCGCTCGTCGCCCCACCACAGGTCCAGGCGCGACCAGTCGATCGCGTCCTTCGCCGGGGACGAACTCAGCGCCGCCAGCAGGCCGTTGCCGTTGCGGCCGCCGGTGAGGACCACCGAGGCGTAGCCGCGGGCGGCCTGCGCGTCGACGATCTTCGTGATGAGGCGGGCCGCCGCGGCCTGCGCCATCAGCTCCTTGTCGCGGTGCACGACCAGCTGCGGGGCCGCGCTCACTTCGCCGCCGCCTTCTTGGCCGCGGTCTTCTTCGCCGGTGCCGCCTTCTTGGCCGCATCGGCGGGCTCCTCCACCGCGGGAACCGACGTCTGCTCCGCCGGCTCGCCCAGGCGGTCCACGCCGAACTTCAGCGCGGACGCGTAGGTGTCGTCCGGGTCGAGACGGCGCAGCTCCTCGGCGATCAGCTCGGCCGTCTCGCGACGCTTGAGCGCCACCGCACGGTCGGGCTGCCCCTGCATGGAGAGCGTGGCGAGCGAGCCGTCGGCGCGGCCCAGCACGATGGGACCGCAGTCGGTGTCCATGCGTACGCCCGTCAGGCCGGGGCCCGAGGAGAGCGAGCGCTTGACGGGGACGTCGAGGCGGTCGGCGAGCCACATGGCGAGCAGCTCGCAGCTCGGGTTGAACTCCTCGCCCTCCACCTCGACCGACGTCACCTTGCAGGTGATCTGGTCGAGCGCCGCCGCGAGCATCGAGCGCCACGGGGTGATCCGGGTCCAAGACAGGTCCGTGTCGCCGGGGCTGTAGGCGTCGGCGCGCGCGGTCAGCTCGTGGATCGGCTGCTCGGCGGCGTACGTGTCCGTGACGCGGCGCTGGGCGAGCGCGCCCAGCGGGTCCTTGGCCGGGTTGAGCGGCGCGTTGACCGGCCACCACACGACCACGGGGGCGTCAGGGAGCAGCAGCGGCAGGACGACCGACTGGGCGTGGTTGATGACCTCGCCGTACAGCCGCAGGATCACCGTCTCGCCGGTGCCCGCGTCCGCGCCGACCCGCACCTCGGCGTCGAGGCGCGACGTCGTGCGGTCGCGGGGCGAGCGCGCGGCGCGCTTGATGACGACCAGCGTGCGCGAAGGGTGCTCGCGGGATGCTTCGTTGGCGGCCTTCAGGGCGTCGTAGGCGTTCTCCTCGTCGGTGACGATGACGAGGGTGAGCACCATGCCGACGGCCGGGGTGCCGATCGCTCTGCGGCCCTTCACGAGCGCCTTGTTGATCTTGCTGGACGTGATGTCCGTCAGGTCGATCCTCATGGGCGACGCCAGCTCCGTCCGTCTCGTGCGAGCATTTCGTCCGCCTCGGTCGGGCCCCAGGTCCCGGACGAATACTGCGCGGGCTTGCCGTGCTTGTCCCAGTACTCCTCGATCGGGTCGAGGATGTTCCAGGAGAGCTCGACCTCCTCCGTGCGCGGGAAGAGGTTGGCGTCGCCGAGCAGGACGTCCAGGATCAGGCGCTCGTACGCCTCCGGGCTGGACTCGGTGAAGGACTCGCCGTACGCGAAGTCCATCGACACGTCGCGGATCTCCATCGAGGTGCCGGGCACCTTGGAGCCGAACCGGACCGTGATGCCCTCGTCGGGCTGGACGCGGATGACGATCGCGTTCTGGCCCAGCTCCTCCGTCGCCGTGTGGTCGAAGGGGGAGTGGGGCGCGCGCTGGAAGACGACCGCGATCTCCGTGACGCGGCGGCCCAGGCGCTTGCCGGTGCGCAGGTAGAACGGGACGCCCGCCCAGCGGCGGTTGTCCACCTCCAGCTTGATGGCCGCGTAGGTGTCGGTCTTCGACTTGGGGTCGATGCCGTCTTCCTGGAGGTAGCCGACGGCCTTCTCGCCGCCCTGCCACCCCGCGGCGTACTGACCGCGGACCGTGCTCTCGCCGAGGTCCTTGGGCAGCTTCACGGCGCCGAGGACCTTTGCCTTCTCGGCGACCAGCGCGTCCGCGTCGAAGGAGGCGGGCTCCTCCATCGCGGTCAGCGCCATCAGCTGGAGCAGGTGGTTCTGGATGACGTCACGGGCGGCGCCGATGCCGTCGTAGTACCCGGCGCGGCCGCCGATGCCGATGTCCTCGGCCATCGTGATCTGGATGTGGTCCACGTACGACCGGTTCCAGATCGGCTCGAACATCTGGTTGGCGAAGCGGAGCGCCAGGATGTTCTGGACGGTCTCCTTGCCGAGGTAGTGGTCGATCCGGAACACCTGGTCCGGGTCGAACACCTCGTGCACGATCGCGTTGAGTTCCTTGGCGGATGCCAGGTCGTGCCCGAAGGGCTTCTCGATGACCCCGCGGCGCCAGGAGCCCTCGGGAGCGTCCGCGAGCCCGTGCTTCTTGAGCTGCTGGACGACCTGGGGGAAGAACTTCGGCGGCACGGAGAGGTAGAAGGCGAAGTTGCCGCCCGTGCCCTGCGCCTTGTCGAGGTCCTGGATGGTGGCCTTGAGCTGCTCGAAGGCGTCGTCGTCGTCGAAGTTGCCCTGGACGAAGCGCATGCCCTGGATGAGCTGCTGCCAGACCTCCTCGCGGAAGGGCGTGCGCGCGTGCTCCTTGACCGCGTCGTGCACCTCCTGCGCGAAGTCCTCGTCCTGCCACTCGCGGCGGGCGAAACCAATGAGGGAGAAGCCCGGCGGAAGAAGGCCTCGGTTGGCGAGGTCGTAGACAGCGGGCATCAGCTTTTTACGGGACAAATCGCCCGTGACGCCAAAGATGACCAGGCCCGACGGCCCCGCGATACGCGGGAGCCGTCGGTCTGCGGCGTCACGCAGCGGATTGCTGCTTGACAAGATGGTCAGCCCTCCGAAGGGGTGAGGCGCTTGAGCTCCGCCTCGGTGGACTTGAGCAGGTCGTTCCAGGACGCCGCGAACTTCTCGACGCCCTCGTCCTCGAGCAGCTGCACCACGTCGTCGTAGCTGATGCCGAGCTTCTCGACGGCCTCGATCTCGCCGCGCGAGGCGTCGTACGTCCCGGCCACGGTGTTGCCCGTGATCTGGCCGTGGTCGGCGGTGGCCTCCAGGGTGGCCTCCGGCATGGTGTTCACCGTGTTCGGCGCGACCAGGTCGTCGACGTACAGGGTGTCCTTGTATGCCGGGTCCTTGACGCCGGTCGAGGCCCACAGCGGACGCTGCTTGTTGGCCTGCGCCTTGTCGAGCGCGGCCCAGCGGTCGGACGAGAAGACCTCTTCGTACGCCTCGTACGCGAGACGGGCGTTGGCGAGCGCGGCCTTGCCCTTGGCGGACTTGGCCTCGTCGGTGCCCAGCGCGTCCAGGCGCTTGTCGATCTCGGTGTCCACGCGGGACACGAAGAAGGACGCCACCGAGTGGATCTTGGAGAGGTCCAGGCCCGCGGCCTTCGCCTTCTCCAGGCCCGCCAGGAACGCGTCCATGACCTCGCGGTAGCGCTCGAGCGAGAAGATCAGCGTCACGTTCACGCTGATGCCCTTGCCGATGACCTCGGTGATCGCGGGCAGGCCCGCCTTCGTCGCCGGGATCTTGATGAGCGTGTTCGGGCGGTCCACCAGCCAGGCGAGCTGCTTGGCCTCGGCGACGGTCGCCTCGGTGTTGTGCGCCAGGCGCGGGTCGACCTCGATCGACACGCGGCCGTCCTGGCCGCCCGTCGCGTCGAAGACCGGGCGCAGGATGTCGGCGGCGTCACGGACGTCCGCCGTCGTGATCATGCGGATGGCCTCTTCGACGGTGACCTTGCGGGCGGCGAGGTCGGTGAGCTGCTGCTCGTAACCGTCGCCGCTGCTGATCGCCTTCTGGAAGATCGACGGGTTCGTCGTGACACCCACGACGTGGCTCTGGTCGATCAGCTCGGCGAGGTTGCCGGACGTGATCCGCTTGCGCGACAGGTCGTCCAGCCAGATCGCGACGCCTTCGTCGGAGAGGCGCTTGAGTGCGTCTGTCATGAGGATTACATCTCCTACTTGGTCGTATGTCGGCGTCAGCGCTGAGCGGCGTCGATCGATTCCCGGGCGGAGGCCGCCACGTGATCGGCGGTGAACCCGAACTCGCGGAAGAGCACCTTGCCGTCGGCCGACGCACCGAAGTGCTCCAGCGAGACGATGCGCCCGGCGTCACCCACGAAGCGGTGCCAGGTCAGGCCGATGCCCGCCTCGACCGCCACGCGCGCCTTGACGGACGGCGGAAGCACGCTGTCGCGGTACTCCTTGTCCTGCGCCTCGAACCACTCGACGCACGGCATCGAGACGACGCGCGTGGGAACGCCCGCGGCCTGGAGCTGCTCGCGCGCCTCGACGGCGAGCTGCACCTCGGAGCCGGTGCCGATGAGGACGACCTCGGGAGCGCCGCCGTCGGCCTCGAACAGGACGTAACCGCCCTTGACCGCGCCCTCGGTGACCTCGCGGTCGTACGTCGGCACGCCCTGACGGGTCAGCGCGAGGCCGTGGGGGGCGCCCTTGCCGAACTCCTTGGTGTAGCGCTTGAGGATCTCGCGCCACACGACCGCGGTCTCGTTCGCGTCCGCCGGGCGGACCACGTTCAGGCCCGGGATGGCGCGCAGCGAGGCCAGGTGCTCGACCGGCTGGTGCGTCGGGCCGTCCTCGCCGAGACCGATGGAGTCGTGCGTCCACACGTACGTCACCGGAAGGTGCATCAGGGCGGACAGACGGACGGCGTTGCGCATGTAGTCGGAGAACACCAGGAAGGTGCCGCCGAAGATGCGGGTGTTGCCGTGCAGCGCGATGCCGTTCATCTCCGCGGCCATGGAGTGCTCGCGGATGCCGAAGTGGATCGTGCGGCCGTACGGGTCGGCCTCCGGCAGCGGGTTGCCCGCGGGGAGGAACGACGACGTCTTGTCGATCGTGGTGTTGTTCGAGCCCGCGAGGTCGGCGGAGCCGCCCCACAGCTCGGGGATCACCGCGCCGAGCGCCTGCAGGACCTTGCCGGACGCGGCACGCGTCGCGACACCCTTGCCCGCCTCGAAGACCGGGAGCTTCTCCTCCCAGCCCTGGGGGAGCTCGCCCGCGGCGATGCGGTCGAAGTCGGCGGCGCGCGCGGAGTCGGCGGTGCGCCAGGCGGCGAAGCCCTTCTCCCACTCGGCCTTGGCGTCACGGCCGCGGTCGAGCGCCGCACGGGTGTGCGCCAGGACCTCGTCCGAGACCTCGAAGTTCTGCTCCGGGTCGAAGCCGAGGACACGCTTGGTGGCCGCGACCTCTTCGTCGCCGAGCGCCGAGCCGTGCGCGGCCTCGGTGTTCTGCGCGTTCGGCGCGGGCCAGGCGATGATCGAGCGCATGGCGATGAAGGAGGGGCGCTCCGTCTCGGCCTTCGCGGCCAGGATCGCCTTGTAGAGGGCGGCCGGGTCGAGGTCGCCGTTCTCCTTGGGCTCCACACGCTGGACGTGCCAGCCGTAGGCCTCGTACCGCTTCATGGTGTCTTCGGAGACCGCGGTCTCGGTGTCGCCCTCGATGGAGATGTGGTTGTCGTCCCACAGCAGTACGAGGTTGCCGAGCTTCTGGTGCCCGGCCAGCGACGACGCCTCGCCGGAGATGCCCTCCTGGAGACAGCCGTCACCGGCGATCGCGAAGATGTGGTGGTCGAACGGCGACTCGCCCGTGGCGGTCTCCGGGTCGAACAGGCCACGCTCGTAGCGGGAGGCCATCGCCATGCCCACGGCGTTCGCGACGCCCTGGCCGAGCGGGCCCGTCGTCGTCTCCACGCCCGTGGTGTGCCCGTACTCCGGGTGGCCGGGGGTCTTCGAACCCCAGGTGCGGAACGCCTTCAGGTCATCGAGCTCCAGGCCGAAGCCGGCCAGGTAGAGCTGGATGTAGAGGGTCAGGGACGAGTGGCCCGCGGAGAGAACGAACCGGTCGCGGCCGGTCCACTCGGCGTCAGCGGGGTCGTGCCGCATCACCTTCTGGAAGAGGGTGTACGCGGCGGGCGCGAGGCTCATGGCCGTACCAGGATGGCCGTTGCCGACCTTCTGTACTGCGTCCATGGCCAGGACGCGGGCGGTGTCAACAGCCCGCTGGTCCAGTTCGGTCCACTCGAGGTCTGTGGTGGTCGGCTTGGTGCTCACCCTGAGTCAGGGCTCCTCTCCACATGTCGAATGCCGGCGATGTAGATCCCACCGGCCGATGTCGAGCCTACCGCTGTAAAGACGTGCATTTTTTCGAGTCATTCCAGAGTGCCGGGGTGCGCCGGTATCCGCCTCCCGAAAGGGATCCACGGTGTTCACCATGTGATCTGAAGGCCGCTCATCTGGACTCTCGGAACGAGTGCGGGGCCGCTCATCTGAACGGGTGTCGGGCCATGTTTCGGGCCGCTCAACACGCCGCTCAACACGACCCCACCCCCGCGAAGGGCGAGGTATGGGCAACGTCTACAGTGGCGTGGTACGCGCGAGCCTTTACCGGATCTTCATGTCTGAACGTCCGACGCGGCTTGCTGGGAAGTCTCTGTCAGGGGTGTGCGTGACGGCCGTTGAATCCCGTCCAGCGGGAGCAATTGGGACGAGCTCTAGCCCAAGCCACCGGCCGCTCGGGGCCCGTGTCATGGCGTTCGTGGCGCTGACCAAGCCGCGAATCATCGAACTCCTCCTGATCACCACCGTTCCGGTGATGTTCCTCGCCGAGCAGGGGGTGCCCGACCTCTGGCTGGTCTTCGTGACCTGCCTGGGCGGCTACCTGTCGGCGGGCGGCGCCAACGCGCTCAACATGTACATCGACCGCGACATCGACGCCCTGATGGACCGTACGTCCCAGCGGCCCCTGGTCACGGGAATGGTCAGTCCGCGCGAGTGCCTCGTGTTCGGCGTCGCGCTGGCGGTCGCCTCGACGCTGCTGTTCGGCCTCGTCGTCAACTGGCTGTCCGCCTGGCTCGCACTGGGAGCACTGCTCTTCTACGTGGTCGTCTACACGATGATCCTGAAGCGCCGGACCTCGCAGAACATCGTCTGGGGCGGCATCGCGGGCTGCATGCCGGTCCTCATCGGCTGGTCCGCGGTCACCAACTCCATGTCGTGGGCGCCGGTCATCCTCTTCCTCGTCATGTTCTTCTGGACGCCGCCGCACTACTGGCCGCTGTCCATGAAGGTCAAGGACGACTACGCGCGCGTGGGCGTTCCGATGCTCCCGGTCGTCGCGTCGAACAAAGTGGTCGCCCGCCAGATCGTCCTCTACAGCTGGGTGATGGTCGGGGTCTCGCTGCTCCTGCAGCCCCTTGGCTACACCGGCTGGTTCTACACGGCGGTGGCCTTCGTGACCGGCGGCTGGTGGCTGTGGGAGGCGCACGGTCTGCAGAACCGCGCCAAGGCCGAGGTCACGGGCGGCAAGCTCAAGGAGATGCGGCTCTTCCATTGGTCGATCACCTACGTCTCGCTGCTGTTCGTGGCGGTCGCGGTGGACCCCTTCCTCCGCTGAGCGTCTCGGCTTCGCCGACGGGCGGGGCACGTGGTGTTGAACGCCACGTGCCCCGCCCGTCGCCAGTTGATCTACCCGTCGGTAGCATCCTGCTCATGGCAGAGACGCAGCAGGTTGAGGACAGCAAGCAGGCCGCCCGCGCCGAGCGGAAGGCCGCCAAGCTGGCCAAGCAGATCGGCACCTTCACCCAGGCGCACGGCGGTGCCGAGGCGCAGGTCGCCTACATCGGGCACGAGGGCACCCGCATCGTCCTGGTCGGCGAGGACGGCGGCTGGGGCGACCTGGTGGCGCCCACCTACGCGATCGCGCAGAGCGCCGTCGAGAAGGCCGGGATCACGGTCCACGAGGACTTCGACGGCGACTTCGCGGCCAAGGTGAAGACCGGCCCCTACGAGTGGTCGCGCATGGCGGGCATTCAGCTCGGCGGCCCGAACAACGGCTGAGGCCGCCGCGGACAGACTGACCGAAAGCAACACCTGACGCCCGGGTCACCCGTTAGGACCGTAGGAGCAGGAGCACGGTCCGCCTACAGGGAGCCCGGATGATCGAAACGCCGTCCCTGGTGGACCAGTACTGCCATGGTGTGCTGCGTACGGAGCTGGGCCTCGGCACCTTCGAGGCCCACCTCGGCCGCGGCGAGGGGCCTCCCGCGCCCGGCACCACCTTCTTCGACACCCAGACGGGCTTCGCCGTACGCCGCTGGTGCCCCCCGCTGCTCGGTCTCGAACCGCACTGCACGCCCGCGCGCTACCTCGCACGCCGTCGCGAGCTGGGCGTACTGGAGTCGGGACGGCGGCTGCTGCGGGGGAGCGGCATCACGACGTATCTCGTGGACACGGGGCTGCCCGGCGATCTGACGGGGCCCGGCGAGATGGCGTCCGCCGGGGACGCCGACGCCCACGAGATCGTCCGCCTGGAATTACTGGCCGAACAGGTGGCCGACACCTCCGGGACCGTCGACTCGTTCCTGGCCAATCTCGCCGAGTCCGTACACGCGGCCGCCGCGAACGCCGTCGCCTTCACCTCCGTGGCGGGCGTCCGGCGCTCTCTCGCCCTGGCCCCCGAACCGCCGGGGCCCGGCGAGGTGCGGGGCGCGGCGGACCGCTGGCTCGCCCGGCGACAGGTGGGCGGCGCGCTCCAGGACCCGGTCCTGCTCAGACATCTGCTGTGGATCGCCGTCGCCTCGGGGCGCCCGCTGCAGCTGCACGCGGGGGCGGGCGACCCGCAGGGGTACTTCGGGGGCTTCGCGCGGGCGACCGCCGGCCTCGGCACCGACCTGGTCCTGCTGCACGGCTATCCGTACCACCGCAATGCCGCCGACCTCGCGGGCGTCTTCCCGCACGTGTACGCGGATCTGGGGCCCGCCCTGGTGCGCACGGGTGCCCGCGCCGCCGCCGTGCTCGCGGAGATCCTGGAGCTCGCGCCCTTCGGCAAGCTGCTGTTCTCCAGCGGCGCGCACGGGCTCCCCGAGCTGCACGTGGTGGGCGCGCGGCTCTTCGGGGAGGCGCTGGGGCGCGTGCTCGGCGGGTGGGTCGCGGAAGGGGCGTGGTCGCTGCCGGACGCGCAGCGGGTGGCCGGGCTCATCGCGGCGGGCAACGCCGGGCGTGTGTACGGCCTTTCGGAGAGCTGACGGTCTCGGAGAGCTGACGCAGCGGTGCTTCAGACCGCCGACAGCTGGGAGTCGCCGCTCTGGGACGGGACCTCCGCCGTCGCGTGCGGGCGTTCGCGCAGCGAGAGCAGGACGCGCATCACGCCGATCCAGACCACGCACGAGCCGAACATGTGCAGGCCGACCAGGACCTCGGGCAGGTCCGTGAAGTACTGGACGTAGCCGATCGCGCCCTGGGCGAGCAGGATCAGGAACAGGTCGCGGGTGCGGTGCAGCGGGCCCTTGGGGGCGTCGACCGCCTTGAGGACGAACCACAGCGCGAACGTCAGCGTCACCACGATCCAGGCGAGCACGGCGTGCAGCTTGCTGACGGTCTCCCAGTCGAAGCCCATCCGCGGCACCTCGCTGGAGTCACCGGCGTGCGGCCCGGAGCCCGTCACGACCGTGCCGACCGCGATGAGCAGCACGGATGCCGCGACCAGGAACCACACGAGCTGCGCCACGGCCTTGCCGACCAGCGGGCGCGCCTCGCCGTCGCCCTCGCGGGTGCGCTGCCACATCGTGACGGCGACCGCGATCAGGGCGGTGGAGAGCAGGAAGTGCGCGGCGACCGTGTACGGGTTCAGGCCGACGAGCACGACGATGCCGCCGAGCACGGCGTTGCCCATGACCAGCCAGAACTGGATCCAGCCGAGCCGCGTCAGGCTGCGCCGCATCGGCTTCTGCGAGCGCGCCGTGATGATCGCCCAGCCGACGGCCGCGCACAGCACGTACGTCAGCATGCGGTTGCCGAACTCGATGTACCCGTGGAAGCCCATCTCGTGCGTGGCCGTCAGGGACTCGTCGGTGCACTTGGGCCAGGTCGGGCAGCCGAGGCCCGAGCCGGTCAGGCGGACGGCGCCGCCGGTGACCACGATGCACACCGTCATCGCGAGCGAGATGAGGGCTGCGTGCCGGACGGTCCGCTGCTGCGGGGTCCAGCGTTCGGCGATGAAGGCGAGCGGGTTGCGCACGGCGGAGACGGCGTCGGCTCGGGTCACGTTTGGCACGGGGACCATCGTAGGGGGCCGCTTGTGCACGGCTTCACGAGGGGGACGTATCCGGTGCTTCTGTGACGCCGCTTACTCCCGATCACTCCCAGCGGAAGAACCTGCCGGCCGCCCCGAGCCCCAACACGGCCCAGACCGCGAGGATCCCGAGGTCACCCCACGGCATCCCCGCGCCGTGCTGCAGCACGTCCCGCAGGCCGTCGGAGAGGGCGGAGATCGGCAGCAGGCCGAGCACCGACTGGGCCGCGTCGGGGAACTTGTCCAGCGGCACGATGACCCCGCCGCCGACCAGCAGGAGCAGGAAGACGAGGTTGGCCGCGGCCAGCGTCGCCTCCGCCTTCAGGGTGCCCGCCATCAGCAGGCCGAGCCCGGAGAAGGCCGCGGTGCCCAGGATCAGCAGGAGCAGGACGGCGAAGGGGTTGCCGTGCGGTGACCAGCCGAGGGCGAAGGCGATCACCGTCAGGAGCACGATCTGCAGGACCTCGGTGACCAGGACCGACAGGGTCTTCGCCGCCATCAGGGCCCAGCGGGGGAGCGGGGACGCGCCTAGCCGCTTCAGGACGCCGTAGCGGCGCTCGAAGCCGGTGGCGATGGCCTGCCCGGTGAACGCCGTCGACATCACGGCGAGGGCGAGGATGCCGGGGGCAAGGAAGTCCACGGCCGTGCCGTCACCCGTGTCGACGATGTCCACGGCACTGAACAGCACGAGCAGGAGCGTGGGGATGACGACCGTGAGCAGCAGCTGTTCGCCGTTGCGCAGGAGCATCTTCGTCTCCAGCGCGGCCTGCGCGGCGATCATGCGGGAGAGCGGGGCGGCGCCCGGCTTCGGTGAGTACGTACCGGCGGCGCTCATCCGCGCAGCTCCTTGCCTGTGAGCTCGAGGAAGACGTCTTCGAGGGTGTGGCGTTCGACGGCGATCTTCTCCGGCATCACGCCGTGCTGCGCGCACCAGGAGGTGACCGTGGCGAGCAGCTGCGGGTCGACCGTGCCGCTCACGCGGTAGGCGCCCGGGGTGAGTTCGGCCGCGGCCGAGTCCGGCGGGAGTGCCTTGAGCAGGGAGCCGACGTCCAGTCCTGGGCGTCCCGAGAAGCGCAGGGTGTTCTCGGCGCCGCCGCGGCACAGCTCCTCAGGAGTGCCCTCGGCGATGACCTTGCCCGTGTCGATGATCGCGACCTCGTCGGCCAGCTGCTCGGCCTCGTCCATGTGGTGCGTGGTGAGGATGACGCTGACGCCGTCGGCGCGCAGATCGCGTACGAGATCCCAGGTGGCCCGGCGTGCCTGCGGGTCCAGGCCCGCGGTCGGTTCGTCGAGGAAGACCAGTTCGGGCCGTCCGACCACGGCCATCGCGAGCGCGAGGCGCTGCTGCTGGCCGCCGGACAGGCGCCGGTAGGTGGTGCGGCCGCAGCTCTCCAGGCCAAGGCGCTCGATCAGCGCGCCCACGTCGAGCGGGTGCGCGTGCAGCTTGGCCATGTGGCGCAGCATCTCGTCGGCGCGTGCGCCGGAGTAGACGCCGCCGGACTGGAGCATCACGCCGATGCGGGGGCGCAGCGCGCCGGCCTCGCGGGCCGGGTCGAGGCCGAGGACGCGGACGGTGCCCGCGTCCGGCCTGCGATAGCCCTCGCAGGTCTCGATCGTGGTGGTCTTCCCCGCGCCGTTCGGGCCCAGGACCGCGGTGACGGTACCCGCGCGGACCCGGAGGTCGAGGCCGTCCACCGCGGTCTTCCTGCCGTACCGCTTGACCAGTCCCGTGACCTGGACGACGGACTCATTTCCCATGGCGGGAAGTCTAGAGAGGGCGATGAGGGCCGCGGGCAGGGGGCTGTCAGCCCGCCCACTCGGCCCGTGAGCGGTGGGTGTCCAGCCACCTCTGTGCGTACGCGACCGCGTCGGCCACCGGGAAGAGCCGGGCCTTCGCCGCGCCCACCGTGCCCCGCACCACGGGGCGGTCCCGCTCGAAGTCCGAGCCGAGCTCGTCGAAGCGCTCCTCGGAGATGGAGGTCTCGCGCACGGTCGTCCAGCGGCGGCCCTGCGGGGTCATCACCGCGAAGGAGTTCTCGACCTGGGGAGCCGGGATCCGGTACTCGGCCAGGTGGAAGGCGGTGCAGGCGTCGAATCCGGCGCCGAGCAGCAGCACCCGGGCGCCCGATTCCTCCAGGCGGGCCAGCGGGCTGCGCTCGCCGAGGCGGCAGTCCAGCGCGTGCCCCTCCAGGAGGGCCTGCGCGCGGGGGCCGACCGCGGCGAAGGAGGTCTGCGGGTGGGCGCTGCGCTGGGCGCCGGGCCAGGTCCGTACGGTCTCGGGGACCACGCCGACGCCGCGGGTGGGGGTGGTGCGCGGGTCGTACGCGGGGATCGAGGCGCGGATCTCGGGCCACCAGGACTCGGGAACGGGCGGGTTCTCCCACTCGGCGGGGTCGGAGTTGTCGCCGGACTGCGTGGGGACCACCAGGGTGCCCTTTTGGCCCAGTGCGTCGAGCAGTGCCTGGACGACGGCGACAGAGCCTCCGCTGACCCAGCCGAGCGCGCTCAGCGAGGAGTGCACGAGGAGGGTCTCACCGGGGCTCACACCGAGCTCGCCGAGGTCGGTCGCGAGGGACGCGCGCGTACACAAAGGGCCGGTGGGAGGGGGTGTGGACATGGTCAGAGAGTCTCCTCGCCCCTGCCTCCGCGCGCCACCGATTTGATCGATCAGTGATCATTTCCGCAGGTCAGCTTAGGTATGCCTAAGTGATGCAGCGCACCGGACCGTGATCCGGACGCGGGTTGTCAGGCTCTGAGGAATTACGCAACAATGGCGTTGTGAAAAACGTTGGCGAGGCTCCGCAGGAGGAACTCGCGACCGGGGAGCGATCAACACGCAACCGGGTCGCGCGCTCCATCCTGGACCACGGCCCCTCCACGGTGGCCGACCTCGCAGGGCGCCTCGGCCTGACCCAGGCCGCGGTCCGCCGCCACCTCGACACGCTCGCCCATGAGAATGTCGTCGAGCCCCGTGAGCAGCGGGTCTATGGAGCCCGCACACGTGGCCGCCCCGCCAAGGTCTTCGCGCTCACCGACTGCGGCCGGGACGCCTTCGACCAGTCGTACGACAAGCTCGCCGCCGACGCCCTGCGCTGGATCAGCGAGCGGCACGGCGAAGGAGCGGTCGTCGAATTCGCCCGCGAGCGGATGGCCGCCCAGGCCGTGGCCTACCGCAAGGCGATCGACGCGGCACCTGCCGAGCAGCGCACGGAGGCTCTCGCGAAGGCATTGACCGCCGACGGGTACGCTGCTACGGCCCGCACGGCGCCAGTAGGCGAGCAGCTGTGCCAGCATCACTGCCCGGTCGCCCACGTCGCCGAGCAGTACCCACAACTTTGCGAGGCGGAGACGGAGATCTTCTCCGCCCTCCTGGGGACGCACGTCCAGCGGCTCGCCACCATCGCCCACGGCGACGGCGTCTGCACGACGTTCATTCCCCGCAACACCTCGCAGCCCCCAGAGTCCACAGACAACGCATCCGCAAGCACGGCCGGGAGGAACCCCGCATGACGCTCCCCACGGAGACTGCCCACCCCGAACTCGATGGTCTGGGCACGTACGAATACGGCTGGGCCGACTCCGACGTGGCCGGGGCTTCCGCCAAGCGCGGCATCAACGAGGACGTCGTCAAGGACATCTCGCAGAAGAAGTCCGAGCCCGAGTGGATGACGAAGCTGCGCCTCAAGGGTCTGCGGCTCTTCGACAAGAAGCCCATGCCCAACTGGGGCTCGGACCTGTCGGGCATCGACTTCGACAACATCAAGTACTTCGTGCGGTCCACGGAGAAGCAGGCGGCGTCCTGGGAGGACCTGCCCGAGGACATCAAGAACACGTACGACAAGCTCGGCATCCCCGAGGCGGAGAAGCAGCGCCTCGTCGCCGGTGTCGCGGCCCAGTACGAGTCCGAGGTCGTCTACCACCAGATCCGTGAGGACCTGGAGGAGCAGGGCGTCATCTTCATGGACACGGACACGGCGCTGAAGGAGCACCCGGAGCTCTTCAAGGAGTACTTCGGCACGGTCATCCCGGTCGGCGACAACAAGTTCGCGTCGCTGAACACCGCGGTGTGGTCCGGTGGCTCGTTCATCTACGTCCCCAAGGGCGTACAGGTCGAGATCCCGCTCCAGGCCTACTTCCGCATCAACACGGAGAACATGGGCCAGTTCGAGCGGACCCTCATCATCGTGGACGAGGACGCCTACGTTCACTACGTCGAGGGCTGCACGGCGCCGATCTACAAGTCGGACTCCCTGCACTCCGCCGTCGTCGAGATCATCGTCAAGAAGGGCGGCCGCTGCCGCTACACGACGATCCAGAACTGGTCGAACAACGTCTACAACCTGGTCACCAAGCGCGCCGTGGCGTACGAGGGCGCGACCATGGAGTGGATCGACGGCAACATCGGCTCCAAGGTGACGATGAAGTACCCCGCCGTCTACCTCATGGGCGAGCACGCCAAGGGCGAGACGCTGTCCATCGCCTTCGCGGGCGAGGGCCAGCACCAGGACGCCGGTTCCAAGATGGTCCACATGGCGCCCAACACGTCCTCCAACATCGTCTCGAAGTCCGTGGCGCGTGGCGGTGGCCGCACCTCCTACCGCGGTCTCGTCGAGATCGGCGAGGGCGCTGCCGGATCGAAGTCGAACGTGCTGTGCGACGCACTGCTCGTCGACACGATCTCCCGCTCGGACACCTACCCCTACGTGGACGTCCGCGAGGACGACGTGTCCATGGGCCACGAGGCGACCGTCTCCAAGGTCTCCGACGACCAGCTCTTCTACCTGATGAGCCGCGGTCTGACGGAGTTCGAGGCCATGGCGATGATCGTGCGCGGCTTCGTCGAGCCGATCGCCAAGGAGCTGCCCATGGAGTACGCCCTGGAGCTGAACCGGCTGATCGAGCTGCAGATGGAGGGCTCGGTCGGCTAAAGCCCCCGGCCCGTCCCCGCAGCGACTGACTTCTTACGCAGTGACGCAGAGAGAGAGCACGACGACAGCCATGGCTGAGGCTCAGAACATTCCGGTGGGGTCCACCACCGCCGGGTCCATCGCGGTGGCCGCCGAGTCCACCGTCGCCACCCGCATGAGCGCGCCCCCGTCCTTCGACGTGGCGGACTTCCCGGTCCCCCACGGTCGCGAGGAGGAGTGGCGGTTCACTCCGCTGGAGCGCCTGCGCGGTCTGCACGACGGCACGGCGGTCGCCACCGGCGGCATCCGTGTCGAGGTGACGGCCCCGGCCGGCGTGACCCAGGAGACCGTCGGCCGTGACGACGCGCGCGTGGGCAAGGCGGGCAAGCCCGTCGACCGCGTGGCCGCGCAGGCCTACACCTCCTTCGAGAAGGCCTCGGTGGTGACCGTCCCCAAGGAGACGGTCCTGACCGAGCCGATCCGCATCGCCGTGCACGGCGAGGGCGGCATCGCCTTCGCGCACCAGGTGATCGAGCTGGGCGCGTTCGCCGAGGCCCTCGTCGTCATCGACCACACCGGTGACGCCGTGCTGGCGGCCAACGTCGACTTCATCGTCGGCGACGGCGCCAAGCTGACCGTCGTCTCCGTGCAGGACTGGGACGAGAAGACCGTCCACGTCGCCCAGCACAACGCGCTGATCGGCCGGGACGCCACCTTCAAGTCGGTCGTCGTGACCTTCGGCGGCGACGTCGTCCGCCTGCACCCCCGCGTCGAGTACGCGGGCCCGGGCGGCGAGGCCGAGCTCATCGGCCTGTACGTCACCGACGCAGGCCAGCACCAGGAGCACCGCCTCCTGGTCGACCACAACCAGCCGCACTGCAAGTCGAACGTCGTCTACAAGGGCGCGCTCCAGGGCGACGACGCCCACGCGGTGTGGATCGGCGACGTCCTCATCGAGGCCGCCGCCGAGGGCACGGACACGTACGAGATGAACCGCAACCTGGTTCTGACCGACGGCGCCCGCGTCGACTCCGTGCCGAACCTCGAGATCGAGACCGGCGAGATCGTCGGCGCGGGACACGCGTCGGCGACCGGCCGCTTCGACGACGAGCAGCTCTTCTACCTGCAGTCGCGCGGTATCCCGGAGGGCGAGGCACGCCGCCTGGTCGTCCGTGGATTCTTCGCCGAGCTGATCCAGCAGATCGGCCTGCCCGACGTCGAAGAGCGCCTCCTCACCAAGATCGAAGAGGAGCTGGAGGCGTCGGCGGCATGACATTCGTACGCGCCTGTGGACTGAGCGAGCTCTCGGAGGACACCCCGAAGCGGGTGGAACTCGACGGCACGCCGGTCTCGGTCGTCAACACCGAGGGCGAGGTGTTCGCGATCCACGACATCTGCTCGCACGCGAACGTCTCCCTCTCCGAGGGCGAGGTGGAGGACTGTCAGATCGAATGCTGGCTGCACGGCTCCAGCTTCGACCTCCGCACCGGCAAGCCGTCCGGTCTCCCCGCGACGCGCCCCGTCCCCGTATACCCCGTAAAGATCGAAGGGGACGATGTGCTCGTCTCCCTCACCCAGGAGTCCTGAGGCACATGGCAACGCTTGAAATCCGCGACCTGCACGTCACCGTCGAGGTCGAGAACGGCACCAAGGAAATCCTCAAGGGTGTCGACCTGACCGTGAAGCAGGGCGAGACGCACGCCATCATGGGCCCGAACGGCTCCGGCAAGTCGACGCTCGCCTACTCCATTGCGGGTCACCCCAAGTACACGATCACCAAGGGCACCGTCACCCTCGACGGCGAGGACGTCCTGGAGATGTCCGTCGACGAGCGCGCCCGCGCCGGCATGTTCCTGGCCATGCAGTACCCGGTCGAGGTCCCCGGCGTCTCGGTCTCCAACTTCCTGCGTACGTCGGCGACGGCGATCCGCGGCGAGGCCCCCAAGCTGCGCACCTGGGTGAAGGAGGTCAAGTCCGCGATGGAGCAGCTCCAGATGGACCCGGCCTTCGCCGAGCGCAACGTGAACGAGGGCTTCTCCGGCGGTGAGAAGAAGCGCCACGAGATCCTCCAGATGGAGCTCCTCAAGCCGAAGATCGCGATCCTCGACGAGACCGACTCCGGCCTGGACGTCGACGCCCTGCGTCAGGTCTCGGACGGCGTCAACCGCGTCCGCGAGACCGGTGAGGTCGGCACCCTGCTGATCACGCACTACACGCGCATCCTGCGCTACATCAAGCCCGACTTCGTGCACGTCTTCGCGAACGGCCGCATCGCCGAGTCCGGCGGCGCCGAGCTCGCCGACAAGCTCGAGGCCGAGGGCTACGAGGCCTACACGAAGGGTGGCGTATCCGCGTGACACAGCTGCCGGGCCTCCTCGACACCGAGGCGATCCGCAAGGACTTCCCCATCCTGGATCGCACGATCCACGACGGCAAGAAGCTCGTCTACCTGGACAACGCGGCCACGTCCCAGACCCCGCGCCAGGTGCTCGACGTACTCAACGAGTACTACGAGAAGCACAACGCCAACGTCCACCGCGGCGTGCACGTCCTCGCGGAGGAGGCCACGGCGCTGTACGAGGGCGCCCGTGACAAGGTCGCGGCGTTCATCAACGCGCCGAGCCGCGACGAGGTGATCTTCACGAAGAACGCCTCGGAGTCGCTCAACCTCGTGGCGAACATGCTGGGCTGGGCCGACGAGCCCTACCGCGTGGACCACGAGACCGAGATCGTCATCACGGAGATGGAGCACCACTCCAACATCGTGCCGTGGCAGCTGCTCTCGCAGCGCACGGGCGCGAAGCTGAAGTGGTTCGGTCTCACGGACGACGGCCGGCTCGACCTGTCCAACATCAACGAGATCATCACGGAGAAGACGAAGATCGTCTCCTTCGTCCTGGTCTCGAACATCCTGGGCACGCTCAACCCCGTCGAGGCGATCGTCCGCCGCGCGCAGGAAGTCGGCGCGCTGGTCCTGATCGACGCCTCGCAGGCCGCCCCGCACATGGTGCTCGACGTGCAGGCGCTGCAGGCCGACTTCGTGGCCTTCACCGGCCACAAGATGCTCGGCCCGACGGGCATCGGCGTCCTGTGGGGACGGCAGGAACTCCTCGAGGACCTGCCGCCGTTCCTCGGCGGCGGCGAGATGATCGAGACCGTGTCGATGAGCTCGTCGACGTACGCTCCCGCGCCGCACAAGTTCGAGGCGGGCACGCCCCCGGTCTCCCAGGCCGTCGGCCTGGGCGCGGCCGTGGACTACCTGTCCGCGATCGGCATGGACAAGATCGCCGCTCATGAGCACGCGATCACCGAGTACGCGGTCAAGCGCCTCCTGGAGGTCCCCGACCTCCGGATCATCGGCCCGGCATCGGCCGAGGACCGCGGCGCCGCGATCTCCTTCACGCTCGGCGACATCCACCCGCATGACGTGGGCCAGGTCCTGGACGAGGAAGGCATCGCGGTCCGCGTGGGTCACCACTGCGCCCGCCCGGTCTGCCTCCGCTACGGAATTCCTGCGACCACACGAGCGTCGTTCTATCTGTACTCCACGCCCGGCGAGATCGACGCGCTGATCGACGGCCTGGAGCACGTACGGAACTTCTTCGGCTGAGGGGCTGGCTGGGAACGTGAAGCTGGATTCGATGTACCAGGAAGTCATCCTGGACCACTACAAGCACCCGCACGGGCGCGGTCTGCGTGATGGCGACGCCGAGGTGCACCACGTCAACCCGACGTGCGGCGACGAGATCACGCTGCGCGTGAAGTACGACGGGTCGACGATCGCCGACGTGTCGTACGAGGGCCAGGGCTGCTCCATCAGCCAGGCCAGCGCATCCGTCCTGAACGACCTGCTGGTCGGAAAGGAGCTCGCCGAGGCGCAGAAGGTCCAGGAAGTCTTCCTGGAGCTGATGCAGTCCAAGGGCAAGCTGGAGCCGGACGACGCGATGGAGGAGGTCCTCGAGGACGCCGTCGCGTTCGCCGGGGTCTCGAAGTACCCGGCGCGTGTGAAGTGTGCTCTGCTGAGCTGGATGGCGTGGAAGGACGCGACGGCGCAGGCACTCGGTACCGACGACGTCGCTGAGAGGAAGACCGCATGAGCGAGAACGAGACCCTGACCAAGCCGGCCTCGGAAGAAGAGGTCCGCGAGGCGCTGTACGACGTGGTCGACCCCGAGCTGGGCATCGACGTCGTCAACCTCGGCCTGATCTACGGCATCCACGTCGACGACGCGAACATCGCGACGATCGACATGACGCTCACCTCGGCGGCCTGCCCGCTGACGGACGTCATCGAGGACCAGGCCAAGTCCGCCACCGACGGCATCGTCAACGAGCTCCGGATCAACTGGGTCTGGATGCCGCCGTGGGGCCCGGACAAGATCACGGACGACGGCCGCGAGCAGCTTCGCGCGCTCGGGTTCAACGTCTGAGGTGTGACAGGTAGTTCTGCCGGTTCGGCCCCCTGCGCTGGTGCGCGGGGGGCCGAACCGCGTTTCGCGGCCCTTACGGGGACGGGCTCAGGGGCGCGCCCTGCCGGGCGTCCGCCTCGTCGTCGGCGGCGGCCTGCGTGAGCGCCTGCGCAAGGCCCTCCTTGCGGATGCGCTGGTCGATGTAGAGCACGGCGGTCACCAGGGGCAGGAACACGCTGGCGGCCAGCTGCGTGACGAACGTGGCGACCAGGGTGAACACGGCGTACAGGCCGAACTGGGAGCGCAGTTGGTCGAACAGGACCGTGGAGGTGGAGTCGTCCGGGTCCACCACGGGCGGCTCCGGCGCGGCGAACTGCAGGGGGATGCGCACCGCCAGGGACACGACGCCCACGATGAACCCGGCAAGCAGGGAGATGCCGAACGTGCGCCACCAGGCCCCGCGGACCAGGCGTACGGAGCGGCGCAGCGCCTGGAACGGGCCCGCCGTCTCCAGGGACGCGGCGGCCGGGGCGAAGGCGAACAGGACGTAGAGCCAGGCGGCCAGCGGGGTCACGACGAGCAGCAACAGGAAGACCAGGCCGAACGGCGCGGCCGACTGCGTCATGACCGTCACGAAGAACGAGACGAAGAGCAGCATGCACGCGCCGAGCGGCAGCATCAGGATGAAGGCGAGCAGCACGGTCACGCCCATCACGGACGGCGTCCGCGACCACGCCCTGCGCCAGACCCCCGCGAACGTCGCGGGGCGGCCGAGCACCGCCTCGTGCAGCGTGGCCGCGCACGAGGCCTGGATGAACGAGTTGACCGCCAGCGTGGCGAGCATGCCCATCAGCCACACCGCGCCGAACGCGATCAGGATCGGCCTGCCGTGGTCCCAGGAGAACGTCGCGTCGGTCTCGCTCAGCGCCTGGAAGTGCTCACGTACGGAGAGGTAGGCGAGGGCGGCTGCCGTGGCCATGACCACGGCGAGCAGGCCGTACGCCGCGACCGCGGTGCCGAACAGCGGCTTCGCGTACCGCCGCATCGTGGCGAACGTGCCGCCGAGGACGTGGTCGACGCCCAGCGGGGCGAGGGGTATGACGCCCGGCTTGGGCGGTGGGGGCGGCGGCGCCCAGGCACCGTTCCAGCCCCAGCCGGGCGGCGGCCCGCCGTACGGCCCCTGCGGTCCCCCGTACGGCCCCGGCGGCCCGCCGTACGGCCCCTGCGGCCCCCACCCCGACGTGTCTGACATCGCTCTTGTGCTCCGTAGCTCCATGCGGTGTCCCGCGTGTGTTCTCTGTGGCCCCCCACAGCGATCGCGTCACCTTAGCCGGTCTTCCCACCCTTGTTATGTACGCCCGTACGCAACGTTGTGTACACTCGTACGCATGGGATACGGACTGCTGGCCGCGGCCATCGCGGCGGAGGTGGCCGGGACGACGGCCATGAAGTACAGCGAAGGGTTCAGCAGGCTGTGGCCCTCGCTGATCACCGTCGCGGGCTATCTGATCGCCTTCACACTGCTCGCGCAGACCCTGAAGACGCTGTCCGTCGGCACCGCCTACGCGATCTGGGCGGGCGCGGGGACCGCCGCGGTCGCCGCCATCGGGATGCTGTTCATGGGGGAGTCCACGAGCCTTGTCAAGATCTCGGGGATCGCCCTGGTGATCGCGGGCGTCGTCGTGCTCAACCTCGGAGGTGCGCATTGATGGCCCGGCGCTACGACCCCGAGCGGCGCCAGCGGATCATCGACGCCGCGATCCGGGTGGTGGGGGAGAAGGGGATCGGCGGACTCAGCCACCGCTCCGCCGCGGCCGAGGCCGATGTGCCGCTCGGCTCCACCACCTACCACTTCAAGACACTCGACGAGCTGATGGTGGCTGCGCTGCGGCAGGCCAACGAGGGGTTCGCCAAGGCGGTCACCGCGAGCGGAGCGTTCGAGGACACGCGGGTCGGCATCGCCGGTGAGCTCGCCTCGCTGCTCGGCGAGTGGCTCGCGGGGGACCGGACGGAGCTGGAGCTGGAGTACGAGCTCTATCTGGCCGCCCTGCGCAAGCCCGCGCTGAAGCCCGTCGCCGCCGAGTGCGGCGAGGGGCTCGCCGAGGTGCTGCGGCGGCGCACCGACCCCGTCACCGCGCAGGCGCTGGTCTCGCTCGTGGACGGGATCTGTCTGCAGGTGCTGCTGACGGGTGTGCCGTACGACGAGGCGTACGCGCGCGAGGTGTTCAACCGGCTTGTCCCGGAGGGCGATTGACCGCCGCGGACGGTGGGACGCCGCCGGTGAGCCGGAACGCGGGCGTCACCGTCGTCGGTGCGGTCCTCTCCACGGCGTGGCCCGGTCACTGAGACCGGTTCGCCCGCGCGGCGCGCCGCCGGTTAGGTTTTCCCCATGACCGACACGAACGCTTCCCGCACCACCGGCGCCGTCGCCGCAGGCCTCGCCACCGTCACCGCCGACGGCACCGTCCTCGACACCTGGTTCCCCGCGCCCGAGCTCGTCGCCGAAGCGGGCCCCGCCGGCTCCGAGCGGCTCACCGCCGAGCGTGCCGTGGAGCTGCTCGGCGAGGGCGCCGCCAAGGCGATCGGCCAGGACGCCCGCCGTGGCGTGGAGATCGTCGCCGTACGTACGGTCATCGCGTCCCTCGACGACAAGCCGCTCGACGCGCACGACGTGTACCTGCGTCTGCACCTGCTCAGCCACCGCCTGGTGAAGCCGCACGGCCTGAACCTGGACGGCCAGTTCGGCTTCCTGCCCAACGTCGCCTGGACCTCGCTCGGCCCGGTGGCCGTCGACGACGTCGAGAAGGTGCGGCTCAACGCCCGCGCCGAAGGCCTGCACCTCGCCGTGACGTCCATCGACAAGTTCCCGCGCATGACGGACTACGTCGCGCCGAAGGGCGTCCGCATCGCCGACGCCGACCGCGTGCGGCTCGGCGCGCACCTCGCCGAGGGCACGACCGTCATGCACGAGGGCTTCGTGAACTTCAACGCGGGCACGCTCGGCACCTCCATGGTCGAGGGCCGCATCTCCGCCGGTGTGGTCGTCGGCGACGGCTCCGACATCGGTGGCGGTGCCTCCACGATGGGCACCCTCTCCGGCGGCGGCAACGTCCGCATCGTCATCGGCGAGCGCTGCCTGATCGGCGCCGAGGCGGGCGTCGGCATCGCGCTCGGCGACGAGTGCGTCGTCGAGGCCGGGCTCTACGTCACCGCCGGGACCCGGGTGACCATGCCCGACGGGCAGATCGTCAAGGCCCGCGAGCTCTCCGGCGCCTCGAACATCCTCTTCCGCCGCAACTCGGTCTCCGGGGCCGTCGAGGCCCGCCCGAACAACGCGGTGTGGGGCGGCCTGAACGACGTGCTGCACAGCCACAACTGATCCATCGGATCCGTCGGAACCATCGGATCCATCGGCGAGCGCCCTTCCACGGCCCATGCGGGCCCGGGAGGGCGCTCGCGCGTCGGGGCTTCCTGATCACCCAAGCCGCTCTTCCAGGCGGACCGTCACGGTGTCGCCTTCCTCCTTGCCGATCGCCTTGCGCACGTCCGCCTTCACGGGCAGCTTGTGCCTGCCGTCCCCCAGGGCCATGAACGAGCTGCGGAACGGATGACCGTCGATCGTGCCCCGGATCTTCACCAGGCCACGGGTGCCGAAGAACTCGGCCGAATCGGGCCAGACGACATAGGTCCAGCCGCCCTTGCTCGGGCTCTTGTGCAGGGTCGCGGTGAATTGCTTGTCCATGACAGATGTCCCTCTGGTCAGGAGTGTCGACGAGGATCCCGCTTCGTCCGGCCTTCTCCAGGTAAGACGGACGCCGGCGGGGAAACTCATCGGCCGGCTCCACGCAGGCCGGCCGGACAGGAGCTGGGCGGGATCGGCGCCGAAGCTGCCGACCTTGCGTAAGCTGCCCTCCCAAACGTGCGTACGCCGCGTGGGACGACAGGAGAGCAACATGCACCGAGCGGGTATCCGGGCCCTGGCCCTGGGCGGAGTGGCGGTACTCGCGCTGGTGGCCGGGTGCGGTCAGAGCGCGGGGCAGACCAAGGACGTCGGCCAGGGGGCGGCGCAAGGGGCGAACCGGATCTCGACCGGCGACCACGGTTACCCGCTGGAGAAGAGCGACATTCACTGGAGCGGCAGCCCCAGCCCGTTCAACGCGCAGGTCAAGCTCCCCGACGGGCGCCGCGTGGCGATGCACTACATGAAGGGCAAGGGGCTCCTCGTGCAGGACTACAGCCCCAAGGCCAAGGGCTGGTCCAAGTCGGCCCTGGTCTACAAGACCAAGACCGACGCCTGCCAGGGGATCACGCTCAAGGCCAAGGACGGCACCGTCGCGGCCTTCGGGGACTTCGGCGTGTACTGCGCCGACGGCGAGCCGCCGACCGAGTCGGTCGCCGCGGTCGCCACCGGCCCCCTGACCAAGTGGGCCACGCACCTCACCAAGGACTTCGACGGCTGGGAGAAGATCGCCGTCGCCGCCGGGGGCAAGAAGGTCACGTTCAGCCGGGGCGGCGACACGCTCCTGTGGACCAAGGCCGGGGGCTTCCCCGCCGCGGGCTGACATCCCTCGCGTAAGGGAGCGGCCACCCCTCGGGGTGGCCGCTCCCTCTGCGTTCCGTTCCGGGACAGGCATAGCCGGGGGCGTCCCGGACCGTCTTCATGGGTGAGGGGGGCACCAGGCCCACCGGGGAGCGAAGGTGACGATGGATGCCCAGGCACAGGAGAGCTTCCGGGAGTTCGTGGCGAGCCGTACGCCGGCGCTGCTGAAGACCGCTGTGCTGCTCAGCGGCGGCGACCGGCACGCGGCCGAGGACCTGCTGCAGAACGCGCTGGTCAAGGCCGCGGGACGCTGGCACAGGATCGACGACCCGGAGGCGTACGTCCGGCAGATCCTCTACCGGCAGCAGGTCAGCCGCTGGCGTCTGAAGTGGCCGCGGCGCGAACTGGCCGTCGCCGAACCGCCGGAGAGCCCTCAGGGGACCGTGCGGGACGGCGCGGGCGCCGCCGAGCTGCGGATCGTGATGCGGGCGGCGCTCGCCCGGCTCACCACGCGGCAGCGCACCGTACTGGTCCTGCGCTACTTCGAGGACCTGCCGGAGGCCGACGTGGCCCGGCTCCTCGGCTGCTCCGTAGGCACCGTGCGCAGCACCACGCACCGCTCGCTCGCCAAGCTGCGGGGCCTCGCCCCCGAACTGGCGGCGCTGGACGGGCCGGACACCGGCACCGGTCGGCCGCCGTCCCGTGACCACTCGCCCGTCTCGCCCGTGTCGTCCGTGGAGGTACAGCCGTGAACGTGGAAGAACTGGTGCGCGCCTCGCTCCGGGAGCAGGCGGACGACGGTGTGCGGCCCCCGGCCGGGTTCGCCGACCGGGTGCTGACCGTGCGGCGCCGCCGCAGGACGCGGGCCATCGCGGGCCTCGCGGTGGCCACCGCGGCCGTGGTCGCCGCCGCGGTGGGCGTTCCCGCGCTCGACGGGGGCGGCGAGGACGTACGCCCGGCGAGCGACAAGCAGCCCGGCGACGTCATCGCCCATCCCGACCAGTCGCCGCCGCGCGATCTGATCGCGGCGGGCAACACCGCGCTCGCCGCGTTCTACACCGTCAAGAACACCAAGCAGCCCGGCGGCGACGAGCTCATGACCCGCACGTACGGGCTTTTGGACCAGAAGACCGGGAAGTACGAGAAGGCCCCCGAGAAGTGGGCCTGGATCG
Source organism: Streptomyces sp. NPDC044044 (assembly GCF_056434405.1). Taxonomy (NCBI): domain Bacteria; kingdom Bacillati; phylum Actinomycetota; class Actinomycetes; order Kitasatosporales; family Streptomycetaceae; genus Streptomyces; species Streptomyces sp. NPDC044044. The sequence continues at coordinate 140,198 of NZ_JBWKFG010000010.1, read as the reverse complement.
ATGTCGCGCCGGGCATGCGGACCGCCGCCGTCCTGGAGGGCGAACTCCCCGCCCGGCGCATCGGCATCCTCGACCTGATCACCGGCAAGGTGGAGCGCTGGATCCCGGTCGGGCACCAGGTGGCGGGGGTGAGTTGGTCACCCGACGGCAGCAAGCTGGTCGCCACCGCGTACGGCAAGAACCCCGACCGGCTCATCGACCTGCCGGGCGACCACCCCGACAACGACCCCCAGCGACACGGCAGCCGCACCGGGTTCTACGTGATCGACTCCTCGTCGGGCCAGGTGGGAACGTTCCGTGAACTGCCGCAGAAGACCGACAGCAAGTTCGGCTTCTTCGAGGGCAACTCGCGCGAGGACCTGGAGTGGAGCCGCGACGGCAAGCTGCTCTACGTACAGCTGGCGATGGGGGCCGACGGCGAGAACCGCGCCTGGTACACGCCGAAGGGAGACAAGGCCGAGGCGCCCGCCGGCGAGCGGTACGCGGGCTGGCCCGAGGCGGGCCTGTCGCCCGACGGCAAGCTGCTCGCGAGCGACGGCAACGACAAGGGCTCACCGGTCCTCGACCCGAGGACCGGCAAGGAGATCACCAAGGTGCCGGGACAGCAGCTGCTCGCCTGGGCCGACAACAAGCGGATCATCGCGTGGGGCTGCGACCCGAAGAAGTGCGGCGGCAAGGGGGAGTTCCGCAATCAGCTCCTCCTGGTGACGGTCGGCAGCAAGAAGGTCGTGCCGCTGAGCGACTTCCGCAAGGCGTCGGACACCTACCCCGGCCGCTGGTCACCCCTGTTCGCCACCCGCTGACACCAGGTCCGCCTGCCGCAGCGCCTCGTACGCGGTCAGCAGCCCGTCGGTCGCCTCGCGGCCGGCGGGCCGCAGCGGTGCGCGGACGGGGCCGCCGGGCAGACCGAGCGAGCCGAGCAGTGCCTTGGAGGTGACCGTGCCCGGAAGGCCCGAGCCCATCATCAACTCGATGAGTTCCATGGCCTGTTGCTGAAGCCGCCGCGCCCCCGCCGCGTCACCCGCGTCGAACGCGTCGATGATCGCCCGGAGTTGGCGGGGCACCGCATTGGCCACCGTGCTGATGTAGCCGACGCCGCCCACCGCGTACAGCGCCAGGATGAACTCGTCGCAGCCGGTGTAGTACGCCAAGTCCGTCCGGGACATGACCTTCTGGGTGCCCATCAGGTCGTACGCGCAGTCCTTCACGGCGACGATCCGTGGATGCTCCGCGAGCCGCAGCATCGTCTCCGGCTCGATGCGTGTCCCCGTGCGCCCCGGGATGTCGTACAGCGCGAGCGGAAGACCGGACGCGTCGGCGACCTCCAGGAAGTGCGCCTCGACGGCGTCCTGCGGCGGCTTGTTGTAGTAGGGCGTGACCACCAACAGGCCGTCCGCGCCCGCCTTTTCGGCCTGCAGCGCCATCTCGACGGTGTGCCGCGTGGCGAAGCTGCCGACGCCCGCGACGACCGTGGCCCGATCGCCGACCGCCTCGGCGACGGCGCGCACGAGCGCGGCCTTCTCGCTGTCGGACGTGGTGGGCGACTCGCCGGTGGTGCCGGAGAGCACGAGCCCGTCGCAGCCGTCGGCCACCAGGCGCTCGGCGAGCAGCTGGGCGCCGTCCAGGTCGAGCAGACCGTCGTCCGTGAAGGGAGTGACCATCGCGCAGAGGGCGCGGCCGAAGAGGGGATGGGCTGGTGAGGGAGAGGCCATGGAGGCAGTGTCGGCACACCGACGCTGAAGCTCCACTTAATTCTGCTACGAGATGTTCGACAGGAATGCTACGAGGTGGCCGCCGAGGGGCCCATCAGGGGGAGGCGGTGGCCCCCTTGTGTCGATTCCCGTCCCGGCAGCGGTGTAGCACCCGCCGATGTGCGCCCATCCGGCATATGCCGTGACAGATTGTGGCGACACTCGATCTTGATCTGTCATTTCGCGGCACCTCCGGCCCACACCACCACGGCTCGGCGAAAAGCCCATGGGGTGCGGTAGGCCCCAGAGGTGTGGGTGTTTCTCACCGGCGGATCCCTGACGGCCCACGGCGCCGTCACGGAGTGGCGGCAGCGGGCGGGGTCTCCCCGCCCGCTGCCGTCCTCGACTGCCTTCTGCTGGTCATCGGCGCTGGTGCGGCTGTCTACGGCTCGCGCCGTCGCGTCGGGCGGGAAGCCGAGCTGATCCGTGTCGCACAGTGCTCGCGGGACGCGGTACTGCGTCCACTGGCGGCGGAGGTCGGCGGGGTCGGCTTCTCCTCCCTGTACCGCGCCGTCTCGGGAATCGGCCTCGGCGGTGATCTGTACGACCTGGCCCCATCGCCGTACGGGCCAAGGGTGTTGAGCGGGGACGTGCGGGGCCACGGGCCGAAGGCCGCCGCGCTGTGCGCGGCCACGGTCGGAGCGATCCGTGAGGGCGTCTGCACCACGCCCGCGCTGGTGGACCTGGCCGCCCACCTCGACGCTCGGATCAGCGGCGATCTCGGCCCGGAGGACTTCGTCACCGTGGTGCTCGGCGAGTTCGCGCCGGGCGAGGTGAGGCTGGTGAACTGCGGGCATCCGGCCCCGCTGCGCATCGGCCTGCGAGCCGAGCCGCTGACACCGGCCCGGCCGTCGGCCCCGCTGGGGCTCGGCCCCTTCCTCAGCTGCAACGGGCCCGGCTGGGCGTCGGCGAACGGCTGCTGCTCTACACCGACGGTCTGAGCGAGGCGCGCGATGCGAAAGGGGCCATGTTCCTCCTGGACGACCGGGTCAGGGAGGCCGCGTGCCGGCCCGGTCTGCGGGAGTGCCTCGACGCCCTGCACTCCCTGGCGACCGCCCACGCCGGGGGCTCGCTCCAGGACGACCTGGCCCTGATCATGTGTGAGCCCCGCTGCGCGACGCCCACGGGCGATGCGGGCAGGGCCCATGATTCCCCTGTCGCCCATGAGCGGCTGGTGACTCCGCAAACAGGAAGGCGCACCGATGGAGCCGACTGAGCAGCGGCCGGGCAACCTGCCGACGGAGACCACCGGCATGGTCGGCCGCAGCCTGGCCCGTGGCCGGGTACAGGCCGCGTTCGAGCACGGCAGGGCCCCGTGGGTCGCCAAGCGGCGCCTGGACGACTCGCTCGGGATGGCTGTCGCCCTGGATGTCCTCGGCTCGGCCGCGTCCGCGGCCGGTGACGCCCGGCAGACCGCCCATCTGCTCGGCCTCGCCCAGCAGTTGTGGGACACCCTCGGCGCGCCGCAGATCGGCATCGCCGAATGGATCGCCGCCCGGCGGACCTGCGAGGAGCAGGCCCGTGCGGCTCTGGGGGACGACGTCTGCACCACCGTCTTCCAGAACGGCTACCGCACGCGTCAGGACGCCCCCGACCCACTGGTTCCCGGGGGCGGGCGGCACACACCCTAGTGCCAACTCGCCCCCGTATGGGCCACCATGGGCCGGACGGTAGTCGACGGACGGCCGCAGGGCCGCCGGCCACAGGAGGCGTCATGAGGCTGGGCAAAGCACTCGCCACCGGGATCGCCGAGGAAACCCCGCGGGAGCAGCCGCGGCAGGAAGTGGCTGACCACGCGGATCCGGAGCGCGAACAGAGCGCCGTGGCCGATGAGTTGGCGGCCGAGGCGCCGGCGGCCCTCGTCCGATGAGGCTGCGGCTCCCCGAGGAACGTCCGAAGGAGCCGCCGAACGGATACAAGATCGCCCGCCTGGCGCTGTCCCACGACGGCGCCAGGGCCGGGTTCACCGGCATCTCCCTGGGCGCGGCCCTACCCTACGGCACGCTCGACGTCGCCCACTGCGTCTACGGCCGGCGGCACGCCGTCCCGCACCGCCGCTGCGACTGCGGCTTCCACTGCGTCCACGAGCGCGCCGCGGCGGAGGCGCTCCTGTGCACCGGCGGGCACCGCGGGGCGGCGCTGCTCGAGGTGACGGTGCTCGGCGCGTACATCCGCTTCGAGCGGGGCTTCCGGTACGCGCGGCAGCGGGTGCGCACGGTGACCGTGCGGCCGTGCGGCTGCGGCGCGCGGGCATCGGTCCTTGCGGACGCGGGGTGGGGCAGGCCCGGGTGGCGGGTGGTCGAGGGAGCGTGCGGCGCCTGCGCGGGCAGGCGTGCGTCGCTGCGGCTCGCTGAGTTCGCCCGCCTCGCCGGGGAGGGGCTCACGGTCACCGGGGCGCGCCCCGATTCCGTGCCGGGGACGCCTTCCGAGGCCATGGGGGTGCCCGAGCTGGTCGCGGAGGCGGCGCTGCTGCAGGCCCGGCTCGACCTGTTCCAGGGCGAGTTGGCACGTCTTTCGGGAGAGGGCGCGGGGGAGGAGAAGGGCTAGTCGCGCGCCGTCTGACATGATCGGCGGCGGGGCGCGACAGGCCGACATGACAAGGGCATGAGGCTTGATGAACAAGAGTGACAACCGAACAGGGACAGAGGAAAAGCGCGTGGCTCTGGTGACGGGTTCGTCATCGGGCATCGGCGCGGAGGTGGCCAGACGCCTCGCCGCGGCCGGAATCCGGGTGGTGGTCAACTCCACGCGCTCGGTCGACGCGGGCGAGAAGCTGGCCGCCGAACTTCCCGACGCCGTCTACGTACGGGCGAACGTCGCCGACGAGGCCGACGCCAAGCGCCTGGTGCAGTCGGCCGTCGACGCGTACGGACGCCTGGACATCCTGGTCAACTGCGCGGGAGCCACGCGCTTCATCGCGCATGACGACTTCGAGTCCGCGAACCCCCAGGTCTGGCGCGAGCTGTACGACATCAACGTCATCGGCGTATGGCAGACGATCACGGCCGCCGTCCCGCACCTCAGGGCGAGCGGCACGGGCAGCGTCGTCACGATCTCCTCCCAGGCGGGAGTGCGCCCCGGCGGCAGCTCGATCCCGTACTCGGTCAGCAAGGCAGCCGTGAACCACATGACGAAGCTGCTCGCCAAGACGCTCGGCCCGGACGTACGGGTCAACGCGATCGCGCCCGGCATGATCGACACCCCGTGGTTCGACGGCGTGGAGGGCATCGAGTCCGCGATGGAGGAGACGGCGGCGCGCCTCCCGCTGCGCCGCGTGGGCAGGCCGCAGGACATCGCGGACGCGGTCTTCGACCTGGTGAACGCCTCGTACATCACCGGTGAGGTCCTCTTGGTGGACGGTGGCGGCCACCTCCTCTGAAGCGCCGAAGAGGTGCGCGCCCGTGCGCCGGGCGCGCAGCTACGCGGGCACGGCGCCGACGGCGGCCGACGCCGGGTCCACGCCCGGTCACCACCGCGTTGACGTGCCCTGACTCCAGGGGGAGGCTCTGGCCATGACGACACATTCGTACGCTCGCTATGTCGCGATAGGTGACAGCCAGACGGAGGGTGTCGGCGACGGCGACGAGACCCACGGCTACCGCGGCTGGGCCGATCGGTTCGCCGCGATCCTGGCCGCGGGGAACCCGGAGTTCGGCTACGCGAACCTCGCGGTACGGGGCAGGCTGACGGCGCGCATCAAGGCGGAGCAGCTGGGCCCCGCCCTGGCGCTGCGCCCGGACCTGGTCACGGTCATGGCGGGCATGAACGACCTGGTGCGCCCCGGCTTCGACGCGGCTCAGGTGGCCCGCGACATCGAGGACATGTTCACCGAGCTGACCGGGGCGGGCGCGCGCGTGGCCACGGTGACGTTCCCGGACCTCGGGCGGATCTCGCCGCTCGCGCGCAGGGCGCTGCCCCGGGTCCTCGACCTGAACGCCCGCATCCGCGCGGCGGCGGACCGCCACGGAGTCGTCGTCCTGGACACGTTCCCGCACCGGGTCACCACGGACCCCCGCCTGTGGAGCGCCGACCGCCTGCACGCGAGCCCGCTGGGCCATGCCCGGATCGCCGCCGGGATGGCGGACGCGCTGGGCATCCCCGGCCACGAGGACTGGATACGGCCGCTGCTGCCACCGCCGCCTCCGGTGTCCGTGCTGCGGACGGTGGCGGCGGAGACGGCGTGGTTCGCGGGGTTCATGGGCCCGTGGCTGTGGCGACGGGTCAGGGGACGCTCGTCGGGCGACGGACGCGAGGCGAAGCGGCCGGATCTGGGCCCGGTGGCCTCGCCCGAACGGGCTTGACCTCGACCAGACTTGAGGTCGCAGTGTGTACGTGACGGGCGCGACGCAATCCGCAATCCGCGCACCATGTACCGCCCACCGCCTACCGCGCACACACTGAAGGAGCACCCATGAAGAAGACACGCACGGACGCCACGACGCTCCCCGACCCGGCTCGTGCGGAGGGCGGACTCGTCTTCCTCAGTACGTGGAGCACGGGTACGGCGGACCGGCAGCGGGCGACGGTCGAGGCCATCGCCGAGGCCTGGGGGAGCCGTCCGTGGCCGCACGAGGGCCTGCTCTCGTACACCGTGTACGCCGGTGCGGACGGCTCGACGGTGGCGCATCGCTCGCACTGGCGTGACGACGAGGCGTACCAGGACTTCTTCGCCCACGGCAGGGACGAGCGGAACTCCGACATCGACAAGGCGGTGCCGGGCATCGAACGGCTTGGGCTGCACAAGACGCGGCTGCGGGGTGGGGTGGCGCGGGCGGCGGGTGATGTGCGGGTGGCCGGGGCGGTGGTGATCGCCGAGGGGGAGGGTGGGCTGCCGGGGGCGGTGCCGGGCCTGATCTCCGCCCACTTCCATGAGGCGACGGAGGGTGGGCGGGTGCTCCGCTACGAGGAGTGGGAGAGCGGGGAGGGCCTGCCCGCCGAGGGCAGCTACCGCTTGGCGTACGCCTTCGAGCCGGGGCGCTGACGCTGGGTCCGGGGAGCGCTCATCTCCGGCGGCCTCAACTCCCCCCTAATCCTTGCCGCCCCCGACGACACCAGTCCCCTGGACGAGAACAACCGCCGGTGGGACGGTGGAGTCCCCAGCAGCACCAGCCCCCGAACAAGCCTTTCCCACCCACCCGCCCGTTCCCCCGCATCCCACCCCCACACGAACAAGCTCTCCCGCCCACCCACCCGATTGCCCTGTGGTGCCGTGGAATTGGGGGACGAGTGGGGGAGTGCCGACAGCAGCGGGCCGGGTGGGTGAGCAGCGGGATGGGGGGTGGGTGGGGGCGTGAAGCAGCGGGGTGGGTGGGGGGTGCCTACGGCAGTGGGGCGGCTGGGCGATCCGTACGAGCGGGACGTGGACGCCCGCTGCATCTGTCACGCGCCAGAGCCACCGAAACTTGGCCCGCACGGGCGTGAGGGCCTGCCCTCGGGATGGGGCGACTCTGCAGCAGTCGGCGACGCTCGTGAGGGGACGGGCCGGTATGTCCGCCCGGAGCACGGTTCGCGGCGCTCCGGCGGCGAAGTGGCCTTGCGGTTACTGGACGATGGCGAGGACGGACATACCGGCGCGGCCCCGTCCGCACGGACGGACCTGCGCCGTAGCTCGCGCGGATCTGTAGTCGGCGATGGTCGTGAGGGGACGGGCCGGTATGTCCGCCCGGAGCACGGTTCGCGGCGCTCCGGCGGCGAAGTGGCCTTGCGGTTACTGGACGATGGCGAGGACGGACATACCGGCGCGGCCCCGTCCGCACGGACGGACCTGCGCCGTAGCTCGCGCGGACCTGTAGTCGGCGATGGTCGTGAGGGGACGGGCCGGTATGTCCGCCCGGAGCACGGTTCGCGGCGCTCCGGCGGCGAAGTGGCCCTGCGGTTACTGGACGATGGCGAGGACGGACATACCGGCTCGGCCCCGTCCCCGCGGACGGACCTGCGCCGCAGCTCGCGCGGATCTGCAGTCGGTTCGCGTGGCTCTCGTGTCGGAGTAGCTGCGCGGTCGCCGGGCGATGGCGAGGGCAGATGTACCGGCTCGGCCTCGTCCTCGCGGGCGGCCCTGCGCCGCAGCTCGCGCGGATCTGCAGCTGGCTCGCGTGGCTCTCGTGTCGAAGTAGCCGCGCGGTCGCCGGACGATGGCGAAGGCAGACGTCCCGCCCCGCCCAGCGACGAACCAGCACCACCCGCACCCCTAAGGAGTCGCCATGACCACCGGCAAGGAGTTTGAGATCGAGCGGGAGTTTGAGGTCGATGCCTCTCCTGCTGAGGTCTGGGACGCGTTCACCACCGGCACCGGCGGCTGGCTGTGGCCCATGGAGTACGAACCCCGCGAAGGCGGCGCCGCCCCCTCCGGCGGCATCGTCACCCACTGGGATCCACCGCACCGCCTCACCGACCGAGTCGAGAACCCCGAAGGCCTCCCACCGGGCCAGACCCGCAACCAGCTCGACCGCACCATCGAACCCCGCGACGGAGGCCGCCGCTCCTGGGTCCGCTACGTGCACAGCGGCATCCTCACCACCGACTGGGCCAACCAGTACGACGGAGCAGGCAAGCACACCGACTTCTACCTGCACACCCTGCGCCAGTACCTGACGTACTTCACGGGCCTCCCCGTCACCTTCACCGCCCTCGACGGCCCCGCCCCCGCCACCGCCCCGGACGCCTTCGTCAAACTGGGCCGCCGCCTGGGCCTCCCCGACGACGCGGCGGAAGGCGCCCGCGTCCGCGTGGACGCCCCCGGCGAATCCCTGGACGCGATGATCGACTTCCGCAGTCGGCACTTCATAGGCCTGCGCACGGACACCGCGCTCCACCGCTTCTTCGGCCGCAACCACTTCGGTGCCCCCGTGGGCATCAGCATCCACGACTTCGCCCCCCAGGCGGACGCCAAGGGCACCGAAATGGCTTGGAGGGACTGGCTGCTCAGGCTCTACGCGTAGCGAGAGAGCCACAGAGGGCGGGGGAGCCCGAACCGCCGATCCGCAGCCTTACGGCCGGAACCGCAGCACCTGCGGATCATGATCACTGTTCTGCTCCGCGAACTCCGCGTTGATGTGCACGCTGTCGTACGCGAAGCCCTTCGAGCCCTTGCCGTACGTAAAGCCCTTAGAGCCCTTAGAGCCCTTAGAGCCCTTAGAGCCCTTGGAGTCCTTGGAGTCCTTGGGGTTCCCCACCCCCGGACTCGTCAGGATCTGGTCCAGGACCTGGGAGTTCCCCTGGTACACGTACGAGTAACGCTCCGACCGCGGAAGCGACTTGACCGCAGACTTCAACGCACCCCCCGCCTCCAGCGCCGCAGTCGTCGCCGAGAACTCGAAGTCGTTCACGTCCCCCACGACCACCACATCCGCCCCCTTCTCCACCTTCCGCACATCCCGCACAAACGCATTCACCGCCTGAGCCTGCCGCAGCCGCTTCGCCTCCGACGACCGCACCGGCGGCTGATGCCGCGACGTCAGACCCTCGTCGCCGCCCTTCGACCCGAAGTGGTTGGCGACCACGAACATACTCCGCCCCCGGAAGCTGAACTCACCGGCCAGCGGCTTGCGGCTGTCCTCCCAGGCCGTGTTCGCCGGGTCGATGCGCCCGGGGGAGAGAGTCAGCGCGGCGCGTCCGGCGGAGGAACGTACGACACCCGTGCCCGTCGTCGCGTCCCCGGCTCCCCGGTCCGTGAACGAGACCCGCTCGGGGTTGAAGAGGAACACCTGGCGGATGTTCCCGCCCGGCTCCCCGCCGTCCTTGTTGTTCTCCGGGTCGATGGACCGCCACGCGTAGCGGGGCCCACCCGCCGCGACGATCGCGTCCGTGAACTTCTTCAGGGTCGCCTCCGCCGAGACGGTCCCGTCGTTCTTCGCGCCGTTGTCGTCCTGGATCTCCTCCAGGGCGAGGATGTCGGGCGAGGCGAGATTCGAGACGACGGCCCCCGCCAGTGCGTCGAACTTCGTCTGCGGATCACCGGGGTCGAGATTCTCGACGTTGTACGTGGCGACGGCGAGCTCGTCCTTGGCCTGGCGCCGCGTCTTCTCCCGTACGAGCCCCTTGTCCGTGACCTTGCCCAGCGTCCGCGCGACCAGCGTGTAGCCGCCGAACTGGTTGAAGTCCAGGGGCCCTTCGGCGCCACCGGACAGCGCGTCGCCGACGTTCGCCTTCGGGAAGGGCTGCTCGGAGACCGGAGCCAGCTGCTGGATCTGCAGGCGCCCGGTGTTCTGGTCGTCGTAGGACTTGTACACCGCGCCGCCGCGCCGGTTCGCGTTCTCGTGCGGCTTCACGGTGACCCACAGCTCCGAGTACGGATCCGTGGCCCCCACCACGCGCGAGGTGCCGACGCGTACGTTCATGCCCTCCAGGGACTCGTACAGGTCGAGCGCGTACGAGCGGGGCTTCAGCCGGAGCGCGTTGATGCTGCCGCCGTTCGCGGGGTCGCCGTCGGGCGCGTACCGGGAAGGCACGGACTTGGCGCTCACCGTGACCGGCGCGGGCACCGCGTTGCCGGACGACTCGACCGTCACCGTCGGCTTGGTGAGCTGGGTCAGTGACTGGTTGCCGGACGCCTCGCCGCCGGGAACGTACTCGCTGACGGTCCCGGAGACACGGACCGCGTCACCGGCCTGCACGGTCAGGGCGGCGGACCCGGTGTAGACGAAGACGCCCTCGCTGGTCGAGGGGTCCGCATCGGCCTCGGGGTCCTGGATCCAGAAGCCCTTCGAGCCGTAGGAGCGGACGCCGGTCACGATGCCCGTCACGTCCGTGACCTGCTGGCCCGCGAGGGGCGAGAGGCGGGTGGTGCCCTGGATGTCGTGGACGCGGACCTCGGCGGCGGACGCGGACGAGGCCGAGGAACTCACGGCGAGCAGACCGGCCGCGAGGGCGGTGGCCACGACGGTGGAGACGGCGGCGGATCGCACGGCGGGCCTGGTGGCACGGGATATGTGCGGCATGGAGGGACTCCGGATGAGGGTGAGGTCGTATGAACCGAGTGAGAGCTACTGGGCCAGACAGACAGACAGCCAGACGGGACCGACGGGACAGACAGAGCAGGCGGACCGACAGGGCAGGCGGACACACAGGGCAGACCGGCAGGCAGGCAGACCGGCAGACAGGTCCAGGGAGGTGACCGGCGGCGCCCAGCGCTCTACGCGCGTCAATCTCTTGCGTGGCCAGGGGAGTTGTCAAGGTTCGGCGGGTGTTCTCACCGTGTATGTCTTCTGACAGGGACATGAACCGGGCGGCATGGGTCCAAATCCGTCTAGGCTTCAGCCCAGCCGACCCTTCCCCAGGCTCCCGACTCAGCTCGACCAGGGGAGGCCCCCATCCTTCGGAGGAGAATCAGCCGATGTCCGTAAGTCCCGCCACCCTGCCGCCGGTGCTGCTGCACTCCGAAGCGGAACTCGCGCGGGCCGCGCTCGCCACGCCGCTGCTCTCCCGCGCCGCGCGGCTCGCCCGCTGGGCCGGCCCCGACACGCGCGTCGGAGCAGGCGGCGAACTCGTCGAGGAGCAGCTGCCGGCCGCCGCGGCGGAGCTGGGCCTCGACGCGGACGACCCGGACGCCGCCGCGTACGCGAGCGAGGCCTGGCGCGTGGCCGTCGACACCGGCCTGGTGGACGTCACGGACGGGGACGAGGCCGAGGGCCCCGACGGAGCGGACGTGCTCGGCACGGTGACCGCGGGCGAGGACCTCGCCGCCCTCACCTCCGGCAGCCCGCAGGACATCCTCGCCGTCTGGCTCGGCGCCCTGGACACCGTGTACTCGGACGCGACCGTGCCCGACATGGACAACCTCCTGGACGTCCTGGAGGAGAACGGCGAGATCGACTTCGAGGAGCTCGGCTGGGACCCGCAGGCGGAGGCGGACTTCCTGGACGGCGTGCTCGGCAACCTGTACCTGCTCACCGCCGGGGACGCGGGCGCGGGCGAGGGCCCGGTGCCGCTGCCCGCGCTCGCCGCGTCGATGATCGTGCCCGACGACATGGGGGAGCCGACGGACGACATCCTGGAGCAGGTGTCGGACGCGATGATGAAGCTCGATGACCAGTTCCGGCTCTTCGAGCCGCTGGGGCTGGTCGAGTACCAGCCGGTCGACGAGGCCCTCATGGTCGACATCGACGAGGCCGAGGCACCGCTGCCGGACGACGACGAGGACGTCACGCGGTACGGCATGGTCCGCCTTACCCCGCTCGGTGTGTACGGCATCCGGGCGCGGATGCTGGAGGCGGGCGTGGACGCCCCCGCCGTCGGCGATCTCGCCGACAAGGGCGCCGACGCGCTGCTCGCGGGGACGGCCGGTTTCCCGCAGGCCGCCGCGCAGGCCGAGATCGAGCTGTGGCTCGCCCGGCACGAACCGCTGGACGCGGCACGGGAGTTGCTGGCCGCCGCGCGGGGCGGTGACGAGGGCGCGCCGCTCAGGCGGCTCCGCTGCCAGCAGGCGCTCTCGCTGGTGGGCCGGGAGGCCGAGCCCGCTCTGCGGGACGTGCTCGACGACGCCGAGCTCGGTGGGCTCGCCCGGGTGTGGCTCGCCGAGCACGGGGCGGCGGACGTGCCCGCGCCCTCCGAGGCGCTGGTCTTCTGGCTGACCATCGACACGATCGCCGCGCAGCTCGCCGCCGAGGGCAACTCGGACGAGCTGCAGGGTCTGGTCGAAGGGCTCTCGGAGCAGCACAGCGGGTTCTTCGCCGCGGCCTGGCGGGTCGAGCACCCCGCCACCGCCGATGTGCTCGAGGCGATGGGGCGCCTGCACCCCGACAAGAAGGTGGCCAAGGAAGCGCGGAAGGCGGCCTTCAAGGCCCGTTCGCAGCAAGGGGTGTGACGGCCGAAGCCGGTCGGGCCTGTGCACCGGCCCGACCGGCTTCGTTCCGTTCAGTGCAGTGCAGTGCAGTGCAGCGCAGCTCAGCTCCGTTCAGCTCGGCTCAGCACTGGTACAGCGTCGTGTGCTTGAACGACGACGTCGCGCCGTCGAAGCCGTACGTCCCCCGGTACGCCGGAGGGTTCTGGTACTCGCCGACGATCGTGATCGTGTTGGCGCAGGAGCCCTGGCCCGTGCGCTTGGCGTCCAGGCGGATCGTGTCGCCGATGAAGCCGCCCGTGATGTCCCACGGAGCGCCGCAGATGCCCGAGGTGATCTGCCCGCCCACCACCACGTGCGGGTAGGTGTTCGGGTTGAACTTCACCTCCAGCGCGAAGGTGATCGCGCCGTTGTGCAGCTCCAGCTTGCAGGCGGTGGCCACCGCCTCGGCGGACACGTCCTGGGGCGCGGCGAACGCCTCGTCGCGCGTCTTGACCTCGGCGCCCTGCGGATTGTGGAAGCGGTGCTCCGCGCGGGCCCGGCCCTTCTGCTTGCGTGCCTGAGTGGTCATGAAAGCCCTCCTCTCGTGGTGCGACCGGGTCAGGCCAGCTGTTCGGAGACCTCGACCCGCAGCAGCGCGCGGACGTTCTCGAAGTGGTTGAGCACGGTGACGGTCGAGGACCCCGCGAACAGCAGGCCGAGCGCGACGTTGTCGAGCGAGGTCACCAGGGAACCCGAGTCGCCGCCCGCCGAGATGTTCGTCGTCAGGATCTGGTCCTTGAAGCGGGCCGTGCCCGCGGTGCCGTAGTTGACGTCGATGGTCGCGTCGACGGCGATGATCCGGCCGAAGGAGATGTTGGTCGTGCGGCCGGTCTTCTTCACCAGGTCGCCGACCGCGACGTTCGCCTTGCGGCGCCAGGCGCGCGGCGCACCGCTGAAGTACGTCTCACGGGTCGCGTCCTGGAAGTCGACGGTGCCGAGCGCCGCGTCGACGACGTTGTTGTGCCGCTCCAGCGGGATCTGCGGGGCGAACTGGATCGTGATGAAGCGCTCCAGGGTCGCGATGCGGTCGGCCGGGTCCTGGCCGCCGTCGAAGACACCCGGCTGCACGATCGCGCTGCCCAGCTGGGCGCGGTTGGAGTCGGCGAGCACGTGGTTGTTGGAGAGGATGTAGAACTTCGCCGGTACGCCGAGGCCGGGGCCCGGCGGGTCGACGGCGGCGCCGGGCAGGAAGTCGTAGACCACGCTGCCGAGCGTGCCGGCCGTCACGCGTACGTTGCCGACCGAGGCGCCGGAGGGGCACGGGCGCATGCGGCGCTTGAGGAGCTGCGGCTCGAACGCGCCGAGTCCGGCGAGCTCTTCCAGCATGGGCTGCGTCAGGCCCGCGAGCTGCTCGCTCACACCGCCGTCGGGTCCGTACGTCACCGAGCGGTCCTCGGCGCGGCCGGACTTGCGCTGCTGGCGCTGCGCGGCGACGTGGCCGACGGCTACGACGTCGGTGGGGGTGCCGTCGTCCATCTGGGAGGGGATGACGTCCCGCTCCGGGAGCATGGACTCCGGGACCTTCTGGGTCACGAAGACGATGACCGCGGGTTCGCCCGTGGGCTCGCCCTCGGTCCACTTCACGCCGTGGCCGAAGCCGACGACGTTGGCCAGCGACGTCTGGGGGCCCAGGAAGTCCCCTTTCGCCTGCTGGCGCGAGCTGTCACTGAGCTGACCGCCGGTGGGTCCTCGCATCAATTCGGGCTGGCTCACCACGCCAGACCACCTCTTCCCCTTGGTTGAAGGGTGGAGTTCCGGTCCGCTTCCGCAGGGCGTCCTACTGCGCCGCGGGCTCGCCGATGGCGAGCACACGTACGGGGGCGCCGTCGAGCACTTCCGGAATCACGTCTTCGTCCCGGAGCCGGTCACGGGGCACTTTGCGGGTGACGAACACGACGATCACATCCGCCCCCGAGTGCTCGTCCTTCCCGATGCCGACGCCGGTGACATTGGCCAGCTTCATCAGCCGGTCCTCATGGAGGCTGCGTGCCTGCGACGCGTCCACGCGGCTCGCCTCCCCCAACGGGTGATGCAGGTAGGGGGATGTCTATTGCCGCGTGGACGGCGGGTCAAGGCGTTCTGCACGAAATCTTGGCTTTACGGGTGATCCGCGCCCGTTGACCTTGTTTACGAAGACTCTTCCCACCACTCACTGAACCGCTCGCTCAACCACCGGCTCACGTGCGCAGAGCCCACTCGACCAGCGGCTCAGGTGCGCAGATGCGAAGCGCCGTTGAGGTCCAGGACCGTGCCCGATGCCCACTCCGCGACCGGCGAAGCGAGCCAGAGGACCGCCGCGGCGATCTCGTCCGCCGTGCCCGCACGCCCGAACGGGCTCTGCGCGCGGATCGCGGCCCCCTCGTCCCCGCTCAGCCGGTGCGCGACCCGCTCCGTCCCGAAGAAGCCGGGCGCCACCGACGCCACCGCGATCCCGTACGGCGCGAGCGACACCGCGAGGGACTGGCCGAGCGCGTGGACGGCCGCCTTGGTCGCCCCGTACGCGGGGTGGTCGGGCTCCCCGCGGAACGCGCCGCGCGAGCCGATGTTCACGATCCGGCCGCCCGTGCCCTGGTCGATCATCCGGCGGGCCGCCAGGTGGCTGAGGTTCGCCGTGGCCAGGAGGTTCACCGACACATGCCGCTGCCAGAGGGCCGCCCAGTCCTCGTACGACGTGTCGGCGAGGGGATGCGGCAGGTTCACGGCGGCGTTGTTGACCAGGACGTCCAGACCGCCGAGGGCGGTGGCGGCCCGTCCCGCGACGTCCGCCGCGCCCGACGGGTCCGAGAGGTCCCCGCCCACCAGCGCATGGCCCTCGCCCGCCAGGGACGCGAGCGTCGCGCGTGCGTCCTCCTCGCGCGAGCCGTAGTGCACGGCGACGCGGTCGCCGTTCTGGGCGAAGGCCTGCGCGAGGGCTCTCCCCAGGCCTCGGGAGGCTCCGCTGATCAGGACTCGGCGGCCGGTGGCTGGCAGGTTCATGGAAGGAAGCCCCTTGATGTCGGACAGCGTTCAACCGCCGTTTATACGTGAGCGGGAGCGTGACGCCGACAGCAGCCCGGCCCAACTCGACGTTCGCAGGCCGAGAGTCGCAGCACGTGCACAGCCAGCCCTAGCCCGCTCGTACGCGCCTCAGGAGACATCATGTCGCTCACTCGCAGGGACTTCGCCAGACGCTCCGCGGTCACCGGCGCGGGGGTCGCGCTGGCCGGCAGCGTCGGCGCGCTCGCCACCGCGCCCGGCGCGCTCGCCGCCCAGGACACGGCGGAGGACGGGGCCGACGTGCTCGGCGGCGCCCCCGGGTACGGCCCCCTCGTCCCCGACCCGGACGGCCTGCTCGCGCTGCCCGCCGGATTCTCGTACCGCGTCCTGACCCACAGCGGCAGGACAAAACTGGAGACCGGCGAGTTCACACCCTCACATCACGACGGCACGGCCGCCTTCGAGGGCCCGCGCGGCGTCACGCTGCTCGTCAACAACCACGAGCTGAGCGGCCCCCGCTCCAAGTGGCCGCACCCGGTCCCGCTCACCGAGGGCCTCGTCTACGACCCGGCCGCGTCCGGCGGCTGCACCGTCGTCGAGGTGCGCCGCGGCGGACACGTCGCCGAGTGGGTCGGCATCGCGGGCACCGCCACCAACTGCGCGGGCGGCAGCACCCCTTGGGGCACCTGGCTCACCTGCGAGGAGACCGAGGAGAAGGCCGGCCAGAACGGCATGACCAAGGACCACGGATACGTCTTCGAGGTCGACCCCTACGACCGGCGCGCCAACCGCGCCCCCAAGCCCATCAAGGCCCTGGGCCGCTACGCCCACGAAGCCGTCGTCGTCGACCCCAGGCGCGGCCACCTCTACCTCACCGAGGACGCCTCCGGCCCCAACGGCCTGCTCTACCGCTGGACCCCGCCGCACGGCTTCAAGCACGGCCGCGGCAAGCTGCGCACCCTCGCCGACGACGCGGGCGTACTGAAGGCACCCAAGTGCTACGACTCCGGCGGCCGTTTCGTGGACGACCTGTCCCGCGCCACCAGGATCGGCACCGTCTACGGCGTGGACTGGGTCGAGGTCCCGGACCGCGACGCCCGCACGGTGCCGGTGCGCCAGCAGTTCGACGACGGCGACATCACGCGCGCCCGCAAGCTCGAAGGCATGTGGTGGGGTGACGGCGGCGTCTACATCGTCGCCTCGTTCGCCCGCGACGAGAGTCCCGTCCCGCACGACGGACAGGTGTGGTTCTACAACCCCTCGCGCCGCACCCTGACCCTGAAGGTGCTCCTCGGCGTCAACCCGGACCCCTCCAAGGACGGCGCCTTCGACGGCCCGGACAACATCACCGTCTCCCCGTACGGCGGCCTGGTCATCGCCGAGGACGGCGAAGGCGTCCAGCACCTCTTCGGGGCGACCGAGCGCGGCCGTACGTACCCGATCGCGCGCAACGAACTCAACGCCGGTACGCCCGAGAAGCCCTCCTACAGCGAGTTCACCGGCGTCACGTTCTCGCCCGACGGCAAGACGCTCTACGCCAACATCCAGACGCCCGGCATCATGCTGGCGATCACAGGGCCGTGGCGGCGCCGGGGCCACTGACCGAGACGGCGGTGCTGCTCGAAGCGGGGGCTTCGAGCGGCCGGCCGTGGGCGGGGAAGTGCGGGCAAGACCCTTGTCCGCAGCGGCAATTGGTATCTAACATTTCAGTGCATGGGAGCCATGCAACCGGTGCGCCGCACCCTCCTCAGGGACCAGGCGTACGCATCGATCCGTGACGCGATCGTCGGCGGTGACATTCCGCCGGGCAGTGTGGTGCGGGACGCCGACCTCGCCGCCTCGCTCGGCCTGTCCCGCGCGCCCGTCCGCGCGGCGTTCTCACGGCTCGTCGACGAAGGCCTCCTGGAGTCCAAACCGCAGAGCCACACCCGTGTGACGGCGCTGGACGAGGCCGGCGTCAGGGACGCGGCGGCCGTCGTCCGCGCCATGCACGAACTCGTCGCCCGCGGCGCGGTGCCCCGCCTGGAGCCCGCGCACCTCTACGCGATGCGGGACGCCAACCGCCGGTTCGCGGCGGCCGTCGCGTCCGGCGACGTGGAGGGGGCCCTGCGGGCCGACGACGACCTGCACGGCGTCCTCGTCGCGGCCTGCGGCAACCGCGCTGCCGCGGCCACCATCACCCGGTACACCCCCCTCATCCGCCGCCTGGAGAGGCAGCGCTTCGGCGAGGGCGTGACCTGCGGCTCCGCCGAACTGCACGAGCGCCTCATCGACGCGTGCGCGGACGGCGACCCGGACGCGGCGGTGGCCGTCACCACGGAGATCTGGCGCGTCCTGGAAGAGCTCGCCCACCCCTGAACCCGCCGGAGGCCCCCGTGCCCGCACCCCTCGACTCCTACGCCCGCTACCCCCTCCTCTTCGGCCCCTCACCCGTCCACCCCCTGGACCGCCTCACCCACCACCTCGGCGGCGCCGCGCTCTGGGCCAAGCGGGAGGACTGCAACTCCGGCATCGCGTACGGCGGCAACAAGACGCGCAAGCTGGAGTTCCTGGTCGCCGACGCGCTCGCGCAGGGCTGCGACACCCTCGTGTCGATCGGCGGCGTCCAGTCCAACCACACCCGTCAGGTCGCGGCCGTCGCCGCCCGCGCCGGACTCAAGTGCGTGCTGATCC
This sequence comes from Streptomyces sp. NPDC044044, assembly GCF_056434405.1. Lineage (NCBI taxonomy): Bacteria > Bacillati > Actinomycetota > Actinomycetes > Kitasatosporales > Streptomycetaceae > Streptomyces > Streptomyces sp. NPDC044044. Next base: position 121,979 of record NZ_JBWKFG010000010.1, on the reverse strand, counting down.
AGGAGAGTTGGGTCGACTGGCCAGACTCCGTGTACGACAAGGTCGGCAACATCCTCATCAGCAGGCTCGCGGGCGCCGACGTACGCCTCGTACGCGCCGGATTCGGCATCGGCATCAAGGAGAGCTGGGAGCGGGCGGTGCGCGAGGTGGAGGAGGCGGGCGGTAAGCCGTACGCCATCCCGGCCGGCTGCTCGGAGCACCGTCTGGGCGGTCTGGGCTTCGCGCGCTGGGCGTACGAAGTGGCGGAACAGGAAGAGGAATTGGGGGTCTTCTTCGACACCGTCGTGGTCTGCTCGGTGACCGGGTCCACGCAGGCGGGGATGGTCGCCGGGTTCGCCGCGCTCGCGGAGGAGGGCGAGCGCCCGCGCCGCGTCCTGGGCATCGACGCATCCGCCGATCCCGACCGCACCCGCGAGCAGATCGCCAGGATCACCCGCGGGACGGCCGAACTCATCGGCGTGCAGGCAGAGGTGAAGGACTCCGAGATCGAGCTGGACGCGCGCTACCACGCGGGCACCTACGGTCTGCCGGACGAGGCGACCCTCGACGCGATGCGGCTCGCGGCCCGCACGGAGGGCATGGTGACCGACCCGGTCTACGAGGGGAAGTCGATGGCAGGGATGATCGATCTGGTGGACAGGGGAGAGATCGCGCGCGACGCGACCGTGCTCTACGCCCACCTCGGCGGGCAGCCCGCACTGAACGCGTACAGCGCTCTGTTCTGATCGGGTCGCCTGGGGCACACATGTGCGCGCGGTGCCACAGAGCAACTACGTAACGCTACGGGGAACGGGAAATTGTGTGTCGGTTTGATGCCGATGTGAGGACCGTGTGAGGTCGGAGCATGGTGCGCCGGGGTCCGGAGGGCGCATACTCAGAACATGACGAGGCCCCCCGGTACCCGACGCCACCTGCCGAACAGCCCCTTTAACGTTCCGCCGCCCCCCGCACCGCCCATCGAGCAGTTCGCCGTGGGCGACCGGGTCTCGCACGACCAGTACGGACTCGGACGGATCGTCGGAGTCGAGGGCGAGGAAGCAGTGGTCATCGACTTCGCAGGCCGCCAGGGACGGTTCCTGAGCCCGTACCCCAAGCTGGCCAAGCTCTGATTCCCTGATCGCGTACGACAGAAGGGGCGGCCGCCGGAGTAACCCTCCCGGCGGCCGCCCCTGCACATTCCCGCCGCGGCTACAGCGCCTGCGCCGCGGGCTTCACCATGCCGCGCACGGTCCGTGACTTCACGAAGTCACCCATGGCGGTCATTTCCCACTCCCCGGTGAACTGCTTGATGAGCTTGGCCATCATCACGCCCGTCTGCGCCTCCGCGTTCGTGAGGTCGAAGCGGACCAGCTCCTCGCCCGTCCCCGCGTCCAGGAGGCGGCAGTACGCCTTGGCGACGGCCGTGAACTTCTGGCCCGAGAACGAGTTCACCGTGAAGACCAGACCCGTCACCTCCTGCGGCAGACGGCCCAGGTCCACGACGATCACCTCGTCGTCACCGCCGCCCTCGCCCGTGAGGTTGTCGCCGGAGTGCTTGATCGCGCCGTTCACGATCGACAGCTTGCCGAAGTAGCAGCTGTCCACGTGGTTGCGCTGCGGGCCGTACGCGATGACCGAGGCGTCCAGGTCGATGTCCTTGCCGCCGTACGCCGGCTCCCAGCCCAGACCCATCTTGACCTGCGAGAGCAGCGGCTTGCCGCCCTTGACCAGGGACACGGTCTGGTTCTTCTGGAGGCTGACCCGGCCCTTGTCCAGGTTGATCTTCCCCGCGCCGGGCGCGGGGGCCGCGGGCGGCGCCGGGGGAGCGGCGGGCGCTGCCGGGGCCGCCAGACGGGGGTCGGCGACCGGCGGGGGCGTGCCCTGGACCGGGGCGCCGGACGGGGGCGCCATCGGGGCTGCGGGCGCGGCGGCGGCCGGAGCGGCCGGGGCCGCGGGCTCCTCGACCGAGACGCCGAAGTCCGTCGCGATGCCCGCCAGGCCGTTCGAGTACCCCTGGCCGACGGCGCGCGCCTTCCATGCGCCGTTGCGCAGATAGACCTCGACGATCACCAGGGCGGTCTCGCCGCCGAGCTGCGGGGGAGTGAACGTGGCGAGGACGGAGCCGTCGTCCGCGTTGCGGATGGTGGCGGTGGGCTCGACGCCCTGGAAGGTCTGGCCCGCCGCGTCCGGGCTGGCGGTGACGACGATCTTCTCGATGCCGGCGGGCACGGCCGTGGTGTCCACCGTGATCTTGTCGGGGGTCGTGCCGCCGCCCGATTGGTAGGTCACACCGGGCCCGGAGGGCTGGTTGAAGAAGATGAAGTCGTCGTCGGAGCGCACCTTGCCGTCGGCGGTGAGCAGCAGGCCCGATACGTCGAGCCGCACCGGTGCGGCGACGTCCACCGCTACCCGAGTGGCGGTGAGAGGGATGTTCGAGCCGGGGGTCATAGCTGTCATGCATGGGGTAACGAACGTCCCGGCTTTGCCGTTCCCTTACCCGCGGAAGTTTCTTTCCCGTGCCCTCGGAGCGCCGGGCGGGCTGGAATCCAGCCCGCCCGGCGCTCCGAGGACGAACGCGGCGAAGCCGGTGGTCTACGGCACCACCACGATCTTCCGGCCCACCCCCGAAGCGAACCGGTCGAGAGCCTCGGGGTACGCCGTCAGCGGCATCCGGTCGCTGATGAACACCTCAGGATCCAGCACGCCCGCGGCGAACAGCTCCGCCGCCCGCTCATAGCTGTGGAGCACCGCCATCGACCCGGTGATGGTGATCTCCTGGTTGTAGATGCGGTACGGATCGATGCTGACCCGCGTCGCGTAGTCGGCCACCCCGAACTGCAGGAACGTTCCCGCCTTGGCGACCCGCCCGAGGCCGTCCTGGATCGCCGCCGCGTTCCCGGTGGCGTCGACCACGATGTCCCACCCCTGGGGCCGGTCGAGCTCGTCCGCCCCCGCGGCCGACCCCGAGACACCCAACTGCCGGGCTGTGGCCAGGCGGTCCGGGTTGAGGTCCACGACGTCCACGCTCGCCGCTCCCGTCCGCTTGGCGAGCTCCAGCATCATCAGGCCCATCGTCCCTGAGCCGTAGATCAGGACGTGGGCGCCGAGCTGGGCCCGCAGGACGTCGTAGCCGCGCACCGCGCACGACAGCGGCTCGATGAGGGCCGCGTCCTGGGTGCGTACGTTCTCGGGGAGCCGCACACAGTTGGCGACGGGCGCGACCGCGTACTGGGCGGCGCCGCCCGCCGTGGTGACGCCGATCGCGGCCCAGCGCTCGCAGAGGTTGTTGTGGCCGGTGCGGCACTGGCGACACTCGTAACAGTAGAGCGAGGGGTCGACGGCGACGCGGTCGCCGACCGCGAGCTCGGTGACCTCGCGGCCGAGCCCCACCACCTCCCCGGCGAACTCGTGCCCCGGCACCACCGGCAGTGTGGGCGCGAACTCGCCCTGCAGGATGTGCAGATCGGTCCCGCACAGTCCGCACGCGGCGACCTCGACGACGACCTCGCGCGGCCCCGGGGTGGGGTCGGGCACCTCGCCGACGACGGCTTTGCCGACGGACTCGATGATGGCGGCCTTCACTTGACGGCTCCCAACGACAGGCCCTGGACCAGCTTGTCCTGGGCGGCGAACCCCGCGGCGAGCACCGGCAGGGAGACTACGAGCGACGCGGCGCACACCTTCGCCAGGAACAGGCCCTGGCTGGTGATGAAGCCGGTCAGGAACACGGGCGCGGTCTGGGCGACGACGCCCGTGAGCACCCGGGCGAAGAGGAGTTCGTTCCAACTGAAGATGAAGCAGATCAGGGACGTCGCCGCGATCCCCGGCAGCGCGATGGGGGCCACCACGCGCGTGAGGATGGTGGGCAGGCGCGCCCCGTCGATCTGCGCGGCCTCGATGATCGCGACCGGCACCTCGGCGAGGAAGGACTGCATCATCCACACCGCGATCGGCAGGTTCATCGACGTGTAGAGGATGACCAGCAGCCAGATGTTGTCGAGCATGTCGGTGTTCTTGGCGAAGAGATAGATCGGCAGCAGACCCGCCACCACCGGCAGCATCTTCGTCGACAGGAAGAAGAACAGGACGTCCGTCCATTTCTTCACCGGCCTGATGGACAGCGCGTACGCGGCGGGCAGCGCCAGGACCAGCACGAGCAGCGTCGATGCGACCGACGCCACGGTCGAGTTGATGAGCGAGGGCCAGGGGCTCGCGCCGCCGCCCGTGCCGAAGAAGTCGCGGTAGCCGTCCAGGGTGAGCGAGGCGGCGAGCGAGGGCGGATTGGTCGCGGCGTCCTCCTCCGAGTGGAAGGAGGTCAGCGCCATCCAGGCGATGGGCAGGAAGAACAGGATTCCGGCCAGCCAGGCGGCCAGGCCGAGGCCCGCGGATCCCCGGATCTTCAGCGGGGTCCGGGTGCGTGGCTTGTCGCGCGTCACGGCAGTGCTCATGAGCGGGACGCCTCCTCACGGAACAGGGACGAGACGACCCGCAGCGCGAAGGTCGCGATGATGAGGGAACCGATGACGACGAGGACACCGGCGGCGGACGCCAGGCCGTTCTCGTGGGCCTGGTAGAAGCTCTGGTAGACGGTGTAGGGCAGGTTGGCCGTGCCGAGGCCGCCCGAGGTGATCGTGAAGACGGCGTCGAAGTTCTGCACGATGTAGATCGAGCCGAGCAGCGCCCCCAGCTCCAGATAGCGGCGCAGATGCGGCAGCGTCAGATACCGGAACACCTGCCAGGGGCCCGCGCCGTCCATGCGGGCGGCCTCGACGAGTTCACCGTCGCGGCTCTGCAGCCCGGCGAGCAGGATCAGCATCATGAAGGGCGTCCACTGCCAGATCAGGGAGGCCTCGATGGCGATCAGCGGGGTGTTCGACACCCAGTCGGGCTGGGCCGCGCCGTCACCGCCCAGCCAGTGCAGCAGGCCGTTGAAGAGGCCGTACTCGGGGTTGTAGAGCACGTGCTTCCACAGCAGCGCGGCGGCCACCGGCACGAGCAGGAACGGCGCGATGAGCAGCGTGCGCACCGCGCCCCGGCCCCGGAACTTCCGGTCGAGGAGCAGGGCGAGCCCGAGCCCGATGACGAGGCTGGCGATGACCACGGTGGCCGTGAGCACGATGGTCGTCAGGACGGACTTGCGCAGGTCCGGATCGGTGAGGACCTCGGAGTAGTTGTCGAGTCCAGCGAAGCTGCGGGCGTCGGGGTAGAGGGCGTTCCAGTCGAAGAAGGAGATCACCAGCGTGGCCACGAAGGGCAGCTGGGTCACGACGACCATGAAGATCAGGGCGGGCAGGAGCGGGGCCCTGGTGGCCCAGGCGCGCAGCCGTCCCGGTGGCTTGGCGGCGGACACGCGCGCGGGCGCGACGGTGGTGGTACTCGCGGTGGCGGTCATCGTCCCTCGTACTCCTCGGCGATCTTCTCGGCGAGCTTCTGTGACTTCTTGAGGGCCGATTCGACGGACTGGCGCCCGGCGATGGCCGCGCTGATCTCCTGGGAGACCTTGGTGCCGAGGTCGGTGAACTCGGGGATGCCGACGAACTGGATGCCGGGCGCGGGCCGGGGCTGCACGCCGGGATCGGTCGGCCGAGCGCCTTCGATGGCGTCGTGGGTGACGTCCTGGAAGGCGGCGGCCTCCTTGCGGTAGGCGGGGTTGTCGTACGTCGAAGCCCGCTTGCCCGCGGGGACGTTGGACCAGCCGATCTTCTCGCCGACCAGCTGCTCGTACTCCTTGCTGGACGCCCAGGAGACGAACTTCCAGGCCTTGTCGGGGTTGCGCGAGGCCTTCTGCAGGCCCCAGGCCCAGGTGTAGAGCCACCCGGAGCTCTTGGTCTTCTCCACGGGCGCGGGTACGTAGCCGATCTTCCCCTTGACCGGGGACTTGGCGGACTCCAGCGAACCGGCGGCGGCCGTGGCGTCGTACCACATGGCGGTCTTGCCCTGGGTGAGGTTGTTCAGGCACTCGGCATAGCCGGACTGGGCGGCTCCGGACTCGCCGTGCTTGCGAACGAGGTCCACATAGAAGCGAGTTGCCTTCTCGAACTCGGGGGAATCGAGGCGCGCCTTCCACCCCTTGTCGAACCAGGTCCCTCCGAAGGTGTTCACCACGGTCGTCAGGGGTGCGATCAACTCGCCCCAGCCCGGGAGCCCGCGCAGACAGATGCCCTTCATCCCGGACTCGGCACCGTCCACGTCGGCCGCGAGCTCCGCCACCTGCTGCCAGGTGGGGTGCTTCGGCATGGTGAGACCGGCCTTCTTGAACACGTCCTTCCGGTACATCAGGAAGGACGACTCTCCGTAGAAGGGCTGTCCGTAGAGCTTGCCGTCGTCGCCCGTGAGCGACTGGCGCATGGACGGCAGTACGTCCTTCTCGTCGTACGCCTTGTCCTTCTTGGTGTACGAGCCGAGCTCGTGCAGCCAGTCGTTCTTGGCGTAGATCGGGATCTCGTAGTTGCTGAGCGTGGCGACGTCGTACTGGCCCGCCTGGTTGGCGAAGTCCTGGCTGATCTTGTCGCGGACGTCGTTCTCGGGCAGGACCGTGAAGTTCACCTCGATGCCCGTTTCCTTGGTGAAGTGGGCGGCGGTGAGCTTCTGCAGTTCGACCATCTGCGGGTTGTTCACCATCAGTACGTTGATGGAGTCGCCGCCTGAACCGGCCCCGCCGGCCCCGGCCCAGCAGCCGGAGAGCAGCGGGGCAAGCAGCGTCCCTGCGGCTGCCGCGGCGAGTGCGCGCGGCCTCCGTCGGCTCTGGGTTCGCATGAATGCTCCTGGACGTATGGGGACGTATGGGGTGGGAGGAGGTGTGTGGGGGCGTGAGAGGGCGTGAGAGGGGTGCGTCTTGGGTGAATGAGGGCGTGCGGGATCACGGGAGGTGCCGGTGCGGGCGGCGGGGGAGGGTGAGCGGGGTGTGTGTCAGACGCGGATGACCTGCGGGCCCTGGAGGGAGTAGCGGTGCGCCTCGGACGCGGGCAGCTGCGTGCTCGTGACGATCGCCTCCAGCTCGCCGACATGCCCGAACCTGCAGAAGCTGGTCGCCCCGAACTTGGTGTGCACGCCCGTGAACACCGTGCGCCGTGACGCGCGGATGGCTTGCGTCTTCACCTCGCTGACCGCGGGGTCGGGCGTGGTCAGGCCGTGCTCGCGGGAGATGCCGTTCGCCCCGATGTACGCGAGGTCGATCACGAACCCGGCCAGCATGCGCGTCGTCCAGTGGTCGACGGTCGCGAGGGTGCCGGGGCGGACGCGGCCGCCGAGCAGGAGGACGGACATGTTGTCGGCCTCGGCGAGGGCGCCGGCGGTGGCCAGGGACGCGGTGACGATGGTCAGCGGGCGGCCCTTGGCGGCCTCGGGAAGCGCCTCGGCGATGAGCTGCGGCGTGAAGCCCTCGTCGACGAAGACCGTTTCGGCGTCGCCCAGGAGTTCGGCGGCGGCGGTGGCGATCCGCCGCTTCTCCGGGACGTGCATGGTGGTGCGGAACGCGAGGGTGGTCTCGAAGCCCGCGCTCTCCACGGGGTAGGCGCCGCCGTGGGTGCGCCGGACCAGGCCGTGGTCCTCCAGGGCGCGGAGGTCACGGCGGACGGTCTCCTTGGCGACGCCCAGTTTGGTGGCGAGCGCGGTGACGTCCACGGAGCCGGAGGTCCGTGCTGCCCGGACGATTTCCCGCTGGCGCTCTTCCGCGGTCATGGGTGCCGCCTCTTTCCCTCGCTGTGCCCGTTCGGGCCCTGGTGGAAAGTTCTACAGCGGGGGGCGGTGTGTGAACAGGCTCGAAACCGGGGCGATGATGCCCGCTTCTGCCCGCTTGGCGGGGCGACGGCCTGTGTGCCGCGCGGCAGGGATGCCCGTTCGGGGGGTGCGGTCTGCCCGTTCGGTGCCCGTTTGCGGGCTGAGGCGGCTCGGCGCACCCCACCGGACGGCTGGTTTCAGCCTGTCGTGCCGTCGTGGGGAGCTCTCAGTACGGCCACACCGGAGGGTTGGTGCAGAAGTGGCCCCCGAGGTTCGCGTGGTCCGGGTTCGCGGGGTCCAGTTCCCCCTGCTCGGCGACGAGCTTGTCCGCGTACTGCTCGGAGTCGTCCCGCGGTTCGTAGCCGAGCGCGCGCGCCGACGAGAGGTCCCACCACAGGCGCGTGTTCGCGGACGATCCGTACACCACCGTGTGCCCCACCTCGGGAGCGGTCAGCGCCGCGTGGAAGAGCCGGGCGCCGTCACCGGGGCTCATCCAGACCGACAGCATCCGCACGCTCGACGGCTCCAGGAAGCACGAACCGATCCGCACCGAGACCGTCTCGATCCCGTGCTTGTCCCAGTAGAACTGGGCGAGATCCTCGCCGAAGGACTTCGAGAGGCCGTAGAAGGTGTCGGGCCTGCGCGGCGCGTCCACCGCGATCAGCGGATCGTCGCCGACGGGGCGCGGCGTGAACCCCACCGCGTGGTTCGACGACGCGAAGACGACACGGCGGACGCCTTCCTCGCGCGCCGCCTCGTAGAGGTTGTACGTCCCCTCGATGTTCGCCCGCAGGATCTTGTCGAAGGAGGCCTCCAGGGAGATCCCCGCGAGGTGGACGACCGCGTCGACACCCCGCACGGCCTCCCGCAGCGCCTTCTTGTCGGCGAGGTCCGCCGTGATCGCGTCCGGCTCGCCCTCGATGGGCCGCACGTCGAGCAGCCGCAGGTCGTAGCCGTAGGCCGGGAGCAGCCCCCGCATCAGGGTGCCGAGGCCGCCTGCGGCGCCGGTGAGCAGGACGGTGCGGGGAGCGGGCATGAGGGGGTCTCCTCGGATCAACGGCTGCGGTCGCGTGTGCCTGTGAACGTGTGTGCGGTCGCGTGTACGTGCATTCGCGTGTACGTACAGCATTCACATTTGTGGACACGCTAGGGATCAACGCCTCGTCGCGTCAAGTGTCGTACGGAGGCGAGGAATCCGCTCTTGAAATCGCGGTTCTCTTGCCGACCTTGATGCTTGACCGGGGCTCAGAGGGCGGCTTAGCGTGGGTGCGTTCAGAAATATGGACGTGGATCAGAAACGTGCACGCTAAGGGAGAGCCCGTGACGTCAGCACCCCTCGCCGCTCGACTCGACATCCCCAGCGGGCCGCTGTTCTTCCCGGTCACCGCCTACGGCCTCGACGGCTCCATCGACCTCGACGTCTTCCGCGCGCACGTGCGCGCGGGGATCGAGGCGGGTGCGGCTGCCGTGTTCGCCTGCTGCGGCACCGGCGAGTTCCACGCGCTGACGCCCGAGGAGTTCGGGGCGTGCGTCGCCGCCGCCGCCGAGGAGTCGGCGGGACGGGTGCCGGTGGTCGCGGGCGCCGGGTACGGTACCGCGCTCGCCGTGCGGTACGCGAAGATCGCCGAGGAGGCGGGCGCCGACGGGCTGCTCGCGATGCCGCCCTATCTCGTCGTCGCCGGACAGGAGGGGCTGCTGCGGCACTACGCCGAACTGGCCGCGGCGACCTCCCTCGACACCATCGTCTACCAGCGCGACAACGCCGTGTTCACCCCGGAGACCGTGGTCGAGCTCGCCCGCACCGAGGGCATCATCGGCTTCAAGGACGGCCTCGGCGACATGGACCTGATGCAGCGCATCGTCAGCGCCGTTCGGGCCGAAGTCCCGGAGGAATTCCTCTACTTCAACGGCCTGCCCACCGCCGAGCTGACCGGGCTCGCCTACCGCGGTATCGGCGTGTCGCTCTACTCGTCGGCGGTCTTCTGCTTCGCGCCCGACATCGCGCTCGCCTTCCACCGGGCCTTCAACTCCCGGACCGCCGAGGGCGACGCCCTCGTGAACCGGCTCATCGACGGCTTCTACCGGCCCTTCGTGGAGCTGCGCGCCGAGGGCCGGGGGTACGCGGTCTCCCTCGTCAAGGCGGGCGTACGCCTGGCGGGGCTCGACGTCGGCGGCGTCCGGACGCCGCTGCACGAACCCGCCGACGAGCACATCAAGCGCTTGGCCGAACTGACCGAGCGCGGGCGCGCCCTGCTGCGGGAGGAGAGCGCGTGAGGACCTCCGCCTTCCTGTACCCCTGGGACGTCGTCGGCGACCCCGGGGCGCCCGCGCGCATCGCGGACCTCGGCGTCCAGCAGGTCACCCTCGCCTCCGCCTACCACTCCACGCGCGCGCTGACCCCCCGCCACCCCCGCCACCGCATCGTCACCGCCGAGCACGCGGCGGTCCTGTACGAGCCCGGTGACCGGTGGCAGGGACGCGAGCTGCGCCCGTACGCGGCCGGGGACTGGGCCCCGGGCGACGCCCATGGAGAGGCCGCCGACGCGCTGGCGGCCGCCGGGCTCGACGTGCACACCTGGGTCGTCCTCGCCCACAACTCCCGCATGGGCGCCGACCATCCGGAGACCTCCGTCGTCAACGCCTACGGAGACCGCTACCCCTGGGCGCCCTGCATCGCACAGCCCGCCACGCGCGCGTACCTCGTCGACCTCGCGGCGGAGGCCGCCGTGCGCCCCGGCGCGCGCGGCACCGAACTGGAGTCCCTCGGCTGGTACGGCCTCGCGCACCTGCACGCCCACGACAAGATCGCGGGAGTGCCGCTCGGGGAGGCCGGGCAGTACCTGATGTCCCTGTGCTTCTGCGCGGACTGCCGTGCGGGGTACGCGCGACAGGGGCTCGCCCCCGACGCGTTGGCGGCCGGAGTCCGGCGCGCCCTGGAGCCCGTGTGGCGCGGCGACGAGCCCCCCGGCGGCTGGGAGGCGGTGGAGAAGCTCATCGGCGCCGGGACGGCGAACGCCACGCGCGCGTGGCGCGAGGAAACCGCCCGCACGCTCCAGGAGGCGGCGATCGCGGCCGTGCGTGCCGCCGCCCCGGACGGCTTCCGGGTTTTGCTGCACGCCGACCCGGTGGCGTACCACTGCGGCGCCAACGCCGGAGTCGACCCGGAGCACATCCTCTCCGTGGCCGACGGCGTGGTCGTGCCCTGCACGGGCGGCGCCCAGGCGCTGACGCCCTTCGACGCGCACCGCACGGCCCGCACCACCCTCGCCGCGAACCTCACGGTCGTCTCCGGCATGGGAGGCAGCCCCGCCACCCTGGCCGCCGACGCCGCGCACGCGGCCACCCTTGGCGCGGACGAACTGCGGCTCTACCACGCGGGGCTGGCGTCCGAGACGGATCTCGCGCAGGTGACCAAGGCCCTCGCCCACCTCAAATAGCCTCTGTCGCACCGTAAGTGGAAGCGGTTACCATCCGCGCACCACCACACCGTCGCCCCAGCCACGAGCGGACGGGCGGCGACAAGAGGACGAGGAGACAAGGTGCGCAACAAGGGGATATCCGCGCTGGTCTGTGCCGGATTCATGGCCGGCGCGGCCGTGCTCGGCGGGGCAGTGCCCGCGGCCGCGCAGGGCGATGCGAGACCGGCGGCGGACACCAAGGCCGACATCCGGGAGCAGTTGGAGAAGATCCCCGGCATGAAGGTCGTCTCCGTGGCCGACCGGGAGGGCTACCCCCTCTACTCGCTCACGTACGCCCAGCCCGTCGACCACGGCAACCCCCGCGCCGGCACGTTCACCCAGCGCGCCACGCTCTGGCACAAGGCCACGGACAAGCCGACCGTCCTCTACACCGGCGGATACACCCTCGCGTCCAACACCACCGCCCTCACCAAGCTGATCGACGCCAACCAAGTCAGCATCGAGCACCGCTACTTCGAGCAGTCCCGCCCCTCGGGCGCCGCCGGTTCGGACTGGTCCAAGATGACCGTCCAGCAGGAGGCCGCCGACGAGCACCGCCTCACCCAGGCGCTGCGCGGCATCGAGAAGGGCAAGTGGCTCGGCACGGGCGCGAGCAAGGGTGGGATGACGGCGACGTACCACGAGCGCTTCTACCCCGGCGACCTGGACGCGGTCGTCGCGTTCGTGGCGCCCAACGACGCGAACAACAGGGACGACAGCGGCTACGAACGGTTCTTCAGGACGGTCGGGACGGCCGAGTGCCGGAGCGCGCTCAACGCCGTGCAGCGCGAGATGCTGCTGCGCCGTGAGGCGCTGATCCCCAAGTTCGAGGCGGACGCCAAGGCCAACGGCGACACCTTCGAGGAGACGCTCGGCACCACCGACCGCGCCTACGAGTTCGCCGTGCTCGACCAGGTGTGGAACTTCTGGCAGAGCGGCACCGTCGACAACTGCCCGACCGTGCCCGACGCCGAAAAGGCTACCGACGACGAGCTCTACGACTGGTCGAAGGAGCACGGCTTCAGCGTCTACCAGGACGAGACGCTCGGCACGAACGGCACCGGCCCCTACTACCGCCAGGCCGCCACTCAACTCGGCTGGGCCGACCTGAAGTTCAAGCACCTCAAGGACGTCCGCCACTACCCGGACATCTACCAGCCCAACTCGGTGCTTCCCGAGGCGATGCGCGGCTCGTACAACAACAGGACCATCGCCGACGTGGACCGCTGGGTGAAGACCCGCGGCCAGCGGATGATGTTCATCTACGGCGAGAACGACCCGTGGAGCGCGGAGAAGTTCACCCCGAGCCACCGCGACTCCTACCGCTACGAGGTCCCCGGCTCCAACCACGGCGCCTCCATCGCCAAACTGCCCGCCGCCGAGCAGGCCGAGGCCGTCGCGACCATCAAGCGCTGGGCCGACGTGAAGTAGTGCGCATTTAGGGGTCGTTGGGGCGTTCGGCGTTGTCGCGACAGTAGTGATCAAGGTTACGATCCGTACACCGATGATCATCAAACTGATCCCACGACCTGTCACGATCGGAGACACGGTGCGCGACAAGGAGACCGGGAGAACCAAGGGGTCCAGGGGCACCAAAGGGGTGTCCGCGCTGATATGCGCAGGGGTGCTCGCGGGCTCGGCCGTGCTGGCCGGGTCCGTGCCTGCGGCGGCGCGGACACCCGCCGGCGCGACGGGGGCCCAGGCCGACGACTTCCGTGAACGCCTGGAGAGCATCCCGGGCATGACGGTCACCGGCGTGGACGACGTGCGGGGCCACCCCCGCTACTCGCTCACCTACGCCCAGCCCGTCGACCACCGCGACCCGGGCGCGGGCACCTTCACCCAGCGCCTCACGCTCTGGCACAAGGCGACGGACAAGCCGACGGTCCTCTTCACCCCGGGCTACGACCTCTACAGCGAAGTCACCCCCCTCACCGACATCCTCGACGCCAACCAAGTGAGCCTGGAGCACCGTTACTTCGAGGGGTCGCGTCCCACGGGGCCCGCGGGCGACGACTGGTCCAAGCTCACCGTGCAGCAGGAGGCCGCCGACGAGCACCGTCTCACCCAGGCGCTGCGCGGCGTCGAGAAGGGCAAGTGGATCGGCGTCGGCGCCAGCAAGGGCGGCATGGCGGCGACGTACCACGAGCGCTATTACCCCGACGACCTGGACGGAGTCGTCGCGGTCGTCGCGCCGAACGACGCCGACAACAAGGACGACAGGGCCTACGAGCGCTTCTTCAGGACGGTCGGGACGCGCGAGTGCCGGGACGCCCTGAACGCCGTTCAGCGCGAGATGCTGGTACGCCGCGAGGTGCTGCTCCCCAAGTTCGAGGCGGAGGCGCAGCGGGAAGGCGCCACCTTCGAGGAGAACCTCGGCACCGCGGACCGCGCCTACGAGCGGGGCGTGCTCGAACAGGTGTGGGGCTTCTGGCAGAGCGGCGGGATCGACAAGTGCCCGACCGTGCCGGATGCGGACAAGGCCACGGACGACGAACTGTACTCCTGGTCGCGGAAGAACGGCATGGGCATGTTCGAGGACGAGGTCCTCGGCACCCACGGCGGCGGCCCCCACGACCGGCAGGCCGCCACGCAACTCGGCTGGGCAGAGCTGAAGTTCGACCATCTCGACGGCCTGCTTCGTTACCCGGGCCTGCGGCACCCCGACTCGTCGCTCCCTGCCGCCATGCGGGGCGGCACCTACGACGGCAGGACCGTCGCCGACGTCGACCGCTGGGTGAGGACCAAGGGCGAGCGGATGCTCTTCATCTACGCGGAGAACGACCCGTGGAGCGCCGAGAAGTTCACGCCCGGCAAGCACGACTCGTACCGCTACGTGGCGCCCGGCGCCCATCACGGCAACGCGATCGAGAAGCTGCCCCCCGCCGAGCTGGCGGAGGTGGTCGCCCACGTCAAGCGCTGGGCCGACGTAAAGTAGTCGGCCGCGAACGGGACATGAGCAGGGGTGCGGCGATCAGCAGTCGCGCCCCTGCGAGGACCGGCAGCAGGAGCCGGTAGTCGACGGTCTCGACGAGGACCGCGCCCATGGCGATGCCCACTGCCGTCGGCGTGAACATCAGGGTGTTCGCGGTCGCCGCCGCGCGTCCGAGGAGGGCCTGCGGCGTCTCGCGCTGCACCGCCGTCATGCCCGCGATCAGCGCGCACGGCAGCCCCAGACCGTTGGCGAGGCTGCCCGCGAGGGCCGTCGCGTCGTACGGCAGCGCGTGCAGGACCACGGCGAGCGCGGTGAGTGCGATGCCCGCCCCGCCGAAGCGGCGTCCTCCGAAGCGGCGCATCAGTGTGCCCGAAGCGACGCCCACCGCCACCGACCCCGCGCCCTGCACGACGTACAGCACGCCCGTGTACGCGGGGGAGTGGCCGAGTCCCTCCACGACCGCGTAGATCGCCGCCCCGCTGATCCCCGACGTCAGCATGGTCAGGCCGCCCGCGAGGACGAGGGGGCGCAGCCGCGGGTTGTTCCACAAGTGGCGTGCCCCCTCTGCGGTCTGCGCCCGCCAGCCCGACGCGGCACGCACCGGCACGTCCTCCCGCGCCCGCAGCAGCGTGAACATCCCCGCCGCGAGTACGAAGGTGGCGGCGTCCAGGAGTGCCACCTGGGCGCCTCCGCAGGCGGCGAAGAGACCGGCTCCGGCGAGCGGCGCGATGAGCTTCATGCCCTCGTTCGCGGACATCCGCAGGCCGTTGAAGTCACCTGCCAGGTCCTTGCCGACGGCCGCCGTCACCAGGGCCGCCTCCGCCGCGTCGGTGACGGCGCCGCACGCCCCGTACAGGAAGAGCACCGTGTAGAGGATCCACAGGGTGGCCGTGGAGTCGACGAACACCAGGGATGTCAGGAGAGCGCCCAGGGCCAGGTTCGTGCCGATGAGCAGGGGGACGCGGCGGGTGCGGTCGGCGATCGTGCCCAGGAGGGGGCCGATCAGGGCAGGGGCCCAGAGGGCGAAGGTGCACAGCGCGGCCAGGCCGTCCGAGCCGGTCAGTTCCTTCACCCAGATCCCGGAGACCAGCCACATCGCGGAGCTCCCGAAGCCGGAGACCACCACCGCGCCCAGACAGAGGCTCGCGTCGCGGTGGCGCAGGACCCGCGTGATCGTGGATGTCATGGCAGGTGATGGTGGCGCTAAGGACCCCGGCCGGGCATAGGGCAGGTGCGGTAGACGCCCCCCTCGGCTTCGGCGATGAGTTCCGGGCTCCGGGCCGGTCTACAGGGCAGGACAGCAGCGGTCCGTGGGTCAGGGCCGCCGAGATGCGGGAGGATCCATGACGGACATGATCGACTTCGAGCCGCAGGCCCGGCTGGTGGCGGGCATCGCTCAGGGCGTCACCGAATCGCAGCTCTCGGGGCCCACGCCCTGTCCGGAGTACGAGGTGCGCCATCTCCTTGGCCATCTCGTCGGGCTCACGGGCGCGTTCCGGGACGCCGGGCGCAAGGACCTGGGGCCGGGGCTCGACCAGGACCCGGGCAGCGCCGTGCCGGAGCTCGGCCCCGGCTGGCGCACCCACCTGCCGAAGCTGCTCGACGAGCTGGTGGAGGTGTGGCGCGATCCGGCCGCGTGGGAGGGCATGACCCGGGCGGGCGGCCTCGATCTGCCGGGTGCCGTCGCGGGCGCCGTCGCCATGGACGAACTCGTCGTGCACGGCTGGGACTTGGCGCGGGCGACGGGCCAGGCGTACGACCCCGACGAGGCGAGCCTCGGGGTGGCCGAGGCGTTGCTCACGCCCGAGGAGGGCGACACGTCCGGCAACAGCCTGTTCGGGGCCGTGGTCCCGGTGCCGGACGAGGCTCCTCTGCTCGACCGCGTGATCGGTCTCAGCGGGCGGGACCCGGGGTGGTCGCCCGGGGCGTAGGCCGGGGGGGGATAGGCCGGGGGTGCGGGCCCAGGCTTTCCCAGGATCGAGTATCGATCGGGTAAAGGGTCTCGCGGGGTGCGGAGTGATGCGCGTAGACAGTGCGCGTAGACAGGTGTTGACCTGCTCGGACTTGTCGCCCTGTCCACACCCTGAATCTGACTCTGATCCGGAGAAATCGACCTATGCGCAAGTCCCTTCGGGTGGCCGGGATCGCCACCGCCTGTGCCGTCGCAGGCGCCGCTCTGTACGGCACCGGCGCCGCCACCGCCGACAACGCATCGGCGCGGCACACCGCCGAACCCCAGAACATCGGCGTGCTCGTCGGCGAGATCGACGACTACTACGGCGCGTACCAGGACGCCGACGGCGTCTGGCGCTCCTCGCCCGACAGCCCGTACGCCAAGGACCTGGCGCGCATCCAGGCGAAGGCGAAGAAGGACATCAGGAAGGCCGCGGCGCACGGCGCGAAGAGCGGCGGTCATGGCGCGAAGGGCGGCGGCCACGGCAAGAAGCCCGCGATCGTCCTCGACGTGGACGACACCTCGCTGCTCAGCTTCGACTACGAGAAGACCACCAACTACACCTACAACAACACCACGTGGGACGCGTACGTGAAGGCGGCCAAGCGGCCTGCCGTCTTCGGCATGCCCGAACTCGTCACGTACGCCAAGAGCAAGGGCGTCGAGGTCTTCTTCCTCACCGGCCTGAGCGAGTCGCAGCGTGAGGGCGCGGTCACCAACCTCGCCAAGGCCGGGTACGACACGCAGCTCGACACGGAGCACGTGTTCACCAAGAACAAGACCGCCCCGCCCGCCTACCTGAGCGACTGCGCCACCCCCGCCAAGTGGGAGTGCACCACCGTGCAGTTCAAGGAAGGCACCCGCAAGCACATCGAGTCGACCGGCTACGACATCGTCGGCAGCTTCGGCGACCAGGTCTCCGACCTGGCGGGTGGTTACGCGGACAAGACGTACAAGCTGCCGAACCCGACGTACTTCGTGGAGTAGGCCTGACGCTGCTCGATGTCGATGTCGATGTCGGTGTCGGCATCGCGAGATAGGTTGCATTCCTGACTAGGTCGCTTTACGGTCTAGGTAGCTCACATGCTCATGGGGCCGCACGGTGCGTCCGGCGCGGCCCCTTCGGGAAGGGGGATCCCACCATGACCGTCTCGCCGGACTTCTCGGCCGCGTCCACGGCCGTCACGGCCGCTCTCGGTGCCTATCTGCTGCTCGGTGAGCCCTGGCTCGGCCGCCGTCTCTACGGCTCGCTCGCCCGCCGCCGCGACACCGAACCACGCGCTCTCGTCGGCTACTTCACCTTCGTGCTCGTCTTCTGGTGGCTCTTCGCTGCGCTCGCTCTGCTGGCGCTCCTGCTCTCGCCGGCCATGGCCGCCTCCGACCTCGGCATCGCGGCACCCGAATCGCCGGTGTCCACGGCCGTCGTCATCGTCGCGGTGGTCGCCGTCTCCGTGGTGTCAGGGCGGAAGATGCGCGCCCTCGCCGAAGGCGGCAAGAACGTGCCGGGGCTCGCCTCCATCCGGGCGATGCTGCCGCGCACGGCGCAGGAGCGCCGCCTCGCGATCGCCGTCGCCGTGACCGACGGCATCTGCGCCGAACTCGTCTACCGCGGGCTCCTGATCGCCTTCGGCGTCGGCGTGCTCGGCCTCAACCTCTATGCGGCGGCGGCCCTTTCGGTGCTCGTGTACGCCGTCGCGGGCTTGTACCAGGGCCGCACTGGTGTCATCGCCTTCGCCGCCGTGGGGGCGCTGTTCGCCGGGCTCTATGTGTCGACCGGGAGCCTGCTGCTGCCCGTCGCCATCCATATCGCCCTGTCCGTGCGGGACTTGACCCTCCCCGAACCGGAACCGATCGGTTCCGTGCCCGCGTACGAACCGGCCGCGAAGGGCAGCTGACCATGACCGCATCCGCATCCGGGGGCGCCAGGACCGACCGCCGGGCCAGCTGGTTCAAGGGCGTACTCGATCTCCTCGTGCTCGCCGGCCTCACCGACGGCGAGAGCTACGGCTACGAGATCGCCAAGCTGCTCGGCGCCGCCGGGTTCGGCCAGATCAAGGGCGGCACGCTCTATCCCGTGCTGAACCGTCTCGAGGAGGCGGGCCTGGTCGCCGCCGAGTTCCGGGCCACGGAGAAGGGCCCCGGCCGGCGCTACTACTCCCTCACGGATGCCGGACGCGCCACTCTCGGCGAGCAGGGCGGGCTGTGGCTCGCCTTCGACGGATCGGTGCGTGAGGTCCTTGCGAAGGCGGGCGTGCGATGAGCTACTTCGACGATCTTGCCGCGCAGTTGCGGCAGGAGGGGGTGCCGTCCGACCGCGTCGAGGCGACCGTCGCGGATCTGGCGGCGCACCTGGAGGAGTCGGGCGGCGCGGACCCGGAGGCCGAGTTCGGGCCTGTCGACGCGTTCGCCCGCGAGCTGGTGCCCGTGGGGGGCCAGGAGCCCGAGGTCCCCGAGGCGCATGTCGAGACGTGGCGGTGGACCGCCGACACGTACGTCGACGAAGAGCTCCTGAACCGCTTCGGCGGCGAGGGGTGGGAGGTCGAGCGGGTCGACGCCCTCGGGAGGTTCGTCAGCCACCGGGATCTTGAGCGGCCGCAGCGCTGGGAGTACCGGCGCGAGCTGGTCACGCGGGGGCGTGAGGGGCTTGACGAGCGGCTCGCCCCTGACGGGTGGGAGGCGTGCGGCACCTGGATCGTCTACGCGTGGTTCAAGCGGCCGCTGGCCGCGAGCCTTGGGCCGGGGGCGGAGATCTCGGCTCCGCCGGGGATGCCTGGGCGGTGGCGCTTCTTCAGCCGGCGGTTCTATGCGCTGGTGGGGGTCGCGGCGCTGGCCGTCGTGCTGGCGGGGGTTGCCGTCGCCGTCGATGACGGCGACGCCGACAGCGGGTTCGGCTTCGCCGGGGGGCTCTTGGTGGGGGCCTTGGTTCCGCTTGCCGCCCTGTGGGGCCTGCAGGTGTGGCGTTCGCGCCGTTGACCTGCGCGGGGTGCCGTCTCGCTGTGAAACGGCACCCCGCGGCGGATCGAGAGCTAGGACTTGAGCGCCGCCGACATCATCGCCCTCGCGATCGGCGCCGCAAGTCCGTTGCCGCTGACCTCCGACCTCGCCGCGTCCGAGGACTCGACGATGACCGCCACCGCGACCTCCTTGCCGTCGCTGCCCTTGGCGTACGAGGTGAACCAGGCGTACGGCGTCTTGCTGTTGTTCTCGCCGTGCTGGGCCGTGCCCGTCTTGCCGCCCACGTCCGCGCCGCTGATCCGCGCGTTCGTGCCCGTGCCCTTCTCGACGACCGTCTCCATGGCCGACTGCAGCTGGCTCGCCGTGTCCTCGCTCATCACACGCTCGGAGTCCGCGTCGTCGAACGAATCGAGGACATCGCCGTTCGAGTCGGTGATCTGGGACACCATGTGCGGCGACACCAGCTCACCGCCGTTGGCGATCGCGCCCGTGACCATCGACATCTGCAGCGGCGTCGCCGTCACGTCGAACTGGCCGATGCCGGTCAGGGCCGTCTGGGCCTTGTCCATGTCCGAGGGGTACGAGCTCTCCGCCGCGCGCACCGGCACATCCAGCTTGTCGGCGTTGAAGCCCATCTTCTCGGCCATCGACTTGACCTTGTCCTGGCCCAGGTCGACGGCGATCTTCGCGAAGACGTTGTTGCACGAGTACTGCAGCGCCGTACGGATCGTGGCGTCCTCGCAGGGCGCGCTCGCGCTCTCGTTCTTCAGGACGGTGGTCGTGCCGGGCAGGGTGTACGGGTTCGGGCTGTCGGTCTTGGTGTCCGCCGAGCCGTAGAGCCCGTCCTCCAGGGCCGCCGCCGCGACGACCAGCTTGAACGTCGAACCCGGCGGCAGCGGCTGCCGCAGCGCGCGGTTGACCAGCGGCTTGTCCTCGTCCTTCAGGAGCGCCTTCCACTCCTTGGAGTCCGTGGAACCGCTGATGTCGGAGGGGTCGTACGAAGGCGTCGACACCATCCCGAGGATCTTGCCCGACTTCGGGTCGACGGCGACCGCCGCGCCCTTCTTGTCGCCGAGCGCCTTGTACGCGGCCTTCTGCACCGCCGGGTCGATCGTCGTGACCACGTCACCCGGATCGGCACGCTTGTTCGTGACCGTGTCCAGCGGGTTCTTCAGCCGGTTGTCGGTGCCGTCGAGGACGTCCTTGTAAATGCCCTCCAGCTGCGTCGCTCCGTACACCTGCGAGCTGTAGCCCGTGACGGCCGAGTAGAGATCGCCGTCCTTGTAGGTGCGTTTGTACGCGAGGTCGCCGCCCTTCGTCCGGGTGGAGCCGGTGACCGCGTCACCGCCCACGATGATGTCGCCCAGCGGGTTCGCGTACTGCTCGATCACGTTCCGCCGGTTCAGCTTGTCGTCCGCGAGCGCCTTCGAGTCGTAGAACTGCACCCACGTCGCCCGCACCAGGAGGGCGAGCACGAGCAGCAGCGTGAAGACCGAGGCGTGCCTGATCGTCTTGTTCATCCCGTGAAAAGACGACCGGCACGGAGGTATTCGTTCCGTTCTGCCGGGTTTCTTAGAGATTCCTCATACTGCGGCACGCCACGGCCGCGAGGTCATTCCGTGTTCATGAAGCCCGCCTCGTACGCCGCGATCACTGCCTGTGTACGGTCCCGCGCACCCGTCTTGGCGAGGACCGCGGCCACATGCGTCTTCACCGTCGCGGGGCCCACGCCCATCCGCCCCGCGATCTCCGCGTTGGTCAGGCCCGCCGCCATCAGCCTGAGCACCTCGCTCTCGCGCCCCGTCAGCCGGGCCACCCAGGCCGGCGCCGCGGGCTTCGCGCGCCCGTGCTCGGCCGCCAGGGCGCGCACCGCCGCGGGGAAGAGCAGCGATTCGCTGCGCGCCACGAGCCGCACCGCCTGGACGAGCGAGTCCGCGTCGGCCCGCTTGAGCAGGAACCCGGAGGCCCCGGCGCGCAGCGCCTCGTACACGTAGGAGTCGTTCTCGAAGGTCGTCACGACCACGATGCGCGGCGGGTCCGCCTGCGTCCGCAGGATCTGCTCGGTGGCCCGGATGCCGTCGATCTCGGGCATGCGTACGTCCATGAGCACCACGTCGGGATGCAGCTCACGCACGACGGACACCGCCTCCGCGCCGCTCGCCGCCTCGCCGACGACCTCCAGGTCGGGCTCGGCGGAGAGGATCACGCGCAGGGCGGTGCGCACCATGCGCTCGTCGTCGGCGAGGACGATGCGGATGGGGGCCGCGGCCGGTTCGGTCATGGGTGTACGGGTCCCTTCGGGTCGGTCGTCGTGCGGGTCCCCTCGGCGGGTCCCTTCAGGGGCAGTCGTACGTTCACTCGCCACACCCCGTCGTCGGGGCCCGTCCGGACCGTGCCGCCGAGGAGCCTGGCCCGGTCGGTGATGCCGCGCAGGCCGTGGCCGCCGCCGGGGCGGGACGCGGGGGCGCCGCGGGGCAGCGGGTTCTCCGCGAGGATCTCCAGGTCGGCGCCGTCCAGGGCGATCCTGAGCGTCACGGGGGCGTCGGGGCCCGCGTGCCGCAGGGCGTTGCTCAGGCTCTCCTGGACGATGCGGTAGGCCTCGCGGGAGACCATCGGGGGCAGGGCGTCCGGGCCCTCTGGGCCGAGCTCGACCGTGGCCTTCACGCGCAGGCCGCCCGCGCGGGTGCGCTTGAGGAGCCCGTCGAGGTCGCCCGAGAGGGTGGGAGCGGGCGCGGTCGGGCTCGCTTGTCCGTCGCCGCCCTCCCTCAACACCCCCAGGACGGCGTCGAGTTCGCCGACCGTGCGCCGGGTCGTCTCCTCGATGGCGGCCAGCGCGTCGCGGACGAACTCCGGGTCGCGGTCGAGGACCCTGCGGGCGGCGCTCGCCTGGAGCGTGACGGCGCTCAGGGCATGGCCCACCGAGTCGTGCAGCTCCCGCGCGAGCCGGTTGCGCACGGCGAGGTCGGCGGCGCGCTGCTCGGCCGCCGCGAGCCGGTCGGCGGGCGAGGGGCCGAGGAGTTCGGGCGCCCAGCGCGCGAGCAGGCCCCCGGCCACGGCCGCGCACCCCGCGAGCGCGGCCAGGGAGAGGATGCCGATGACCGGGGAGAGCGCCAGCATCCAGCCCTCGCCGAAGACTTCGGGCATCCCGATCCGGCTGTCGCGCAGCACGGCGGCGAACGGCAGGGCGATGAGCACCGCCGCGAACGGCGGCAGCGCCAGCGACATTCCGCTGATGATCCCGCCGAACCCGAGGTGCAGCGTGAACCACGCGACGGTACGCCCGCGCGCCTGCCGTGACCGCGCGGGCCCGTCGGCGAGCGCATCGCCCGGCACGTCGCACAGCGCGCGCACGGCGGCCACCGACATGGGCCGGGTGAGCGGGAACAGGGCGGTGATCGCGGCGAGCGGCAACCCCGCAGCGAACGCGCCGAGTTGGGAGGTGAACGAGCCGAAGACGTTCTCCTCGCCGAGCAGCGGCCCGACGATGACGGAGCCCACGAAGACGTACGGCATGGCGAGCGCGCCGCCGAGGATCAGATGGATCCACCGGCGCCGCGCCCGCCGCCCGAACAGGGCCGATGCGAGCGTCTTCACGCCGGGAGCCGTGGGGCCCGGGCAGCGGTGCGCGCCCGCTCCTTGAAGAAGCACACCCCGAGAGCGGCCACCAGCGTCCCGATGATCATCCGCACAGCGTAGGCCAGGATCATCAGCGGCGTCGGCTGCTCGGCGATGTCGTCGACGCCGCCGAGCGAGGCGAACAGCAGCCACCCGCCCCAGCAGGTGACGGCGCCCGAGCCGAGCCAGGCGAGGGCGAGCGGCACCTTGACGGACAGCGTGGGAGCCCACCGGAAGACGATGAGCAGCCCACCGGCCACGGCTGCGGCGAGGTAGAGCAGGTCCAGTACCTCCAGGACGTAGAAGTCGGTCGTACGCTCCTCGATCCGCGCCTCGTTGAGGCCGAGGGTGGAGCCGGTGGCCCAGAGGAGGTGCAGGGTGGCGGGGGCGAGGGCCAGGAGGGCGGCGGCGACGGCGGTGCCGCGCTGAAGGCTGCGGCGGGTGGTGGTGGCCGGGCTGGGCAGGTCTCGGAGGCGGCCCTGCCACACGTGTCCCCAGCGTTCCCGTGCGTACAGGACGAACAGGGCGCCGAGGGCGAGGCCCTGGAGGATGAAGCCGCCGTAGACGACGCCGAAGACCCACTCGTCGAGAAAGGCACCGCTTCCGCCGTCCTCCGAGGGCCGGTTGATACTGCCACCGAGGGCCTTGACGAGGAGCTGGAGCGGGAACCCGGCCATGATCGGCATCAGCAGCCCGGTGGCGGCCCACATGGGGAACGCGAGCAGCCATGCGGGGGTCCGTAGGCCCCAGGGGCGGGTCAGGAGCAGCGCGAGGAGGATGACGCAGGCGTCCATCAGGACGGTGAGGCCGTTGGCGAAGATCATGGTGGTGCGGTGTTCGAGGAGGCTGCTGCCCTCGGGGATGCCGATGTGGCTGCCCGCGATCCAGGCGATCTTGAGGGTGAGGTAAGGGAGGGCGGAGAGGATCGCGAGGGCGCGGAGGGTGCGGCGGGAGCGGGGTGTCGCCACGGGGGCCGTGGCGGGCGGGGCGGGGACGAGTGTCTGGCTCATGGTCCCTACGCTCCCGGGGCGGGGCGTGCGGCACGTCCTGCGTGGCGATGATCCGGGTCCGCCGTGCGGGGGAGGGGTGAGGAATCCAGCCCGTCCGGCGTTTGAGGACGAACTCGGCGAAGCCGGTGATGACGGCGCCCAAGACCCGGTTGCTGGGCTCCTACGCCAGCACCAGCACAGCCTCGTCGATCTCCTCGCCCCGCGCATGCGCGAAGCCCCGCTCGGCGGCGGTGACCCGGAAGCCGCATTTTTCGAGGACCCGCAGGGAGCCCGCGTTGTCCGCGGCCGCCCGCGCGTACAGCGGGCGTTCCTCCACCTCCGCAAGCAGACCCCGCAAGGCGGCCGTGGCGAGCCCCCGGCCCCAGTAATAGCGGTCGATCCAGTACGTGACCTCGCGTTCGCCCGGCTTCCCGTACACCGCCGCGCTGCCCACCACGTCACCGTCCGCGAGGACCGTCCGCACGACCACGTCGGCCGACTCCCGAAGCCCCTTCCAGTGGCCCTCGAAGAGCGTCCAGTCCGCCGTCTTGGGCGAGGTGAACGCGGCGACGCGGTTCGACTCGGGGTCGTTCATCTGCCGGTAGAACACCGGGAGATCGCTGTCGTGGACGGGGCGGAGGCTGACATCCATGGTGGCCATGGCTCAGAGCCTACGAGTCGCCAGTGTCAGCCGGTCCCGCGCGTCGAACAACGCGTCCTTCACCATCTGCTCGTGCGCGGGCGTCAGCCGCGCCACCGGCACGGAGCAGCTGATCGCGTCCCGCGCGGGCGTGCGGTACGGGATGGCCACGCCGAAGCAGCGCAGGCCCAGCGTGTTCTCCTCGCGGTCCACCGCGAAGCCCTGCTCACGGACCGTGCGCAGCTCCTCGATCAGCTTCTCGCGGTCGGTGATCGTGTGCTCGGTCAGCGCGGGCAGGGTCTCCGGGAGCATCTTGCGGACCTGCTCGTCGGTGTGGGTGGCGAGCAGCGCCTTGCCCAGGGACGTCGAGTGCGCGGGGAGGCGGCGGCCCACCCGCGTGAAGGGGCGCAGGTAGTGCTGCGACTGGCGCGTGGCGAGGTAGACGACGTTCGTGCCGTCCAGGCGCGCCAGGTGGATCGTCTCCGTGGTGTCGTCCGAGAGGCGGTCGAGCGTCGGACGCGCCGCCGCCACGACCTCGTCGCCGTCGATGTACGAGGTGCCGACCAGCAGGGCCCGCACCCCGATCCCGTACCGCGTGCCTGTCGCGTCCGTCTCCACCCAGCCCAGCTCCACCAACGTACGCAGGAGCATGTAGAGGCTGGACTTGGGGTACCCGACGGCTTCCTGGACGGCGGCCAAGGAGTGCATTCCGGGGCGTCCCGCGAAGTATTCGAGCAACTCCACCGTCCGCACCGCGGACTTGACCTGTGCCCCGCCAGTCTCGCCAGCCGACATCGCCCTTGACCCCTTAGTTCGACGAGAAATAGTCTCCGAAGTCTCCGCTATTCATCATCGGAGACAGCGTTCAGCATATCGAACAGCCCAGGTGGGTGGCAGCACATCTGTGGCATCACCTCTGGAGGAGCCCGCGGTGGCAGCAGCACCAGTCTGGAGTGTCGACCCCCGAACCGGGAAGCAGCGCGAACAGGTTGCGGTCGAGGCCACGGTCCAAGAGGTGGACCAGGCGGTGCGCGACGCGCTGGCCGCCCAGGACGCCCTCGCGGACCGCACCGTACGCGCCGCGTTCCTGCGCTCGGCGGCCGAACTGCTCGACGCGGCGAAGGACCACCTGGTGGAGGCCGCGGACGCGGAGACCGCGCTCGGTCCCGTCCGGCTCACCGGTGAACTCGCCCGCACCTGCTACCAGTTGCGGGCCTTCGCGGACGTGGTCGACGAGGGCGGGTTCCTCGGCGTCGTCATCGACCACCCCGACAGCAGCGCGACGCCGCCCATCCCGGACCTGCGGCGCTACAAGATCCCGCTGGGCGTCGTGGCCGTCTACTCCGCGTCCAACTTCCCCTTCGCCTTCTCCGTCCCCGGCGGCGATACCGCGAGCGCGCTCGCCGCGGGCTGCCCCGTGGTCGTCAAGGCGCACCCGGACCACCCGGCCACCTCCGAGCTGGTGGCGGCGACGCTGCGCAGGGCCGCGGCCCGGCACGACATCCCCGAGGGCGTCATCGGCCTCGTGCACGGCTTCGACGCGGGCGTGGAGCTCGTGCGGCACCCGCTCGTCTCGGGCGCGGGCTTCACCGGCTCGATCCGCGGCGGCCGTGCCCTCTTCGACGCGGCGGCGGCCCGCCCCGTGCCGATCCCCTTCCACGGCGAGCTCGGCTCCCTCAACCCGGTCGTCGTGACCGAGGCCGCGGCGGTCGAGCGCGCCGAGGAGATCGGAACGGGCCTGGCGGGCTCGATGACGCTCGGCGTCGGCCAGTTCTGCGTCAAGCCCGGCCTGGTCTTCGCGCCGGCCGGTGCGGGCGGCGACCGCTTCGTCAAGTCCCTGACGGAGGCGGTCAGCGACACCGAGGCCGGGGTGCTCCTCGACCACCGGATGCGGGACAACTTCGTGGCGGGCGTGCGGGAGCGGGGCGAACTGCCGGACGTGGACGCGCCGGTGACACCGGGCGCGGGCAGCGAGCACACGGTCAGCGCTGGCTTCCTCACCGTCCCGGCGGCGAAGCTCGCCGAGGAGGGCGAGCACGACCTGCTCCTGGAGGAGTGCTTCGGCCCGGTGACGGTCGTCGCGCGCTACGAGAGCGAGGCGGAGATCACGAACGTGCTCACCCGCCTCCCCGGCAACCTCACGGCCACGGTGCAGCTGTCGGCCGAGGAGGCCGCGGGCGAGGGCGGCGGTGCGGCGCTGATCGCCGAGCTGACGCCGCTGGCCGGGCGCGTGCTGGTCAACGGGTGGCCGACCGGGGTCGCGGTGGCGCCCGCGCAGCACCACGGCGGTCCGTACCCGGCGACGACGTCCACCTCGACCTCCGTGGGCGGTACGGCGATCGAGCGCTGGCTGCGTCCCGTCGCGTACCAGAACACCCCCGCCGCGCTGCTCCCGCCCGAGCTGCGGGACGACAACCCCCTGGGGCTGCCGCGTCGCTACGACGGGCGCCTGGAACACTGACGCCCATGGACGTCAACATCCCCGAACTGCCCTTCTCCCTGCGCACGTACGGCCCCGACGGCAACTGGTCGTACGAGGACGGGGTGCTCACCGGCTGGGCGGGCGCCCGGCAGGACCGCTTCGTGCCGCCGACGGGCGAGGCGCTCGACCCGGCGTCGGACGCGCCCCGGCTCCTCGGTGCGCCCGAGGGTGACTTCCAGCTGATCGCGCGGGTGACGGTCGGTTTCGCGGCGGCGTTCGACGCGGGCGTGCTGTACCTGCACGTGGGCGACCGGGAGTGGGCGAAGCTCTGCCTGGAGCGGTCGCCGGACGAGGCGACGGTCTGCACGGTCGTCACCCGCGGCCGCTCCGACGACTCGAACGCCTTCGTGGTGGACGGCAGCAGCGTCTGGCTCCGGATCAGCCGCACGGGCTCGGCGTTCGCGTTCCACGCCTCACCGGACGGGAAGCAGTGGACGTTCGTCCGGATCTTCTCGCTGGGCGAGGAGAAGACGGCGGGCGCGGCCCTGGTGGGCTTCATGGCGCAGTCGCCGGTGGGGGAGGGGTGCGTGGTGACGTACGACGGGATCGAGTTCCGCCCGAACTGGCCCCGGGGCCTCAGGGACGGGTCCTAGTACACCGATCCCCGACCCGCGACCCGCGACTCTCGACAAGATGTCCTCAAACGCCGGACGGGCTGGATGGTTCCAGCCCGTCCGGCGTTTGAGGGCGAACTCGGCGGAGGCCGGTGATCAGCGGCAGTCAACGCCCCCGCCGCAGCCCCAGCGTCGCCACCCCCGAAACCGTCAGCAGCCCCGCGGCGATCAGCAGACTCACCCGCATCCCCGAGACGAAGTCTCCCGCCACAAGCCCCCCGAAGGCCGCGATCCCCAGCCCCCCGGCCACCTGCCGCGCCGAGTTGAGGACCCCGGCGGCGAGGCCCGCCCGGTCGGCGGGGACCGCCTCCATCATCGCCGCGGTGAGCGGCGGGATCGTCAGGGCGCAGCCCAGTGCCAGCGGCACCATGAGGAACGCCAGGGCGAGCGCGGGCGTCGACGCGTCCGTGAAGAGCAGTGCGAGCAGCCCCAGTACGGCCAGCGACTGCCCCGCCAGCATCGGCGTCCGTGGGCCCACCCGCGCCGCCAGCTTCCCCGCGAAGACGTTCGTCACCGCGATGAGCCCCGTCATCGGCAGGAACATCAGCCCGGCCCACAGCGCCGAACGCCCCTGCACCTCCTGGAAGAAGAGGCTGAAGACGAAGACGAGACCGTAGAAGGCGACGCTGCACGCGGCCCCGGCCGCGACGGTGATCGCGACCGTTCGTTCGCGGAAGAGCGTCAGCGGCACCACCGGATGCGCCTGCCGTGCCTCCGTACGCAGGAACGCCGCACCCGTCGCCACCGCGACGGCCAGGGCGATCAGGCCTGTCGTGCCTCCCTCGATGACCGCGAACGTCACTGCCGTCAGGGTCAGGACCGCGAGCAACTGGCCCGGCACGTCCAGCGGCGCAGGCCGCCGCTCGGAGCGCGGCGCCCGCAGCAGGAGCACCAACGCCACCGCCCCCAGGGGTACGTTGATGAAGAAGATGGCGCTCCAGTCCCACGCCGTGGTCAGCGCACCGCCCGCGACCGGGCCGAGCGCCACCGCCACCGAACCGCCCGCCGCCCACATCGCCACCGCACGCGCCCGCTTGGCCGCGTCCGAGTACGCCTGGCGCACGAGGGAGAGCGAGGCGGGCAGGACCACCGCCGCCGCCGCGCCCTGCACCACCCGCGCGCCGATCAGGACCGGCAGCGAAGGCGCGAGGCCGCACGCCACCGAGGCGGCCGTGAACACCGCGATGCCGATCGCGTACGCCCGGGTCGCGCCGATCCGGTCGGAGAGCGCGCCGGTGGAGAGCATCAGGGCGGCGAAGGCGAGGGTGTAGGCGTCCACGACCCACTGGAGCCCGGACATGCCGCCGCCCAGGGAGTCACCGATCGCGGGCAGCGCCACGTTCACGACGGAGGCGTCGAGCGTGATCAGGGCGAAGCCGAGCATGGCGGCGGTGAGTGTGAGGCCGGGGGAGGTGCGGTCGGGCGAGGTACGGCCCTTGTGGGGCGCGCCCGGAGCCGGGACCGGCTGCGCCAAGTGCCCCGGTTCGCGGGAGCCTTCGGTGAGGGAGTTCGTTGCCATGTCCATGAGTCTGCTGACCAGGGCACGGCTACAGTAGTGGCCTGAATGCCATACCTCCGGAGGTTCTGGCCATGCCCCGCCCGCAGTCCGCCCACCCCTCCCACCGGCCGCACCGCGTCGCCGTCATCGCGCCCTCACCTGTGTCGATGTTCAACCTCGCGATCCCCGAGATGCTCTTCGACAAGGTCGAGGTGGCGGGCGGACCCGGCTACGAGGTGGTCGTCTGCACCCCGCGGCCCGGCACCATCGCCACCACCGGCGGGCTCAGCCTCCAGGTGGAGCACGGTCTCGACGCCGTGCGCGAGGCCGACACCCTCCTCGTCGCGGGCACCGGACACCGCTACGCACCCGACCCGCGGACCGTCGCGGCCGTCCGCGAGGCCGCCGACGCGGGCCGGCGCATCGCCTCCATCTGCAGCGGCGCCTTCGTGCTGGCGGAGGCGGGACTGCTCGACGGGCGCAGCGCGACCACGTACTGGCAGCTCGCCGAGGAACTGCGCAGCCGCTATCCGTCGCTCGACCTCAAGGGAGACGTCCTCTACGTGGAGGACGGGCAGGTCATGACGTCCTCCGGGTACGCCGCGGGGATCGACCTGTGCCTGCACATCATCCGCACCGATTACGGAGCGGCCGTCGCCAACGAAGTGGCCAGGGCCGCGCTCGTCGCCCCCGTGCGCCCCGGCGGTCAGACCCAGTTCACCCAGACCCCGCTGCCGCCCGAGCGCGGCAACGCCTGCGCCGACACCCGGGGCTGGGCCATGCGCCACCTCGACGAGCCGCTCACGCTCACCGACCTCGCCCGGCAGGCGGGCGTCAGCGTGCGCACCCTCACCCGGCGCTTCCACGCCGAGAGCGGTGTGAGCCCGCTGCAGTGGCTCCTCCACCAGCGCATCGAGCGGGCCAAGGAGCTCCTGGAGACGACCTCGCTCTCCATGGACCAGGTGGCGCGGGCCTGCGGGCTCGGCACCGCCGACTCGCTCCGCGGCCACCTGGTGCGCCGCACCGGGCTCACGCCGAGCGCCTACCGCGCCCAGTTCAGCCGCCTTGGAACCCAAAGCTCCCGGAACGCGTCTGTCGCAGCGTGATCCACTCAGCACTCCCCACGACGATGCGGACCGTGATGCCGACCGTCATACGCACCGCCCTCACCGCCGACGCCCCGGCCCTCGCGGCCCTGCACGCCCGCGCCCGCGCCACGTACTACCCCGAGGGGCTGCCGGACGAAGGCGTCGACGGCACGGCGATGTGGCGGGGTGCCATAGAGCGCCGTGACGGGCACGTGCTGTGCGCGGTCCGCGAGGGCCGGATCGTGGGCGTCGCGTCGTTCCGTACGCCCGAGGGCGAGGCGGCGGACACCGTGGCGCTCTTCCAGTTCCACGTCGATCCCGGCCACTGGCGCGCGGGGGTCGGCGCGGCCCTGCACGCCGCGTGCGTGGAGGAGTGGCGGGCCGACGGCATCCGGACGGCCACTCTGGACGTCCACCGGGAGAACCAGCGAGCCCAGGCCTTCTACGCCCGCCACGGATGGCGGCCCGCCGAGCCGGGAGAGGGCGCGGGCACCCACGTGCGCATGCGCCTGGCCGTGACGGCCGACGGGGCGGCCGACGGGACCGCCGGGGAATGAGCGTGGCAGGTCGTACGTTGTTCAACTGACCGGAGGGATCCTCCGGACTACCGTTCGACCTGAAGAGAGCTAGTCACATGCGCGTCGAGATCTGGAGCGACATCGCCTGCCCCTGGTGCTACGTGGGCAAGGCCCGCTTCGAGAAGGCACTCGCCGCCTTCCCGCACCGCGACGACGTCGAGGTGGTGCACCGCTCCTTCGAGCTCGACCCCTCGCGCGCCAAGGGCGACAGCGGGCTCGTGATCCCGATGCTCGCCAAGAAGTACGGCATGAGCGAGGAGCAGGCCCAGGAGGCCGAGCGGAACCTCGGCGTGAACGCCGCCTCCGAAGGCCTCGACTACCTCACCGATGGCCGCGACCACGGCAGCACCTTCGACATGCACCGCCTCCTTCACTTCGCCAAGGACCAGGGCCGCCAGGACGCGCTGCTCGGGCTCCTCTACCGGGCCAACTTCGCCGAGGAGCGCTCCGTCTTCGACGACGACGAGCGCCTCGTGGAGCTCGCGGTCGCGGCCGGTCTCGACGCGGACGGGGCCCGCGCGGTCCTCGCCGACCCGTCCCGCTACGCCGACGACGTACGCACCGACGAGCGCGAGGCGGCCGAACTCGGCGCGAACGGCGTGCCGTTCTTCGTCCTCGACCGCAAGTACGGCGTCTCCGGCGCACAGCCCGCCGACGTCTTCACGCAGGCCCTGGAGCAGGCGTGGGGCAGCCGCTCGCCGCTCACCACCCTCGCGGACGGCGGCGACGGCGACGCCTGCGGTCCTGACGGCTGCGCGGTCCCGCAGGCCGCGGGCGACGACGCTTAGGCGCCGTTGAACGGCCGCCTCCCCCCACGGGCGGTGGACGTGGGTGTGCCGGGGCGCGAGAGTTGATCCCATGGGGATCATCAACGGCGCCGAGTTCGCGCCCACGTCGACGTACCTGAACACCGCGAGCTGCGGCCTGCTGCCCGCACGCGCCGTCGAGGCCATCCGGAGTCTCGCGGCCGAGAACGGCGCGGGCAGACACGGCGGCTCGGGCGACTTCGGGATCGTGCAGGCCGCCCGCGAGTCCTTCGCGCGGCTCGTCGGCGTGCCGCACGCGCGCGTGGCCAACGGCGGCTCGGTCGCCGTCCACGCCGGCCTGATCGCCGCCGCGCAGCGGCCGGGGGCCGAAGTCCTCTTCCCCGAGGGGGACTTCAGCTCGATCATCAACCCCTTCGTGGTCCGCGGCGACCTCAAGATCCGCTTCGCGCCGCTCGATGACCTCGCCGAGGCGATCCGCCCCACCACGGCGCTCGTCGTGTACTCCGTCGTGCAGTCGGCCGACGGCCGTCTCGCCGACGACACAGCGGTACGGGAGGCCGCCGCCGCCCACGGCGCCCGCACCCTCAACGACGCGACGCAGGCGGCGGGCTGGCTGCCCTTCGACGCGAGTCTGTACGACTACACCGTCACCGGCGCCTTCAAGTGGCTGCTCTGCCCGCGCGGCACGTCGTTCCTGACGGTGAGCGAGGAGGCGCAGGAGTCCCTCGTCCCGCTGCACGGCGGCTGGCTCGCGTCGGCGGACTCCTGGAACTCCACGTACGGCCCGCTCTCGGAACTGGCCCCCGACGCCCGCCGCTACGACGAACCCCCCGCGTTCCTCGCGTACCACGGAGCGGCGGCCTCCCTCGCCCACCTGGAGGAGACCGGCATCGAAGCGGTCCACGCCCATGACACGGCGCTCGCGGCCCGCTACCGCGCGGGACTCGCCGAGCTCGGTCACGCGCCGGTGCCCGGCACGTCGCCCATCGTGTCCGTCCCCGGACTCGCCGACAGGGAGCCCGAGTTGAGCCGAGCAGGGATCTTCGCCTCCGCACGGGCGGGACACCTGCGAGCCTCGTTCCATCTGTACAACACGGAGGCGGACGTGGACCGGATCCTCGACGTGCTCTCCGGCTGAACCCTGGCGCGCCGGGCGGCGGGGCACTAGGAAGGCAGGACGGGGTGGCCTCACGAGGCGGTGGTGTCAGTGGCTCAGCAGCCCATGGGGGACGCCGACCTGCACCGGCGCCTGGTGTACGGCGACGAGACGGCTCTCGCCGAGGTCTACGACACGTACGGCCCCCTCGTGCACCGCGTCGCGGCTCGCGTCACCCGCAGCCCCGCCGCCGCGGAGGACGTCGCCCAGGAGGTCTTCGCCCATCTGTGGTCAAGGCCCTGCGCGTTCGACGCGCGGCGGGGCAGTCTGCGCACCTGGCTGTGCATGCTGGCGCATCGGCGGGCGGTGGACTGGGTACGCGGGGAGGAGCGCCACCGCAAGGCCGCCCATGCCGACGACACGACCCTGCACACGATCCCCACCCCGGATCCGCCCCCGGAAGACGTGGTCATGGCACGAGAACGTTCCCTGCTCCTGCACTCCGCGCTCGCGCGGCTCCCGCTCCCGCAGCGCCAGGTGGTGCACCTGGCGTACTTCGCGGGCTGCACCTACCGCCAGGCGGCGCTGGAACTGGGCATCCCCGAGGGAACGGCGAAGACCCGCTTGCGGGCGGCCCTGCGCAGACTGGCGGAAGCCCTGACCGAATCACCCGACCCACCCGACCCGGCACTTGCCGACGCTCCAGGCGAAAGAGGCGCGTGATGACCACGGATCACGAAGCCGTACGTGAACTTCTCGGGGCCTGGGCCGTCGGCGCGCTCATGCCGGGCGACGAGCGTACGGTCGCCCCGCATCTGGCCGGCTGCGATCGGTGCGCGGCGGAGGCGGGGCGCCTGCGGGCGACGGTCCGGGACCTGGACGGCCCGCCCCTGGCCGACAGCGGGCCCGCTCCCGCCGAGCGGGGCCTCGCCCTCGCCCTGCGCACCCGCCCGGCGGCTTCCCGTACGGCTGCGCACGCCGCGCCGTACGCTGCCGCCGTGGCCGGACTCCAGGCGCTCCTGGGCGAGTTGGCGGAGCGTGAACCCTGGGGAACCCCGGTCGTGCACGACTGGGACGTCCACGACACGGTGGCGCACCTGCTGGCCGCGGACGAGCCGCTTGCCGTGCGCCTGGGCCTGCGGGTGCCCTCGGCGTGGGACGGGGTGGACGGGACGCCGTGGCGGGTGGCGTGGGCGGCGCGTACGGAAGAGGTGCTGGCCCGGGAGCGGGTGCGGACCCCGGTGGAGACGATCGCGTCCTGGCGGAACCAGGCGACCGCGCTCCTGTCGTCCCCGGAGGCACGCGACCCCGAACTGGCCGGACGGGCCACGACGTTGATGGGCGCCCGGCTTCCGCTCGCCGACCACTTCCTGGTCCGGGCCTTCGAGGCGTGGGTGCACACGGACGACATCGGCAGGGCCCTGGACATCCCGGTCCCGCCGCCGCGCACCGCCCACCTGTGGCAGCTGGTGCGCCTGGCCGTACGGATCCTGGAGCTGGCCATGGGCTCGAAGGCGCCGGACGTCGCGCTGACCGTCGCGGGGGAGGGCGGCGAGGTGTCGTGGATCCTGGGCGGCGGGGCGGAGCCGGTGAGCGCGGAGCTGGTCCTTGACCCGGTGGACTTCTGCCTGCTCATGGGCGGCAGGGTGGACCCTGCGGTCGTCCCCAGGGGAATCTCCGGCAGCGAGTCCGCCGCGGCTCAGGTCCTGACCCGGGCTGCGTCCCTGGCCTGGCTCTGACCCCGCGGTTCTCCCCGCGGGAACAGGCCTTCCCTCCCACCCGCCCGATCACCCCGCGGCCTTGCCAGCCACGAACAGGCTCTCCCTCCCACCCGCCCGATCACCCCGCGGCCTCCCCGCACAAGTTCGCCTCCACCCGGCCCAGCAGCCGCGCCAACTCCGCCCGGTCGGTCTCGTCGAGGCCCGCCAGTGTCTGGTCCTCCAGCTCGCCCCACGCCACCTCCACATCCGTCAGGAGCCCGCAGCTCGCGTCCGTGGCCTCCACGAGGACCGCGCGGCGGTCGTCCGGGTCCGGCCTGCGCAGCACGTGTCCGGCCTGCTCGAGGCGCTGCAGCATCACCGTGACCGTCGACGGATCCAGGCCGACGGCCTTGATGATCTCCGATTGCCGCGCGGGGCCCTTGTCCCACAGGAACATCATCACGAACTCCTGACCGGGGTAGAGCCCGACCTCCTTCAGCACCTTGCCCGCCGCGTTGCGGTGCAGCCGGGCCACCCGGCTCACCAGGTGGCTGACGGGTCCCCGCCGTTTCGCGGTGGGGAGCTCGGTACAGGCGGGTTCGGCCGAGGCTTTCATCGGTGCTCCTGAAGAGTGGTGGTGAGGGGGGGTGGTGAAGGGCGGTGGTGAGGGCCGGTGGTGAGGGCCGGTGGTGAGGGGCCGTGGTGTTCGGGGTCCTGGCTCCTCCAGATTAGCTTGGCCGACCAAGGAATGAGTTAGGGTGGCGATCGGTTCAATTGATTGGCCGACCAATAACTTCACCCTGGGGGCACCTGATGACCACCGCGTTCGACTCCCTCGACCTCTCCGGCACCCTGCTCGGCAACCGCATAGCCATGGCCCCGATGACCCGCAGCCGCGCCGGCGCGGGCGCCACCGCCACGGAGCTCACCGCGGAGTACTACGCCCAGCGCGCATCCGCAGGCCTGATCATCACCGAGGGCATCCAGCCCTCCGCCGTCGGCCAGGGGTACCCGGACACCCCGGGCCTGCACTCCGCCGAACAGGTCGAGTCCTGGCGCAAGGTCACCGCCGCCGTCCACGCGGCGGGCGGCAGGATCTTCGCGCAGATCATGCACGCGGGCCGCATCGGCCACCCCGTGCTGCTCCCCGACGGCCTGGTGAACGTGGCCCCCTCGGCCGTCGCGGCCAAGGGTCAGGTGTACACGGCCGATGGCCCGAAGGACTTCGTCACGCCCCGTGAGCTGACCGGCGACGAGATCCGTGCCACCATCGGCGACTTCGTGGCCGCGGCCCGCAACGCGATCGACGCGGGCTTCGACGGGGTCGAACTCCACGGCGCCAACGGCTACTTGATCCACCAGTTCCTGGCCCCCGGCTCCAACCGCCGCACCGACGAATGGGGCGGCACCCCGGAGAACCGCATCCGCTTCGCGGTCGAGACCGCA
This sequence comes from Streptomyces sp. NPDC044044, assembly GCF_056434405.1. Classification (NCBI taxonomy): domain Bacteria; kingdom Bacillati; phylum Actinomycetota; class Actinomycetes; order Kitasatosporales; family Streptomycetaceae; genus Streptomyces; species Streptomyces sp. NPDC044044. The sequence continues at coordinate 86,466 of NZ_JBWKFG010000010.1, read as the reverse complement.
AGGGCGGTCTCCGCCGAGATCGGCGCCGCCCGCACCGGCCTGCGCCTCTCGCCCGGCAACCCCTTCAACGACATCTCTGAGCCCCGGGCCGAGCTGGAGGCGACGTACACCTCTCTGGTCAAGGAGCTGAGCGCCCTGGACCTGGCGTACCTGCACGTCATGGAGGTGGGCCCGATCCGCGACCTGTCGACCACCCTGCGCGCGAGCTTCAACGGCCCGTTCATCCTGAACCCGGCGACCGAGGGCCCCACCGGGGCCGACGCGCTCGCGCTGGTCGAGGACGGCACCGCGGACATCGTCGCGTTCGGCGCGCTGTTCCTCGCCAACCCCGACCTGCCGGCCCGCCTCAAGGCCGAAGGCCCGTACAACACGCCTGACACGTCGACGTTCTACGGCGGCACGGAGAAGGGCTACACGGACTACCCGGCGCTGTGACCAAGTTTGGCCCGGCACCCCCAGGTGCCGGGCCAACTCTCCTACGAGACTGCTTACTTCACCGGAGTGAAGTCCCGAGCCCCAATGTAATCCGGCCGCCGGATCGGCGCCGCGAACGGCTCCACCGCCGTGTTCTCCACACTGTTGAACACGATGAAGACGTTGCTGCGCGGGAACGGCGTGATGTTGTCCCCCGAACCGTGCATGGCATTGCAGTCGAACCAGGTCGCGGAGCCGGCCTCACCGGTGAAGAGCCGGATGCCGTAATCCGATGCGAGGCTGGTCAGCGTCCCGTCCGAGGGAATGCCCGCGTCCTGCATCTGCAGGGACCGCTTGTAGTTGTCCTTCGGCGTCGCGCCTTCACAGCCGAGGAACGTCTTGTGCGACCCCGGCATGATCATGAGGCCGCCGTTGGTGTCGTGATTCTTGGTGAGCGCGATGGAGACCGAGACAGTCCGCATGTTCGCGAGGCCGTCCTCTGCGTGCCAGGTCTCGAAGTCCGAGTGCCAGTAGAACCCCGAGGCACCGAAACCGGGCTTCACGTTGATCCGTGACTGGTGGATGTACACGTCGGAGCCCAGGATCTGCCGGGCCCGACCCACCACCCTCGGATCGGCGGCGAGCTTCGCGAACAGCTCGCTGATTTTGTGCACCTCAAAGATGGTGCGAATTTCCTGGGAACGCGGCTCCACGATGGACCGGTCGTCCGCCCGCATCGTGGGGTCATCGATCAACCGCTCGAGCTCGGCGTGGTAGACGCTCACCTCGTCGGGCGTGATGAGCTGGTCGATCGCCAGGAATCCGTCCCGTTCGAACCCCGCCAGTTCTTCGGCCACGATGGGCCCCGGCGTACCCGGCTCGGACCACACGACGGGGTCCTTGCGCTCGATGAGGACCTCTTCGGTGCCTCTCGTCGGGTACAGGTCGGCGGTGCGTTCGGGTGCGGTGGTCATGGTGTTGCCTGCCTCTCCTCTCGTACGGCCCTTTCCGGGATGTACACCCCCGCCGCCCAGAGGAAGAGGGCGGCGGGGGAGATTCAGGGAGCGTGCTTCAGCCCTGCGGTGCGGTGCCGGGGATCAGGCCGGCTCCGGCTCCGTGAGCAGCGGGTACACGCCGTTCTCGTCGTGGTCCTCACGGCCGGTGACGGGCGGGTTGAAGACACAGATGCAGTGGAAGTCCTCCTTGATCCGCATCGTGTGCTTCTCGTTCCCGTCGAGCAGGTACATCGTCCCCGGCGTGATCGTGTACTTCTTGCCGGTCGTGTCGTCGGTCAGCTCGGCCTCACCCTTGGTGCACACGACGGCCTCGATGTGGTTGGCGTACCACATCGACGTCTCCGTACCCGCGTACAGGATGGTCTCGTGGACCGAGAAGCCCACTCGCTCCTTGGCGAGGACGATGCGCTTGCTCTCCCAGGTGCCCGAAGCGGCCTTCACGTGCCGGTCGGTGCCTTCAATGTCCTTGAACGAACGGACGATCACGGTGACTTGGTTCCTTTTCTCTTACGGGGGTGAAGACGCGGCCCGAGGGCCGTCCCGGCGGCGCTTGCGCACCGACGGAACGGCTTCCCGCACCGCTCAGGCGGTCTCGCGCACCGCGCGGGCCAGCGTGCGCAGACCTTCGTCCAGCTCGTCGGCGGTGATCGTCAGCGCCGGAAGGAGCTTGACGACCTCGCTCTCGGGGCCGGAGGTCTCGATGAGCAGGCCGAGTTCGAAGGCCCGCTTGGCGATGGCGCCCGCGCGCTCCTTGTCCAGGAACTCCATGCCCCAGACCAGGCCGCGGCCGCGGTACTCCTTGATGGCGCCCGGGTTCTCGTCGACGATCGCCTTGAACGCCTCCTCGACCTGCTCGCCGCGGGCGCGGGTCTGCTTCTCCATGGCCGGGCCGTCGGACCAGTAGGTCTCCAGGGCGGCGGCGGCCGTGACGAAGGCGGGGTTGTTGCCGCGGAAGGTGCCGTTGTGCTCGCCCGGCTCCCAGATGTCCAGCTCGGGCTTGAACAGCGTCAGCGCCATCGGCAGGCCGTAGCCGCTGATGGACTTGGACACCGTCACGATGTCCGGCGTGATGCCCGCCTCCTCGAAGGAGAAGAACGCGCCGGTGCGGCCGCAGCCCATCTGGATGTCGTCGACGATCAGGAGCATGTCCCAGCGCTCGCACACGTCGGCGAGCTTGCGGAGCCACTCGGCGCGGGCGACGTTGATGCCGCCCTCGCCCTGGACCGTCTCGACGATCACGGCGGCGGGCTGGTTGAGGCCGGAGCCCTGGTCCTCGAGCAGACGCTCGAACCAGACGAAGTCGGGGGTCGTGCCCTCGAGGTAGCGGTCGAAGGGCATCGGCGTGCCGTGCACCAGCGGGATGCCGGCGCCGGCGCGCTTGAAGGCGTTGCCGGTCACCGCGAGGGAGCCGAGCGACATGCCGTGGAAGGCGTTCGTGAACGACACGATCGACTCGCGGCCCTTGACCTTGCGGGCCAGCTTCAGCGCGGACTCGACCGCGTTGGTGCCCGTCGGGCCCGGGAACATGACCTTGTACGGCAGGTCACGCGGGCGCAGGATGATGTTCTGGAACGACTCCAGGAACGCGCGCTTGGCGGTCGTCGACATGTCGAGTCCATGGACGACGCTGTCGCGCTCCAGGTAGTCGATCAGGGCGCGTTTGAGGACCGGGTTGTTGTGGCCGTAGTTGAGCGAGCCGGCCCCGGCGAAGAAGTCGAGGTACGAGTGGCCGTCCTCGTCGAACATGCGGCTGCCCTGCGCACGGTCGAAGATGGTGGGCCAACCGCGGCAGTAGCTGCGCACCTCCGACTCCAGGGTCTCGAAGACGCTCAGGTCGGGCTGGGTGATGGTCACAGCAGATCTCCTGGGAGATGGAAAGACTTGGGAGGTGGGGGGTGACAGGTGGTTCGTGGGGGAAGGGCGGAACTCAGCCGACTGGCTCGACCGGCTCGATCTGCGCGGCTTTCCCGGTCTCGGTGATCGGCTCTATGAGGAACAGGACCTCGGGCAGGTGCCCCTCCTCGGGGAACAGCCCCGCGTCGAAGAGCACCGTGCGCTCGACCGACGCGCCGTGGCGCTGTGCGTATGAGGTGAAGAGCCGCTCGGACGCGGTGTTGTCCGGCGTGATGGTCGTCTCGACCGAGACCAGCTCCCGGTCGGCGGCGACCTTGGCGGTGAGACCGTCGAGCAGCGCACCGGCGAGGCCGCGGCCTCGGTGCGCCTGGTCGACGGCCACCTGCCAGACCACCAGGGTGCGTGGCCGCTCGGGCCGGATGTAGCCGGTGATGAACCCAGCGGGCTCACCGTCAGCGTCCCTGGCCACCACGGAGGTCGCCGCGAAGTCGCGGCACCACAGCAGGTAGCTGTACGAGGAGTTGAGGTCCAACACCTTCGAGTCGCGGGCGATCCGCCAGATCGCGGCGCCGTCGGCGACGTCGGGGGTGTCGAGGCGCAACCCCTCGGGCATTTCCAGGGAATTCGCTTGCAGGTCGGTCGGTAGATCGGCTTGTGCAGCGGTCATGCGGATTGAATTTACCGAGCAATTTCTTTAATTGCATCGGCGGGAGGGGTTACGTAAGAGCGCCGCATGTGTTATCACGCGGGGGTGCGCGCCCGCAGGAATCCCCGGCGATATGGCCTGATTTGCTGGGGTCATAGGCCGCATAACGGGCGTGATGTGGAGTACGTCACAGAACCGTAACTCCCACGAAGCCTGTCCGAATTGTGAGACTTAGTGCTGACGAAACCTTAGTGTTTAGGTCTCGGGAAAGCGGGCAGAAGAATACGGGAAGCTGTGCTGATAAAGTGGATAAAGAAGCGGTGAGAATGCGTCCGTGAATTTACGTAGAGTATTTACGGCCCCGTCAACCCGTCGATTCCCTCCCTGAGGAGATCGGCGTGACCGTTGTGCCGCGCGTACTCCTCGATGAGGTGGACCAGGATCCAGCGCAGGCTGACCTCGGCGCCGCCCGTCACGGCCGTCTCCCGCTCGCTCAGCCGCCCGACGTCGTCCAGCGGACGTCCCTCGCACAGCTCCCGGCTCACCGACACCTCGCGCCGCCACACCGCCAGGGCCTGGTCGAACGACCGCTCCGGGTCAAGGGTGAAGCCCGCCGGATCCCCGTCGTACACCGAAGGCACGTCCCGCCCGGCGAGCACGCGCTGGAACCAGTTCCGCTCCACCTCGGCCAGATGCTGCACGAGACCGAGCAGCGTCAGCGACGAGGACGGGACCGACGCGATACGGGTCTGTGCGTCATCGAGCCCGGAACACTTGACCGCCAGGGTCCCGCGATGGAAGTCGAGCCAGTCCGCCAGCATGGCGGGCTCGCCCGCCGTCGGGTCGGGCACAGGGCGGCCGTCCTGGAGCGTGGGCATGGCCGTCACGCTGCCATGCCCACGCTCCCGGACGTCGGCTGTTCGCTGTGAGCTTGGTGTGGCCCAAAGCCGCATGAACTCGGGGCCATCGGGAAGACGGGGGCGCCTACTGCCAGGCGGCCGTCACCGCACGCCGTGCCGCTTCGAGGTCGACCGTGAGACCGGCCTCGCCCATCGCGGCACCCAGGGCGGCGAGCGAGGCGTGCACGACGCCGCGGGTCGCGTCAGGGCCGTAGTGGTTCACCCGGATCATCTCCTTGGCCAGCGCACCGCCACCGGCGACCAGCGGAAGCACCGGGTCGGCCGCCAGCGCCTTGGCGACGAGCAGCGAGGCGTCGACGCCCTCCGGGGCCCGCAGCGTCGTGGCGACCGGAGCGGCGTCCCGCGCCTCATGGACGTACGGCGTGAGGCCGCCGCCCAGGGCGATCGCGCCCGCGCGGGTCGCCGCGGCGGCGGTGGCGTGCCGCGCCATCAGGGCGTCGGGCCCCTCCGCCTCGATGCGCTCCACGCACGCTTCCAGGGCGAGCATCTCCAGCTGGGCCGGTGCGTGCAGCAGCGCCTTGCGCCCGCCGTCGATCCACCGCTCCTTCCAGTCGAGGAGGGAGAGGTAGGAGCGGCGGGGCGCCTGCGGGTTGGCGGCGAGGCGGGCCCAGGCCCGCTCGCTGACGGAGACGGCCGAGACGCCCGCGGGGCCGCCCATCGCCTTCTGCGCGCCGATCACGCACAGGTCCACGCCCCACGCGTCGGGAAGCAGCGGCTCGGCGGCCACCGATGCGACGGCGTCGAGCATGAAGAGCGCGCCGTGCTCGCGCACGACCTCACCGATCTCGGCGACGGGATTGGTGTTGCCGGTCGCGGCCTCCGCGTGGACGAGCGAGACGAAGTCGATCTCGGGGTGCGCGGCGAGCGCCTCGCGGACCTGCTCCGCCGTCACGGCGGTGTGGAAGGGGACGGCCAGGTCGACGACGGTCGCACCGCAGTCGCGCAGCCAGTTCCCGAAGGTCTGCCCGTAGGGCCCGGTGATGACGTTCAGCGCGGTCGTGCCGGGCTGCGCCGCACCCCGGATACAGCCCTCCAGGGGGAGCAGCGCCTCGCCCTGCATGATCACGACGTCCTGCGAGGTGGAGAGCAGCCCGGCGACGCGCTCCTCGATGGAGGCGAAGTGCTGGGGGCTCAAGGGGGCCAGGTCAAGGAAAGGGTGCGTCGTCACGGTGCTGCTCACTTCGCTGCTCACTTCGCTCACGAGTTCGTTCGGGCTGCCGGACCGAGCGTACCGACAGGCTCCTAAGCTGCTGCACATGAGCGATCACAGCCATCACACGGTGCTGCACGTGAAGGGTCGGGTGCTGGTCGGCCCGGACGAGGTCCGGGACGAATTGTGGGTGGTCGGGGGCAGGGTGACGTACGACCGCCCGTCGGCGGCGCCGGACGTCACGCTCGACGGCTGGACGCTCCCCGGCCTGGTCGACGCGCACTGCCACGTGGGCCTGGACGCGCACGGCCCGGTGGACGCGGCCACGGCGGAGAAGCAGGCGCTGACCGACCGCGAGATCGGCGCGCTCCTGATCCGGGACGCGGGCTCACCCTCGGACACCCGCTGGATCGACGACCGCGAGGACCTCCCGAAGGTCATCAGGGCGGGCCGTCACATCGCGCGCACGCGCCGCTACATCCGCAACTACGCCCATGAGATCGAGCCTTCCGACCTCGTCGCGTACGTCGCCCAGGAGGCGAGGCGCGGCGACGGCTGGGTGAAGCTGGTCGGCGACTGGATCGACCGCGACGCGGGAGACCTGACGGCGTGCTGGCCCCGGGCGGAGGTGGAGGCGGCGATCGCCGAGGCGCACCGCCTGGGCGCGCGGGTCACGGCGCACTGCTTCGCCGAGGATTCCCTGCGGGACCTGGTGGAGGCAGGCATCGACTGCATCGAGCACGCCACGGGCCTGACCGAGGAGACCATTCCGCTCTTCGCGGAGCGGGGCGTCGCGATCGTCCCGACGCTGGTGAACATCGCGACGTTCCCGCAGCTTGCCGACGGCGGCGAGTCGAAGTTCCCGAAGTGGTCACGGCACATGCGCCGCCTGTACGAACGGCGCTACGACACGGTGCGGGCCGCGTACGACGCGGGGGTGCCGGTATACGCCGGCACGGACGCGGGAGGCTCGCTGGCCCACGGCCTTGTCGCCGCGGAGGTGGCCGAGCTGAGACTGGCGGGCATCCCGGCCCTGGACGCACTGTCGGCGACGACGTGGGGGGCGAGGTCCTGGCTGGGGCGGCCCGGGTTGGTGGAGGGAGCGCCGGCGGACCTGGTGGTGTACGGGGCCGATCCGCGGGAGGACGTGGGGGTGCTGGGGAATCCGCGGAGGGTGGTGCTGAACGGGAGGGTGGTGGGGTAGCCCTCACCGTCGGGCGTTCCTGAGGCACCGGGTGACAACCGCGCCGGACGCATCCGCCGCCGCGGTGCCTCATATTGACGGAGCGTTACGCGTGAGGCCCCTGTTTCGTTGCACATTATTCGGCCATGAGGCGGGCGGTAACCGATGTGTTCGAGCCAGGGAGTTGCTCGGGGGGCTGGTGGGAACGTCCGTGCCGGAAGATTCGAAAGCAGGGGCGGAAACCTCCCTTTGGAGTGAACTCACGCTTCGTCGCTGGCTATTCACTCTCAGTGCGTAAAGATTCCCCCTGTCGATGTTGCCGGTGTCGCGCTCTAGCGATGTCCCCATCCAGCGAAGCGCGACGCTTCCGGCGGCTCCGTAACTCTTGTGGGGGTTCCACCACCTTGAACAGCAATGCCTTTTTCCGCCTGCCCGCACGCCGCCTCGGTGTGATCGCCACCGCCACGGCCCTCGTCGCGGGACCCGCGGCGCTCGCCACCGCGGGCCCCGCGTCGGCGACCGGCGGCGACAAGGGCCGCGCGAACGCCGTCGTGCTGCGCACCGGGCTCGACGTGTCCCTGCTCAACAAGACCCTGAACGTCCCGCTCCGGGTCTCGCTCAACGAAGTGCAGGCACCGGCGAGCGCCGAGAAGACCGCGCTCACCGCCAAGCTGGACGGCGTCAACGGCGGCCAGGCGTTCAGCGTGCTGCGGGCGGACGTGGCCACCGCGAAGGCGACCGTCGAGGGCGGGAAGGCGGAGGGGTACAGCAACATCGCGCGGGCCAAGGTGCATGTGCCCGGCCTGCCCCTGCTGTCCCTGATCGAGGTCGAGCAGGTGACGTCCAAGGCGGTCTGCGCGGCGGGCAAGCGGCCGGTGGCCGAGGCGAATCTGCTGGGCGGCGTGACGGTGCTCGGCAAGAAGGTCACGCTGTCGGCGGGGGGCCCGACCCAGGTGACGGTGCCGGGGGTCGGAGAGGTGCGGCTCGACCTGTCGAAGACGCACACGACATCGCGTACGGCGGCGGCGTCCGCCCTGGAGCTGAAGGTGTCCGTGAACCCGCTGAAGCTGAACGTCGCGGAGGTGGAGGGGACGCTGACGCTTGCGGGCGCGTCGTGCGAGACGCCTGCGGCGGCCGCGAAGCCGGAGCCCTCGACCCCGGTGAAGCCGCAGGGGGGCGCGGGCAAGAAGCCGGTGGCCGCGAAGCCGGAGAAGCCCGCCGAGGCGAACCTCGCCGAGACCGGCGGGAATTCGGCCACTCCGTACCTGCTGGGTGGCGGGGTGCTGTTGCTCGCCGGGGGCGGGGCAGCGGTGGTCATGGCCCGCCGGGTGCGGAGGGGCTGACCCTCAGCCCCTCCGGCGTTCGAGGGCGGACTCCGCGGAGCCGGTGATCACCAGCCCTTCAGTGTCTCCCTCAACGCCCCCAGCAGCCGATCCGTCGTCCCCCGGTCCCGCACCGCCACCCGGAGCCACTCGTCCCCGAGGCCCGGGAACGTGTCCCCGCGCCGCAAGGCGAAGCCCCGCTCCCGCAGACGTTCGCGGAGAGCCGGGGCCCCGGGGGCCCGGAGCAGGATGAAGGAACCCTCTGCGTCCTCCACGGCCCGCACCCCGCTGGGGGCGAACTCCCTCAGCCCACGCAGGAGATGGGCCCGGTCGGCGGCGATCCGCAGCGCCGCAGCGGACGCCTCGGCCAGCGCCGCGGGCGTCACGCAGGCCTCGGCCGCCGCGAGGGCGGGGGACGACACCGGCCACAAGGGCTGCGCCGCTGCCAGCGCCTCGATCGTCTCCGGGTCGGACAGGACGTAACCGATCCGCAGCCCCGCGAGACCCCAGGTCTTGGTCAGGCTCCGCAGCACCACGAGGCCCGGTACGTCCGTACGGCCCGCCAGCGCCTCCCGCTCGCCGGGCACCGCGTCCATGAACGCCTCGTCCACCACCAACACCCGCCCGGGGCGGGCGAGTTCGGCGATCGAGGCGGCCGGGTGCAGGACCGACGTCGGGTTCGTCGGGTTGCCGATCACGACCAGGTCGGCGTCCTCCGGGACCCTCGCCCCCGCGAGGCGGAACCCGTCCTCCTCCCGGAGCAGGACCCGACCCACCATGTGCCCCGCGTCCCGCAGCGCCGCCTCGGGCTCGGTGAACTGCGGGTGCACCACCACGGGCTGACGCACCTTCAGGGCGCGCGCGAGGAGCACGAACGCCTCCGCCGCGCCCGACGTGAGCAGCACCCGCTCCGGCGCCACGCCGTGCCGGGCCGCCACCGCCGCCCGCGCCGCCCGGCCGTCCGGATAGGCGGCGAGGCCGTCGAGCGACGCGGCGATGTGCTGCTTCAGCCAGGCCGGCGGGGTGTCCGCGCGGACGTTCACCGCGAGGTCGGTGAGACCGGCGGCGCCCCGGACCTCGGCATCCCCGTGATGCCGCAGGTCGGGCCCGCCGTCCTGGTCAGTGCGCGGGTGCATGGGTGCCGTCACCGCCGGCCGCCTCCCGGTAGCGCTCCATGACGAGGTCGAGCAGCTCCTCCTCGGGACCGATCACATCCGCCGGGAGCACCTCGACCTCGGGGTGCGCCGCAGCCCAGCCCTCCGTCTGCTGGAGGAGCCGCTCCGGCAGGGTGCCGGTGAACAGGAAGTAGGGCAGGACCACGATCCGCCGCGCGCCCAGGAGCACGCAGCGGTCGAGGCCCGACGGCACGTCCGGCGCCGCGAGCGACACGAACGCCGTCTCCACACCCGCGTAACCGCGCCCCTCCCACAGCAGCCGGGCCGCCCTGTGCACCTCGGCGTTGGCCTCCGGGTCGGTCGAACCGGGGGCCACGAGCAGGACCGTGACGTTCGCGCGGTCCTGGGGCGAGCGGGCCGGGCCGCCGAGCGCCTCGTCCAGGCGGCGGCCGAGGACCTTCAGGAGTGAGGGGTGCGGGCCCAGGGGGCGGCCGCAGGTGTACGAGGTGCCGGGGTGGCGCTCCTCCTCGCGGGCGAGCGCCGCGGGGATGCCGCCTTGGCCGCCTTGGGTGTGCTCGGCGGGCACCAGCGTCAGCGGGACGGCCGCGAAACGTTTCGCGCCCTGTCCGACGAGGTCGGTGACCGCGTCGCCCAGCGGCGGGGGCGACGGTTCGACGAAGCCGCCGGCGACCGGGAGTCCGGGGTTGCGGCGGGCGAGCTCCTGCACGAAGTCCCGGAAGGCGGCCGCCCCGGCCTCGTCCCGGGTGCCGTGGCCGGCGATGAGCAGTGCGGGCGGGCTGGTCACTCGGACTCCTTGATTGCTGTGCCTGTTCCGTTCGGGCGCGGATTGGGGTGCTGATCCGGGCGCGGAATGGGGTGCGGATTCGGGTGCGAAATCGGGTTCGGATTTGGGTGCCCATGACGCTCGGACACGCGCGGCGCATCGTACGCGCGACGCACGACCGCGCAGGTCGCCATGGACGCACGGCCCTCCGGTGCCGACTTCCGCTTCGGCACGACGAGTTCACCGCCACCGTGCAGCAGTGCGGCGGCCTCCGCCACGGAGGGCGTACCCACCGCAAAGAGCGGTGCGGCGGAGGGGTTGGGTACGTCGACGGCGGCCAACTCACCGGCCGTGTACGTCACGACCGGCACCCCGAGCCGCGCCGCCGCCCCGACGACACCGGGTTCCGCGGCCTTCGTGTCGACGGTCGCCAACGCGGCCACGGAGGCCGGGGAGATCCCCGCGTCCCGGAGGGCGTCCTCGACGAGTCCGACGACTTCCTCGGCGGGCACCCCCTTGCCCGCACCGACACCCACCACGAAGTCCACCAGGACGTCCGCCACGAAGCCCACCCCGAAGTCCGCCACGAAGCCCTCCTCGTGCCCGCCGGGCCGGATGTCCAGTTCGGCGGGCCGGAACCGCTCGGCGAACGCCCGTACGATCCCGAAGAGCCCGGGGTCCCCGGAGTCGAGCGGGTCACGGACCACCCGGGCCGCACCAGACGGCAATCGGGCCGCATCGACGTGCCGCCTGGCCCCCACGACGAGCCCCACGACGACCCCCACGACGTGCCCCCCGGCACGCAACACGTCGCGGGCCGCGGCGTCGAGCGGCGCCCCCGTCCCCGTACCGGCGACAGTGATCATGATGTGGCCCCGGGCCCTTCGGCAGCGGCGGCGCGCCCGATGTGGATGTGCGCGGCAGGGGGTGAATCGGCTAGCAAGGGCGCATGGCGGTGTTCGTGGCGCTCGGCGCCTTTGTGATGACTCTGGTGGGCGGCTGGACGGCCCAGCGGGTCACTGACCGGCGCCACCTCGTCCTGGGGCTCGCGGGCGGTCTGATGCTCGGCGTGGTCGGCCTCGACCTGCTGCCGGAGGCGCTGGAGGCAGCGGGCGGCCCGGTCTTCGGCGTACCCGCCGCGCTGCTCCTGTTCGTCGCGGGCTTCCTCACCGCGCACCTGGTGGAGCACCTCCTCGCGGGGCGCCACGCGGCCCACGGGGCCGACGAGCACACGAACGGCCGAGTCCCGCAGGTGGGCCTCACGGCCGCCGCCGCGATGGTCGGCCACAGCGCCATGGATGGCGTCGCCATCGGGGCCGCCTTCCAGGTGGGCGGCGGCATGGGCGTCGCGGTGGCCGTCGCGGTCATCGCCCATGACTTCGCGGACGGCTTCAACACGTACACGCTCACCAGCCTGTACGGGAACGCCCGCCGCAAGGCCCTCGCGATGCTCTTCGCGGACGCGGTGGCCCCGGTGGCGGGGGCGGCGTCGACGCTCCTGTTCACCATTCCGGAGCAACTTCTCGGCGGATATCTCGGCTTCTTCGGCGGCGCGCTGCTCTACCTGGCCGCCGCGGAGATCCTGCCGGAGGCCCACCACGAGCACCCGGCGCGCTCGACGCTGCTGTGCACGGTGGCGGGGGCGGCCTTCATCTGGCTGGTGGTGGGCATCGCGGAGTGAGGCCACGGCGCGCACCGGGGTCACCACGCCACGTCCCGCGGCCCGGCCGCCACCGGCCGCCCCCTGCTCATCCCCGGCACCTCTCCACGAACCGCCGGGCCATACCGGGTTCGGCGGCCCAGTGCGTGTGCAGATAACTCGCGTGCACACCCTGCTGAACGAAGCCTTCGACGCGTCGTTCAGGGGAGTGCAGACCCCAGGCGGGAGCAGCCCCGGCGCCCGGTTCGACGACGGTGCGGTGGAACTCGTGCCCGCGCATCCGGGTCCCGACGGCCGCGAGCGGACTGTCGGACACGGCGACCGCCTCGCGATACCCGAGGGTGAGCCGCTCGGACATCCGCGAGCGGGCGTCGAGCACGCCGCACATGGGCTTTCCGTCCAACTCCCGGGTCAGGTAGAGCAGTCCGGCGCACTCGGCGGCGACGGGCGCACCGCTCAGGGCCAGCTCGGCGACGACTTTCCGCAGCGGTTCGTTGGCGGAGAGCTCGGGCGCGTACACCTCGGGGAACCCGCCGCCGATGATCAGCCCCGCGGTACCGGGCGGCAGTTCCTCGTCGTGCAGCGGGTCGAACGTCACGACGTCGGCGCCCGCGGCGGTGAGCAGCTCGGCGTGCTCGGCGTAGGAGAAGGAGAACGCGGCCCCGCCGGCCACGGCGACGACCGGCCGGGGCCCGGCGCCACCGCCCTGCAGCCCGTCCGGCGCTCCTTGCGCCTCCGCACCCGGATCCCACGCCTCACCGGTCATCGCGGGCGCACTGCGCGCCAGCGCGAGGATCGCTTCGAGGTCGCAGCCCTCCCGCACCCGGGAGGCGAGCGCGGCCACCGATTCGACGGCCTCGGCCTGCCGCTCCGCCACCGGGACGAGCCCCAGATGCCGCGAGGGAGCCCTGACCTGCTGCACCCGCCCCAGCGCGCCGAGGACCGGCACCCCGGACTCCTCCAGGGCGTCCCGCAGCAGCTCCTCGTGGCGCGCGGACCCCACCTTGTTGAGGATCACGCCCCCGATCCGCACCTGCGGGTCCCAGGACGCGAAGCCGTGCACCAGCGCGGCGACCGAGCGGGACTGGGAGGACGCGTCGACGACCAGGACCACCGGCGCCCTGAGCAGCTTCGACACATGCGCGGTGGAAGCCAGCTCACCCTGCCCGGAGGCCCCGTCGAACATCCCCATGACGCCCTCGACCACGGCGAGATCGCAGCCGCGGGCCCCGTGGTGGAACAAGGGCGCCACCATCCCGGGCCCGCACAGGTACGCGTCGAGATTGCGCCCGGGGCGCCCCGTGGCCAGCGCGTGATACCCGGGATCGATGTAGTCGGGCCCCACCTTGTGCGGGGACACCGCGAGCCCGGCCTCCGAGAACGCGGCCATCAGACCCGTGGCCACGGTCGTCTTGCCGCACCCGGAAGACGGCGCGGCAACGACAAGCCGAGCTACCACTCGATGCCCCTCTGGCCCTTCTGACCCGCGTCCATCGGATGCTTGACCTTGGACATGTCGGTGACGAGATCGGCGAACTCGACCAGGGCCTCGGGTGCGTAGCGCCCGGTGATGATGACGTGCTGGTGTCCGGGACGATTCCGGAGAACCTCGACCACCTCGTCCACGTCGATCCACCCCCAGTGCAGGAGATAGGCGAACTCGTCGAGGACGTACAGCTGGTACGTCTCGGCGGCGAGGTCACGCTTGACCTGCTCCCACCCCTCGCGGGCCTTGTCCTCATGGCTCGGCTCGCCCTCGGCGGGCGCGCGCTGGATCCACGACCAGCCCTCGCCCATCTTGTGCCAGTCGACAGGGCCGCCCTCGTCGCTCGCGCCGAGCACCTTCAGGGCGTTCTCCTCACCGACCTTCCACTTCGCCGACTTCACGAACTGGAAGACCCCGATGGGCCACCCCTGATTCCACGCCCGCAGCGCCATCCCGAACGCGGCGGTGGACTTCCCCTTGCCGATCCCGGTGTGCACCATCACCAGCGGACGGTTGCGCCGCTGACGCGTGGTGAGCCCGTCGTCCGGCACCACGTTCGGCTGTCCCTGAGGCATCAGGCCACGCTCCTCATACGAGTTCCAGTTACGTCCTTGACGAGCCCGGCGATGGACTCCGCCCGCAGTTCGTCCAGCGTCACGACGGTCCCGCCGAGCTCGCCCGCGAGCTGCCCGGCGAGCCCGAGCCGCACGTGCCCCGACTCGCAGTCGACGACCACGGAAGCGATCCCCGCGGCCCCGAAAAGCCGCGCGGCACGCCCCGCCCTGGCCACCGGCTCCACGCCTCCCGTGGCCCGCCCGTCCGTGACGACCACGACCAGGGGACGCCGCGCCGGGTCCCGCAGCCGCTCGACCCGCAGCACGTCGTGCGCCTTGAGCAGCCCGGCGGCGATCGGCGTACGCCCGCCCGTGGGCAGCGTCTCCAGGCGGGCGGCGGCCGCGTCGACGGACGAGGTGGGCGGCAGCGCCACCTCGGCGTCGGACCCCCGGAAGGTGACGAGCCCGACCTTGTCCCGCCGCTGGTAGGCGTCGAGCAGCAGCGAGAGCACCGCTCCCTTCACGGCACTCATCCGCTGCCGTGCGGCCATGGACCCGGAGGCGTCCACGACGAAGAGCACGAGGTTGCCCTCACGCCCCTCGCGGGTCGCCTGCCGCAGATCGTCCCGCCGCACGACGAGCCCCCGCCCCGAGCGCCCGCGCGCCCGCTGGTGCGGGGCCGCCGCCTGCACGGTGGCCGCCAGGTGCAGCTTGGTGAGCGCCCCTTGGGGCCGCCGGGCCCCGGTGGTCCGCCCGTGCTCGGTCCGCGCCCGGGAGCGCCGCCCCGCGGCGCCTTCCCCGAGGCCGGGCACCGTCAGCATCTTCGTGCGGAACGGCTCGGAGGCCTGCACGGGCCGCTGCTCACCGCCACCGGCCGGGGCCTGCGCGGGTACCTGTGCGGGGGAGGAGTCGTCGTCCTGCCCGGTCTGGCGGTCGTCGGCGGCGGGCGCGTCGGAAGCGTCGGACGTGTCAGGGGTGTCAGGGGCGTCGGGTCCGCCCTGGGGCGGCTGCCCGCCCCCGCCGGGGCCGTCGCCGTCGGGCTCGGGGTCGTCGTCCCCGCCGTCCCCCGCGTCGCTGCCGTCGTCGGCCTGCTCCAGCGTGTCGTCGAGCTTGTCCTCGTCGAGCCCCGGAGCGTCGAAGGGGTTGCGCCGGCGCCGGTGCGGAAGCGCGAGGAGAGCGGCCTGCCGCACGTCCTCGGCGAGTACGTCACTGCGCCCCGCCCAGGCGGCAAGCGCCGTCGCGGTACGCGCCATCACGATGTCCGCGCGCATCCCGTCGACCTCGAAGGCCGCACAGGTGGCGGCGATCTGCCGCAACGCCCCGTCGCCGAGCCGCACTTGGGGGAGCAACGCGCGCGCCGCGACGATCCGCTCCCGCAGCGCGGACTCGTCGTCGTGCCACCGCGCGGCGAAGCCCTCGGCGTCGTCGTCGTACGCGAGCCGCCGCCGGACGACCTCGACCCGCTGATCGGTCTCACGGGACGCGGCGACCTCGACGGTGAGCCCGAACCGGTCGAGCAACTGCGGGCGCAGTTCGCCCTCTTCGGGGTTCATGGTGCCCACGAGCAGGAACCGCGCGGCATGCCGCACGGACACGCCCTCACGCTCTACGTACGAGGCGCCCATGGCGGCGGCGTCGAGCAGCAGGTCGACCAAGTGGTCGTGCAGCAGGTTGACTTCGTCGACGTAGAGGATGCCGCGGTGGGCGTCGGCGAGCAGGCCGGGCTCGAAGGCCTTCACGCCCTCGGACAGAGCCCGCTCGATGTCGAGCGCACCGACGAGACGGTCCTCGGACGCGCCGACGGGCAGCTCGACCATCCGCGCGTCGCGCACGGCGGCCCCGCCGGCGTCGTGCGGCCCGTCGGGGCAGGCCGGGTCGGGTGCGGCCGGGTCGCAGGAGAAGCGGCATCCGGCGACGACGGGCACCTGCGGAAGCAGGGCGGAAAGGGCCCGCACGGCGGTGGACTTGGCGGTCCCCTTCTCCCCGCGCACGAGCACGCCGCCGACGGCGGGCGAGACGGCGTTGAGCAGCAGGGCGAGCCGCAGGTCGTCCTGCCCGACGAGAGCGGTGAACGGATAGGGGGTACTCACAAGGCCTCCATTACGTGATGCGGGGCGGGGCAGGGGACAGCGGCAGGAGGGTCATGAGGGCGCCCCCGGTGCGATGAAGGGGAGGCCGGGCGGGGCGCCGGTCTCGATCAGACGGAACAGGGCGTCCGTGTCCGCGTGTTCCTCGATGAGGTCACCGAGCAGGTCGAGCTGCTCCTCGCGCAGCGCGCCGAAGCTGGTGTCGGGCGCGGGCACGAAGCGGCGCCCCGCGGCCCGCGCGACCTCGGTGAGGAAGCGCCGCCGGAACGCGTCGCTCTCCAGCGACCCGTGCCAGTGCGTGCCCCACACCTCACCGACGCGGCAGCCGTCCAGGAAGGGCTCTCCGCCGAGGACTTGGGCGACGCCGTGATGGATCTCGTACCCCTCGACGGGTTCGCCGAGCGCCTCGCCGACCGGCCGCGCGAGGGTCTTCTCCCGCTCGAAGCGCACGCGCACGGGCAGCAGGCCGAGCCCGTCCACGGCTCCGGCCCGCGACTCGACGTCGTCCTCGATGTGCTCGCCGAGGACCTGGAAGCCGCCGCAGATCCCGAGCACGGGACGCCCCTCGGCGGCGCGCCGCGCGATGGCGTCCGCGAGGCCGCGCTCGCGCAGCCACTGAAGGGCGCGGACCGTCCCGCGCGTCCCCGGCACGACCACCAGATCGGCGTCGACGAGCTCGTCGGCCCGGTCCACGAACCGCACGACGACGCCGGGTTCGGCGGCCAGCGCGTCCACGTCCGTGAAGTTCGACATCAGCGGGACCGCACAGACGGCGACCCGCAGCACGTCCTCACCGACCGGGGGAGCGACGACGGACTCCCTGACGGCACCCCGCAGGGACACCCGCAGCCCGTCCTCCTCGTCGATGCCGAGGCCGTGCTGGAACGGCAGCACACCGAACGTACGCCGCCCGGTGAGTCCGAGAAGCATGTCGAGCCCGGGTTCGAGCAGCGAGACGTCGCCCCGGAACTTGTTGACGAGATACCCGGCGACCAACTCCTGGTCCTGGGCGCCGAGCAGCGCGGTCGTCCCGAAGAAGGAGGCGAAGACGCCACCGCGGTCGATGTCCCCCACCACGACCACGGGGAAGCGGGCGGCCCGCGCGATCCCCATGTTCACGATGTCCGTACGCCGCAGATTGATCTCGGCGGGGCTGCCCGCGCCTTCACAGATCACGGCGTCATAGCTGCCCCGAAGTTCCTCCAGGCATCCCACGACGGTGGACAGCAGCGCTTCCTGCCGCCCGCCGTGGTAGCCGCGCGCGGTCATCTCGCCCACGGGCTTGCCCATCAGGACGACCTGGCTGCTGCGGTCGCTGCCCGGCTTGAGCAGCACGGGGTTCATCAGCGCGCTCGGCTCGACCCGGGCGGCCTGCGCCTGCATGGCCTGGGCACGCCCGATCTCGGCACCCTCGCGCGTGACGAAGGAGTTGAGGGACATGTTCTGCGCCTTGAAGGGTGCGACGGACACCCCCTTGCGGGCCAGCCACCGGCAGATCCCGGCGGTGACGACGCTCTTCCCCGCATCCGACGTGGTCCCGGCGACGAGCAGTCCACCACTCATGAGGCCCTGCCTTTCCGTATCGTGCTCACGGCCGCGGCGACCCCCAGGGTCAGCAGCCCCACCCGCCGCGACAGCTTCACGGCCCGCTCGATGTCGGCGATTTCGACGCCCCGCCCCTCCCCGTTCAGGACGGGCCGGTGCTCGACACGCCCCGCGTACGAGAGAGTCCCCCCGAGCCGTACGCCCAACGCCCCGGCGAAGGCGGCCTCCACGGGCCCCGCGTTGGGGCTCGGGTGCTTGGCGGCATCGTCACGCCAGGCCCGCAGCGCACCGCGCGGCGAGTCCCCGGCGGCAGCCGCGAGCACGGCGGTGAGCCGGGCACCCGGCCATCCCAGTACGTCGTCAAGGCGGGCGGAAGCCCATCCGTAGCGCCGGTACTGCGCGGACTTGTGCCCGACCATGGCGTCGAGCGTGTTCACGGCCCGGAAGCCGACAAGCCCCGGGACCCCGCCAAGAGCCCCCCACACCAAGGCCCCCACCACCGCGTCGGAGGTGTTCTCGGCGACGGACTCGACCACGGCACGCGCGATGCCGTCGGCATCCAGCGCCTGCGGATCTCGCCCGCACAGATGCGGCAGCCGCTCCCGCGCCACCTCGACGTCCCCGGCGGCGAGCGCCCCGCCGATGGCCCGCGCCTCACGCCCGAGGGAGGTGCCGCCGACCACGGCCCAGGTGGTGGCGGCGGTCAGCGCGACGGAGGCGGCGCGGGAATCACGTACGAGAGAGGAGACCAGGGCGGCGGCACCGGCCGCACCCCCGGCGCACACCACGGCGTGCAGGGCGCCCCACCCGCGGTGGTCACGCCACAGCACACGCTCGACGACGCCGGCGGCCCGCCCGAACGCGGCGACCGGGTGCCCGCGACGAGGATCGCCGAGGAACAGATCACCGAGGAGGCCGGCGGCGGCGCCGTACGCGAAGTCGCGATCGGCACGCACGGGTTCAGCCGGCCGGTACGTGGAGGGGAACAGACAGGGGCACAGGAACCGGCAACGGGCGGCCGCGCATGGCGATATGTCCTCACTCAGGGTGTCCGCGCCCTGGTTCGACGTGACCGGCGGGGAGAGTTCCTGGCTTCCGAGGAGTCCGCTCCTCGATGACAGTGGCGGGACCGCGCCGGATTCGCACCGGCTTCCTCTCCTGCCGCCGTAATGGCTCCGGCAGTCCACCACGCCCGCGAACGCCCGTCAACTTGCCGTTGACCTGGGACGGGAGAGTGTGCCGAGGCACACATGAGGCCGGTTTTTCCCTAGGCCTGGAAATTGAACTTTCCTAGACTGGAACGCGACAACCGGAGAGCGGTCCACGAGTGATTTGGTCCGGGTCGTTACGTGGTGTGGTGGTTCTCGGCGGACCTGTCGGCCCTCCGAGATCACGGCGCTATCGTGCGGGACGCCGGTTCTCCGGTAGGGGGAGGTCGGCGTGGCCAATGAGAAGTCGTCGGGACGGCTGTGGCGCAGGAGCAGCTTCAGCGGGTACTCCGGAGACTGCGTCGAAGTCGCCTTCGTGCGGGAGACGGTGTTCGTCCGTGATGCGCAGAACCCCTCGGGGCCGTGCGTCGTCTTCTCCGGTGAGCACTGGCAGGCGTTCCTGAACGCTCTTGTCGGCGACGGGGGAGAGGGAGGGGGGACAGGATGACCGAGCATCATCTCGCCGAAGTGCGGCACCTGGTGAGAGGCGGGCACGGGGGGAAGCGCGGGACATCGGGGACCGTCGTGGTCGTGGCGGGGTGCGTGCTGCTCGGCGCGGCTGCCGCCCTCGTCGGTGCGGCGGCTTCTCTCCTGGTCGAGGGCACGGCCGCCCGGCTGGCCGTCTGGGCCTTCGCGGCCATGGCGGCCGCTGTGTCCATGGGGCTCTGGTGGGGCTCGGCGGAGTTCAGGCAGGATCATCGGCCTCGGCCCTGGGCTCGGGCCGCTGGGCGGGAACCACAGCACGGCGGTCGTCGCTGAGCGTGGGCGTCGCCCCTGCCTGCGAGATCAGCTGGGTGAGCTGGCGGCTCAGCGCGACCACGGGCGCCGAGAAGACGGCGATCACCGGGCCGACCGTCCAGAAGCCCGTCATGCCGACGCTGCTCAGGACGACGAGCACTCCGGTGAGCGTCAGGACCAGAACGAGTATGCAGCCGGTGCAGTAGACGATCCTCGTCGTGAACGTCCGGAGACTGTCGTCCGTGCGATGGCGGTCCAGCGTGTCCATCCGGTCCGTGCGGCCCTGGTCGGCCATCGCCTCGCGGACGAGCTGGTTGTAGGTGGGGCCGTCGGCCGGTGTCGGTCCGGGAGAGGTGTCGACGGTGGCATCGGAGGCCGGGCCGGTGGAGGCCCCACCGCCACCTTGCGCACCACCCGAACCACCGCTTCGCCACGGCGCCTGCCCGATGGCCGTGAGGACCCCGTGCCACCACTCTCGCAACGCGGCTGGCATGTTGAGGCCTCCTCGCTCCTCACGGACTCCTTGGGCCCGAGAGGTCAGCTGCTGTCAATGCCGTCCCTGACCTGACGGATCAGGTCGAGGGCCTTCTCTCCGTCGTGCGCGGTCTCGCGGAGGGACTCGAAGCACTCCTGGTGACGCACGATCAGCTCGTGGTCGTCACGGATCGACTGGTTTCCCTGTGCTTCGAGGTAGAGCAGGTCCTCGTCGTCCAGGAAGCCGAGCAGGATGAAGCTGCTCAGGGTGGAGTAGTGGGCGCCTGCCGTGAACGGCAGCACCTGGAGGGACACCTTCGGGCGCTCCGAGATGTCGATGAGGCGCTGCAGTTGGGCGCGCTGTACGCGTGGTCCGCCGACCTGCCGGTGCAGCGCGGCCTCGTCGACGACGAAGAACGTCCACGGCGGGTTCTCACCCTCCAGGGCGCGCTCCTGGCGTGCCGTCCGCAGTTCCACGATCTTCCGCGCCTGCGCCTCGTCCAGACGCGGGGTGAGGAGCGCCATCGCGTATTCGTCCGTCTGCAGAAGGCCGGGCACGATGATCGGGTTGTACGTGCGAAAGGATGCGGCGGCGCTCTCGTACCCCAGGTACTGACTGAACTGCGGCCCGATGACGTCGTTGTACCTGGCCCACCAGCTCGGCCCCTTGGAGCCGCGGGCGGCTGCTTCGAGCTCTGCGCCCAGTTCCTGGTCCGTCACGCCGTACTGCTGGAGAAGGGCGCGCAGATCGGTCACGGAGAGGCTGACCGTGCCCTGCTCGATCCTCATGATCTTGGACAGTGACCAGTCGAGGGCTTGGGCGGCTTGGCCCTGTGACTGCTCCGTGGCCTCGCGGGCCTTGCGGAGTGCGATGCGCAGCCTGCGGCGATTCAGGCTCGGGTCGACATCCCTCGACATGGTGGCTCCTCGCTGTCGTGATGGCTGCTGATTCAATGACATAGGGCTGAGAGCCATATGTGCAGCCGACGCTAGCAGACAGCTTAGTAGCAGTATGCCATATGTCACTTCGCTGCATCGCATGTCCTCGTTCGGGTGAATGAGGGGTGTCCGGACACGTGAAAGCCGGGTGGGACGCACCCATGAGGTGCGTCCCACCCGGCTCTTGTGAGGCGGTGGTCGTCGTCAGGCGACGATCAGGTAAATCCCGTACGCCACGGCCGCCGCGCAGAGCGCGAAGCACACGTACGCGCCCGTGCGTGCCGCCGCGGGAGGGCCGCCGGCGGAGGTCGTGGAGGCGGTGGCGCCGGTTGTCGCCGCCGCCTCGCGCTTGGAGAGGCCGACGATGCCGAGGGTGAAGAGGCCCACCAGGGCCACCGTCACCCCGAGGCTGACTCCGAATACGGAGCCGAGAGCTGCCCAGTCGATGTTCATGGTCAGTTGTCCTTACACCGTGGCGGGCCGGGCGGGATCCGCCACGGTGCCGGTCGGGGCCGGGATGGTGGCCTTGACGAGGTCGATGTCCGAGGCCGTCACGGCCGAACCGGTGGGCGGCGGGGAGACGGCGGCCATCGCGGTGGTCACGACACCGGCGGGCTCGGCTTCCGAGGAGCCGCGGATCTCGTCGTCGGCGACGTTCGTGTGGTCGACGGCGTTGCGCCGGGACAGCACCCAGATGACGGCGGATCCGCCGATGAGGAGCGCGGCGGTCGCCGCGACGCCCCAGGGGCCCTGCTTGGTGAGGAACTCCGCGCCCGCGCCGACCAGGCCCGCGGCCGGGAGCGTCAGGCCCCAGGCGACGAACATGCGGGTCGCCGTGGACCAGCGGACCACGCCGCCCTTGCGGCCGAGGCCCGCGCCCATCACGGCGCCCGAGCAGACCTGGGTGGTGGAGAGCGAGAAGCCGATGTGCGAGGAGGCGAGGATCGCGGTCGCGGCGCTGGTCTGGGCGGCGAAGCCCTGCTGCGGCGCGAGGTCCGTGAGGCCCTTGCCCATGGTGCGGATGATCCGCCAGCCGCCGAGGTAGGTGCCGAGCGCGATGGCGACACCGGCCGAGACGATGACCCACATCGGGGGGTTGGCGCCCGGGTTCAGGACGCCGCCGGTGATCAGGGCCAGCGTGATGATGCCCATGGTCTTCTGCGCGTCGTTCGTGCCGTGCGCGAGCGAGACGAGGCCCGCGGAGGCGATCTGACCGGTGCGGTAGCCCTTGGCGGTCGCCTTGGTGTCGGTGTTGCGCCCGATGCGGTACGTCAGGCGCGTGGCGAGCGTCGCGGCGATGCCGGCCACGAGGGGCGCGGCGATCGCGGGGATCAGGATCTTGGTGACGACGGTGCCGCCGTTGATCGACGACCAGCCCATCGACATGACCGCGGCGCCGATCAGGCCGCCGAAGAGTGCGTGGGAGGAACTGGAGGGCAGGCCCACCAGCCAGGTCAGGAGATTCCAGAGGATCGCGCCGACCAGGGCCGCGAAGATCACCTCTGTCTTCAGTCCGTCCTCGTTGACGATCCCGCCGGAGATCGTCTTGGCGACCTCGACAGACAGGAAGGCGCCGACGAGATTCAGCACGGCGGACATGGCCACCGCCGTCTTGGGCTTGAGAGCGCCAGTCGAGATGGTGGTTGCCATCGCGTTGGCCGTGTCGTGGAAACCGTTCGTGAAGTCGAACACGAGAGCGGTAACGATCACGATCCCGAGGAGAAGCGTGATGTGTTCCATTTACCCAGGCTTCTGTTGGACGTCAGTGGCAAGTGGAACGTAGGCAACCAGGGTGAACGGAAAGTGAACTGGGCCGGGCCGTGCGGTGACCCAATCCGGGGCACCACCGCTCCGGTTCCGTCATGGCCCTGACGAAGATCGCCCGGAGGGGCGGTGCGAGGCCCGGAATCCGGGCTTCCAAGGGTGCCCGACTATCCCCGGGCGAAGCTCTTCAGCTGGTTCGGCGAGCCGTTGAAGAGATTCTGATCACCCGGCAGTGCGCCGCTGTTGTCGTACTGCCAGATCGTCAGGTACGACCACCCCTTGGGCAGCGCCCCCGGCGTCGACGACCAGCGTGCGAGCCACAGCGCGTGATTCGATCCGAAGGCGCGGCTGCCGCCCGTGCAGTCGTTCCACCACTTGGTGGTCGTGTAGATCACGGGGCGCCGCCCCGTCTGCCGCTTGACCTCGTCGCTGAAGGACTTGATCCAGCTGACCATGCCGGTGTTGCTGACGCCGTAGCACTTCCGTGAGCTGTACGGATTGTGCTCGATGTCCAGCGCGGGCGGCAGCGTCCAGCCGTCCGCCCGCCACCGTCCGCCATGGTTCATGAAGTACGCGGCCTGCTTCTTGCCGGACGACTTGCTCGGCACGGCGAAGTGGTACGCGCCGCGGATGATGCCCGCGCTGCGGGAGCCGTTGTACTGCTGGGCGAAGTGGGGATTGCGGTACGTGTGGGACTCGGTGGCCTTGACGTAGACGAAGCGTGCGCCCTTGCTCTTCGCCTTCTGCCAGTCGACGTCCTTCTGGTGCGACGAGACGTCGTGCCCCCTCGGCTGGCCCGCCGCGGAAACCGGAATCCCGGAGAGGGCGGTTCCCCCTAGGGCCAGAGCCGCTGCCGAGGCCGCGATGACGTGAGTGCGGCGACGGGACGTTCTGGGGTCACGAGCCATATTTCCCCCCGGATGGCGACGTGCGGGACAAATCCCCCGGAGAGTACTGGAAGATCGTTGAATGTCGGTCGACCGCAAGCCATTCGGGTGTGAGGGTGTTTTGCCGCCCTTCGCGGCATTGCGGACTCCGATCCGGACGCCAAGCCGGACTCCGATCCGGACTCCGGGGCTCCGCACGGCGGTGCCGCGGCCCGCGGCTGGCAGGATCACGGCATGACGGAGCAGCGGGGCGAAGACCGGCAGGACGCGATGGAGCGGGCGTGGGGCGAGCTGGTGGCGGCGGCCCGCAGGACGGTGGCGGACGGCCTGGTGGTCGGTACATCGGGCAATGTCTCGGTGCGCGTCGGTGACACGATCCTCGTCACCCCCAGCGGAGTGCCCTACGACCGTCTGAGACCGCAGGACGCGGTCGGCGTCGACGCGGAAGGCCGTCAGCTCTTCGGCGATCTCGCCCCGACGAGCGAACTGCCCATGCACCTGGCCGTCTACCGCACCACGGACGCCGGAGCCGTCGTCCACACCCACGCGGTGCACGCCACCGCGGTCTCCACGCTCGTCCCGGAGCTGCCGCCCATCCACTACATGGCGGCCGCACTCGGCGGCCCGGCCCGGGTCGCCCGGTACGCGCCGTACGGCTCCGACGAGTTGGCCGAGAACATGCTCCGGGCCCTCAGGGAGCGCACAGGCTGCCTGCTGCAGAACCACGGAACCATCACCTACGGAGACACTCTGGACCAGGCGTACGACCGCACGGCGCAGCTGGAATGGATGTCCCGCCTCTGGCTGACGGCGAGCGCGATCCCGGGGCACGCCCCCACGCTCCTGTCCGCCGGCCAGCTGAGGGAAGCGGAGGACAGGCTGCGGGGCTACGGCCAAGGCTGACGGCCCCCGGCGCGCGGGCCCGTGGCGGAAGTGACATCACCCCGCGGGCCCCGCCCACTGGCCGTGGGCACCCGGCGGCCCGACACTGGGCAGGTGCGCCCAGCCAAAGCGACGGCAACGGCCGTCACCGCCGTCACGACCGCCCTCCTGGGCGGCGCAGCCGCCGTCGCCGCGGGCCGGTTCGCCAGCAACGCGGCCCTGAAGGCGCCGTCGGGCCGCCCGCTGCCGACCGAGCCCCGCCTCACGGTCCACTCCACGGCCGCGGGCCAGATCACCCTGACCCGCGCCCTCGCCAGCCTGCGCCCCGGCACGTACGGCCTCAGCGGCAACGGCAGCCATGCGGTGATCGGGCCCGTCCTGGACACCGCGCCGCACGCGGCGGACACCGTCGTACGCCGCCTGGAGCGCGTCACACACGGCTCCCTCGACCCAGGCGACAAGGTCTGGCTCACCCCGCAGGTCCACATCGGCGACCCGCACGCGGCGCTGGACATCGACCACGCTGACGTGGACATCCCCGGCGAACTCGGCGGTCTGCCCGCCTGGTTCGTGCCGGGGGTCCGCGACACCTGGGTGATCACCGTGCACGGCCTCGGCACGACCCGCGAGCACCCCATGGTCGTCATGGACTTCCTGCACCGCCAGCAGTTCCCGGTGCTCGACCTCGCCTACCGCGGCGATCTCGGCGCGCCCCGCTCCCCGGACGGCCTCGGCCACCTCGGCGAGACCGAGTGGCGCGACCTGGACGCGGCCATCCGCTACGCCGTGCGCTACGGCGCCCGGAACGTGATCCTGCACGGCTGGTCCACCGGCGCGGCCATGGCCCTGCACGCCGCCGCGTACTCGGCCCTGCGCGAGAGGATCAGCGGACTCGTCCTCGACTCCCCGGTGCTGAACTGGGAGACCACCCTGCGGGCGCTCGCCGCGGCCCGGCGCACGCCGGGGCCCCTCCTGCCGCTCGCGGTGCGTGCCGCCCAGGGGCGTACGGGCCTGCGCGGCGACCGCATCCTGGAGGCCGCCGACCCCGAGGTGCTCAAGGTCCCCACGCTCCTCTTCCACGGCCCCGACGACGTGATCGCCCCTTGGGCGCTTTCCCGTCAACTGGCCGAGCGGCGGCCGGAACTGGTCACTCTCCACACCGTTCCGGATGCGCCCCACGGGGCCATGTGGAACGCCGACCCCGCGGGCTATGAAGAGGCGCTGCGGCGCTTCCTCACGCCTCTGATGTAGCGGGCCACAGCCTTCCGACGTAGCGCTCCGGAGCCTCGCGAAGGCATTCCGTTTGGGTTTTCGGACCGTCAACAGGAAGACTGCTCCCGTGACGTCCCGTATCCCGCGCGACTCAAGGCTCCGACTCGTCCGCGCTCAGTCCCCCAGGGCCGAGAGGCGAGCGGGGGTGGAGCGCGGCACAGCGCGACCCCTGACCGCCCCCGGCGCAGTGACGCAGCAGCGTGCGCGCCGTCCCGCGCCCCGGCCCCCCGAGGGCACACCCGCCCCCGGAGAGCTGGCCCGGATGGCGCGCAAAGGCCTCGCCGACGCCGTGAAGGTCGCCCGCTGGGCCGACACGTCCCTGCGTCCGGGACGCGGCCGCGCGGGAGCGTCCGGCGCGGACGCCGGAGCGCCCGACGCCAAAGGCGGCCGGGGAACACTCTCCGCCGAGACCGCCGAACGGGCCGCCGCGGAACTCGCGCTGACCCCGGATCAGGTCCGCGCCGACTGGGACACCGCACGCCTGGCCGGCCTCATCGAGGTGCACGGCGACAGCGCGCGCCCCGGCTGGCGGCTGCGCGCCTGGGACCGTGACGACGCCGCCGTGCTGCGCGGCTGGGTCGCCCTCTTCGACGCCTGGTCGCTCACGCACGCGGCATCGCGCGAACTGGCCCCCGCCACCGTGGCCGAGACCGTCGAGGCCATGCCGCAGCTCCTCACCCTGCTGCAGCTCTCCGCGGGCCCCGTGCCCGTGGCGCAGCTCCTGGACCTCCTCGACCAGCGCGTCACGGAACTGCGCACGGAACGCTGCGAGATCCCCTACGGCCCGCAGCCCGAGCCGGTGGACCCGGCCGAAACCCCGTCCCTGGCCACCCTCCTCGACTGGGCGCTGCGCGGCCTCGCCGCCGTCGGCGCGCTGACGTACGCGGACGGGCAGGCCACGCTCACGCCGCTCGGCAGCTGGGCGGTCTGGGTCAAGCTGGAGCAGATCTGCGTGGCCGCGCAGAGCCCGGCAGGGAACATCGAGCAGTCCGCCGACGACATGCTCCGCGGCTGCGCACGGCTGCGCCCGAACGCGGCCCGCTCCGAGTACCGCGCCTGGCTCGCCGCCCGCCCCGTGGGCAGCGCCGTCACCGAGCTCCTGGACGCGGCCCGCGGCGAGGACGCCCTCCTGCGCGGCCTCGCCTTCGAGGCCCTGCGGGTGGTCGGCGCCCCGGCCGAGGCGGAGGTGCGGGCCGTCGTGGACGAGACCTCGCTGCGGCCCTACGCCCTCATCTGGCTCGCGGAGCAGGAGGGCGCCGACCCCGAGGACGTCCACCTCGTCCTGACGCGGGACGAGTCGACGTGGCTGTGGGTCGACACCGCCGCGGCGGTCGCCGACCACGGGGAGACCCATCTCCTCATCCGCCACCTGGAGTCCGCGGTGCAGCCCACGGTGCCCGCGCTCCTCGACGAGGTCCGCCGCATCGGCCACCCCCGCACCGTCCAGGTCCTGGTCGCCCTCGCCGCGGCCCACCCCGACCCGGCGCTGGCCAAGGCCGTGCGCCGTGCGGCCTTCCAGGTGCACACCGGAGGGGTGTAGCACCTCACCGGAAGGTGTTGCACTGCCCCATGTCGCCGGTGCGGTAGCCCTGGTAGAACCACTGCTGCCGCTGCTCGGCCGAGCCGTGCGTCCAGGACTCCGGGGTGACCCGGCCCTGGAACTTCTCCTGGATGCGGTCGTCGCCGACCGCGGCCGCCGCGTCCAGGCCCTCGCGGATGTCCGCGTCGTCCAGGCTGGTGATCAGCGGCTTGCCCGTCTTGTCGTCGGGGGTGCGGGTCGCGTGCCGCGCCCAGACGCCCGCGTAGCAGTCGGCCTGCAGCTCGACCTTGACGGCGTTGCTGTTCTGTCCCGTACGCCCGTCCTGGGCGCGCTGCAGCGTCCCCATCAGGTTCTGCACGTGGTGCCCGTACTCGTGCGCCACGACGTACGCCTGCGCGAACGGGCCGCCGCTGGAGCCGAACTTCGTCCGCAGCTCCTCGAAGAAGCCCAGGTCCAGATAGACCTTCCGGTCGCCGGGGCAGTAGAACGGGCCGACCGCCGACGTTGCGGCGCCGCACGCCGTGCCCACCCGGCTGGTGAACAGGACGGTCGGGGCGGGGGAGTAGCTCGCCTGCCTGAGCCGGAACTCCGCGCGCCAGTAGTCCTGCACGCTGTTGACCACCGCCACGATGCGGCAGTCCTCCTTGGTGTTCGCGTCCTGTCCCGTACGGCAGCTCTGCTGCACCTGCGCGAGGGACGATGAGGTGGCGGCGGGCTCCTCGTTGCCGGACGAGAGGCCGAGCTGGTCCGGGCCGACCCCGAAGAACAGCCCCAGGAGCAGCGCGATCAGGCCCGCGATGCCGCCGCCGACCGTCGCCTTGCCGCCGGGAATCCGGCTGCCCCGCACATCCTGTACCTCGGACGTGTCCAGATCGGCGTCGTCGTCGAACTGCATGGGCGCACCACCCTCTGCCTCGCATCCGGGGCGGAGTGTGGCCGCCCTGTGCCGAGATGTCGGCGCCTTCATCCTGATATGCCCCACCCCGCGCGGCGCCGGACGGGGGTCCGAACGGGGGACCCTCGCCGAACGGCGCGCCGTGTCGCGGCCGCCGCCCGGGGCCGCACGGTGACGCCGCCGCTACGCTCTGCGCCTGTTCGTGGGCAGCGGTACCGGCAGAGGTACCGGCAGGGGTGTCGAAGAGGGGGCGTCGTGTCCGTAGTGCCGTTCGAGGTGGCCGCAGCCGGGCCCGTGGGACCGGTGCCCGCCCGCCGCGGCTCGCGGCTCGCGCTCCCGGTGGCCCTCGGCCTCCTCGCCCTGCCGCTGATCACCGCGGCCCACCACTCGCGGCCCGCCCCCTACGGAGACCACGTCACCGTCCACGCGCGCGTGGCCGACGGCACCGCGCCTCCCGAGCTGCGGAGCACGGGCCGCGCGGTCGAGGCGTACGACCCGGCGACGGGCCGTCCGCGCTGGACCTACAGCCGCGAGGGAGCCCGTCCGCTCACCGTGCTCCCCGCCCCCGGGCACGCCATCACGCTCTGGAACGACGGTCTGGTCACCGACACCGCGCGCGCCGACGGCAGCTCCGTCCGCTGGCACCGCGCCATCCCCGGCAGCGCGCCCTGGCTCCGCTCTCCGGCCGCCCGCGGCGCCGCAGGCGTCCTGCAGCCGCTCGACCCCAGCGGCCGCATGCTCGCCGTCGTCACCCCGCACCGCATCGCCGCCTACCGCAGCGCCGACGGCGACCTGCGCTGGGTGCTGCCCGCCCGGCCGGGCTGCGCCTTCGAGCCCGCGCGTGCCGTGCGCCACGGGAGCGCCCTGATGGTCGCCCAGCCCTGCGCCGACGCGGCGACGCCCTGGACCTCGCAGCTGATCGCGGTGGACGACCTCGGCCGGATCGTGCCCCGGCGAACACCCCTGGGCAACGAGCTGCCGGGCGGCGGCCCCGACGGCGTGGGAACCCGGGCAGAAAATGAGGTTGCACCGCCCCGTTAGAATTGGCCGCATGGCCATTCTCCTCGTGCATTAGACGGCGTGATCGCCTTCAAACCTTCCGCCGTCCATCCCCCCTGCCCAGGAGTCTGTCCGTGATCACCGCTTCCGGCATCGAGCTGCGCGCCGGCGCCCGCATCCTCATCGAGAACGCTTCCTTCCGTATCGCCAAGGGCGACCGCATCGGCCTGGTGGGCCGCAACGGAGCGGGCAAGACCACGCTCACCAAGTGCCTCGCCGGTGAGGGCATCCCGGCAGGCGGCACCATCAGCCGCTCCGGAGAGGTCGGCTACCTCCCGCAGGACCCCCGCACCGGCGACCTGGACGTGCTCGCCCGCGACCGCATCCTCTCCGCCCGTGGACTCGACACCCTGATCCGCAAGATGCGCGAGAACGAACAGCGCATCGCCAACGGCTCGGGCGCCACCCGCGACAAGGCGATGAAGCAGTACGAGCGCCAGGAGACGGAGTTCCTCACCAAGGGCGGTTACGCCGCCGAGGCCGAGGCCTCCACCATCGCCGCCGCGCTCAGCCTCCCCGACCGCGTGCTCGGCCAGCCCCTCCACACGCTCTCCGGTGGTCAGCGCCGCCGCGTCGAGCTGGCCCGCATCCTCTTCTCGGACGCCGACACCCTGCTCCTCGACGAGCCGACCAACCACCTCGACGCCGACTCCATCGTCTGGCTGCGGGACTACCTCAAGTCCTACCGCGGCGGCTTCATCGTGATCTCCCACGACGTCGAACTGGTCGAGACGGTCGTCAACAAGGTCTTCTATCTGGACGCCAACCGCGCCCAGATCGACGTCTACAACATGGGCTGGCGGCTCTACCAGCAGCAGCGCGAGTCCGACGAGAAGCGCCGCAAGCGCGAGCGCCAGAACGCCGAGAAGAAGGCCAGCCAGCTCCACTCGCAGGCCGACAAGATGCGCGCCAAGGCGACCAAGACCGTCGCCGCGCAGAACATGGCCAAGCGTGCCGACAAGCTCCTCGCGGGCCTCGACGAGGTCCGCCAGAGCGACAAGGTCGCCAAGCTGCGCTTCCCGGACCCCTCGCCCTGCGGCAAGACCCCGCTGATGGCCGAGGGACTGTCCAAGTCGTACGGCTCGCTGGAGATCTTCACGGACGTCGACCTCGCCATCGACAAGGGCTCACGCGTGGTCATCCTGGGCCTCAACGGCGCGGGCAAGACCACGCTCCTGCGCCTCCTCGGCGGCGCGGAGAAGCCCGACACCGGGCAGATCCTCGAGGGCCACGGCCTCAAGCTCGGCTACTACGCGCAGGAGCACGAGACCCTCGACCCGGAGCGCACGGTCCTGGAGAACATGCGCTCGGCCGCGCCCGACCTCGACCTCGTGGCGGTGCGCAAGACGCTCGGTTCGTTCCTCTTCTCCGGGGACGATGTCGACAAGCCGGCGGGTGTCCTGTCCGGCGGCGAGAAGACCCGTCTGGCGCTCGCGACCCTGGTGGTCTCCTCCGCCAACGTGCTGCTCCTCGACGAGCCCACCAACAACCTCGACCCGGCGAGCCGCGAGGAGATCCTCGGCGCGCTGCGCACCTACAAGGGCGCGGTCGTCCTCGTCACGCACGACGAGGGCGCGGTGGAGGCGCTCCAGCCGGAGCGGATCATCCTGCTGCCCGACGGTGTCGAGGACCTGTGGGGCCAGGACTACGCGGATCTGGTCGCGCTCGCCTGATCCGTGTGGCGCCCGGTGCGGTGCGCGAGACCGTGCCGCCGGGTGTCCACATTGGTTGATCGAATAACTGATCCACAGCGTATGGATCATTCGGCCGATCCGTGATCCTTCATCTGTGTGAGGTCTCCTCGTACCGAAGTGTGGGATACACGGATTTTCCTTGCGGCAGAGGCGTCGAACCCTTGTCTCGCCTGCCACCGCGCTGACCTGGCACTTCGTCCCACAACCCATTCGGCCGTACGGAATTCGACACGCGGAATCGTTAATTCCGCTCGTGGTGCCGCCTTCTCCGGCGGGAAACCTCGTCGTACGGACCTTGCCGAATGGGTGGCCAGGAAGCCCGGGAGGGGTGATCATGAGAAGTCCAGAGCGCACTTCCTATGAGGAGGCACGGGTGGCCGAGACTCTGAAGAAGGGCAGCCGGGTAACCGGCGCCGCGCGTGACAAGCTCGCGGCAGACCTGAAGAAGAAGTACGACAGCGGTGCGAGCATCCGGGCGTTGGCTGAGGAGACGGGCCGTTCGTACGGCTTTGTGCACCGCATGCTCAGCGAGTCCGGCGTCACGCTGCGGGGACGCGGCGGGGCGACGCGAGGCAAGAAGGCCGCAGCCGGCTGACGGCTGCGGGCGGTTCACCGGCTTCGACGGTGGCCACCCGGTCGATCGACTGATCGGCCGGGTGGTTACTGTGCAGTCACTTACCGGCGCGTACACGCGTCCGGACCGACTGCACACCACCATCGGAGGCTCCTATGGTTTCGCCCGGCAGTGAACTCGGCGGATCCGCACCGGTACTCGACAAGGACGGCGTACGCCTGACTGTCGACGAGGCCGTCGCCACGGTGACGCTGGCCAACCCGGCCAAGCGCAACGCCCAATCTCCCGCGCTGTGGAGGGCGTTGGCCGAGGCAGGCCGGATGTTGCCGGGCAGTGTCCGTGTCGTCGTGCTCCGCGGTGAGGGCAAGTCCTTCTCCGCGGGCCTCGATCGCCAGGCGTTCACGCCCGAGGGCTTCGACGGTGAGCCGTCATTCATCGATTTGGCGCGTGGCGACGACGGCGTCCTCGACGCGACGATCGCCGAATACCAGGAGGCGTTCACCTGGTGGCGGCGCAGTGACATCGTGTCCGTCGCCGCCGTCCAGGGGCATGCCATCGGTGCGGGCTTCCAGCTCGCGCTCGCCTGCGATCTGCGGATCGTCGCCGACGACGTGCAGTTCGCCATGCGCGAGACCAGCCTGGGCCTGGTGCCCGACCTCACCGGCACGCACCCCCTCGTGGGACTTGTCGGCTACGCCCGTGCGCTGGAGATCTGCGCCACCGGGCGGTTCGTCCACGCGCCCGAGGCCGAGCGCGTGGGCCTGGCCAACCTCGTCGTGCCCGCGGACCAACTCGACGCGTCCGTGAACGACCTGGCGGCCGCGCTCCTTGCCGCGCCGCGCGACGCGGTCATCGAGACCAAGGCGCTGCTGCAGGGCGTGTCCGGCCGTACGTACGAGGAGCAGCGCACCGCCGAGCGTGCCGCGCAGGGGCGTCGCCTGCGGGACCTGGCGGGGCTCGGCGACTGACGTCGTCACTCCACCGCGGTGACCAGGACGGCGACCGTCGGGTGGTCCGTCGGGTGGTCCGTCAGCGCGTCACCGACCGCCGTGCGGACCGCGAGCGCCACGTCCAGGGCGCGGTGTTCGCGGTCCGTCGCGAGCTCCACGCGCGCGTGGCGGCGCGGCAGGGCGCTGTCCTGCGCCGGTGACGCGTCGAGGTGGACGGCGCTGCCGAAGCCGCCGAGCGCACCCGTCAGCCGCCGCACGCCCGGTACGCCGAGGGCCGCACTCGCCGCGCGGGCCTCGTCGCCGCTTCCGTCCGGCGCCTGCGCCCCGTCCGGTGCCTGCTCCACCTCCCGCGGTACGTCCACGGGGGCCTGCCCCGCGTCGAGCAGCGTCGTCACGCTGAGGTTCACCTCGTCGACCACCAGGCCGAGCCGCTCGTCGGCCGCCGCGAACAGCGCCGCCCGGAGCCGGGCCGCCGCCGCGGGAAGCGGCTCGGTCGGCTCGGCGGCGAACTCCGCCGTGATCCGCAGCGGACCGGGCGGCAGCGCGCTCGGCGGTGACGGCACGGAGGGCGCGTACGCCGTCGAGGGATCGGCGAGCGCCACCCGCAGGCCGCCGAGCCGCACTCCGCTCACCCGATCCGCCGCATGGCGCAGTACTCCGTTCGCGCACGCCTCGGTCAGCCAGGAGCCGTCACGCGGACCTCCCAGGGGGAGAACCCGCCCCAGGCCGAGCTGTCGCCGTACCGCATCGGTCCATCCGTCACCGGTCATTGCCCCAGCCTGCCGCATCCCTGGCGCGCGAGGACGTAACCGCACTTAGTGTGGGCGAAGGAGTAGATCCCCTTTCGAAAGGGACACACGGCGATGACCGACACCGGACAGCGGAACCGGCCTCAGGAGACCCTCACGAAGGAGTCCCCGGACGAGGTGGCCGGCAAGAGCAGTACGACCAAGAGGGGCGGCGGCGACCCCGCGACCCGGGGGCGCACCACCATCGCGGACGGCGTGGTCGAGAAGATCGCGGGGCTCGCGGCCCGCGACGTCGACGGCGTGCACGCGATGGGCGGCGGGCTCGCCAGGACGTTCGGGGCCGTACGCGACCGGGTGCCCGGCGGTTCGGGGTCCAAGTCGGTGTCGCGCGGGGTCAAGGCCGAGGTCGGCGAGGTGCAGACGGCCCTCGACCTGGAGATCGTCGTCGAGTACGGCGTCTCGATCGCGGACGTCGCGCGCGATGTGCGGGAGAACGTCATCGGCGCGGTCGAGCGCATGACCGGGCTCGAGGTCGTCGAGGTCAACATCGCGGTGAGCGATGTGAAGCTTCCGGACGAGGAAGACGATGAGCCGCAAGGCCGCCTTCAGTAGCGTGGTGGCGGTTCGGGAGCCGGGTGTCAGACGCGTCTTGCCAAGGAGCACACGATGAGCATGGCCGTGATCGGCATGGTGGCCGGAATGGCGCTCGGCTTCGCCGGGTACTTCGGCGGGTTCGGGGCGTTTCTGCTGGTGGCGGCCCTGGGCGCCATAGGGTTTGTCGCGGGCCGGTTCCTTGAGGGGGACCTGGAGCTCGGTGACTTCTTCCGTACCCGTGGCGACGACCGGCGGCGGTGAGCCGTGGCGCCACAGGTCGCGCCCGCGGAGCGCGGTGCGACCCGGATCGCCGACCGGGTCGTCGCGAAGATCGCGGCACAGGCGGCACGTGAGGCGCTGACGGCGGTGCCCGCGGACGGCTCCCCGCCGCACGCGACCGTCACCGTGCGCCATGACGTGGCCCGCGTGCGGATCAGCGTCGAACTGGACTACCCCTCGGACATCGGCGGGCAGTGCGGCGCGGTGCGTCGCCAAGTCGCCCAGCGGGTAAAGGCGTTGGCGGG
This sequence comes from Streptomyces sp. NPDC044044, assembly GCF_056434405.1. Taxonomy (NCBI): domain Bacteria; kingdom Bacillati; phylum Actinomycetota; class Actinomycetes; order Kitasatosporales; family Streptomycetaceae; genus Streptomyces; species Streptomyces sp. NPDC044044. The sequence goes on along the minus strand of NZ_JBWKFG010000010.1, from coordinate 51,987 downwards.
GATGGAAGTGCCGGAGGTCGCGGTCCACGTCGAGCGGCTGCACTCGGCACACATGCATGCCGCGGCGCAGGGGAGGACGCGATGAGCGAGGCTTCGGGGTCTCATGTGGCGGGCGGCGGTGGCGGCACGCAGCCGCTGCCCGTCGTCGAACGCGCCGAGAGCGAACTGGACCAGTCGGCGTCCGCGGCGTCCTACGACGCGCCGCCCACCCTGGCCGACGACGAGGCCAAGGCGACCCGTTTCTGGTCACCGCGGCGCGTGCCCGCCGCCGTCCTCGCGCTGCTGATCCTCGGCGCCGCGGGGCTTTTGCTGTACGACATCGCGGCCGTGCGGGCCGGGCACTCCGCCATGGGATGGCGGCCCGACCTCGCCCGCGAACTCGGCGAGCGGCCCCTGGACAGCACGGCGGTCCTCGTCGGCGCCGGGGTGGCCGCGGCCGCCGGCATCTGGCTGATCTTGCTCGCCGCGACGCCCGGACTCCGGGCGGTCCTCGCGATGCGGCGCGGGGACGAGGACGTGCGGGCGGGGCTGCATCGGGGCGCCGCCGCGATGGTGCTGCGGGACCGGGCGATGGACGTGTCCGGCGTACAGTCGGTGCGGGTCCGCATGACGCGCTCCAAGGTGGACGTCCACGCGGTCTCGCACTTCCGTGAACTGGACGACGTACGAAGTGACTTGGACGCCACGCTGGCCGAAGGCATCAGGGATCTGGGCCTCGGCCGCAGCCCCGGCCTCTCGGTCCGGGTGGCACGGCCTGGCAGGAAGGGCTGAGCTCGCGATGCTGAAGACGGTCAACCGTGTGCTCATCGGCCTGATCGGCCTGGTGCTCCTGCTCGGCGGCGGTTCGGTCCTCGCCGTGGGGCTCGGGGCGTCGCCGCCGTCGTGGTGGATCCACGACGGGAAGCGTGACGTCCTGCTGAGCGACGCGGACCGGGCGCGATGGCGGGACGAGGGCTGGTTCTGGCCCGCGGTGATCGCCGTACTCGCGGTGTGCCTGCTGCTCGCCCTGTGGTGGCTGGTGGCGCAGTTGCGGCGGCGGAGGCTGGCCGAGGTCCTCGTGGAGACCGGGGACGGAGAGGGCGCGCTGCTGCGGGGGCGGGCCCTGGAGAGCGTGCTCGTCGGGGAGGCGGAGTCCCTGGAGGGCGTGCAGCGGGCCGCGGTCTCCCTCACGGGCCGCCGCAACGCGCCGGAGGCACGCGTCTCCCTGCTCCTGGAGCCCCACGCGACGCCCGGCGAGGCGCTGCGGCAGCTCTCCGCGGAGGCGCTGACGCATGCGAGGGACTCGGCGGGGCTCGCCCGGTTGCCCGCGGTGGTGCAGTTGCGGGCGGTCAAGCACCGGGCCGAGCGGGTGAGTTGAGGGAGCCGCTTCTCATGTGACGTCGGCCGGTCCCGAGGCTCGGGACCGGCCGACGTCACACACGGCAGGTGCGGTCAGAACCCGTGCCGTGCCCCGCCGTCCACCGGCAGCATGACCCCTGTCAGATACGACGCCGCGGGCGAGAGGAAGAACGCCGCCGTACGGCCGAACTCCTCCGGAGTCCCGTACCGCCGCAGCGGAATCCGCGACTCGTGTCCCGCCCGAGCGGCCTCGGGATCAGCGGAGAGCGCGTCCAGCTGCCGCACCCGGTCCGTGTCGATACGGGACGGGAGCAGCCCCACGACACGGATGCCCCGGGGGCCGACCTCATCGGCGAGCGACTTCGCGAAGCCGGCGAGTCCCGGACGCAGTCCGTTGGAGATGGTCAGGCCCGGAATCGGCTCGTGCACGGAGGCGGAGAGCACGAAGCCGATGACGCCGCCCTCGCCGAGCTCCGCCGCCGCCGAGCGCGCCAGCCGCACCGCCCCGAGGAACACGGACTCGAAGGCCGACTCCCACTGCTCGTCCGTGTTGTCGGCGGCGAAACCGGGGGCCGGGCCGCCGACGCTGATCAGCACACCGTCGAAGCGCCCGAAGTGCTCGCGCGCGGCGGCGATCAGCCGGCCGGCGACGGCCGGATCGGCGTTGTCCGCCGCGAGGCCGCGGGCGTTGTCGCCGAGCTCGGCCGCGGCCTCGGCCACCGTCTTCTCGTCCCGGCCGGTGATCAGTACCTTCGCGCCGTCCGCGACCAGGGCACGCGCGGCGGCGTTGCCCAGGCCGCGGGTGGCGCCGGTGATGACGTAGACGCGGTCCTTCAGTCCAAGATCCATGGCCCTATCCTGCCGCGTCCCGGCCACGGAACGCGAGGCGCGTCAGACGGCAGCAGGCGTCGACTCCGTCGCGGGCGCCGCCTCCGTGGCGGCCGCGCGGCGGTCCTTCACCTCTCTGCGCACCAGGATCACCCAGCCGATGGGGACGCCCGAGCAGAACAGCCACCACTGGACGGCGTACGCCATGTGCGGGCCGATGTCGCCGTGCTCGGGCTCGCCGATCAGCTGAGGGGAGTTTCCGGGGGACTCCGGCGAGGTCAGCTCGACGTACCCGCCGAGCACCTCCTTGCCGAGGGTGTGCGCCTGCTGCCCGCTGCTGATCAGCATGATCTGACGGTCCGGCAGCCCCTGGAGGTCCTTGATGCCGCTCTGCGCGGACGTCTCGTCGGCCATCAGGCGGCCGGTGACGGTGATCTCGCCCCTGGGCGCCGCGGGGACCTTCGGGAACACGGTCTGCGGTCCGTTCGCCGGGATCCAGCCCCGGTTGACCAGCAGGACCTTGCCGTCGTCGAGGACGAAGGGGGTCAGGACGTGGAAGCCGATCTCCTCGTCGGAGTTCGTGCGCCGCCGCACGACGACCTCGTGCTTCGTGTCGAACGTCCCCTGCGCGCTCACCCGGCGGTAGCGCTCGGAGCGGGTGACGGAGTGACCTGGCGAGGTCAGTTGCTCGGCCGGCACCGGCTCGGCGTCCAGCGCCTCGGAGATCTCGGCGTTCTGCGCGACGCGGTGCTCATGGCGGTGCAACTGCCAGAAGCCCAGCTCGATCATCGTGGGGATGAGGACGAGGCCGATGAGGGTGAGGATCACCCACTGCCGGGACAACAGGAAGCGGTACACCCCACGACGGTACAACTCGGTCGTGGGGTGCCCGGTGGTGGGGTCCGGTCACACCCTGTCGACGATGCCCACCTGCCCCTCCGCCCGGGAGCAGTGCGCACCGCAGTACCACTGCCCCTCGACCTCCACGCCCTGGCCGATGATCCGGCAGCGGCAGTGCTCACAGATGGGCGCCATGCGGTGAATGGCGCAGGAGAAGCAGTCGAAGACGTGCACCGCGCCTTGCGCGTGCACCTCGAACGACATGCCGTAGTCGTTTCCGCAGACCTCGCAACGTGCCATGCGCCACAGGGTGGGACGCGCGGCGCCCGCATGCGAGCAAGCAGGCGGGAACCGGCCCGATAATCACCCGTCTGACGTCCGCGGGCGGCTCAGGCCCCCGTCGCGGGAGCCGCCGGAGCGACGTCCTGGAGGAGCTGGCCGAACGCGGCCTCGTCGATGACGGGCGTGCCGAAGGACCGCGCCTTCACGGTCTTCGACGTGCCCGAGTCCGGGTCGTTCGTGACGAGCAGGCTGGTCAGGCGCGACACGCTCGTCGCGATGTGGAGCCCGGCCTCGACCGCGCGGTCCTCGAGCAGCTCGCGCTCGATGGAGGTGTCGCCGGAGAACGCGACGCGCATGCCCTGTTGGAGTGGTTTGCCCGTTTCGTACCGCCCCGGGTTGGGGTAGGGGCAGGCGGGCCGCTTGCGCGAGGGGCGCCAACTCCCCGGGCCGTACGACGAGTACGAGGAGGCGGCCGGGCCCGGCCCTGTCGACTGGCGGACGATCCGGGCCGCGCCGTCGGACCACTCGGTGAGCGGACGGCACTCCAGGAGGGGAAGTCGCACCCCGCCGCTCGCCGCGGCCTTGAGGCTGGGGCGGAACGCCTCGGCGAGCACGCGCGCGTCGTCGAGGGCGTTGTGCGCGTTGCGCTGTTCCACCCCGAAGTGCGCGGCGAGCGACTCCAGCTTGTGGTTGGGCAGCGGGAGGCGCAGCTCCTTGGAGAGGGCGATGGTGCACAGGCGCTGGCGCACGGGGGCGGTGAGCTCCGCGCGTGCGTACTCCCTGGCGATCATCGACCAGTCGAAGACGGCGTTGTGTGCGACCAGGACGCGGTCGGCGAGGCGCGCGGCGAACTCGTCGGCGATGTCCTTGAAGAGCGGCGCGTCCGCGAGGAGATCGCTGGTGAGGCCGTGGATCCACACGGGTCCGGGGTCGCGCTGGGGGTTGACCAGCGTGTACCAGTGGTCCTCCACCTCGCCCCGGGCGTCCACGCGGTAGACGGCAGCCGACACTATGCGGTCGTCGCGGGCGAGGCCTGTGGTCTCGACGTCGACGACCGCGTACCCCGTTGGGTACGCGGCCGGCCACGAGGCTGCGGACGCTGCGGTCGTCTGGTCTTCGAGCATGGTCCATGAGGATACGGGCCGCGACTGACAGTCAGGTCCCCGGTCCGGTGCGCGGGTCGGCCGCGTGACCGATTCCGTCGCCGCGAGGTGCGGTTCCGTCGGTCTGGGTGCCCAGCAGTCCGGACACCAGTGCCCTCACCGACAGGGTGAACAGCGCCTCGGGGTCGACGGGCCGGGCGAGCGCGCGGGCGAGTGCCGGGTCCTGTTCGGCGGTCCGCGCGCCCCACAGTTCCTCCTCGCCCGGCCGCTGCACGGGCGCGCGTTCGCGGTTGCGCTCGACCAGGAGGTGGCCGACGACATGCACCTGGACCGCGCGCACGGCGTCGGCGGCGCGGGCGCCGCGCAGGCCCGCCGCGTGCACCTCGTGGACGAGGACCTGCTGGGCGGGCAGGAACATCCGCTCGGTGAGGCCGCGTTCGTGCACCATCGCGACGAGGTGCGGATGGTCGCGCAGCTGCCGGCGCAGGGCGCGCGCCACGGAGACGATGCGCCGGTCGGGGGTGCGGCCCGTGGGGTGGATGGCGCCGAGGTCGGCGAGGGTGCGCTCGACGAGGGCGTCGAGGAGCGACTCGCGGTTGCCGACGTGCCAGTAGATCGAGGTGACGGCGGTGCCGAGCTCGGCGGCGAGCTTGCGCATCGTCAGGGCCTGCGGGCCGTGCTGCTTCACGAGGGCCGTGGCGGCGGCGAGGACCTGTTCCCGGTCGAGATGGCCGCGTTCCCGGTCCGGATGCGTACGCGTCTCTTCACTCTTCACGCCTCCTGTTGTAACTGTGTTACAGAACCGCCCGCAAGACCTCTTGTAGTCCTGACGAAGGGTGGTACGACATGGCACGCGTACGTTATGGAGCGCGCACCGATGCGGAGATCACCGCGGCGCGCACCGCGAGCTCGAAGCTGCCCGACATCTGGTCCACCGGTGTGGTGGCCGTCTGGGAGAGCGATCCTGACGCGGTGGCGGCCGTCCTGCCGCCCCCGCTCAAGCCGACGTCCCGCCCCCTGGTGCGGGCCAACATCAGCAAGGTCGACCTGCCCGGGTATCCGCTCGGCGCGGGCTCGGTGGCCGTCGCCGCCGAGCACGGCGGGGTGGAGGGCTGGTATCCGCTGGTCATGCCGATGACCCACGAGCGGGCCCTGATCGGCGGGCGTGAGGTCTTCGGGGAACCGAAGAAGCTGGGCGAGGTCGAGGTGGAGCGCGACGGGCTTGTCGTCCGCGCCTCGCTGGCCCGGCACGGCATCGCGTTCGTGGAGGTGCGCGGCGCGGTCAGCGGCGCCCTGCCCCTTCCCGAGCCGGTCCAGAAGACGGACTTCTACTTCAAGTTCCTCCCGGCGGTGGACGGTTCGGGCTTCGACGCGGATCCGGTGCTCGTGCACTGCGTGCGCAACGAGAAGGTCCGCAAGCTGGAGGGCATCACCGGGGACGTCGTCCTGCGCGAGTCGATGTACGACCCGGTCGCCGACCTCCCCGTACGCGCGCTCGTCGAGATCACCATCGGCGAGAAGACCACCGACCAGAAGGGCCGGGTGGCCGAACGGGTCAGCGCGCAGGCGCTGTTGCCCTACATCCACCAGCGCTACGACGACCCGCAGCAGATCCTCGACGGCCCGCCCGAGGGGAGCGTCTGAGATGGAGCTGCGGGAGGGTCAGGTCGCCGTCGTCACGGGCGCGGCGAGCGGCATCGGCCTCGCCATGGCGCGGCGGTTCGCGGCGGACGGCCTGAAGGTGGTTCTCGCGGACGTCGAGGAGGGCGCCCTGGAGAAGGCGGCCGCCGGGCTGCGCGAGGACGGGGCGAGCGTGCACGCGCGCGTGGTCGACGTCGGCTCCCGGGAGCAGGTCCTCGCGCTCGCCGAAGCGGCGTACGAGGCATTCGGCGCCGTCCATGTGCTGTGCAACAACGCGGGGGTCGGATCGGGCGCCGAAGGGCGCATGTGGGAGCACGAGCCGAACGACTGGAAGTGGGCCTTCGAGGTCAACGTGTGGGGTGTCTTCCACGGCATCCAGGCCTTCGTGCCCCGGATGATCGCGGGCGGCGAGCCGGGCCATGTCGTCAACACGTCCTCCGGCGACGGCGGCATCGCACCGCTGCCGACGGCCTCCGTGTACGCGGTCACCAAGGCGGCCGTCGTGACGATGACGGAGTCCCTGTACGCGCATCTGAGGGCGGAGCACGCGCGTGTGGGTGCCTCCGTGCTGTTCCCGGGGCCGCACATGCTGCGCACGGGGCTGTGGGAGTCGCACCGCAACCGCCCCGACCGGTACGCCAAGTCCCGCCCCCGCAAGACCCCTTACCGCAGCCTCGGCCAGTGGGAGTCCGCGATGAAGGAAGCGGGCCAGGAGGTGGAGTTCACCCCGGTCGAGCAGGTCGCGGACTTCGTGGCGGAGGGGATCGCGGCCGACCGCTTCTGGCTGCTCCCGCCGAGCGAGCACAGCGACCGGCAGATCAACGCCAGGTCGCGGTCGATGCTGGACCGCGCCAACCCGGCGTACCTGGAAAGCTTCATCCTCGACTGACTGAGGGACGTGTGATGACGGCTCAGCAAGGCGCCCGGCAAGGCGCTCAGCACAACGACCCGTACCTGATCATCTCCTCCGACTGCCACGCCGGGCTTCCCACCGAGGAGTACCGGCCCTATCTGGACGGCCGCTTCCACCGGGACTTCGACCAGTTCCTCGGGGAGCGCGACGCCCGCCGCGCGGAGGCGACGCGGCTCGGCATCCGCAACGACGCGTTCGCCGCCAAGTGGTTCCAGGACAACGAAGAGGGCCTGCGCGGCGGTTGGGAGACCTCGCAGCGCCTCAAGGAGCTCGACGGCGACGGGGTGGCCGCCGAGGTCGTCTTCCCCGACGCGGACGCCGTGGACAGCCAGACGGCCGCGCCCTTCGGGGTGGGCCTCGGCCTCTCGGGGGACCAGGACCCGGAGCTCGGCATGGCGGGCGCGCAGGCGCACAACCGCTGGCTCGCCGACTTCGTGTCCGAGCATCCCGAACGGCACTGTGGTGTCGCCCTTTTGCCCATCACCGGGGAGGTCGACCGGGTCGTCGCCGAGGTGCACCGGGCCAAGGAGTCCGGGCTCGGCGCGCTGATGATCCCCTCCATGTGGGTCGACAAGGCGCCCTACCACGACCGCCGTTACGACCCGGTGTGGGCGGCGGCCGCCGAGTGTGCGATGCCGGTGGTGACCCACTCCGGGGCGGCGCCCCGCCATGAGTACGGCGACCATCTGGGGATCTACGTCTCCGAAGTGACCTGGTGGCCCGCGCGGCCGCTGTGGTTCATGCTCTGGTCGGGCGTCTTCGAACGCCATCCGGGGCTGAAGTTCGGCGTCGCGGAGTCCGGCTGCTGGTGGCTGCCGAACCTCCTGTGGTTCATGGACCGCCTCTACCTGGGCGCGCACGGCGGCAAGAAGCTCTCCCCGTTCGCGGAGCTCAAGCGGCCCCCGCACGAGTACCTGGACCGGCAGATCTTCATCTGCGCCACCAACACCAAGCGCCGCGAACTCGCCCAGCGCTACGAGATCGGCGTGGACAACATCCTCTGGGGCAGCGACTTCCCGCACCCCGAAGGGACCTGGCCCGACACACGCGCGTGGCTGAAGAAGACCTTCCACGACATCCCGGTGGGGGAGACCCGCCGGATGCTGGGTCTCGCGGCGGCGGAGGTCTTCGGCTTCGACACCGAGAAGCTGGCGCCGCTGGCCCGCCGCATCGGCCCGACGCCCGCCGAACTCGGCCAGTCCACCGAGGACGCGGCCCAGTCGGCCGTCGAGGCCTCCTGGGCGCGCTCGCGCGACGTGGGCCGCCACTGGCTGACCGACCACGACTTCCCGGTACTGGGGGCGGACACATGAGTTCACAGCGCACGACCGACAAGAGCGCGGAGCGCTACACCGTCATCTCGGCGGACTGCCACGCGGGCGCCGATCTCCTCGACTACAAGCCCTACTTGGAGTCCCGCCACCACGACGCGTTCGACGCGTGGGCGGCCACCTACGTCAATCCGTACGAGGACCTGCTCGCCGACACCGCCGACCGCAACTGGAACTCGGAGCGCCGTCTGGCTGAGCTCGAACAGGACGGCATCGTCGCCGAGGTCGTCTTCCCGAACACCATCCCGCCCTTCTTCCCGACCGCCTCCTTGATGGCACCGGCGCCCACGCGGGAGGAGTTCGAGCAGCGCTGGGCGGGCCTGCGGGCGCACAACCGCTGGCTCGCCGACTTCTGCGCCGCCGCCGACGGCCGCAGGGCGGGCGTCTTCCAGATCCTCCTGAACGACGTGGACGAGGCCGTCAAGGAGATCCACTGGGCGGCCGACGCGGGCCTGAACGGCGGTCTGCTGCTGCCCGGCACACCACCGGGCAGCGGACTCGCCGAGCTCTACTCGGCGACGTACGACCCGATCTGGGCCGCCTGCGCCGAGCGTGGCGTGCCGGTCAACCACCACGCGGGGTCGGCATCGCCGCCGCTGGGCGAGGAACCGGCCGCGCGGGCCGTCTTCATGGTGGAGACGACGTGGTTCTCGCACCGGGCGCTGTGGCACCTGGTGTTCGGCGGAGCCTTCCGCCGCCACCCAGAGCTGCGGCTCGTCCTCACGGAGCAGGGCTCGGGCTGGATCCCGGGCGTGCTGGACATGCTGGATTACTACCACGGGCGCCTGGTCGCGGCGGCGTCGAAGGCGGCCACCGGCGGGACGGCGGAGTCGAAATTCGGTGCGGGCCTCGCCGAATCGATGGGCAAGGGCCCGTCCGAGGTCTGGCGCGAGAACTGCTTCGTCGGCGCGAGCTTCATGCGCCCGCACGAGGCGCAGATGCGGAACAGGATCGGCCTCGACAAGATCATGTGGGGGAGCGACTACCCGCACGACGAAGGCACGCACCCGTTCTCGCGCGAAGGCCTCCGCATCGCCTACGCGGGCCTCCCGAAGGACGAGATAGCGGCCATGGTCGGCGGCAACGCGGCCCGGGTCTACGGCTTCGACCTGGAGCGCCTCGACGCGATCGCGGCGAAGGTCGGACCGACCGTCCAGGAACTGGACGAACCCCTCAAGGAGACGCCCGCCGGCGCGACGAGCCCGGTGTTCGCCCCGGGAGGGTCGGTACGCGTCTGGTGACGGCGTGCCCCTGCCCGCCTCGCTCACCCGGGGGTGAGACCCTCCCCGGGTGAGCGATCAGGCAGCTGAACACGACGAAGCACACGGCGGCGCTCTCGCCTCCCGCCTCAACTGGCTGCGGGCGGCCGTGCTCGGGGCCAACGACGGCATCGTCTCCACGGCGGGTCTCGTCGTCGGCGTCGCGGGCGCCACGGGCGACCGCAGCACGCTGCTCACCGCGGGCCTCGCCGGGCTGCTCGCCGGGTCGATGTCCATGGCCGCGGGCGAGTACGTCTCGGTGTCCACCCAGCGCGACTCCGAGAAGGCCGCGCTCGCCATGGAGAAGCGCGAGCTGCGGGAGCAGCCCGAGGCCGAACTGGCCGAGCTGACGGACCTCCTGGAGGGCCGCGGGCTGAGCCGGGACGTGGCCAGGGAAGCGGCGGAGCAGCTCACCGAGCGGGACGCGCTGCGGGCGCACGCGCGCGTGGAGCTCGGTATCGACCCCGACGACCTCACCAACCCGTGGCACGCGGCCTGGGCCAGTTTCGTGGCCTTCACGGTGGGCGCGCTGCTCCCGCTCCTGGCGATCGTGCTGCCGCCCGCCGACTGGCGCCTCGCGGTCACCTTCGTCTCGGTCCTCGGCGCGCTCGCCCTCACGGGCTGGAGCAGCGCACGCCTCAGCTCCGCGCAGGTGCGGCCCGCCGTGGTGCGCAACATGGCGGGAGGGGCGCTCGCGATGGCGGTGACGTACGGGGCGGGGGCGCTGCTCGGGGCGGTGGGTGTCTGAGCCTCCGCGGGTGCCCGGGGTGCCCGGGGTGCCCGGGGTGCCCGGGGCGTCCGCGGGTGTCCGGTCGTCCGTGGTTGTCCGAGCGTCCGCTTTTGGCGGGGATCACCAACATCCGTCTTCTTACCCCTGGTAATACTTGTCGGTAACTACGTCTAGCGGCGGCCCGCCAGAGGCCTTTACGGTGCACGCATGCCGCCGAACCTGCCCGATGTCGTGCTGTGGTCCATACCTGCCTTCGTGCTGCTCACCGTCGTGGAGATCGTGAGCCACCGGATCCATCCGGACGAGGACGAAGCCGGGTACGAGACGAAGGACGCCGCCACCTCCATCACCATGGGGCTCGGCAGCCTCGTCTTCGACTTCTTGTGGAAGATCCCCATCGTCGCGATCTACACGGCGGTCTACGCACTGACGCCGCTGCACATCCCCGTCCTGTGGTGGACGATCCCGCTGATGCTGCTCGGGCAGGACTTCTTCTACTACTGGTCGCACCGCGGGCACCACGTCATCCGCATCCTGTGGGCCTGCCACGTCGTGCACCACTCCAGCCGCAAGTTCAACCTCACGACGGCGCTGCGCCAGCCCTGGACGAGCCTGACGGTCTGGCCCTTCTACATCCCGCTGATCGCGCTCGGCGTGCACCCTGCGGCGCTCGCGTTCTGCTCGTCGGCGAACCTCGTCTACCAGTTCTGGATCCACACCGAACGCATCGACAAGCTCCCGCGCCCCTTCGAGTTCGTCTTCAACACGCCCTCGCACCACCGCGTCCACCACGCGTCGCAGGGCGGCTATCTGGACCGCAACTTCGGCGGCATCCTGATCATCTGGGACCGCATGTTCGGCTCCTGGGTCGCGGAGACGGACCGCCCGGTCTACGGCCTCACGAAGAACATCACCACGTACAACCCGCTGCGGGTGGCCACGCATGAGTACGCGGCGATAGCCAAGGACCTCCGGGGGGCGACCAGCTGGCGCGAGCGCGGCGGAAGGCTGTTCCGCGGGCCCGGCTGGCAGCCACAGGCCCCCGTGGCACCGCCGCAGGCACCGTCGCAGCCGGAGCCGATGACGGAGCCGATGAAGGAGAGCGCGGCGTGAGCCCCGGTCCCGTCGGGTCCGCCAGGGCCAAGCTGTTCCTCGTGGCGTTCGGCATCGCCGCGCTCGGCGACCTGGGGGCACTGCTGGCGGGCTGGGACACAGGGCACGCCATCTTCAAGCCCCTCCTCATGCCGCTCCTGGCGGGGTACGTACTCACGGTCAAAGGCCCGCCCCTCCTGACCGCGGCGCTCCTCTTCGGCTGGGGAGGCGACACCCTCCTCCTCTTCGACGCCGACCCCGCGTTCCTGGCGGGGATGGGCTCCTTCGCGGCGGGGCACATCTGCTACCTCGCCCTCTTCAAGCGCCACGGCACGGCACGCGCGCGTGGCGCCTGGCTGGTGGCCGGGTACGCCACCGCCCTCATCGCCACCGTCGCCCTCCTCTGGCCGGACCTCCCCGCGGACATGCGCGGCCCGGTGGCGGGCTACAGCCTCCTGCTCACCGCCATGGCGTTCGCCGCCACGCGGCTGGGCCTCACCGCGGCGGCCGGCGGTGCGCTCTTCCTCCTGTCGGACACGCTCATCGCGACCGGCGTCGCCGAATGGCCGCAGGCTCCGCGCCCCGACTTCTGGATCATGCTCACCTACATCGCCGCACAGTTCCTGCTGGTCAGCGGCGTACTGGCAGCGCAGCCCACCCGCCCTACGAAATCCAGCCAGCCCGCGCCGCTCACCAGCGAATCGGCAGCGGCAACGCCGTCAGGAGAGCCGACACCGCCACCACGACACCCAGCGCGATGACCTCCCCCCGCGCGGGGGAGTACGCGGAGGCAGGGTCGGTGGCCCTGCGCAGGCGTCGGCGCGCGAGCAGCGCGAGGACGGCCACGGCCACCACGAGGAGCACCTTGGCGAGCAGCGTGCGTCCGTAGGCCGTGTCCGTCAGCTGGTCGAGCACCGTGCTCGCCGGCATCCGGCGCAGGGTGCTGCACACCCCCGTCACCGTGATCGCGGCGAACAGGACGGCCGCCACGCGCGCGTAGAGCCCCAGTACGGCCGCGCCCGCCTCCGGAGCCGACGTCCGCCACAGCCGCAGCATGCGCAGCACCTGCAGCAGGCCCCCCGCCCACAGCACCCCGCAGGTCAGATGCACCAGCGTCAGACCGGTGCCGACGAGCGCGCTGTCCTCCGCCGGAGGGTGCGCCCGCAGGGCCTCCGCCACGATCACCGCGGCCAGCGGAAGCGCGGCACTGGACGGGCGGCGCGAGCGCGCGCACAGCAGCGCCACGATGAAGGCGTTGACCTCCAGGAGCGCCAGCCTGCCGTCCCTCGACGCGTAGAGACCGCCGATGTCCATGTCGGAGAGCTGATGCGGCACGAGGTTGCCGGTGGCCACCACCGAAGCCAGGCCGAGCGAGGCGACGATGCCCGCCCCCGCCCCGTACGCCGCCCAGCTCCGTGGCTCACGGTCCAGCGGCGCCCCCGGCACCCTGCGGGCCAGACGGATCGCGTACACCTCGCCCAACTGCACGCACAGCGCGGCGAACATGACCGTCCGCAGGAACGTGATCCCGGCGGTGCCGGGCGCTTCGGCCTCCCCGGTGCCGCTCAGCGCCGCCGACGGGCCGAGCAGCGGGACGAGCGCGGCGACGGTCACCAGGACGAGCACGGCGACGGCGCCGCCCGTCGAAGGACGGCGGCGCGGCGCGCGACGGGAGGCGAGGGGCGCGGCGGCGACCGCGTCCGCCGTGGCCTCGCCGCCGGGGTCGGCGGACGGCTGTATGGAGCTCACCACATGATCTTCACCAGGTGTCCCCTTAACGGGCAAGTCCTGGCAAACAACTGGTGGAATCCCCTTCCGCCCGCCGGGCCGCTCTCAGCGCCATTCGGGCGTATCCGCGCCCCAACGGCCGCTCGGGCGAGCCCAGTTCACCGGTCCGCCCGCGAAACTCACCGGCGGCAGCGCGTACCGCAGCCGGCCCAGCGGACCCTCCGTCTCGGCCAGCCAGGCACCGGGATCGTACGAAGAGGCCCCGTCACCCGGGTCGCCCGCCTCGTCCCCCGCCAGCAGCCACCCCGCCGTCCGCGCCAGAGCGACCCGCACGCACCGGGCCCCGCCCTCGCCCGACACCTGCTCGGTGAGCGAGCGCAGGACGGCCGCGGCCAGCAGATAGCCCGTGCCGTGGTCCAGGGCCTGCGCGGGCAGTGCGCCCGGCCCGTCCGCCGCCCCCTCCACGGCCGCGATCCCCGTGGCGACCTGCACCAGACTGTCGAACCCGCGCCGCCGCGCCCACGGCCCGTACCCGCCCCACGCCGACAGCTGCGCCACCACGACCCCGGGTCTGCGCTCGGCCAGCGCCCGAGGGTCGAGCCCGAAGCGGTCGAGGGCGCCGGGCCGGTAGCCGGTGACGACCACGTCGGCCCGCGCGAGCAGCTCGTCGAAGGTGCGCCGGCCGCTGCGCTCCGCCAGGTCGAGCGTCGCCGACCGCTTGCCGAAGCCGGTGTCGGCGTGCTGGTCCGGGAGTTCGGGCAGCCGGGGCGGGTCGACCCGCAGGACGTCCGCGCCGAGCAGCGCGAGCGTGCGGGTCGCGACCGGACCGGCGATGACGCGGGTGAGATCGAGGACGCGGAGCCCCGCGGCGGGCAGCACGGGGGAGCCGGTGAGCGCGGGAAGGGGCCGTGCGGGCCCGTCACCGACCCGCTCGCGGCTCACCAGCGGCCGCTCGGCCACCGCGACGCCCTGCGGGTGCGCGGCCCACTCCTGGGGCGTACGCAGCGCCACCGCGAGGCCCCCGGCGGCGTACACGGCGTCCTCGACGTCCAGGGAGGACCGTTCCGCGAGCCGCGCGGCCACCGCGTCCACGGAGGGGTCCGGGGAGTTCAGCGCGGCCAGCAGCGCCTGCCGGTGGTGGGGGTAGTTGGCGTGCGTCCGCACCCAGCCGTCCGCGGTGCGCCAGAAGCGGGACAGCGGCGCGAAGGAGACGGGGGCGCGACCGTCCACGAGGAGGTGCCGCTCACTGGTGAATGCCGTGGCCACCGCCCCGTCGTCGACCCGCACCCCGGGCACGGCCCGCCCGGTGCGGGCCGCGGTCAGCTCGGCGGCGGCCAGCGCGCAGGCTCCGACGCAGCCGCGGGCCAGCTCGCGCACGGGAAGCCTCGCGGGCAGCGTGCCTCCCCGCACGAGGGGCGTGACACGGGAGAGGAGAGCGGGGTCGCCGCCGAGCGCGGCCCAGGCCGCCCGCGTACCGGCCATCGGTGACTGCGTCATGCCGACGGCTCGGTGGCTGCGGCCGCCCACCCCAGCTTGATCTCCTTCTCCGGCTCGGAGGGCTGCAGGTCCCATCCCAGCGGGGTCGCGGTCCGCACCACGTAGGAGCCGCCGACACCGCGGTAGAACCGCAGCGGGACCACGCACTCCTTGGGCAGCTCCGGGGTCTTGGGGTCCTTCGGGGCCGACAGCTTCTTCGTCCACTTGTCGAGGTGCTTGTCGACCCGCGCGCGGTAGAAGTCGGCGTCCCCTTCGTGCCGCAGCTCCGGCCAGGTCACGGCCCACAGCGGCCACAGCTCCATGCGGCCGAGGGTCGCGTCCATGACCTTCTCGAAGCCGCGCTCGTAGCCGGGAATGATGTACGTGAAGATCTCGGTGATCATCGCGATGCCGATGAGGACGATCGCGAACGCCAGCCACAGCACCCACCACACGGGCAGCACGATCACGGTGGCGATGAACTGGAGCGCCAGCTGCCAGGTGGGCCGGGCGGGCCTGGGCACCCAGCTGTCCGTGTCGACGGAGCCGAATGCGGGGTTCCGATACTCATACATGGGACGAGATCCTCTCGCGAAGGGCCGGGCGGCATGCAACCGCCCGGCCCGGCTCGCCTTGCGAACCCGCTACTTCCGTACGGCGTCGAGGGCGTCGATCATGCCCACGCCGTAGAAGCCGTTCTTGTTCTTGCCGCCCGCGCACACCGCGTCGATCTTGCCGTCGCCGTCGATGTCGTACGGATCGGTGCACTTCATGGCGTCGGCCTCACCGTAGAGCAGCGCCTTCACCGTGGCCGAAGACGCGTGCGGATGGGCCGACTTGACGAGCGCGGCCACGCCCGCGGCGTGCGGTGACGCCATCGACGTACCCGCCTTGTAGCCGAACTTGCCGCCCGGGAGCGTCGACAGGATGCGGCCGTCCGTGGCCGGTGCGTCCGGCGTCTGGAACTTGGTGGAGTCGCCGCCCGGCGCCGCGATGTCGACGACGCCGTTGCCGTAGTTCGAGTACGAGGACTTGATGCCCTTCGCGCCCGTGGCCGAGACGGTCACGACACCCGGAAGCTGCGACGGCAGGTCGAGGCAGTCCGCGGTCTTGATCGTCCGGGGCACCGGGGTGGTGTCGTCCGGGCTCGAGTCGTCGACGATCTCGTCCTGCGCGAGGTCCGTCTCGGCGTTTCCGGCCGCCGCGACGTTCACCGCGCCCTTGCGCTCCGCGTACCGGGTGGCCCGCCCGACGGCGTCGACCAGGGCCTTCTGGTCGGCGTCCGTCTTGCAGTTGAACAGCCACGGGTCGGTGTAGTAGCTGGAGTTGGTGACGTCCACGCCGTGGTCGGCCGCCCACATGAAGCCGCAGACCACGGCCTCCGTGTAGTACATGCCGGTCGCCGGCTCGGCCACCTTCAGGCTCGCCACCTTCACGCCGGGAGCGACACCGGTGACGCCGGTGCCGTTCTTCGCGGCGGCGATCGTGCCCGCCACGTGCATGCCGTGGTCGCTCTCCCCGGACACCGGACGCCACGCGCTGTCCTTCTGCACGGGCACGCCGCCCAGGCAGCTCGCGGACGCCTTCGCGTCGAAGTTCGGCGCGATGTCCGGGTGCGTGTCGTCCACGCCGGAGTCCAGGACGCCGACGGTGACCCTGGAGCTGCCCAGCGACACCTTGTGGGCCTTGTCCGCCTTGATGGCCGGCAGGTCCCACTGGAGCGGCTCCAGCTCGTCCTGACCCGCGCCCGCCTGCCCGGCCGCCTTCTTGGCCTCGGCGGCGGTCAGCGGCCGGTCGGCCTCAAGGGCGTCGTCGGACTGCGCGGACAGCGGCGCGGTGCGGGTGGCCCCCGCCGACGCGACGCCCTTCACCTTGCGGATCTTCTCGGCGAAGTCCGCGTCCGACGCGTGGACGACGATCACGCCGATCCTGTCGTACGCGATGACGACCTTGCCGCCCGCCTTGGTGATGGCCTTCTTCACGTACGCCGACGTCTTGCCGGACGGTGAACCGCCGTGCCCGGAGCGGACGTTGACGACATAGCTCATCGACGTGCCGTCCGCGAGCGCCGTGTCCAGGGCGGACACGGCGGACGACACCGGGCCGCCCGGCCGGGAAGCGGCGTCCGGCTGGGCCGACGCCGTGCCCGGCAGGAAGGCGACGGCCGAGGCCACCGCCATGCCGAGCGGAAGTGCGAGCACGCGCCGGGAGCGCGTGAAAGGTGCGGTCATGGTGTGGGTCCCCATCACTTCTTCACGGCGTCGAGCGCGTCGACGATCCCGCTGCCGTAGAAGCCGTTCTTGTTCTTGCCGCCCTCGCAGACCGCGTCGACCTTGCCGTCACCGTCCGGGTCGTACGGCTCCGTCGGGCAGCCCGGGTTGTCGGCCTGCTTCTTGAGCAGCCGCTGGATCTCGGCGGGGCTCGCCTTGGGGTGCGTCGACTTCAGGAGCGCGGCCACGCCCGCGGCGTGCGGCGATGCCATCGAGGTGCCCTGCAGCCAGCCGTACTGGTTGCCCGGCATCGTGGAGAGGATGCGGCCGTTCTTCGACGGGGTGTCCGCCGGGATCTGGCGGGCGTCGCCACCGGGGGCCGCGACGTCGATGACGCCCTTGCCGTACGTGGAGTAGTACGACTTGAGGTTCTGCACGCCCGTCGCGCTGACCGTGACCACACCCGGCAGCTGCGTCGGGATGTCGAAGCACTCGGACGGGTCGATGGTGCGCGGCACCGGCGTCGAGTCGTCGGGGCTCGAGTCGTCCAGGATCTCGTCGGAGGCGAGGTCGTGGTTGGAGTTGCCCGCCGATGCGAGGTTCAGGGTGCCCTTCTTCTGGGCGTACAGCTGGGCGCGGTTGACCGCGTCGACGATGGCCCGCTGGTCCGGGTCGTCCATGCAGTTGTAGAGCCACGGGTCCACGTAGTAGCTGTTGTTCGTGACCTCGATGCCCTTGTCGGCGGCGAACACGAAGGCACAGACGACGCTCTCCGGGTAGAACAGCTCGCTGACCGGGTCGGCCACCTTGATGCCCGCGACCTTCACGCCGGGCGCGACACCCGCGACGCCCACGCCGTTGCGCGCGGCGGCTATCTCGCCCGCGACATGCGTGCCGTGGTAGTGGTCCGGCTTCTCCGGGCGCCAGGCGCCGGGAGAGGTGTCCGCCTTGCCGCCGACGCAGCTCGCCGACTGCGAGGCCGAGAAGCTGGGCGCGAGGTCCGGGTGGGTGTCGTCGACTCCGGTGTCGATGACGCCGACGGTGACCTTCTTGCTGCCCGGGTTGATCTTCGCTGCCTTGTCGGCGCCTATCGCGCGCAGATCCCACTGGTCGGCCTCGAGCGGCTCGGCGCCCGAATCGGCCTGCGCCTTGAGCGACTTGGCCTCGGCCTTCGACAGGAGGGTCGGGGCGCCCTCCTCCGTCGTGCCCGCAGCGGTCAGGGGCGAGGTGCGGGTCGCGCCCGCGGACTGGACCCCCTTGACCTTGCGCAGCTGCTTGCCGAAGTCGGGGTTGGCCGAGTGCGCGACGATGACGCCGATCTTCGGGTACGCGACGACGACGGAGCCGTCAGCCCTGGCGATCGCCTTCTTGACGTACGCGATCGTCTTGGAGTCCGTGCGGGTGTTGACGACATACGCGAGCTTGGGGGCCTCGGCCTTCGCCGACGCGGTGGCGGGTGCGTCGGCGGGGACCGCGGTCGCGACACCCGGGGCGAAGCCGACCGACGCCGCGAGCGCTATGCCCAGGGGCACGGTGAGCGCGATGCGACGTCTGGAACGCAGATGAGCCATGGGATCTCCACATCATCCGGATACGTGAACTGCCCGAACACAACTTGTGATCGGGCAGGTACATGACGGGTCGTTCAGGGTGAAGCTATCCCCCGAACTCCCAGGCCAGCAATGGATTCCGGAAGAAAGCAGTGCGTCTCGCCGCGCCGGACGTGCCGCCGTGACGTTGAACAAGTAACCGAAGCAACATCGACCCCTGTCGGATCACGTCCTGTGGCCTTAGCATCGCCATCCGTGGCTCACGTGATCCGCGTCACTGCCGGACCGAAGAGAGTCAATGGATCAGCTGTCCGTCCCCACCGCACCCGCACCACGAGGAGAAGACTCCGTGGCCCCCGATGCATCCCCACCGTCCAAGGACGGAGAAGCCCCCGCTCCCCATGCGCCGTCCACGGAAGAATTCCTCCAGGAGCAAGCGAGCCCCGAGTTCGGTGAACTCCGCAAGGCGCACCGCTCCTTCGCCTTCCCGCTGACCGTCGCCTTCATCGTCTGGTACCTGGCGTACGTCCTGCTCTCGAACTACGCGGGCGACTTCATGGGCACCAAGCTGTTCGGCAACATCAATGTCGCCCTCGTCCTCGGTCTCGCGCAGTTCCTGACCACGTTCCTCATCGCCTGGTTCTACTCGCGCCACGCCGCCGCGAAGCTCGACCCCAAGGCCGAGGCCATCAAGTCCCGTATGGAGGGCGGCGCATGAGCCCCGCGCTGAACACCACAGTCCTGGCCGCGACGTCCGACGCCTCCGAGCACCGGGCGCTGATCATCAGCCTCTTCGCGGCCTTCGTCGTCGCGACCCTCTTCATCACCGTCTGGGCCGGTCGCCAGACCAAGAGCGCCGCCGACTTCTACGCGGGCGGCCGCCAGTTCACCGGCTTCCAGAACGGCCTGGCGATCTCCGGCGACTACATGTCCGCCGCGTCCTTCCTCGGCATCGCGGGCGCCATCGCGCTCTTCGGGTACGACGGCTTCCTCTACTCCATCGGCTTCCTGGTCGCCTGGCTGGTGGCGCTCCTCCTGGTCGCCGAGCCGCTGCGCAACTCCGGCCGCTACACGATGGGCGACGTCCTGGCCTATCGCATGCGCCAGCGTCCGGTGCGCACCGCCGCGGGCACCTCGACGATCGTCGTCTCGATCTTCTACCTGCTCGCGCAGATGGCGGGCGCCGGTGTCCTGGTCTCGCTGCTGCTCGGCATCACCAGCGACGCGGGCAAGATCCTGATCGTCGCCCTCGTCGGCGTCCTGATGATCGTCTACGTCACCATCGGCGGCATGAAGGGCACCACGTGGGTGCAGATGGTCAAGGCCGTGCTGCTCATCGCGGGCACCGTCCTGATCACCTTCCTGATCCTCCTGAAGTTCAACTTCAACGTCTCCGACCTGCTCGGCACCGCCGCCTCCAACAGCGGCAAGGGCTCGGCCTTCCTGGAGCCCGGTCTCAAGTACGGCGTGAGCGGCACCTCGAAGCTGGACTTCATCTCGCTCGGCATCGCCCTGGTGCTCGGCACGGCGGGACTGCCGCACATCCTGATCCGCTTCTACACCGTGCCGACCTCCAAGGCCGCGCGTAAGTCCGTGAACTGGGCGATCGGCATCATCGGGTCCTTCTACCTGATGACGATCGTCCTCGGCTTCGGCGCCGCCGCCCTGCTCAAGCCCGGCGACATCATCGCCTCGAACAAGGCGGGCAACACCGCGGCGCCGCTCGCCGCCCTGGAGATCGGCGGCGGTGGCGACTCCACCGGCGGCGCGCTCCTGCTCGCCGTGATCTCGGCGGTCGCCTTCGCCACGATCCTCGCGGTCGTCGCCGGTCTGACCCTCGCCTCGTCCTCGTCGTTCGCGCACGACATCTACGCCAACGTCATCAAGAAGGGCAAGGCCACCGAGAAGGAGGAGATGAAGGCCGCTCGCTGGTCGACCGTCTTCATCGGCATCGTCTCCATCGCGCTCGGCGCCCTGGCCCGTGACCTCAACGTGGCGGGCCTGGTCGCCCTCGCCTTCGCCGTCGCGGCCTCCGCGAACCTGCCGACGATCCTCTACAGCCTCTTCTGGAAGCGGTTCACCACGCAGGGCGCGCTCTGGTCCATCTACGGCGGACTCGTGGCCGCGGTCGGCCTGGTGCTGTTCTCGCCGGTCGTCTCGGGCAAGCCCACCTCGATGTTCCCCGACGCGAACTTCGACTTCTTCCCGCTGGAGAACCCGGGCCTGATCTCCATCCCGCTGGGCTTCCTGCTCGGCTGGCTCGGCACGCTGCTGTCGAAGGAGGAGCCCGACAAGGGCAAGTACGCGGAGCTGGAGGTACGGTCCCTCACGGGAACCGGAGCCCACTGATCCCCTCTGAATGAGCAGGTCAGCGGCCGCGTCGTAGATCGTTGGTAGATCTCTACGACGCGGCCGCACCGCTCCTCGTGGGATCGGGCCCCCGTCGATGTCGGTCCCGTCACGTAGGCTCGTGGTATCTGAACCGGACAGGCTGAATCAGGATCAGGGAGGGGGCCCACGTGCTCATCGACACTTATGGCCGAGTGGCCACCGATCTGCGGGTTTCGCTGACCGACAAGTGCAACCTGCGGTGCACGTACTGCATGCCCGAAGAAGGCCTGCAGTGGCTGTCCAAGTCCGAGCTCCTCAGCGACGACGAGATCGTGCGTCTCGTCCGGATCGCCGTGACACAGCTCGGCATCACCGAAGTCCGCTTCACCGGCGGCGAGCCGCTCCTGCGCCCCGGCCTGGTCGGCATCGTCGAGCGCTGCGCCCAGCTGGAGCCGCGCCCCAAGATGTCCCTGACGACGAACGGCATCGGTCTCAAGCGCACCGCCGCCGCCCTCAAGGCCGCCGGCCTGGACCGGGTCAACGTCTCCCTGGACACGCTGCGCCCCGACGTCTTCAAGACCCTCACCCGCCGCGACCGGCACAAGGACGTCCTGGACGGTCTCGGGGCGGCCCGTGACGCGGGCCTGACCCCGGTCAAGGTGAACACGGTCCTGATGCCCGGCCTGAACGACGACGAGGCCCCGGACCTCCTCGCCTGGGCCGTCGAGAACGACTACGAACTTCGTTTCATCGAGCAGATGCCGCTGGACGCCCAGCACGGCTGGAAGCGCGACGGAATGATCACCGCCGGTGACATCCTGCAGTCTCTGCGTACGCGCTTCGAGCTCACCGAAGAGGGCTCCGGCGAGCGCGGCTCCGCGCCGGCCGAGCGCTGGGTCGTGGACGGCGGGCCGCATCGCGTCGGCGTCATCGCCTCCGTCACCCGCCCGTTCTGCTCGGCCTGCGACCGCACCCGGCTCACGGCCGACGGCCAGGTCCGCACCTGCCTGTTCGCCACCGAGGAGACCGACCTGCGGGCGGCCCTGCGGGCGAACGGCGAGGACAGCGAGGCCGGTTCGGACGAGGAGATCGCGCGCATATGGAAGCTCGCGATGTGGGGCAAGAAGGCGGGCTCGGGCCTGGACGACCCGACGTTCCTGCAGCCGGAGCGCCCGATGTCGGCGATCGGCGGCTAGTCCTCCGGGGCTTCCCAGTCGGCCAGCGGCACGGTGTCCTTCAACATGCCGCGCACACCGAGGAATTGGGAGAGGTGCTCGCGGTGTTCCTCACATGCGAGCCACGTCTTGCGGCGCTCCGGAGTGTGGATCTTCGGGTTGTTCCACGCGAGCACCCACACGGCGTCGGCGCGGCAGCCCTTGGCGGAACAGATCGGTGTTTCGTCGCTCACAGATAACGTCCAAGTGCGTTCAAAACAAGGCGACGCCGAGCAGCCACGGGGGGAGCTGCCCGGCGTCGGTCTGTCGCTCCGACGGGGGATGCGGAGCGCGTACGAAGTATGTCATGGGGGACCCGCTGCCTGGCACCGGAACTACATGATTGATCTGAGCTTTTCTTGAGCTTGGCGCAACGTCGACGGTCAGTTCTGGTGGCCCGACGGAGCGTTGGGCTCGCCCCGCGCGGGGCCCGTGCCGGCTTCCGGGACGGGTTCCGCGGACTCGTCGCGCGCGAGGGGCGGCGCGAGCATCGGCCGGGACGGCGCCGGTACGAAGGTCGACGGCAGTGAAGGGGCGTTCTCCCGGCCCGCGTTGGCGATCACCACGGAGACGTACGGCAGGAGGATGCCGAGCACCAGTGCGACGAAAGCAACGTGCCGCTCGACGTTCCACAGCACCGCCGCGGCAATGACCGAAAGCGTTCGGATCGACATCGAGATCACGTACCGCCGCTGCCGGCCGCGCACGTCGTCCTCGAGTCCCTGCCGGGCCCCTGTGATCCGGAAGACCTGGGCGCCGCTCTGCTTCCGCATCACATTCCACCGCCTGCTCACAAGAAGCCGGGCACTCCCCGGCCCGGACCCGCTCCACGTTACGCCGGGGCTGCGCAGCCTTCGAGACCGGGGCAGGTTGCTTCTCGGTGTCCTGACTGCGTCATGCCACGTATGGGGGTGCCCGACATGCGCCGTATGGAGGATCGGCCGACACTGACCGTAATGCTCATGTTGAGCCGAATGAGGAGGCAGCTATGAGCTGGTTGTGGGCCATCGTCGTCGGATTCGTGCTGGGGCTGATCGCCAAGGCGATCCTGCCCGGAAAGCAGCACAGTCCGCTCTGGCTGACCACGATCTTCGGCATCATCGGCGCGATCATCGGCAACTCGCTTGCCTCTGGATTCGGCATCGATGACACCAAGGGCATCGACTGGGGCCGGCACGCCCTCCAGCTGGTGGCGGCCCTCGTCGTCGTGGGCGTCGGAGACATGGCGTACAAGATGATCAGGGGTAACAAACAGCGGGCCTGACCTGCGGGTACGCGGCATGCGAGAGGGGCCGGTCCGTGTGGGCCGGCCCCTCTCGTGCGTCTGCGGGAACGCGGGTCAGCCCGCGGTGACCTCGACCGCCGCCAGGTTCTTCTTGCCCCGGCGAAGCACCAGCCAGCGGCCGTGCAGGAGCTCGTCGCGGGACGGTACGGCGTCCTCGGAGGCGACCTTCGCGTTGTTCACGTAAGCACCGCCCTCCTTGACCGTGCGCCGGGCCGCGGACTTGCTCGCCACCAGGCCGACCTCCGCGAGGAGGTCCACCACCGGGCCGAGCTCGGCGACCTGGACACGCGGCAGCTCGGAGAGGGCCGCGCTCAATGTCGCTTCGTCGAGGTCGCCGAGCTCACCCTGGCCGAACAGCGCCTTGGACGCGGCGATGACCGCGGCGCACTGGTCGGCGCCGTGCACCAGCGTCGTCAGCTCCTCGGCGAGCGCGCGCTGGGCCGCACGGGCCTGCGGACGCTCCTCGGTGAGCTTCTCCAGCTCTTCGAGCTCCTCGCGGGACTTGAAGCTGAGGATGCGCGAGTACGTCGAGACGTCCCGGTCGTCCACGTTCAGCCAGAACTGGTAGAAGGCGTACGGCGTGGTCATCTCCGGGTCGAGCCAGACGGCGCCGCTCTCGGACTTGCCGAACTTGGTGCCGTCCGCCTTGACCATCAGCGGCGTGCCGACGGCGTGCACCGTGGCGTCCGGCTCCAGGCGGTGGATCAGGTCGATGCCCGCCGTGAGGTTGCCCCACTGGTCGCTGCCGCCGGACTGCAGCGTGCAGCCGTAGCGCCGGTAGAGCTCCAGGAAGTCCATGCCCTGCAGCAGCTGGTAGCTGAACTCCGTGTACGAGATGCCCTCCTGGGACTCCAGGCGGCGGGCCACGGAGTCCTTGGTGAGCATCTTGTTCACGCGGAAGTGCTTGCCGATGTCCCGCAGGAACTCGATCGCGGACATCCCCGCGGTCCAGTCCAGGTTGTTGACCATCAGCGCGGCGTTCTCGCCCTCGAAGGACAGGAACGGCTCGATCTGCGAGCGAAGCCGGGCCACCCAGTTCGCGATCGTCTCCGGGTCGTTCAGGGTGCGCTCGGCCGTCGGCCGCGGGTCACCGATCTGACCCGTGGCGCCGCCGACCAGCGCGAGCGGACGGTGCCCGGCCTGCTGGAGGCGGCGGACCGTGAGGACCTGCACCAGGTGTCCGACGTGCAGGCTGGCCGCGGTGGGGTCGAAGCCGCAATAGAACGTGACAGGGCCGTCCGCGAGCGCCTTGCGCAGTGCATCTTCGTCCGTGGACAGGGCGAAAAGCCCGCGCCACTTCAGCTCGTCGACGATGTCCGTCACGGTCTTGTGTCTCCTTGAGAGGCTGCTGGAAAAGCTCTGGCCGGTACCGGTTGGTACCGGCCAGTCTATGGGCGTCACACGCCTTGGCTGACCGAGCTCATGTTGAAGTCGGGGATGCGCAGGGCGGGCATCGCGGCCCTGGTGAACCAGTCGCCCCACTCCCTGGGCAGCGTCTTCTCCGTGCGCCCCGCCTCGGCGGCCCGCGAGAGCAGGTCGACCGGCGACTCGTTGAAGCGGAAGTTGTTCACCTCGCCCACGACCTCGCCGTTCTCGACGAGATAGACGCCGTCCCGGGTGAGCCCGGTGAGCAGCAGGGTGGCCGGGTCGACCTCGCGGATGTACCAGAGGCAGGTCAGGAGCAGTCCTCGCTCCGTGCTCGCGACCATCTCCTCCAGGGAGCGGTCGGTGCCGCCGTCCAGGATGAGGTTGTCGATGGCCGGGGCCACCGGCAGGCCGGTCAGGGCCGCGCTGTGCCGGGTGCTGGTCAGATGCGAGAGCTCGCCGGCGCGCATCCACTCGGTGGCGGTCAGCGGCAATCCGTTGTCGAAGACGGAGGAGTCGCCGCCGGACGCGTGCGCGAGGACGAACGGGGCGGACTCCAGGCCCGGCTCGTTCGGGTCGCTGCGCAGCGTCAGGGGCAGCTCGGCGAGCCGGTCGCCGACGCGGGTGCCCCCGCCGGGCTTGGAGAACACCGTCCGGCCCTCGGCCGCGTCCCGGGCCGACGCCGACCACAGCTGGTAGATCAGCAGGTCCGCGACCGCGGTCGGCGGCAGGATCGTCTCGTACCGCCCGGCCGGCAGGTCGATGCGCCGCTGGGCCCATCCCAGGCGCTTGGCGAGCTCGGCATCGAGCGCCGCCGGGTCGACGTCCTTGAAGTCCCGGGTCGCGCGCCCCGCCCACGCGGACTTCGTGCGGTCCGGGGACTTGGCGTTGAGCTCAAGGGTGCCGTTGGGCTGGTCGTGCCGCAGGCGCAGCCCCGTCGACGTACCGAGATAGCTCGTCGCGTGTTCGTGGTTCGCGAAGCCGTACAGCTCGCGCCCGCCCGCGCGGGCGGCGGCGAACGCCTCGCCGAGCGCGGGGGCGAAGTCCGCGAAGACCGCGGACGACGTCTCGACGGGGGCGTCCCTGAAGTCCGCGGACTCCTCGGACCCGGCCACCAGCGGCTGCGCGTCCTCGGCGGGAGCGGCCCCGCGCGCGGCGTGCTCGGCGGCGCGGACCAAGGGCTCCAGCTCGGCGGCGGTCACGGCCGAGCGGGAGACGACGCCGGATGCGGTGCCTTCCTTGCCGTCGACGGTCGCGACGACGGTGAGGGTGCGGCCGCGGGTGACGCCGTTCGTGGTCAGGGAATTGCCCGCCCAGCGCAGGTTCGCGGTCGAGTGCTCGTCGGCGATGACGACGCAGCCGTCGGCGGTGGACAGTTCGAGTGCGCGCTCGACGATCTCGTGCGGCTTGTTCATCCGGCTTGTCCGGTTCGTACGAGAGGTCATCGCCCTGCCTCCTGCGTCGTGTTGAGGATGTTGACGCCTCGGAACAGGGCCGAGGGGCAGCCGTGGGAGACCGCGGCGACCTGGCCCGGCTGGGCCTTGCCGCAGTTGAAGGCGCCGCCGAGCACGTACGTCTGCGGGCCGCCGACCGCCGCCATCGAACCCCAGAAGTCGGTGGTCGTCGCCTGGTACGCGACATCGCGCAGCTGGCCGGTGATGCGGCCGTTCTCGATGCGGTAGAAGCGCTGCCCGGTGAACTGGAAGTTGTACCTCTGCATGTCGATCGACCAGGACCGGTCGCCCACCACATAGATGCCGCGGTCGACGCCCCCGATCAGGTCCTCCGTGGAGAGCCCGCCGGGATCCGGCTGGAGCGACACGTTCGCCATCCGCTGCACCGGCACATGGCCGGGGGAGTCCGCGTAGGCGCAGCCGTTGGAGCGCTCGAAGCCGGTGAGTTTCGCGATCCGCCGGTCCAGCTGGTAGCCGACCAGGGTGCCGTCCTTCACCAGGTCCCAGGACTGCGCGGCCACGCCCTCGTCGTCGTACCCGATGGTCGACAGGCCGTGCTCGGCCGTCCTGTCGCCCGTCACATTCATGATCGACGAGCCGTACGCGAGCTTGCCGAGCTGGTCGAAGGTGGCGAACGACGTCCCCGCGTACGCCGCTTCGTAACCGAGCGCGCGATCGAGCTCGGTGGCGTGGCCGATGGACTCGTGGATGGTCAGCCAGAGGTTCGATGGGTCGACGACCAGGTCGTACGAACCGGCCTCCACGCTCGGCGCCCGCATCTTCTCGGCGAGGTGCTCGGGGATGCGGGCCAGCTCGGCGTCCCAGTCCCAGCCGGTTCCCGTGAGGTACTCCCAGCCGCGCCCGGCCGGCGGCGCGATGGTCCGCATCGAGTCGAACTCGCCGCTCGACTCGTCGACCGCGACCGCGGTGAGCTGCGGGTGGAGCCGGACCCGCTGCTGCGTGGTCACCGTCCCCGCGGTGTCCGCGTAGAACTTGTTCTCGTGCACGGTCAGCAGTGAGGCGTCGACATGCGAGACGCCGTCGGCGGCCAGGAGGCGGGAGCTCCACTCGGCGAGCAGCCCGCTCTTCTCCTCGTCCGGCACGGAGAAGGGGTCGATCTCGTACGAGGAGACCCACGTCCGGTCCGCGTGCACGGGCTCGTCGGCGAGCTCCACCCGCTCCTTGGACCCCGCCGCCTTGATGACTTTGGCCGAGAGCTTCGCCATCGCCACGGCCTGGGACGCGACCTTCGCCGCCGCGTCCATCGTCAGATCCACGCCCGACGCGAACCCCCAGGTCCCGCCGTGCACGACACGGACCGCGTACCCGAGGTCCGTGGTGTCCGACGTACCGGACGGCTTGGCGTCCCGCAGCCGCCAGGACGCGCTGCGCACCCGCTCGAAGCGGAAGTCCGCGTGGTCCGCGCCCAGGGCACGCGCGCGGGCCAGCGCGGCGTCGGCGAGAGCCCTGAGCGGCAGCGCCGTGAAGGCTTCATCGATGGAATGAGGCACGGATGTCTCCCTGCTGTCGGCACCGGTCGGTCAGATCATGTCGCGCGTGAGGGCCCGGCGGCCAGAGTTTTCTGTAGGGACCCGACAGTGAGTCCGGTAAGCCACTGTCGGTCGTCGATTCTCCGTATGGAGCACCGTACCGATAGGTTTTCGAGGTACCAGACCGCTATCGAAAGGGTGATCCGTTGAGCCGCTCGGTTCTCGTCACCGGAGGAAACCGGGGCATCGGCCTCGCCATCGCCCACGTCTTCGCCGACGCCGGTGACAAGGTCGCGATCACCTACCGCTCGGGTGAACCGCCCCAGGCCCTCACCGAGCTCGGAGTCCTCGCCGTCAAGTGCGACATCACTGACACCGAGCAGGTGGAGCAGGCCTACAAGGAGATCGAGGAGAAGCACGGCCCGGTGGAGATCCTGGTGGCGAACGCCGGGATCACCAAGGACCAGCTCCTCATGCGGATGTCCGAGGAGGACTTCACGTCCGTCCTCGACACCAACCTCACCGGCACCTTCCGTGTCGTGAAGCGCGCCAACCGCGGCATGCTGCGCGCCAAGAAGGGCCGCGTCGTGCTGATCTCCTCCGTCGTCGGCCTGATGGGCGGCCCGGGGCAGGCGAACTACGCCGCCTCCAAGGCGGGCCTGGTCGGCTTCGCGCGCTCGCTCGCCCGGGAACTCGGGTCGCGCAATCTCACTTTCAACGTCGTGGCGCCCGGTTTCGTCGACACCGACATGACCAAGGCGCTCACCGACGACCAGCGGTCGAACATCATGGCGCAGGTGCCGCTCGGCCGTTACGCGCAGCCCGAGGAGATCGCCGCCGCGGTGAAGTTCCTCGCCTCGGACGACGCCTCGTACATCACTGGAGCCGTCATCCCGGTTGACGGCGGATTGGGCATGGGTCACTGATCACCATGAGCGGAATTCTCGACGGCAAGAAGATTTTGATCACGGGCGTTCTGATGGAGTCCTCCATCGCGTTCCACGCGGCCAAGGTCGCGCAGGAGCAGGGCGCCGAGATCATCCTCACCGCCTTCCCGCGGCCCACGCTCACCGAGCGCATCGCCAGGAAGCTGCCCAAGCCCGCCAAGGTCATCGAGCTCGACGTGACCAACCAGGAGCACCTGGACCGGCTCGCGGGCCTGGTCAAGGACGAGCTCGGCGGCCTCGACGGCATCGTGCACTCCATCGGCTTCGCTCCGCAGGGCGCCTTCAACTTCCTCGAGGCGACCTTCGAGGACGTCGCGACGGCGATGCACGTCTCGGCGTTCTCGCTGAAGTCGCTCACCATGGCCTGCCGCCCCCTGATGCCGAACGGCGGCTCCGTCGTGGGGCTGACCTTCGACGCGCAGTTCGCCTGGCCGAAGTACGACTGGATGGGCCCGGCCAAGGCGGCCCTGGAGGCCACCTCGCGCTACCTCGCCCGCGACCTGGGCAAGGAGAACATCCGCTGCAACATGATCTCCGCGGGTCCGATCGGCTCCATGGCGGCCAAGTCCATCCCGGGCTTCGCCGACCTCGCGGACGTCTGGAACACCCGCTCCCCGCTGGACTGGGACATGGCCGACCCGGAGCCCGCGGGCCGCGGCATCGTCGCGCTGCTCTCGGACTTCTTCCCGAAGACCACGGGCGAGATCATCCACGTCGACGGCGGCGTGCACATGATGGGTGCCTGAGCAGGCATTACGTACGTTCCTGACGCCCCGTCCCCGCGATGAGCGGGAGGCGGGGCGTCACCCGTTCGGTCCACCGGCCAGGCGGGGCCGGGGCGCAGGCGCGCACCCTGAGGTGTGCGCCCGTCACCTCCTGCGGTGCTCGCCGCTCTCACCCTGCTGATCGCCCTGCCGTACGGCGCCGCGTCGCATGCCGTCGGAGAGGCGAAGGCTCCACGCGCGCGCGTGGAGGCCGTCGAACCGCGGCCGTTCGGCTCGGAGTGCCGCACCAGCGTCGAGGGTTCGGAAGCGGTCGTCCACTGCCACAACCCGTACCCCGAGACCGACCGGGTCCGGCTGCACGTCGAGTGCGAGCAGTGGTGGGACATCGACAGCGACGGCGTCTCCGTGGCGGCCGGGCCCGCCGAGACCGTGCGGCTCACCGGACGGTGCTGGAAAGAGATCCGGTCGGTGTGGGTCAGCCACCAGAAGTGACGGTCACGGTCGTGCGGAGTCGTCGAACAGCTCCCGGCGGCACATGAAGGGGTAGCCGGCGGCCTCCTTGGCCGCCGCCTCCGCGTCGTTCTCCCGGATCGCGTCGACGAGCCGGGCGTGATCCATGTGGCTCTCGGGGGTGAGTTCCTCGCCGATGTCCTCGCGCAGCCAGTCCACCATGACCTCGCCGAGGTCCGCGTACATCGCCGTCATCGCGTCGTTGTGGGACGCGGCCACGACGGCCAGGTGGAAGGTCGCGTCGGCCGCCACGAAGGCTTCCGCGTCACCCGATGCCCACGCCTCCTCGCGGCGCTCCAGGAGGGCGTCCAGCTGCTTGAGGTCGCGCTCCGTGCGGCGCTGTGCGGCCAGTTTCGCCGCGCTCGACTCCAGCGTGCTGCGCAGTTCCGCGATGTGCCGCGGATCCGTTTCGGCGAATCTGCGCTGCATGACGCCGGCCAGTTCGCTCGTCGCGACCACATAGGTGCCTGAGCCCTGGCGGATGTCGAGGAGGCCGTTGTGCGCGAGGGCGCGGACCGCCTCGCGGACGGTGTTGCGCGCCACGCCGAGCTGCTCGACCAGCTCAGGCTCGGTGGGGATGCGGGAGCCGACCGGCCACTCTCCCGAGGAGATCTGGTTACGCAGCTCGGCGATGACCTGTTCGGAGAGCGCCGAGCGGTGAGGGGTGGTCAGCGGCATGACGTTCCTTCGTGCGCGAGGGGAGAGACGGGACCGGAGTGGGCGGGCTGTGCGGGACGAGGTTACGGAAGATGTGACGCGATCGGATTGGACAGCCAATCATCCCATGATTCTATGATGGCCCCATGGCTAGTGAGGAAACCACGACGATGACACCGGCACAGACGACACCGATACGTACCGAAGCGGCGCACGGGGCAGCGGAGAAACAGCCCTCCACGCGCGCGTGGACGACGCGTCTGGTCATGGTCGGCATCGTCCTGGCCGCCCTCAACCTCCGTCCCGCCATCACCAGCCTCGGCTCCCTCCTCGAAGAGGTGCGTGACGGGCTCGGCATGAGCGGCACGCTCGCCGGTCTCCTCACCTCCGTCCCGCCGCTGTGCTTCGCGGTCTTCGGTGTCATGGCGCCGCGGCTCGCCCGCCGGTTCGGCCCCAGCGCCGTGGTCTGCGCGGGCATGGTCGCCATCGCCACGGGCCTGGTGATCCGCCCCTTCCTGGGTGGCACCGCGGGCTTCCTCGCTGCGAGCGCGCTCGCCCTCATGGGTATCGCGGTCAGCAACGTCCTGATGCCGGTGATCGTCAAGCGCTGGTTCCCGGACCGGGTCGGCTCGATGACCGGGCTCTACTCGATGGCGCTCGCGCTCGGCACGTCGATGGCGGCCGCCATCACGGTGCCCATGACCGATGCCATGGGCGGCAGTTGGCAGTCCGGGCTCGCGGTGTGGGCGGCGCTCGCCGTCGTCGCCGTCGTGCCGTGGGTGCCGCTCGTGCGCGACAAGAGCGCGGCGTCCGCGGCCCCGGAGCACGTCAGCTCCGAGGTGCGCAAGGAAGACGCCGGGCTGCGCATCACACGCAGCCGTACGGCGTGGGCGCTGGCCTGCTTCTTCGGGCTCCAGGCCACTGCCGCGTACATCACCATGGGCTGGATGCCGCAGATCTTCCGTGACGCGGGAGTCCCGGCGGGCGAGGCCGGTGTGCTGCTCGCCGTCACCATGGCGATGGGCGTGCCGCTGGCCTTCGTCATCCCGCGGGTCGCCACACGGCTGCCGAACCAGGGCCCCGTGGTGGTCGTGCTCGGCGCCTGCGGCCTCGCCGGATACGCGGGCCTCTACCTCGCCCCCGAGGGCGGCGCCTGGGTGTGGGCCCTGCTGCTCGGCGTCTCCAACTGCGCCTTCCCGCTGGCCCTGACCATGGTCGGCATGCGGGCCAAGAGCAGTGTGGGGGTCGCCAAGCTCTCGGCCTTCGCGCAGAGCACCGGCTACCTGATCTCGATCCCGGGGCCGCTCCTGGTGGGTGTGCTCTACCAGCACAGCGGCGGCTGGGGGCTGCCGATCGCCCTCATGGCGGGTCTGATGGTGCCGCAGATCGTGGTGGGCATCCTGGCGGGCCGCAACCGCACGGTCGAGGACGAGGTCGCCGCGGCTGCCTGACGCCCGTGCCGAATGCTTTGCTCCCGGGCAGCCGGGGCGGCGGCCGCTCCCGCATTCCGGGGGCGGCCGTCCCGCATCCCGGGGGCGGCCGTCCCGCCGCATCGGGGTCGTCCACGCCGTTCACGCCGTTCACGCAACCCCGGCGGCGAACCCTCGGACAAAGGGTGCGAGACTCTCCCCATGCCAGTGCTCGACCCGAACCCCCAGAACGGCCAGAAGAAGCTGCTCATCGTGCTCGGCACGATGCTGGCCATCACCGTCGTCATCGGAGTCATCGCCTCCATCGCCTCGCCGTGAACTGCCCCCGGCCGGGCGGATGGTGGGGCTAGCACCACCATCCCCTAGGGGGCCAGTGTCAGGGTCAAGTGGGTGGATCGCCGGATGTGCTGAGGGTCGCCGGATCCGTACCTTCGAGATGTGGCCGCGAGGACGCGGCACGGAGGACTCGAAGACCACGGAGGCGGCATGTCGGCCCGTTCGCACATCCAGCGCGACCCGGGAGCCCCCAAGGACTCTGCGAGCGTCGAGATCCAGCTCCCCTGGTGGGCCATCGCCCTTCCCGCCATCGCCTTCGCGGCCCTGCTCCTGCTGATACTGAACCCCGCCGACGCACACGCGGCGAGCGGTGATCCTGTTGTCACGCACGTACTCGAGCGCATCCAGGAGACGGTCTTCCGTACGACCCCGTGACCTGCCCCGGGTGGACGCCGTCACCCGTGCCGGGGGAGCACGCCAACTCCTTGCGCCCGCTGGCGCCTTTCATGCGAAGCTGGGATGCATGAGCGTCGCAGAACCCCGCAGGATTGTCCTTTTCCGGCATGCGAAGGCCGACTGGCCGCAGGTGTCCGACCACGAGCGCCCGCTCGCGGAGCGCGGCCGCAAGGATGCCCCCGTCGCCGGGCGCAAGCTGGCCGACAGCGGCATCCCCTTCGACCTGGCCCTCTGCTCGACCGCCGCCAGGACCCGCGAGACATGGAAGCTCGCCGTCCATGAGCTGCCGCACAGGCCCAAGACCGTCTACGAGGATCGGCTGTACGAGGCTTCGCCCGGCGAGCTGATCGCCGTGCTCAACGAAACCCCGGACGACGTGCAGAACGTCGTGCTGATCGGCCACAACCCCGGAGTGCAGGGGCTGGCCGACGTCCTCGCGGGCGACGCCGAGGGCGACGCCCGTACTCGGATGAACCGCCGCGGCTTCCCGACCTCGGCCTTCGCCGTCCTGACGTACTCCGGATCGTGGAAGGCCCTGGAGCCGGGAGTCGGCACGCTGGCCGACTACTGGGCGCCGTCCGAGTAGTCCCGACGCAGGTACGCCGATGGGCCCCGAACCGCTGCGGTTCGGGGCCCATCGGCGTACGACGTGACGCAGGAGCGGCCCGACGTCAGTCGGTGTGCGTGTCCGCCGCTTCGACCTCTTCGCGGGTGACGCCGAGGAGGTAGAGGACGGTGTCGAGGAAGGGGACGTTCACCGCCGTGTGCGCGGCCTCGCGGACGACGGGCTTGGCGTTGAAGGCGACACCGAGACCGGCCGCGTTCAGCATGTCGAGGTCGTTGGCGCCGTCGCCGATCGCGACGGTCTGCTCCAGCGGGACCCCGGCCTCATCGGCGAAGCGGCGCAGCAGCCGGGCCTTGCCCGCGCGGTCCACGATCTCGCCGGTCACCTTGCCGGTGAGCTTGCCGTCGACGATCTCCAGGGTGTTGGCCTGGGCGAAGTCGAGGCCGAGGCGTTCCTTCAGATCATCGGTGACCTGGGTGAACCCGCCCGACACGACGCCCACTTGGTAGCCGAGGCGCTTGAGCGTGCGGATGAGGGTGCGGGCGCCGGGGGTGAGGCGGACCTCGGAACGGACCTTGTCGACGACCGAGGCGTCGAGCCCGGCGAGCAGCTCCACGCGGGCGTGCAGCGACTGCTCGAAGTCCAGCTCTCCGGCCATCGCGGCGGCGGTCACCTCGGCGACCTTGTCCTCGCAGCCTGCGTGCGCCGCGAAGAGTTCGATCACCTCGTCCTGGATCAGGGTCGAGTCGACGTCCATCACGATGAGCCGCTGGGCGCGGCGGTGCAGGCCCGCGGCGACGACGGCGACGTCCACGCCGAGCCTCGCGGCCTCCAGGGCGAGGGCGGTGCGCAGCGGCTCGGTCTCCGTGCCGGAGACGGCGAACTCGACTGCGGTGACCGGGTACTTGGCGAGGCGGAAGATGCGGTCGATGTTGCCGCCGGTATCGGTGATGCGGGCGGCGATCGCGGCGGTCGACTCGGCGGTCAGGGGGTGGCCGAGCACGGTGACGTGGGAACGGCCGAGGCCACGGGGACGGTTGTCACCGATGCCCGAGATGATCTCGGCCTGCATCCTCAGGGAATCGGCCCAGCTGTGCACGGTGGACCGCAGGTCTCCCTCCAGGCCGACCGGCGGCGCGGTCACGAGCGCGCACAGCACTATGCGGCCACGGGTGACGACCTGCTCGATGTCGACCACGTCGACGGAGTAGGCGGCGAGGGTGTCGAAGAGGCCTGCGGTGATTCCGGGGCGGTCCTTGCCGAAGATCTTGACGAGGAGCGTGGGGACGTCGGCGGGCTGCGGGGGCTGCGAAGCGCTCATGGTGATCCCACCGTATCCGGCGGTGCGGCTCAGCTGCCGGGGTGGTCCGCGTGCCGGACACGCCGTGGGCTGGGACGCGTCGTCACCCGCCGCCAGGCGGGACACCTTCAACCGCCGCTGCGCGGCGGATTCCTCCCTTCCCCTCCCGGCCCACCGGTTTGCCCGGCGACGGCCTTCTCCCGCCCGCCCGTCTGTCCTCCGGTGGTTTTCTCCTGCCGACCTGCCGACCTGCCGACCTGCGACCCGCCGACCTGCGACCTGCCGACCCGCCCACCTGCCCGTCGGCCCTGCTGTGGTTCCCACCCGGCTGCCCGCTTGCCCTGCGGTGGTCTTTCTCCCGCCGACCTGCCGACCTGCCCGTCGGCCCTGCTGTGGTTCCCACCCGGCTGCCCGCTTGCCCTGCGGTGGTCTTTCTCCCGCCGACCCGCCCACCTGCCCGTCGGCCCTGCTGTGGTTCCCACCCGGCCGCCCGCTTGCCCTGCGGTGGTTCTTCTCCCACCCGCCCGCCCCTCTTTACCCAGCGCCGCCCACCCCCCATCCACCGCGGGGTGCTCGGGTGGGTGGGCGGGAAAGGATCCGCCGCGAAGCGGCGGCACAGGCACACCCCGCTAGCCGGAGGAGACCGGCGTTACCGCCCCTGCCGCCCGGAGGCGTGGTGGCGCGGCGGCACAGGCACAGGCACACCCCGCCCCCCCCGGAAGGGAAAAGCCGACCTACCCCCTACCGCCCCGGCCGCCCGCAGGGCCCCGCCCCGGAGGAGGCGGTGGCGGTGGCGGCGGGGGAGGCCAGTCGCCGTTCCCTGAGGGGCGAGGCCGCGGCTTCGGTTGCGGGGGAGGCGTGACCGGTCCCACCACCGTCGGCGCCCCGGAGACATCACGCGGCGGCCGGAGGTAAGGGTTGGTGTCAGGGTTCGCGGGCCGGTACGGATCGCCGGGGCTGTACGGCCCCGGAACGGGAGCCCGCACCCCACCCGCCGCCACCCCGGCAGGCGGCGCAACCCCAGGCGCCCCCTCGGCAAGGGCAAGCGGCGCAACCCTGCCCCCCGCGGCCCCGCTCGCCACCGCGAGCAACGCCCCCACCGCTCCCGCACCGGCGCCCCACGCCGCACCCAGCAGGAACGCCATCCCCAGCCGACCGTGCAGATCGATCCCCGCCCCGAACGCGTCGAAGCCGAGCACCGACAGCGAGGCGTCCGCGGACACCCCCGTCAGCCACACCATCAACGGCAGCGCGAGCGCGGTCACCGCGCCGAGCCGCACCGCGCACTGCCCCGCGAACCTCAAGGCACCCGTCCGGCCACGTGAGTAGGGGGTGCGGACAGCCGTGAGCACCCCGGCGAACAGGATCATCAGCGCCGCCGCGACGCCGAGGAGCCAGACCCGGCTGTCGAGTTCCGCGAGCCGCCCCAGCGTCACCGCCTCGTTCCCCGAGCCGCCCGACCCCGTCAGGAGGTCGTCCAGCGGATCCGGGAGCAGCTTCGCCAGCTCACCCGTCGCCTCGCCGTCCCACGGCACGAAGAGCCCGATCGGCACCCCGAGCCACACCCCGTTCGGCGCCCCGAGCAGCGCGGCCCCCGCGATGCGCTTGGGATGGGCGTCGCCGATCATCGCGTACAGCGCCGCCGTGAGCCCGGCGAGCACCGCCACGAGCGCCACCGCGACCAGGCCGGAGGCGGCGGGCCGCACCACGCGGTGCACGGCGTTCCACCCCCGCGGCAGCGGCGTACGGCGTGAGGCGAGCAGCGCGATCAACAGGACGCCGATGACCCACACCGCGCCCCCGAGCAGCGTCGGACCCGTGTCCACGGTGAAGCCGACCGCGGCCTTCGCCTGCGCCAGATCGCCGAGCCGGTCGGGCAGCAGGCCGCCGACGTCACCGAGCCCGTCGGGGAGTTTGTCCGTGATGTCGTCCGGGAGCTGGTCGAGTCCCTCGCCGATGCCCTTGTCGATCCCCAGCTGGTCGCCGTCGATCGTGATGATGTCGTGACCTGCCCATGCCAGCCCGCCGAGCATCGCCACAAAGAGGACGATCACCGCACCCGCGCGCGCGGCCAGTTCGGCGGGAGTGATCACAACTCCCGCCGCGCGCAAGGAACGTAGGAAGAAATACGCCAGCAGTACCGCCCCCGCGAGTCCGACGCCCAGCGGCGCGATGTCGATGGCGGTGGTCGCATCGGCCCCTTCGAGCCCGAACGCCGAGACGTCACCGGACGGGGTGACCGAGCCCCCCGCGCCGAGCGCGACCACAGCGGCCGTCATCGGCCCCAGTGACCCCACCGTGTCCGCGCCGAGCAGATGCAGACCGAGCGCCGCCGTGCCGGCCATGCCGACAAGAGCCCAGCTCACGGCGGCGATCGCGGAGAGCAGCACATCGCCCCACCGCACGCCCCGGCCTTCGGCTTGTTTCCCGCCGGTCTCCATGAGGACCCCCCGACTTCCGCCGCGTCGCCCTATTGAATGCGGAATGTGCGCAATGCGCATGATCCGTATGCACTCGTGGGCGGTTACTACTCTCCGGGGCGGTTTCTGCCCCGTCAACGGGGCGGTCGCTCAGGCCCGTACGCAGTCTTCACAAGGCCCGACTTTCGGTCAGAGGCCTCCGCCTGAAATAGTTCCTCCCGATGTTCGACATCCCTAGACTCCCCATATGGGGGCTAGCTCGGGGGACAACTCAGTGGGGCTGGAGTGCCGGAACTCGTACTGGAATTGAATGGAAGGACCTGGACGCTCGATCCGTCCAGGTCATACACCCTCGGACGTGATCCGCAGGGAGATCTCGCGCTTGACGACGCCAGGGTGTCCTGGCGTCACGCCACGATCAGCTGGAGCGGCCGCAGTTGGGTCATCGAGGACCACGGCAGCACCAACGGCACCTTTGTGCAGGGCCAGCGGATCCACCAGATGGAAATCGGCCCCGGCTCGGCCGTGAACCTCGGCAACGCGACCGACGGCCCGCGGCTGAATGTGTCCGGCAGCGCGTCGGGTGCCGCCGCCGTGTCCGCGCCGCAGCAGGCCGCTCAGCAGGCACCGGCCCATCAGGCGCCGCAACACCAGGCACCGCAGCACCACGCGCAGCAGCAGGGCGGACCCGGCTGGGCCGCCCAGGCACCCCAGCAGCAGGCGCCGCAGCACCACGCGCCGCAGCAGATGCCCCAGCAGCAGGGCTGGCAGCAGCAGCCCCAGCAGCAGGCTCATCACCAGCAGCCTCAGCAGCCGCAGGTCCCGCAGCAGCAGGGCCCCGGTGCGGGTTCCGGCGGTGTCGCGGGGGCCCCGCCGGTCTACGGAGACCGCAGCCCGACGACGTTCCACCAGCTCTCGCTCGGCCGCAAGATGCGCATCGGCCGTGCCCTGGAGAACGAACTGGTCGTCTCCGACCTCCAGGTCTCGCGGCACCACGCCGAGTTCACGGCCACTCCGGACGGCCGCTTCGAGATCCACGACCTCGGCTCGCACAACGGCACGTACATCAACGGTCAGCCGATCGCGAAGTCGGGCACGGCCCTCATCGGCCCGAACGACATCGTCAGCGTCGGTCACTCGACGTTCCGGCTCGTCGGCGACCGGCTCGAGGAGTTCGTCGACACCGGTGAGGTCTCCTTCTCCGCCCGCCACCTGACGGTGACGGTCGACGGCGGCAAGGACATCCTCAAGGACGTCTCCTTCGGCGTCCCGGAGAAGTCGCTCATCGCGGTCATCGGCCCCTCGGGCTCCGGAAAGTCCACCCTCCTCAAGGCGCTCACCGGCTACCGGCCCGCCAACAAGGGCGACGTCCTCTACGACAACCGGAACCTCTACAAGCAGTTCGCCGAGCTGCGCCAGCGCATCGGTCTGGTCCCGCAGGACGACATCCTGCACAAGGAACTGACCGTCAAGAAGGCCCTCAAGTACGCCGCCAAGCTGCGCTTCCCCTCGGACACCAGCGAGCAGGAGCGCGAGCAGCGCATCGACGAGGTCCTGCGCGAGCTCAAGCTGGACATCCACAAGGAGAAGAAGGTCACCTCCCTCTCCGGTGGCCAGCGCAAGCGTGTGTCGGTGGCCCTTGAGCTGCTCACCAAGCCGTCGCTGATCTTCCTGGACGAGCCGACCTCCGGCCTCGACCCGGGCATGGACCGCGACGTCATGCAGCTCCTGCGCGGCCTCGCCGACGACGGCCGTACGGTCCTGGTCGTCACGCACTCGGTCGCCGAGCTTGCGATCTGCGACAAGCTCCTGGTGATGGCGCCGGGCGGCTCGGTCGCGTACTTCGGTCCGCCAGAGGAAGCGCTCAACTTCTTCGGCTACCAGACGTGGGCGGACGTCTTCTCGGCGTTCGAGAACTACCGCGACTACGACTGGGCGGGCCGCTGGAAGGGCTCGCAGCACTACCAGATGTACGCCGCCGACATCGACGCCGTGGCCGCGCAGTCGGTCCACATGCCGCCGCCGCAGGCGATCAGGCCGCCCAAGCCGCAGGGCTGGGGCTCCCAGCTGTGGACCCTGATCCGCCGCTACACCTCGGTGATCGCCTCCGACAAGGGCTTCCTGGGCCTGATGGTGATCCTGCCCGCGGTCCTCGGCATCGTCAGCGTCGTCATCCCGGCCGACTTCGGGCTCGGCCCGCCCAAGCCGCCGGCGAAGTTCAACGGCGACGCGGGCACGATCATGCTGATCCTCGCGGTCGGCATGTGCTTCTCGGGCGCGGCCAACTCCGTACGTGAGCTGATCAAGGAACGGGTCATCTACGAACGGGAGCGGGCCACCGGCCTTTCCCGCTCGGCGTACCTGATGTCCAAGGTCATCGTCCTCGGCGTGATCACGGCCTTCCAGGGCGTCATCATCTGCGGCATCGGCTTCGCGACCCGCGACATGCCCGAAGAGGGCCTGATCATGCCCCCGGCCGTCGAGATCTGCCTGGTCATCATCGCGCTGGGCTTCACCTCGATGATGTTCGGCCTTGTCATCTCCTCGCTGGTGAAGACCTCCGAGAAGACCATGCCGCTCCTGGTGATGTTCGCCATCGTCCAGGTCGTCTTCACCGGCGTGCTCTTCCAGGTCTACGGCTCGCCGGGCCTGGAGCAGTTCGCCTGGCTGATGCCCTCGCGCTGGGCCATCGCCGGCGCCGGCGCCACGCTGGACCTGGCACACCTCATGCCGCCGTGGGACCCGAAGAAGCCGGGCGACCTCGACCCGCTGTGGGAGCACT
The DNA here is from genome assembly GCF_056434405.1 of Streptomyces sp. NPDC044044. Lineage (NCBI taxonomy): Bacteria > Bacillati > Actinomycetota > Actinomycetes > Kitasatosporales > Streptomycetaceae > Streptomyces > Streptomyces sp. NPDC044044. The sequence continues at coordinate 12,459 of NZ_JBWKFG010000010.1, read as the reverse complement.
CGGCGGGACAGTGGGGCATGAACATCACGATCCTGCTCGCGATCGGCGTCATCTGCGGCTTCGCGGTCGCGCGACTGCTGCGCCGCCACGAGCCTGAGGTCATGCGCAAGTAGTCACGTCCGCCCGCGGACACGGGCAGACGAGAAGGGCGGCACCCCCGGTGGGGTGCCGCCCTTCGGCGTCTGACGAGCCTCGGCGAAGAGGTCCGTTGATCAGGAGATCAGGCTCAGTAGGCGCCGTTCACGTTGTCCATCGAGCCGTACCGGTCGGCCGCGTAGTTGGCCGCGGCCGTGATGTTGGCGACCGGGTCGTAGATGTTCGTGGACGTGCCCTCGACGTGGTACGCGTTGAACGTGGGCTGGATGACCTGGAGCAGGCCGACCGACGGGGTGCCGTTGATGGCGTTGATGTCCCAGCCGTTCTTGGCGTTCGGGTTGCCCGCGGACTCACGGATGATGTTGCGGTGCAGGCCCTCGTAGGAGCCGGGGATGCCCTTGGCCTTCATGATGTCCAGGGACTGGCGGATCCAGCCGTCGAGGTTGTTGGCGTAGACCGGCTTGCGCGCGGCGGCACGGCTCGCGGCTTCCTTGGCCTTGCGCTCGTCCTCGGCCTTCTTCTTGGCCGCGGCCTCCTCGTCGGCCCGCTTCTTCGCGGCGGCGTCGGCCTCGGCCTTCGCCTTCGCGGCGGCGGCGTCCTTGGCCTGCTTGTCGGCGGTGTTCTGCTGCTTGATGACACCGGCGTGGACGGCCTGCTGGGCGTCGACGTTCTGCTTGAAGGCCACCGGGGCCGCTTCGAGGCTCTGCGTCTGCGTTCCCGCATCGGCGCTGCCCGGCACGAGGGAGAACGCGAGGGCGGCGGCGCCGAGCGTGGCGACACCGGCGATCGAGAACTTCTGGGTCTTGGTCAGCGCGGGGCGACTATGACCAGGGGTGCTGTGCTGGGACATGGCTGATGGACCTCTTCGAATCGCGGAGGTCGCTCTGGCCGGCGGGGGACATTTGCTTCTCCGGCACAAACGCCGCGGTGCGAGACCGCGGCGCCGAGCGACGGGAGCAATTCTTAGCGGGCGCAAAATTCTGTGGCAAAGCAGTGACGTACGAAGCCGGATAGTGGATCAGGGGGTCCGGCGTACGCTTTGACGGCATTGCGCCCCGTACAGATAAAGGGATATCTCATCCACTAGGGGACTTCGTACGTGACGTGCGTCCTATGCGCGGGCTCACATAGGACGCGTAACAACCTCACCAACAGTTGCCCTCGCAACTCTCTGTGTGAGCAAACTCCTCCGGAAGGAGGAGATGTACGTCGCCGAACTCGTGCCAGAGGTAGAGACGGCGTACCGCCTCCGCGTAACCCCGGTCCACGGCGGCCCGGCCCGCGACCGCCTCCAGCATCAGCAGATGCGAGGCCTGCGGCTCGTGCAGCCCCGTGAGCAGTCCGTCCACCACGCGCACGCCCCGCTCAGGCGTCACCACGAGCTCCGTACGGCCCGCTGACACCCGGACCACCCCGTCGGACCCCGTGGCGGACTCGACGGCGCGCACGGCCGTCGTGCCCACCGCGATGACCCGCCCGCCGCCCGCCCTCGCGGCATTGACCAGCCGCGCCGACGTCTCCGGCACCTCGAAGAGCTCGGGGTACGGCGGCTCGGGCGCCTCGGGCGACGCCACCCCCGTGTGCAGGACGACCGGCGCGAACTGCACACCCCGGCTCACCAGGCGTGCCACGAGGCCCGCGGTGAAGGGCCGCGCCGCGCTCGGCATCTCCGCGCTGCCCGTCCCGTCGGCCGTCGGCAGCGCGAACACGGTCTGGTGGGCGGAGAGCGGCTGGTCCCTGTCCGTATAGGAGTAACGGATGGGACGCCCGTGCCGCCGCAGCAGCGAGGGCACATCGGCCGACACCCGGGCCCACCACAGCCGCCCGCTCCCCGGGGCCAGCGGCTCGTCGAGGACGAGGCGTACGTCCCCGGGGAGCCGCACGACTGAATTCGCGGGCCCGCCCGCGCGCGCCCGCGTGGTGCCCCGGCCATCAGGATCCCGCAACTCGACGGCCCACCGTCCGTCGTCGCCCCGGGTCGAGAAATGCACCACCACGCGCGCGTGCCATGCGGTTCCGACGGCCTTGACGGTTCCGTCGACCGCGGCGGGCAGCGTCTGTGAGGTGTTCACGATCAGCAGGTCCCCGGCCCGCAGCAGCGCGGGCAGGTCGGCGAACGCGTGATGGGACACCTCCGTCCCGTGCGACACCAGCAGCCGCACCGCGTCCCTGCCGAGCCCCGGACCCCGCTGCTCGGCGGGGACACGGGCCGACAGCTCATCGGGCACCCGCACGGCCAGTGTCATCGCGCGTCCAGAAGAGAAGGAGCGGCGTAGCGCCCGCTCGCCGGGCGCTCGTCCAGCAGCCGCAGGAAGGAGGGCACCACCGTCTCGGGCAACGGGCGGCCCGACGCGTCTTCGTCGTCCGGAACGGCCGCCTCGTAGAGATCGGTCCGCATGTCACCGGGATCGACCGCCCACACCCTGAGCCCCGGCTCCTCCACGGCAAGGACCGCCGACAGATGATCGAGAGCGGCCTTGGACGCTCCGTACCCGCCCCACGTCTCGTACGCCTCGACGGCCGCGTCGGAGCTGACGTCGACCACCGCCCCCGCCCCCGAGGCCCGCAACAGAGGCAGCGCCTCCTGGACAAGCCCCAGAGCCGCCACCACATTGGTCTCCAGCGCCTCCCGCAGCCCGTCGAGCGTGAGCTCCTCAAGGCGCACGAGAGGCTCCGCACCCAGCGCGCTCGCGTTGTTCACCAGCAGATCGAGACCGCCCAGCTTGTGCGCCGCGGTCACCAGATCCGCCCGGTGCCCGGCATCCGTGACATCCCCGGCGACGGCCTCCACGCGCGTGCCGTGCCCCGCCAGGTCCCGTGCGGACCCATCGAGCGCGTCGGCCGTTCTCGCGTCGAGCACGAGATCCCAGCCGCGCTCGGCGAGCGCCGCCGCCAGCGCACGCCCCAGTCCCTTCGAAGCCCCCGTGATGATCGCTACCGGCATGACATCCGTCCCCTCGGGTCGCCCTGGCAGCCGCTTCTCCAGCGGATGACCCCACGGTAGGAACGGACCCGTCCCCGGCGCCTCGTGCGCGGGCCGCAACGCCTCAGGGCCCTTCGGCCTACGCCCACGGGCCTAGGCTCCGGCCGCCACAGGTCCGATACGCACTGTCACACCCCGCCGGTACGGTGAGGCCATGAGTCAAGGTCACCGGTCCGGCCTGAACGCGGTGAGCTCCGCGCTTCTCGCCATGAGCAGGCAGCTGGAGGTGCGCGACGTCCTCAAGACGATCGTCGCCTCGGCCCGCGAGCTGCTCGACGCGGAGTATGCGGCGCTCGGTGTCCCGGACGACCACGGAGGGTTCGCCCAGTTCGTCGTCGACGGCGTCAGCGACGAGCAGTGGCGAGCCATCGGCCCGCTGCCCCGTCAGCACGGCATCCTCGCCGCGATGCTGCACAAGGCCGAGCCCGAGCGTCTCGCCGACGTGCGCACGGACCCGCGTTTCGAGGGCTGGCCGTCCGCCCACCCGGACATGTCCGACTTCCTGGGCCTGCCGATCCGGTACGGGGACGAGACACTCGGCGCGCTCTTCCTCGCCAACAAGAAGTGCCCCAAGCCGGACGGCGGTTGCGGTTTCACCGCCGAGGACGAGGAGCTTCTCTCGCTCCTCGCCCAGCACGCCGCGATAGCCCTCACGAACGCCCGGCTCTACGAACGCAGCCGCGAGCTGACCATCGCCGAGGAGCGCTCACGCCTCGCGCATGAACTGCACGACGCCGTCAGCCAGAAGCTGTTCTCGCTGCGCCTGACGGCCCAGGCCGCGGCGGCCCTGGTGGACCGCGACCCCTCGCGCGCCAAGGGCGAACTGCAGCAGGTGGCCGTGCTCGCGGCCGAGGCCGCCGACGAACTGCGCGCCGCCGTCGTGGAGTTGCGCCCCGCGGCCCTGGACGAGGACGGCCTGGTCGCCACCTTGCGCACGCACACGCAGGTCCTGGACCGCGCGCACTCCGCCGAAGTCACCTTCGAGAGCGGCGGAATCCGCGCCCTGCCGGCATCCCAGGAGGAGGCGATGCTGCGGGTCGCCCAGGAGGCCCTGCACAATGCCTTGCGCCACTCCGGCGCGGAACGCGTCTGCGTGACCCTGGTGCGTCGCGGAGCGGGAGCCGTGCTGCGCGTCACCGACGACGGCAGCGGCTTCGACCCGCGCGCGATCCGCCGCGCGGGGCGGCACTTGGGCCTGGTCTCCATGCGGGACCGGGCCGGCGGGGTCGGCGGACGGCTGACCGTGGAATCGGAGCCCGGAAAGGGCACGACGATCGAGATGGAGGTTCCCGGTGGCTGACGCTGTGCTCAATCCGAAGACAGGGATCCGGGTGCTGCTGGTCGACGACCACCAGGTGGTCCGCCGCGGTCTGCGTACGTTCCTCGAGGTGCAGGACGACATCGAGGTCGTGGGCGAGGCGTCGGACGGCGCCGAAGGGGTCGAGCAGGCCGAGAAGCTGAAACCGGACGTCGTCCTCATGGACGTCAAGATGCCGGGCATGGACGGCGTCGAGGCGCTGCGCAAGCTCCGCGAACTGGCCAACCCCGCGCGCGTGCTCATCGTCACCAGCTTCACCGAGCAGCGCACGGTGGTCCCGGCCCTGCGCGCGGGCGCCGCCGGGTATGTCTACAAGGACGTCGACCCGGAGGCCCTGGCGGGCGCCATCCGCTCCGTGCACGCGGGCCATGTGCTGCTCCAGCCCGAGGTGGCGGGGGCGCTGCTGTCCCAGGAGGAGGCCAACACCGGGCAGGGGAGGGGCGGTTCGCTCACCGAGCGGGAGCGCGAGGTCCTGGGGCTCATCGCCGACGGCCGCTCGAACCGCGAGATCGCGCGTGCGCTCGTGCTCTCCGAGAAGACCGTCAAGACCCACGTCTCGAACATCCTGATGAAGCTGGACCTCGCCGACCGCACCCAGGCCGCCCTGTGGGCCGTACGACATGGTGTGACCGGCTGATCCACGCTCCGGCGCACTCCGTCAACCGGCAGAACGGAACGTCGCGTTCCGGGCTGAGATTCATACCGTCGTGTGGATGTCCCTCGTTTGGCGCAACCTGTGAGCCGCCCGGCCGTTCTCCAGTGCGTGCTGCGGCGGCTGGCCGCAGCGATCGCAAGGAGGGTCCAGAAGTGAAGAACCTGAAGAAGGCCGCTGCTGTCACGATGGTGGCGGGTGGCCTCGTCGTCGCCGGTGCCGGTCTCGCCTCCGCCACGGGCGGCGCGCACGCGGACGGCAAGGCCGTGAAGTCGCCCGGCGTCGGCTCGGGCAACCTCGTCCAGGCGCCGGTGCACATTCCCGTGAACGCTGTGGGCAACACCGTGTCGGTCATCGGTGCCCTCAACCCGGCCTTCGCGAACAACGGCCTCAACACCTGAGGCACGCCCCAGGCGCAGCAGTGACTACCGGCCTCCCGGGTGCTTCCCCGGGGGGCCGGTCTGCTGTGCCCCGAAGGGGCGCGGAGAACCGTGCGACTGCGTCCCGCAAGGGGCGCGGGGAACTGCGCGACAAGCCACGACGCTCCCGCACCCGACAGTCTTTCCAGAACACACGGCACCGGAGCTCTGGCCGCTCCCGGGGCAGCGGGGCTAGCCCCGCTCCCGCTCCTCCACGTAAGCGTTATAGGCGGCCACCTGAGCCCGCCGAGCCGTCCGTTCGACCGGACGCAACGCCGCACCCCTCGCCGCCATCTCCGAGGCGCTCACGGCCCCGCCATGGCCGTTCTCGAACGCCACCGAGATCAGCAGGCCGACCCGCTGGGCCAGCTCCAACACCCGTACCGCACGCGGCGGGTATCCCGGTGCGAGAGCCTCACGCCCCCGCTCGGCCCGTGCCCGGTACGCGTCCACCGCCGCCTCCGCGACCGGACCCGAGCCCGCGACGTCGAGCTTCGAGAGCACCTCCGTCGCCTCCCGCAGCGCCTCGGTGAGCTCACGCTCCGCCTCGCCCAGCGAGGGCACATCGGCCGGCGGCGCCTCCCGTACCGGCAGGCAGTGCCAGAGGACCTCCACGTGGACATCACCGGCGGGCCCCGCCTCGGACACCTCGGGCACGAGGCCGTACGGCGCCCCGTAGGCGACGACGGCCTCCTCCGCCTCCAGCGCCCGCGCGTTGAAGGCGGGCGGCCCGCTGAGGCCGAGCGGATGGCCGGGCGCGGGCAGCGCGAGCCGGAGCCCGGTCACCCCCAGCGTGCGCAATCGTCCGAGGGCGAGTGTGAGACCGACAGGCCCCGACTCGCCGGGAAGACCTTCGACCCGGTGCACGGCGTCGTCGCCGACCATCGCGAGCACCGCGTCGTCCGGCGAGACAAGTCCGGCAAGAAGGGCATTTCCCCATGCTGCCAAGCGTCCTGAGCGTGGTTCCGAGAGCATGCGTACAGCCTAAGGACCGGGCTAAGGGCTGGAGCGCTCGGCCGGTGGCGTAGGTTTTCTCCCAGGGGACTGCGTCCACAGACGCAAGCGACAGCCGAGACTGCAATGGGAGACAACGCGCTCATGAGCGATGTACTGGAGCTGGAGGACGTATCCGTGGTCCGCGAGGGCCGGGCTCTGGTGGACCAGGTCTCCTGGTCGGTCAAGGAGGGTGAGCGATGGGTCATCCTCGGGCCGAACGGCGCGGGCAAGACCACCCTCCTGAACGTCGCGTCCAGCTACCTCTACCCGAGCACCGGCACCGCCACCATCCTCGGCGAGACCCTCGGCAAGCCCGGCACGGACGTCTTCGAGCTCCGCCCGCGCATCGGCGTCGCCGGCATCGCGATGGCCGAGAAGCTGCCCAAGGGCCAGACCGTGCTCCAGACGGTGCTCACGGCCGCGTACGGCATGACCGCCGGCTGGCACGAGAACTACGAGGACGTCGACGAGCAGCGCGCCCGCGCCTTCCTCGACCGCCTCGGCATGACCGACTACCTGGACCGCAAGTTCGGCACCCTCTCCGAGGGCGAGCGCAAGCGCACCCTGATCGCGCGCGCCTTGATGACGGACCCCGAGCTGCTCCTCCTCGACGAGCCCGCCGCGGGCCTCGACCTCGGCGGCCGCGAAGACCTCGTACGCCGCCTCGGCCGCCTCGCCCGCGACCCGATCGCCCCCTCGATGATCATGGTCACGCACCACGTCGAGGAGATCGCCCCCGGCTTCACCCACGTCCTCATGATCCGCCAGGGCAAGATCATGGCCGCGGGCCCGCTGGAGCTCGAACTGACCTCCCGCAACCTCTCCCTGTGCTTCGGACTGCCCCTGGTGGTCGAGGAGCGGGGCGAGCGCTGGAGCGCGCAGGGTCTCCCGCTCGGCTGACACCGGCGCGAACGGCAGGGCCCGCTCCGGCCGATAGATCACGTGCCCTGTGCGAGAAGGTCCCGCGGTCCTACCATGACCATGTGGACATCGACGCATGGGTGTGGTGGCTGATCGGCGCCGCCGCGCTCGGAATCCCGCTCGTACTGACCGCGATGCCGGAGTTCGGCATGCTCTCCGTGGGCGCCGTCGCGGGCGCCGTGACCGCGGGCCTCGGCGGCGGCACCGTACTCCAAGTCATCGTCTTCGCCGCGGTGTCGGTCGCGCTCATCGCGGTCGTACGCCCCGTGGCGGCGCGCCACCGCTCCCAACGGCCCGAACTGGCCACGGGAGTGGACGCGTTGCGGGGCAGGACGGCAGTCGTCCTGGAACGGGTCGACGCCTCAGGGGGCCGGATCAAGCTCGCCGGCGAGATCTGGTCGGCCCGCTCGCTGGACACCTCGCAGAGTTACGAGGCGGGACGCGAGGTGGATGTCGTCGAGATCGACGGAGCGACGGCCGTCGTCATGTGAATCCACCACGGCTTGTGCGACTGTCTGACAGACTCGACCAGCAAGATCTTCGCCGACCCGCGTTCCGGCTCTGCGGATCTTCCGGGAACACCGAGCAAGAGGGGTACGGGGAACAACGATGCAACCAATCATCATCGTCCTGATCATTCTGGTGGTGCTGGTCTTCATCGCCCTGATCAAGACGATCCAGGTGATTCCGCAGGCCAGCGCGGCGATCGTCGAGCGCTTCGGCCGCTACACACGCACGCTGAACGCGGGCCTGAACATCGTCGTCCCGTTCATCGACTCGATCCGCAACCGCATCGACCTCCGTGAACAGGTCGTCCCGTTCCCGCCCCAGCCGGTGATCACCCAGGACAACCTCGTGGTGAACATCGACACCGTCATCTACTACCAGGTGACCGACGCCCGCGCCGCGACGTACGAAGTCGCCAGCTACATCCAGGCGATCGAACAGCTCACCGTCACCACGCTCCGCAACATCATCGGTGGCATGGACCTGGAGCGGACCCTGACGTCCCGCGAGGAGATCAACGCCGCGCTGCGCGGCGTCCTCGACGAGGCAACCGGCAAGTGGGGCATCCGCGTCAACCGCGTCGAGCTCAAGGCGATCGAGCCGCCGACCTCCATCCAGGACTCGATGGAGAAGCAGATGCGCGCCGACCGCGACAAGCGCGCGGCGATCCTCCAGGCCGAAGGTGTCCGGCAGTCGGAGATCCTGCGCGCCGAAGGTGAGAAGCAGTCCGCGATCCTGCGCGCCGAAGGTGAGGCCAAGGCCGCGGCCCTGCGCGCCGAGGGCGAGGCCCAGGCGATCCGCACGGTCTTCGAGTCCATCCACGCCGGTGACGCGGACCAGAAGCTCCTCGCGTACCAGTACCTCCAGATGCTCCCGAAGATCGCCGAGGGCGACGCGAACAAGCTCTGGATCGTGCCCAGCGAGATCGGCGACGCACTCAAGGGCCTCGGCGGCGCGTTCGGCAACTTCAACCCCACGGGCGGCGGTTCCGGCGGCGCCCCCAAGGAACGCCGCGAACAGCCGCCGATCGACTGACGCAAGAAACCCGCGCCCCAAGGGGCGCGGGTAACTGCGCGCTCAGCCGGGAATCACCCGCACGCGGCTAAGCGGCAGACGTCGCCAGCCACTTCGGCAGCGTCGCCAAGCCGTCCCGCCCGAGCGCCAGCAACATCGCATCCGCAGGAGTCGGCTCGAAGGGCTGCCGCAGCAAGGGCATTCCGGCCTCCTCCGGCGTACGGTCCGCCTTGCGGTGATTGTCCGTCGCGCACGAAGCGACCGTGTTCATCCAGGAGTCCCTGCCGCCCTGCGCCCGCGGCACCACGTGGTCCACGGTCGTCGCCCGCCTCCCGCAGTACGCGCACCGGTGCTGGTCCCTCACGAGAACACCGCGCCGCGACCACGGAGCCTGTCTTCGGAACGGCACCCGTACATACCTGGAGAGCCTGATCACCCGCGGCACCGGTATCTCGACCGCTGCCGCGCGCACACGGAGTCCGGGGTGGGCCTGCTCCACGACAGCCTTGTCGCTGAGGACCAGCACGACGGCACGGTTCAGCGTCACCGTCGACAGCGGCTCGAAGCTCGCGTTCAGCACCAGCGTGTCCCGCATTTCGCCCACCTCCCGTATGCACACCGACCCACCCCCTGGCGGGCTGGGATCAACTCTGGCCGGGCACGCCGAGATGGACAACGCAATAAAAAATGCCCGCCCCTGATCACTTCCATGACCAGGGGCGGGCAAACGTTCAGTGAACGCTCAGCTACCGGCGGGAGCCGCGTACTCGGCGAGCACCTGCGCGCGCCCGAGCGTGTGGAACCGGAGGTTGAATCCGATGACGGCAGGCGAAGCGTCGGAGTCCGGCCCGAGCTTCTCCTGGTCCACCGCGTACACGGTGAACACATAACGGTGCGCCGGGTCACCGGGCGGCGGCGCCGCGCCCCCGAATTCCTTCGTCCCGTAGTCGTTCCGCACCTGCACCGCGCCCTCGGGCAGTCCCTCGAACTTGCCGCTGCCCGCACCGGTGGGCAGTTCGGTCACCGACACCGGGATGTCGATGACGGACCAGTGCCAGAACCCGCTACCGGTGGGAGCGTCCGGGTCGAAGCACGTCACGGCGAAGCTCTTGGTCTCCGGCGGGAAGCCCTCCCACCGCAGGTGCGGCGAGGTGTTCCCGGCCGCATGGACCTGAGCGTCCTTAAGGACCGCCCCCGGCTCGAAGTCCTCGCTCACGACCGTGAACGACGCCACGGGCGGATGGAAGTCATGGGGAAGCGGCGGCCTCTTGAGCTCGGTCACGTCGGCACCTCCTGGTTGGTTCCTGATCGGCGGTAGCTCTGCAGCTCTGCTCTCCCGAGCCTAGAACCAGTTGCGCTTGCTGCCGACCTGGGACAGCCACTCGTTGAGGTACGCCGCCCAGTCCGTGCCCTGGAAGTCGTTCAGGCCGACCTTGAACGACCGGAACGAGTCGCTGCCCTCGCTGAAGAGACCGGGCTTCTTGTCCATCTCCAGGATGACGTCCATCTCGCGGTCGTCGGCCACGAAGCTCAACTCGACCTGGTTCAGGCCGCGGTACTGCTGCGGCGGGAAGAACTCGATCTCCTGGTAGAACGGCAGCTTCTGCCGCGTGCCGCGGATGTGCCCGCGCTCCATGTCGGCGCTCTTGAAGCGGAAGCCCAGCTGGATGAAGGCGTCCAGGATGGCCTGCTGCGCCGGCAGCGGGTGCACGTTGACCGGGTCCAGGTCACCGGAGTCCACGGCCCGCGCGATCTCGAGCTCGGTGGTCACACCGATGTTCATCCCGCGCAGCTGCTGCCCGTCGATGGAGGTGATCGGCGTCTCCCAGGGGATCTCGAGGCCGAACGGCACCGCGTGCACCTGGCCCGCCTGGAGCGTGAAGGCCCCACCGAGGCGCAGCTTCGTGAACTCGATGTCCTGCTTCGTCTCCTGGTCGTTGCCCTCGACCTCGACCCGCGCCTGCAGACCGACGGACAGACCCTCGATCTCCTGGTCCACGGACCCGCCCTGGATGCGCACCTCACCCTGGACGACACCACCGGGTACGACATTGACCTCGGTCAGCACCGTCTCCACCGAGGCACCGCCGGCACCCAGGCTCGCAAGCAGCTTCTTGAACCCCATGACTCTCCTCCCCAGGCCCCGCCTGTGGTTCGACTCGACTCGACTTGAATCCTTGATCCATACAAACGCGGTGAACCCACGTCCGGTTCCGCGTCCTCACCCTGGCCATTAGTACGGCCGGTGACCACCTACCCGTACAGACCGTCTCCATTAGGCTCGGACGCCATGATCGAGGCCCTTGACCGTACGCCCCTCACACGTGACTTCTTCGAGCGCCCTGTCCTCGACGTGGCCCCGGATCTACTGGGCCGCATCCTCGTCCGCACCTCGCCGGACGGTCCGATCGAGCTGCGCCTGACAGAGGTGGAGGCGTACGCGGGCGAGGCCGATCCCGGGTCACATGCCTATCGCGGCCCCACCGCCCGCAACAGCGTGATGTTCGGTCCGCCCGGACACGCGTACGTCTACTTCACCTACGGCATGTGGCACTGCCTCAACGTGGTGTGCGGCCCGGAGGGCAAGGCGAGCGGAGTCCTGCTCAGGGCCGGGGAGATCACGACAGGCGCCGAGATCGCCCGCAAGCGTCGACTCTCGGCCCGCAACGACAGGGAACTGGCCAAAGGCCCGGCGCGCCTGGCCACAGCCCTTGACGTGGACCGAAGCCTGAACGGCACCGACCTCTGCGCGAACCGGGACGCCCCGCTCACCCTCCTTACGGGGACCCCCGTCCACCCCGACCAGGTCAGCAACGGCCCCCGCACGGGAGTCGGGGGCGACGGAGCCGTCCACCCCTGGCGCTTCTGGACCCCCAACGACCCGACGGTGAGCCCTTATCGGGCCCATACGCCCCGACGCCGCCGAACTTGACGCGGCCCATGGCGGACCGTAATGTGGCCCGAGCCGCTTGACCCGGGTACGGCAATCTGCCAGCAGCCGGAAGCGGCCAACCACTACCTACGACTTCCCCTCAGCGGGGGCGAATTTGGCGTGCTCGCATGCCTGAATTCGAACTCGCGGAACTCGATTATGAGTTGCCGAGGGAATCCGCTAACGTAGTGAACACGCCGAAAGGCAAAGGCCCTCCAACGGCCACCGGAAATGAAATCCGAACCGGAAACGGAACGGAAAACGGATCTGGTAAGGTTGGAAGCACGAAATACCGAAGGGAAGCGCCCGGAGGAAAGCCCGAGAGGGTGAGTACAAAGGAAGCGTCCGTTCCTTGAGAACTCAACAGCGTGCCAAAAGTCAACGCCAGATATGTTGATACCCCGTCTTCGGCCGTCATGGTCGGGACGAGGTTCCTTTGAAGAAAACATCAGCGAGGACGCTGTGAACCGGAAGATTATTCCTCTTCCTGGTTCCGCTCAACGCGGATGTCGTCCCGATTACGGGAAAACATTCACGGAGAGTTTGATCCTGGCTCAGGACGAACGCTGGCGGCGTGCTTAACACATGCAAGTCGAACGATGAAGCCCTTCGGGGTGGATT
>NZ_JBWKFG010000009.1:0-607500 GCF_056434405.1 Streptomyces sp. NPDC044044 | reverse complement strand
TTCCGACTCTATCAGACTCTTTCGTGTCCGATTTTCCTCGGTGCCTTTCAGGTTTCCGCTCCTGCCTTTCGGCTTTCGCGTTTCCCTTTCCGGCGATCCAAACTCTATCAGGACTTTCTCGGCTCCCTGACCACTCGACTGCGAGCACGCAGAAGCGGACCCAGGGATTAGGATCTGACTTGATAGATGCCGCCGAGTCCGGACGCTTGACCGCGTCGCTTGCCTCAGGCAGGAGTCCGACTGTACATGGGGCGTTGGGCGGGCGCAAATCGTTTGTGCAGTGCCCCTACTCAGTCATCCGGGACCTCTCGCGCGGAACCGGGACTTTTTATGACTTACTCTTCAGAACAGTGCGTCGTCCAGGACAGGTAGTGACGGCGGCTACGAATCTCCACCCCCTGGGAGGCTTGCCATGACCAGCGTGACGTCCCCGCTTGCCGGACGCGCCATTGGGCTCTCTGCAGTACCGGATCCCGTCTTCTCCGGCGCGATGGTCGGACCGGGCACCGCCATCGACCCCGTGCGCGAGCCCTCCGAGGCTATCGCCCCCGTCGACGGCATCGTCGTCTCGCTCCACCCCCATGCCTTCGTGGTCGTCGACGACCAGGGGCACGGCGTGCTGACGCACCTGGGCATCGACACCGTCCAGCTCAATGGCGAGGGCTTCGAGCTGCTCGTCAACAAGGGGGACACCGTTCAGCGCGGTCAGGCCGTCGTGCGCTGGGACCCCGCGGCCGTCGAGGCGGCCGGCAAGTCTCCGGTCTGTCCGATCGTGGCACTCGAGGCCACTGCCGAGTCCCTCTCCGGCCTCGTGGAGGATGGCGACGTAAAGGCTGGCGACGCTCTCTTCAGCTGGAAGTGACGTCATCGCCGTCCCTGACGGCAGCTAGGACATCCACCGCGGCGGCTGGGCCCGTCGCTCTATCGGAGACGGGTGAAATGGAGACAACGCTGCGAGGCGTCGGCGTGAGCCACGGGGTGGCGATCGGCGAAGTTCGGCACATGGGGACGGCGGTGCTCGAGCCGCCTGCCAAGCAGATTCCCGCGGAGGAAGCGGAGCGCGAACAGGGGCGCGCTCGCCAGGCGGTGGAAGCTGTGGCTGCCGATCTCAATGCGCGCGGCAATCTGGCCGGTGGCGAGGCACAGCACGTGCTCGAGGCGCAGGCCATGATCGCCCAGGACCCCGAGCTCATGGCCGACGTCGACCGGCGCGTCACCGTCGGCAGTTCGGCGGAGCGCGCGATCTACGACGCGTTCTCCCACTACCGCGAGCTCCTCGCGGGCGCCGGCGAGTACATGGCCGGTCGCGTCGCTGACCTCGACGACGTGCGGAATCGTATCGTCGCCCGGCTTCTCGGGGTTCCGATGCCCGGTGTGCCGGACAGCGACGAGCCCTACGTCCTGATCGCGCGTGACCTCGCGCCGGCGGACACGGCTCTGCTCGACCCCGCGCTGGTGCTCGGCTTCGTCACCGAGGAGGGTGGGCCGACCAGTCACAGCGCGATTCTCGCGCGGGCGCTCGGTGTGCCCGCGATCGTCGCCCTGCCGGGTGCGGGTGAGCTGGCCGAGGGCACGGTTGTCGCCGTGGACGGCAGCACCGGTGAGATCTTCGTCGAGCCGAGCGCGGAGAAGCGCAGCCAGCTCGAGGCTTCGGCTGCCGAGCGCAAGGCCGCGCTCGCCGCTTCGACCGGTCCCGGTGCGACGTCCGACGGGCACAAGGTTCCGCTGCTCGCCAACGTCGGCGGTCCCGCGGACGTGCCGGCCGCGGTGGAGGCCGGGGCCGAGGGCGTCGGTCTCTTCCGGACCGAGTTCCTCTTCCTCGACGACAGCACCAAGGCGCCGTCGGAGGAGAAGCAGGTCGAGGCGTACCGCAAGGTGCTCGAGGCCTTCCCCGAGGGTCGTGTCGTCGTGCGTGTCCTGGACGCGGGTGCCGACAAGCCGCTCGACTTCCTGACGCCCGGCGACGAGCCGAACCCGGCTCTTGGCGTGCGTGGGCTGCGGTCGCTGCTCGAGCACCCCGATGTGCTGCGTACGCAGCTGACGGCGCTGGCCAAGGCCGTGGAAGGGCTGCCGGTCTACCTCGAGGTCATGGCGCCGATGGTCGCCGACCGCATCGACGCCAAGGCGTTCGCCGACGCGTGCCGTGAGGCGGGGCTGCAGGCGAAGTTCGGTGCCATGGTGGAGATTCCGTCGGCCGCGCTGCGGGCGCGCTCGATTCTCCAGGAGGTCGAGTTCCTCTCGCTCGGCACCAACGACCTCGCGCAGTACGCCTTCGCGGCCGACCGTCAGGTGGGCGCCGTGTCCCGGCTCCAGGACCCGTGGCAGCCCGCGCTGCTCGACCTGGTCGCGCTGTCCGCCGACGCGGCAAGGGCCGAGGGCAAGAGCTGTGGTGTCTGTGGCGAGGCGGCGTCCGACCCGCTGCTCGCGTGTGTGCTGACCGGTCTCGGCGTCACCTCCCTGTCGATGGGTGCGGCGTCCATTCCTTACGTGCGGGCGACGCTGGGCAAGTACACGCTGGCCCAGTGCGAGCGTGCGGCGTCCGCGGCGCGTGCCGCGGACAGCGCTGAGGAGGCGCGGAAGGCCGCGCAGGCGGTGCTGTCCGGCGAGTAGCAGGAATCAGCTGTGTGAGGGGCGCTCCATCCGGCATGGGTGGGGCGCCCCTCGGCGTTCAGTGCCGGTGTCCTGTGTCGGGTCCGTCGTCCCCGATGGGTGGTGCGGCGCAGTAGTCGACGCCGGATTCCGGGGCGACGATGTCCCCTGAGACCGCGTCGGTGCAGTAGGCGTCGAAGACCTCGGCCGCGGTGAGGGGCAGCAGTCGCTCGCCGTGCAGGCGCCAGCCCTGGACGCGGTCGGGCCTGCCGTCCGCGGTGGTGCGCATGACCAGGCCCGCGGCGCTGTGGGTGGCGATCCCGACCGCGAGGACCGTGGTGAACTCGAGGGCTTCGGTCTCGTCGAGCTCTGCGTTGCCCTCGGTGTCCTGCGCGGCGTGCAGTGCGGCGAGGAGTGTCTCCGGGGCGGCGGGCACGCTGCAGACGAGGTGGCGGGTGCCGGGTCCTGATGTGTCGAGCAGTTGGACGAGCAGGTCCGCGGCCCGGCTGAAGGCGGCTCGGCCGATGTCCTCGCCGCAGACGGCGCAGGTGCCGAGGCGGGCCAGGAGCATCGTCGCGTACTCCCAGGTGGCCTGGCGGACCGCCTCGTCGACGAGGTCCGGGAGGAGATCGGAGAGGGGCTGGCCGTCATAGGGCACGGTGGGCCCGACGGCGGCGAGCTCCGCGGTGAAGCGGGTGCGGCTTGCCGGGGCGTCGGGGTCCAGGCCGGCTTCGGCGCAGTATTCCTCGTACTCCTCCGGGTCGAAGAGGGCGATGGTGGTGTGCCCGCCCTCGGACGCGAGTGACCTGAGGAGGCCTTCGGCCTGCCGGAGGTAGGTCTTGTGGTCGTCGAAGGTGAAGGTGCGGTAGCGGCGCATCGCCGCGAAGTCGTCCTCGTCGGCCAACAGGCCGATGGTTCCGGCGACTTCGCGGCGCAGTGCGCGTCGCATGGTGGTGTGTTGGGTGCGAGCCATGATTCCCCCTGCGGTCCGTCGATCAATGCTCACTCAGAGTAATTCCGAGCACTGACAACGGCCGCCGGGCGGGAGATCAGGAGCGCTTGCGGGCCAGTTCCTCGTAGAAGCGGAGCAGGTCGAGGTTGTCCACCGATCCGGGGTTGACCGCCTTGTCCAGTGCGGTGCCCTGGAGCAGCCGCTTGACCGGGACCTCGATGCGCTTGCCGGTGAGGGTGTGCGGGATGCCGGGGACCTCGATGACCTCGTCGGGGACGTGGCGTGGGGAGAGCTGTGCGCGGATCGTCTGCTTGATGCGGTCGCGGAGGCCGTCGTCGAGGGTGGCGCCGGGGGCGAGGTGGATGAAGAGGGGCATCCAGTAGCCGCCGTCGGGCTGTTCGACGCCGATGACGAGGGATTCGCGGATCTCCGGGAGGCGTTCGACGGCTTCGTAGATGTCGGCCGAGCCCATGCGTACGCCTTGGCGGTTGAGCGTGGAGTCGGAGCGGCCGTGGATGACGACCGAGCCGTGCGGGGTCACGGTGATCCAGTCGCCGTGGCGCCAGACGCCGGGATAGGTGTCGAAGTAGCTGTCGTGGTAGCGGCTGCCGTCCGGGTCGTTCCAGAAGTGGATGGGCATGGACGGCATCGGGTTGGTGACCACGAGTTCGCCGACCTCGCCGATGAGGGGCTTGCCCTGGGGGTCCCAGGCCTGGAGGTCCGTGCCGAGGCCGGGGGCCTGGAGCTCTCCGATGTGGACGGGCAGGGTCGGTACGGCTCCGGCGAAGCAGGAGCAGACGTCCGTGCCACCGCTGACCGAGGCCATCCAGAGGCCGCCGGGGGTGTCCTCGAACTCGTCGTGCAGCCAGCGGAATCCGTCGGGCGGGAGCGGGGAGCCGGTGGTGGCGACGCACTGGACGGTGGAGAGGTCGAAGTCACGGGCCGGGTGCACGCCCGCCTTGCGGCAGGCCATGACGTACGCAGCCGATGTGCCGAAGAGGGTGGCCTTCGTGCGTTCGGCGATGCGCCATTGCGCGCCGGTGTCGGGATAGCCGGGGCTGCCGTCGTAGAGGACGATCGTGGTGCCGGTGAGGAGGCCGGAGACGAGGAAGTTCCACATCATCCAGCCGGTGGACGTGTACCAGAAGAAGCGGTCATCGGGGCCCAGGTCGCAGTGCAGGCCCAGCTGCTTGAGGTGTTCGACCAGGATGCCGCCCTGGGACTGGACGATGGCCTTGGGCAGGCCCGTCGTGCCGGACGAGTAGAGCACCCACAGGGGGTGGTCGAACGGGACCGGTTCGAAGACGGGGTCCGTGTCCGATGCGGTGAGGGCATCCCATTCCAGGGCGCCTTCGGGGGCTTCGGTGCCAAGGAGCGGGATGTGGACGACGGCGCGCAGGGTGGGCAGTTCGCGGCGCAGCTCGGCGACGGCGTCGCGGCGGTCGTGCTCCTTGCCGCCGTAGCGGTAGCCGTCGACGGTGAACAGGACGACCGGTTCGACCTGCTGGAAGCGGTCGAGGACGCTGCGCGCGCCGAAGTCCGGGGCGCAGGAGGTCCAGACGGCGCCGACGGCCGCGGTGGCCAGGAGGGCGACGACGGCCTGCGGGATGTTGGGGACGTAGCCGCTGACACGGTCTCCGGGGCGGACGCCGAGTGCGCGCAGCTCCGCCGCCAGGGAGCCGACTTGGCGGCGCAGCTCGCCCCAGGTGACGGTGGCCGGATCGTGGGTCTCGTCAACATGCAGGATGGCCGGGTCGCCCGCCCGCGTGGGGTCTTCGGCGGCGCGCAGTGCGTGTTCGGCGTAGTTGAGCGTGGCTCCGGGGAACCACTGGGCGCCCGGCATCGAGCGGTCGCCGAGTACGCGCGCGTAGGGCGTCGAGAACCGCACGTCGAACCAGTCGGTGACCGCTTTCCAGAACGTGTCCAGTTCGTCCACGGACCAGCGGTGCAGTGCCGCGTAGCCGCCGTCGGCGGGTGCTCCGTGGTGTTCGGCGGCCCAGGTCTGGAAGCGCGTGACCTGCGCTGCGGCGATCCGTTCCTGGTCGGGCTGCCAGAGCGGCGAGGGGTTCGCTGAGGACATTGGGGCGGCTCCCGGGCTGTACGCGTCGTTGCGTGTGTGGTGCGCGCGTGCTGGTTTGTGCGCGCGACACGGCTGACAGGGACGATGCCATGTGATCGATTTCGACACCAGGGTGTCCCTCACACAGTCGGCGCGGCGACTATGTGCCGTCACCCCAGGTGAACGGCAGTTGAACGATCCACACGCGCGGCTTCTTCGGTGGCAGGGTGAGCAGCATGAACGGTCGTGACCTGGTGCGTTCGGTGAAGGCGGTCAGCTTGGTCGGTACGGCGCAGGGGTTGCGTGCGGTGCGGGCATCTTGGCGCAGGCGGCGGGTGGACGCGGTCGGGCTCGCCCCCCGGGGTGTCGAGCGCGCGCGGATGCCCGGTCCGGTGACGGGAGTGGAGCCGGGGCCCGGTGGTGGGGTGGTGCGGTTCGCCCGTTCCGAGCTGAGGGTGCGGGTCACGACGGGCGGGGCCATCTTCTGGGGCTGGGACGGTGCGGAGCCCGATCCTTCGTACGCGCTCGTCAGCGGGAGCCCCGAGGCGGACCCGCGGGCCGTCCTCGAACCGGACAAGGAGGGCGGCTGGCGGGTGGTGTCGGAGCGGGCGACGGTGGTCGTCTCGCGGCTCGGCGCCGTGGAGCTGCGGACGCCCGGAGGTCTGACGCTGCGCCGCGATCTGCCGCCGCGCTGGTGGGAGCCGGTCGGCGGGGGTGCGGCGCACTGGTTGCAGCGCTCGAGCGTGGCGGCGGACGCACGGTTCTTCGGGCTGGGGGGACGCGCGCGGGGGCCGCGGCTGCGGAACGGGACGTACCGCCTGTGGAACACCGATCCGGGGGGTTCGTTCGGGCCCGGTGACGGTCCCTTGTACATCACCATGCCCGTGCAGCTCGTGGTGGCCGACGTCGGCTGTCATCTGGTGTTCCACGACAACACGTGGGACGGCAGCGTGACGGTGCGCGAGGGCGAGGAGGGTGCCGGTTCCGGGCATGACAAGGCGGGCGCCTGCGAGGTGCGCATGGACGGGGGGCCGCTGCGGTGCTGGGTCATCGTGGGCACCCCCGCGCGCGTGCTGCACACCTGGGCCTCGCTCACCGGGCCGCCCGCGCTGCCTCCCGCGTGGGCGCTCGGGCACCATCACGCGCGGTGGGGCTTCGGCGGTGAGCGGGAGGTGCGGCGGATCGTCGCGGGCTACCGCGATCGGGGGCTGCCGCTTGACGCCGTCCATCTGGACATCGATCACTACGAAGCGCACCAGGTGTTCACCGTCGACAAGGAGACCTATCCCCATCTGCCGCAGCTGGCCGACGAGTTGCTCGGCGACGGCGTGCGCCTTGTGTCGATCGTGGACCCCGCGGTGAAGGCCGAGCCGGGCAACGAGGTCTACGACAGCGGCAGGGCGACGGACGCCTTCGTGCGGGATGCCGCGGGGCGGACGGTGCACGGGGTCGTCTGGCCGGGCCAGGCGGTGTATCCGGACTTCACGGACGCGCGGGTGCGGGCGTGGTGGGGCGGCCTCTACAAGGAGCGGCTCGCCCAGGGGTTCGCGGGTTTCTGGCACGACATGAACGAGCCGGTGTCCTTCGCCGCATTCGGGGAGCCGACGCTGCCCCGCTCGGCCCGGCACGCCCTGGAGGGACGCGGCGGCGACCACCGTGAGGCGCACAATGTGTACGGCCTTGGCATGGCCCGTGCCGGGTACGAGGGGCTGCGCGAACTGCATCCCCAGGAGCGGCCGTTCCTCTTCTCGCGCTCCGGGTGGGCGGGAATGCAGCGCTACGGAGGGACGTGGTCCGGGGATGTGGCCACGGGGTGGCCGGGTCTGCGGGCGTCCCTGTCGCTGGTTCTCGGCCTGGGGTTGTGCGGCGTGCCGTACTCGGGTCCCGATGTGGGCGGGTTCGACGGCAGCCCGTCGCCCGAGCTGTATCTGCGGTGGTTCCAGCTCGGTTCGTATCTGCCGCTGTTCCGTACGCACGCCGCGCTGCGGGCCGGGCGCAGGGAGCCCTGGGAGTTCGGTCCCGATGTGCTCGAGCACGCGCGCGTGGCGCTCGTCGAACGCAGGCGGCTGCTGCCGTACTTCGTGACGCTCGCGCATCTGGCGCGGCGTACGGGCACGCCGTATGTGCGGCCCTTGTGGTGGGGCAATCCCGAGGACCGTGCGCTGCGTGACTGCGAGGACGCGTTCCTGCTCGGGGACTGTCTGCTGGTGGCGCCGGTGTTCGAGCCGGGGGCCGTTCGCCGTACGGTGCGGCTGCCACCGGGGCGTTGGTACGACACGGCGACCGGCCAGGCGTACGAGGGGCCGGCCCGTGTGCTCCTGGAGGCGCCGCTGTCCCGGATCCCGGTGCTCGCGCGGGCCGGCGCGGTGCTGCCGGTGCGGGGCGCCGACGGCGGGCTCGAGCTGGAGGTGTGGGCGCCCGCCCCGGGGCGTACGGGCGGCGGCCTGGTGGTCGTGGACGCGGGTGACGGCTGGGAGCAGCCGGAGATCGAGCGGTTCGCCGCGCGGTGGTCCGGGGGCCGCGTGGTGGTCGAGCGGGACGGCCGGGACGGCGAGGAGGCTGCCGCGGGTGAGGTCGGGCTGCCGGTGACGGTGCGGGGGCTGCCGCAGCCTCAGATGTAGCGCCCTTCGAACCAGGCGCGGACCACCGACGTGTGCAGGGGGAAGGCCAGTTCGGCCGGGCGGTGCAGCAGGTGCCAGCCTTCGGTCTCGTCCGTCGGGGCGGGGTCCGGCAGCTCGGCCGCCGGGCGCTCGGGCAGGACCCCGAAGAGCAGGAGGTATCCGTCGGGTGCGCTGAGTGCCTCCGCGAGGCGGACGTCGCGGCTCGCCGCGCTGATGCCGGTCTCCTCCTTGAGCTCGCGGACGACGGCGTCCCGCCAGTCCTCGCGGTCGTCGATGAACCCTCCGGGCAGGGCCACTCCCCCGCGCGCGGGGGCGATGGTCCGGGTCACGACGACGAGGGCGGTGCCCTTGGTGTCGTACACGGGCTGCACCGCCACCGCCACGGGCAGCGGGTTGCGGTAGGCCACCGCGCCGCAGGCCGGGCAGGTGCGGGGCCAGGCGGAAAGGTGCTCCCCGTAGGACGTCCCGCAGCTCGAACAGTGGGAGCCCGGGGCGGGGTCGGCGTGGTGCTGTGATGCGGACACGCCGCGGACTGTATCCGATCACCTGTCCGCTCACTCCGGTGACGGTCCTTCCCTCCGGCTTTCCCTCCGGGGCCGAATCCTGATAAATGCAGGGTTCATGACAGGACTTGCCCCCGCCGTGCGGAATCTCGCCGTCACCGCCACCGCCCTCGTGGCCGTGGCCGCCGCCCCCGCGCCCGCCCATGCCAAGCCCGAGCCCAAGGCGCCCGACGAGTTCGTCGCGTTGCGCGACGTCGACCCGACGATCATCCAGGAGATGCGCTACATCACGCCGCACAACTTCGTGGGTGAGCCCATCGACGGCTACAAGAAGCCGATGTGCATCCTCACGGAGCCCGCGGCGAAGGCACTGCACAAGGCTCAGCGCACGCTGCTGCGCAAGGGCTACTCCCTGAAGGTGTACGACTGTTACCGGCCGCAGCGGGCCGTGGACCAGTTCGTGCGCTGGGCCGAGGATCTCGGCGACGTACGCATGAAGGCGGAGTTCTATCCCCATGTCGACAAGTCGCGATTGTTCGAGGACGGTTACATCGCGGCGAAGTCCGGGCACAGCCGCGGCTCGACGCTCGATCTGACGGTCGTGAAGCTGCCTGCCCTGCCGACGCGTCCGTACGTCCCCGGCGAGGCGCTCACGCCCTGCTTCGGGCCCAAGGGTGAGCGGTTCCCTGACAACTCCGTGGACATGGGGACGGGGTTCGACTGTTTCGACACCCTCTCCCACACGGACGATCCCCAGATCACCGGGAAGCAGCGCGCCAACCGCGATCTGCTGCGGGGCGCGCTGACCAAGGTCGGCTTCGCGAACCTCCCTGAGGAGTGGTGGCACTTCACGTACAAGCCCGAGCTCTTCCCCGACACCTACTTCGACTTTCCTGTGACGCGCCGTTCGCTGGGCGGGAAGTAGCGGGTGCCGCACTACTGACGCGATCCGGTTGCCCGTGGCACACTTCTGACGTTCCGTCAGATCCAGTGTCGTGGAGGAGCCTTGTCGCGTACGCGTACTCCCGTGGTGGCCGACTGGTTCGCCGGGGAGGGAGACAACTTCCGCCTTCTGGGCACACGCTGCTCGGCCTGCGCCAGTGTCTTCTTCCCCCGCGAGGACGGATTCTGCCGCAATCCCGGCTGCTCGGGCGGTGACCTCGACGAGGTGCCGCTCTCCCCCCGCGGCCGCATCTGGTCGTACACGGACAGCCGCTACCGACCGCCCGCGCCCTACGCCTCCGATCCGGAACTTCCCTGGCAGCCCTACGCGTTGATCGCTGTGGAGCTGGAGGCGGAGCGCATGGTGGTGCTCGGCCAGGCGGTTCCGGGAGTCACCACCGCCGATCTGGAGGTCGGCATGGAGGTGGAGGTCGTACCCGGCGTGCTCGAAGAGGCCGATGAGGCCGACGGGGACGCGGCGACGACCTGGACGACGTGGCACTGGCGGCCTGTGGGGGTGGGCGCATGACCAGCGAGGTGGCGGTGCTCGGCGCGGGCATGCACCCGTGGGGCAAGTGGGGCCGCAGCTTCATCGAGTACGGGACCGCGGCGGCCCGCGCGGCCCTCGCCGACGCCGGGGTGGACTGGCGCGACGTCGGCTCGATCGTCGGCGCCGACACGGTGCGCGGCGGCTATCCCGGGTATGTGGCCGGGGCGACCTTCGCCAAGGCGCTGGGCTGGCAGGGCGCCCGGGTCACGAGCGTGTACGCGGCGTGCGCGTCCGGGGCCCAGGCGATCAACACGGCACGTACGCAGATCCTCGCGGGCCTCGCCGACGTCGTCCTTGTGGTAGGGGCCGACGCCGCGCCCAAGGGGTTCTTCCGGCCCGCGGGTGGCGACCGGCACGACGACCCGGACTGGCTGCGGTTCCGCGTCCTGGGCGCCACCAACCCCACGTACTTCGGCCTGTACGCCCGCCGCAGGATGGCGCTGCACGGCGACACACTGGAGGACTTCGCCCAGGTCAAGGTGAAGAACGCGGCATCGGGGGCGCTCAATCCGAACGCGCGCTACCGAAAGACCCTCACCGCCGACGACGTGGCCGCGTCGGCCGTCGTCGCCGACCCCTTGCGGCTGCTCGACATCTGCGCGACCTCCGACGGTGCCGCGGCCCTCGTGCTCTCCAGCATGGAGTTCGCGCGGCGCCACGGCGCGGCGGATCCGGTGCGGATCCGCGCCGTGTCCACGGTGACGCCGACGTATCCGACCACCGTCCTCGACCTGCCGGACATCGCGACCGACTCCGCGGTCGCCGTGGAGCCTGCCGACGGGACGTTCCGCGCCTCCATCGCGCGTGCCGCGTACGAAGAAGCGGGCATCGGGCCCGACGAACTCTCCTTCGCTGAGGTCTACGACCTCTCCACGGCGCTCGAACTGCAGTGGTACGAGGACCTGGGCCTCTGCGGCGAGGGAGAGGGGGCCAAGCTGCTACGGGAGGGTGCGACCGCGCCGGGCGGGCGCATACCGGTCAACCCCAGTGGCGGGCTCGCCTCCTTCGGAGAGGCCGTTCCGGCTCAGGCGATCGCCCAAGTCTGCGAACTGACCTGGCAGTTGAGGGGCAGGGCAGGGGCGCGTCAGGTGGCGGGGGCGCGTGCGGGCATCACCGCGAACCAAGGTCTCTTCGGGCACGGTTCCTCGGTCGTCGCCGTGCGCTGAGTGCTGTCACCGGTCCCGCACGGCTTGTCACGGGGGAAGACCGGGGTGTGTCGTGGGGGAAGCGCTCACGCCGGTTAACCGTTGCCGTCCGCGACCTTGACGCTCCATCACCACCGGTGAACACTTCCGGTGTCAGTCGGCATCGCCGCACTTCGGCTCCGCGCCATTCAGGGCCCCTGTACGCGCGAAGGGTCTGCACGAAGGGCCTGTTCAGCGGGTCATCCCCCTCTGGGCGATTCGGCTGCGACAGCACGCTCGCCATGGAAGCCGGGCGGGGCGCGGGACTCCCCTGCCTTCGGCTGAAGTCACAGGGCGCAGCCAGGCAGTAGTCGTGGGAACGCACCCTGCACGGGAGCACCGGGGCCACCGCCCCGGGCGAGGGCCTAGGAGCCGCCATGTACTCGAATGGGGACATCTTCGTCGGTGAGATCATCGGCACCGCGATTCTTATTCTCTTCGGCGCCGGCGTATGCGCCGCCGTCACCTTGAACTATTCGAAGGCCAAGGCCTCCGGATGGATCGTCATCGCCTTCGGATGGGGCTTCGGCGTGATGGCGGGTGCGTACACCGCCGCGCCGCTCTCCGGCGGTCACCTCAACCCCGCCGTCACGCTCGGCATCGCCGTCGACACGGGCGAGTGGGGCAAGGTCTGGGTCTACGTCCTCGGGCAGATGATCGGGGCCATGCTCGGCGCCGCGCTCGCGTATCTCGTCTACTTCGCGCAGTTCAACGCCAACGTCCCGCGCGGCAAGACGAACGACGGCCGGAGCGTGGATCAGCCGACGCCCACCCTCGGCATCTTCTCGACCATCCCCGAGATCCGTAACCCGGTCGCCAACCTCCTCACCGAGGTCATCGGGACCATCGCCCTGGTGCTTCCGCTCCTCGCCTTCGGCCTCAACAAGGGCCTCGGCGAGTCCGGCACGCTCGTGCTGATCGTGGCGTTCCTGGTGGTCGGCATCGGCCTCTCGCTCGGCGGGCCCACCGGCTATGCCATCAACCCTGCCCGTGACCTGGGCCCGCGCATCGTGCACACGTTCCTGCCGATCCCGAACAAGGGGACGTCCGACTGGAGTTACGCCTGGGTCCCCGTGGCCGGGCCCCTGATCGGCGGAGTGCTCGCAGGCCTCATCTACAACGTAGCCTTCTGACTCAAGGGGTAGCCATGCCGGACAACTCCGAGAAGTTCGTCGCCGCCATCGACCAGGGCACCACCTCAAGCCGCTGCATCATCTTCAATCACGCGGGCGAGATCGTCGCCGTCGATCAGCGCGAACACCGCCAGATCTTCCCGAAGCCGGGGTGGGTGGAGCACGACGCCACCGAGATCTGGTCCAAGGTGCAGGCCGTGGTCGCGGGAGCGATCGCCAAGGCCGGGCTCCGCGCCGACCAGGTCAGCGCGCTCGGCATCACCAACCAGCGCGAGACGACGGTCCTGTGGGACCGCGCCACGGGCAAGCCCGTGCACAACGCGATCGTCTGGCAGGACACCCGGACGTCGGCGCTCTGCAACGAACTGGGCGGCGCGGACGGCCAGGACAGGTTCCGGGAGCAGACGGGACTGCCCCTCGCCAGCTACTTCTCCGGGCCCAAGGCGGCCTGGCTGCTCGACAACGTGCCCGGTCTGCGGGCCCGCGCCGAGCGGGGCGAGATAGCCTTCGGCACGATCGACTCCTGGCTGATCTGGAACCTCACCGGCGGCACGGAGGGCGGCGTGCACGTCACGGACGTCACCAACGCCGGGCGCACCATGCTGATGAACCTGGCCACCCTCCAGTGGGACCAGTCGATCCTGGCCGCGATGAACGTCCCCGAGGCGATCCTGCCGGAGATCAGGTCATCGGCAGAGTGCTACGGCACGGCGGTCGGACAGCTCTCCGGTGTGCCGGTCGCCTCGGCCCTCGGAGACCAGCAGGCGGCCATCTTCGGGCAGGCCTGCTACGAAACGGGGACGGCCAAGAACACGTACGGAACCGGCAGCTTCTTGTTGCTCAACACCGGCAACCGGCCCGTCCCCTCGAAGAACGGGCTGCTCACCACGATGGGCTACAAGATCGGCTCCGAGGCGCCCGTCTACTGCCTCGAAGGCGCGATCGCCATCACCGGCGCACTGGTGCAGTGGTTCCGCGACCAGCTCGGCATCATCCGCAGCGCCGACGAGATCGAGTCCCTGGCGGCGAGCGTGGACGACAACGGCGGCGCGTACATCGTGCCGGCGTTCTCCGGCCTCTTCGCGCCCTACTGGCGCTCCGACGCGCGCGGGGTCGTCACCGGGCTCACCCGGTACGTGACCAAGGCGCATCTGGCGCGCGCCGTCCTGGAGGCGACCAGCTGGCAGACCCGTGAGGTCGTCGACGCCATGTACCAGGACTCCGGGGTGCAGCTGCGGACCCTGAAGGTGGACGGCGGCATGACCAAGAACAATCTGCTGATGCAGCATCAGGCGGATGTCCTCGGGGTGCCGGTGATCCGGCCGAAGGTCTCCGAGACGACATGTCTGGGCGCCGCGTACGCCGCCGGGCTCGCGACCGGTGTGTGGAACGACCTGGACGAGCTGAAGGCGCACTGGCAGCAGGACGTCGAGTGGACGCCCTCGATGGACACGGAGTCCCGCGAGCGCGAGTACCACAACTGGCACAAGGCGGTGGAGCGGAGCTTCGGCTGGCAGGAGGACGGCGCGAGCTGAGCCGGGAGCCGAGCCGAGGATGACCACGGCCCGTACCCCGGTCGGCGAGGGTACGGGCCGTGGTTCTTCAGGTCTTCACGCACTCAGGCCCGCGCGCGCTCAGGCGCTCACGTGGTCGCGGGCTCCCTGGCCGCGGCGGCGGTCGCCATCGCGTGCTGGACCACTCCGAT
The DNA here is from genome assembly GCF_056434405.1 of Streptomyces sp. NPDC044044. Lineage (NCBI taxonomy): Bacteria > Bacillati > Actinomycetota > Actinomycetes > Kitasatosporales > Streptomycetaceae > Streptomyces > Streptomyces sp. NPDC044044. The sequence goes on along the minus strand of NZ_JBWKFG010000009.1, from coordinate 593,262 downwards.
GAGTACTTCCTTGACGGACTGCCGCTCGCGCGCGTCGCACATCACCACGGGGACGCCGGGGTCGAGGTCGAGCGCCTGGCGCACGGCGTCGGCGGGGTAACGGGACGCGCCCTCGAAGCAGTTGACGCCGACGACGAAGGGTATGGAGCGGCGCTCGAAGTAGTCGACGGCCGCGAAGCAGTCCTCCAGGCGGCGGGTGTCGGCGAGGACCACGGCGCCGAGCGCTCCGGTGGCCAGCTCGTCCCAGAGGAACCAGAAGCGGTCCTGGCCGGGGGTGCCGAAGACGTAGAGGACCAGGTCCTCGCGGAGCGTGATCCGGCCGAAGTCCATGGCGACGGTGGTGGTGTGCTTGCCGGAGACGCCGCTGGTGTCGTCGACCGGGCGGCCCGCCTCGCTGAGCAGCTCTTCGGTGCGCAGCGGCTTGATCTCGCTGACGGCGCCGACGAGGGTCGTCTTGCCCACGCCGAAGCCGCCCGCCACCAGGATCTTCAGCGTGACCGGCTCGACGGGGGCCTTGCCGCGCTCAGAACGCTTGAAGATCATCGCTCGCTTCTCCTGGATCGGTTGGGTCAGTGCTGTCGCTGGTTGCGGAGGTGTCGCGCGGGGCCGGGCCGTATCCGCCGCCGCCGGGGGTTTCGATCACGAGTACGTCGCCGGGGCCCGCGTCCGCGAAGTCGCTGCCGTGCAGCGCCTGGACGCTGCCGTCGGCACGCTCCACGCGGCCTGTGCCGAGCGCTCCGGGGCCGCCGCCCGCCATGCCGTACGGCGCCACCCTGCGGTGCTGCGAGAGCGTGGACACCGTCATCGGCTCGCGGAAGCGGATGCGGCGCACCGCTCCGTCCCCGCCGTGCCACGTCCCGGTGCCTCCGCTGCCCCGGCGGACCGCGAACTCCTCGAGCAGCACCGGCAGACGCCATTCGAGCACTTCGGGGTCGGTGAGCCGGGAGTTGGTCATGTGGGTCTGGACGACGGACGCCCCGTCGAAGCCGTCGCCCGCCCCGGACCCCGAGGCCACGGTCTCGTAGTACTGGTGGCGGTCGTTGCCGAAGGTGACGTTGTTCATCGTCCCCGAGCCCTCGGCCTGGACGCCCAGGGCGCCGTACAGGGCGCCTGTGATGGCCTGTGACGTCTCCACGTTCCCCGCGACCACGGCCGCCGGCGGCTCGGGGGAGAGCAGGGAGCCCGGCGGCACGACGATGCGCAGCGGGCGCAGGCAGCCGTCGTTGAGCGGGATGTCCTCGGCCACCAGGGTGCGGAAGACGTACAGGACCGCGGCGTTGACCACCGCGAAGGGCGCGTTGAAGTTCGTGGCGAGCTGGGGGGACGTACCGGTGAAGTCGATGGTCGCCGAACGGGCCTCGCGGTCCACCGAGACACGGACCCGGATCACGGCCCCCGAGTCGGTCGGATAGGCGAACTCGCCCTCTTCCAGGGCGTCGATGACGCGGCGCACTGCTTCCTCGGCGTTGTCCTGCACGTGCCTCATGTACGCCTGGACGACATCGAGCCCGAAGTTCTCGATCATGCGGGCGACTTCGTCGACGCCCTTCTGGTTGGCGGCGATCTGGGCGCGCAGGTCGGCGAGGTTGGTGGCCGGGTTGCGGGAGGGGTACGGGGCGTCGGTGAGCAGGCTCAGGGTCTCGGCCTCGCGGAAGCGGCCGCCCTCCACGAGCAGCCAGTTGTCGAAGAGGATGCCTTCCTCCTCGATGGTGCGGCTGTTCGCCGGCATGGAGCCCGGTGCGATGCCGCCGATCTCGGCGTGGTGCCCGCGCGATGCCACGTAGAAGAGGATCTCCTCGCCCGGGGTGTCCTGATCTCCCGAGGTGCTCTGCTCCCCCGCGGTGTCCAGCTCCCCCGCGGTGCCGAAGACCGGCGTGATGACGGTGACGTCCGGGAGGTGGGTCCCCCCGTGGTACGGGTCGTTGACCGCGTAGGTGTCCCCGGGGCGCATGCCGCTGCCCCGGCGCTGGATCACCTCCTTCACGCTGGTGCCCATCGAGCCCAGGTGCACGGGGATGTGCGGGGCGTTGGCGACAAGATTGCCGTCCGGGTCGAAGAGCGCGCAGGAGAAGTCGAGCCTCTCCTTGATGTTCACCGACTGGGCCGTGGACTCCAGGCGAGCGCCCATCTGTTCGGCGATCGACATGAAGAGGTTGTTGAAGACTTCGAGGAGGACCGGGTCGGCAGCCGTACTCGCCTCGGAACCCTCCGGCACCGCCACGCGTTCCATGACCAGGTGTCCCTCGCGTGTCATGGCCGCCTGCCAGCCGTCGTCCACGACCGTCGTGGCGCCGGCCTCGGTGATGATCGCGGGCCCGTCGACGGTCTCGCCGGGCGGCAGCTCCTCGCGCCGGTGCAGGAGCACGTCGCGCCAGGTGCCGCCCGTGTGCAGGCTGACGGTCCGCGGGGCGCCTCGGCGCGCGTCACCGACGAGCACGGAGAGATCGGGCTGCTCGGTCAGGCCGGTCGCCTCCACGGAGAGGGCTTCGACGACGACGGGGCGGTCCAGGGTGAAGGAGTAGGTGGTGCGATGCCGTTCCTCGAAGACGCGGGTCATGCTGTCCGGCTCCGTGAGCTCCACGGTGAGCGTCGTGTCGGTGCCGTCGTAGCGCAGCTGGGCACGGCGTGTGACGCGGATGCGGTCCTCGGGCACGTCCTCGGCCAGGAGTTCGGCGCGGGCCGCTTCCTCCAGGTCGTCGGCGGTCTTCAGGACGCGCTCCATGGCGGACGGTTCGAGGCGGGCCTCCACGGACTGCTCGCGCATCGCGGTGGTGTCGGCGAGGCCGATGCCGAGCGCGGAGAGCACTCCCGCCATCGGCGGTACGAGGACGGTGCGGATGCCCAGCGAGTCGGCGACCATGCAGGCGTGCTGGCCGCCCGCGCCGCCGAACGTCGTGAGGGCGTAGCGGGTGACGTCGTGCCCCTTCTGGACCGAGATGCGCTTGACGGCGGCCGCGATGTTGGCGACGGCGATCTGCAGATAGCCCTCGGCGACCTGCTCCGCGGTGCGATCGTCACCGGTGTGCTCCCGGATGTCGCGGGCCAGCGCGGCGAAGCGGTCGCGCACGAGCTCCCCGTCGAGCGGCTGGTCGCCCTCCGGCCCGAACACCCGAGGGAAATGAGCGGGTTGGATGCGCCCGAGGGCGACGTTGGCGTCGGTGACCGTGAGCGGGCCGCCGCCTCCGTAGCTCGCCGGGCCCGGAGTGGCGCCCGCCGAGTCGGGGCCCACGCGGTAGCGGCTGCCGTCGAAGTGCAGCACGGAGCCGCCGCCCGCCGCGACGGTGTGGATGTCCAGCATCGGCGCGCGCAGCCGCACGCCCGCGAGTTGCGTGGTGAACACCCGCTCGTACTCGCCCGCGTAGTGCGACACGTCCGTGGACGTGCCGCCCATGTCGAAGCCGATGACACGGTCGAATCCCGCGCGGTGCGACATACGGGCCATGCCGACGATGCCGCCCGCGGGCCCGGACAGGATCGCGTCCTTGCCCCGGAACTGGCCCGCTTCGGTGAGGCCGCCGTTCGACTGCATGAACATCAGCCGCACGCCCCGGAGCTCGTCGGCGACGTGCTGGACGTAGCGGTGCAGGACGGGTGACAGGTAGGCGTCGACGACCGCCGTGTCGCCGCGCGGGACCAGCTTCATCAGCGGGCTGACCTCGCTGGAGAGCGAGACCTGCGGGAAGCCGGTGCGCACGGCGAGGTCGGCGACCGCCCGCTCGTGGGCCGGGTACAGATGGCTGTGCATGCAGACCACCGCGACGGCCCGGATGCCGTCCTCGTACGCCCGGCGCAGCGGCCCGGCCAGCTGCTCCAGGTCGGGTTCCCGCAGGACCTCGCCCTCGGCGGTGACCCGCTCGTCCACCTCGATGACCCGGTCGTACAGCAGCTCCGGGAGGACGATCTCGCGGGCGAAGATGTGCGGACGGTTCTGGTAGGCGATGCGCAGGGCGTCACCGAAGCCGCGGGTGATCACCAGGGCGGTGGGCTCGCCCTTGCGCTCCAGGAGGGCGTTGGTGGCGACGGTGGTGCCCATGCGGACGGCGTCGACGGGGACGTCCGCCGTGTCGCCGGGGACGCCAGGGGCGGCGCCCAGGAGTTCACGGATGCCCGCGACGGCCGCGTCTGCGTAGCGGGACGGGTTGTCCGACAGGAGTTTGTGCGTGAGCAGCCGCCCGTCGGGACGCCGCGCGACGATGTCCGTGAAGGTGCCGCCCCTGTCGACCCAGAACTGCCAGCCAGTCACGTCTCTCCCCGCTTCCGCGCTGTTCAGAGCGCCCGGAGGCCGTTGATCACGTCGCGCAGAATACTCTCGTCCGGCAGTTCCGCGGGGGGTACGGGACGTGTCACGTGCACCAGTTCGTCGTCGACGAGATCGCCGATGAGCACACGGATCACGCCGATGGGGAGGTCCAGCTCGGCCGCCAGTTCGGCGACCGACTGGGGGCTGTCACGGCAGAGCCCGACGATGTCCACGTGCTCCGGGGACAGCGTCCGGTCCGCCTCCGGGTCACCGGCGCGGGCCTCCGCGATGACCACCGCGATCAGGTCGAGGCGGTGCTGGGCCGGACTGGTGGTCCGGCCGCGCGTCATGGCATACGGCCGCACCACGGGCCCGGCGTCGTCGTCGAACCAGCGATGCGTCCCCTGTGTCCCTTGCCCGTCTTCGCTCATACCCTCCCGCTACCCTCCCGTGGCCAGGTCGGTGCGCGGCGCCGTACCCAGATGCACACCCACCCTCTTGACCAGCAGCGTCATTTCGTAGGCGACCAGACCTACGTCGGAGTCGGCGTCCGAGAGGACGGCGAGACAGCTGCCGTCACCCGCGGCCGTGACGAAAAGGAAGGCGTCGTCGAGCTCGACCACGGTCTGGCGGACCCTGCCCGCCTCGAAGTGGCGTCCGACGCCCTTGGCGAGGCTGTGGAAGCCGGAGGCGACAGCCGCGAGATGCTCACTGTCCTCCCTGGTCAGATCCTTCGATACGCCGGTGGGCAGGCCGTCGCCGGAGAGCACGAGCGCCTTGCGGATGCTGGCGACCCGCTGCACCAGGTCGTCGAGGAGCCAGTTCAGCTCTCCCGTTGCCCCGGATGCGGCGGTACGTGCGTCGGCCTTCGGTGCGGTCATCGACCGTCCCCCTCAGATGTCGTTCCTGGTGCTGTGCCGTCCAGGGCGTCTTCGCCCGCGGCGTTCTCTTCACGGCCGCGCCGCCAGCCACGCTGGAGCGAAGCCATCCGGCTGCGGACCTCGTCGGCGTCGCGCTCTTCCGGCCTGGTCGTGGCCGGTGCCGAGTCGCGTTCCGTGCGTTGGTCCGGCCCGTCCTTCAACTGTGGGGCGAGATTGGCCTGGCGGACGCGCCGGGGCAGTCCGCCGGGGGCGGTGGTGGGCGCCGGCGCCTGGCCGGCGCGGGGCTCGGTCTCCGTACGCGGGGCTTCCGCGCGCGGAGCTTCCGTACGGGTGGACTCCGTACGTGTGGACTCCGTACGCCGGCTGCGCCTCGGCAGGTCCGGCGGGGCGTCGGCCGCGGTGACGTCGCGGTGCGGCGGCGAGAGGTCGGGCCAGGCTGACTGGGGCTCGGGGCGGCGCGGCAGGTCGATGGGCTCGGCCGCGGTGCCGCGGTCCCGGTCCACGGCGCCGCCCTGAGGGCGGCCCGCGGGGGCCTGGGAGCGCGCGGGGCGCTCTGAGCGCTCCGGTGCCGCCTCGTCGTCATCCGCCGCGCCTCGCGGCCTGTTGTGCGTCACGGGACGGCCGTGCGAGGAGACCAGCTTCGGGGTCCTGCGGCGGGGCAGCTCGACGGGGTCCTCGGGGGGCGTGTCGTCAACGGAGGCGCCGAAGCCTCGGCCGTTGCCGGTCCCGACGCTGCCTCCGCCTCGCGAGGGCAGGTCGCCGGGGCGGGCGGGCTCGCGTTCGCCCGTCTCCCGCTCGTCGCGGGCCTGCTGGTGCTGTTCGTCGCTCTGGACGCCGGCCATGCGGCGGCGGGGGCGGAAGAGTCCGCCGCGTTCGCTGTCGTCGTCGCCGAGGTCGCCGAGCGCGCCGGGGAAGGGGTCGAGTCCCGCCATGCCGACCGGCGCCTCGAGCTCGACGGGACCGTCGAGGAGGGACGCGGGAAGTCCCGGAAGCTGCACGGGCACCTGGCCGAGCGCGGCCTGCTTGTCGCCCGCGGTGTCGCGGCCCAGGGCCTCCTTGGGCTGCGGACGGTCGAGACGGAACCCGATGCCGTTCGTGTCCGGTACGTCGTCCGTGAGCAGCGTCTCGGGGATGAACACGACGGCGGTGGTCCCGCCGTACGGAGAGGGCTGCAAGGAGACGCGCACGCGCTGGCGCTGGGCGAGGCGGCTCACCACGAAGAGGCCGACGCGGTCGGTGTCGGAGAGCTCGAACTCCGGGGTCTCCGCGAGGCGGAGGTTGGCGTCCAGGAGCGCGTCGGCCGCCATGCCGAGGCCCCGGTCGTGGATCTCCAGGGTGAAGCCGTTGGCGACGTGCTCACCGAGGACCTGCACCGCGGTGTGCGGGGGCGAGAACACCGTGGCGTTCTCCAGGAGTTCGGCCATCAGGTGGGTGAGGTCGGCGACCGCGGGCCCGGTGACGGCGATGCGCGGCAGGCGGCGCACCTCGATGCGTTCGTAGTCCTCGACCTCGGCGACGGCCGCGCGGACGACGTCCATGAGCTGGACGGGCTTGCGCCACTGCCGGGAGGGGGCGGCGCCGGAGAGGATCACGAGGCCCTCCGCGTGCCGCCGCATGCGCGTGGTGAGGTGGTCGAGGCGGAAGAGGTCGGCGAGCTCGTCGGTGTCCTCGGTCCTGCGCTCCATGGTGTCGAGCAGGGTGAGCTGCTTGTGCAGGAGAACCTGGCTGCGCCGTGCGAGGTTGACGAACACCTCGGAGACGCCGCGGCGCAGGTCGGCCTGTTTGACGGTGGCCTCGACCGCGGCGCGCTGCAGGGTGTTGAGCGCCTGGCCCACCTGGCCGATCTCGTCCTTCTCGTACGTCAGGCGCGGTGCCTCGGTCTCCACGTCGACCTGTTCGCCCGCCGCCAGGCGGCGCAGCACGCCGGGCAGCCGGACGCCGGACGCCTCGTGGGCCTCCAGGCGCATGCGGCGCAGGTCACGGATGAGGCTGCTGCCGATGCGTACGGACATGAAGACCGAGAACAGCAGGGCGAGCAGACCGAACACGCCCGCCACGGCGACGCGCACGATGACGCCGACGGCCACCGGCTCGACGCGGTTCTGGAAGCGGTCGCCCGCCGCCTTGTCGCGCTCGGCGAGGTCCTTGAGCGCCTTGCCCGAAGCGGCGTCCCAGCGTGCCGACGTGACGGAGCGCGGGGTGCCGGGCGAGGACTCGACGACTGCCTTCTCCGCGGCCCTCAGCTCGGTCGTCTGTGCGCCGTTCCAGTAGCGCTCGTAGCCGGCGCGTTCGTCGTCGGGCAGCTGCGCGAGGTTGACCTCGTACAGCAGCGTGCGCTGGGCCCTGAGGTCGGATATCTCCCGGATCTCGGCCTTGGTGAGCCGGCGCGCGACGAGCGCGGAGCCGAGCAACGCGTCCTCGCGGGAGAGCAGTTCACGCGCGCGGGTCACGCCGACGAGCGCCCGGCCCTGCTGGTCCATCGTCACGTCGTCGAGACCGTGGAGGGTCATCAGGAAGCCGTAGCAGGGGTCGATCAGCTTCGTGTACATCTTCAGCGCGCCGGCGCGGGTGATCGTGCCTTCCTCGACCGTGCGGCGCAGCGACTCGATGCCCTCGAAGGAGTCGAGGAGGGAGGCGAGGCGATCCGCCGACTGTCCGGTGACCTCGTCCCGCACGTCCGGGTGCTCGGCGTTCTCCACGACCTTGGCGACCATGTCATCGGTGGCCGTGCGGCTGCGGCGCAGGGCCGCGAGCGCGTCGGATGCGCGGGGGTCGGCGAGATAGACGAGGGTCTGGCGGCGTTCCTGCTGGACGACCCGGGCGGTGTCCTCGATCGGATACCCGATCTTGTCGACGACATTGGAGACGTCGATGAGGTCCTTGGCCGACTGACCGGTGAGGTAGGTGGCAAAACCCCACATCGCGGTCAGGGAAATGAGCGGCACCAGCAGCAATGCCACGATCTTCCGGCGGATGGACTTCCCGCGAAAGCGCATGGCCTCCCCCAGATCGGCCCCCTGCGGCCGCGCTATGGCCAGGGGCACACATGTGCGTCAACAAACGGCGTGAGCCTACTACTGACCCAGGAGCAACTCGAAGGCACGTCCGGATGGATTTCAGCCGTGACGTAAAAGCGACGTCCCCAGTTGTCCCTCCAATTCGGGAGATTGCATCCCGCGTGTGGCACATGCCACTCGGCACATTCCCCTTTGCCTGTCGCCCCAGTTGGCCGGATCTCTTCGCTTTCCCGAACCGGGCGGGAATCTTCCGGGCCTCTCGTACGTCCTTCAGTACGGGAGTTGGGGACAGCGGACGCCAGGGGACCGCATGCCGTACCCAGGTGACATAAAGCCGCGTATACCGGGCAGCCACTGGGGAGTCGGGTCCGCCGACATCTCATCGAACGGCCCGTGGGGCACCGGGGGAGTGACGAGTTGATGGGCACGGCAGAGCGCCGGAGGACGACCGAGGATGAGCACGAGACATCCAGGCGTCAGTCCGGCGAGGACCGCAGGGAGTTGTGGATCGAGGAGCCGGCGCGCAGACGGCGCCTGCCCGATCCGGTGCGTACGGCCGCGGTGCGCGCCGTGATCATCGTGGCGCTGACCCTGATGCAAGCGATGACGGCTTTCCTGTGCGCGCTGGCCGGATCCTGGCTGTCCTTCCCGATGGTGCTGAGCAGCGTGGCGAGCACCGTGGTCGCCACCTGGGGCGTCCTCGACGTCTGGGTGACCCGGCAGGTGTGGAACCAGCGGCACGGCGTGGTGTCGGTCCCGAGCAGCACGGCGCGTCAGCTGCGCCGCGAGCGGCGCCGGGCCCGTCGGGAGGCCCGGACGGCGGCACGGAGCGAGGAACGCATACGGCGGCGTGGCGGAGCAGGCCAGTTGTCGCACTCCTAGCGGAGTCGGCCGCCAGTTGCCGCACTTCTAGGGGCACTCAGGCCTCTGGGAGCCTCTGGGAGCACACCGGCGCGGACTCGCGCACCGGGAGTCAGGCCGCGACAGGCACCGCGGCCAGCAGCCCGCGCCGCATCCGCATGAACGGGCGCGGCCGGTCCACCGCGAGGACCGCCGTGGTGTGCCCCTCCCGCTCGTAAGCGGCGAGGAAACTGCCTTCCTCCAGTGAGCCTTCGAGGAGGCGCACGGCGTCGTCGGCGCGCCGCCGCCCCGCGAACTGGATGCGGGAGCCGTACTGGTCGGACCAGAAGTACGGCAGCGGGCGCACGGTCTCGGCGGTGTGGCCGGCCAGCAAGTTGCGTACGGCGACGCGGGGTTGCTCCGTGGCGCTCGTCCAGTGTTCGGCGCGCGTGGTGCCCACGCGGGCGACATCGCCCACGGCGACCACGTGCGGAATGCCGGTGACGCAGCCGTCGTCGCAGAGCACGCCGTCGCCCAGGGCGAGGGTCGAGCCCGCGAGCCAGCCGGTGTTGGGGGTGGCGCCGATCCCGACGACCACCACATCGGCGGGGAGCATGCGGCCGTCGGCGAGCTCCACCGCGCGCACGGTCGCGTCGCCGTGCAGCGCGGCGACACCGGTGCCCGTCACGAGCTCCGCTCCCCCGCGCGCGTGCAGTCCGGCGCACACCGCTGCCATGTCCGCGCCCAGTTGCGGAAGCAGCGGCAGCGGGGCGGCCTCGACGACCGTCACGTCGTGCCCGAGCGCCACGCACGAGGACGCGGTCTCGGCGCCGATGAAGCCGCCGCCGATCACGACGACCCGCTGCGGCCACGCGGCGAGGTCCGCGCGCAGGGCGCGGGCGTCGTCCAGGGTGCGCAGGGTGTGCACCCCCGCCAGGGACGGGCCCGGCAGGCGGCGTGCAAAGGCCCCGGTCGCGATGACCACCCCGTCACTCGCGACGGTCCTGCCGTCGTCCAGGAGCACGGTGCGGCCCCGCGGGTCCAGGGCGCGGGCGCGCACCCCGAGCAGCCATTCGGCGGCGAGTTCGTCCGCCTCCTCGTCGTCCGACAGGGCGAGTTGATCCTCGTCCGCCTTCCCGGTGAGGAAGTCCTTGGACAGCGGCGGCCTGTCGTACGGTGGGTGCGGCTCGTCGCCGATGATCACGAGCCGTCCGTCGTATCCCTGGGCGCGCAGCTCGCGCGCCGCGTAGAGCCCGGCGAGCGAGGCGCCCACCACGGTGATGGTCCTCATGCGGCGGAACCCTCCTCGGCCACGAGGTGGACGTGGATCGTGCCGTCGTCGACGCTCACCTGATGGGTGCGCACGGGGCGGCGGGCCGGCAGGCAGGTCGGACGCCCCGTTCGGAGATCGAACGAGGCGGCATGGAGCGGGCATTCGACCAGGCATCCTTCGAGCCAGCCCTCGGAGAGAGAGGCGTCCTGGTGGCTGCAGGTGTCGTCGATGGCGTAGATCTCGCCGTCGGCGTTGAACACCGCGATGGGCGGTGTGGTGTCGACACGGACGGATTCGCCCGCGGGGAGGTCTTCAAGGCGGCAGACGGGAATCATTGGGCCCCCCTCTTGATCTCTCTCGGCCCGGTCCTGACACCTTCTCGGCCCAGGACCCTTCGGTAACATGATGTTTCGCATGGCGCACGAGGGAGCGCTATGCGCAACAGAATCCGGTCGGGATGCCCACCGCGTCAAGGGCTTCCCGAAGATGCGGCTTCAACAGGCCGCGAGGTGGTGAGAGTTGAGATATGACCGGCACGCGGAAACAGCCTGATCAGAACGAGGATCCGCGCGAGAACCGACCCGAGGACCAGCCCGAGTCGCGCGAGAAGCAGCCGAAAGGGGCCCCGGGATCTGTCCAGTCCGTGGACCGCGCGGTCAGCGTCCTGGAGATACTCGCCCGGCTCGGCGAGGCCGGGGTCACCGAGATCGCCGACGAGTTGGGGGTGCACAAGTCGACGGCCTTCCGGCTGCTCGGCGTCCTGGAGAACCGGGGCCTTGTGGGACAGGCCAAGGACCGCGGGAAGTACTTCCTGGGGGCCGGCGTACTGCGCCTCGCGGGGGCGGCGGCAGTGCGTCTGGACATCTCCCAGGAGGGCGGCCCGGTCTGCCGCGACCTCGCCGACGAGCTGGGCGAGACGGTCAACATCGCGATCCTGGACGACGACGCCGCGGTCAACATCATGCAGGCCCGCGGCCCCGCGTCCGTGACCGCGCAGAACTGGCTGGGCAGGCGCACCCCGCTGCACGCCACATCGAGCGGCAAGATCCTGCTGGCCCACCTGCCGACGACACTGCGCGAGGGCCTGGTCGCGCGGACGCTGCCGCGCCTGACCGAGCACACCGTGACCGGGACGGTGGCCCTGCGCGGCGAGCTGGAGACCGTCGTCGAGCAGGGGTTCGCCATCGCCGTGGAGGAGCTCGAGGTGGGCCTTGCCGCCGTCGCCGCGCCGGTGCGCGCGCACGACGGCAAGGTGATCGGGGCGCTCAGCGCGTCGGGGCCCGTGTACCGGCTGACCGAGGACCGGCTCACCGAGCTCGCCAAGCGCACGGTCGCCGCCGCCGTGGAGCTGTCGAGGCGGATGGGCTACGGCTTCTGACGGGACGCCACTAGACGCCTGACACGAGGGCGGAGCCGGGGATTCCTGGCTCCGCCCTCGTCCCGTTTCCGCCGCGCCCCCGGTCACGTGTCGATCGCGTTTCGCTGCGCCCAGGCGATTTGCCAAGGGTTAACTCCCACCCCTTGACGGCCTCTTGATGGCGTTCCCAGTATGTCTCTCATAGCGCAACCCGTCGTGCAGTGCGCAACAGCAGAGGAGCCTGGCCGTGCCACACGAGGTCCGTGCCGTCGTCGCCATGAAAAAGGGCGCACCCGTCGAGGTGCAGACGATCGTCGTGCCAGATCCCGGACCGGGAGAGGTACTTGTCTCCGTGCAGGCCTGCGGGGTCTGCCACACGGATCTGCACTACCGGGAAGGCGCGATCAACGACGACTTCCCGTTCCTGCTCGGCCATGAGGCCGCGGGCACCATCGAGGCCATCGGCGCCGACGTCACCGATCTCGCCCCCGGCGACTATGTGGTGCTCGCCTGGCGCGCCCCCTGCGGAGGCTGCCGCTCCTGCCTGCGCGGCCGCCCCTGGTACTGCTTCGACTCGCGCAACGCCGCCCGGCCCATGACCCTCCTGGACGGCACCCCCCTGAGCCCCGCCCTCGGCATCGGCGCCTTCGCCGAGAAGACCCTGGTCGCCGCGGGGCAGGCCGTGAAGGTCGACCCGGCGGCCCGCCCCGAGGCCGCCGGGCTCATCGGCTGCGGCGTGATGGCCGGCTACGGAGCCGCCGTGAACACCGGCCGGGTCGGCCGCGGCGACACCGTGGCCGTCATCGGCTGCGGCGGGGTCGGCAACGCCGCGATCGCCGGGGCATCGCTCGCGGGCGCGCGCCGCGTCATCGCCGTCGACATCGACGAGGCCAAGCTCGACGGGGCGACCCGGTTCGGCGCCACGCACACCGTCAACTCCCGTGGCACGGACCCGGTCGACGCGGTCCGCGAACTCACCGGCGGTTTCGGGGTCGACGTCGCAATCGACGCGGTCGGCACCCCGTCGACGTACAAACAGGCCTTCTACATGCGCGATCACGCGGGTGTGCTGGTCCAAGTGGGCGTGCCCGACCCGGATATGACGATCGATCTGCCGCTGATCGACCTGTTCTCGCGCGGCGGCGCCCTCAAGTCGTCCTGGTACGGCGACTGTCTGCCGACCCGCGATTTCCCGATCCTCGTCGACCAGTACCTCACCCGCAGGCTCGACCTCGGCGCATTCGTCTCCGAGACGATCACGCTCGACCAGGTCGAGGAGGCGTTCGGCAGGATGCACCGCGGTGAGGTCCTGCGTTCGGTGGTGGTCCTGTGAGCGGCCACGCGCCCACGCCCGCACCCACACCCACACCCACACCCACACCCACACCCACACCCACACCCCCGGAAGGATCCCCCCGCGTCGTCGTCATCGGCGCCGGCATCGTCGGCTGCTCCCTCGCGGACGAGCTGACCGCCCGCGGCTGGACCGACGTCACGGTCCTCGAACAGGGTCCGCTCCCCGCCCCCGGCGGCTCCACGTCGCACGCCCCCGGCCTGGTCTTCCAGACAGGACCGTCCAAGACCCTGACCGCCTTCGCGACGTACACGGTGGAGAAGTTCGGGGCCCTGGAAGTGGACGGCCTGTCCTGCTTCAACCCGGTCGGCGGCCTCGAACTCGCCACCACGCCCGAGCGCTGGGCCGACCTGCACCGCAAGGCCGGATACGCCGCGTCCTGGGGCATCCGCGCGGAGCTGGTCGACGCAGCCCGGTGCAAGGAGATGTGGCCGCTCGTCGACGAGAGCAAGATCATCGGTGGTCTGCACACCCCCGACGACGGGCTCGCCCGCGCCGTGCTCGCCTGCCGGGCGCAGATCGAACGGGCACGCGCGCGTGGCGCGCGGTTCCTCGACCGGCACACGGTCACCGGCATAGAACAGGAGGCGGGGCGCGTCACGGGCGTCGTCACCGACCGGGGCACGTTCCCCGCCGACCACGTCGTGTCGGCGGCCGGCTTCTGGGGTCCGGTGATCGGGCGCATGGCCGGCGTGGACATACCCCTCCTCCCGCTCGCCCACCAGTACGCGAAGACCGGGCCGCTCCCGGAGCTCGCGGGCGTCAACGACCCGCGCACGGAGGCCTCGAAGCCGATCCTCCGCTTCCAGGACCGCGATCTGTACTTCCGTGAGCACGATGACCGCATCGGCATCGGCTCGTACGCCCATCGTCCGCTGCCCGTGGACGCGTTCACGGTCCCGGCGTACGACGCGTCCGCGGAGATGCCGTCCTCGTACCCCTTCACCGAGGACGATTTCGCGCCGAGTTGGGAGGACTGCGGCTGGCTGCTGCCCTCCTTGCGCGGCACCGACGTCGCGGAGGGCTTCAACGGCGTCTTCTCCTTCACCCCGGACGGGATGCCGGTCCTCGGCGAGTCCCGTGCGCTGCGCGGCTTCTGGCTGGCCGAGGCGGTGTGGGTGACGCACTCCGCGGGCGTGGCCAAGGCCGTCGCCGAGTGGATGGTCGACGGGCGGCCCTCCGTCGACGTGCACGACTGCGACCTCACCCGCTTCGAGGACGCCCAGCGCTCCCCCGCGTACGTCGCCGAACGCGGCGCCCAGCAGTTCGTCGAGGTCTACGACGTCCTGCACCCCCTGCAGCCCATGGAGCAGCCGAGGCCCCTGCGGGTCAGCCCCTTCTACGCCCGGCAGCAGGAGCTGGGCGCCGTCTTCCTGGAGGGCGGCGGCTGGGAGCGTCCGCACTGGTACGAGGCGAACGCCCCGCTCCTCGCGGACGTCGAGGTCCCCGGACGCGACGCCTGGTCGGCCCGCCACTGGTCGCCGATCGCGGCGGCGGAGGCGAGGGCGACCCGCGAGAAGGTCGCCCTCTACGACATGACTCCCCTGCGCCGCCTGGAGGTGTCGGGGCCCGGCGCGCTCGCCTTCCTGCAGCGCATGACCTCCAACAACCTGGCCAAGAAGCCCGGCGCGGTGACCTACACCCTCCTCCTGGACGAGGCGGGCGGCATCCGATCCGACCTCACGGTGGCCCGGCTCGCCCCGGACCGCTTCCAGGTCGGCGCCAACAGCCCGGCCGACCTGGACTGGCTGCTGCGCCACTCCCCCGACGACGTGCACCTGCGGGACATCACGTCGGGCACCTGCTGCATCGGTGTCTGGGGCCCCCTCGCCCGCGACCTCGTCCAGCCGCTCACGCGTGACGACTTCTCGCACGAGGCGTTCGGCTATTTCAAGGCCAAGGAGACCTACATCGGCCAGGTCCCGGTGACGGCGATGCGGCTGTCGTACGTCGGTGAACTGGGCTGGGAGCTCTACACGAGCGCCGACACCGGCCTTCGCCTCTGGGACACGCTCTGGGAGGCGGGGCAGCGGCACGGCGTGATCGCGGCCGGGAGGTCGGCGTTCAACAGCCTGCGCCTGGAGAAGGGATACCGCGCGTGGGGCCACGACATGACCGCCGAGCACACCCCGTACGAGGCGGGTGTCGGCTTCGCCGTCCGCATGGACCGGGGCGACTTCGTGGGCCGTGCCGCGCTCGAACGGCTCGGCTCCCCCGCGCGGAGGCTCACCGCGCTGCTGCTGGACGATCCGGCCGCCGTGGTCCTCGGCAAGGAGCCGGTGTCCGTCGACGGGGTCCCGTCCGGGTACGTCACCAGCGCCTCGTACGGCTACACGCTGGGCCGCTGTGTCGCCTACGCGTGGCTGCCGCCCCTGGAGGCGGGCACGGGCGTGCACATCGAGTACTTCGGCGAGAAGGTCTCCGCGACGGTCGCCGAAGAACCGCTGTTCGACCCGAAGATGACCCGCATCCGCCGCTGAAGCCGCTTGAGGAGTACGCCACCGTGACGACGACCCCTGAGGCCCCGTCAGCCGCCAGCCTGATGACCACGCTGCCGGGCCACTTCTACACCGACCCGGAGATCTTCCGCCAGGAACAGGAGCGCGTCTTCGAGTCGCTCTGGTTCTGCGCGGTGCGCGCCGCCGACCTCGACAAACCCGGCGCCTTCCGCACCGTCCAGATCGGCCGCGAGAGCGTCCTTGTCACCCGCTCCCGCTCCGGAGAGCTGCGCGCGTTCCTCAACATCTGCCGCCACCGCGGCGCCCGGCTGTGCACACAGGAGTCGGGCGAGGTGCGCCGCGCCCTCCAATGCCCGTACCACGCCTGGACGTACGACATGGACGGCAAGCTGATCGCCGCGCCGAACCTGGTGAAGATGCCCGACGTCGACCGCACCGCGTACGGCCTGGTCAAGGTCGCGCTGCGGGAGTGGCTCGGCTACGCCTGGGTGTGTCTGTCCGACGAACCGCCCTCCTTCGAAGAGAGCGTCATCGGTGCGGCCGTGGAGCGGCTGGGCGACGCCGCATCCATTGAGCATTACGGAACCGAAGGACTCGACCTCGGCAAGCGCGTCACGTACGACGTGCGCGCCAACTGGAAACTGATCGTCGAGAACTTCATGGAGTGCTACCACTGCGCGACCATCCACCCCGAACTGACCGACGTCCTGCCGGAGTTCGCCGACGGATTCGCCGCCCAGTACTACGTCGGGCACGGCGCCTCGTTCGGCGAGGAGGTCAGCGGATTCACCGTCGACGGCAGCGCGGGCTTCGGCCGCCTCCCCGAGGTCGCCGATGACCAGGACCGCCGCTACTACGCGATCACGATCAAGCCGACCGTCTTCATCAACCTCGTCCCCGACCACGTGATCCTGCACCGGATGTTCCCGCTGGCCGAGGACCGCACGGTCGTCGAGTGCGACTGGCTGTACGCACCCGAGGTCGTGGCGTCCGGCGTCGATCTCACCAAGTCGGTGGAGCTCTTCCACCGGGTCAACGAACAGGACTTCGAGGCCTGCGAGCGCACCCAGCCCGCGATGGCGTCACGCGCCTATCGCGGGGGCGGGGTGCTCGTGCCGACCGAGCACCACATCGGGCAGTTCCACGAGTGGCTGACCGGCCTGTTGGGCTAGGCCGTAGGCGCCGGGCGCTTGTACATGCGCGTCGCCGTGATCTCGCCGTGCACCGTCTCCTCGGCCGGGTCCTGCTGCGGCAGGCCCGGCCGCAGGTGCTCCTCGACGCTGATGTACTTCAGGCCCGCGCGCAGGTCCGCGTCGTTCCGCAAGCGGATGACCAGCGGGAACTCCGCGAGTGCCGTCGTGTCGAACAGGCCGGTGGTGTACAGGAGCTGCACGCCGAGCGCGTCCGACACGGCCCGCTGGAGCTCCAGGAGATACGTGGCGTTGGCGCGGCCGATGGGGTTGTCGAGGAAGAGCGTGCCGGCGTGCCGGTGCTTGTCGCGGCCCCGGTCGTTGCTGCGCAGGGCGGCCATCGTGCAGTACAGCGCGATGGCGGCGGTGAGCAGCTGGCCGCCGGAGAAGACGTCGCCCATCTGGCCGACCGGCACGCGCTCGGCGCGCAGCACGGCGTCCGGCTTGAGGATCTCCACGGCGATGCCGCGCGGCTCCAGGGCGGCCTGGACTCCGCGCAGCAGCAGGGACATTCCGTCCCGGCGCATGTCGGAGTTCTTCTTGACCGCAGCCCGCGTGGCCTCGTCGATGACCTCGCCGAGGCGCTCCGTCAGGGTCGCCTGGTCGGGTTCGTCGAAGCGGACGCGCAGGAACTCCTGGCCCGACCACTCCCCCAGGCCCTCGGGCAGCTGCGACAGGCGCTGGGCCGACCTGAGCGTGGCGAGCGAGGACTCCACGAGCCCGCGCAGGCGGTCCACGATGCTGTCGCGGTTGCGCTCCAGCTGCTCCAGCTCGTCGGTGAGCACGCGCAGACGGGGCGCGAAGGCGTCGGCCCACTTCTTGGCGTGCTCCGGCAGCGCGGACGCGGGCAGTTCGCGGATCTGCTGGCGTGCGGGGGTGCGCACCTGCTCGTAGCGGGTGGAGTTCGCGTGCCGTACGAGGATGTCGCTGGCCTCGCGGACGGCGGCCTCGGCGGCGGAGAGGTCGGCGGCGCAGCCGCGCAGGGAGCGCCGGGTCTCGGACGCGGACTGGCGGGCCTCTTCGAGGGTGCCGGGGTAGGGCTCGGGCTCTTCGGCCGCTGCGGCGCCCTCGGTGTCCTGGTGCTGATCGCGCAGCAGGTCGCGCAGGAGGGCCGCCGTCTCGTCGAAGCCTCCGGCGGCGTCCTCGGCGGCGCGGTGAGCCTGGAGGAGGGTGGCGTGCGCGTCCTTGGCCTGGCTCAACGCGTCGGTATGGGCGGCCAGTTCGGTGGTCGCGGTGCGCAGCAGGGTCTGTGCCTGCTCGGCGTCGGCGGGGACGAGGTCCTCGGGGAGCTCGGTGTGCGCGTCGCCGTCCTGCGGCGCCAGGCGCTCGGCCTCGCCGCGGAGCCTTCCGAGCTGCTCGCTCGCGGTGGAGGCGCGGGTCTCGATGAGCTGGACCTGGGCCTCCGCGCGGGCGGACGCGGCCTGCCGGGACGGGCCGTCGGAGCCGTCCGTGCCCTCCAGGAGCAGGGCGGCGCGGGTGCGGACCTTGTTGCTGAGCCGGTCGAGCTCGGCGAGTGCGCCGCTCTCGTCGCTCTCGGCGCGGGCCTGTTCGGCGCGCAGGTCGGCGCCGACGCCGACCTTTTCGTAGAGCTGGGACGCGGCGCGGTAGGCCTCGCGGAGTGCGGGCAGCGAGGTCTTGGGGGCGCCTGCCTCCTCGGGCAGGTCCTCGGGAGCGCCCGCGATCTCGGCGCGCTCGGCGCGCAGGGCACGCGCGGTGCGGCGGGCGTCGTCGGCCGCGCGCTGGGCGGCGCGGCGGTCCTCGTCGGCGGCGCGGGCGCGGTCCAGGCAGGTCTGGGCGCGGGCCTCGGACTCGACGGCGTCGTCGGCGAGTTCGCGCAGCTTGGTCTGCCAGCCCGCGCGCTCGCGCAGGCGGAAGGCGAGGCCCGCGAGTGCGTCGGCGACGCGCCGCGCGCGCTGGGCGGCCTCCTGCCGCTCGTCACGCGCGCGTGCCGCTTCGGCCGCGGCCTCGTCGGCCTCGGCACGGACCGTGCGGGCCTCGGCGAGCTCGGCCTCGGCCTCTTCGGCGAAGGCGCGCGCGTTGCGTGCGGCGACGGCGAGCTCTTCGATGCGCCCGGCCGGACAGCCGCCGCGCCAGGAGGCGAGCCGCGCGGCGAGCTCACGGTCCTTGGCGAGACGGACGGCGAGCGCCCTGATCTCCTCGTCGCGCTGGGCCGCCCGCGCGCGGAGCGTCGTCCGCTCCTCGTCGGCGGCGTGCTCGTCGTGCATGGCGGGGTTCGGCGGTACGAGGAAGACGTCCTCGCCCTGTGCGTCCGCACCGGGGGTCGGCGCGAGGAGGGCGGCGGCGGTGCCGACGGCGACCGCGGAGCGGGGCAGCAGGGCGGCGCCCGCGAGCGCTTCGCGGGCCCGTGCGTGGGTGGCGGGGTCGGTGATGACCACGCCGTCGACCAGCTCGGGCCTGGCGGCGAGCACGCGCGCGTGGTCGGTGGGGTCGACGGCCTGCGCGAGGTAGCGCCAGCCGGGCAGGGCGGGGATGCCGTGCTCACCGAGGAACTCGACGGTGGCCAGGACGTCAGGGCCCGGCGGCAGCAGCCCGCCGTCACCGAGGGCGCCCAGGATCCGGGAGTCGTCGGCGGCCGCGGTGCGCAGTTCGAAGAGCTGGCGCTCGGCGGAGGCGACCCCGTCTTCGAGGAGCGTGCGCAGGTCGTCGGCGCTGCGGTCCAACTCGACGAGGGAGAGGGGGCCTTCGGCGAGGGGGCTGCTGGCGGTGCCGGTCTCCCCGTCCGCGCCGGGGCCCGCGGGGCCGCGGGGGTCCGGGTCCGCACCGGCCGCGCTCTTCCGGGGCAGCGGCACTCCGCCCAGGGCGCTCGCTCCCGGCAGGCCGAGCAGCTCGGCGAGGCGCTCGTCCTCGGCGATCGACTCCGCGGCACGGCGTTCCGCGTCGTACGCGTGCTCCGCGGCGTCCGCGGCGTCCGAGGCGCGGGCCGCGGTGAGCTCGGCGCGGGCCTCGGCCGCGGCCGCTTCCTTGGCGTGCTCGGAGGCGCGCAGGGACGTCTCGCGGGCGGTGTCCCAGGCGGTCACCGTGGTCTTCTCGGCATCGCTCGCGGCCAGCGCCGCGCGTGCCGGGTCGGCGTCCGGCGCGGTGTCGTCCAGCCAGCCGGCGCGGACCGCCTCCGTGGTCTCCTGCTCGACCTCGGCGAGGCGCTGGCGCAGGTGTCCGGCCTCGCTGCGGGCGCGCTGCGCCTCCGTCGCGGCGACGGTGGCGTCGCGGTGGGCGGCCTCGCCGGTCTCCTGGAGGGCGGCGGAGCGCTCCTCTTCTTCGTTCGCGAGGGACTCGGCGCCCTCGGCCGCGGTGTGCAGGACCCGGACGAGATCGCCCGCCGCCTTGGAGCGTGCGGCGAGGGCGGGCGCCGCGTCCCGCTCGGCCTCCAGGATGGCGGAGGCCACGCGCGCGGAGCGGTCGGCTGCGGCGCGGTGGCGCAGGACGGCTTCGGCCGCCTGCCAGGCGGAGTGCAGCTGGCGCGCGTCCGCGAGCTCGCGGCGCTGCGCGGCGGCGGCCTTCTCGGCGACGGTGAGCGCCAACGAGGCGTGCCGGAAGGCGAGTTCCGCGGAGATCAGCGCGGACCTGCCACGTGCCTCCTCCGCCGTGGTGACGGTGTGCGCGGCTGCGGTGACCCGCTCGGAGAGCTCCCCGGCGCGGCCCCGCTCGGTGACGCCCCGCGCCGAGAGGCGGCGGGCGAGGGTCCGGGTGCGGCGCTCGGCTCCCGCGTGCACGTCACGCGCGCGTGAGCGCGTGTCGGCGGCGTCGACGATCCGCCCGAGCAGATCGACGGAGCCCGCGGTGAACTCCCGCTCGGCGATGAGTTCGGAGCGGCGGCCCAGCTTGTTGCCGAAGCCGTGGACGAGGTCGGCGAGGCCGTCCGTGTCCCGTGTGTCCGTGACGGCGCGCAGCAGCAGGTCGGTGAAGTCGGAGTCCTTCTTGACCGCGAAGAGACCCGCGGCCTCGCCCTCGTCGGCGTTCATCTCCCGCTGGTAGCGGAAGAGCTCGGGGTCGAGGCCCAGGTCGCCGAGGTGCTCGATCCAGCGGTCGTGGATCTCCTCCCAGTGCACTTCGAGGTGGGGGTACGCCTTGCCCGCCTCGGTCAGCGCGTCCCGGAAGCCCTTCATGGTGCGCCTGCGGCCCTGCGCGCCCGACACGCCCTCCACGGACGGCCGTACGGCGGTGGACTCGGCGACCGGCAGCGAGTCGAGGCTCATCCCGGGTCCTGGCCGGAAGGAGTACCACGCCTCGGCGAACTTCCGCGGGTCGTTGGAGACCTGCCGCCCGCGCCATTCGCTGACCTTGCCGACGACGACGCACTCACCGGTCAGCGTGTGCTGCCACTCCAGGGCGACGTGCCCGCAGTCGTCCGCGAGCAGGAACTTGCGCAGCACTCCGGAGCTCGCGCCGCCCAGCGTGTTCCGGTGGCCCGGCAGCATCACCGAGAAGATCAGCTTGAGCAGGACGGACTTGCCGCCGCCGTTCTCCAGGAAGAGCACGCCCGCGGGTGCCGGGCGGCGCGGCGGCCCGGTCGGCTCCTCCTCGAAGAACTCCGCCTGGGCGGGCGCGGGGTCGGGCACCTCCGCGCCGACGCCGCGCAGGTCAAGCACGGTGTCGGCGTAGCGCGCACCGGCGGGGCCGATGGAGTAGAGGCGGACCCGGGACAGCTCGTACATGGCGGCGGACTCTCGTCGTAAGTCGTGCGGAACAACAGGAAGTTGCGGTGTGACGTCGGGGCGTCAGGGGTGGGTCGGGGCCTCAGGAGTGGAAGGGCAGACCCGCGTCGGCGGCCAGCTCCAGGTCGTCGGTCTCATCGGGGGGCAACAGGGTCGCGGACCCGTCCGTGACGGGCACGATGCCGAGCTCCAGGAGCTCGGCCATGGCGGCGCCGCCCGCCATGTCGCGCACCTGCAGCTGATAGCGGGCGGTGGTGCGGTACGTGCCGCCGGAGTCGTCGCCCGTGCGCTGCAGGAACCCGGAGTCGGTGAGGAATCCGACGGCCTTGCCGATGATCCCGGTGGTCGACCCGGCGAGGCGGCGGGCGTCCTTGGTGGCGCCCGTCGAGCTGCGCCGTGCCCAGATCCGCCAGGCGGCCTCGAGGCCGGGGGTGTCGGTCTGCGGGTCGGTGTTCTCGCCCTGCTCCTCGGCGCGCTCCTCCAGGCGGTGGCAGGCCTGGCGCACGAAGGCGTCCACGCCGTTGACCGTGACCCGGCCGATGTATCCGTCGTCGGCGAGGTCCTCGGGGCGCGGGAACGCCAGGGCGGCGACGGCGAGATGGGCGAGGCCGTGCAGGAAGCGGTCGGTGGAGTCGGCGGCGGTACGGCGCGCGTAGTCGCCCATGCGGACGGCGAACACCGAGTCCTCGGCGGCCGTCACGGCCATCCCCGCGCGCGGGGACACCTCGAGGACGACGAGGCCGAGCCCGGCGGCGACGGCGTCGGCGAGCCGCGCGAACGGCGGGTCCTCGCGGTACCGGCGCAGCAGCTCGGCGTACTCCTGGTCGCGGGCGGGCTGGAGCTTGGGCTGGAGCCCGAAGGCGACGAGGCGCGCGGCGTCGGCGGCGTCGGCCGGGGTGACGGCGGCACTCGCGGCGGGCGCCGCCGATGCCTCGGGCTCGACCCACGCGGTGTGCTCTGCGGGGTGCTCGGTCACGGCTTGTGCTCCTTGCGGCGGTCGTGCTGGTGAGTCCTGAGAGGGGCGGGAGTGTTCACGCGGCCTCCGTCCGGCCGGCCGCCATGCCGGCGGCGTCGAGCAGTGCCGTGCCCACGATGAGGTCGGCGCCGCCGAATTCCGGGTCGTCGAGTTCGGTGCCGTCGTCCACGGCGAACAGGAGCTTCTCCTCGCCCTGGCGGTAGGCGGTGCCGACCGGCGGGCTGGCCGCGTGGACGGCGAGCAGGGCGACCAGGTACGGCAGTTCGGTGTCGCGGCGGCGGGCGTCGGCGAGCAGTCCGGACAGGCGCCGTGGCGCGTCGGCCGGCAGGTCGAGCAGCTCCATGGCACCGGCGAGCTGCTCCTCGCTGAAGCGGCTGTCGTCCGGCGTGGCGATGAGGTCGGGCTCGGGCATCTCCACGCCTAGGTGTTCACGCTCCTGCGGCGGCGTGAGCAGTATGTCGACGAGGTCTCCGACGCGGACGGAGACGGGGGTGCGCAGTCCCGTGCCGCGCGCGAAGAACGCGTTCGTCACGCGGCTGGCCTGCTCGACCGGGAGCGGCAGGAGCGGCGCGAGAACCTGGCCGTACAGATCGAGTCCGGTCTGCGAGGTGGGCGCGGCGAAGGCCTGGCGGTCCTGCTCGGCGCGGAACAGGGGCCCCGCGTCCAGGAGCCGGGACTGGAGCTGTGTGTGGCGGCGGATGCAGTCCTTGACGATGTCGACGAGCTCGGCGGCGCGGCGCTTCTGCTCGGGGTCCTCGGACTCGTCGCGTGCTTTGCGGATGTTCGTCAGGATCGCGTTCTCGTGGCGATAGCGGTCGGCCACGTGGTCGAGCGCCTCCGCGATCATGTCGGGGACGGCCTGGAGCCAGTCCACCGCGCGGACGTTGCGCCGGGTGGCGTCCAGGGCTCTGCGGAGCGTCTCCGAATACTGCACCGTCCGATACCGCGCCTGCTCGGCGGCGAGCTGGGCGTCGGCGAGGCGGCCACGGCTGATGAGCACCTCGAGCTTCACCTCGGCGGCGATCTGGGCGCTCGTGACGTCCGTGTCGAGGGCGCCCACGAGGACGTTGACCGCCTCGTCCGTCGTACGGAGGTAGACGCTCCCGCCGTACCCGGGGACCTCTTCGATCAGCTTGAAGTCGTAGTCCCTGCGCACATAGGTGCCGTCGGGCGCGAACGTGCCGTACACCGCGCGGAAGCCGCGGTCGACGCTGCCGACGTTGATCAGGTTCTCCAGGACCCAGCGGGCGACGCGTTCGTGCTCGGCCACGGGGCGCCGGGGCGCCTGGGCTCCGACGCGCGGGAGCAGCCTGGCCACTATCTGCTCGTGGTCGGCGCCGGTGTCGAAGTCCATGTTCAGGGTGACGAGGTCGATGGCGGAGAGGGCCACTTCCGCCATCGCGTACACCGAGTACTCGCCCGCGAGGTTGGCCTTGCGCACGTCCAGGTCGTGCAGCGGCGCCGTGCAGGCGAGCGCGCGGAGCCGCCGCGCCAGGCCCTCGTCGGCGGCCGGGCCCGGTGCGGGCCTCGGCCCCGCGCTGAGCTGGGGCGGAGCGGTGTCCGAAACGGCAGGCGAAGTCACGGTGCACAGACTAGATCCTCGGTCTGACAACGGTCGAAACGGCGCAGATCTGACAGCGCCGGCCGCAGCCCCCGCGGGGCTCAGGAACCCGCCCGCTCGCCCTCCGCCACGCGCTGGCCGTAGGCCTCGACGAGGCCGCGCCGCGAGTCGTCCAGGTAGACCGCGAGCAGCCTCTCGGCCTGTGCGGCGTCGCCCTCCTGGAGGGTCTGCAGGAGCTGCCGATTGCGTACGAGGTACGGCTCGTGCAGCCGGCGCGGATCGTCCACCACGTGGAAGGCCAGGCGCAGTTCGGCGAAGACGCTGCGCATCACCTCGTCGGTGCGGGCGCTTCCCGCGAGGGCGACCAGTTCCCGGTGGAAGTGGATGTTGGCGGTGGAGACGCCCTTCCACTTCCGCTCGCGCGCGGCCTTCGTGCCGTCCGCCACGGCGCTCACGAGTCCGTCGAGCGCGAAGGGCGGATCCCCGAGTCCGCGGACGACCGCGCATTCGACGAGGCGTCGGGTGCGGTAGATGTCCTCCACGTCATCAATCGTGAGAACTCGGACAAATACCCCACGGTTGAGCTGGTGGACGAGCAGCCGTTCGTGCGTGAGGAGGCGGAAGGCCTCACGCAGCGTGTTGCGCGAGACGCCGAGCGCGCCGCCGATGCTGTCCTCCGACAGGCGCGCTCCCGGCGGGAAGTAGCCCTCCGCGATGCGGCTCCGGAGGATGTCCGAGACCCGTTCCGCGGTGCTGGTGCGCCCCAGGAGCGCACGGTCGTCGGCCAGTCCGCGCGCGTCAGCCATTCCCTCAGCCATGCCCGGATTCAATCGCAGATGCAAGAACGAAACAACATGGGTATTGAGGGATCGTTCAACGATCCTCTACCTTGTCGGGCACGGCACTGTCCCCGCCCGTGCCGGACGACCTGCCCGCTCCGCACCACCCCTGCCCGCTCCGCACCCTCCGTCCCCCCTCTTGCGAGGTGCCCATGAGCACACCCCCTCCGCCCCAGGCCCTTTCGACCGACACACCTCCCGTGGACGGCGAACCCCCCAACGAAGACGGCGCGTTCGGCTGGCTGCGTGCCCTCGGCCCGCGTGGCCGCCGCGCCTTCGGCGGCGCTTTCGGCGGCTACGCCCTCGACTCCTACGACTACTTCACGCTGCCGCTGAGCATGGTCGTGATCGCCGCGTACTTCGGCCTGGACAGCGGCCAGACCGGCCTGCTCACCACGGTCACGCTGGTCGTCTCCGCGATAGGCGGCGCGATCGCCGGGGTGGTGGCGGACCGGATCGGCCGGGTCAAGGCACTGATGATCACGGTCGTCACGTACGCCGTCTTCACCGTCGCCTGCGGCTTCGCGCCCAACTACGAGACCCTGCTGGTCTTCCGCGCCCTCCAGGGCCTCGGTTTCGGCGGCGAGTGGGCGGTCGGCGCGATCCTGGTCGCCGAGTACGCCACCGCCAAGAACCGCGGCCGCACGCTCGGCGCGATCCAGAGCGCCTGGGCGATCGGCTGGGCGCTCGCAGTGATCGTCTACACCGTGGTGTTCCAGGTCTTCGACGAGGACCTCGCCTGGCGCGTGATGTTCTGGACCGGCGCGCTGCCCGCCCTGCTCGTCGTCTACGTACGACGCAATGTGCACGACGCCCCGGACGCGGCCGAGGAGCGCAAGAAGAGCGCGGACAAGGGGTCGTTCACCGCGATCTTCAAGCCCGGCCTCCTGCGCATCACGCTCTTCGCGGTCCTGCTGTCCACCGGCGTACAGGGCGGCTACTACACCCTCGCCACCTGGGTTCCCACGTACCTGAAAACCGAGCGCGGCCTCACCGTGGTCGGCACGGGCGCCTACCTCACGTTCCTGATCTCCGGGGCCTTCATCGGCTACCTGGCAGGCGGCTATCTCACCGACATCCTCGGCCGCAAACGGAACATCACGCTCTTCGCGTTCCTCTCCGCGGCCAGCATCCTGGCGTACACAAACATCCCGGACGGGGCCAACGGCCTTCTCCTTGTGCTCGGTTTCCCGCTCGGCTTCTGCATGTCGGCCATTTTCAGCGGCTTCGGCTCGTTCCTCAGCGAGCTCTATCCGGCGGCCGTGCGCGGCACCGGGCAGGGCTTCACGTACAACACCGGCCGCGCCGTGGGCGCCGTGTTCCCCACCATGGTCGGCTTTTTGGCCGACAGCTGGGGCGTGGGCGGCGCGCTGATCTTCGGCGCGATCGGCTACGCGATCGCCGTGCTCGCGCTTCTCGGGCTGCCCGAGACACGCGGGAAGGAGCTGGTGTGAGCTCCATGACCACGGCGCTGCAGAGCCCCGCGGAAGCCCGCGCGCTCTTCCGTGCGGGCACGAGCGGGCCCACCACGGGCTGGGCCGCCGGCCACACCCAGGCCAATCTGATCGCCGTGCCCGCCGACTGGGCGTACGACATGCTCCTGTTCTGCCAGCGCAACCCGAAGCCCTGCCCGGTGCTCGACGTCACCGACGCGGGCTCCTGGACCACTCCCCTGGCGCCCGGCGCCGATCTGCGGACGGACCTGCCGCGCTACCGCGTGTGGGAGGACGGCGAGTTGACCGACGAGCCCACGGACGTGGTCGACCGGTGGCGCGGCGACCTGGTGTCCTTCCTCATCGGCTGCAGCTTCACCTTCGAGTGGGCGCTGTCGGAGTCCGGCGTCCCCATGCGCCATGTCGAGCAGGGCCGCAACGTCTCCATGTACGTGACCGCGCACCCCTGCCGCCCGGCGGGACGGCTGCACGGCCCCATGGTGGTCTCCATGCGCCATGTGCCGCCCGAGCACCTCTCGGCGGCGATCAGGGAGACCTCCCTGCTGCCCGCGGTGCACGGCAGTCCGGTGCACTGCGGCGACCCGGCGGGGCTCGGCATCGACGATCTGGCCCGGCCCGACTTCGGTGATCCGGTGGCCGCCGAGCCCGGTGACATCCCGGTGTTCTGGGCGTGCGGAGTGACACCGCAGGCCGCCGTGATGGCTTCGCGTCCGCCGTTCGCGATCACGCACGCGCCGGGCCAGATGTTCATCACCGACGCACGTGACGAGCAGTACCGGGTGGCCTGAGCGGGCCACCCGGACGGAAACAGGAGAACCACCCGCATGACGACCGATGCCGTGATCGATCTCAACGCCGACCTCGGTGAGGGCTTCGGCCGCTGGCGCCTGACCGACGACGAGGAGCTGCTCTCCGTCGTCACCAGCGCCAATGTTGCCTGCGGCTTCCACGCGGGGGACGCGGCCACCATGCGCCGCGTGTGCGAGCAGGCCGCCGCGCGGGGCGTGCGGATCGGCGCCCAGGTCTCCTACCGCGACCTGGCGGGCTTCGGGCGCCGCTCCATGGACGTACCGGCCGACGAGCTGGCGGCCGAAGTGGCGTACCAGATGGGCGCCCTGGAGGTCTTCGCGCGGGCGGCGGGCACGCGCGTGTCGTACGTGAAGCCGCACGGCGCGCTCTACAACCGCGTCGTCCACGACGAGGAGCAGGCGCACGCCGTCGTCGAGGGGGTCCTGCTCGCGGATCACACGCTGCCCGTCCTGGGGCTGCCCGGATCGCGCTTCCTGGAGGTGGCCGGCAAGGCCGGACTCCCCGTCGTCACCGAGGCGTTCGCGGACCGCGCGTACACCCCGCAGGGCACTCTCGTGCCGCGCGGCAGCGACGGCGCCGTCATCACCGAGGCGGACGCCGTCGTCGAACGCTCCGTGGGCATGGCCAGGTTCGGGACCGTCACCGCCCAGGACGGACAGCGGATCGACGTCAGCGCGCGCTCGCTGTGCCTGCACGGCGACACCCCGGGAGCGGTGGCCCTCGCCCGGCAGGTCCGTGCGCGCCTCGCGTCGGCGGGCGTCCGGGTGGAGGCCTTCGCGTGAGGGTGCTCCCGGTCGGCGATCTGGCGCTGCTCGTCGAACTCGCCGACGGCGACGAGGCGCAGGCGCTCCACGCCGAGCTGCTGCGCCGCAGGGCCGCGGGCCTGCTCCGCGTACGGGAGATCGTGCCCGCGGCCCGCACGGTGCTCCTGGACGGCCTCGACGAGCCGGACCGCGTCGGCGCGGAGCTCGCCGCCCTGGAGATCCCGCCGCTGTCGGCGCGCGACGAGGACGTGCGCGAGATCCCGGTCCGCTACGACGGCCCCGACCTGGCGGATGTGGCGGCCCACTGGGGTGTGCCGGTGACGGAGGTGGCGCGGATCCACTCGGCGGCCGAATTCCGGGTCGCCTTCTGCGGGTTCGCCCCCGGCTTCGGCTATCTCACCGGGCTGCCGGAGCGCTACGAAGTGCCACGCCGGGCCACGCCCCGCACGAGCGTCCCGGCCGGCAGCGTCGCCCTGGCCGGGCCGTACACGGGAACGTATCCGCGCTCCTCACCCGGCGGATGGCAGCTGATCGGCACGACGGACGCCGTCCTGTGGGACCACGCGCGCGTGCCTGCCGCGCTGCTCACCCCTGGCGTGCGGGTGCGCTTCGTCCCCGTCCCGGAGGAACGATGACCGACCGTGCCTTCGCCGTCGTGCGGGCCGGGGCGCTGACCACGGTGCAGGACCAGGGCCGCCCCGGGCACGCGCACCTCGGAGTGCCGCGCTCCGGAGCCCTCGACCCGGCCGCGGCGCGCCTCGCCAACCGTCTCGTCGGCAACCCGTCCGGCGCCGCCGTCCTGGAGACCACCCTCAACGGCTGCTCGGTGCGGCCGCGTTGCGCGGTGACGGTGGCCGTCGTGGGTGCGCCCTGCCCGGTGACGGTCGACGGCCGCCCGGTGGCGTGGGGTGAGCCCGTGCGGGTACCGGCCGGTGCGCTGCTCGACGTCGCAGCGGCCGTCTCCGGAGTACGTTGCTACGTCGCGTTCGGCGGCGGAGTGCGTGTCGACCCGGTGCTCGCGAGCCGCTCCACGGACCTGCTCTCGGGGCTCGGCCCGCCGCCCCTCGCGGACGGAACCGTGATCCCTCTGGGGCACGCTGCCGCGCCCCACGCGCGCGTGGACACCGTCCCGCATCAGGCGCCACCGCACGAACTGGTCCTGCGGGTGACGTCCGGACCCCGAGCCGACTGGTTCACCGCATCGGCCCTGCGCACGCTGACCACGCGCGCGTACCGGGTGTCATCGGCGAGCAACCGCATCGGCCTGCGCACCGAAGGGCCTTCCCTGGAGCGGGCGTTCACCGATGAACTCCCCAGCGAGGGCATGGTCCTCGGCGCCGTCCAGGTGCCGCCGGACGGCCGGCCCGTGGTCTTCCTCGCCGACCACCCGACGACCGGGGGCTATCCGGTGATCGCGGTGGTCAGGGAGGCGGACCTGGCCGGGGCCGCGCAGGCGGTGCCGGGCACACCGGTGCGTTTCGTCCCGGCGGGGCGGCGGTGAGGCCACTCGCCCCGGGCCACCCACGGACCCCTACGCCGCGTCCGGCTGCTCGGCCGCACTGAGGGCAGCGAGCGCCGCCGTCACCGCGTGGGTGGCGCTCAGGTCGAGCCGGGCGCTGCTGCCCCGCACTTGGTGACGTACCTCGTCGGCCGCGAGGGTGAGCAGCTGGGGCAGCAGATCGGTGCACCGGCGCGCCACCCAGCCGGTCCCCGCGGTGGCCAGCCACAGCAGGCTCGCCGACCGCGTGGGTGAGGGCAGTTGGGGCTCGCACGAGGGCGGGCTGCCCGCCGCAAGGCCCCGCGCCGCGAGCAGTGCGTGGAAACGGGCGGCGACGAGACGGTGGCCCCGCTCGCCCGGATGCAGCCGGTCCGCGCTCCACAGGGTGCGGTCGGTGACCCACTCGTCCTCCGCGAGGTGCAGGTGGACGGCGCCGTACCGCTCGGACAGGGCGTGCACGACGGCGTTGACCGCCCGTTGCCGCCGGGCGAGGGGGCGGGCCAGCGCGCCCGGGAGGCCGAGCATGGCCCCCGGGTCCGGGAGGCAGGCGGTGAGCAGTTGGGCGCCGTTCCGCGCGGCGGCGGCGTAGACCTCGTCGAGGTGTGCCGCCACGGCCCGGATGTCGAACGTGCAGCGGAGGGTGTCGTTGACGCCGACGATCACGGAGACCAGGTCGGGCCGCAGCTTCAGCGCCTCGGGGAGCTGCCGGTTCAGTACGTCCCCGGTCTGGGCACCGCTGACGGCGAGGTTGTGGAACTCGACGGCCCCGCAGGACGGGGCGAGCAGCGCGGCCCAGCCCCGCCACCCCGCCTCCACGGGGTCCCCTATGCCTTCGGTGAGGGAGTCACCCATGGCCACAAACCTCAGCCGCTTCACGAGGCACGTCCCTCGTGGGGCGCCGGCCCGCAACCAGAGCGGTCGCCGAGCCCCGCGTCATGCGCCCCCAAGAACCCCTCCACCGCCCCCTCCCACCCAAAGCACTCCGCACGCGCGCGTGCCGCCTCCCTGCGTGGACGTTCAGGGCGCGCGAGCAAGGTACGCACGGCCGTCGCGAACGCCTCGCCGCTGTCCGTCGCCGCCGCGCCCGCACCGCCCACGATCTCCGGGAGCGCCGACGACGCGCTGGCCACCACCGGCGTACCGCACGCCAGCGCCTCCAGGGCCGCGAGCCCGAACGTCTCGCAGGGCCCTGGTGCCAGGCAGACGTCGGCCGTGGACTGCAGCGCCCCCAGGGCCGCGCGGTCCGCGACGTGCCCCAGGAACGTCACCGGCAACCGCCGCTCGCGCGCCCGCAGTTCCAGGCGCGTCCGCAGCGGGCCGTCCCCCGCCACCACGAGCGCCGCGGGCACG
Organism: Streptomyces sp. NPDC044044; assembly: GCF_056434405.1. Lineage (NCBI taxonomy): Bacteria > Bacillati > Actinomycetota > Actinomycetes > Kitasatosporales > Streptomycetaceae > Streptomyces > Streptomyces sp. NPDC044044. The sequence goes on along the minus strand of NZ_JBWKFG010000009.1, from coordinate 562,726 downwards.
CCCCTGCCACGGAGCACCTCCAGGGCATCCAGCGCCATGCCCGGCCGCTTCTCCACGGAGAGCCGGGAGCACAGCAGGAGAAGCACCTCGCCCCCTCCCGCGAAGCGGGCACGCACGCGTGGATCACGCAGCCCCGGACGGCTGCCCGCCAGGTCGACGCCGAGTGGCGCACGGACGACGTTGCGCGCCCCGATCCGGACGAACTCGCGCTCGGCCCACTCCGTGGTGCACACGACACGCGCGTACGCGTGCGCGGTACGGGAGTTGAGTGCGTCGGCCGCGCGCAGGGCGGCCTCCTGGGGCATGCCCCAGGACCTGAGGACGCCGTCCGCCGTCTCGTGGGAGACCATCACGGCAGGGATCCTGCGGTGCCTGGCCCACGCTCCGGTCCAGCGCAGTGTCGTGCGGTCGGACACCTCGATGCGGTCGGGCGCGAGGCGTTCGAGGAGCCGGGCCACCCTGCGGCGGTCGGTGAGGACGCGGTAGCCGCCGGTGCCCGGGAGCAGCGTGCCCGGCAGGGTCACGACGCGGCCCTGGTCGGTGTCCCGGACCCCGGGCCGTTCGCCGGGCACGATCAGCACGGGCTCGTGCCCTGCCGCGAGGTAGCCGCGCCCCAACTCACGCAGCGCGGTGCGCAGTCCGCCCGACGAGGGGGCGACGAAGTTGGCGAGCCGCACGATCCGAAGGGACGCGGAACGCGGCCCACCGGGCCGCACCGTGGTCTCCCTGTACAGGGCCGCCCTCATGCCGCCACCACCGTCCGCGCGGCGAGCACCTGGGCGTAGTGGTCGACGAGTTGCTCTCCCACCGCCTCCCAGGTCCGCCCCTCGACGGCCGCGCGCCCGGCCCTCCCGTACGCAGCCCGCAGCCCCGGATCGGCGGCGAGCGCCCAGACGGCGTCACGCACCGCGAGGGCGTCGTGGGGCGCCACCAGGACGCCGGTACGGCCGGGGACGACGAGGTCCAGCGGTCCTCCTGCGGCGGGCGCGACCACCGGCACACCGCTGGCCATGGCCTCCTGCACGGTCTGGCAGAACGTCTCGTAGGGCCCGGTGTGCACGAAGAGGTCCAACGAGGCGAAGATCCGGGCCAGTTCGGCCCCGGTGCGGCGCCCCAGCATGAGCGCGCCCGGCAGCGCCGCCCGCACGGAGCCCTCGCTGGGGCCGTCGCCGACGACGACAAGGCGTACGCCCTCCAGGGAGCACACCCCGGCAAGGAGTTCGACCTGCTTCTCGGGAGCCAGACGCCCCACGTAGCCGACGATCAGCTCACCGTTCGGGGCGAGTTCACGGCGTACGGCCTCGTCCCGGAGGGCGGGCCCGAACCGGGCGGTGTCCACACCCCGCGGCCACAGCCGCACCCGCGGCACGCCGTGCGTCACGAGATCGCGCAGGGCGGCCGACGAGGGGGCGAGGGTGCGGTCGGCCGCGGCGTGGACGGCGCGGATGCGCCGCCAGGCGGTGGACTCCCCCATCCCCATGTACGTACGCGCGTAGCCGCCCAGATCCGTCTGGTAGACGGCGACGGCGGGAATGCCCAGGCGCGCGGCGGCGGCCATGCCGCGCGCACCGAGGACGAACGGGCTGGCCAGATGGACGATGTGGGCGCGGTGCGCGCTCAGCGCGGCCGACAGACGCCTGCTGGGCAGTGCCACCCTGACCTGCGGATATCCAGGGAGGGGCAGGGAGGGGACACGGATGACGGGACAGGGCGCACTGGCATCGGCTGCGGCGTCCGCCCCGGCCGCGGGGGCCGGGGCGATGACCAGGGGGTCGTGACCGTGCGCGGCGAGCTGCCGGGCGGTCTGCAGGGCGCAGTGCGCCACGCCGTTGACGTCGGGAGGGAAGGATTCGGTGACGATGACGACACGCATACCCGTGTTGTCGTCGTGCGGGGCGTGGTCACGTCAACGTGGATCTTTCCTGGCGAGGAACGTCCCATGAGCGTTCCGCTCCGCACGCGCCCGCCCCGGGGGCGCGTCCAGCCGTTCCGCCGCAGCGTCGACCGTCCCGCCGCCGCGTCGACGGCGCGCCCGGCTACACCTCGGCCGCGTCGGGGCCGATCCTGCTCCGTACCGCGGTCTGCACCTCGTCCTCCTCGGCGGGGTCCGCGGCGAGCCTTCTGAGCTGGGTGACCACGCGGGCGTCTCCGGTCTCGGCGTGCCGGGCGGCGACCTCGCGGGTGGACTCCTCGCAGTCCCACAGGCATTCGACGGCGAATCCGGCGGCGAAGGAGGGGTCGGTGGCGGCGAGGGCGCGTGCGGCGCGGCCGCGCAGGTGGGAGGAGGCGGTCTCGCGGTAGACGTGTCGAAGCACGGGGGCCGCGCAGGCGATGCCGAGGCGCCCGGCGCCGTCGACGAGGGTCCAGAGGGTCGGTGCGTCCGGGCCTTCGCCCCGGACGGCCTCGCGGAGGGCGGCGAGGACGAGCTTGCTGTCCTGGGCGCCTCCCCTGCAGGCGAGCACGCGTCCGGCGGCGGCGCCGAGCGCGTCGGGACGCAGGGCCCAGCGGCGGGCCCGCTCCACGGCGGCGACGGAGCGCATCCGCTCGAAAGACTCGGCCGCGGCGTCCACGACGGCCCGTGACGGGCTCTGGACCGCGTACTCGATCAGGTCGAACACATCGGGATCATGGGCGTCCGCGAGGTAGCGAAGGGCCGTGCCGCGCGCCCCGTCGGAGCCGGTGCGGGCGGCTTCGAGGATCTCGGCGCGGTCCTCGGGCCCGGCCACGGCGCTCAGGCAGCGGGCGGCGGGCACATGCAGGACGGCGCCGCGTTCGAGCCCTTCCTGCGCCCAGTCGAAGACGGCCTGGACGCTCCATCCCGGGCGTGGGCCCGATGGCCGCATCTGGCGCTGCCATCGGTCGAAGGAGCCCTGCTCCCGGGCGGTCCTCACACGGGCGCCGACGGCCTCGCGCGGGTCCTCCTCCCACAGCCGCCAGGGCCGGGGTTCGTAGGCGTCGCGCACGGCGGCGGCCAGTTCGGCCTCGCCCTCGGCGTCCGAGGGGAATCGGGCGAGCACGGGCACGGCGAGGGCGCGCAGGCCCGCGTCGTCGTCGCGCAGCGCCAGTTCGTCCAGGGCCCAGGCCCAGTTGGCGCCGAAGGCCGCGTACCTGCGCAGCAGTTCGAGGGCGTCGTGCCTGCCGTACGAGGCGAGGTGCCCCAGGACGGCGAGCGCGAGGCCGGTGCGTGAGTCGTCCGTGTCCAGGACGTCCTCGGGGTCGAAGAGGTGCCGCTCGATCACCTCGATCCCGCCGCGGAGATCGAGGTAGAGCCGGGCGTAGTAGAGGGAGCGGTTCTCCACCTGCCAGTCGTGGCGTGGGTCGTGGAGCACGCAGGTCTCGAGGGCGGCGAGCGCCTCGGAGCGGGGGGCGGTGAGTGCGTGCAGCGTGCCGTCGCCGCGGCCCCGCTGCAGCAGGCCGAGCAGCGTACCGCTGGGCGCTATGACCGGATCGAACATGGGAAACAGCCTCACATCAAGCGTCGACGCAACCGGGAATCGTGAATTACCTGGCCGTGCGCCAACACGTCGGGCCGCCCGCCGTCTCTTGCTTGCTGTAGACCATCTTCCTCTGCCTCTCGTCGGTGGCCCGCAGGGATCCCGGACGGGAGGTCCGGGGGCGGGCCGCTCACGGTCCGCGCGGTGCGGCAACTCCTGCCCCGCCGTCGCGTCCGTGAATCACGTCGTCATGATGACCCAGCGGTTCAACCCGCCGCGACCACATTTCCAGCGCCCCCGTTGTTGCTGGTCAGCTACCCCGCTCAGGCTGCCCCGAACAGCTCGACCAGCTCTGTCTTGGCGAACATCTTGGCGGTGTCCACCGCCGACGGCGTGCCCGCGGCCGGATCCGCGCCTCCGTCGAGCAGCGCTCTGATCACCGCGTCCTCGCCCTTGAAGACGGCACCGGCGAGCGGCGTCTGCCCCCGGTCGTTGGCACGGTTGGCGTCACCGCCCCGCTCCAGGAGCGCCCGGACCGCGTCCGCGTGGCCGTGGTAGGCGGCGAGCATCACGAGGGAGTCGCCGCTGTCGTTCGTGAGGTTGGCCGGAACGCCTGCGTCCACGTACGCGACGAGGGCCGCGGTGTCGCCCTGACGCGCCAGATCGAAGATCTTGGTCGCCAGCTCCACGACTTCCGGGTCGGGGGCTTCGCTCATGGACCTGACCGCCTTTCGACTGCGGGATGACTCGGGGGTCGTACGCCGCCCGGTGCGGCCGTACGAGTGAATCGACAGGGTACTGCCCGTCCGGGTACATGACGGGGCGCGCCCGCGGCAAAGATCACGAAGGGACCCGGACGCCCTCCGAACCCCCGCTCGGGCGGCCCAGCAGAGCTCCGCCATTCGAGGGAAATTCCTGGAAATTCGCCCATTTGCACCTTTTATCGTATGGATACATGCTGTGAACCTGGAACAACTCATGGTGACTGTCCCCACCAACCAGGAGAATCCTCATGATCCTGTCCATCTCCGGCGTCGTGCTGCTCGGAATCATCGTCTTCCTGTTCTTCCGCAAGGACGGCCTCAAGGCGTCCCACGCGCTGGTCTGCGCGCTCTTCGGCTTCTTCATGGCGGGCACCGCCATCGCCCCGAGCATCAAGGCCGGCAGCGCGAGCCTGGCGAGCCTCCTCGGCGGGATCAAGTTCTGACGTCCCCTGCTGCCTGCCCCCGGTAGCAACTCGTTCGCACCATCTGGAGACTGACGTGGCCCGGCGCCCCCTCCCCCGCATCCTGAGCAACGGCACCGCCTCGATCGCCCGGAGCCGGGAATTCGCACGGTCGGCCGCCGACAGCGCCACCGACGTCCTCCACCCGCTGATCACGATCACTCGTGGACTGCGCCGGCTGGCAGCGGCCGGGCGGCGCAAGTGGGCCGACACCCCCAAGGACCGGCGCGGACCGCTGCTGTTCCTGGTGGCCTCGGTCGTCCTGGTCGTGGCCCTCATTCCGTACGGTCCGCTGCTCGCCGCCATCTGCCTGATGGCGGCCGCCGCGTGGACCGGCAGGGAACGCACGGCTCCGGCGCCCACCGGTCCCGACGAGGCGCAGACCCAGCGGCTGCAGTCCCTCTATGAAGCGCTCGTCCCGTACTTCTCCGTCCCCGAGGATCCGGCGCCGCTCTTCGCGCACGGCGGCGAGTGGGACAAGGCCCTCACGTCGTACGAGTTCGACGAGAACGGACGCGTCTGCCATCTGGTGGTGCGCTACCCCGCGTACTTCACCGACGGCGAGGCCGACTCACGCGCACGGATCGAACAGCTGCTGCACGCGAAGGCGGGCCGCGGCCGCGAGTACCACTTCGAGTGGGACGAGGAGGGCAACCAGCTCACGGTGAACGTGCTGCCCCCGCTGCCCACCGACATCGCCGCCCAGCGGTTCGTCACCTCCCCCGGCGAGACCGTCCTCGGCTTCACCGATCCCACCGGCGTCCAGCGCACCCTCCCCGTGACGGACGGCGACGAGCAGCGCGACGTCCCGCCGGTCGTCTGGCGCACCGGCCCCCGCTCCACCGAGCCGCACCTCCTGGTGGTCGGCGAGCCGGGCAGCGGCACCACGACCCTGCTGCGCTCCATCGCCCTGCAGGCCCTGGTGCACGGAGACGTCCTGATCGTCGAGGGCAGCGGCATCGGCGACTACGCCTGCCTGACCGGACGCGACGGCGTCCTGGCCATCGAGTGCGGGCTCGCCGGAGCTCTGGCGAGCCTGGAGTGGGCCGCGCACGAGACGGAGCGGCGCCTGATCTCCGCCAACCGCGCCCGGCAGGCGGGCCACCCCGCCCCGGACGACACCAGGCGCCCCCTGTGGATCCTCCTGGACCGCCCCAGCGTGCTCGGTCACCTGGCGGCGGCCGACGGACGCAAGGACCCGCAGTCGCTGCTCCAGGTGCCGCTGCGGCACGGCAGGGCGGCCCATGTCACGGTGGTCGTGGCCGATCAGTTCGACAGCCTGGACGCGCTGAGCGACCCGGTGCGCCAGCACACCCGCGCGCGCGTGGTCCTCGGCCCCACGACGCCCGACCAGGTCGAGGACATCCTCGGGGTGCCGCCCCGCACGACGCCCACGTCCGACGTCCCGCCAGGGCGCGGGTACGCCCGGCTCGGCACGGGTCCGGTGCACCGGCTCCAGGTGCCCGCGACGCCCGATCCGTACGACGACGCGACGAGCGAGGCACACCGGCAGGCGGTGACGGAGCTGCTGCCCGCACGAAGCACCCCTGCCGACGCCGACGCCAGTACCGGCACCGGCACCGAGGCGGACGCCGAGGCCGACACCGTGGCGACGGAACCCGACGCGACGCCGGAGCCCGTGCCCGCCGAGAAGTGACGCGCAAGAAGACCTGCCGGGAACGGACGCCCAGGTAGGGAGACCCGCCGGGAACGGGCGCCCAGGAAGAGCTGACGCTCAGGCCACGAAGGCCCGCGGCGTCTCCACGCCCCCGCCCGCCCCCGTCTCCACCAGGCGCGCGGCCGCCGCGAGGCGCACCGCCGCCTCCTCCGCCACCGCGCCGCCCACGGTGAACGGCAGCCGCACATACCCCTCGAAGGCTCCGTCCACTCCGAAGCGCGGCCCTGACGGGACCCTGACCCCCACCCGCTCGCCCACCTCGGCGAGGCGGGAGCCGGAGAGCCCTCCGGCACGTGCCCACAGGGTGAGGCCGCCCGCCGGTACCGCGAACTCCCACTCGGGCAGCTCGCGGCGGACGGCGGCGACCAGGGCGTCGCGGTTCTCGCGGGCCTGGTCCCTGCGCACCTGCACGGCCGACTCCCAGCCGCCGGTGCTCAGGAGCCAGTTCACGGCCAGCTGTTCGAGGACAGGGGTGCCCATGTCGGCGTACGCGCGTGCCGAGACAAGGCTCCGGATCACGTCGGGCGCGGCCCGCACCCAGCCGATGCGCATGCCCGCCCAGAAGGCCTTGCTCGCCGAGCCGACGGTGATGACGGTCGAGCCCGCCGGGTCGAAGCCGCAGACGGGGCGCGGCATCGGCTCGTCGTCGTCGAGCTGCAGCTCGATCATGGTCTCGTCGACGACGAGGACCGTTCCCGCGGAGCGCGCGGCGTCGACCAGCTTGCGCCGCTGGTCCTCGTCGGCGAGCGCTCCCGTGGGGTTGTGGAAGTCCGCGACCACATAGGCGAGGCGGGGCGCGGCGTCCCGCAGCACCTGCCGCCAGCGGTCCATGTCCCACCCTTCGAGCCCCTCGGACATGGCGACGGGTACCAGACGGGCGCCCGTCTCGCGCATGAGCTGGAGGATGTTCGCGTACGACGGGGACTCGACGGCGATGCGTTCACCGCGCGGCGCGAACAGATGGCAGATCGCGTCGATGGCGCCCATCGCCCCGGTCGTGACCATGATCTGTTCGGGCATCGTCGGGATGCCGCGCGCGGTGTAGCGCTCGGCGAGCATCTGGCGCAGCGCGGGCAGACCGGCCGGGAAGTCGCCGTGCGTGTGCGCGTACGGAGGGAGTTCCTCCAGGGCGCCCTGCACGGCGCGGGTGAGCCAGGGCTCCGGCGCGGGCAGCGCCGCGCAGCCCAGGTCGATCATGGAGCCGAGCGCCTCGGGCGGCAGGGGTTCGAGCCCGCGTGCGGGCAGCGGGTTCCCGGCCGGGACGGCGGTCCAGCTGCCCGCTCCCCTGCGGGACTCCAGGAAGCCTTCGGTGCGCAGCGCCTCGTACGCGGCCGCGACCGTGGTCCGGCTGACCGCGAGGGAGACGGCGAGCTCGCGCTCGGCGGGCAGACGCGCGGCGACCGGGACGCGGCCTTCGAGGACGAGCATGCGGATGCCGTCGGCGAGGGCGCGATAGGCGGGCGGACGGCGTGTGCCGGGGCCCGCGGGGCGCGTCTGCTGGGAGGTGAGCAGCCGGGCGAGCTGTGTGGCGCCCACCGCCGAAGTCCACTGAGCCATGATTCCCAGTCCACCTTCCTGGAATTGGCCATGGTTGGCATCCCTTTACGAGCCACAGAGTGTCATGTGTCAGGCCACTACCACCAGCAGGGGGCATCTCTTGTCCACGACGAAGCCACTCACGACCGGGGCGTCCGGGCAGCCACAGCCGGTGAGACCGCGCCTCGCGCGTCGGCTCGTCCAGCTGTACGTGGGTCTGGCCCTGTACGGCGCGAGCTCCGGGCTCCTGGTGGTGTCCGGCCTCGGCCTCGAACCGTGGAACGTGCTGCACCAGGGCCTGGCCGAACTGACGGGGATGTCCATCGGCGTCGTCTCGATCGTCATCGGTGCCGCGGTGCTCCTCCTGTGGATCCCGCTGCGGCAGCGCCCCGGCCTGGGAACGGTGTCCAACGTCTTCGTCGTCGGCCTCGCGCTGGACGGCACCCTCGCCCTGATGCCGGACGCACACGGGCTCGGCGCCCGCATACCGCTCCTCGTGGCGGGGATCGTCCTGAACGGCGCGGCGACCGGGCTCTACATCGCCGCCAAGTTCGGGCCGGGACCGCGGGACGGCCTGATGACGGGCCTGCACCAGCGGACAGGGCGCTCGATCCGGCTGATGCGGACACTGGTGGAGGTGGCGGTGGTCGCCACCGGCTTCGCCTTCGGCGGCACGGTGGGCATCGGAACGGTCCTGTACGCGCTGGCGATCGGTCCCTCGGCCCAGTTCTTCCTGCGCTTCTTCGCCGTCCCCGCTCCATCCGGGGGAGGCGTGGTGGCTGCCGGCGGTCAATCGAAGCAGGCGATACTGCAGCGGTGACCACGCCCGTACGCCATCCCTATCTCGACCACCCCGGCCCGCTGCCCTTCGCCCACCGCGGCGGGGCGGCGGACGGCCTGGAGAACACCGCCGTCGCGTTCCGGCGCGCGGTGGACCTGGGGTACCGCTACATCGAGACGGATGTGCACGCCACATCGGACGGCCGCCTTGTGGCCTTCCACGACGCGACGCTCGACCGCGTGACGGACGCGGCCGGGCGGATCGCCGACCTCCCCTGGAGCGACGTGCGCCACGCGCGCGTGGCGGGCAGCGAGCCGGTGCCCCTCTTCGAAGAGCTCCTGGAGTCCTTCCCCGACGTCCGCTGGAACGTGGACGTCAAGGCCGGGCCCGCCCTGCTCCCGCTCCTTGAACTGCTGCGCCGCACCGACGCCTGGGACCGCGTGTGCGTCGGCTCGTTCTCCGAGGCACGCGTGGCCCGCGCCCAGCGGCTCGCGGGGCCACGCCTCGCCACCTCGTTCGGTACGCGCGGCGTGGCGGGCCTGCGGCTGGGTTCGTACGGCGTCCCCGTCCCCGTGCGCCGCTCCGCGGTGTGCGCGCAGGTGCCCGAGACGCACGCCGGGATCAGGGTGGTGGACCGCCGCTTCCTGCGCGCGGCCCACGCGCGCGGGCTGCAGGTGCACGTCTGGACGGTCAATGACGCGGAACGCATGGCCGCCCTTCTCGACCTCGGGGTGGATGGCATCATCACTGATCACATCGAGACGCTGCGCGACGTGCTGAAGGACCGGGGAGCCTGGGCCTGACCGCCTCGCGGGCGGCGGACCACGGGGATCAGCGAGGGGGCACGGGTGGGCACCGACACCGTGCGAGCGACACCACCTGCGGACGAGGGCGTTGCCGAGCGGCGGCGCGAGCAGCGCGGCTGGTACTTCTACGACTGGGCGTGCTCGGTCTACTCGACGAGCGTCCTGACCGTGTTCCTCGGCCCGTACCTGACGGAGATCGCCAAGTCGGCCGCGGACGGCGACGGGTACGTCCACCCGCTGGGCATCCCGGTCAGCGCCGGGTCCTTCTTCGCCTACGCGGTGTCGGCGTCGGTGATCGTCTCGGTCCTGGTCATGCCGCTCGCGGGCGCCGCCGCCGACCGCACGGGCCGCAAGAAGCCGCTGCTCGCCGTGGCCGCCTACGTAGGGGCCGCGTCGACGGCCGGCATGTTCTTCCTGGACGGCGACCGCTATCTCCTCGGCGGCCTCCTGCTGATCGTCTCCAACGCCGCGCTCGCCGTCTCGATGGTGGTCTACAACTCCTATCTGCCGCAGATCGCGCCTCCGCAGGAGCGTGACGCGGTCTCCTCGCGTGGCTGGGCGTTCGGCTACGCGGCGGGCGCACTCGTCCTGGTCGCGAATCTGGTCCTGTTCCTGGCCCATGACACCTTCGGTGTCTCGGAGTCGACGGCGGTGCGCATCTGCCTGGCGTCGGCGGGCGTGTGGTGGGGCGCCTTCACGCTCGTACCGCTGCGGCGGCTCCGTGACCGCAAGGTGCCGCCTTCCGAGGCGTCGGCACGCGGGTGGCGGCAGCTGGCGTCGACCGTGCGCGACATGCGCCGCCACCCTCACACCCTGTCCTTCCTGCTCGCCTATCTCGTCTACAACGACGGCGTGCAGACGGTGATCTCCCAGGCGTCCGTCTACGGCTCCGAGGAGCTGGGCCTTGGCCAGTCCACGCTGATCGTGGCGGTCCTGCTCGTGCAGGTGCTCGCGGTGGCGGGGGCGCTCGCCATGGGGCGCCTCGCACGGGTGTACGGCGCCAAGCGCACCATCCTCGGCTCGCTCGTCGCCTGGACGGTGACGATCGGGGCCGGGTTCTTCCTGCCCGCGGGCGCGCCGGTGTGGTTCTTCGTGCTCGCGGCGGGGATCGGCCTGGTGCTCGGGGGTTCGCAGGCGCTCTCCCGGTCCCTGTTCTCGCATCTGGTGCCGGCGGGCAAGGAGGCCGAGTACTTCTCCGCGTACGAGATCAGCGACCGCGGAATGGCCTGGCTCGGGCCGCTGATCTTCGGCCTGACGTACCAGCTCACGGGGAGCTACCGGGACGCGATCGTCTCGCTGGTGGCCTTCTTCGTGATCGGTTTCGTCCTGCTCGCGCGGGTACCCGTACGGCGCGCGATCCGCGACGCGGGAAATTCCGTACCCGACAGGATTTAGCAACTGAAGGCAAAGGGCGGTAGTGTACGCGTTTGGCTTACCAGGCGGACCGTTACTGCGCGCTGAAGATTCAGAATCGCAGGGTGACATCCTCTGTCAGATGTGACATACCGGGCGCTGGTGGGTACAACAAGGGGCGGCATACGACGGCGACGCATGACCCTGAACGGGAATCTTTACCGCCGACCGGACGTTGACCGGATGACGACGACAGCGACACCTGTCCTGTGGGCGACAAGCCCGGGAGGCACGATTCATGAGTGAGCGAGCTCTTCGCGGCACGCGCCTCGTGGTGACAAGCTACGAGACCGACCGCGGCATCGACTTGGCTCCGCGCCAGGCCGTGGAGTACGCATGCCAGAACGGACATCGTTTCGAGATGCCGTTCTCGGTGGAGGCGGAAATCCCGCCGGAGTGGGAGTGCAAGGTCTGCGGGGTCCAGGCACTCCTCGTAGACGGCGACGGACCTGAAGAGAAGAAGGGGAAGCCTGCGCGTACGCACTGGGACATGCTCATGGAGCGCCGGACTCGGGAAGAACTCGAGGAGGTCCTGGAGGAGCGCCTTGCGGTTCTCCGTTCAGGAGCCATGAACATCGCGGTGCATCCGCGGGACAGCCGCAAGTCCGCCTGACGGCGAACTGAAGAACACCGCACACGAAGGCCGGGGCCACTGCTCAGCAGTGGCCCCGGCCTTCGTGCTGTCTCCGGGCCGCCCGCGCGGGCGGCCCGGCCGCTCAGCGGGGCGGCAGCTGCGGGTCGTCCGGGTGCGGGCCGCGCGCCGGCCGCTCGTCGTCCCTGATGACCTCGCCCTGGACGACCTTGCCGTCCGGGCGGTGGATGCGCGCCTGCTGGAACGCGTCACCCAGGCCGCCCTGCGTGCCGGCCTCGCGGACCTTGCGCTCGAAAGTCTTCTCCGCCGTACGGCTCACGGCCTTCTGGACGGGCGGCACGAGCAGGAGCAGTCCCAGGGCGTCGGAGATCAGCCCCGGCAGGATGATCAGCAGGCCGCCCAGCATCGTCAGGGCGTTGCCACCGCCCCGCTCGGAGGGGTGCGGCGCCAGACCGCCCTGCTGCTGCTGTTGCAGCGCCTCGCTCAGCTCGCGGAAGGCACGGCGCCCGGCGCGCTTGATGATTATGTTGCCGAGCACCACACCGGCCACGAGCAGCAGGAACACCGTGAGCCCGCCTGCGGCGCCCGCCACCACGGTGAGCAGCCAGATCTCCAGGACCAGCCACGCGGCGATGCCGAGCGGCAGGAACCTCAGGACGCGGGAGCGCCGGGGCCGGGCGGGTCGGGTGGGCGGTACGCCAGTCGTCATGGGTCCAGTGTGCCTGGACCCGGCTCAGACCGGCATAAGGGGGATGATCGACGAGCGACCGCGGGACGAGCGGTGATCAGGGGTTCTGGCGGCCCTTCTGGGGCTCCTGGGGTCCCTGGGGTCCCCCGGCGTCCTTGCGGCCCAGCGCGCGACCCACGCGGCCGACCCGCTCCCCCACGCCCCACGCCGTGACGCGCCACAGCGCCTCGGCGACGATGTCCTGGCTCATCTTGCTGTCGCCGAGCTCTCGCTCGATGAAGGTGATCGGCACCTCGACCACGTGATAGCCCGCCTTGATCGCCCGGCGCGCCAGGTCGACCTGGAAGCAGTACCCCTGCGAGGCGACCTCGTCGAGGCCGATGCCTTCGAGGGTCTCGCGGCGGAAGGCGCGATAGCCACCGGTGACATCACGGATCGGCACGTCGAGCATCAGCCGGGAGTACGTGCTGCCGCCGCGGGAGATGTACTGGCGGTACTTGGGCCAGTTCACGATCCGCCCGCCCGGCACCCAGCGGGAGCCGAGGACGAGGTCGGCGCCCTTGAGCGCGGTGAGCAGCCGGGGCAGCTCCTCGGGCTGGTGGGAGCCGTCGGCGTCCATCTCGACGACCACTCCGTAGTCGTTGTCCAGGCCCCACTGGAAGCCCGCGAGATAGGCCGCGCCGAGGCCTTCCTTGCCCTTGCGGTGCAGTACGTGGACGTGGTCGTCGTCGACCGCGAGCTCATCGGCGATCTTGCCGGTGCCGTCGGGGCTGTTGTCGTCGGCGACGAGGATGTGCGCCTCGGGCACGGCGACCCGGACACGGCCGACGATGGACTGGATGTTCTCCGCCTCGTTGTAGGTCGGAATGATCACCAAGGCCATGCCGAGCGGGCCGAACTGCCTCCCCTGGTCACCGGTTTCGGAGACCCCACCGCCGTCGTTCACTACTGCCCCTTCGTTCGTACGCAGAGGACCACCATAGTGGCCGCCTCCATCAGGGACGCGGCGGCACGTGCGGTTGAGGGGAGTACTGCGGATCGGGGCCCGGCACCCTTCGGGCCGACCTGGGGCCCGCTGGCTGCGGGTCGACCGAGAGCCGTTGTCTACTGAGCGTCCGGGCCCCACCCGGGTCACACCTGCCGGCCCGGTGGAACGTTCCCTCGCATCCGCGGCGCGGGCGCTGGACCTGGCTCCCAGTGGCGGTGCGCCGGTGCGGCACACCACCACCCATGGCCCAGCGGCGTTCGACGGTTGCGTGGAGATTCTCCGGTCGGACGTCCTGTGGTGGACCCGGCCGAACCTACCGGCCGACGGCCGCGTTCTGTCAATAGCCGTTTGACCTGGGCCGATTCCAAAGAGCGCCAGGTCAGTGCCGACGATACGCAGGTCGTGCGACGCGCCAACGGGCCGCGATCGGCGGTACGCACCGCCGGGACATCACTCTTGTGGCCGTACGAAGACCGTCTTTCCGAAGACGACCGTGCGCAGGCAGACGGGGAGTTCGGCGCCCGGGGTCAGGTCGGGCAGACCGGGCGTGCCGGAGCGCGGATCGGTCGACCAGCGCGCGACCCGGTCGTCGGGGGCCTGGACCACCAGATCCGCGGTCCGCCAGACGGCGTAGTCGGCGGGCGCCCCCGGCACCAGGACGCCCGCGTCGTCCCGGCCGATGGCCCGCCAGCCGCCCCGGGTGTGGGCGGTGAACGCGGCGCGCACCGACACGCGGTGCTCAAGGTTCTGGTGGAACGCGGCGGCGCGGACGGTGCCCCAGGGGTCGAGCGGGGTGACCGGGCTGTCGGAGCCGAAGGCGAGCGGGACGCCGGTGCGCAGGAGGGCCGCGTACGGGTTGAGGGTGCGGGCCCGTTCGGCGCCCAGGCGCTGGACGTACATGCCGTCGTCGCCGCCCCACAGGGCGTCGAAGGCGGGCTGCACGGAGGCGGTGAGGCCGAGTTCGGCGAAGGCGGCGATCGTCTCCGGGGTGAGCATCTCGGCGTGCTCGACGCGGTGCCTCGCGGCGCGCACGCGGGCCAGGCCGACCTTCTCGGAGGCCGCGCGGATGCCGTCGACGACGGCGGTCACCGCGGCGTCACCGATGGCGTGGAAGCCCGCCTGTACCCCCGCCTCGGTGCAGGCGACGACATGCGCGGTGACGGCGGCCGCGTCCAGGTAGGCGGTGCCGGTGTGGCCGGAGTCGGCGTACGGCTCGTGCAGGCAGGCGGTGTGCGAGCCGAGGGCGCCGTCGACGAACAGATCGCCCGCGGCGCCGATGGCACCCAGCTCCTTTGCACGGGCGACGCCTTCCTCGCCCTGCTGCGCCCAGTAGCCGACGACGCGGGGACCGGCCTCGTCGGCGGCGAGGCGAAGCAGCCCCGTGAGGTCGTCCTCACCGGAGATCTCGGGCCCCGCGCACTCGTGCACGGAGCCGATGCCGAGCGACGCGGCATGCCGCAGCGCCGCGCGCTGGGCCTCGGTGCGCTGCTGCGGGGTGAGGGCGCCGAGGGCGGCGGCGCGCACCGCGTGGTGGGCGTCGGCGGTCAGCGGCGCGTCCGCGTGGAAACCGGTGCGCCCGGTGACGCCGGGGACCAGGTCGAGCAGCGCCGTGCTGACGACGGCCGAGTGGACGTCGATGCGGGAGAGGTAGAGGGGACGTCCGCCGGACGCCTCGTCGAGCTCCGCGCGCGTGGGCGGACGGCCTCCCACCCAGCGGGCGGCGTCCCAGCCGTGCCCCAGGAGGACCCGGTCGTGCGGCCGGGCGGCGGCGTGTTCGCGTACGAGGGCCAGCGCGTCGTCGAGGGAGCGGGAGCCCGTCAGGTCGAGTCCCGTCAGGGCGAGTCCGGTTGCCGTGGTGTGCACATGCGCATCGGTGAACGCCGGGGTGACAAGAGCTCCTTCGAGGTCGACGACCTCGTCCACGCCGTCGGCGAACGCGTCGGCCGCGCCCTCGGATCCCACCCAGGCGACGTGCCCGCGTTCGACGACCATGGCCGTGGCGAACGGATCGGCGGGGCTGTGGACGTCTCCGCCGCGCAGCAGCACGGTGCGGTGGCCCTGAGGGCCGTTCTGGGGGGTGGTGCTCTGGCTCATGGGAACAGTCTGGCCCCTGCGGGTGCGGGCCCCGCGCACGGGGCTGCCACGGGCGGCTCAGACCTGCGGGGGCCGCGCCTCGTACGGCGTGGAGAGCACGACCGTCGTCCGCGTGGAGACGCCGGCGAGTGCGCGCAGGCGGCTCAGCAGGTGTTCGAGTTCCAGGGGGGTCGCGACGCGCACCTTGAGGATGTAGTTCTCGTCGCCCGCCACGCTGTGGCACGCCTCGATCTCCGGGACGCCCGCGAGGCGTTCGGCGATGTCGTCGGGTGCGCTGGGGTCGAACGGCTTCACCGAGATGAACGCCGTGAGCGGAAGGCCGACGGCCTCCGGGTCCACGACCGCGCCATAGCCGCGGATGACGCCCCGCTGCTCGAGGCGGCGCACCCGCTGGTGCACGGCCGATGTGGACAGGCCCGTGGCCTTGCCCAGGTCGGTGTAGCTCATCCGCCCGTCCTTGACGAGCAGCTGCACAATCTGTCGGTCCAGCTCCTCCATGCGCTGAACCTACAGGGCTCTTGATCCCTCCGGATACCTGTCGGCGCGGCAGCGACATCTTCTCCGGGCATGTGACGAACGCCACATACCTGTGACCGTGTCCAAAGGGATGCCACGATTACCTCTACGACGGGACGGGAAGTGCTTGCTGTGGTCGAGGCCGCAGCGCCTTCTCGGCCCACCCAAGGGGGAGAATCCCATGCAGAACTTGAAGCGCCCCGGTCGCCCTGCCCGCAGCAAGCAGCAGCGCTCCGACGAATCCGCGCCCGCACCCGTATCGGAGGGCGTCGAACCGGCCGAATCCGAGTTCGACGCGTACGACACCTTCGAGATGTACAGGGTGACGTGCCCCGACTGCGCGCAGCCGATCGCGCTCCTCGCCGACGAGGACGTCCTGCCCGAGCACGCACTGTGCGCCACGCGGTGGAATCCGTTCGGCCTCACGGTGTGCCCCGGCACAGGCCGCGCCGCGGCCGAAGCGGAGCCCGCGGACGAGACGATGGAGGCTCAGGAGCAGGACACCGCCCTGCTCCTGACGCTCCCTCAGGGCCTCGACTGGCGGACGCAGCCCTTCTCGCACGTCGGCGGCCAGGGCTCGCGCCCGCGCCGCGTACCGGAGCAGGACGGGCGATCCGCGGCCTGACGCCCGCCGACAGCCGCTACCAATAGCTGCCCTGCACCATGGCCGCCAGGCTGGCGTGGTGCAGGATCAGCGTGTCCGGGTCATCGGGGACCGCCGCCTCGCCGAAGTGCACCTGGCGGTAGGCGACGCGCAGCATGACGATGGCGTGCCGCAGCGCCGCGTACAGCGTGTGGAAGTCCATGGACCGCGGTGTGTGGCCGGTGAGCCGGGCGTAGCCCTCCTCGATGGCTTCGCGGCGCAGGAAGCCGGGCAGTCCTTCCTGCCCGAAGCTCACCGTCAGGTCCTGGAAGAAGCGGTGCAGATAGACCATCCAGCCGAGGTCGACCTCGCGGGGTGCGAGCGCCGCCATCTCCCAGTCCAGTACGGCCGCGGGGTCGAAGCCGTCGTAGATGACGTTGCCTATGCGCGCGTCGCCCCAGTTGAGGACGGTCTCGCCCTCGTCGCCTGGCCACCACTCCTCCAGCCGGTCGAAGGCGCTCTCGATGAGGGGCGAGCGGGGCAGTCCGTCGACCACCCAGTGGTAGTAGGCGCGTTGGGCGTCGACGTGCCGGCGCAGCGGGCTGCCCTCGCCGGGCAGGGCCAGGAACTCCGCCTCCGCCACGGGCACTTGGTCGTGCAGGTGCGCGATCAGGCGGATCGAGGCCTCCTCCAGGTGCGCGCGTTCGCTGTCGCTCGCCGCATGGAGCCAATTCCCCTCGTACGTATAGGGCATGACGTCCGGCGGCACACGGCCCTCGACCCGCTCCATGACGAAGAAGGGCGCGCCGAGCGGCCCCGGATCCTCCTCCAGCCACAGCACGCGCGGCACGGGCAGGTCGGTGCGCTCGGCGACGAGCCGCATCGTGCGGTGCTGGCGCGGCAGGTCGTAGACCGGGAAGATCGTGTACGCGGCCGGGTCCGCCGCCACGCGCAACGCGCAGGCCCGCAGGGGCGGTTCAGGGTGCTCGATGTCGAAGAGCAGGGTCTCGCTCGACATGCCGTTGGACTCGGGGACCCGTACTCCGGTGGCCTTGGCGCCGGGCAGGCGCGCGGCGAGCCAGGCCGTGAGCCTGCGGGCGAGCTCCTCCGGGTCGCGGGTGGTGGTGCGGGGACGCGGTGCTGTCGCCATCGCCGAGCTCCTCTCAGGTGTGGATCTCAGGGGATCTCAAGAAGCCTCACGGGATCTCAGGGGGCCACGGAGTCGAAGCCGGTGAAGCCGCTCGGGTCGTGGCGGCCGAAGCTGCCGTGCTCGAAGATCCCGTACCCCGTCTGCCCGCCCAGGGTGAAGCGGGCCGCGTGGTCGATGACGCCATACGCGGCCCGGGGGTGCGCCGACGGGTCCGAAAGGTCGTAGTCGCGGCGGTCGGTCCAGCCGCGCCCCTGCCAGGTGCCGTGCTGCCAGTCGTCCGCGGGCGGATAGCCGGCGCCGACGGCGAGCGGCAGGGAGGCGAGGACCTCGACGCCGAGTTCCAGGGGCTTGCGGTCGTCGGGGTCGGTGAGGTGAATGACGGCGCGCTCGGGGTGGCGGGTGCCGGAGCGGTAGGTGATGTCGGTCTGGGGCCAGCCGAGTTGGCGGTCACGCGCGCCGTGGCGCACGAGCGTCGCCTCGTTGAGGGAGCGGTGGCCGTCCGCGTCCTCCTGGGCGATGACCATCAGGAAGCAGTCGTCGAAGCGCACCGGGCTCCAGATCCAGTGGAAGCCCTCGGTGCCGAACTCCTCCTCCAGGCGCCCGCGTTCCTCGCCGGGGATCGGCCGCACACCCCAGCTGCGGTCGCGGGTCGCGGTCCACTCCCCCGCGGTCACCGGTATCTCCTCGCCGCCGACTCGGATCACCCCGGAGCAGCCACCCGCCTGGACGAAGCGGCGCCCTTCGAGGGAGAGCCGGTCGCCGCGCCGCTGGATGTGGTGCGGCTCCCAGAGGGCGGGGAAGCCGGCGGTCCACGTGATGTCGTACGAGAGGGAGGCTGGGTCGTCCGGATCGGCGGCGCACCTCAGGCGCAGCCGCCGCAGCGGTTCCTCGACGGTGATGGTCAGGGGGCCGACGGAGAGGTTCATCCGGTCGTCGCCGAGCGCGTCCGACGCCCGTACGGCATGGAGCGTATCCCCGATGCGCAAAGTGGCGTACGCGTCGATGACACCGACGTTCGGGTAGACGCCGAGACCGAGGATGAGGAGCGCGTGGCCCTCGTGGTCGAAGAGGTGGAAGATGCAGCGGTCGTAGGCATTGCGGTCGCCCGTCGCGACCTGCTTCATGGACAGCGGCACCTGATGGATCGGGTACTCGTCGAGCGGGACGGGACGGTCCTCTGCCACGGCAAACCTCCCTGGGTGCACGGCAGTTGGCTGGCACGGGGCGGAGACCGGGCCCCCGGCGCGGAGTTGACGGTACGTCAGACCGCGTGACGGAGCCAGACACGTGTCAGCCCGCGTTCGCAGCGCCGCCGGCCCGGCGTGGAACGCGCGGACGCGGGGGCGGCGCGGGGCAACGCGAGGGCATCGCGGGCACACCCCGGGCGGCCGCACGGGCAGGTCGCGAACTGACGCTCGAATTCCACGGGCGGTGACCCGCCCCCCGCGGCGCGCGTTGGCCACGTATGACCACGCCCACGCCGATGCCCACCACGCATCCGCCGACCGGCCGCCGCAGGCGCACCCTCCTGACGGCTCCCCCGCCGTCCGCAGAATCGGTTTCCCAGCACGCGCAGCACCCCCAGCACGCGCAGCACCCCCAGCACGCGCAATACCCGCAGCAGCCGCCTCAGCGCCCGCAACCACCTCAGCCGCCACCGCCCCAGCCCCAGCAGCCGCACCTGCTCGACCCGCCCATCTACCGCGCCCTCATCCGGAACTGGGCCGAGCGGGGCAAGACCCTGCCGGGGCGTCACGACCCTGAGTGGGTGCGGCTCGCGGCGCCCGCGGTCAGGCTCGGGCAGTTCAGCGCGAGTCGGGACCCGCGAGGTGACGGGCGATGACCATCCGCTGGATCTGATTGGTGCCCTCGACGATCTGCAGCACCTTGGCCTCGCGCATGAAGCGCTCCACGGGGAAGTCCGCGGTGTAGCCATAGCCGCCGAGCACCTGAACGGCGTCCGTCGTGACCTTCATCGCGGCGTCCGTGCACATCAGTTTGGCCATGGCCGCCTGCTTGGAGAACGGCCTGCCCGCGTCGCGCAGCCGCGCCGCCGAGAGGTAGAGCGCGCGGCCCGCCTCGATCTGCGTCGCCATGTCCGCGAGCATGAACCGAAGGCCCTGGAAGTCCGCGATCGGCCGCCCGAACTGCCGCCGCTCGGTGGCGTATCGGAGCGCCTCGTCCAGTGCCGCCTGGGCCACGCCGATGGCGCAGGCCGCGATGCCGAGCCGCCCCGAGTCCAGCGCGGAGAGCGCGATCGCGAAGCCCTGGCCCTCCTCGCCGATGCGGCGGGCGTCAGAGAGCCGTACGCCGTCGAAGTTGATCTGGGCGGTGGGTGAGCCTTTCATGCCCATCTTCTTCTCGGGCAGCGCCGCGTGCAGGCCCTCTGCGTCGCCCGGCACCAGGAACGCGGAGATGCCGCGGGCGCCTTCGCCGCCGGTGCGGGCGAGGACGGTGTAGAAGTCGGCGACTCCGCCGTGCGTGATCCACGCCTTCGTGCCGCTGATCACCCAGTCGTCGCCGTCGCGCACCGCTTTCGTGCTCAAGGAGGCCGCGTCCGAGCCCGACGCCGGTTCGGACAGGCAGTACGCGCCGAGCAGTCCGCCGCCGAGCATCGCGGGCAGGTGCTCCGCCTGCTGCTCCTTGGTGCCGTAGCCCGCGAGAGCGTGGCAGGACAGGGAGTGGACGCTGACGCCGAGGCCGACGGTGAGCCGGGCGGCGGCGAGCTCTTCCAGGACCTGGAGATAGACCTCGTAGGGCTGGTCTCCGCCGCCGAACTCCGAGGCGTACGGAAGGCCGAGCAGTCCGGACTCGGACAGGAGGGTGAAGACCTCGCGCGGGAAGTGCCCGGCGTCCTCCTCCTCGGCCGCGCGGGGAGCTATCTCCCGCTGGACGAGTTCACGGACGAGCGAGAACAGATCCCGCGCCTCGTCCGTGGGCAGCTGACGGTCCACGGACTGCTGCAAGGTTCGCTCAGGCATGGCGATCGCATCCTCCCTTTCGGCACTGCGGCGGGCCCGCGGGGTAGTGCGGCGCCACCGTGTCTTTCGGCCCGGCCGGTGGCGCGCTTCCGGGTCGCGGAAGGTGCTGTGACCAGCGGCTGTGGCGCGTTGAGTATGCCCGATCGGCGGCGGCCAGTCACTAGTTAACGACCGCTTACTCAAAAGATAGCCGACGGCCGCAAGAGGGGCGCGGAATTGGTCCGAACCATTGACCCCACTGGTCTAGTCCTCCTAGAGTCCAGCCGAGCGCCTTTCCGCGTTCATGCCAATTCAAGATTCACCGATGTCATCTGGCATCCGCAGGTCAACAGCACCATGTCCCCCCATGCGCCCTCTCCCCCCACGAGGAGAAACGATGCTCAGACCGCACCTCCCCCGCGCCCCCTTCCGGGCGCTCGTCGCCACCGCGTGTTGTGCCGTGCTCGGCGGAGGTCTGCTCGCCGGCGCGGGCACCGCGACCGCCGGTCCCGACACCGGGTCCGACAAGGCCGCGAGCTCGCAGGCCGCCGCCGGTTCCAAGGTCGTCGGGTACTTCACCGAGTGGGGTGTCTACGACCGGAACTACCACGTCAAGAACATCGAGACGTCCGGCTCCGCCGACAAGCTCACGCACATCAACTACGCCTTCGGCAACGTCCAGGGCGGCAAGTGCACGACGGGCGACGCCTACGCGGCGACCGACAAGGCCTACACCGCCGACCAGTCCGTCGACGGCGTCGCCGACACCTGGGACCAGGAGCTGCGCGGCAACTTCAACCAACTGCGCAAGCTCAAGAAGCTCCACCCCGACCTCAAGGTCCTGTGGTCCTTCGGCGGCTGGACCTGGTCCGGCGGCTTCACCGAGGCCGCCAAGAACCCCGCGGCCTTCGCCCAGTCCTGCTACGACCTGGTCGAGAACTCCAAGTGGGCCGATGTCTTCGACGGCATCGACATCGACTGGGAGTACCCCAACGCCTGCGGTCTGACCTGTGACACGAGCGGGCGCGCGGCGTACAAGGACCTGATGTCCGCGGTGCGTTCGAAGTTCGGCGCCGACAACCTCGTCACCGCGGCCATCCCGGCCGACGCCGAGGAGGGCGGCAAGATCGACGCCGCCGACTACGCGGGCGCCGCCCAGTACGTCGACTGGTACAACCCGATGACGTACGACTACTTCGGCGCCTGGGAGGCGAAGGGCCCGACCGCCCCGCACTCCCCCCTGAAGGCGTACGAGGGTGCGCCCAAGGCCGGCTGGAACACCGACTCCACGATCAAGAAACTCCAGGGTCTCGGCGTCCCGTCCGACAAGCTGCTGCTCGGCATCGGCTTCTACGGACGCGGCTGGACGGGCGTCACGCAGAAGGAGCCCGGCGGCACCGCGACCGGGGCCGCCGCGGGCAAGTACGAGGCGGGCATCGACGACTACAAGGAACTCAAGACCAAGTGCCCGGCCAACGGCACGGTCGGCGGGACCGCGTACGCGCACTGCGGGACCAACTGGTGGAGCTATGACACCCCGGCCACCATCGCGGGGAAGATGGACTACAAGAACCAGGCGGGACTGGGCGGCACCTTCTTCTGGGAGCTCAGCGGCGACACGGCGGACGGCGAGCTGATCAAGGCCATCAACTGATCGCTTCTCCGGACGAGTTGGGGGCGGGAGCCGCGGGGCTCCCGCCCCTTCGTCATGGCCGCGGCGGAGCGGGGAAGGACGGCTCGAACTCCTCGATGACCCGCAGGGAGTCGCCGAGGGTCCGCACGAGGAGGTCGCAGACCGTCTCGCGCGCCAGACCCCGCCGGCCGATCCAGTCGAGCGTGACGCCCTCGACGCTGCACAGCCAGCCGAGCAGCGCCGTGCGCGCGAGCTCCGGGATGTCGCGGCGGCCGTACGCCCCGTCGGCGATCGTCCCGATCAACGCCCCCCGCACACCGTCGCGTATGGCGTGCACCTCGGCGTCGAAGCCGACACCGCCGCTGATGATGGTGCGGTACGCCGCCTGGTGGTGCTCGGCGTAGCGCAGATAGCCGTCGATGGTGCGGTGCACCCGCTCCACGGGCGGCAGGTCGTCGTGGCGCCCGGCGCGCGCGACCAGCTCCGCGACGGAGTCCTCGATGATCGCGAGGTAGTAGCCGCGCTTGGACTTGAAGTAGTAGTAGATCAGCCCCTTGGCGACGCTCGCCTGCTTGGCGATGTCGTCCATCGAGAGCGCGTCGTAGGACGTGTCGGCGAACAACCTCCGCCCGATGCTGATGAGTTCGGCGCGGCGCGCCACGGAGCGGTCGGTGCCGCGCGCCTGCGGGCGAGCGTCCACGGGACGGTCCGTACCGCGCTGTTGACTATTATTCAATTTCGGCCCTAGTCTCCAACTGCCTCGGGTATCCGCAGTATGGCAGAAGCACGCCACCTGCCGGTTCTGCGTCCGAAGGCGCTCTCTCACGCACTCCCCCTGCGCACGTGGACGACGTACGGGAGGAAGACCTATGAGCGCGGCGCGTACCCCTTTACGTGAAGGCAGAACCTCCTGGAAGAAGACCGCGGTCGTGGCCCTGCCGGCCGTTCTGGCCGTCGGAGCGATGGCCTCCGTGATGGCCGAGGGGGCGCTCGCCGCCTCCTTCGCCGTCTCCGGGACGAGCTTCCAGGTGTCGTCGGGCAAGCTCACCAGCAAGGGGCTGTCCTCCTACGTACAGACCGACCGGGACATCGACGGCAAGGGGCACCCGGTGGCGCTCCTCGGGATCGGTGACGCGACCCTGTCCGACATCTGCCAGGCCGCCGAGGTCAAGACCCCGGTGGGGACCGTGGTGTTCAAGCTGACCGCGGGCGGCGCCGCGGGCGAGGTCACCGCGAGCAATCTCATCATCGACGGCGAGGACCTGGAGGGCGACGCCCGCTTCGGCACCGCCGAGATCGGCCGGGACGCCTCGACCCTCGACGAGGTGCCCGGAGTCAAGGGCGAGAAGGGGAAGTTCGGGCTGCAGGCGGGGGACATCACCGTCTCCGGCGTGAAGTCCCACGCCTGGTCGGCGACCGGCGGGAACTTCCGGCTCAAGGGCATGAAGCTCGATGTCAGCGTCGGCGGCAAGAAGTGCTTCTGACCGGCGGCCGGAGAGCCGGTGTCAGGGCGTGGGGCAGGGACGGCGGTGGCTGGCTGGACGAGCGCCTGCCGCTGCCGGAGGCGCGCCGGGTGCTGCGCAGATGGCGGCGCACCAGGCCGTTCTGGGGCGGGCTGCTGCTCGTCCTGGGCGGCGCCGAGCTGCTCCTCGTGCCGCTCTCGCCGCTGACGGTCCTGGTCAGCCTGGGGCTCGGCGGGCTCGCGGCGATCGGCATCGGCCTCGCCCTGATCGCCGCCGGGATCTTCCTGTGGCTCCTGCCGCACGCCCACCACTATGTGAGCGTCAACGCCCTGATCCTGTCGGTGCTCTCGTTCGCGGCCACGAATCTCGGCGGGTTCCTGGTGGGCATGGTGCTCGGCATCGTGGGCAGCGCCATGGGCTTCGGCTGGACGCCGGTGCCCGAGGGCCCCGAGAACTCCGTGGAGGATCCCGAGCGGCCGAAGGTGCGGGACGGG
Source organism: Streptomyces sp. NPDC044044 (assembly GCF_056434405.1). NCBI lineage: Bacteria > Bacillati > Actinomycetota > Actinomycetes > Kitasatosporales > Streptomycetaceae > Streptomyces > Streptomyces sp. NPDC044044. Next base: position 538,692 of record NZ_JBWKFG010000009.1, on the reverse strand, counting down.
CAGGGCACGCGGACGCTCGGCGTGCTGCTTCCCGTCGTCATCGTCGGGGCGACGCTGTGGGGCGGAAGCCCTGCGAAGGCCGCCCCCGGCGACGCGATCGAGGCGGCGAGGACACCGCCGACGGTCACCACCACGCTCTTCTCGCCGCAGGGCTTCCTCCTGGCCGGCGTACGCGAGATCCCCACGGCCGACGGGCCGTTGAAGGTCATGGTCCTGAGGATGAAGGCCGCATCGCTCACCGACTACCGGCTCAAGACGCGCGACGGGAGCGATGAACTCGCCCTGGGAGCCGACACCTTGGACCTCAGCGGCTCCGTCACGCTCTATCTGACCAAGTTCAAGGGCTGCCTCGAAGGGCTGCTCTGTCTGACCTTCACGCCCGACAAGCTGCCGGTGCCGCCCGTCGTGCCGCCGTTCGTCTTCATGACCGACGTCGAGGCCGAACAGGCCCTCGTCACATCGGACTTGATCGTCGCGGGCGGTCTCACCCTGAAGGCGTCGGCATGATCCAGATTCAGTCCGCCCTCTTCTGGGCGTACGCGATCGGCGCCACGTTCGCGCTCGCTGCGGGCCGGCAGCTCCAGGTGTGGGAGCGGATCAACGCGGGTGAGGGGCCGCGCACGCGCAGCCGTGCCGCCAATCCGTATCTGGCGCTCACGGCCCTCTTCGCGGCGGTCCTGATGGTGCCGACGGGTCTCTTCCTGCTCTGGCAGAACCCGGCCTGGGCGACGATGCACGTCGCGGACGGGCACGACGGGGTGTGGGCGGGGTTCGTGCTCTTCTACGCGGGCGGGATCCCCGTCGCCGCGATCCTCGGCTTCCTGGTGGCGCAGTCGCTCGTCCTGGTGGGGGCGGGCTACTGGGCCTATCTGCAGTGCGTGGGCGGGTACTTCCTGCTCTTCGGGACCCTGGTCCACGGCTGGGACGGCAGGGGGTACGAGCGCTTCTTGTCCCCCGGCGCGCGCGACTTCGCCGACTGGCGGCGGGACAGCGTGGTCAACCACGTACTGGACTTCCTGACGTCCGGGACGTTCCTCGCGCTGCTCGTGTTCGGCGCGGCCGTGATCGGCACGATGCTGCTCACGGAGATCGGCTGGCTGATGGAGGGCTGGTCGCTGCCCGGCGCGGACGAGGACCGCAAGGTGCACCGGTTCCTGGCGATCGCCATCGCGGCGGCCGGGGTCTACGGCCTGCCGTTCGCCGGCGCGCTGGCCGCCAGCGTCCTCGTCCGCCTCCTGGGCGGCTGGCTCGGCCTGCCGCTGTTCGCGGTCATCGCGGGGCTCACGCTGCTGTCCCGGCGCTCGCCCGTGCGCCTGCTCTACGGCCTGGTGGGCGTGCCGGACCGGCACTGGCGGGCGGATCTCGATCGGGACCTCGACCGGGACGGGGAGGGCTGCGCGGGCTACGAGAGCGGGGTCACATCAGACCGGTCTGCGTGACGAGCATCGCGAGGACGACGACGAGCGTCCAGCCGAGGACGTGCTCGAGCACCTTCGGGCCGTCTTCCTCGGGGCCGCCGGTGCGCGTGGTCGCACGCGTCGGTGCGGTGGCGGTGGCAGTGGTCGCGGTCATGGGCATCACTCAATACGTATGCGTCACGTCTCTCGGCGTGACGTCCGGCAGTGGACTCCCCCCACTGACCCATCCACCATGCCAGCAGGACCGGCTCGTGCGAGAGAGATGTTGGTCACCCACAACTGCGGCGGGATGCTGTGCGTCTAAGGCTGTACGTCCCTCAGGACGACCGTTCGCGCACCATCCAACCGAAAGGTTTCCGATGAGCACGTACCGGACGCCCCGCCGCAGAGCACGGCTCGCCCTCGCGGCCGCCCTCACCGTGACGGCCGCCCTCACCGGCACGGTGTCGCAGGCCGCGCCCTCCGCATCCGGGACACCTTCGCCCGGCGCGGCCGGCCTGGGCGACCCGATGTTCCCGCTCGACGGGAACGGCGGGTACCGCGTCGACCGCTACACCCTGGACTTCGACTGGCAGGCCCCGAGGACGCCGTTCGAGGCGACGGCGACGATCAAGGCCACCGCCACCCAGTCGCTCTCCCGGTTCAACCTGGACTTCGGGGGCAACACCCTGCACGGCGTGAAGATCGACGGCTCGGCCGCGCGCACGTCCCGCGCCGGTGACGAGCTGACGGTCACGCCCAAGTCCCCGATCGCCAAGGGCCGTACGTTCACCGCCAGGGTCACGTACACCGCCGACCCGACGCAGACACGGCACCGCGACGACGCCATCGAGGACTACGGCTGGATTCCGACCGCCGACGGCACGGTGGTCTATCCGCAGCCGAACGGGGCCCGGCTGATCTTCCCGGCGAACGACCATCCCAGCCAGCGGGCGCCGATCACCTTCCGTATCACGACGCCGAAGGACCTGACGGCGGTCGCCAACGGCAAGCTGGTCGACCGCACGGAGCGCCCCGGTGACCGGGTGCGCTGGACGTACGACTCCGAACAGCCGCTGTCCACGCAGCTGGTGCAGCTGGCGGTCGGCAAGTTCAAGCTGGTCGACGGCGAGGGACCGGGAGGTCTGCCGCTGCGGGACGTCGTCCCGGACGCCCTGGTCGAGCCGACGGCGGAGTACCGCAGACTCACCCCCGACCACCTCGCCTGGCTCCAGGAGAAGCTCGGCCCCTACCCCTTCGACCGCTACGGCCTCCTGGTCGGCGACACGGACCTGGCCGTCGCCCTGGAGACCCAGACGCTCTCGCTCATCCCGAAGGCCGACCTGCTCGGCACGAAGGTCGATGCCGAGCGGAACATGGTGCACGAGCTGACCCACCAGTGGTTCGGCGACAGCGTCGCCCTGAAGAGCTGGTCCGACCTGTGGGTCAGCGAGGGCCACGCACGCTTCTACGAGCGGATGTACTCCGAGGAACACGGCGGCGACAGCTTCGAGGCCGCCATGAAGACGGCGTACGCCGCTCACGACCAGTGGCGCCACGACGTCGGCGCCCCCGCCGAGCCGACCGAACCGAACCTCTTCAAGCGCATGCGGTACGACGGCTCCGCCCTCGTCCTGTACGCGCTGCGGGAGCAGGTGGGCGACGCGACGTTCCAGAAGATCGAGCGGGCGTGGGTGAGCGGCTTCCGGGGGAAGACCGCCAGTACGCAGCAGTTCATCGACCTGGCGTCGAAGGTCGCGGGCGAGGATCTGGAGGGCTTCCTGCGGCCGTGGCTGTACGGCGCGAAGACGCCGCCCATGCCGGGGCATCCGGACTGGGTGGTGGATCCGGTCCAGGGCTGAGACCCGTCCGGTGTCCGTCGTCTGGCGGCGGCGTTCGTGTGAAGTGGCCTGTCGGACGCTTGTGCGGCGGGGTCAGCCGGTGATCCGTGGTTACGGTGGGCCCCCGTCGAGCTGGGAGGTCTTATGCCGGACCACGAGCAGGAGCGGAAGCGGCCCGAATTGCTGGGCACGGAGATGCGGGAGGCGACGCTGCCCGACGGCTCTCAGGCGGTGATCGTCGTGAGGGCCGGCACGTCCCAGGCAGAGGTGGACGAGAAGGCGGCCCGGCTGCGCCGGGGCACACCCGACGCGAAGTAGCCGGCGACGGCCCCTCCCTCCTGCGGGAGGGGCCGTCGCGGTCCTGTCAGTGAATCCCCACGTCGGCGAGGGCCGCCTTCTGCTTGGCGGAGAGCTTCACCGGGAAGTACAGGTAGCAGACGCCTCCGGTGCCGGAGACGACCTTGCCCGTGGAGTTGTAGCGCTTGGTCCTGAGCCAGATGTTCTCCCACTCGCGCCGCTTGTAGACCCGGCGCACCGCCGGATTGCTGGGCGAGGCCGGGTCGTTGGCGATCACGTCGCCCGTCGACGTGAAGCCGATCACCGTCATCAGGTGCCCCGCCGTGCCGTAACCGGCACCCGTCAGCTCCTCCTTGAGGAACGACTGGGACGTTATGGCCGGGATGCCCGCGGCGATCAGGGACTCCAGCTCGGTGAGCGAGGCGAGGCGGGTGACGACGCCCTGGAGGTCCTTGTACGTCGACGCGTAGGCCGCGTTGAAAGGCCAGTTGCCGCAGCCCGCGTACTGGTAGTCGAAGACGTACCGCGCCGCGTGGCACACCTGGGGGTCGGCGTAGGAGGGGTCGACCCAGGCGAGGTCGTCTGCGGTCGGCTTGCGGCCCCAGAACTCGATGATCATCTGCGAGGAGGTGGGACTGCACCAGGCCTCGCCGCCGTTGTCGTACTCCGGATACTGACCGGCGTGGATCTCCTGCGAGTAGCGCGGGACCGTCAGCTCCTTGGTGAGCCCCGGCTTGGACGCCGGAACGGTGAAGCGGTCCGGGACGGCGGACGCCATCGCGCCGAGCCGCCACACCGTGGGCGTCGCCGTGGCGCCCGGCTTGCGGTACAGGGTCAGGCGCAGGCGGTACGAGGCGAGGCGCAGCCCCGTCGTCGTGTCGTCGATGGAGAAGGTGTCCGTCCAGATGCTCGACCTGCCGTCGCTCTGGTCGTCGACCGACGTACGGCGGATGTCCTTGTCCTTGTCGTCGCCCGAGGTCCAGCGGCCGAGGACGTACCAAGGAGTCTTCTTCTTGTCCGAGTACGTGCCCTGGAGCTCGACCTGGAGCCACGTCCCGGTGGGCGTGCGGGCGTTCCAGGAGGCGACCACCTCCGTCGCGGGGACGGTGGGGCGGTGCACGGGCGAGGTCCACCGGGCGTACTCCCAGGTGGCGGTCTTGCCGGTGTGCGGATCGGCGTACTCGGTTTCGCCCGCGGCCTCGGCGATCTCCACGGCGGGGCGGGCTCCGGAGACGGCACGGGTGCCGTCGGCGGTGCCTGCGCTCCAGTCCGCGTGCGAGGTCCAGAAGCGGTTGCTCACCGGACGCTTCGCGCGCGGGGCGCCGCGCAGGCCGCCCGCCGCGAGCGCGGGGCTCGCGGTCGCGGCCACGGCGGCCACGGCGGCAGCGGTGGCGGCAGCGGCGAGGACGGTTCTGCGGGACATGTCATCAGCTCGGTCCATGGCGGGACCCCCAGTCGACGTGGGCTCCGGACGGATCCGGAAGGGGCAGGTCAAGTGCACGGCGGTAGGCCAACTATGGCTGCTCGACGCCGACTTCTGCCAGCGCTTCGACCACCACCGCGTCCGCCAATATTGGCCTCGACCACTGGCGTGAGCTGCGACGGCGCGCGGAACCGAGCATTCCGCACCCGTACGCTGGTAGACGATGACCGCACAGCCGCACTCCACACCCGCTCCCCTCGCCCGCCTCGCGCGCACCCTGATCCGGCTGCCGCCCTCCTGCGGCCCCGTCCGCCTCGTGGCCGTCGACGGTCACGCGGGCTCCGGCAAGTCGACCTTCGCCGACCGCCTCGCGCAGGCCCTGGGCGGTGCGCCCGTCCTGCACCTCGACGACATCGCGAGCCATGACGCCCTCTTCGGCTGGACGGAGCGGCTTCGGCGGGAGGTCATCGTGCCGCTCTCGCGCGGCGAGACGGCGCGCTACGAGACGTACGACTGGCACGCGCGCCGCTTCGGCCCCGAGGTCCGCACCCTGCCGCCGGCGCCCGTGGTCCTCGTCGAGGGGGTCGGCGCGGGCCGCCGCGCACTGCGCCCGTTCCTGGCGCGGCTGCTGTGGATGGAGTTGCCCCGCGAGGAGGCCTGGGGCCGGGGGCGTCACCGCGACGGAACGGTTCAGAGCGACTTCTGGGACGGGTGGGAGCCCGCGGAGCGCCGGCACTTCGCCGAAGACCCTTCGCGCCCCTTTGCTCAGTCTTTGGTGCGACAGTGGCGCGAGGGATATGAGGTGCTGCAGGGCCCGAATGAGGCTGCTGCGCCGAGCCAAACCGTCACGCAGAGTGAGGGACCAGAGGCGGTGCGCTGAACCCGCGGAAAGTGCCTTCCGGAAGTTCTCACGAGTTTCCATGAGTGCCTCAACTCGGCTTGACCGAGGGCCCTTACAGGACTTACGTTCTGAATGTGCGGTCGTTCGAGGCCGCCCGCAGACGCGAAGCCCCCGGTTGTTCCCCCGTGATCGGGGGCTTCGTTCTGCCCTACGACCTCGCATTCCGGGCGCTGCGAGCGGCCTTTCGCTCACCCTCGGTGACGAAGCGATCCCCCTCGCCCGCCCGATCCCGCGCTGCGGCACCCTACGGCCGAGCGCTCCCCCGCAGGTACGATGCCTTTCGGTGCGACTTACGGACGGCTGCTCGGCGCACCGGTTCAACGTCCGTCCGCAGCACGGCGGTTCAGCGAAGTTGCCGACGGGCACCGGTCCGGCGGTACACAAACGGGGGCACGGTTTGTGGGGGACGTGATGGACTTCGACGCGGTGGGCTCACCCGCCCCGGCCGACCTCGCCTGGCTGAGGGGCGTCGACGCCTACACGATGGGCGCCTATCCGCAGGCGGAGGAGGAGTTCCGGGCGGCGGTGCGGATGGATCCCGGGATGGCCGACGGCTGGCTCGGACTGCACGCGCTGCGCATCGACACGACGACGGCGCTCCTTCGGATGTTCCAGCACCGGGACAGGTTCGGGGAACAGCGCACACGGCACGGGCGTACGCTCAACTCCTGGTACTGGCTCGGCTGGTGGGTCCAGCCCGTCCTGGAGAGCACGCGCGACCTGCTCCTCGCGCACGCCTCGCACTGGCTCGACGGGCGTCATGTCCCCGAGCTCGACCGGGCGTTGGCGGGCCTTCCGCCGGTCGACGCGGATCCGCAGGTGCGGTTTCTGCACGCCTGCCGGTCCTATCTGGTCAAGGACTGGGAGCAGTTGGTCCGGCACACGGACTCGCTGATCGACGACGCGATGCTGGGCATCGAGGCCGGGCTCTTCGGCGGCATGGCCCGCGTACGCCTGGAGATGTTCGGCCACGCCGAGCCGCTCCTGTCCTCCGCTCTGATGCGCTGCCGCAGCGAGCAGCCGCAGCGCAAGGAGCTTCGCTACTGGCTGGCCCGCGCGCACGAGGGCACGGGCCGCTCGGCGGCTGCCCTGCCGCTCTACCGCGCGGTGCACCGGGTGGATCCCTCCTTCATGGACACCTCCGCGCGGCTCGCGGCGATCTCGGAGGGCGACGGGTACGACGAGGTCACCGACCTGGCGGCCATCGCCCTGACCGGCTTCGGGCAGGACGCGATGGACGGCCCCGACGGGATCGACCCGCTCTTCGGCACCGAAGGCCGCGATCTCAAGGTCACCGAGCCGGATCTGCCCACGGGCAGCAGTCCCGCGGAGACCGACGCGGTGCGCGAGAAGGCCGTGATCCCCATCCAGCCGGGGCTGCCGCAGCTCCCGCCGGGGCCCACCGACCCCGCACTCCTGGAGGCCGCACTCGCCGAGCTGGAGGGGATGGTCGGCCTCGAACCGGTGAAGCGGCAGGTCAAGGCGCTCTCGGCGCAGCTGAACATGGCGCGCCTGCGGGCCGCGCAGGGGCTGCCCGTGCAGCCGCCGAAACGACACTTCGTCTTCTCAGGCCCCTCGGGCACCGGCAAGACCACGGTGGCCCGCATCCTGGGCAGGGCGTTCTACGCACTCGGCCTGCTCGGCGGCGACCACCTGGTGGAGGCGCAGCGCGCGGACCTGGTCGGCGAGTATCTGGGCCAGACCGCGGTGAAGGCCAATGAACTGATCGACTCGGCGATCGGCGGCGTCCTGTTCGTGGACGAGGCCTACTCCCTGTCCAACTCGGGCTACGGCAAGGGCGACGCGTACGGCGACGAGGCCCTCCAGGTCCTCCTCAAGCGCGCCGAGGACAACCGCGACCACCTGGTCGTGATCCTCGCGGGCTACCCCGAGGGCATGGACCGCCTCCTGGCCGCCAACCCCGGGCTCTCGTCCCGCTTCACCACCCGCGTGGACTTCCCCTCGTACCGCCCCCTGGAACTCACCTCCATCGGCGAGGTGCTCGCCGCGGAGAACGGCGACGTGTGGGACGAGGAGGCGCTGGACGAGCTGCGCTCCATCAGCGGACACGTCGTCGACCAGTCATGGATCGACGAGCTGGGCAACGGCCGCTTCCTGCGCACGCTCTACGAGAAGAGCTGCGCCTATCGGGACCTGCGGCTCTCCGGCTATCCCGGTGATCCGAGCCGTGACGACCTGTCGACCCTGCGGCTCCCCGACCTGATGCAGGCGTACGGCGAGGTGCTCTCGGGGCGGGGGCCACAGGACCCGCCGAGGGTCTGAGGCCCCCGCCCCGGCCGCTCACACCAGAGCGCCGTTCCTGGACTCCTGGGGCTTGCGCGGCACGGAGACCCGGTGCGCCGGGTCGCGGACCTCGCCGACGAGGAGCTGCAGTACGTCCTCCAGGGTGACCAGGCCGAGCACCTTGCCCGACGCGTCGGCGACCTGCGCCAGATGCGTCGCGGCGCGGCGCATCACCGTCAGGGCGTCGTCCAGGGGGAGTTCGGCGCGCAGCGTCGTCATCGGCCGCCAGACCTGCTGCGGCACCGCGCGGTCCGTGTCGGCGCCCTCGGTGAGATCGAGTACGTCCTTCACGTGGAGGTAGCCCATGAAGGCGCCGTTCTCCGCGCAGACCGGGAAACGGGAGTAGCCGGTGCGCCCGGTGAGCTCGATGACCTGGGACGGGGTGACCCCGGCGCCCACGGTCACCAGGGAGGCCCGGTCGAGCAGGACGTCCGTCACCTGGCGCGAGCCGAGCTCCAGAGCGTCCTCCAGGCGCTCCTGCTCCTCCGGGTCGAGCAGCCCCGCCTGGCCCGAGTCGCCGACGAGCCGGTTGAGCTGCTCGCTGGTGAAGACGGCCTCGACCTCGTCCTTGGGCTCGACCCCGAAGAGCTTCAGGACGAGCCTGGCGCACGCCCCGAGCGCCACCGTGACCGGACGGCACAGGCGGGCGAAGGCGACGAGGCCGGGGCCGAACCAGAGCGCGGTCCTCTCCGGTGCGGCCATCGCGAGGTTCTTCGGGACCATCTCGCCGACGACGAGGTGCAGGAAGACGACCACGGCGAGCGCGATGGCGTACCCGAGCGGATGGATCGCCCCTTCGGGGATGTGCGCCGCCTCGAAGACGGGCTCCAGGAGGTGCGCGACGGTGGGCTCGGCGACCGCGCCGAGCGTCAACGAGCACATGGTGATGCCGAACTGGGCGGCCGCCATCATCTGCGGCAGATGTTCGAGGCCGTAGAGGACCTGGCGGGCCCGCTTGCCGCCCAGCGGCTCGATCTGGCTGCGGCGCACGGAGACGAGCGCGAACTCGGCCCCCACGAAGAAGCCGTTGGCGAGGACGAGGAGGAGGGCGAACAGGAGTTGGAGCATGCTCATCGGGCGGCCTCCGCCACGCTCATGGACTCTGTGGCATCTGTGGCGTCCCGGGCTTCTGTCGATTCCGGGGCCCGTACGAGCCGTACCCGCTCGGCGCGGTAGTGGTCCACCTGGCGCACCGCGAGCCGCCAGCCCGGGAGCTCGGCCCGGTCACCGGGGGCCGGGATACGGCCCAGCAGATCGGCGACGAGTCCGGCCACGGTCTCGTACGGCCCCTCGGGGACGTCGAGCCCTATCCGCTGGAGCGTGTCGACGCGGCAGCTGCCGTCGGCGTCCCACGCGGGGCGGCCGTCCTCGGCCGGTGCCACGGCGAGCTCGGGCAGGTCGTGGACGTCGTGCTCGTCGCGGACCTCGCCGACGAGCTCCTCGACGATGTCCTCCAGCGTGACCACGCCTGCCGTGCCGCCGTACTCGTCGACGACGACGGCTATCGGCTGCTCGCTGCGCAGCTGCTCCAGGAGCTGCTGCACCGGGAGCGTCTCCGGGACCAGGAGCGGCGCCTGCGCGATGCGGCTCACGGGCGTCCTCAGGCGCTCGTGGGCCGGGACCGCGAGGGCGTCCTTGAGGTGCACCATGCCGACGATCTCGTCGATGCGCTCGCGGTACACGGGAAAGCGCGAGAGCCCGGTGGCACGGGTCAGGTTCACCACGTCCTCGGCGGTCGCCGACGTCTGCAGCGCGCTGACCTTCACGCGCGGGGTCATGACGTGCTGCGCGGTCAGCTCGCCCAGGGAGAGCGTGCGGACGAACAGGTCCGCGGTGTCCTGTTCGAGGGTGCCGGCCTGCGCCGAGTGCCGGGCGAGCGAGACCAGCTCGCCGGGGGTGCGGGCCGAGGCAAGCTCGTCGGCGGGCTCGACGCCGAACAGCCGCACGAGCCGGTTGGCCGTGGCGTTCAGGAGGGAGATCACGGGCCTGAAGAGGCGCGAGAACACATGCTGGGGGCCCGCGACGAATCGCGCGACCTGGAGCGGCTTGGACACCGCCCAGTTCTTCGGGACCAGCTCGCCGATCACCATCTGCACGGCGGACGCGAGCAGCATGCCGACCACTACGGAGGCGCCCGGTACGGCGCCTTCCGGAAGGCCGGTCGCCGTGAAGGGGCCCGCGAGCAGATGCGCGAGGGCCGGTTCGGCGAGCATGCCGACCACGAGTGAGGTGATGGTGATGCCGAGCTGGGTGCCGGAGAGCTGGAAGGACAGCTCCTTGAGGGCGTCGACGACCGTACGGGCCCGTCGGTCGCCTTCGGCGGCGGCCTTCTCGGCGTCCGGGCGCTCGACGGTGACGAGTCCGAACTCGGCGGCCACGAAGAAGCCGTTGGCCAGGATCAGCAGGAATGCCGCCCCGAGAAGCAGCAGGGAAGTCGTCATGCCGCCGCCTCCCTGGTGTGTCCAGTCCCGGTATGTCGGGAGGGGGCGGCGCATGTACTACAGGACGAACCGTCCATCGCCGGAGGGAGTCACTCCTCGGGTAGCAGGAGCCCCTGTGGACCGGGCGGGCCCGACAGGGGCGGGGCGGCACACCATGCGTGCCCCGCCACCAGATTAATCAAGACCCGGCCAGAAACGTCAGCCCTGCGCGGTGCGGGCGTCGGCGAGGGCGCGCAGCGCGCGGGCGTCGCTGATGGCCCGCTGCTTGGCGATGCCCGGCTGGATGCCCATGGCGGGGAGACTGGTGCCGTCACTGAGGTTGAGGAACACCCAGGGGTCGCCGGGGCGCAGGTTGACCTGGACGATCTCGGCCCAGGCCAGGTGCCTGCTGGTGGCGATGTTGACGACGGTCACGCCGGACTCGTCGGCGACGACCTTGGGCCTGCTCAGGAGCATCAGCACGCCCCAGAGCAGCGCGCCGGTGAAGATGAAGCTGATCCGCTCACCCGGGCTGAGGGTCGGGATGAGCAGGGAGACCACCGTGAGGACCACGAAGATGGCGGCGCCCGCGGTGATCAGGACGGCCCGGGTCCGCTTCGGCCGGAAGGTGACGGGCAGGGCGGGGAGAGCGGGAAGCTCGGACATGAGGCGGGTTCTCCTGCCGGTCAGAGGCGGCAGGCGTGAATGGCCGTGGTCAGGATGGCCCGCGCCCCGATGGCGTACAGGTCGTCCATGATCCGCTGGGCCTCCTTGGCCGGGACCATGGAGCGGACGGCGACCCAGCCCTCGTTGTGCAGGGGCGAGATCGTCGGCGATTCGAGGCCCGGGGTGAGGGCGACGGCCTGCTCCAGGTGCTCGGCGCGGCAGTCGTAGTCCATCATCACGTAGGCGCGGGCGACCAGGACGCCCTGCAGGCGGCGCAGGAACTGCTCGACCTTGGGGTCGTCGGTCTCGGCGCCGGTACGCCGGATGACGACCGCCTCGGACTTCATGATCGGCTCGCCGAACACCTCGAGGCCCGCGTTGCGCAGCGAGGTGCCGGTCTCCACGACGTCCGCGATGACCTGGGCGACGCCCAGCTCGATGGCGGTCTCGACGGCGCCGTCCAGGTGGACGACGGAGGCGTCGATGCCGCTGTCGGCGAGGTGCTTGGCGACGATGCCCTCGTACGAGGTCGCCACGGTCTTGCCCGCGAGGTCCGCGATGGTGCTCGCGGTGCCCGGCTTCGCGGCGAAGCGGAAGGTGGAGCGTGCGAAGCCGAGCGGCAGGATCGTCTCGGCGTTCGCACCGGAGTCGATCAGGAGGTCCTGACCGGTGATGCCGATGTCGAGCTTGCCGGCCGAGACATAGATCGCGATGTCCTTGGGCCGCAGGTAGAAGAACTCCACCTCGTTGTCGGGGTCGACGAGGACGAGCTCCTTGGACTCCTTGCGCTGCTGGTATCCGGCCTCATGGAGCATCGCCGACGCAGGTCCGGACAGTGAACCCTTGTTGGGGACGGCGATGCGCAGCATGAGGACGGATTCCTTTGCGTTCAGGGGGAGTTGGGTGGAGGAGGGCGTACGGCTCAGAGATGCGCGTACACGTCGTCGAGGGAGATGCCGCGGGCGACCATCATCACCTGTACGTGGTAGAGGAGCTGCGAGATCTCCTCGGCCGCGGCTTCCTTGCCCTCGTGCTCGGCGGCCATCCAGACTTCGGCGGCCTCCTCGACGACCTTCTTGCCGATGGCATGGACGCCCTTGTCGACCAGCTCGGCGGTGCGCGACGTGGCGGGGTCGCCGTTGGCGGCCTTGTGCTGGAGCTCGGTGAAGAGCTCCTCGAAAGTCTTCTTGGACATGATGTCGCTTACTTTACGCGGCTCCTCGCCCCCGCTCACCGCCAGGGTTCGGAGATCGTACGCAGCGTGGTCGCGGTGGCGACGGCGGCGGTGACCGCTTCGTGCCCCTTGTCCTCGCGGGAGCCCTCGATGCCCGCCCTGTCCAGGGCCTGCTCCTCGGTGTCGCAGGTGAGGACGCCGAAGCCGACGGGGACCCCGGTGTCCACCGTGACCTGGGTCAGGCCCAGGGTGACTCCCTGGCACACGTACTCGAAGTGCGGGGTTCCGCCGCGGATGACGACGCCGAGCGCCACGATCGCGTCGTAGCCGCGGCCCGCGAGGACCTTGGCGACGACCGGCAGCTCGAAGCTGCCGGGCACGCGAAGGACGGTCGGCTCGTCGATGCCGAGCTCGTGCAGGGCGCGCAGCGCGCCGTCGACGAGGCCGTCCATGACCTTCTCGTGCCACTGGGCGGCGATCACCGCGACCCGCAGGTCTCCGCAGTTCTTCACGCTCAGTTCGGGTGCACCCTTGCCGCTCACGCGCTTCTCCTGGTTCTCGTCTGTTCTCGTGGGCCGGTACTTACTGATTGCCGCAGGCTGACACCTCAGGGGTGTCGAGCCAGGGCAGGTCGTGCCCCATCCGGTCCCGCTTGGTGCGCAGGTACCGGAGGTTGTGCTCGCCCGCCTGGACCGCCATGGGCTCGCGTCCGGTGACCTTCAGGCCGTGCCGGATCACCGCGTCGGTCTTGTCGGGGTTGTTCGTCATCAGGCGCACGCTGCGGATGCCGAGGTCGTCCAGGATCCGCGCGCCCGCTCCGTAGTCCCGGGCGTCGGCGGGCAGGCCGAGTTCCAGGTTGGCGTCCAGGGTGTCGCTGCCGCGCTCCTGGAGCTCGTAGGCGCGCAGCTTGGAGAGCAGGCCGATGCCGCGCCCCTCGTGGCCGCGGAGGTAGACCACGACGCCGCGTCCCTCGTCCGTGATCCGCTGCATGGACGCCTCGAGCTGCGGGCCGCAGTCGCAGCGCAGCGAGTGGAAGACGTCGCCGGTCAGGCACTCGGAGTGGATGCGGACAAGGACGTCCTCGCCCTCGCCGACCTCGCCGTGGACGAGGGCGACGTGCTCGACGCCGTCGACGGTGGAGCGGTAGCCGTACGCCGTGAAGTCGCCGAAGGCGGTGGGCAGGCGGACCTCGGCCTCGCGGCGGACCTTCGGCTCGGAGCTGCTGCGGTAGGCGATCAGGTCCTCGATGGAGATGATCGTCAGGCCGTGCTTGCGGGCGAACGGGATGAGCTCCGGAAGGCGGAGCATCGTGCCGTCCTCGCCCGCGATCTCCACGATCGCGCCGGCCGGGCGCAGGCCCGCGAGCCGGGCCAGGTCGACCGCGGCCTCGGTGTGGCCGTTGCGGACCAGGACGCCGCCGGACTTGGCGCGCAGCGGGAAGATGTGGCCGGGGCGCACGAAGTCGGTGGGCTCGAAGCTGCCCGCGGCGAGCATCTGGAGCGTGGTGGCGCGGTCGGCGGCCGAGATGCCGGTGGTGACGCCGTGCGCGGCGCTCGCGTCGACGGAGACGGTGAAGGCCGTCCGCATCGACTCGGTGTTGTTCTCGACCATCTGCGGGAGCTGGAGGCGGTCCAGCTCGTCGCCCTCCATGGGCGCGCAGATCAGGCCGCGGCACTCGCTCATCATGAACGCGATGATCTCGGGCGTCGCCTTCTCGGCGGCGATGACGAGGTCGCCCTCGTTCTCGCGGTCCTCGTCGTCGACGACCACGACGGGCCGCCCGGCGGCGATGTCGCGGATGGCCGCCTCGACGGGGTCGAGTGCGAGGTCAGAGGCGTCTTCTTCGTGACCCGTGCTGTACCAAACAGGTGCCGCGCTCATGCCGGGGCTCCTTCCATGTTGGGCTGCGAGGCCTGCGAGGACGCAGTGCGCGACCGCAGCCACCAGTCGCGCATGCCCCACAGGACAAGAGCGAGGTAGATGACGTACACGAGGCCGGAGAAGGCCAGGCCGCTGCTGAACGCGAGCGGTACCCCGACCACGTCGACGAGGAGCCAGGCGAACCAGAACTCGACCAGGCCGCGGGCCTGGGCGACCATCGCGGCGAGGGTGCCGACGAAGATGTAGGCGTCGGGCCAGGGGTTCCAGGACAGGTCGGGGACGGCGGAGAACAGGGCGCCGACCGCGAGGGTGCCGACGGCCGTGCCGCCGAGCAGCACCCCGCGCTCCTTCCAGGTCGCGAACCGGACGGCGATGGAGCCGTCCTGCGCCTGCTGCTTGCCGTTGGCCCACAGACGCCAGCCCCACAGGGCCACGCCGATGACGAGCAGCTGCTTGCCGACGCCGCCGGAGAGGTGGGCGGAGGCGTACGCGCCGACGAGGATGACGCCCGAGAGGAACTGGGCGGGCCAGGTCCATATGGAGCGCCGCCAGCCGAGCGCGAGGGCGATCAGGCCGACGGTGTTGCCCACCATGTCGGACCAGATCACGTGCTGCCCGAAGGCCGTGAAGGCTTCGGAGTTGAGCCAGTTCACTTCGTGGCCTCCTGAGCGGGAGCGGCAGCCGGGGCGCCTGCGCGGTCGCCGAGCATCCGCTCGACGTACTTCGCGATGATGTCCACCTCGAGGTTGACCGGGTCGCCGGGCTGCTTGATGCCGAGCGTGGTCAGGGCGAGGGTGGTGGGGATGAGGCTGATGGTGAAGTAGTCGGGCCCGGCGTCGACCACCGTCAGGCTGACGCCGTCGACGGTGATCGAGCCCTTCTCCACCACGTAGCGGGAGAGGTCGGCGGGGAGCGAGATCTTGACGATCTCCCAGTTCTCGGAAGGCTTGCGCTCGACGATCTCGCCGGTGCCGTCGACATGCCCCTGGACGATGTGGCCGCCGAGGCGGTCGCCGACCGCGGTGGGCCGCTCCAGGTTGACGCGCGATCCCGCCGCGAGGGCGCCCAGGCTGGAGCGGTTCAGGGTCTCGGCCATCACGTCGGCGGTGAACTCGTCGCCCTCGTGCTCCACGACCGTCAGACAGACGCCGTTGACCGCGATGGAGTCGCCGTGCTTCGCGCCCTCGGTGACGACGGGGCCACGGACACGGAAGCGCGATGCGTCGTCCAGGTTCTCGACGGCGGTGATCTCGCCCAGCTCTTCGACGATTCCGGTGAACACTTCAGTGCTCCTTCGTTACGAGGGTCGCGGTGACGCGCAGATCGGGGCCGATACGGACGGTCTCGCTCACGTCGAGCCGCAACGCTTCGGTGATGGTCGTGATTCCGCCGCCGGTGAGGGCGGCGGGCCCCGCGCCGAGCAGGACGGGGGCGAGATAGGCGACGACGCGGTCGACGGCGCCCGCGGCGACGAAGGCTCCGGCGAGCGTCGGACCGCCTTCGAGGAGGACGGAGCGCACGCCGCGCGCGTGCAGTGCGTCGAGGAGGGCGGGGATGTCCAACCCGCCGTCCGTGCGCGGGAGTCGCACCGTCTCGGCCTCGCCCCCGGCGCTCACGTCGTCGGCGACCGCGACGAGCGTGGGCGCCGCGTCGTCCAGGACGCGGGCGCCGGGTGCCACGGCGGTGCCGTTCGTGTCGACGACGACGCGCAGCGGCTGGACGGCGCCTTCGATGCCCCGCACGGCGAGGTGCGGGTCGTCGGCTCGCTGGGTGCCGGAGCCGACGACGACCGCGTCGCACTCGGCGCGCAGCCGGTGGACGTCGGCGCGGGCCTCGGCGGAGGTGATCCAGCGGCTGCTGCCGTCGGCGGCGGCGATGCGGCCGTCGAGCGTCGCGGCGTACTTCCAGGTGACGTGCGGGCGGCCGAGGCGGACGGAGGTCAGCCAGGCGGCGTTCCCCGCGGCGGCCTCGGCCTCAAGGAGGCCCGACTCCACGTCGACCCCGGCGGTCCGCAGTCGCTGCGCGCCGCCGGTCGCGGCGGGGTTCGGGTCGCTGACCGCGTAGACGACGCGGGCGATTCCGGCGTCGATGAGCGCCTGGGCGCAGGGGCCGGTGCGTCCGGTGTGGTTGCAGGGTTCGAGGGTGACCAGGGCGGTGGCGCCACGGGCCTGCTCGCCGGCCGCGCGCAGGGCGTGGACCTCGGCGTGGGGGCCGCCCGCGCGCTGGTGGTGGCCCTCGCCGACGGTCTCTCCGGAGGCGTTGATGATCACGCATCCGACGACCGGGTTGGGGCTGGTGGAGCCGAGTCCGAGGGCGGCGAGCGCGACGGCGCGGCGCATGGCGGCACGCTCGTGCTCATTCGCTGTGACTGCGGCTGCGGTGGCCACCGGGTCCTCCTGCCTCATAGGGCACGGACTCCGGGGCCTGTCGATGACGACAGAATGTACGGACTGCGGCACCGGGAGCGACGCCGGAAACGAGACTTCTCCCTGGGAACCCGAAGAGACGGGTATCCCAAAAACAAGCCACTCGGCGACGTGCACGAATGCCCGCCCGCCGCGCACTGCCTCCCATCCGGACTTTCACCGTCGGTCCAGGAGTTTCACCTGGTCAACCGACCGCTGGAGGCGGCCGGGTCGCGGACTATAACCGCCGGTTCGGAATTACACCGACCCCGGAGTGCGCTGCTTTTGGTACGTAGCCAGTGTGCCACGCCTGATCGACGCCCATACGGGCGAACCCCTGTGGCCTGGCTCACAGCAGCCCGTGACAGGCCCCTGACCGGCGGTGACGGCCGCCGCTCTGGCACGCTGAGCGCGTGACGACCGCAGCTCCGGCCGATGAGTTCGAGTCCCATCGCCCCCGTATGTTCTCGCTCGCCTACCGCATGCTCGGCTCCGCCCAGGAGGCGGAGGACGCCGTTCAGGACGCGTATCTGCGCTGGAGCGGCGCGGACCGCGCGGACATCGGCCGGCCCGCCGCCTGGCTGGCCAAGGTCGTCACCAACCTCTGTCTGAACAGGCTGACTTCGGCGCGTGCGCGGCGCGAGGAGTACGTGGGTCCCTGGCTCCCGGAGCCGGTCGTCACGTCGGGCGGCGCGCTCGGCCCGCTGGAGTCGGCGGAGCAGCGGGACGCGGTGTCGATGGCGCTGCTGATCCTGCTGGAGCGGCTCACCCCGGTGGAGCGCGCGGTGTTCGTGCTGCGGGAGGCGTTCGCGTACAGCCATCGGGACACCGCCGGTGTCCTGGACATCGGCGAGGCCAACTGCCGCCAGCTGTACCGCAGGGCGGCGCGGGCCGTGGCCGACGAGCGGGTGCGGTTCGACGCGGTGGCCGAGCGGCGGGACGCGTTCCTGGAGTCGTTCGTCTCGGCTGCCCGGGAGGGGAATCTCGCGGGCCTGGAGAAGTTGCTCGCGGCGGGCGGGAGGGATCGGGGCCTTCCCGCCGGCGGTGCGCGTGATCAGGCACCCACGCCCCGGAAGGCCTCGGACCAGCGGTCTGCGGCCCCTGGGGCCCTCGCAGGCGCCGGTGGGCGGAGGCAGGGCTCCGGCGAGGGCAGCCGCACCGTGGGACGGACCGAGCTTGGCTCGCCGCTGCTCCGCTGCGGCCTTGCCTTTCTCGCCCTCACCCAATTCGCCGTCGGATTCTGGCAGTTGCTGGCGCCCCGGTCCTTCTTCGGTGTGCTCTGGGTCTCCACCCTGCCCCCGTACAACGAACACCTGATGCGCGACCTGGGCGCGATGGTGCTCGCGCTGGGGGTGGTCGTGGCGGCGGCCGCGCGGAGCATGGAGCCGCGGCTCGTCTCCGTCGCGCTCGCCGCCGATCTGACCTTCACCGTGCCGCACCTGGTCTTCCACTCGGCGTACTCGGGCCACCTGTCCGCCGGTTCCGCGGCCACGCTGCTCGCGCTCCTCGGGGGCGCCGTCCTGCTCCCGGCCTGGCTGCTGCTGCTCGCGGCTAGGGACGCGGGCCGAACAGCTCGTCCTGCGCCGAGTCCCTAGCGGCGAGCAGCGCGCCGCGCAGCACCGCGGAGCCGCCGAGCACGCTGGCGCGCACCTCGGTGCGCAGCGGTGACATGGCGGCGACACGCTCCGCCACACGGGCGGCGAGCGCGTCGCCGCCCGCTCGGCCGATCTCGCCGCCGAGGACCACGCAGCCGGGGTCCAGGATCGCGGCCATGGCCGCGGCGCCGACGGCGATCCGGTCGGCGACCGCGTCGAGGTAGGCCCCGTGGCCCGACTCGGCGGCGTGCCGCACCACGTCGGCGGCGCTCGCGCCCGGCTTCAGGATCCCGTGCTCGGCGGCGAGGTCACGGAGCGCGGCGGCGCAGGCCAGCGAGTGGAAGCCGCCCTCGCAGCCGGTGGCGGAGGGCAGTACGCCTGTGCCGGGGACCGGCAGGAAGCCGATCTCCCCGGTGCCGCCCGACGCACCGCGGCGCAGGCTTCCGTCGAGCACGACGGCGGCGCCGACGCCTTCGCCGAGCCACAGGAGCACGAAGGTGTCGCGGTCGTGGGCGGCGCCGTCGCGCTGTTCGGCGCGGGCGGCGAGGTTGGTCTCGTTCTCCACGAGCACGCGCGCGGGGAACCGCTCCTGGAGGGCGCCCGCCAGGCGCCGGTGCCAGGCGGGGAGCGAGGTGGTGTCGCGCAGTTCGCCGGTGGCGGGGTCGATGAGGCCGGGGGCGCCGATCGCCACGGTGTGCAGCCGCTGGACGCCGCCGTCCTTCGCGGTGCGCTCCACGAGGGCGACGGCGCGCTCGACGGCGGCTCCGGTGCCGGTGTCGCCGCCGATGGGCGCGGAGGCCTCGGCGAGCACCGCGCCGAGCAGGTCGGTGACGACCACGGAGACGCCACCGGTGCGTACGTCGAGGGCGGCGAGATGCGCCCGGTCGGCGACGATCCCGTACAGCCGGGCATTGGGGCCCCGGCGCCGGGCACCCGCCTCCCCCACGACCGCGATCAGGCCGGAGCCCTGGAGGCGCTCGACCAGGTCGGCGACCGAGGGCCTCGACAGGCCGGTCAGCTGCTTCAACTGGTTCGCCGTCAGCGGTCCTTCGCGCTGCAGGAGCCCCAGGGCGAGCCGGTCGTTGATGGCCCGGGCGGTGCTCGGTGATGCGGGCATGCCGGGGATCCTTCCATAAAGCTGCTATTTATCAGGCAGGGTTCCTGATAGTTTACGTCGCCGTAGCGGGGAGGCACCTTGGGAGGGACGGGGCAACGATGAGTGAAGTGGTCCACGACGTACGTCAGTTGAAGCGGGCGCGGTATGCCGTGGCCGCCGTCTTCTGCGTGCACGGCGCCGTCACCGGCTCCTTCGCGACGCGCGTGCCCTGGATCCAGGAGCACGCCGGCCTCAGCGCCGGTCTTCTCGGCCTCGCGCTCGCCTTCCCGGCGATCGGCGCCTCCGTGGCGATGCCGCTCGCGGGCTGGGTCAGTCACCGCTTCGGCGCCCGGACGGCGCTGCGCGGGCTGCTCGCCCTGTGGACGACGGCCCTGATCCTGCCCTCGCTCGCGCCGAATCTGCTCACGCTCTGCCTGGCCCTGTTCGTGTACGGGGCGACGGCGGGCATGTCGGACGTCGCGATGAACGCCCTCGGTGTCGAGATCGAGACCCGCATGAAGAAGTCGATCATGTCGGGCCTGCACGGCATGTGGAGCGTCGGCGCCCTGATCGGCTCCGCCGCCGGAACCGTCGCCGCCCATCTGGGCGCGGACGCCCGGCTGCACCACGCGCTGGCCGCCGTGGCGCTCACCGCGATCGGTCTGGTCGCCTGCCAGGGCGTGCTCGACCTGCAGGCGGAGCCCGAGGACGAGGCGCCGCCGCGCTTCTCGCTGCCGCCGAAGTCGGCGCTGCTCATCGGCGCTGTCGGCTTCTGCGCGGTCTTCGCGGAGGGCGCGAGCCTGGACTGGTCGGCGGTCTATCTGCGGGACGTCCTGGACAGCTCGGCCGGTGTCGCCGCCGCGTCCACCACCGGGTTCACGCTCACCATGGCGATCGCGCGGCTCGCGGGCGACGCGGTGGTGGACCGCTTCGGGGCCGTCCGCACGGTGCGCGTGGGCGGCGTGGTCGCGGCGCTCGGCGGGCTGCTCGTGGTGGTGGCACCGCATCCGGCGCTCGCCATGCTCGGCTTCGCGCTGCTCGGGCTCGGCATCGCGGTCGTGGTGCCGCTCGCGTTCGCCGCGGCCGGGCGCAGCGGCCCGAACCCGAGCCAGGCCATCGCGGGCGTCGCCACCATCACGTACACGTCGGGCCTGATCGCCCCGTCCGCGATCGGCACGCTCGCCGACGCGACGAGCCTGGTGGTCTCCTTCGGCCTGGTGACGGTGCTCGCCTGCGGGCTCGCGGTGTTCGCGGGGGTCCTGCGCACGGACAGCCGCGAGGCCACACCGAGCGCTCCCGTGGACGCGAAGGTTCCCGGCCCGAAGTCCTGAACCAGCGGTTCCGCGGGCCACTGGCGGGCGCCCCGCCAGTGGCCGGTGTGAAACCGGGGAACTTATGCCGGATTAACATTGCGCTGACTCATTCAGGTCTTGACAAAGTCGGGCGCACAGAAGGCGGAACACAACCATGGATCTCGGCGTGCGCTGGAGACTGCACGGCGACGGGCGCACCCCCGCGCCCGGAGCCGTCGTCCGTCCCGACGAGCGGCTCTCGTGGCCGCGCACCTTCGGGCTCGGCGCCCAGCACGTCGTCGCCATGTTCGGCGCGTCGTTCGTGGCGCCGGTCCTGATGGGCCTCGACCCGAACCTCGCGATCATGATGTCGGGCGTGGCGACCGTCATCTTCCTGCTTGCCACGCGTGGCCGGGTGCCCAGCTACCTGGGCTGTTCGCTCTCCTTCGTGGGCGTGGCCGCGGTCATCCGCGCGCAGGGCGGCTCATCGGCGACCGTGACGGGCGCGGTCTTCGTGGTCGGCGCGGCGCTGTTCCTGGTGGGCCTCGCCGTCCAGAAGTTCGGGGCGCGGATCATCCATGCCGCGATGCCGCCGATCGTCACCGGCGCCGTCGTCATGCTGATCGGCTTCAACCTGGCGCCGGTCACCGCCTCCACGTACTGGCCGCAGGACCAGTGGACGGCGCTCCTGGTGATGCTGTTCACCGGTCTGGCCGTGGTGTGCCTGCGCGGGTTCTGGTCACGCGTCGCGATCTTCCTGGGGCTGATCTTCGGGTACGCCCTGTCCTGGGCCCTCGACCTGGTCTTCGGCAAGATCCACTCGGCGGACGGCTCGGGCAAGGTCGTCGACCACTGGCGCCTCGACCTCTCCGCCGTCGGCAACGCCGACTGGATCGGCCTGCCGTCCTTCCACGCGCCGAGCTTCGAGTGGTCGGCGATCCTCGTCGCCCTGCCCGTCGTCATCGCCCTCGTCGCCGAGAACGCCGGGCACGTCAAGGCGGTCGGCGAGATGACCGGCGACAACCTGGACGACAAGCTCGGCACGGCGATCTCCGCCGACGGCGCCGCGTCCATGCTCTCGACGGCGGTCGGCGGCCCGCCCAACACGACGTACTCCGAGAACATCGGCGTGATGGCCGCGACCCGCGTCTACTCCACGGCCGCGTACTGGGCCGCCGCGTGCTTCGCCCTGCTCTTCGGCCTCTGCCCCAAGTTCGGCGCGGTCGTGGCGGCCATCCCGGGCGGCGTGCTCGGTGGCATCACCGTCATCCTCTACGGCATGATCGGCCTGCTCGGCGCCCAGATCTGGATCAACGCCGGGGTGGATCTGCGCAATCCGCTGAACCTCGTCCCGGCCGCGGCGGGCATCATCATCGGCGTCGGTGGCGTCTCGCTGAAGATCAGCGACAACTTCGAGCTGAGCGGCATCGCGCTCGGCACGATCGTCGTCATCACCGGCTATCACGTCCTGCGTGCCTTCGCCCCGCCCCACCTCAAGTCGCAGGAACCGCTGCTCGATTCGGGCACGTCCACGTACGACGAGGGCGACGGGTCCCCGGAAGCGGGCGGCGACGGCTCTCAGCCGCGCGCCAAGTCGTAGGCGTAGCCGGGCGTGAACGTGCCGGGCGCGCCCTTGCAGCCGTCGGACTCGCCCGGCAGTTTGATCCACAGATAGGCGTCGATGCGGGCCTCGCCGGTCCGCAGCGTCGGGCTCGGCCCGAGCCCGCGTCCCGCCGGGTCGCACCACTCGCCGTCCGCGGGGGCGCCGTTGCCGTTCCGGCTCGTGTCGATGACGGCGCCCAGGCCGGGCGGGCCGCCGAGTGCGGACAGGACCTTGCGGGCGTAGGCGGCCTCGTCGCCGGTGCGGTGGAAGTTCGAGACGTTCGTGAAGATGCCGTCGGACGACGCGGGCGACGCGGCGCCCGCCGCGCGCAGCCGTCCGGCCTGCTCGGCCGCGGCGTTCCAGCCGGAGTGCCCGGCGTCGAAGTAGACCCTGGCCTTCGGATTGGCGGCCTTCAGGGTGCGGCCCGCGCGGGCTAGCGAGGCATCGCGGGCGGTGCGCTGCTTCGCCGAGAGGCACTCGGAGAGCGCGATCGCGTCCGGTTCGAGGATGACGACGACCTCGCCGGAGCCGAGGCCCGCGGCGAACTTCCCGATCCACGCGTCGTACGCGGCCAGGTCCGGCGCCCCGCCCTGCGACGCGCCCCCGCAGTCGCGGTCCGGTATCGCGTACGGCACGACGACGGGCACCCGGCTTCCGGCCCGCGACGTCACCGCGCGCACCCGCGAGGTGATGGTCCCCGGCGCGTACTCCGCGAACCACACGGCGGCGGGGCGGTCGGCGATCCGTGACTCGATGAGCGGGCGGCGCGGGTCGCCCCGATGAGCCCTGACCCAGTCGATGACCTGCGAATCGCCGTGCCGGTAGAGGGAGTTGGCCGAGGGATCGGCGGTGGTCCTCTTCGGACGCGGGGTCGCAGGCTTCGGCTTGGGCTTCGGCACCGGCGATGCGGAGGACTTCACGGGTGACGGCTTGGCCGATGACGCCGACGCGGACGGTGTCGGCACCGCGGGCAGCGGTTCGAGCGTCGGCGACTTCGTCACCTTCGGGCGCGCCCGGTCCCTGCCGCCGCCCTCGTCCAGGGCGGACACCATTCCGGCGACGGCGCCCACCGCGGCCACGACCGAGGCCGCCGCGACCATGACCCCACGGCGGGCGGCGTGCCTCCGTCCGGCCCGCCGTTCGGCGCGGTGTCGCGCGCGGTTGCCTGACACGATGCGGCCCCTCCCCTCCCCCGTGTCCCCCTGACACGGCGCGCCGGCTCCCCTCCTCAGGGGCACACACGGTCGCCGTTCCCTCGTTCTGGGGAAGCGGCCGGTGCGGCGGCATTCCGGCCAGCCTAGGACTGGGACCCTGCCACCATGGCGCAGTTGGAGCGGTTCGCGGAGTTCACAGGCTCGGCACACGGGGTTGACGGCGTGGTGACGCGGATGCGCGCGCTGGGCGCCGGCTTCCCCTCGGGCGACGGGGTCGGGGTCTTCAACCGGGTCTATCTCGCGGTCACCGAAGAGGTCGGCCGGCACCTCGACAGGGGGCGATTCCCGGACACCGGAGCCGCGATCACGCTGGACGTCCTGTTCGCCGAGCGCTATCTGACGGCGGTCGAGACGGTGGCGGCCGACCGCAGACCGCCCGCCTGCTGGCGGCCGCTGTTCCAGCTGCGGCGCCATCCCGGCGTACGCCCCCTGCAGTTCGCGCTCGCGGGCATCAATGCGCACATCGGGCACGACCTTCCGCTGGCCGTGATGGACGCCTGTCGTACGCTCGGCTGCGAACCGGCGGACCTGGAGGACGAGTTCGACCGCGTGGGCGACATCCTCGTCTCGCTGGAGGAGCGCATCCGCGAAGAGCTGATGCCGGGCCCCGATCTCTTCCAGATCGCCGATCCGCTCACCCACCTGCTGGGTTCCTGGAGCCTGGAGCGGGCCAGGGACAGCGCGTGGGCGACGGCGCTCGCGCTGCGGGCCCTGCGCGAACTGCCCGCCGTCGCCGAGGAGTTCCAGGGTCGCCTCGACGGAGCGGTCGGCCTGGTGGGCCGGATGCTGCTGACGCCCCTGCCCGACTGATCCGGCCGCCCCGCGTCCGCCGCCGAGGAACTCCCCGGCGATAGCTGTACGTTGAATGCAGTGACCCCGGATGCGAAGGAGCACCAGCATGGCCACACGACTCGGACTCGGCCTCCCGCAGGGCCGGCAGTATCACCTCGGCCGTGACGTCCCGGCCGTGGCCCGCGCGGCCGAGGAGATCGGGTACGAGAGCCTGTGGGTCTATGAACGCGTCCTGTTCCCCGAGCCCGCGACCCAGGGTCTGTACGGCATCGAGGGCCTGCCCTGGCCCGACTCGTACCGCTCGGTGGCCGACCCGCTGATCACGCTGACGCTCGCCGCCGCGGTCACCGAGCGGGCCCGCCTGGGCACCAGCGTCCTGGTCGCCCCGCTGCACGTGCCGTTCCAACTGGCGCGCTCCCTGGCCACGTTGGACGCGGCGAGCGGCGGCCGCGTCGTCGCAGGGTTCGGCACGGGCTGGTCCCACGACGAGTACGCGGCCGCGGGGGTGGCCCCCTTCGACAAGCGCGGCAAGGTCCTGGACGAGCTGATCGACGTCTGCCACGCGGTGTGGGGCCCGGACCCGGTGTCGTACGAAGGGGAGCTGACGACGATCGCGCCCTCGGTGGTCGGCCCCAAGCCCGCGCGCCCCATCCCGATCCTGCTGCCCGCGGGCAGCCCGCGCGCGCTGCGCAGGCTCGTCGACCGCGCCGACGGCTGGATGCCGGTGGGCGCGGGCGCCGAGAAGCTGGCCGAGCAGGCGCAGGCCCTGAAGGAACTGGCCGCCGAGCGGGGCCGCACGCGCCCGGTCCAGAGCGTCCTGCGGGTCAACGCCCGGTACACACCGGCCGCGTACGAGGGCGAGAAGCGCGCGCCCTTCCGGGGCAACGTCGCGCAGATCGTCGAGGACATCGAGGCACACGCCTCGGTGGGCGCGGTGGAGGAGATCCTCATCGAGCTCGCGGGCAGCACGCGGGACGCGGAGGAGCTGAAGGACCTGGCGGCGGAGGTCTACGAGGCGGCGCGGGCAGCCGGGGTATAGAGGCAGCCGCCCCGAAGGGGCGCAGCCTCAGGGGCGCGGGGAACTGCGCGACCAGCCACGACGGCCAGTCGGATTCCCACGCGCCCCAGGAAGAACGGCGCCGTCAGTCCTCAGGCAGCTCGACGGGAGCGATCTCGTCGTACACGTCACCGGGACCGGGGTTGGTCCCGTCCGTGGCCCCGCCAAGGTGATGCATGACGCCCCACACGGCGTTCAGGGCGGTCGTGACCGCCCCCTCGGCCCATCCGGCCGTCCAGGAGATGTCATCACCGGCGAGGAAGATGCCCCGCTTGTCCGCCGGCAGGCTCTCCTGCATGAAGTGCGTGAACAGGCGCCGCTGGTAGCGGTAGTGGCCCGGCAGGTTCGCCTTGAAGGCGCCCATGAAGTACGGCTCGTTCTCCCACGACACCGTCACCGGGTTGCCGATGATGTGCTTGCGGATGTCGACCTTGGGATAGATCTCGCCGAGCGACTTGAGCATGACCTCCATGCGCTCGTTCGCCGACAGCGGCAGCCACTTCAGGCTGTCGTCGCACCAGGTGTAGGAGAGGCAGATGGTCGCGGGCTTGTCCGGGCCGTCGTCCAGGAGGTAGGTGCCGCGCGTCATGCGGTCGGTGAGCGTCATCGACATGACGTCACGGCCGGTCTCCTCGTCCTTGTCCAGCCAGAACGGCCGGTCGACCGGCACGAAGAGCTTGGAGGACTCCATGTAGTGGGTCCGCTCCATCGCCGTCCAGTGGTCGATGGGGAAGAGCGTGTCGTCGCACGCGATCTTGGAGAGCAGCATCCAGGACTGGGCGGTGAAGATCGCCGCCTGGTAGGTGCGGATGTCGCCCGAGGAGTCGGTGACGGTGACGCGGTTGCCCGCGGTGCGGTCCAGACGGGTCACGGCGGGCTTGGGCACACCGCCCTCGTGCAGCGAGCTCAGGGACGTGCCGGGCGCCCAGTGCACGATCTTCTGCGGCTCGCGGTCCCACATCCGCAGGGGCAGCTGCTGGCTGCCGCCGACGATGCCGCGGTGGTGGTCGTCGGCCTCGGTGTAGACGACGCGCAGGATCTCCAGGATGGAGTTCGGGAAGTCGGTGTCCCAGCCGCCCGTGCCGAAGCCGACCTGGCCGAAGATCTCGCGGTGCCGGAAGGACTTGAAGGCCTCGGAGTCGCAGAGGAAGCCGTAGAAGGTCTGGTTGTCGAGCTTCTCGACGAGCTTGGACCAGATCTCACGGATCTTGGGAACGTCGCGCTCGCGCAGGGCGCGGTTCATGTCGGAGAAGTCGGCGCCCTCCTCCAGGCAGGAGTTCCAGGCGTTCATCACGTCGCGGTAGACCTGGGGCAGGTCGTCGACGGAGGTCGCGTAGTGGGACTCGCCCTTGAGGTCGACGACCGTCGAGGGGGTCGACTCCGCGAGGGGGTTGGGGAAGGGCTGGGTCTTGAGGCCCACCAGGTCGATGTAGTGCTGCAGCGCCGTCGAGGACGGCGGGAAGCGCATCGCGCCCATCTCGGCGGTCAGGTCGCCGTCACAGCCCTCGAAGCCGACGGTGCGAAGGCGCCCGCCGATCTGGTCGGCCTCGTAGACGACGGGCTTGAGGCCCATCTTCATCAGTTCGTACGCCGCCACGATACCGGAGAGGCCGCCGCCGATGACCGCGACCTCCGTGCCGTGCTCGGTCGCGGGTATCTGGCCCAGGCCCGCCGGGTGCGCGAGGAAATCGTCGTACGCGTAAGGGAAGTCCGGACCGAACATGGTGATCGGCGGCTGCGCGTCGGTGTGCTGGACGGCTGTGGGCACCGTGGACGTCATGGGGTACGGACTCCTTGCGGGAACGGCAGAACAGAAGAAGGGCGAGCTCGAAGGGGGGGAGGGTCAGATCAGGGACGCGTACAGACCCGGGCGGCGGTCGCGCAGATAGGGGTTGGCCTCGCGCGACGCGGCGAGGAAGGCCGGGTCGGCGTCGGCGAACACCAGTTGCTCGTCCCGTCCGGCGCGGGTGCGCGCGACGCCGTCGGGACCGGCCAGCGTGGAGAGCCCGACGAACTCGAACTCCCCTTCCTTGCCGACCCGGTTGACGTACGCGACGTACATCTGGTTCTCGAAGGCCCGCACCGGCACGACGGACTCGGCGACGAACTGGAAGGGGTGCATCTGGGCCGTGGGCACGAGCAGCAGGTCGGTGCCCGCGAGGGCGTGCGCGCGGACGTTCTCCGGGAACTCCACGTCGTAGCAGATCATCAGGCCGATCCGCAGACCGCCCAACTCGGCCTGTACGACGGCCTGTTCGCCGGGGGTGAAGGAGTCGCGCTCGAAGCAGCCGAAGAGGTGGGTCTTGCGGTAGTTCGCCAGGCGCGCGCCGTCGGGACCGATCAGCTGGACGGAGTTGAAGACCCGCTCGCCGTCCCGCTCCGGGTAGCCGTAGGCGACCGCGACGCCGTGGCGTACGGCGGTCTCGGCGATCGCGGTGGCGGACGCCCCTTCGGCGGGCTCGGCGAGGCGTGCCACGTCGTCGCCGATCGCGTACCCGGTCAGGAACATCTCGGGGGCCACCACGAGGCCCGCGCCCGCAGCGGCGGCACGGGCGGCGGCCTCGTCGAGCGCCTTCAGATTGGCGGCGACGGAGCCGGGGCGGCCCGAGCTCTGGAGCAGGGCGGTGCGCAGCGGGGGCATGGCGGGACCTCGGGGCATGCGAAGGGACTGACGGACTGGTGGGGACCGTTAGACCGTACGGTCGGCGGGCCTGGCCGGACAAGGCGCGAGCGTTGCGGGCAGATGCTCGATCCGTTGCGCGTGCGGGGCCCTCTGCGGCGATTCGTTGCGCGGTGCCGTGCGCCTCGGGTATCGGGGGTGTCCGCCTCCAGGCGCAGGGGTCCGCCTCGGGTCCCCGCCGCGCGGCGGAAGCGGGGTCCCGCCCGTGGCCTGACGTGCCGGACCCCCTTCCGCGAGAGCGTGATCCCACCCGGAAACGCCGGGTGAACGGCCTCGAAGACGGAGGGCTCCCATGAGCCGCACGACCTCGCCCCGCCACCGCAACTACCCCCGCGCCATCGCCGTGGGCGCCGCGCTGCTTCTGACCGCCGGGGCCGCGGGCGTGGCCGTCGCGTCCGGCGACGACGCGGCGCACCCCGGCACGGCGCACAGGGACACGGCGCGCTCCGCGTCACCCACCGACGCCCAGGCCAAGCCCCGTGAGGCGGCCGCGCTCACCGGCTCGGCGAAGATGTACCGCAAGACCACCGAGGACGTGACGTTCACCTTCGACGCGCACCTGGCGGCGAAGAACAACGGTGACCCGACCAAGGCGACCGGCACCTTCCACTTCGTCCACCTGGACAAGCCGGGCGGCGAGGGCGGCTGGGCGAAGGGCCGCATCGACTGCCTGATGACGGGCGGCAAGGTCGCCACGGCAACCGGCGTCATCACGGACACGAACCTGAAGCAGATCAAGGGCGGCCGCGTCGGCTTCACCGTCCACGACCAGGGCGGGCAGGACCGTGTGGGGTACAGCTGGGCCGCGACGGGCGTCCCCGACAACACCAAGAAGCTGACCAAGTGCACGAGCTCGGCGCCGCACGAGAAGGTCAAGAAGGGCACCGGCGACTTCGACGTCGTGCCGTGGAAGGTGCCGTACCCGACGAACTGACACCCGACCGCGACAGCCACGGAACCGGGGAGCCACCCGTACAGGGGTCGGGCGGCTCCTCCCCGAGGAGGGTCCCGGAAGCCGCCGCCCCCGCCACGCGGCGGAGGCGGTCACCGCCTCACGTGCGATGTGCGGGGCGCCGGCCCACGGGAGTGTTGATCCCGCCCGGAGGGACCGGGCACAGGCACCGCAGACGGAGGACCTCCCGTGAGCCCGATGAGCCGTACCGCCCTCACCCGTAAACGTGTCGCCGTAGCCCTGGGAGTCCTGCTCGTGCTCGCCATCGGGGCATCGGTTCCGGCCGCCGCGTCGGAGGTCCGGCACGAGCGCGAGACTGTGGCACTGACCAGCTACATGACGCAGCCGCGGGCTTAGGGGAGCTCCCCGAAGGGGCGCGGGGAACTGCGTGACCAGCCACAACGCATCCGCGGCCGATGGGCTAGGCGGGCGACCCCGAGGAGAATCTCCGCATCAGAGGAGAAAGCACCAGCACGGACTTCGTCCGCTCCACGAAGTGCTCGCCCGCGATCCGCTCCAGTACCCGCTCGAAGTGCCGCATGTCGGCGGCGAAGACCTGGACGACCGCGTCCGCCTCCCCGGTGACGGTGGAGGCGGACGCGATCTCCGGATAGCGCTCGAGCCCCCGCCGGATCGCCTCCGGCGAGGTGTTGCGGCGACAGTAGATCTCGATGAACCCCTCGGTCTCCCAGCCGAGCGCGGCCGGGTCGACCCGCACGGTGAATCCCGTGATCGCCCCGGTCTCCCGGAGCCGGTCCACGCGCCGCTTCACGGCGGGCGCGGAGAGCCCGACCAGCTGGCCGATGTCGGCGTAGGAACGGCGGGCGTCCTCGGCGAGGGCGTGCACGATGCGTTCGTCGAGATCGTTCAGTCGCACTGGGGGTGGATCACTTCTCTGCGGAGGCCAATCGGGAGCGGCTCATGCCGTACAGGAAGTAGAACACGAGGCCGACGGCCATCCAGACACCGAAGACCGTCCAGGTGATGGAGTCGAGGCTGAACATGTTGTAGGCGCAGAAGCCGAAGCCGAGCACCGGGAAGAGCCAGCCGAGCGGCACCCGGAAGGTGCGGGGCATGTCCGGGCGGGTCCGGCGCAGCACGATCACCGCGATGTTGACCAGGCCGAAGGCGAAGAGCGTACCGATGCTGGTGGCGTCGACGAGCTTGCCGAGCGGGATGACGGAGGCGAGGGCGGCGCAGAACAGCGACACGATGACCGTGTTCACGCGGGGCGTGCCGGTCTTCTTGCTGACCTTGCCGAACACCTTGGGGACCAGGCCGTCGCGGGACATGGCGAACAGGACGCGGGTCTGGCCGTAGAGGACGGTCAGGACGACGGACGCGATGGAGATGACCGCGCCGGCGGCGAGCAGCGTGCCCCAGAAGCTCTGGCCGCTGACGTCGTTCATGATCGCGGCGAGCGTGGCCTCGGAGCCCTCGAAGTCCTTCCAGTTCCAGGCGCCGACGGCGACGGCCGCGACCAGGACGTAGAGGGACGTGACGATGATCAGCGAGAGCATGATCGCGCGGGGCAGGTCGCGCTGCGGGTTCTTCGCTTCCTCACCGGCGGTGGATGCGGCGTCGAAGCCGATGTACGAGAAGAAGAGGCTCGCCGCGGCGGCGCTGACCCCGGCGGTGCCCAGCGGCATGAAGTCCGAGTAGTTGCCGGACTTGAAGCCCATGAAGCCGATGGTGCAGAAGAGCACGAGCGCGGCGATCTTCACGATGACCATGATCGTGTTGGCCGTCGCCGACTCCTTGGCGCCGCCGAGCAGGAACACCATGGCGAGCAGCACGACGATCAGGCCGGGCAGGTTGATGATGGCGCCGTCGACCTCACCGGGCGCCGCGGAGAGCGCGTCCGGGATCGTGACGCCGATGGTCCCGTCGAGCAGCTCGTTGAGGTATTCGCCCCAGCCGACGGCGACCGCCGCCACCGAGACGCCGTACTCCAGGACCAGGCACCAGCCGCAGACCCAGGCGATGAGTTCACCCATCGTTGCGTACGCGTATGAGTACGAGGAGCCCGCGACCGGTATGGAGCCCGCGAGCTCGGCGTACGAGAGCGCGGAGAAGAGCGCGGTGAGTCCGGCGATCACGAAGGAGATCGTGACGGCGGGCCCGGCCTTGGGGACGCTCTCGCCGAGGACGACGAAGATGCCGGTGCCGAGCGTGGCACCGATGCTGATCATGGTCAGCTGCCACATGCCGAGGGAGCGCCGCAGGGAGCCGCCCTCGCCCTGGCCGCCCTCCGCGACCAGGAGTTCCACCGGCTTGCGCCGCATCAAGCGGCGGCCAAGTCCCGTGACCCCCGGGGGGCTTGGGCGGTTCTGCGGGGGTGCGCCTTGGTCGAGCACGCGTGGCTCCTTCATCGCTGCCGGTCAGGGCGGCGGGACCGGCGGCAGGCCCCACGCATGGATGGGGACCGCCGAGCAGGCGGTCCCCGCCACACCACGTACAGCGGATGACTCTATGAGGCGTGCTTCACGTACGTAATGCAGCAACCTTGCGCAGGACCGCATGATCGTTGCGTACTTCCCCTTCCCGCGGGTCTTCGTTGCGCGGTCCGTTTCGTCCGTTGCGCGCCGAGGCTCCCTGACAGTCATTGACACTTCGTCAGATCTCCCCCATCGTGCACTCCGGTCGAGCCGATCGCGCACCCCGGTCGCCCCGGCCGCGCCCCGGTCGAGAGGGAGGCAGCAGGCCATGGACCTCGATGTGCTGTACGAGATCGACGTACCGAAGCCCTGGAACGGACCCCATCCGCACGGGCAGCGCACCGCCGAGCAGCGCGCCTACCGCGAGGCCGTGGAGCAGATCCGGCTCGCCGACCGGGTCGGGTTCCGCACGGTGTGGGCCGTGGAGCACCACTTCCGCGAGGGCCGCTCGCACTGCCCGGCACCCGAGGTGCTCCTCGGCCATCTCGCGGCGCTCACCGAGCGGATACGCCTCGGCTTCGGCGTCACCCTGACTCCCTTCGGCTTCACTCCCCCGCAGCGGATCGCGGAGAAGGTGGCGGCGGTGGACGTGCTCTCGGAAGGGCGCGTGGAGTGGGGCACGGGGCGCTCAACTCCCATGGAACAGAGCGCCTTTGGCGTCGACAGGGAGCAGTCGCGGTCCGACTGGCGCGAGGCGATCGAGATCGTGACGGGCATGTGGCGCGAGGAGTACTTCGCCTACGAGTCCGAGCGGTTCTCCTTCCCCCGCCGGATGGTCACACCGAAGCCGGTCCAGGATCCGCATCCCCCGTGCTGGATGGCGGCGACGTCACCCGGTTCGGCGGAGGTCGCGGGTGCGGCGGGCCTCGGCCTGCTCTCCTTCTCGATCATGCAGCCGCTCGACGCGATGGCCCGTCAGGTCGCCGCCTACCGCGCCGCGGCGCGCACGCCGTCCCCCCTCACGGACGTCACCACGGACCGCGTCAGCGCGTACACGCTGGTGCACGTGGCGGACCGGCCCTCGCGAAGGGTCTGGGACTCGGTGGCCTGGTGGTACCGCAACCTGGCCCAGTTCACGCTCGACTGGGAGCTGCCGCACCTGACCCCCGAGGAGCGCGAGCGCACCTTCCCCCTCCTCACGCCGATCATCGAAGGGAGCGTCCCCGTCGAGGAGTTCGACGACGGCGACATGATCCTCATCGGCGACGCCCAGACGATCGTCCGCAAGGCCAAGCACTACGCCGACCTCGGCATCGACCAGCTCATCTGCTACGTCCAGTGGGGCTATCTGGAGCACCAGGAGATCCTGCGCACGATCGAGATCCTGGGCAAGGAAGTCATCCCGGAACTGGCGTCGTACAAGCCCCGGCGGACGACGCCGTGAGCGAGCCCCTCGACACCTCGCCCGTCCCCGACTACGCCGCCCTCCACCGCCTGGACGACCGTGCCTTCGTCCTGCTCGGCGCGGGCAACGGCATCGGCCGCCAGACCGCGCACGCGCTCACGGCCGCGGGAGCGCGCGTCCTGTGCGTGGATCTCGACAAGGGCCGCGCCGAAGCGGTCGCGGCCGAGACGGGCTCCGTCGCGTACGTCGCGGACGTGATTCGCCGCGACGCGGTACGGGAGCTCTTCGCTTACGCACGGCGGGAGTTGGGCGCAATCGGCGGCGTGGTCGACATCGTCGGCATGGCCCGCTACACGCCCCTGGACGAGCTGGACGACGCGTCCTGGGACTGGCACTTCTCCCTCGTCCTGCGGCACGCCTGGCTCGCGGTCCAGTACGGCGGGCAGGCGCTGGCCGAAGCGGGCGGCGGCCCTCTGGTCTTCGTCGCGTCGGTGTCGGGCCTGACGGCGGCGCCCCTGCACGCCGCGTACGGCGCGGCCAAGGCGGGCCTGATCTCCCTGGTCCGCTCGGCGGCGGTGGAGTACGGCCCGCGCGGTGTACGGGTCAACGCGGTGGCGCCCGGCGTCGTCTGGACGCCGCGCGTGGCGGGCCTGATCGGCGAGGAGGGCCGTGCGCGCAACGCCCGCAACGCCCCGCTCGACCGGGTGGCCGAGACCTCGGACATCGCATCCGCCCTGCTCTTCTTCGCTTCGCCGCTGTCCTCGTACGTCACCGGGCAGACGCTCGTCGTGGACGGCGGGGTCGGCGTGAAGTTCCCCTATCCGACCATCGGGGGTGCGCGGTGAGGGAGTTCGTGCGGGGCGCACCCTGGTGGACCGAGGACGGCCGGGTGGTGCGCGCCGACCCGGCCGACCGGGATCGGCTGCCCCGGGACACGTGGGAGCGGGCGGGCCTCCCGGCCGGGGTCAGGCTGGAGTTCGAGGCGCGGGGAGTGAGCGCGGTGGAGGTCGAGTACACCGCGTCGCCGCCCTCAGGGGCGGACTCGTACCGCGACGTGCCCGCGGTGTTCACGCTTCTCGCGGGCGAGGACGGCGTGGACACCCCCGCGGCTCCCGGCGAACACCGGGCACTGATCCATCTCCCTTGCCCCGACGGCGAGTTCACCCTGTACCTGCCGGAAGCCCTGCGGCCCGTCCTGCACGCTGTACGCCCGGTAGACGGCAGCCTGCGGCCCGCCGAACGCCGGCCGCGCTGGCTGGTCCACGGGGACTCGATCGCGGAAGGCTGGTCGGCATCGCGTCCCCATCTGGCGTGGCCCGCGCTTGCGGGCCGGGCACTCGGAGTGGAGACGGTGAACCTCGGGTACGCGGGCGCGGCACGCGGGGAGGTGGCGACGGCCGAGCAACTCGCCTCGCTGGACGCCGACTTGATCACTATCGCCCTCGGCACGAACTGCTGGTCGCGTACGCCGCATTCGGCGGGGCTGCTCTACGAGACGGTTCGGGCGTTCCTCGGCCTGGTGCGCAGGGGCCACCCGGACGCCCCTCTCCTGGTGGTCTCCCCCGTGGTCCGCCCGGACGCCGAGCGGACACCGAACGCGCTCGGCGCCACGCTCGGGGACCTGCGGGCCGCCGTGGAGCGTGCGGCCCTGGACGCGGGGACCGATCTGCTGCCGGGCGGCGAACTGCTGGACGCCGGGCACCTGGTGGACGGGGTGCATCCGGGCGACGAGGGCCACGCCCTGCTGGCGAAAGCCGTGGCGGCGGCCGACGCCCCGTAAGGGGCGCGGGGAGCTGCGCGACCAGCCACGGCGCATCCGCACCAGTGGCCTACGGCAGCTCCCCGCGCAGCGGTCAGCTCCAGGAGGCGTGCAGCGGCTTGCCCTCCGCATAGCCCGCGGCGCTCTGCACACCCACGGTGGCCCGCTCCGCGAACTCCTCCAAGGACCCCGCGCCCGCATACGTGCAGGAGGAACGGACACCCGCGATGATCGAGTCGATCAGGTCCTCGACGCCGGGCCGCTCCGGGTCCAGGAACATCCGGGACGTCGAGATGCCCTCCTCGAACAGCGCCTTGCGGGCGCGGTCGTAGGCCGACTCCTCGCTCGTGCGGTTCTTGACCGCGCGGGCCGACGCCATGCCGAACGACTCCTTGTACAGGCGGCCGTTGGCGTCCTGCTGCAGGTCGCCCGGGGACTCGTACGTCCCGGCGAACCACGAACCGATCATGACGTTCGACGCACCGGCGGCGAGCGCCATGGCGACGTCACGGGGGTGCCGGACACCGCCGTCGGCCCACACGTGCTTGCCGAACTTCTTGGCCTCGGCGGCGCATTCGAGCACCGCGGAGAACTGCGGCCGGCCGACGCCGGTCATCATGCGCGTGGTGCACATGGCGCCGGGGCCCACGCCGACCTTGATGATGTCGGCACCGGCCTCGATCAGGTCCCGCACACCCTCGGCGGCCACGATGTTGCCCGCGACGATCGGCACCTGCGGGTCGAGTCCGCGCACGGCCTTGACCGCGGCGATCATCGACTCCTGGTGGCCGTGCGCGGTGTCCACGACGAGCGTGTCCGCGCCCGCGTCGAGGAGCTGCTTGGCCTTGGCCGCGACGTCGCCGTTGATGCCGACGGCGGCGGCGATGCGCAGCTTGCCGTTGGCGTCGACGGCGGGCGAGTAGAGCGTGGCGCGCAGGGCACCCGTGCGGGTCAGGATGCCCGCGAGGCGGCCGTCCTTGTCCACGGCGGGGGCATAGCGGCGGTTCGCGTGGTCCAGCTTGTTGAAGGCGTCGCGCGGGTCGATGTCCGCGTCAAGGAGCACGAGGTCCTTGGACATGACCTCGGAGATCTGGGTGAAGCGGTCCACGCCGTTCAGGTCCGTGTCGGTGACGACGCCGATCGGCTTCTGGTCGGCGTCCACGACGACGCCCGCGTTGTGCGCGCGCTTGGACAGCAGGGCGAGCGCGTCGGCGACGGTCTGCGTGGGGGCCAGGACGATCGGGGTGTCCAGGACGTGGTGGCGCGTCTTGACCCAGGAGATGACCTCGGTGACGACCTCGATCGGAATGTCCTGCGGGATCACGACGAGGCCACCACGGCGGGCGACGGTCTCGGCCATGCGGCGTCCGGCGATCGCGGTCATGTTCGCGACGACCAGCGGGATCGTGGTGCCGGTGCCGTCCGGCGACGAGAGGTCCACGCCCTGGCGCGATCCGACGGCGGAGCGCCGCGGCACCATGAAGACGTCGTCGTACGTCAGGTCGTACGCAGGCTGGATGTCATTGAGGAAACGCACGTGCTGCTCATCCCAGTCGATCAGAGGTGGCCCCCGGACAGTTAGGCCGAGGGAAAAGCACGTACTTCAGTGTCCCATGTCCGGGGCGGTGCACCGCCTGGGATGATCACCCAGCCGGGGCCCAAGAGCCCTGGTCGGAACCTCCAAGTACCGGCCGCGACGGTCACCGTCCGCTCAGGCCCGGGTGCCGAGCGCGAGAACGATCTCCAGGCCCGTCCCGCGCCCCCTGGCGTACTCGACCGCGTCGGTGAACACCTCCTGGGCCACGATCCACTCCTGGGGCGCCGCCTCGGCGTACTCCTGCCAGCCGCTGACGACGAGCAGCCGTCCGGGTGCGGCGGGCGCCCAGCCCAGGTCGGTGAGGCAGTCGGCGAGCGCGTCCCAGTTGCGCCCGAACCAGTCGGGCAGCTCGAGCGCGCGGGCGCAGCGGTCCATGAAGGCCGCCTTGTCGCTCACGCCGCTCAGGTCGAGCGAGACGGTGGCCATGCCGGCGGCGCGGACGGCCTCCAGCACGGGCTGCATCGGCTCGGACGTCATCTCAGTACCGCCTTGAAGGACGTGTAGTGGTCGTCGGTGTAGTAGGTCTCGCCGCCGCTCCCGGTGACGATCCGCCGTGCGCCACGGTCGCGTTCGCCGGGGGTGCGGACGGTGTACTCGCGGTAGTGGCCGCGCCGCTGCTGGGGCAGCTCACCCTCGAAGTTGCCGAAGACGGAGCCGTCCTTGGCGTACGGGAAGGGCCCGCCGTCATCGATGAGCCGCAACGTCCGCCGGGCCTCGGCGGGCAGCCGGTCGACGGGGACGGTCGCCATGCCGTGGGCCCAGGCGGGGGCGGAGGCGGGGGCGGAGGCGGAGCTTTCCGCTTCGCCGCCACCACCCGAGGAACACCCCGTGACCAGGATCGCGAGACAGCACAGCAGCACACCCAGCACACGGGGGACAAACCGGAGCACCATGGGGCAGATGCTGCCACAGCCGACCCCGCACGGCAGCGCCCCGAAGGAGCGCCGCACTCAGCCACAGCGGGCCCGCCGAGCCTCAGCTCCCGTCCGGGTCCGCCCGGTCCAGCGCGGGATGCGGCGTGTGCCCCATGACCATCAGCTGATCGGCGGCAGCGGTGTCCGTGACGAGGCTGGTCACCAGCCCCGAACGCAGCACCGCGTCGATCGCGGCGGCCTTCCGCTGCCCGCCCGCGATGGCGACGACCTCAGGAATCCGTCGCAGCCGGTCGGCTTCGACGGTGATGCACCGCTCCCCCAGGTCACGCCCGACCCGACGCCCCTCGGCGTCGAAGAGGTGCGCGGACATCTCGGCGGCCACACCCAGCGAGGCGTAGTGCGCGCGCTCCTCGTCGCTGAGCATGTCGTGGACGGTGGAGATGCCGGGCTCCCAGGAGCCGATGGAGACAGCGGCGACGGTGACCTTGTCGAAGTACTCAAACGCCCGCGCGATCCCGGTCTGGTTGCGCAGGGCCGCGGCGGTGGCCGGGTCCGGCAGGAGCATCGGCGCGTAGATGGGGTGGGCCTCGCCGCCGGAGACCTGCGCGGCACGCCGCACGGCCTCGACCGAGCCGCGTTCGGCGGTCCCCGCGTCGTACACACCCGTCAGCTGCACGACCGTGCACGGCGGCAGCTGGTCGAGGGCGGCGGCCATGTGGATGGTCGAGCGCCCCCACGCCAGGCCGAGCACATCGCCCTCGGTCACCAGTTCGCCGAGCAGGTCGGCCGCGACCTCACCGAGGTTCTCGGGGTCGGGCGACTCGTCGACCTCGTCGGCGGAGGACGGCGACTCGACGACGACCGCGTGCCGCAGGCCGTAGCGGGCACGGAGCGCGTCCGAGCGCTCCGCGTCCAGCTCGGCGGGCACACGGATCTCGATCCGTACGAGATCGCGCTCGAGAGCCGTCTCCAGGACCCGGGCCACCTTGAAGCGGCTGACGCCGAACTCCTCGGCGATCTGGATCTTGGACTTGCCCTCGAGATAGAAGCGGCGGGCCATGGCCGCCGCCTGCACCAGCTCCGCGGGTCCCATCCGCATGGCTGACCGGCCGCCCGTCGACACGACGATCTCCTCACTGTCATTTCAAGCAACTTCAAGCAACTGTCATTCACGCATTCGCACCCATTGGTGCGGCTTCGCGCGCATTGCCACGGCTTCACGCGCATTGCCGCGGCGCAACTGGGTTCGTCGTTCATCCTTGCAGATCCGACGTACTTGATCAGCCCTGAAGGACTGCGTTCACGTATCCGTGGCTCAGTGGCCGCATGCCCATGCCGCCGAGGACATCGCCCCGGACGCCTGGGTGCGCAGTGCACGTACCGCCGCCGCGGGGTCGTTCGCCCCGTACACGGCCGAGCCCGCCACGAAGACGTCGGCGCCGGCCTCGGCGCAGCGCTCGATCGTCGCGGCCGAGACGCCGCCGTCGACCTGGAGCCAGAGTTCGAGGCCGTGCTTGCTGATCAACTCGCGGGTACGGCGAATCTTCGGGAGCATGATGTCGAGGAACGCCTGGCCGCCGAACCCCGGCTCGACGGTCATGATCAGCAGCATGTCGAGCTCGGAGAGCAGATCCTCGTAGGGCTCGATGGGCGTCGCGGGCTTCAGCGCCATGGAGGCGCGGGCGCCCTGGGCGCGGATCTCACGGGCCAGGCGTACGGGTGCGGCGGCCGCCTCCACGTGGAAGGTGACGGACCCGGCGCCCGCTTCGACGTACTGCGGAGCCCAGCGATCGACGTCCTCGATCATCAGATGGCAGTCCAGCGGCGTGTCCGTCGCTCGGGCCAGGGACTCTACGACCGGCACCCCAAGGGTGAGGTTAGGGACGAAGTGATTGTCCATGACGTCGACATGGAGCCAGTCGGCACCTTCGACCGCCGTTGCCTCCTCGGCAAGACGGGCGAAATCCGCGGACAGGATGCTGGGGTTGATCTGCACGGCCATGCCCCAAGACTGCCATGCCCGGCGCCGGTTGCCTTCCGCGGTCCGTAGCGTGAGCCAACCGGCTCCTTTGACCATGGACCGCGTGCCATGCTGGGCGGTCCACCGGCACCACGTGGGGCAGCGGGGGTAAGCCATGCCAGACGATCGGTCGGACGGAAAGCGCCGGACGGGCCGAGGCGTGGCCTGGCTGGTGTGCGGGCGGCGCACCAAGTGGCTAGTGGTGCTGTTCTGGCTGGTGGCGATCGTGGTCGCCGCGCCACTCGCCCAGAAGCTCACGGACGCCCAGGACAACCAGGCGTCGTCGTGGCTGCCCGGTTCCGCGGAGTCGACCCAAGTCCTGGACATCTCCGAGGAGTTCAGGCCCGAACAGATTCCCGCGATCGTCGTGTACGCACGCGAGAGCGGTCTCACCGCCGATGACCGGGCCCAGATCACCGAGGACGCCGGCGAGCTCAAGGCCCTGACCGCCCATGGCATCCGCGGCGCGGAGACCCGCGGGCCCGCCTTCGACACGAAGGACCCGGGGAACGCCAAGGCGGCGCAGATTTTCGTGCCCATCACGATGGACGAGAAGGGCTGGGAGCGGATCGCGCCCGCGGTCGACTCCATCCGGGAGACCGTGGGCCAGGGCACGGGCGGGCTCACGGTGCACGTCACCGGGCCCGGTGGTACGTCGGCGGACTTCTCCGAGGCGTTCGAGGGCATCGACTCGACGCTGCTCCTCTCGGCGGCCGGTGTCGTCATCGTGATCCTCCTGATCACCTACCGCAGCCCTGTCCTCCTGCTCGTCCCGCTGATCGCGGCGGTCGTCTCCCTCTTCACCGCTCAGGCGCTGATCTACCTCCTGGCGGAGCACGCCGGTCTGACGGTCAACGGCCAGAGCGCGGGCATCCTCACGGTCCTCGTCTTCGGTGCGGGGACGGACTATGCCCTGCTCCTGGTCGCCCGCTACCGCGAGGAGCTGCGCCGCCACGAGGACCGGCACGAGGCGATGCAGCTGGCCCTGCACCGGGCGGGCCCCGCGGTCATCGCCTCGGGCGCCACGGTCGTCGTCAGCATGCTGGTGCTCCTGACCGCCGACATGAACTCGACGCGGGGCCTGGGCCCCGTCTCCGCGATCGGCGTCGCGGTCGCCCTGCTCGTGATGCTGTCCCTGTTCCCCGCGCTCCTGGTGGTCTGCGGCCGGTGGCTCTTCTGGCCGCTGATCCCGCACAACGGCTCGGACGAGCCCACCGAGCACGGCGTGTGGGCCCGCATGGGCCGGCGCATCTCCCACCGCCCGCGCCTGACCTGGAGCATCACGGCGGTGGCCCTCGCGGCCCTGGCGCTCGGCCTGACGCAGCTGCGCGCCGAAGGGCTCAGCAACGCGGACTCGTTCACGGACAAGCCGGACTCGATCGTGGGCCAGGAGGTGCAGGCCGAGTACTTCCCCGCGGGCAGCGGCGACCCGCTGGTGATCGTGGCCAACGCCGGCCAGGGCGAGGAGGTCCGCGGTGTGGTCGCCCGGACGCAAGGCGTGGACCCGGCGAGCGTCGGTGTGCCGCCGGGGACGAAGGCGGAGGCCGGGGGCAAGGTCCTGTTCGAGGCGACGCCGACCGACCCCGCCGACAGCGAGGCGGCCAAGCAGACCGTGGAGCGGGTGCGCGACGCGGTGCACGCGGTCCCGGACGCGGACGCGCAGGTGGGCGGCGGCACGGCGGCCCTCCTGGACATGGACCGCGCCACGGCCCACGACAACAAGCTGGTGATCCCGCTCGTCCTGCTGGTCGTCCTGCTGATCCTCGCCGTGCTGCTGCGCGCCCTGGTCGCGCCGCTGCTCCTGATCGCGACGGTCGTGCTCTCCTTCTCCGCCGCGCTCGGCATCAGTGCGCTCGCCTTCCGCCACCTCTTCGACTACGCGGGCGAGTCCACGGACTTCCCGCTCTTCGTCTTCGTGTTCCTGGTGGCGCTCGGCATCGACTACAACATCTTCCTGTCGACCCGCATCCGTGAGGAGGCGGGCCGTCAGGGCACCCGTGCGGGCGTCGTGACCGGCCTCGCCGCGACCGGCGCGGTCATCACGTCCGCGGGTCTGGTCCTCGCGGGCACCTTCGCCGCGCTCGGCACGCTCCCGATGGTGGCGTTCGCCGAGATCGGCTTCGCGGTGGCGCTCGGCGTCCTGCTCGACACCTTCGTCGTACGGTCCGTCCTGGTCACGGCGTTGTTCCTGGACGTGGGGCCGAAGGTGTGGTGGCCGCACGCCCTGAGCAAGGACCCGGCGCTGCGTGCGCCCGCAGGCACCCGCTCGGGCAGCCCGCCGAGCGCGCCTCCGCCGAGCGCACCTCCACCGAGCACGCCTCCGCCGGACGCGTAGGCGGTTCTCCGTCGTCCCACGTCACGTCACGCTGCGCACAGCCGTTCCAAGGCCGACCGGCTCTCCTCGTCCGCGGCGCGGTAGATCAGCAGCCGCTGGTCCGGGTCCTCAAGGGGCATCAGCACTTCGAATTCCACGGCGATCTCACCGGCCTCGGGATGCCGCATCACCTTGCGCCCGCGGCCGTTGACCTTGATGTCCCGCTCGGCCCACAGCCGCGCGAATTCCTCGTTTCCCGTGGTGAATTCGGTGATGAGATCGGTCAGCGCCCGGTCCTCGGGATGCGCGGCCCACGCGGCACGCAGATGGGCGATCCCCTCCCGCACGACGCGTTCGCGGTCGACATAGAACTCACGGATCCGCGGATGCATCAGGCACAGCCACATCGCATTGCGCTGTGAAGGCGGCAGAGTCCCGAAATCGACGAGCAGCCTGGCCATTTCGCCGTTCCAGGCCAGGATGTCGTAGCGGTGGTTCATCAGCATGGCCGGCAGCGGCGACAGATCGGCCACCAGCCGGGCCAGCGGCGGCGCCGCGGTGGTGGCGAGCTTGTCGGCGTTACGGGGGCGCTGCCGGGTCAGGTCGAAGAGGTAGGCGCGTTCGCCGGGGGCCAGGCGCAGCGCCTGGGCCAGCGCCTCCACCACGTCCGCCGACGGCCGCAGCCCGCGGCCCTGTTCCAGCCGCACGACGTAGTCGACGCTGACCCCGGCCAGCTCGGCGACCTCTTCGCGGCGCAGTCCCGGGGTCCGCCGGGCCTGCCGTCGCGTCGGCAGGCCGAAGTCGTGCGGGTCCAGACGTTCGCGCCGGGTCCGCAGGAACGCGGCGAGCTCCTGTGTCGTGTCCACAGTGCGGGTCGCCGTGTCCACGGTGCGCGTCGTCATGTCCACGGTGCGGGTCGTCATGTCCACGGTGCGGGTCGTCATGTCCACGGTGCGGGTCGTCATGGTCGGCCCAACAGCCAGGGTGGGACTGGTGTTCCCAGGAAGTGCTTTCCCTTATCCCCGGCTCGCGGCGGTCACAGTCTTGGTCCCGGCAACGGATACCAAGCACAGGAGGACACGATGTCGCTCACCCTCGACACCTACCGGCTCCTTGGCCGCTCCGGGCTGCGGGTCTCACCGCTGGCTCTGGGCGCGGCGACGTTCGGCACCGAATGGGGCTGGGGCGCCGAGCAGGACGAGGCACGCAAGCTGTTCGATCTCTACGTCGAGCACGGCGGCAATTTCATCGACACCGCCAACACCTATACCAATGGCAGCTCCGAGCGTCTCCTCGGCGAATTCACCCGCGACAACCGGGAGAGCCTGGTCCTGTCGACGAAATACTCGACGCTGCGCCGCCCCGGTGACCCGAATTCCGGGGGCCCGCACCGCAAAAGCCTGTTCACGTCGGTGGAAGCCAGCCTGCGACAGCTGAACACGGACTACATCGATCTGCTCTACCTGCACGTATGGGATTTCACGACACCGGTCG
This sequence comes from Streptomyces sp. NPDC044044, assembly GCF_056434405.1. Lineage (NCBI taxonomy): Bacteria > Bacillati > Actinomycetota > Actinomycetes > Kitasatosporales > Streptomycetaceae > Streptomyces > Streptomyces sp. NPDC044044. Next base: position 495,860 of record NZ_JBWKFG010000009.1, on the reverse strand, counting down.
AGGAGATCCTGCGCGGCATGGACGATCTGGTCCGGCAGGGCAAGGTCTTGTACCTGGCGATCTCCAACGCCCCGGCCTGGCAGGTGTCGCGCATGCAGGCGATCGCCGACCTGCGCGGCTGGTCGCCGCTGGTCGCGCTGCAGATCGAGTACAACCTGATCGAACGCACCGGGGAACGTGACCTAATCCCCATGGCACGCGAGATGGGCCTCGGCGTGGTGCCGTACTCGCCGCTGGCGGGCGGGGTGCTCACCGGCAAGTACGGCCGCGACGACCTGACGGCGACGACCCCGGCCGCCGACGGCACCCGCAAGGACTTCACCATCGCCACCGGCGGTCTCACCGAACGCAACTTGGACATCGCGGATGTCGTGCGCGAGGTGGCCACGGAGCTGGGCCGCACAACGGCCCAGGTCGGCCTCGCCTGGACCCTGCGGAACCCGGATGTGACGTCATCACTCATCGGCGCCCGCACCCTGCCACAGCTGCAGGACAACCTGGGCGCCCTGGAGGTCGACTTCACGGCATCGCAACTGGCCCGCCTCGCCGAGGCGAGCGCGATCGAGCTCGGCTTCCCGCACGGCATGCTCGCGAGCGACAGGATGCGCACGGTGACCCGGGGCGACTTGACGATCGAGGCCCGCCGCTGACACCGGATCGAGCGCCCGGGGCCGGCGGCACTGCCGCCGGCCCCGGAGCGGCTGTAGGTTCTGATCCCCCATGACCCCTAGCGCAGCCCTGACCTGCACTCCTGCTGTTGTCTCATGTGGTGACCCCCGCTGACCTGTCTCACGATCTTGGCCCATAGGGGCCTGACATCGAAGCGAGTGCATAGCGCCCCATCGATCAGTAGCGGAAACGCCGATGGCACGCACATACGGGCCGGCCACGTCAGTGAAGCCCCCGACTATCCCCTCACCAGCCTGCATACGCGTGGACGTCGCCGGCCAGCCCGTCTCATTCGACGCCGTCGCCCGCGAGGCCGGCGTCTCGCGGTCCTAGCTCTACACTCAGCCCGACCTGAGGGCCGAGATGAACGGCCTTCGCGAGCGACAGAGGCCAGAGTCTTGGCGCCCCCGGTTCCCGCCCAGCAACGCGCGTCGGATGCCTCCCTGCTCCGCCGGCTGGAGGTCGCGACCACCCGCAACCGCCAACTGGCGGAGGAAAATCAACAGCTTCGGGAACAGGTCACACGCGCATACGGTGAACTACGCGCGATGAAGATCCACGGGGCACTAGCAGGAGAGAGCCGATGACCAGTCAGGCCCGCAGCGTGTTCAACAAGAACTGTGAGGACGTCGACCGCCTGCTCGAAATACACACCGACATCACCGGCGACGCCTCCGGCCGGCGTTGGAAGGTCGAATCCCTCCACAAGTCCGCCATCGTGCTCCTGACCGCCTTCTGGGAGGCATTCTGCGAAGATCTCGCGGCCGAAGCCCTTACGCATCTTGTTGATCACGCCCCGAAGGCGAGCGCTCTTCCAGGCCCGCTCCAGCAACTGGTGGCCAAGGAGCTGAAGGCAGAGAAGCACGACCTCGCGATCTGGCAACTGGCCGGCGACGGATGGCGCACCGTACTGACCTCTCGCCTTCAGCGACTTCAGGAGGAACGCAACCGCAAGCTCAATACACCCAAGACCCCTCAGATCGAGACCCTCTTCGGCAGCGCGGTGGGCATCGAGGACGTCTCAAAGACGTGGTACTGGCCTGGCATGACCATTGAGCGGGCGAAGAAGAAGCTCGACGACTTCATCACACTCCGTGGCGAGATCGCGCACCGCGGGTCAGCGGCCAACAGTGTGACAAAGCCGCAGGTCAACGAGTATTACAACCATCTCGAGCGTCTCGTGGACCGCACGGAAAAGCATGTCGCCTCCAAGGTCAGCCAGTCGACGGGGAAGGATCCCTGGCCAAGTGATGAGTAGCCCACGAGGGTGAATTCGCGGCCCGGAGCCGCACTGCGGTTCCGGCGCCGATCGCCGGAGCCGCCCGGGCAACCGAGCAGCTGCTGGCCGACCAGGCGAAGGCGATCGCGGACCGCCCAGACGGCCTTTGTGTCCGGCATGTAGGCGGTGGCCTGGATCTGCGCGACCCTGGCCGCCGTCACCACCGTCCTCGTGGTCGCACTCATGCCGGGGCGCGCGAAGACAGCGGCGGCCAGCCCGACTACCGTGAAGGCCGAGAGCATGGCGCCATAGCGCCAGCCCGAACGGCACGAATGAGGCCCTGTCCCCATCACGTTGGGTGGGAACAGGGCCTTCGCCGCACCGGCGGAGCCGTTCGTATGGTTCAGCTGTCCGGAGGCGTACCCCAGGGACGCTGGGGCGGCGCGGGGGCACGTACGGCGGCTGCCCCCGTGAAGGACGCGGCCGCGGCCATGAAGCAGGGCTCGACGCCCGAATGCCCGGTGAAGTACAACACCGACCCCAGCATTACGGCCGCCGTGCCCGTGACGAGCAGAGCGGCGCACAGCAGGTGCCGGAGATGGTGCAACCCCTTCGCGAGGGCGGCCCGGTACTGCTGGTACTTCAACCGCCGCAGCTCCTTCTTGGCCAGGTCCGCCTGCTGCTGGGTGCGGGTGAGCTTGTGACGAGCGGCGCGGAGTTCGGCAAGCGTGGGCGTATTGCGGTGTTGCGGGCCCTGCGGATCGGGCAGACTACTCATGGAGTGTCCTTCACTCGAGGAGAGACCGAGGGAAATTCCGCACAGCCCGCTGCTCTCGGTTCCAACGCCAGGTGAGCAGCGGGCTTCATGCGGTCTAGCCGGTGATGTACGTCGCGACGACCAACGCGATCAGGACGATCGGGATGGGCACGTTGGCCTGGAATTTGCCGAACTTGCTGCCCGCCCGACGGCGGCGGGCGGGCTTGCTTGTACGGGCCGCGCGGCGCCGGTCGCCCTCGGCGTAGATGCGGTCCAGCGCGTCACGCGCATCGGTGCGCGCGGCGGCCGCATGGTGTGCGAGCAGCCAGGTGTGCAGAGCGCGGAAGTGCTGGGTGAACCAGTCCTCCGCACTAGGCTCGTGGACATTGTTCATGAAGTACCCCTGACACGGTTGGCGAGGATGTCTGATCGGAGGAAGCGGGGCCTACGGTTTGCAGGCCTGGCCCCGCCGCCTCGGATCGGTTCTATGGGTGAATGTTGAAGCGCTGTGCGAAGTCGGGGCGATGACGCTCCAGCTTGGCGGTGGCCCGCTCCATGGCCTTGCGTACGGCCCGACGGGACACGCCGAGTCGCTCGGCGATCTCCTCCCCGGTGAGCCCTTCGCCGCAGTGCAACTGCATGACCTGCAGTTGCCGCCCCTTGAGGATCTCGCCGAGCATGCGCCACATCTCCCGGATGTCCTCGGGTGCGGCGTAGCGCACCGAGTCGGGCATCTCGGCGTCCTCGTTGTTGAGTTCGTCGGACTCATCGGTGCGGTCGGCGAGTGCACCGGCCGCGGCGACCACGTCCCTGGACTTCCTCCTCTCCGCCGACTTGCGGCGCGCGAAGGCGTACACCTGCTTCTCCATGTACGCGCGGAAGGCATCGACGCTGATGACCGGGATCTCGTCCAGCCTCGACCAGGCGTCGGCAAAGGCATCTTGGAGGACGTCCTCCTTTTCGGCCCGCCGCAGCCGCTGGTAGTCCAGCCCCGTCAGGAGCTCGCCGACGAGATCGGGGTAGACCGCTTCGAAGATCTCCCTGATCTTCTCGACGTCCTTGATCTCGCGCGACGGCTCATCACCCCGCTGCTGAGGGATGTGCTTCACCGGGGGGCCTCCAGGTGGTCGAGTTCGGTTCGAGCACGCCCGGTTGCGTTCTCACCCTCTAGGCCGGGGAGGGCAGCAAAGCTGTATTCGGCACACACTCACCGGCAGCCCATCGGGTGAACTCCTCGCAGACCGGGCCGGAAAAGCCCCTCGGGCACCTGGAGTGATCAGGTGCCCGAGGGGCATCGCGACGGGAGCTTTGCGCACGAGCTGACTCAAGTCCCCAGCGTCTGGCGAAGCGGGAGGTGAGTTGTCCAGTAGGAGGGTGATCACGGCGAGGATCGTTGTCATCCGGGGCGGCAGTGGAAGCCAGTGCAGCACTCGCGGAGCGCGGGTGCTCGAACACTCACCGGGACCGATCCACGACTCCGTCGAGGAATCGAGGGGCGTCTACATCGTTGAGCCGATGTCATTTCACCGTCGCTCTGCTCGTATAGCCCCTTGATTCGCCATCTCACGTGCGCACTGTTTGAACCCCCCGGCAAGCCCGTCCCACCGGCCGATCAAGTCGACAGCATCAGAGTCTTCACCCGGGACCTCGCTCACGGCAGGACCGACTGGATAGCCGCAACCGCGGAGTTCGTGTCCGGGTTGTTCGACGAGCTCGCGACGGAGTGGGACGTGACCTAAGCGACGGGCCGCGACCAGTGCTGGTACGCGAAGCCCTGCGCCGGGGCAGTCCATTGCCTCGTGGGCCGTGCCTCGAAATCGGCTCGGGCACTGGCGCACTCACCTCCCTTGCTGACCGAGTACGCGGTCCGGATCGTGAGTATCGACTTGTCGGAACGGATGCTGCAGCAAGCCGTCGGTCGTTCCCCGCACCGAGCACGCGCCGACGCCGCAAGGCTTCCGGTGGCAGACGGCGCGGCCCGCATCGTGGTGGCCGTCGACATACTGCGATTCCCGTTCGAGGTCACCCGAATCTTGCGGCCGGATGGTGTTTCTCTCTGGATCAACCAGCTGGGGGCGGACGGCCCTCTGTACCTCCCCGCGCACGACGTGACCGCGGCATTGCCTTGCTCCTGGGCAGTAGTTGAGGCGGAGGCGGGCTAGGGGACCTGGGCAGCGGCGCGACGAGTGTGAGGTGCCCAGCAAAGTCACCGAAGACCGGTCGGTCAACGGCTACTGGATCCAGCAGGTGCCCCAACATCACGGTGGTCGGCGGCGTGCTTCGCGCTGCCCGGCCGCGCGGCACGGCTCGCGCTCAGTCGTCCGCGTTGTCCGTGCCGTCGTCGGCCGCGCGGTTCCACATGCCGCTGAAGGTCTGCACTACTTCCTCGGACAGCTCAAGATCACCGTGCACGCGCGCCGTGCTCGTGTCCCACGGCCTCTTGCCGTCATGGCGCGGGGTGAGCAGCACGCCGAGCGTAGACGACTCCTGGCTGCGGCCCGTACGAGAGGTCACTTCGTGGTGGCGCAGCTGCACGTACGCCGAGAAGCTGGCCCGGATGCTGGGATCGAAGCGGGTGGCGGCGCCCACGATGAGCTGGTGGACGCCGTCTTGATCGAGCAGCCGACGAAAGCGCCACTTGGAGTGCTCCTCCGGCACCTGCGGCACGTCGGCCAGCATGTCCAGCAGCAGCCGGCCCCACTGCGCCCGTGCCGATACGGGCAGCCGGTCGAGGTCGGACAGCAAGGTGAAACGGTTGGCTTCGCTCAGGTAGTCGTCGAGCGGACTGAGGGCGATGTCCTCCAGCATGAGGCGGATCACCAAGTGGACGTTGGTTCCGTCGGCACCGGCCGGAGCCTGCGGCAGCCGCGGTGTGGAGAAGAGGGTGCCGCCCGACCCCACCAGCTCGGTGTCGAGGTCCGCAGGCGGTGCGGCGGTGTCTGCGGCGGCGAACTCGTAGTAGCGCACCGGTTCCTCGCCGAGCGGGATGGCCGGCTCCCCGGCAGCGCGGAAAAGATAGTCGAGCACAGCGGTGGTCGAGCGCAGCTGGTCGAAGAGGAAGTCCCAGTCGCGGCGGGTCAGTGCGATGGCAGGCATGCCTATCGGCTGCCACGTGGCCACAGTGCTCTCAGGCACCTGCGGATGATCCAGCAGGAACACTGCGATCCACTCGAACGCGTCGCCGTCGACGCGCAGCGCACGGCTCCGTCCGTTGATCATGTCGGCGGGCATCATGCGCAGTTGGCGCACAGTGCCCTTTGCCTGGCTCATCGCCTTGGCCGCGACCTTCTGGATCCAGCCGGCTTCCAGGGCGTCCGGCTTGGGCGTGATGGTGCGAGCCTTGACCTGCACGACCGCACCGCGGCGGCCGGCAAGCAGCAGCCGGTCGCCGAGTTCCCGCTGTCCCGATCCCTTGGCAGCGTGCGCCTGCTGCTGAAATACGAAGTCGGGCATGCCCCAGGTGGCGGCGGCCGTGTGGGCTGCCGCCTCGGCGCCGGCTCCGTGATCGACGTGGGTCGGCAAGGGCAACGCGGGCGGTATGCGGCGCACATGCGTTCCCAAAGGGGTTTCCACGATGAGCGTGAGCGCGCTGGGATCGTCGTCTTGCACGAAGCGCTGCAGAGCAGAAGAGGGTTTTTCGGTCACAGGGGCTATTGAACGTGCCGCATGGAGCTCAGCGCTCGCGATTTTCCTCCTGCTGCGGTCAGTACAGAAGGCTGCGGATTTGCCGGGCGGCGCCCCGGCCGGGCGGCTGACGCCGACGAGGGCAGCGCAGGCCGGTCTGGTCCAGTCGCCGTAACCGAGTGTCAGTGGCCAGTTCAGATTCCCCGCCCGCGGCCAGTTAGTGGGGAGCCATCTGGCCGCGGGCAGTTACACAGCGTCAGTGCGACGGGGCAAGTGGCGGGTCCGCAGCCAGTACGAGCGCGTCGCCATTACCAGCGCGCATCCGTACCCCGCGAATGCGGCCATGCCGATCCAGCTGACCACGAGTGCGTCATCCGGAGAGTGGAAATCGCCGCTCCGCATCGTCAGCACGTCCATGGTGGCAAGAGCGGTGTAGCCGAGGCCGAGCACACCGTACGGGGCAAGCGTGGCTGCGCCGAGCAGGGCCGGTGCCAACGGGAGCCATGGGGGAACGCGACGACCACGCAGGGAAAGCGTCCAGCGTGGGAAGACCTGACCCCAGGGTCGGACAAGGCCCCAGAGGAGGAAGACGCCGAGTGCGGCCAGCAGCATGGTGGCGTCCAGGCCCCAGGACTCCAGAGTGAGCCAGATTTCCGAGGCACCGTTGCGCTCGGAGATCGCGCGCATCTCCGCGCCGGATGTGCCGGCGAAGGTGCCGCCGAAGGCCCAGACCTGCTTCATCGCCGCATACGGGAGGAAGGACGCCGTGCCGGCCCAGGCGGCGAGTTGAACCGACCGGGGTGCGGCAGAGGGCGTCGGGGCTGCTGCGGTGGCAGGTACGGGGCGACCGGAGCGGGCGGTAGCGGCGAGCAAGAGTGCCCCGGCCGCCGCCAGCCCATGGTTGGCAGCGGCGGCCCAGTTTCCCAAGCCCTGGCCGAACATCAGCATGATCACATCCATGAGCAGGCTGAACGCGGCGCACCCGGTCAGGCCGCACACCGTCCACAGCAACACCCGCAGTGCGGGCCGCAGTCCGTATCGCAACACCGCCGCACAGGTCAGAGCCGCCAGTGTCCCCACCGCCGTGACTGCCCACCCCGCCGCGGAGGGCCCCAGGATGCCGTTGGAGCCGAACAGTGGAGTCGCCCGCAGCGCACAGACCAGGCCGAACCCGGCGTACGCCATCGCCCAGACCATCGCCGCCCGACCCACCCGCCGTGGCCCCTGCCGCCTCCACGTGTGCCAGGGCACCTTCATCATCCGTAGATCAGTGCTCATGTTGTGAACTTCGCATCGGCAGCAGCGATCCAGCATCGACCACCCGAACGATCTCCCTCCCCCTCCCGAGGGAGCACCCGGGCGACCTGGGTATCCCTCACCGACAGTGACGCCTCAACTGGCCGTACGTGGGGAATTCGAGGTGGCCGCTGTCAACCGAGCAGGTGCACCCGCGGCTCGCCCGGGGCAGGCATCCCGTCGGCGGGGTGTACCCGTGTGGACCCGACAGGCAAGAGACGCGAGGTGGGCAGGGGCAGGGCGAAGCCGATGCTCCAGATCACCGCATCGGCTGCGGCCTGAGCCGTCCGCCCACTCCGCACAGACCGGCATCAGTCGCAGGAACATGGGCGCAGTGAACAGTCCAGCATCGTGCGCCGGGCGTACCGGGGACGTGAAAATCGGCCTAGCGCGAGGCCGTACGCCCGATCCGCGACGAGGTCAAGATCCCGTAGACGACTGGTCGCCGGGGAATAGCGGGTTCACGGCCACGGAGTGCTCTCGAGTTCGCCGGACCATCCGCGTACTCTCGCCAGGTTCTGATAGCGGCCCCGATAGCCCAAGGATTCGAGGACCAGTAGTGACAGATAGTGCCGAATCAGAAGCCACGCCTCTGTCGTAACTCCGCTGATGCCATAGATCGTGTCCTGGGTTCCCTCAGGGTGCACCAGCCGATTGCGGATTCTCGTCGCGGCCTCTGGTCCGTCGATTCTTGTACCTCCCCGCAGCCGCTCCTGCTCGGCGAACTGGGCGAGCGCAGGATGTTGCGTAGCGTCGAGTGGCGTGGGGATATTGACGTCCTGGAGGATCTTTCTCAGGCGTGTGTGGGCATTCCATGACTTGTATTGGTCCTTTGTAAGGACCCCGCTCAAGCGCAGGCGCTGCCACATCGCATGCTCGAGCCCGGCGGCGCCGATCATCACGCGCTGCTCGACGAAGCCGTGATCACGGATCGCGCTGATCGCGTAGTTGATCTGGAGCTGAAGCAGGTCTGCTCTACCTGCATCCGAAAATGCCGGAATGAGGCCGTCCAGGAACCTGGCGAGGGCGTCGGACTCCGTAGGAAGCCACCAGCCGGTAGAGAGCTTCCGCGCAGGGTCGCAGTGCAGGACCCGCCACTCCTCCCACGCCACCTCACCGTCTGCGTTCAGGCCTACGGGGAGAACTGGCGCCACCCATCGGCCCAGTGAGAAGGAAAGCCCAACGTGGAGCGCGCGAAGGACATGTGCTGCTTCGGCCGCCGTGAACTGACCGCCGTCGGCTCGGGTGATCTCCATAGCGTGCGTCATTGCGTAGAGCCGGCTCTTCAGCAGACGCTCCCAGATCACTTTGTGATCCGGCCGTACATCGATGACGATCTTCCACCCACTAACCTCGTGGCACCAGCGGCCGTTGCTCCAGGACCGCTCTGCACCGTCGACCATCTGCGTCAGACGGTGTTGCTCCCGGAAGCGGGGGAGATTTACCCAGTGAGCGACGATCCTGCTCAAGGCGGCGTCGGCGTCGCCAAGATCTGCGCCGTTCGTCCAGCCCTCATCCGTGCCGCGTCCAACGGCCGGGATCTTTGCTTCGCCGTAGGGCCGCTTAAGCAACAGAGTCGGTTCGCCGGGCAGGTGCGGAGAGCCTTCCGGGCCTGTCTCTATCCACCAGTCCAGGCTCAAGGTCGGTGAACAGGACAGTTCTACGTGCCCCGGCCTCGCCTTACCTTCAAGCCCTCCAACTGGTCCGGAGTGAAGGACGAGTGCTTCTCCGACGTCGTTGAAGGTATGCAGCGGCTGAACCGGATGCGACGCCGAATCTCGCAGCGGATCAGGCATGTACGGACCTCCTCATTTCCGGCTACGAACAGCCGCTCAGCAAAATGTGCGGCCCCTTGGGGCCGGTCGTCAGTCTGTTGCGCCAGCCACGGTGTCTCCCTTGTCGGCGCTTGTTGGTCATGTTGAGCGATGGCCTCGGGGACCTTCCTTGTCCTCCTTGCCCAGTCCAACCGGGGGTGGTTCGCGTCAGAAGGGCGACGGTTCGGCTGCATCGAAGGCGGCCCCGGAGATCGGTGTGCAAGGGCAGATCGTGACTTGACGGGCTATCAATTGCACTTGCATACACAGCGGGCGTGGTGAATCTTATAAATCTGACACCGCGCCTGAGGTAGCATCCTTATAACTTCACCGATCCTTCGGAGGTTTCATGGCTCTGTCCCTCGTCGCGCCCGTTCCCGATGACATGCATGCCCAGCTGGCAGCGCTCGGAACGAAGTTGGAGTACCTGCACCCGGCTCTGCATGCTGGCGAAGCGGCGCGGCGAACGGCCACCCCCAACCACCCGGCGAACACCGCCGGTACGCGTGCCTACCAGGAGCACGTGCGGCTTCTTCGGGAGGCGCACATTCGTCACGCGGGGTGGAAGAGGCTCCTCCATGATCACCTTGAGCTCGTCTGTAACCCACAGAAGACGCTCGCGATCGGCACGATGATCGGAGATGCAGCTACCGGCAACCCGAGCTTCCACCCGACGAACCTTCACAAGAGGGGTGCGGCCACGGAGCGAGCAGCTGAGCACAACGTCCAGCTCGGCCTCTTCCCCCCTCCTGTCGGGCCGGATGAGGTGCTTCTCGACGAGGATGAGGCACTGGAGCTCCAGACCTGGTTCCTTGTCTCTTACCGGGTCAAGGTCGAGGGCGCGGTCCGCATCCACAGTGAGCTTTCGCTGCCCAGCCGGGTGGAGCGCGGGTTCGTCGCCGCGTGGGAACGGCGGATTCCGCTCCCCGTCATCGAGATGGACGAAATCGAACTGCCGGACGAAGATGGACCCGACGAGATCGACATCCCAGTCGAGTTTCGCTGAGGCCCATCATGTGGGGTGGCCGCCATACTGGCTGCCCCACCCGCACCACCTGGATCCCGAGGCAGTCTCACCATGGTGACCCCGTCCCGAATCACGCTGGCCCGCAAGCGCCGGGGCCTGACGCTCGCGGAGCTTTCTGAGCTCGCGGGGATCTCGCTTCAGAGCCTGTCCAACTACGAGACAGGGCGCACATCACCCCGGCGTGCCACTGTCGGGCGTCTCGCCGACGCTCTCGACTTTCCCGCGGGCTTCTTCAAGAGCCCGCACATCGACGAGCTTCCGCCCGAGGGGATCTCGTGGCGGGCCCGCAGTAAGACCTCGGCGCGCACTCTGGATGCGGCGCGAGCAGCTGGCTCTCTCGCCGCGCTGCTGTACGACTGGATTGAGGAGCGATTCCGCCTGCCAGCTGCCGATGTTCCTTCCCTCGGCAAGCCGGACCCGGAGACCGCAGCTGAGATGGTGCGCACACGCTGGGGACTCGGCAGTGCACCGGCCCCCAACATGGTGCACCTGCTGGAAGCGCACGGTGTCCGTGTGTTCTCGCTAGCGCCCGACCATGCGGAAGTCGACGCCTTCGCGGTCTGGCGAGGGAGCACCCCGTTCGTCTTCTTGAGCACGATGAAGTCCATCGAGCGTGGACGCTTCGACGCCGCCCATGAACTCGGCCACCTAGTTATGCATGGCAGCGACAGGGCGTGCGCCGGACCCGAGGCCGAGAGGCAAGCGAACGACTTCGCCAGTGCTTTTCTCATGCCCGCATCGAGCGTATTGGGCCACATGCCGTCCGGCTCCCATGTCGACCAGATCCTCAAAGGCAAAGCCATCTGGGACGTCTCCGCGATGGCTCTGACCTATCGGATGCACGACCTCAATCTCCTCACCGACTGGCAGTACCGCTCCGCGTGTACCGAACTCAGTAAGCGGGGCTATCGCAGGGACGAACCCGAAGGCATGAAGAAGAGGGAGACATCCCAGGTTCTGACCAAGGTCTTCCAAGGGCTCAGGTCTACCGGTGTCACGCCGGCCGCAGTAGCGGCGGAGCTGTGCCTGACGCCGGATGAGATGAAGAAGATGCTCTTCGGTCTCACCATCACCACAGTCGAGGGCGGCGGCCAGCGCTCGACAACGGAGCCCAGGCGCGCCTTGTCCTTGGTGCCCTGACAGCGGTCCTTCTAGCGAGCCGCACCTTCTGTCTCCAGGAGTGCTTCACGGCAGCTGGAGAGGGCGTCCGGTAGCCAGCCTTGGATGAAGCCGGTGATCAGTAGAACGACTCCCTCGGGGGAAGACTCCCCGGGCATCGCTGGTGTCACCGTCCACGGAATGTGGTCATTGGCTATGCACTGCATGTCGATTGCCTGCTGCTCACCGGTGAGACGCACACGATGAAGACGCGGGAGAGAAGCGCCGTGGGGCTGGAGGTCACGCCCTGATGCCGCACTGATCATCCGCCCTTCCAGCTGAACCGGGCGACTTCGCCCCGCCCTGAACGAAGATGACCCGCCCCTCAAGGCACTGATCGACTGGGTTCGGAACAGACGTAATCCAGCTCACCGATAGTCACTTTGAGCCAAGTGGGCGCACTCACACCTTACGTACCAGATACTGCTCTGGCTCCGCAGTCGCAGGCATATGCCGTCGCGGGAGCTGGGGGTTGGGGACGATGTCAGGAGTTCAATGCAGCTGACTCACGCGGAAGCGATCAACTTCCGCACCTTGGAGAAGGTGGACGTTCGGATCGATCCGACGGCCACCCTCATCGTCGGGCGCAACAACAGCGGCAAGACCTCGTTTGTCAATCTCTTCGAGAAGTTCTTCGGCGAAGAGGACACGAGGTTCGTCCTGGAAGACTTCTCCACCTGTCGTATCGCGGACATCGAGCAGGCGCGGCAGATCTTCGGCGAGGCCCAGGCACTCGCTGCGCAGGGCGACACAGAGACCAGTGAGGATCTACGCGCCAAGGCCTACGACCTGGTTCCGGCCATACGCCTGCTCCTCACTATCGAGTACACAGAGGCGGAAGACCTCGCCCCGCTCACAGGCGTGATCCTTGACCTCGACGAGACCTGTGTCGAGGTCAAGGTTGAAGCGGCGCTGGAAGCCCCGCGCCCGCACGATTTTCTTCAGGACTTCTGGGCGGCCAGTCAGCGACAGCCGTTCGACCGCGTGAAGTGGCTGCGTAAGAACTTCTCGGACTACTTCACAACGGCCTACCGAGCGGTCAGCCCCGTGGACAAGAACGTCACGAAGGAGATCAAGAGAGGGGCTGCGGAGGCGATCCTCTCAGTGAAGTTCGTGTACGCGCAGACCAAGGTCGACGACACACCGGGCGACAAGACACGCACACTCTCGAAGACGTTCGAGGCCTATTACAAGGTCAACAGCGCCCACGAAGACCGTCACCAGAGCATCGAACAGATCGAGACCGCCCTGGCGTCTGCCTCCAAGCAGCTCGACGACAACTACGCCACACTGTTCGATCCGATCTTTGAAGATCTGCGCACCTTCGGCGTCGGCAGCATCACCCCTGTTCAGAAGCCGCGGATCGTCTCCCTCATTGAGGCCTCAGGCATCCTGCGCGGCAGCACGCGGATTCAGTATCCATCCGGGGAAGATGACTTCCATCTGCCCGAGGGGCACAACGGGCTGGGCTACAGCAAGCTGATCTTCACCATTCTTCAGGTCATCAGCTTCCACCAGACCTACGAGCGCACCCTGCCCAAGCCCGCGCTGCAGGTGCTGTTCATCGAGGAGCCCGAAGCCCATCTGCATCCACAGATGCAGGAGACGTTCATCAAGAACATCCAGGACTTCATCAGCCGCAAGGCGGGGTGGATGGTGCAGGTGGTCATCACCACGCATTCCTCCCACATCGTTGCCAGCAGCGGCTTCCACACCGTGCGGTATTTCGACCGTTCTGGGCCGCAGCTAGCCATCAAAGACCTCTCGACCTTCCAGGCCAACGTCAAGGCCACCCCGCAGGGGGACGAGACCCTGCGCTTCCTTCGCCAGTACATGGTGTTGCACCGGTGCGACATGTTCTTCGCCGACAAGGTGATCCTGATTGAGGGCACCGCGGAACGCCTGCTGCTGCCCGAGATGGTCCGCCGGTGCGCTCGGGAGCTTCTGCACCAGTACGTGTCGGTTATCGAGGTGGGCGACTCTTATGCGGTCCGCTTCAAAGAGCTGCTCGCCTTCTTGAATGTGAAGACTCTCGTCATCACCGACATCGACTCGGTGTGTCCTGAGGACCGCAAGGCCTGCCCACCCGGCCTCGGTCAGGCCGTCACCGCGAACTCGACGCTGAAGAAGTGGCTGCCCGCAAAGTCCAGCGTCGCCGAGCTTCTCGCCACTGACTCGGTCGACAAGGAGCAGGGACACGTCCGCGTCGCCTACCAGATCCCAGAGAGAGATACGGGTGTCTGCGCGAGAAGCTTCGAGGACGCTTTCATCATCGCCAACGCAGGGCCCCTAGCCCGTGACTTCCGCCAGCTCGCCCTGAAGTCGGCCTTCGTCAAGGAGGTCGGGGCCGACCCCGCCCCCGACGACATCGAAGCCAAGGCCTACGACATCGCACAACAACTCAGCGACCACAAAACTGACTTCGCCTTCGACGTCATGCTCCTGGAGGACTGGAGCGTTCCCCGCTACATCGCTGAAGGACTGCAGTGGCTCGCCTAGACACCTTGGAAGCTGTCATCGCGGAGCTGGAGGCGCGGCGCAGCTTTCTTGTAGAAGCCGGGGCCGGCGCTGGCAAAACGACCACCCTGGTGCGGGCCCTGCAGCACCTCCTCGCCCATCGCCGTGTGTCGCTGGAGGCTAACCATCGACGGATTGCCTGCATCACGTTCACGAACATCGCCAAGAAGAAGATCCTTGAACGCATTGCTGCGGACCCGCTCGTTTACGTCGGCACCATCCATGAATTTCTCTGGAGCGTGATCCAGCCGTACCAGCACGAGCTCTGGCAGCAAATCCTCGAGTACAATAAGGAGCTGGCCAAGCCCGAAGAGATGGATAACGTCTCCGCTGCCCCTGTCATCGAGTACTCCGATCGTGGGCGCAGGCTCAGCGAGGGGCGGATCTTTCACGACGATGTCCTCGCGCTGTCGCTGCGGCTGGTCAAGACCCACCCCAAGCTCGTACGCATCATCGCCAGCCAATACCCGATCATCTTCGTCGATGAATATCAGGACACGTCACCGCAGACGATCGAACTACTCCTAGATCACTTGGCGGGCGCCGGTCGCGAGAGATGCACGGTCGGCCTCTTCGGTGACTCCATGCAGAAGATCTTTCCCTCCGGTGTAGGAGCGGTGCAACGCCCCGGCCTCGCCGAAATCACCAAGCACGAGAACTACCGGTGTTCACCGCCGGTCGTCGATGTCCTCAACCAGATGCGTCCCATGCTCATCCAAGATGCCGTCGGCAAGCAGCAAACCGGCGAGGTCCACCTCTTCCTCAACACCGCGATTCCGGTCGGACACGAGCGCCTCGCCAGGGCCGAAGCGACTCTCAGCCAACACGGCTGGACACGGGAGAACACCAAGTACCTCCTCCTCACGCACCGCGGGATCGCCGGCACCCTGGAGTACGCCAACCTCCTGGACCAATACAGACGCCTTGGCCGCTTTGGCCCTGACGATCTCATGGAACGCAACGAGCCCTACATCCAGTACATGACGCGCGTCGAGGCCCTGTCCGCAGCCTTCCAGGCCAAGGACTTTGCCGAATTGTCCAGGCTGTTGGACGAGGGAAGAACACGGGTCACCCGGCATGTACACAAGCGCACCATCAGCGAGGCCATCCGCATGCTCGACACCGTACGCATGACCGGCACCGTCGGCGATGTCCTGGACCTGATGGCCGACGGCCACCTCCTGACCGTGCCTGGAAAGCTCAAAGACCGCGAACGCCTACGGACCGCAACCGACCTGGACGAGCGTGGCCAGCGCCGCGCGGACTTCTCGAACAACCTCCGCAGCGTGTCCTACCAGGAGGTCATCAGAGTCACCCGCTTCATCGACGAACTCACCCCCTTCTCGACTCAGCATGGAGTCAAGGGAGACGAGTTCGAGAACGTCCTCGTTGCAGTCGACGACAGGGCCTGGACGAATTACAGCATCGGCAAGATGCTCGCAGGCACCGACAAAGCCGACCGGACCGAACGATCACGCAACCTCTTCTACGTGTGCTGCTCCCGGGCACAGCGCGGCCTCGCCGTCGTGTTCATCAACGATGTTCCAGAGGGAGCGGAACGCACGCTTCATGACTGGTTCGCGTCCGGCACCGTCCATCCGTGAGACACGCATGGCGAAGCGTGTTATAGAGGGTCGCGAACTGACAGCTTGACCTGCAATGTCGGCGCGGACCCGGCACATTCGGACGAACGAGGTTTGTGCGCCCGGGAAACAGCCTGGACGGCGTGTTGGAGGCCGTGCCCCTGTCACTGTCGGCACCGAAGGATCTTGTGGTTCGTCTGGCCGATTACGTACTCCCGAAGCCACCTCGAGCGACTTTACCGACCAGCCCGCAGTGCCCTCCCTTGCCGCTGTCTTGGTGGATGAGCCTTGGGCGCCGTTGTATCGACCGGCCGCCGATTCCCCGCGAGGGCGCCATGCACAGTACGGACCCGACGGCAGCGCCCTCCTCCGCCACGGGCAACACGCACTCCGCACCGCCCACCGGGGCCGCACCGCCTTCCGGGCCCGTATCAGCCACGCAGAGCAGGGGCACCGCCCCGGCCCCGGCGGCCGCTCCACTCACGTCGGCCCGGAGCGCGACGACTTCCGCTTCCGCGGCCGCAGCGCCCGACCCGATTTCGCCCGGGCCACGTCGGCGCGAGGTGACCGCCGAGGCTCTCGCGCCGGGCGTGCTGGAGAGCCCGCCGGGACAGAGACGACGGAGGGGCCTGTGGACTCTGGCGAGCGGCGCTGTCGTTGGCCTTCTCGCCTGGCTCGTCCCGGCGGCTCTCGACTACCTCGCCACCGAGCCGACGACACGCCACTCGAAGCAGGTCGAGGAGAACCTCGACCGTGAGGCTCCGGCTTTCACGGCGTCCACGCGCGTGGACGCGGACCCGCTCTACATGGCTTATGTCTTGGATCGCCCTCTGACCCGTACCGAGGCCAGCACCTTCCGGGAATCCGGCGCCAACGACGGCCCCAACTTAGAGGAGGTGGAAGAACTGGCCGCGGCCCACGGTGGCCACGGTCTTGAGGACCCGGGCTGGGA
Organism: Streptomyces sp. NPDC044044; assembly: GCF_056434405.1. Taxonomy (NCBI): domain Bacteria; kingdom Bacillati; phylum Actinomycetota; class Actinomycetes; order Kitasatosporales; family Streptomycetaceae; genus Streptomyces; species Streptomyces sp. NPDC044044. The sequence continues at coordinate 479,244 of NZ_JBWKFG010000009.1, read as the reverse complement.
CAAGTCCGACGGGTACTCGTCCTCGTGGCTCATCGATCTCTTCAGCAACAGATCGGCGAGCCTGACGATCACCGGCATGAGGGCCGAGGACCTGAGATGCGGCCCCGCCACCGCGAAGACGGTCATCCTGGTCCGCCCCGAGGGCGGTGGCGCCTACGACGGAATCGATTTCAATCTCTCCGAGCCGAAGACGCCGTACTCCCTTAGCCCCGACGACCACTTCGGCAAGCCGTACTTCTCGGACAAGAAGATCGATCTCGGCAACGGCGCCGAGCCCGGAGGGCTGCGTGCGAGCCATGCAGAGGCGACAGACCGGACGGTGCCGTGGCTCGATGACTTCCTCTGTGGCGGATAACGGCAACCGCCGGATCAGGCTGCCGATCGTGCCGAGCGGAGGCATCGCGTGGAGGGCGGAGGCCGGGTTCCGAACGGTCAGGACGGCGAGCCGCACCAATTCTTCGGGGGTCCAGTAGCCGACTCGGTTGTCCTCACGGCGGCGCCGAGCGCGACGGGCCGATCTGGGATGAAAGGTGCCGGATGGTGCGGTGGTTGGCGTCGGTGAGCCGGTTCAGGTAGGAGCCGACCGTCTCGCCGTGCACGGGTGGTGGGGACAGCGGCAGCACTCGCAGCCGCGTGGTCACGCGGTGCGTTTCTCGTTGCGGGACCGACGCCGACGGTTCAGGGTCGCTTGGCCCGTGCCGGATCACGAGGTCTTCGCTGCCTGATGGCAGGTCGGAGCTGAGGGCTGACCTTTGAGGTACTTGGCGCGCTCGTCTGCCGTGAGGTCGCGGCCCACAGACCGGCAGATCGTGTCGATCGCCTCCTCCTCTCGCGTGGTAAGGCTGATATCCCACAGCCGCACAGTGTGATCGAGGCTAGCGGTGGCCAGAGTGTGGCCGTCTCGGTTCAACGCCATGGCTGTGACGGGGCCGGTGTGGCCGGTCAGGGTGGTGCGCAGACGGCCGGTGGTCGTATCCCAAAGGCGCGTTCGGCGGTCTGTGCTTGCGGTGGCGAAGGTGTGGCCGTCGGGGCTGAAGGTTAGCGCCATGATGGTGCCGTCCTGGCTGGCTATGGTTCCGAGTCCCTCGGTTCGGCTTCGTTGCGTCTGGCCGGTGGCCGTGTCCCAGAGGTATGCGACACCACCGGCGCTGCCAGCCACGGTCCGGCCGTCAGGACTGAACGTCACCTTTGTGTCGGCGTCAACTCCCAGATCGTGTTCCAGGACCGCATGCGAGCGCATGGTGTGCATGTTCCACAGCCGTACGGTGTAGTCACCCGCGGTGGCGAGCGTATGACCGTCGGGGCTGAACGCGACTGATCCGATGCTGTTTCGGTGTCCGGTGAGTGTGGCACGGAGGCGGCCGGTCCTGGTGTTCCAGATGCGAGTGGTGTGATCGTGGCCGCCGGTGGCGAGGGTGTGTCCGTCGGGGCTGAAGGCGATCGCGTGGATGCCTTTCTGGTGTGCGGTGAGAGTGGTGCGGAGGTGACGGGTCCGCGTGTTCCACAGTCGTACGGTGTCACCGCTCGCGGCGCCGAGGGTGCGGCCGTCCGGGCTGAACGCGAGGGCGTCGACGCCGTTCTCGTGCCTGCCGAGCGTGGCGCGGAGGCGGCGGGTCCGCGTGTTCCACAGCCGCACCGCGTCGCCGGCCGTGGTCGCGAGGGTGTGGCCGTCCGGGCTGAACGCCATCGCGTACACACTGTTGCGAGAGCCACTGAGGGGCCTGCTGACGGGTATGTTCCACAGCCGCACGGTGTGGTCGTCGCTGCCGGAGGCGAGAGTGCCGGCGTCGGGGCTGAACGCCAAGGACCCGACGGCGCCGGTGTGTCCGGCGAGGGTGGTGTGTGGCCGGTTGAGCGTGTGGGCTGCGGGCTTTTCAGGGTTGGTGGAGTCCCAGACCTCGATGGTGCCCCAGCCGCCGGCGGCGACAGAACGACCGTCAGGGCTGAACGCGACGGATGTCACGTTGTCCTGATTGCCGGTGAGGGAGGTGCGCAGTCGGCCGGTCATGGTGTCCCAGACCTGGACAATGCTGGAGCCGCCGACGGCCAGTGCCCGGCCGTCCGGGCTGAACGCCAGCGCTGACACACTGTTTTGACGTCCGGTGAGGGTGCTGCGGAGCCGACCACGAGCAACATCCCACAAGCGCACCGTCTTGAAGTCGTTGCTGGAGGTGGCGAGGGTGCGGCCGTCCGCGGTGAACTCCATCTCCCAGACAAGGTCGTCCGTGGGGTAAGCGAGGGTGCTGCGCAGGCGACCGGTCGCCGTATCCCATACCTGGATCTTGTGGGAGCCGCTGGTGGCGTAGAGACGGCCGTCGGGGCTGAACTGCGCCGCGTCTAGGCCGGGAGAGTCGAGAGTGACGGTCGGGCGCGGGCGTCCGGTGGCCACCTCCCACAATTGCACGGTCTCATCGCTCTTGCCGAGAGCGAGACTTCTACCGCTGGAACTGAACTCCAGTGCTTGCACAAGGGTTCCCGGGTCGTACGGGATGGTCGCTCGGGTTCGCCCGTTTGCCGTGTCCCACAGTCTCACCGACCGTGAACTGTCCGCGGATCCCCCGGCAGTGGCCAGAGCGCGACCGTCAGGGCTGAATGCCAATCGAATCACCGCATCTTGGTGTCCGGTCAAGCGGTGTTCGAGGGGGAGGGCCGCGGCGTTACGAAGGCTTGTCTTCGCTTCCTTGGTGGCGCTGATACGGAATGCCCGAGCGGCGAGAAGCGATGCGAGATCCGGATCTTCGTCAATCGTCTCACTGGATTCAAGGGCGAGTAATCGCGAGATGGAACGCTCCCGCGATTCAATTTTCTGCCGTGCCGATTTCATGTCCTTTTCGCGTTGCCAGATGATCAGCGAACTGGCGATCAAGGAGGCGATGAGGGCAGCGATAAGGAGCTTGACGCGGAGGGTGCTGCGATAGCGTGTCGCGACATCTGCCTCTTCTGGACTCACGGTTCCCCCAGACCTCGACAGGATGTCCTGTTGCCCTCGGACTGAGGGCAGTGACAGTCGAATCTAGTCGAAGAAGTTTTACGCGGGCACCCCGTGCGGGCGGCTATTCGCTACCTTGGGTTATGGGCGCGATGAAAGTCCTAAGGGATCAATTCACCTCGGGGGAGGGCTTTATGTCCGACGATGTCTCACAGTCACCTGAACCACCCGAACCATCGGGTACAACTGATCCACCCGACGCATCCGACCCGCCTCCCGACAGGCGACACCATTTCCCGTGGCGGGACAAGAGCTTCATCGCCACAGCGATCATCGCCCCGGTTTTCGTCTCCCTCATCGTGATCGGTCTGAACGGCGGATTCTCGTGGATCGGCGATCAGTTCAAGGAGAAGAAGCCGCCCGTGTATGTATCGGGCTCCCGCTCGCCAAGGGTCGGGGTCTCCACCAAGCCGCCGGAAGTGCAGCCGTCCGGCTCCGTATGGACGACGCCACCCCAAGCCGCCCCTTCTGCCTCCGGCCAGTCCGAAGCGGAGGCGCAAGGTATTCGGTATTCGCGTAGTGGCTACCTGTGCCCCTGGGAAGCGTGGGTGGTGACCAAGCCGCCCAGTGAATTCACAGAAATCCCCGTCTCGGAGGATGGGACTCCGGACTCGGAACTCATCAACGACAAGACCACAGGAGACCCGGCCACCACGCATCTCAGTATTGGTATCCAGCCGGTGGACAACAGGCCCTTACAGGTGAAGGAACTACGTATCAAGGTCCTCGACCGAAGGGCAGCACCGGGGGCCGACCGGGCGACATTGGTGGGACTGCAGAACGGCGGGTGCGGCGGCGGGCCCGAAGAGCTAATGGCGTACGCGGATCTCGACGGCGGCGCCGACTTCGCCACCGTCAGCTTCGAGGGCGGGGACAAAATGCCTCAGGAGCTCGTCGGCGGGAGGACACTCAACATCGAGCTCACTGTGGAGACCCGCGCTTGTGACTGCGTGTGGGTCCCCGAGATCGTCTGGTCCAAGGACGGCGAGACGAAGACCACCGAGTTCCGGATCGACGGGAAGGACTTCCGCACCATCTCGACCACCGGACTCGAACGCCGGGCGTGGAAGCAAGATCTCAACACTCACAAGTGGTCGAAGACCGTCTTCGACGAGTCCATCCTGGACTAAAGGCGAAATGGCACGCCTTTACGCGGTCGCCACCCGCAAGGGCGAGCCATGGATCATCGTGGGCGCCGGTAGCTGGGACTGTGGTGTGGCCTGGGACGCATTGCTAGATCATGTCCGATGGGTCCCATGGGGCTTACGTCGTTGGCCGGTTCTGGATCGATCGTGTAGCGGGGGCGGGCTTTCGGACCTCGTCGCCATGCTCCAGCCAGGCCAGATCGAAATCCGAGACGTCTGGCGGAGTCCCACCCGCAGGACCTGTACCCCACCCATGCATCGACCATCACGGATGCCATGAGACAAGCCACATAGAACGGGACACGGGTCACCCCTGTGGGGGACCGCACTCTCGACAACAGCCACCGGACGTGAGATTCGAGGCCGCCCCACTGAGATCAGTACGACTCCTCCAAGCTAAGCGAGACGGGACAGCGAACGAGCCGACGGAACGTCTCATTCCCGTGGCCCATGGGCCAGACAAGGGCCACAGAAAATGAGAAAGGGTCATTCATTCTGAGACGCTACAGCGGCCTCCGTCAGGCAGTCCGCCGGATCAGCGCCAGGTACATCGCGTCCGTGCCGTGCAGATGCGGCCACAGCTGCAGGTCGGGGCCGTCGCCCAGGGCCGGGACGCCGGGCAGCAGCGGGCGCGCGTCGATCAGTTCGGCGCCCTCGTGCTGCTTGAGCACGTCGTCGACTACGGCACGCGTCTCCGCGAGGTGCGGGGAACACGTGGCGTACCCGACGACGCCCCCGACGCGCACGGACTCCAGCGCGGTGCGCAGCAGCCCCCGCTGGAGCGGCGCGAAGCCGTCCAGGTCCTCCGGGCGGCGGCGCCAGCGGGCCTCGGGGCGGCGGCGCAGGGCGCCGAGTCCCGTGCAGGGCACGTCCATCAGGACGCGGTCGAAGGTGCCGGGCTGCCACGGCGGCCGGGTGCCGTCGGCGGCGATGACCTCGTAGGGGCCCGGGTTGCCGCGCAGCGCCTGCGCGACCAGACGGGCCCGGTGCGGCTGCTTCTCGGCGGCCAGCAGGGCGGCGCCGCGCTGGGCGGCGAGTCCGGCGAGCATGGCGGCCTTGCCGCCGGGCCCCGCGCATCCGTCGAGCCACTTCTCGTCGCGCCCCTCGACCGGGGCGTTCGCGAGTGCGATCGCGACGAGCTGGCTGCCCTCGTCCTGGACCCCGGCGCGGCCTTCGCGCACGGCGTCGATCGATCCCGGTTCGCCGCCTTCGCTGAGCCGCACGGCGTACGGCGACCAGCGCCCCGGCAGCGCGGACTCCTCGCCGACCGCGTCGAGGAGCTCATCGGCGGTGGTGCGGCCGGGGCGGGCCACGAGGGTGACCTCGGGCCGCTCGTTGTCGGCCTCCAGGAGGTCCTCGATGCCCGCACGGCCGCCGCCGAGCGCGTCCCAGAGCGCGGAGACGACCCAGCGGGGGTGCGAGTGGACGACGGCGAGATGGTCCTCGGGGTCCTCGTCGTAGGACGGCGCGACCTTCGCCACCCACCCGTCCAGATCGTCGGCGGCGACCTTGCGCAGGACCGCGTTGACGAACTTGGCCCGCCCGTCACCGAGCACCACGCGCGCCAGCTCCACGGAGGCGGAGACGGCGGCGTGCGTCGGGATGCGCGTCCCGAGCAACTGGTGCACGCCCATGTTGAGCACGTCCAGGACCGGCGGGTCGACCTCGCGCAGCGGCCGGTCGATGCAGGCGGCCACGATCGCGTCGTACGTACCCTGCCTGCGCAGCGTGCCGTAGACCAGCTCGGTGGCGAGCGCCGCGTCACGCGCGTCGAAATCGCCCTTGTCGCGGGCCTTGCGCAGGAGGGGCGGCAGGACGAGGTTCGCGTACGCGTCGCGCTCGTCCACGGCCCGCAGCGCCTCGAAGGCAAGGAAGCGGACGGGGTCCTTCTTGGGGCGGCGGTGGGGCTTGCCGGGCTTGCCCTGCTTCTGGGGTCGCCGGCTTGGCTGGTCGTTCAAAGGTGCTCCGCTATTGGGTGAGGGCCGAACCTGTTCAGCCTACGTCGGTTGCCCCGAGCCGCTCGCCCGGGGCGATCCGCACCCCACGCGCCCAGTCGGCGCCGCGCATCGGCTTCTTGCCCTGCGGCTGGACCCAGAGCAGCTCCACGGCGTGCGAGCCGCTGCCGACGTACACATTGTTCTTGGCGGCGGCGAGCTCGCCGGGCGCGAGGTCGGTGCGGTCCGGTACGAGCGCGGCCTGGACGATCTTCAGACGCTCCCCCCGGAACACGGACCAGGCACCGGGAGCCGGGGTGCAGCCGCGCACGACGCGGTCGACACGGAGAGCCGGGGCGGCCCAGTCCACCTGGGCGTCCTCGACGGTGATCTTCGGGGCGAGCGTGATGCCGTCGGCGGGCTGCGGTACGGCCTTCAGGGAGCCGTCCTCGATGCCGTCCATGGTGGCGGCGAGCAGCCCGGAGCCCGCGAAGGCGAGGCGGGTGAGCAGGTCACCGCTGGTGTCGGTGGGCCGGACGACCTCGGTGACCGTGCCGTACACCGGCCCGGAGTCGAGCCCTTGCTCGATGAGGAAGGTGGAGGCACCGGTGATCTCGTCCCCCGCCATCACCGCGTGCTGGACGGGCGCGGCACCGCGCCAGGCGGGAAGGAGCGAGAAGTGCAGGTTGACCCAGCCGCGGGCCGGGACGTCCAGGGCGACCTTGGGCAGCAGCGCGCCGTAGGCGACGACCGGGCAGCAGTCGGGCGCGATCTCGCGCAGCCGGGCCAGGAACTCCTCGTCGCGCGGCTTCACGGGCTTGAGGACCTCGATCCCGGCCTCCTCCGCGCGCTGGGCGACGGGGCTCGCGATGAGCCTGCGGCCACGGCCCGCGGGAGCGTCGGGCCGGGTGACGACGGCTGCCACCTCGTGCCGGTCGGAGGCGATCAGGGCGTCCAGGGCGGGGACGGCGACCTCGGGGGTGCCTGCGAAGACGAGCTTCATCGTTGCCTTTCGGCCTCTCGGGACGGGAACGTGCGGGGAGCGCACCAGTCTATGAGCCGCTCTGCCGGGCCGCTCTCCGCGGGGCCACCTGTCCCCTTGTCCCTCTGTCCCCTGCCCCCTCTCCCCAGAAGTTGCGTCCTCTCTCCCCAGCGTGGCGGCTCGCCCGGGGGCGTACGCGCGGACGCGCGCCCTGTGCATATGCGCATACGCCCCCGCACCGTGACCCCACACGAACTAGCGCGTTGGTCAAGAAAGAGTTGACCACAACGGGCCGCCGACGCGGCCCGATCCTTTTCAACGCCGGTTCGAGAGGCTTGTTCATGGCCGACCACGCAACCCACGACGCCCAGGCACGGGCCAGCCTGCACCTCCTGGTTCGGGACATCGAGCGGGTCCGCCGGCAGGTGGACGCACTGCGTACGCTCACCGCCCAGCTCGGCAACGTCTACCGCCCGCGCCGCTCCAGCCCCTCCGCGGGCTTCGTGGTGTACGGGCGCGCCCCCGCCCCGACCGTCCGCCTCGCCCAGGAGCTTCGGGACAGCGTCGAGACACTGGTGACCGCCGCGGTGGACTTCGACCGCTCGCTGGGTTTCTCGTGGGACGCGGTGGGCTCGGCCCTCGGGGTCACCAAGCAGGCGGTGCACCGCCGTTACGGCGCACGCAGGGCCACGACACAGGCGGCGGCCGAAGCCGAGCGCGCCACGGAGACGGTGCCCTCCTCCGCGACCGCCCGCCCCCCGGTCCCGGTCGGCGCTCCCCTCCCCTCAGTCCCCTCGGTCCCCTCGGTCCCCGCGGCCCGCGCGATGCCGACCCAGCCCACGGCGGGCAGTCCCGCCCTCCGCGAGGACCCCCGCCCAAGCGCCTTCCCCGGCCCCAGGAACGGCTGAACACAACAACTCGGCGGCTGCCCCACCGGTTTCCCCGGCAGGACAGCCGCCGCCGTTGTGCGCAGCCCCCGTTGTGGACAGGCGTTCCGCACGGCGGAACGGGTGGGCACAACGCCCCACTGCCGGGCACCGATGAACGAGGCGGCAAGCACCACAAGGCCGACGAGCACCCCGCAGAAGGCAGACACCGAGAGGCAGCAAGCACCCCCGGCGGAGGGGGGAACCACCACGCCTAGCCGATATCCAGCGGGTCCACCCGAATCCTCACAGGCTCCGCCCCCGCGGCCCCCGTCCCCCGAGCCATCCGAGCCGCCTGCGCCACCTTCAGCGAAGCGGCAAGCGCGGCCCCGCTCCCCGGCGGCACCCGAACGAGCACCCGCTCCCACCGCTCCCCGGCAGGCGCAGTCCCGCCCCGCCGCGCGGCCGAGGGGCCAGGCCCCGCGTCCGGCACGGGAACAGGCCCCAGCACCACCGCATCCCCCGGAAGCTCAGCCGCAGCGAGAAATGCGGAAAGCGCCTCCGCGGTACCCGCCACGGAGGCCATCCGCGACACGGGCGGAAACCCCAACTCGGCCCGCTCGGAGAGCTCCCGCACCGCATGCCCCACGGGATCCCACCGCACGAGCGCCTGCACGGGCCGCAGAGTCGGCTCGGCGACGACCACCACGGTCCCGCCATCCCCCTGCGGCCGCACCAGCGAAGACGCGCCGATCCACCGCCGCAGCGCATCCTCACCGGCCCGCAGATCGGGCCGCCCCAGCATGGCCCACCCGTCGAGCAACAGGGCCGCGGCATAACCGCCTTCGGCGACAGGCTCCGCCCCCGGTGTGCTCACCACCAACGCGGGCGACCCCGGCACGGTGTCAAGCACTTGCTCCCGCCCCGACGTCCGCACCGGTACCGCGGGAAACGCCCGCCCCAACTCCTCGGCCGTACGCCGCGCCCCCACCACCTGCGCCCGCAGCCGGAACCCCCCGCACTCCCCGCAGTGCCAGGCGCCTTCCTCCACCCCGCACCAGCCGCACCACAGCCCTCCGCCGTCCCGCGCCTCCAACGGCCCCGCACAGTGCCGGCACCGCGCGGGCTCCCGGCACCTCTCGCAGGCGAGTCGGGGCACATATCCACGCCGAGGCACCTGCACCAGCACAGGGCCGTGCTTCAGGCCCTCCCGCACCACGTTCCAGGCCAGCGTCGGAAGGCGCGCGGCACGAGCCGCCTCGTCCCGGGCAAGGTCTCCGTCCCCCACGGTCCGTACGAGCGGCGCGCTCCCCCGTACCTGCTCTCGGTCGGCGATCAGCGGCGCCGCCCACCCGCTCTCCACGAGCTGCGCGGCCTCGACCGTGCAGCTCCAACTCCCCAGCAAGAAGCCGCACTTGTCCCGCGAGGCCCGAAGCTCGAGCACCTCACGCACATGCGGAAAGGGAGCATTGTCGTCGCTGTGACTGGCATCGCCGTCGTCCCAGATCACGACGAGCCCGAGATTGCGCACGGGCGCGAACATGGCGGCCCGCGTGCCCACGACGGCCCGCACGGCGCCGCGCCGCACGGAGAGCCACTCCCGATACCGCCGCTCCTGCCCCACATCAGCGGTGAGCAGAGCATGCTGCCCCGCCCCCATCAGCTGGGTCAGCGCCGCATCGACCCTCGCGGCGGGCCGCCCGGCAGGCACGACGACCAAGGCCCCCCGCCCCGAGGCAAGCGTCGCCTGCACGGCCCGCGCGATGTCCTCGGCCCACTCCGGCCCGGGAAGGGCGGTCCACACAGCCCGGGGCGCACCCCCAGAGGCAAGCGCCCCCAAGAACTCCGCCCCATGTCCGTACCGCCTCCAGGACCCGGCCTCCGGCGCCGCCGGAGGGGCCGGAGCCTCCTCCATCTCCCGCGCCTCGGCGCGAGCATGACGAGGCGGGACGGCCAGCTGCAGAACATCGGCAAGGCTGCCCGCGTACCGATCGGCGACGGCCCGGGCAAGCCCGAGCAACTCACCGTCGAGCACGGGCTCGGGCGAAACGACCTGCGCCAGAGCGGCAAGAGGCCCCGAGTAATCCGACTCGGCGACCCGCTCGACGAGAAACCCGTCGATCAGCCCCCCACCTTCGCGCCGCCCGCCCCGCACGTTCCGCGCCCCGGCCCCGAACCGCACCCGAACCCGCACCCCGGGCTGCGCCTGCTCGTCCAACTCCTCGGGCACCGCGTAGTCGAAGTACCGGTCAAGATGCAGCACGCCCTTGTCGACCAGCACCCGAGCCACGGGCAGATGCTTCGCCAACGGAGCCCCACGCCACGTCCGCGGCTTGGCCCGCGGCACATCGGCCTTGCGCACCGCTTCCCGAATGAGTGCAAGCTGCTCCGGAGGCTCGGCCCCGCCCGCCCCCTCGGATTTCTGGTTCTCGCTGCTCACAGCAGCATTCCTACCAGACCGCACTGACACGGCCGTCGGCCCGATGTCCACCACGGCACGACGAAGCCCGGCGCCCCCACCAGGGGCACCGGGCTTCGTCAGAACGCGCGCAGCGAAGGAGCGTTACAGCTCCTTACAGCCCCGCAGCCTTCCGCAACGCATCCACACGATCCGTCCGCTCCCACGTGAAGTCCGCAATCGCCCGGCCGAAGTGGCCGTACGCGGCGGTCTGCGCGTAGATCGGGCGGAGCAGGTCGAGGTCGCGGATGATCGCGGCCGGGCGCAGGTCGAAGACCTCGGCGATGGCGGCCTCGATCTTGTCGGTGTCGACCGTGGCCGTGCCGAACGTCTCCACGAACAGGCCCACCGGCTCGGCCTTGCCGATCGCGTACGCGACCTGGACCTCACAGCGGGCCGCGAGGCCTGCGGCGACGACGTTCTTGGCGACCCAGCGCATCGCGTAGGCGGCGCTGCGGTCGACCTTGGACGGGTCCTTGCCGGAGAAGGCACCGCCGCCGTGGCGGGCCATGCCGCCGTACGTGTCGATGATGATCTTGCGGCCGGTGAGGCCGGCGTCGCCCATCGGGCCGCCGATCTCGAAGCGTCCGGTCGGGTTGACCAGGAGGCGGTAGCCCTCGGTCTCCAGCTTGATGCCGTCCTCGAGGAGCGCCTTCAGCTCGGGCTCGACCACGAACTCCCGGATGTCGGGGGCGAGGAGCGAGTCCAGGTCGATGTCCGACGCGTGCTGCGAGGAGACGACGACCGTGTCGAGGCGGACGGCCTTGTCGCCGTCGTACTCGATGGTGACCTGGGTCTTGCCGTCGGGGCGCAGGTACGGGATGGTCCCGTTCTTGCGGACCTCGGACAGGCGGCGCGACAGACGGTGCGCGAGGTGGATCGGGAGCGGCATCAGCTCCGGCGTCTCGTCGCAGGCGTAGCCGAACATCAGGCCCTGGTCGCCCGCGCCCTGCTTGTCGAGCTCGTCCTCGTCGCCCTCGACGCGCTTCTCGTACGCCGTGTCGACGCCCTGCGCGATGTCGGGGGACTGCGAGCCGATGGACACCGAGACGCCACAGGAGGCGCCGTCGAAGCCCTTCTTCGAGGAGTCGTAACCGATCTCGAGGATCTTCTCGCGCACCAGCTGCGCGATCGGCGCGTACGCCTTGGTCGTCACCTCGCCTGCCACGTGCACCAGGCCGGTGGTGATCAACGTCTCCACGGCGACCCGGGATTTCGGGTCCTCCCGCAGAAGGGCGTCGAGAATGGTGTCGCTGATCTGGTCAGCGATCTTGTCGGGGTGACCCTCGGTCACAGACTCCGAGGTGAAGAGACGGCGGGACACATCGCTCCCTGTGGTTGCAGCGGCTGCTGGCTGATCATTGGTGGACGGCCGGGAGCTGCGCCCGGCGTCGTCCGAGACCAGTTTATCGGTCACACTCGGCCGCCGGAGCACGTGTCTCGCCACTTGGGAGCGCTGTGACCTGCGGCACTGCATTGTGCGGTACGACGATCGGTCTCCACCAGAGGGCCTCGCGCCCGAATTTCCCGGGTTTGAGGCGCCCAGTGGGGCGAATGTGACATTCGCACCCAGGTTTCAAGCACTATTCTGCCGTGGCTCGAGCGGGGGCTTCTTCTGCGAGGCACCGCTATTTCTTCAGGAATTCTTCGGCAGGCGGCTCGCCACGAGATCCCAGACCGTGTCGGCGAGCGCTTCCTTCGGTCCGTACGGCACGGGCGTCTCGCTGCCGTCGGCGCCGAGCACGACCGCCTCGTTCTCCTCGGAGCCGAATGTCTTGCGCTCGCCGACTTCGTTGACGACGAGCAGGTCGCAGCCCTTGCGTTCCAGCTTGGCGCGGCCGTTGGCGAGCACGTCGTCCGTCTCGGCGGCGAAACCGACGACGATCTGGCCGGGGCGCGGCCGGTCACCGGCGATCTCGGCGAGGATGTCGGGGTTGCGGACCAGGGCGATCGGGGGCTGCTCCTGGCCGTCCTTCTTCTTGATCTTTCCGGTCGCGTACGTCTCCGGGCGGAAATCGGCCACGGCGGCCGCCATCACCACCGCGTCGGCGTCCGCGGACGCCTTGAGCATCGCCTCGCGGAGCTGGACAGCGGTGCCGACGGGCACGATGTCGACGCCCGCCGGTTCAGGAAGCGCCGCGTTCGCCGACACGAGCGTGACGCGGGCGCCGCGCGCCGCCGCACTGCGGGCCAGCGCGTACCCCTGCTTGCCGGAGGAACGGTTGCCCAGGAAGCGGACCGGGTCGAGCGGCTCGCGCGTCCCGCCCGCGCTGACGACGACGTGCCGCCCCGTGAGGTCGCGGGCCAGGTCTCCGCGCGCCAGGACACGGCGTACGACCTCGAAGAGCTCCACGGGGTCGGGGAACCGGCCCTTGCCCGTGTCCACGCCGGTGAGGCGGCCGACGGCGGGCTCGATGACCAGGGCGCCGCGGCGACGCAGCGTGGCGACGTTCTCCTGCGTGGCCGGGTGCTCCCACATCTCCGTGTGCATGGCGGGGGCGAAGATCACCGGACAGCGGGCGGTGAGGAGCGTGTTCGTCAGGAGGTCGTCGGCGAGGCCGTGGGCCGCCTTCGCCATCATGTCGGCGGTCGCCGGGGCGACGATCACGACGTCGGCGGCCTGGCCGATCCGTACGTGCGGCACCTCGTGGACGGAGTCCCACACCTCGGTCGACACCGGGTTGCCCGACAGCGCCGACCAGGTCGCGGCCCCCACGAAGTGCAGCGACGCCTCGGTCGGCACGACGCGTACGTCATGGCCGGACTCGGTCAGCCGCCGCAGCAGCTCACAGGCCTTGTACGCGGCGATACCGCCGCTGACCCCCAGAACGACCTTGGGCTTGCCCACCGTGCCTCCCCGCACTCGTGATCCCCGCACTCGGGAACGTACGACTCCATGACACACCACAGGCCCGGCAGTCGCGCTGCCGGGCCTGCGATGAAGAACTGCAAGAAAAGAACGGCGACTACTGAGCCGGGCCCTCGATGGCCTCGGACGTCAGCAGACCCGCGTTGATCTCGCGGAGCGCGATCGAGAGCGGCTTCTCGTGGACGTGCGTGTCCACCAGCGGGCCGACGTACTCCAACAGGCCCTCACCGAGCTGCGAGTAGTACGCGTTGATCTGGCGCGCGCGCTTGGCGGCGTAGATCACGAGGCTGTACTTCGAGTCGGTCGCTTCGAGGAGCTCATCAATCGGCGGGTTGATGATGCCCTCGGGCGCAGTGATGGAAGAGGACACTCTCTGCCTTCCGATGGGGATTGACCTTCGAATGGAAATTGAAGATCAAACCGGGGTTACTGAGGATGAAGATCAAACAACTTTCATCAAGGCTAGCAGCTCACGCGCCACATCCTCGACGGAGGTATTGACCAGGGTCGTATCGAACTCGGCCTCGGCGGCGAGTTCGATCTTCGCCGCGCCGAGCCTGCGCTCGATCACCTCCGGCGCCTCGGTCCCCCGGCCGGTGAGCCGGCGGACCAGCTCGTCCCAGCTCGGCGGTGCGAGGAAGACCAGCTGCGCCTCGGACATCGACTCGCGGACCAGGCGCGCGCCCTGCAGATCGATCTCCAGGAGGACGGGCTCGCCCGCCTCCAGGCGCTGGATGACGGCGCCCCGGGGCGTGCCGTAGCGATTGCCCGCGAACTCCGCCCACTCGAGCAGCTCGCCGTTGGCGATCAGCTTGTCCATTTCCTCGTCGGAGACGAAGAAATAGTGGACACCGTCCTTCTCGCCGGGGCGCGGCTTGCGGGTGGTGGCCGAGACGGAGAGCCAGACCTCGGGGTGTTCCTTGCGCATATGAGCGACGACCGTGCTCTTGCCGACCCCAGAGGGGCCGGAGAGCACGGTCAGCCGCGGACGTACGTCCGGGGGCACGGGGGTCGTCCCCCGGGATGTTGCAGCCATGCAGCGATTATCCAGGTTCTCAGGAGTGCCTGAGAACGTCAGGCAGCGCCACCGCCGAACTCACGCTCCAAGGAGGCGATCTGGTTGGAGCCGAGACCGCGCACACGGCGGCTCTCGGAGATGCCAAGACGCTCCATGATCTGCTTGGCGCGGACCTTGCCCACGCCGGGCAGGGACTCCAGGAGGGCGGAGACCTTCATCTTGCCGATGACATCGTTCTCCTGACCCTGCTTGATGACCTCGTGAAGCGAGGCACCGGAGTGCTTGAGTCGATTCTTGACCTCGGCCCGCTCCCGGCGAGCCGCGGCGGCCTTTTCGAGCGCGGCTGCGCGCTGTTCAGGGGTAAGGGGCGGAAGAGCCACGCCTACGTCACCTCGGATGTCGAACTGTCGGATACGGACCGGTGAGGAACCTAGTCGCCCCACACCTGGTGAGCAACGTGCAACGCGCTTGCCCGTTCGCTCTCGTCGGAGACTAGCGGGCATGGCCGCCGGAGTCAGCGAGAACAGACGAAAAGTCCTGGTCAGCCTCTGCCGAGGTGTACATTCCGGGCATTTCACCCCGGATTTGGCCTGGCAGGCCATCAACGAAACGTAGGGACGTGGCCGGACACGTCCTTCGAAGACGGAAAAACACCCTCAGGCCGAGGCGACGGCCTCACGGATCTCGTCCGCGAAGCGGCTCGCCGCGACGCGAAGCCCCGCCACGTCGGGACCGTGACGCAGGACACCCCGGCTGACGCTCGGCACGACATTGCGCACCGCGTCCCCGAAGACACCCGGCAGATCCGCGGGGGTGGCACCCTGCGCCCCGATGCCGGGGGCGAGCAGCGGGCCGTTGACCGCGAGGTCGTACGAGGACAGGTCACCCAGCGTCGCCCCGACGACGGCGCCGAAGGAGCCCAGGGGCTGAGCACCGGCGTTCTCGGCCGCCAGGTGTCCGAGCATCGTCGCGCCGATCGTGCGGCCGTCCTCGCGCACCGCGTGCTGCACCTCGGCGCCCTCGGGGTTCGAGGTGAGGGCGAGCACGAAGAGCCCGGTGCCGTTCTCGCGCGCCAGGTCGACGGCCGGCTTCAGCGAGCCGTAGCCGAGGTAGGGCGAGACCGTGAGGGCGTCGCTGAACAGCGGCGAGTCCTTGTGCAGGAAGGTCTCCGCGTACGCGGCCATGGTCGAGCCGATGTCGCCGCGCTTGGCGTCCATGACGACCAGCGCGCCGGCCGCGCGCAGCTCCTGGACCGCCTTCTCCAGTACGGCGATGCCGCGCGAGCCGAAGCGCTCGAAGAACGCGCTCTGCGGCTTGAAGACCGCCACCGTGCCGGCCAGCGCCTCGACGACGGTCGCGGTGAAGCGCTCCAGGCCCGCGACGTCGTCGTTCAGGCCCCAGGCGGCCAGCAGGGACGCGTGCGGGTCGATGCCGACGCAGAGCGGCCCGCGCTCGTCCATGGCGTGGCGAAGGCGCGTACCGAAGGGTTCGAGGGCACTCATGCGGGCTTCCTTGCGTCGGCGCCGACGGCCTCGGCGAGCGTGGCGTACGGGGAGGTGTTCAGGCGGGCGGCGAGGCCCTTGTGGATCGCACGGCCCCAGAAGGGACCTTCGTAGATGAACGCGCTGTAGCCCTGCACCAGGGTGGCGCCCGCGAGGATCCGCTGCCAGGCGTCCTCGGCGTTCTCGATGCCGCCGACGCCCACGAGCGTGATGCGGTCGCCCACGCGCGCGTAGAGGCGGCGCAGGACCTCCAGCGAGCGCTCCTTGAGAGGCGCCCCCGACATGCCGCCGGTCTCTCCGTAGAGCGAAGGTTCGGATTGCAAACCGAGGCTCTCGCGCGCGATGGTCGTGTTCGTGGCGATGATGCCGTCGAGGCCGAGCTCGACGGCCAGGTCGGCGACCGCGTCGACGTCCTCGTCCGCGAGGTCGGGAGCGATCTTCACGAGGAGCGGCACACGCCGCCCGGTGACGCTGCGGTCGGCCGCCTCGCGTACGGCGGTGAGCAGCGGCCGCAGGGACTCCGTGGCCTGGAGGTTGCGCAGGCCCGGGGTGTTCGGGGACGACACGTTCACCACGAGGTAGTCGGCGTGGACGGCGAGCCGCTCGGTCGACTTCACGTAGTCGGCGGCGGCCTCCTCCTCGGGGACGACCTTGGTCTTGCCGATGTTCACGCCGACGACCGTCCTGAAGACGGCCTTGCGGGCGCCCAGGCGCTCGGCCACGGCCGCGGAGCCTTCGTTGTTGAAGCCCATGCGGTTGATCAGCGCCCGGTCCTGGACGAGGCGGAACAGCCGCTTCTTGGGGTTGCCGGGCTGCGGCTCCCCCGTGACCGTGCCGATCTCGATGTGGTCGAAGCCCAGCATCGACATGCCGTCGATCGCGACGGCGTTCTTGTCGAAGCCCGCCGCGAGCCCGAAGGGGCCGTGCATCCGCAGCCCGAAGGCCTCGGTGCGCAGTTCCTTGTGGCGCGGGGCGAGCACGGCCGCGACGAACGTGCGCAGGACGGGGACGCGGGCCGCGAGCCGGATCCAGCGGAAGGCCATGTAGTGGGCCTGCTCCGGGTCCATGCGCTTGAAGACGAGGTTGAAGAAGAGTTTGTACAAGGTGGTGTCCTCGGTGTCCTCACCGGAAGTACCGGAAGTCGGAGTGCTCACCAGAAGGGGGACACCGGATCGGTGTCCCCCTGGTGGGCTGCTAGTCGCGGGCCGCGTTCAGATGCTCCGCGTGTTCCTGGAGCGACCGGACGCCCACGTCCCCGTGGTTGAGCGCGTCGATGCCCTGGACGGCGGCGGCGAGCGCCTGGACCGTGGTCAGGCACGGCACCGAGCGGGACACGGCCGCCGTACGGATGTCGTAGCCGTCGAGGCGGCCACCCGTGCCGTACGGGGTGTTGACGATGAGGTCGACCGCGCCGTCGTGGATCAGCTGGACGATCGTCTTCTCGCCGTTCGGACCCTCGCCCTCGCTCTGCTTGCGCACGACCGTGGCATTGATGCCGTTGCGCTTGAGCACCTCGGCCGTGCCGGACGTGGCGAGCAACTCGAAGCCGTGCGCGACCAGTTCACGCGCCGGGAAGATCATCGTGCGCTTGTCGCGGTTGGCGACGGAGATGAAGGCGCGGCCCTTGGTCGGCAGCGGACCGTACGCGCCCGCCTGCGACTTGGCGTAGGCCGTGCCGAACACCGAGTCGATGCCCATGACTTCACCGGTGGAGCGCATCTCCGGGCCGAGGACGGTGTCGACGCCACGCCCGTGGATGTCGCGGAAGCGCGACCACGGCATGACGGCTTCCTTCACCGAGATCGGCGCGTCCATCGGCAGCGTGCCGCCGTCGCCGGTCGCCGGGAGCATGCCCTCGGCGCGCAGTTCGGCGACGGTCGCGCCGAGCGAGATGCGCGCGGCGGCCTTGGCCAGCGGCACCGCGGTCGCCTTCGAGGTGAAGGGGACAGTGCGCGAGGCACGCGGGTTGGCCTCAAGGACGTAGAGGATGTCCCCGGCCATCGCGAACTGGATGTTGATGAGCCCGCGGACGCCGACGCCCTTGGCGATGCCCTCCGTGGAGGCACGAAGGCGCTTGATGTCATAGCCGCCGAGCGTGATCGGGGGCAGCGCGCACGCGGAGTCACCGGAGTGGATGCCGGCCTCCTCGATGTGCTCCATGACGCCGCCGAGGTAGAGCTCCTCGCCGTCGTAGAGCGCGTCCACGTCGATCTCGATCGCGTCGTCCAGGAAGCGGTCGACGAGCACCGGCCGCGAGGGGCTGATCTCGGTCGACTCCTCGATGTACGCGGAGAGGCGGGTCTCGTCGTAGACGATCTCCATGCCACGGCCGCCGAGCACGTACGACGGGCGTACGAGGACGGGGTAGCCGATCTCGTCGGCGATGGCCTTGGCCTCGGCGAAGGTGGTGGCGGTGCCGTGCTTGGGCGCCGGGAGACCGGCCTCCGCGAGCACCCGGCCGAAGGCGCCGCGGTCCTCGGCGGCGTGGATGGCCTCGGGCGAGGTGCCCACCACCGGTACGCCGTTGTCCTTGAGCGCCTGCGCGAGGCCGAGCGGGGTCTGGCCGCCGAGCTGCACGATGACGCCCGCGATCGGCCCTGCCTGCGCCTCGGCGTTGACGATCTCCAGGACGTCCTCGAGCGTCAGCGGCTCGAAGTACAGACGGTCCGAGGTGTCGTAGTCCGTCGAGACGGTCTCGGGGTTGCAGTTGACCATCACGGTCTCGTAGCCCGCGTCGCTCAGGGCGAAGGAGGCGTGGACGCAGGAGTAGTCGAACTCGATGCCCTGGCCGATGCGGTTGGGGCCCGAGCCCAGGATGATGACCGCGGGCTTCTCGCGCTTGGCGACCTCGTTCTCCTCGTCGTACGAGGAGTAGAAGTACGGCGTGTTGGCGGCGAACTCGGCGGCGCAGGTGTCGACCGTCTTGTAGACCGGGCGGACACCGAGGGCGTGCCGCACCTCGCGCACGACGTCCTCGCGCAGGCCACGGATCTCGGCGATCTGGGCGTCGGAGAAGCCGTGCCGCTTGGCCTCGGCGAGCAGATCGGCGTCCAGGCGCTCGGCGGCGGTCAGCTCGTCCGCGATCTCCTTGATCAGGAAGAGCTGGTCGACGAACCACGGGTCGATCTTCGTGGACTCGAAGACCTCCTCCGGAGTGGCTCCGGCGCGGATGGCCTGCATGACGGAGTTGATGCGCCCGTCGGTCGGGCGCACGGCCTCGGCCAGGAGCTCGGCCTTGTCGCCGGGCTCGCCCACGAAGGTGAACTGCGAGCCCTTCTTCTCCAGGGAGCGCAGCGCCTTCTGCAGCGCCTCGGTGAAGTTGCGGCCGATCGCCATGGCCTCGCCGACCGACTTCATGGTGGTCGTCAGGGTCGAGTCCGCCGAGGGGAACTTCTCGAAGGCGAAACGCGGGGCCTTGACCACGACGTAGTCGAGCGTCGGCTCGAAGGAGGCCGGGGTCTTCTCGGTGATGTCGTTCGGGATCTCGTCCAGCGTGTAGCCGACTGCCAGCTTCGCTGCGATCTTCGCGATCGGGAATCCGGTGGCCTTCGACGCAAGGGCGGAGGACCGCGAGACGCGCGGGTTCATCTCGATGACGATGACCCGGCCGTCGGTCGGGTCGATGGCGAACTGGATGTTGCAGCCGCCGGTGTCGACGCCGACCTCGCGGATGATCGCGATGCCCACGTCGCGCAGGGTCTGGTACTCGCGGTCGGTCAGCGTCATCGCGGGCGCGACGGTGATCGAGTCGCCGGTGTGCACGCCCATCGGGTCGAAGTTCTCGATGGAGCAGACGACCACGACGTTGTCGTTCTTGTCGCGCATCAGCTCCAGCTCGTACTCCTTCCAGCCGAGGATGGACTCCTCAAGGAGCACCTCGGTGGTCGGCGAGAGCGTGAGGCCCTGTCCGGCGATGCGGCGCAGCTCCTCCTCGTCGTGCGCGAAGCCGGAGCCGGCGCCGCCCATGGTGAAGGAGGGGCGGACGACCACGGGGTAGCCGCCGAGCTCGTCGACGCCCTTGAGGACGTCGTCCATGGAGTGGCAGATGTACGAGCGGGCGGACTCGCCGTGCCCGATCTTCTTGTGGACCTCTTCGACGACGCCCTTGAAGAGGTCGCGGTCCTCGCCCTTGTTGATGGCCTCGACGTTGGCGCCGATGAGCTCGACGCCGTACTTCTCCAGGACACCCTGCTCGTGCATGGAGATCGCGGTGTTGAGCGCGGTCTGGCCACCGAGGGTCGGGAGCAGCGCGTCGGGGCGCTCCTTGGCGATGATCTTCTCGACGAACTCCGGGGTGATCGGCTCGACGTACGTCGCGTCGGCGATCTCCGGGTCGGTCATGATCGTCGCCGGGTTGGAGTTGACGAGGATGACGCGCAGGCCCTCGGCCTTGAGCACGCGGCACGCCTGGGTGCCGGAGTAGTCGAACTCGGCGGCCTGGCCGATGACGATCGGACCGGAGCCGATGACCAGGACGGACTGGATATCGGAGCGCTTAGGCACGCTGGTCCTCCATCAGGGATACGAAGCGGTCGAAGAGGTACGCGGCGTCGTGCGGGCCGGCAGCGGCTTCGGGGTGGTACTGGACGCTGAACGCGGGCTGGTCGAGGAGCTGGAGCCCCTCCACCACCTGGTCGTTGAGGCACACGTGGGAGACCTCGGCGCGCCCGTAGGGGGTGTCGGAGACCTTGTCGAGCGGCGCGTCGACGGCGAAGCCGTGGTTGTGCGCGGTGACCTCGACCTTGCCGGTGGTGCGGTCCTGCACCGGCTGGTTGATGCCGCGGTGGCCGTACTTCAGCTTGAACGTGCCGAAGCCGAGCGCGCGGCCGAGGATCTGGTTGCCGAAGCAGATGCCGAAGAGCGGGGTCTTGCGCTCCAGGACGGCCCGCATGACGGCGACTGGGCCGTCCGCGGTCGCCGGGTCGCCGGGACCGTTGGAGAAGAACACGCCGTCGGGCTGGACCGCGTAGATGTCCTGGGCGGTCGCGGTCGCGGGCAGGACGTGCACCTCGATCCCGCGCTCGGCCATGCGCTGCGGGGTCATGCCCTTGATGCCGAGGTCGACGGCTGCGACGGTGAAGCGCTTCTCGCCGACCGCGGGGACGACGTACGTCTCCTTGGTGGCGACCTCGGCGGCGAGGTTCGCGCCCTTCATCTCGGGCTGCTGGCGGACCTCGGCGAGCATCACGCCCTCGTCGGGGAGCGCGTTGCCGGAGAAGATGCCGACCCGCATCGCGCCGCTCTCGCGCAGGTGGCGGGTGAGCGCACGCGTGTCGATGCCGCTGATGCCCACGACACCCTGGTTGACGAGCTCCTCGTCGAGGGTGCGCTGCGAGCGCCAGTTGGAGGGCACGCGCGCGGGGTCCCGCACCACGTATCCGGCGACCCAGATCCGCTGCGACTCGGGGTCCTCGTCGTTCACGCCGGTGTTGCCGACGTGCGGGGCCGTCATGACGACGACCTGGCGGTGGTACGAGGGGTCGGTGAGGGTCTCCTGGTAGCCGGTCATGCCGGTGGAGAACACCGCTTCGCCGAAGGTCTCCCCCACGGCCCCGTAGGCGCGGCCGCGGAAGATGCGGCCGTCCTCCAGGACGAGTACGGCGGGAGTTTTGGCGGCTCCCCTTGTGGAGGTCGTCATCGTGCGGTGCCTTCCTTCAGGTCGTTCGTGTTCGTGTTGATCATGTTGTTGACGGCCTCGACCCACTCGGCCTGCTCGGCCGCGTGGTCCGAGCGGAAGCCCGAGTC
Source organism: Streptomyces sp. NPDC044044 (assembly GCF_056434405.1). Lineage (NCBI taxonomy): Bacteria > Bacillati > Actinomycetota > Actinomycetes > Kitasatosporales > Streptomycetaceae > Streptomyces > Streptomyces sp. NPDC044044. The sequence goes on along the minus strand of NZ_JBWKFG010000009.1, from coordinate 457,736 downwards.
GATCTGCTTCTCGCCGTGCTCCCAGGTGACGATCAGCAGACCGCCCTCCGCGAGGACCTTTCCGGCGATGCCCTTGTCGAGGCGGGCCTCGCGCAGTTGTGCGGCCGGGATGAAGAAGTCGGCTGCCCCGGGGCGTACGACATCGAGGCCCGCGTCCGTGAGCGTCAGCTCCACGCGGCTGCGGGTACCGAGGCCGTGCGCCACGATGCGGTCGAGCCACTGCCCTGCCGTGGTCGAGCCGTGGTAGCGGCCGCTGAGCTCAAGTCTCACCGGGCCCGCGTCATCCGGCACCACGGGAAGCGGCGGCAGGTCGCCCTGGAGCGTGCCGCGCCACTTCCAGCCCTCGCGCATCAGCCAGTAGACGAGCGCGATGAAGAGCAGCAGTCCGACGACCCAGCCCGCGCGGGCGGCCCAGTCCGTCACGTCCGCCGACTTCTTCTCGGCTGCGAGGGTGACGGCACTTCCTGCGGCGGTGGAGATCAGAGAGGTCACGCGAGCTTCCCGTCGACGAGCGTGGCGCGGCCCCGCAGCCACGTGTGCGTCACGCGGCCCGGCAGCTCACGGCCCTCGTAGGGGGTGTTGCCGCTGCGCGAGGCGAAGCCCGCGGGGTCCACGACACCACGGTAAGCCGGATCGAGGAGCGTGAGGTTCGCGGGCTCACCTGCCGAGACGGGGCGGCCGTGGCTCTTGGCCTGCCCGATCTCGGCCGGCTTGACGGACATCCGGTCGGCGACCGCGGCCCAGGTGAGCAGGCCCGTCTCGACCATCGTCTGCTGGACGACGGAGAGCGCGGTCTCCAGGCCCACCATCCCCATGGCGGCCGCGGCCCACTCGCAGTCCTTGTCCTCGTGCGGGTGCGGGGCGTGGTCGGTGGCGACGATGTCGATCGTGCCGTCGGCCAGGGCCTCGCGCAGCGCCATGACGTCGCGCTCGGTGCGCAGCGGCGGGTTGACCTTGTAGACCGGGTTGTACGAGCGGACCAGCTCGTCGGTCAGGAGCAGGTGGTGCGGGGTGACCTCGGCGGTCACGTCGATGCCGCGCGACTTCGCCCAGCGCACGATCTCGACCGAGCCCGCGGTCGACAGGTGGCAGATGTGCACCCGCGAGCCGACGTGCTCGGCGAGCAGCACGTCACGCGCGATGATCGACTCCTCGGCGACGGCGGGCCAGCCGCCGAGCCCCAGCTCGGCGGAGACGACGCCCTCGTTCATCTGGGCGCCCTCGGTCAGGCGGGGCTCCTGCGCGTGCTGGGCGACGACTCCGCCGAACGCCTTCACGTACTCCAGGGCGCGGCGCATGATCACGGCGTCGTCGACGCACTTGCCGTCGTCGGAGAAGACGGTGACACCGGCAGCGGACTCGTGCATGGCGCCGAGCTCGGCGAGCTTCTTGCCCTCAAGACCGACGGTGACGGCGCCGATCGGCTGGACGTCCGCGTACCCGCCCTCCTGGCCGAGCCGGTAGACCTGCTCGACGACGCCCGCGGTGTCGGCGACGGGGAAGGTGTTGGCCATGGCGAACACGGCGGTGTAGCCGCCGGACGCGGCGGCGCGCGTGCCGGTCAGGACGGTCTCGGAGTCCTCGCGGCCGGGCTCGCGCAGGTGGGTGTGCAGGTCGACGAGGCCGGGCAGCAGGATCTTGCCGTCGGCCTCGACGACGGTCACGTCGTCGCCGGCCGCGATGCCGGTCCCCACCTCCAGGATCGTCTCGCCGTCGATCAGGACGTCCTGGGGCTCGCCGCCAAGGACCTTCGCACCACGGATCAGGGTCTTGCTCATGTCTTACTTCTCCTCGGAACCGGTGGGGCGGGTGTGGGTGACGGCGGGTTCGTTCCCGCCCAGGAGCAGATACAGGACGGCCATCCGGGTGTGGACGCCGTTGGCGACCTGCTCGATGACCGTGCAGCGGTCGGAGTCGGCGACCTCGGCGGTGATCTCCATGCCGCGCACCATCGGGCCCGGGTGCATCACGATGGCGTGCTCGGGCATCTTCGCCATGCGCTCGCCGTCCAGGCCGTAGCGACGCGAGTACTCGCGCTCGGTCGGGAAGAACGCGGCGTTCATGCGCTCGCGCTGCACGCGCAGCATCATCACGGCGTCGGACTTCGGGAGCACGCGGTCCAAGTCGTACGACACGTCGCAGGGCCAGCTGTCGACGCCGACGGGTACGAGTGTGGGCGGGGCGACGAGGGTGACCTGGGCACCCAGGGTGTGCAGCAGGTCGACGTTCGAGCGCGCGACCCGGCTGTGCAGGACGTCGCCGACGAGCGTGATGCGCTTGCCGCTCAGGTCCTTGCCGAGGCCCTCGTCCTTGCCGACGAGACGGCGCCGCATGGTGAAGGCGTCGAGCAGGGCCTGCGTGGGGTGCTGGTGGGTGCCGTCGCCGGCGTTGATCACCGGGGCGTCGATCCAGCCGGAGGTGGCGAGCCGGTAGGGGGCGCCGGACGCGCCGTGCCGGATGACGACGGCGTCGACGCCCATCGCCTCCAGGGTCTGGGCGGTGTCCTTGAGCGACTCGCCCTTGGAGACGCTGGAGCCCTTGGCGGCGAAGTTGATGACGTCGGCGGAGAGGCGCTTCTCGGCGGCCTCGAAGGAGATCCGGGTCCGGGTCGAGTCCTCGAAGAACAGATTGCAGATCGTGCGGCCGCGCAGCGCGGGCAGCTTCTTGATCGGCCGGTCGGCGACCCGGGCCATCTCCTCGGCGGTGTCGAGGATGAGAACGGCGTCGTCGCGGGTGAGGTCGGCGGCCGAGATGAGGTGTCGCATCATCTGGGTGTACTCCGTCATGTGGAGGTGTGCGGGCACGCGGGCGCGCAGGGGTGTGCCCCGGTGCCCGTGGAGGGAGCCGGTGCTACGCGGAAGCGGGCTTGGCGCCGAGCAGCACGGCGTCGCGGCCGTCCTCCTCGGCGAGCTGGACCTTGACCGTCTCCCGCAACGACGTGGGGAGGTTCTTGCCGACGTAGTCGGCGCGGATCGGAAGTTCGCGGTGGCCGCGGTCGACGAGGACGGCGAGCTGCACCGCGCGCGGACGGCCGATGTCGTTCAGGCCGTCGAGGGCCGCGCGGATGGTGCGGCCGGAGAAGAGCACGTCGTCGACGAGGACGACGAGGCGGCCGTCGATGCCGTCACCGGGGATCTCGGTGCGGGCGAGTGCGCGCGGCGGGTGCATGCGCAGATCGTCGCGGTACATCGTGATGTCGAGTGAGCCAACCGGGATCGTCCGTCCGGTGATTTCTTCGAGCTTCTCGGCGAGTCGCCGCGCGAGGAAGACACCCCGCGTGGGAATGCCGAGCAGCACCACGTCCTCGGCGCCTTTGGCGCGCTCGACGATCTCGTGTGCGATACGGGTCAACACCCGTGCGATGTCCGGGCCTTCGAGCACGGGCCGGGCGACATCGGGTTCGTTCGTGTCGTGCGAGTCCATATGAAACGGACCTCCTTCTCCGCCTCACGGGACGGACCTTAAAGGACGTCGAAATTGCGCCATCCACGGTACCAGCACCGACAACACCGCCGGTCACGACCCCCCTGAGAGGGGTCGGTACGGACCATTCGGCTTGACGCACCCAAGTAACGCTGCGTAACCTCACAGTGAGTTACCGTTCTTCGTCCGGGGAGCTATATGTCCAGCGAATACGCCAAACAGCTCGGGGCCAAGCTCCGCGCCATCCGTACCCAGCAGGGCCTTTCCCTCCACGGCGTCGAGGAGAAGTCCCAGGGACGCTGGAAGGCGGTCGTGGTCGGTTCGTACGAACGCGGCGACCGCGCCGTGACCGTACAGCGCCTTGCCGAGCTGGCGGACTTCTACGGCGTCCCGGTCCAGGAGCTGCTGCCCGGCACCGCTCCCGGCGGTGCGGCCGAGCCGCCGCCCAAGCTCGTTCTCGACCTTGAGCGCCTCGCGCACGTCCCGGCCGAGAAGGCAGGACCCCTGCAGCGGTATGCCGCCACGATCCAGTCGCAGCGCGGTGACTACAACGGCAAGGTGCTCTCGATCCGCCAGGACGACCTGCGCACCCTCGCCGTGATCTATGACCAGTCGCCCTCGGTTCTCACCGAGCAGCTGATCAGCTGGGGCGTCCTGGACGCGGACGCGCGCCGCGCCGTCGCCCACGACGACGTCTGATCCCTCAAGCGAGAGCTGAGCAGAAACGTAACGCCGGGGTGGCCGGAACCGATGGGTTCCGGCCACCCCGGCGTTCTGCGTACGCCTGTGAGCCCTCGGGAGGCCACACGGGCCCCTGGAGCCACAGGGACCCCAGAGGAGCCCCAGGGCAACGCCAGAGGGCCCGCAGCATGTCACTGCGGGCCCTCTGAGCGGCGCGGGAGGCTGACGCCTCGCCCTTGGCCTTGTCGCGGCGTCCTACGCCTCGTCGCGGCGCAGACTCGGCTTCAGGTCCTTGAAGCGGCCGAGCAGGCCGTTCACGAAGGACGGCGAGTCGTCCGTGGAGAACTCCTTGGCGAGCTGCACGGACTCGTCGATCACCACGGCGTCCGGCGTCGCGTCGACCCAGATCAGCTCGTAGGCACCGATCCGCAGGATGTTGCGGTCGACGACCGGCATCCTGTCCAGGGTCCACCCGACGGCGTACTGCGAGATCAGCTCGTCGATGTGGCGCTCGTGCTGGGCATACCCCTCGACCAGCTCCATCGTGAACTCGCTGACCGGCGGCTGCCGGGTGTCGGACCGCGAGTGACGCACCCAGTCCGCGAGGACCGTCAAGACGTCGGTACCACGCTGGTCGGCCTCGAAAAGGATCTGGAAGGCGCGCTTGCGGGCCGTATTACGAGCAGCCACGGTTAGCTGTTCACCCGGCCGAGGTAGCCACTGTCACGGGTGTCGACCTTGATCTTCTCGCCGGTGGTGATGAAGAGCGGCACCTGGATCTGGTGGCCGGTCTCCAGCGTCGCGGGCTTGGTGCCGCCGGTGGAGCGGTCGCCCTGGACGCCGGGCTCGGTCTCCTGGATGACCAGCTCGACGGCGGCCGGCAGCTCGACGAAGAGGACTTCGCCCTCGTGCTGCGCGACGGAGGCCGTGAAGCCCTCGATCAGGAAGTTGGCGGCGTCACCGACGGACTTGCGGTCGACGTGCAGCTGGTCGTACGTCTCCATGTCCATGAAGACGAAGTAGTCGCCGTCCATGTAGGAGAACTGCATGTCGCGCTTGTCGATCGTCGCCGTGTCGACCTTGACGCCGGCGTTGAAGGTCTTGTCGACGACCTTGCCGGACAGCACGTTCTTGAGCTTCGTGCGCACAAAGGCGGGGCCCTTGCCGGGCTTGACGTGCTGGAACTCGACGACGGACCAGAGCTGGCCCCCGTCGAGCTTGAGCACCAGGCCGTTCTTGAGGTCGTTCGTGGAAGCCACGGTTGCGGAATCTCCTGGACTGACGTGGACGACCCCGGCGCACGCGCACAGCTGAAAAGCTAGAGCGCGAGCAGCTCCTTGGTCGTAATGGTGAGTAGCTCGGGTCCGCCGTCCGCCTCGGGGCGCACGACGAGCGTGTCATCGATCCGGACACCACCCCGTCCCGGGATGTGAACCCCCGGTTCGACGGTGACCGGCACGCAGGCGTCCAGTTTACCCATGGCCGCGGGCGCCAACTGCGGGTCCTCGTCGATTTCGAGCCCCACACCGTGTCCCATCAGCGGAGCGAGACCGTCCGCATACCCCGCGGAGTCCAGTACATGCCGTGCCGCACGGTCGATGTCGCGGTAGGCGGCGCCCGGTGCGAGAGCCTCCCTGCCGGCCCGCTGAGCGGCGAAGACGAGGTCGTACAGCTCGATCTGCCAGTCCGCGGGAGACGTACCGATGACGAACGTACGCCCGATCTCACAACGATAGCCGCGATAGCTCGCCCCCAGGCACACGGAGAGGAAATCCCCTTCCTCCACTCGCCGGTCCGACGGCCGGTGGGCGCCCCTGCCCGAGTTCGGCCCGGTGGCGACGGAGGTCGGGAAGGCGGGCCCGTCCGCGCCGTGATCGACGAGGCGGCGTTCGAGCTCCAGGGCGAGATGACGTTCCGTACGCCCCACGAGAATCGATTCGAGCAGTTCGCCGAGGGCCTGGTCGGCGATCTCGGAGCCGATCCGCAGGCAGGAGATCTCCTCCTCGTCCTTGACGAGCCGGAGTTGTTCGACCGCTCCCCCGAGGTCCGCGAGCCGCAGCCGCGGCGCGACGGATCCCAGGGCGCGATGTCTGGCGACCGTGAGGTCGTGCTCCTCGACGGCGAGCGAGTCAGCGCCCTGCGCGGCCGCGAGATCGGCGCCCGCGACGGCGGCGTCCCCGCCGGACGCGTCGAGCAGCTGCACCCGCAGCCCCTCGTCGGGCCGCCCCTCGCCCTGCTCGTCACCGAGCGGCCTGCCGCACAGCAGCAGATCCTCGGTCCTGCCCAGCAGGAGCACGGCACCCTGCGGCGCCGCTCCCGCGAGATACCGCACGTTGGCGGGGCGGGAGACCAGCGCCGCTGCGCTGCCGCCCGCGGCACAACGCTCCCTCAGCCGCTCACGGCGGGCCGCGTACACCTCTGACATGGGACGAGCCTATGAGCGCAGGCGCGGGTCGGCCCGTTCAGCGCACCCGACCGAGCGGTCAGCCGCCTACCACTGCGGCGGGCTCGCGATGGAGCGGGCGAGGACGTCGTCAAGGACCCGGGCCGTGGCGGGGACGTCCAGCTGGGAGTTGTCGATGATGGGCAGGCCCGAGCCGTACCAACCGGCCATACGTCCGTGGATGCGGGCCACTTCCTCGTCCGTGAGGCGGCGGTTTCCGCTGCGCTCCGCGTTCCGCTCCAGGACGATCTCCAGGCCTGGCAGCAGGACCACCGGCAGCAGGCCGGGGCCCACGTGGCGCTTCCAGCCGCCGAGGCCGACGACCGGGCGGTCGGGGAAGACCGCGTCGTCGAGGATGCACGAGATGCCGTTGGCCAGGAAGTTCCGTGCGGCGAAGCCGCAGGTGCGGCGGGCCAGGCGGTACTGCGCCTCGGAGTGGTCGTTCCAGCCCGACTGGGGGTCCGCGAAGCCCGAGCGCACCCATTCACGGACGTCGTCGAGGCTGATGTGGGCGGTCGGCACCCTGCGGTGCTCCGCCCAGAACTTGGCGACGCTCGTCTTGCCCGCGCCCGCGGGGCCGATCAGGAGGACGGCCAGCGTGGTGCCGCCGGTGTCCGCCTGGGCGGTGCCGGGCGGCGGGCTCGGCATGGCGACGGGGCCGCCGGGCGGGAGTTGGATGTGCCCCGTGGTCTCCGGGGGCACGGGGGCGCCTGGGGCATGGCTGTGCTGGGGGGTGGCGCCGTGCTGCGGGGCGCCGGGCGCCACGTGCTGCGGCGCCGGGGCGTGCGGGTGCGGGGCCGGTCCCTGTGGATGGGGGGCCGTGCCCGGGGGGTGCGGTGCGCCGGCGAAGCCCGGCGCGGGAGGCGGTGGGCCGCCCGGCGCGGCACCCGGCGGCGGACCGCTCGGGTGGTGTGCGGCCGGGGACCAGCCGGTGGCCGGTCCGTGCCCCGGCTGATGGGGCGGCGGCAGCGGAGACCCCACTGCGTGCTGCATCCGGTGCCACTCCGTCTCGTACGACTGACGCTGGTCGGGCGGCGGCCGGGGCCACCCGTTACCGAACGGTACCGTCCCCGGCCGACGTTGTGTGAACGGCCGGGGAGGCCGCAGGGTGCCCGTGGCTTGTTCTCGTGCGCCACTTTCTCCGTTGCCGGAGCGCTACTTGGCCACTTCGGCGTATGCCGCGAGCAGCACCGCGGGGTCGGGACCCTCCAGGACGGTCGGCTTGCCCAGGCCGTCGAGGACGATGAAGCGCAGCAGGTCACCGCGGGACTTCTTGTCGACCTTCATGGTCTCCAGGAGCTTGGGCCACTGGTCGTAGCGGTAGCTCAGCGGCAGGCCGACCGACTCCAGGACGGCGCGGTGCCGGTCGGCGGTCGCGTCGTCGAGGCGGCCCGCGAGGCGGCCGAGTTCGGCCGCGAAGGCCATGCCGACGGAGACCGCGGCACCGTGCCGCCACTTGTAGCGCTCGTTCTTCTCGATGGCGTGCGCCAGGGTGTGGCCGTAGTTGAGGATCTCGCGCAGGCCCGACTCCTTGAGGTCGCCGGACACGACCTCGGCCTTGACCTTGATGGAGCGCTCGATCAGCTCGGCGGTGTGCGGGCCCTGCGGGCTGCGCGCGCCCTGCGGGTCCTCCTCGATCAGTTCGAGGATCACCGGGTCGGCGATGAAGCCGGCCTTGATGATCTCCGCGAGACCCGACACGAAGTCGTTGACCGGCAGCGAGTCGAGCGCGGCCAGGTCGCAGAGCACACCGGTGGGCGGATGGAAGGCGCCCACGAGGTTCTTGCCCTCGGCGGTGTTGATGCCGGTCTTGCCGCCGACCGCGGCGTCCACCATGCCGAGCACGGTGGTCGGGACGGCGATCCAGCGGACCCCGCGCAGCCAGGTGGCGGCCACGAACCCGGCGAGGTCGGTGCTGGCCCCGCCGCCGACGCCGATGATGACGTCGCTGCGGGTGAAGCCGGACTGGCCAAGGGCCTTCCAGCAGTACGCGGCGACCTCGGCGGTCTTGGCCTCCTCGGCGTTCGGCACCTGGATGGCCACGACCTCGAAGCCCTGGTCGGCCAGGTCCTGGCGCAGGGCGTCGCCGGTCTCGGCGAGTGCCTCCGGGTGGATGATCGCGACGCGCTTGGTCCGCTCGCCGATCAGGCCGGGCAGCTCACCGAGGAGCTGACGTCCGACGAGCACCTCGTACGGCTCGGTGCCCGCGGTGCCGCCGACCTGGATGCGGGTGGGCGTGTTCCCCGGCGTCCCAGCAATCTCCGTCATGCTTCCTTCAACTCCAGTGCGTCGAGGACCGCTTGGGCGACCTCTTCGGGGGTGCGGTCGTCGGTGGCGACGACGGCGCGGGCGACTTCGGCGTAGAACTGGCGGCGGGCGTCCATCAGTTCGCGCCACTGCTTGCGCGGGTTGACCGCGAGCAGCGGGCGCGCGACGTTCAGGCCGGTGCGCTTGACCGCCTCCTCGACGTCCATCGACAGATAGACGACGGGGTGCGGGGCGAGGAGCGCGCGGGTCGACCCGTCGAGGATCGCGCCCCCGCCGAGGGCGAGAATGCCCTCGTGCTCGGCGAGCGCGGTGCGCACGGCCGCCCGCTCCAGGTCGCGGAAGTGCGCCTCGCCCTCGTCCACGAAGATGTCCGCGATCTCCCGGCCCTGCGCGGCCACGATGTCGGCGTCGGTGTCCCGGTAGACGGTGCCGAGGCGCTCGGCGAGCAGGGCGCCCACCGTCGACTTGCCCACGCCCATCGGACCGACCAGAACGATCTGCGGGCCGGTCACCGGATCTGCAGGTTGTCGAGGTACGACCGCACGTTCCGCCGGGTCTCGGGCACGCTGTCGCCGCCGAACTTCTCGGCGACGGCGTCGGCCAGGGTCAGCGCGACCATCGCCTCGGCGACGATGCCGGCCGCCGGGACCGCGCACACGTCGGAGCGCTGGTGGTGCGCCTTGGTGGCCTCGCCGGTGGCGACGTCCACGGTGGCGAGCGCGCGCGGCACGGTCGCGATGGGCTTCATCGCGGCACGCACGCGCAGCAGTTCACCGGTGGTCAGGCCGCCCTCGGTGCCGCCGGAGCGGCCGGAGGTGCGCCTGATGCCGTCCTCGGTGGAGACGATCTCGTCGTGCGCCTTGGAGCCCGGCACCCGCGCGAGGTCGAAGCCGTCGCCGACCTCGACGCCCTTGATGGCCTGGATGCCCATGAGCGCGGCGGCGAGGCGTGCGTCGAGCCGTCGGTCCCAGTGGACGTGCGAGCCAAGGCCCACGGGCACTCCGTACGCGAGGACCTCGACCACACCGCCCAGGGTGTCGCCGTCCTTGTGGGCCTGGTCGATCTCGGCGACCATCGCCTTGCTCGCGTCCGCGTCGAGGCAGCGCACCGGGTCGGCGTCGAGCTTCTCGACGTCGGCGGGGGTCGGGTAGACGCCGTAGGGCGCCTTGGCGCTCGCCAGCTCGGTCACATGGCTGACGATCTCGATGCCGGCCGTCTCCTTGAGGTACGAGCGGGCGACCGCGCCGAGCGCGACGCGGGCCGCGGTCTCACGGGCGGAGGCGCGCTCCAGGATCGGCCTGGCCTCGTCGAAGCCGTACTTCTGCATGCCCGCGAGGTCGGCGTGGCCGGGCCGGGGCCGGGTCAGCGGGGCGTTGCGGGCCAGGTCGGCGAGGATCTCCGGGTCGACCGGGTCGGCCGCCATGACCTGTTCCCACTTGGGCCACTCGGTGTTGCCCACCATGATCGCGATCGGCGAGCCCATGGTCAGGCCGTGCCGGACGCCGCCCAGGAAGGTGACCTCGTCGCGCTCGAACTTCATGCGCGCACCGCGCCCATAGCCGAGGCGCCGCCGGGCCAGGTGGTCCGCCACCATCTCCGTGGTGATCGGCACGCCGGCGGGAAGACCCTCCAGCGTCGCGACAAGTGCGGGTCCGTGGGACTCTCCCGCGGTCAGCCAACGCAACCTGCTCAACGGTGCTCCTCATGCTCGCGCCTGGAACTGCGTGGCGCGACCGGGTGCGCGGCCCTGGCCCGCCATCCCCCGATCCTCCCACGTCGGGGGGCGGGACCTGGCCTCCGGTCCACAAAGCGGACGCTTCAGCGGGCGGCCAGCGCGTGTTCCCCCGCCTTGCGCATCGCGGACAGCGGCGCGGGCGTGCGCCCGGTCATCTGCTCGACCTGCAGCACCGCCTGGTGCACGAGAAGGTCGAGCCCGCTGACGACAGCGCCGCCGTACATCGACCAGCGGGCCGCGAGAGCGGTGGGCCACGGGTCGTACAGGACGTCGAAGAGGGTCGCGGGCCGCTCGGGCACGGCGGCCGACAGCGCGTCGGTCGCGCCCGCCGGCGTCGTGGCGATCACCAGCGGCGCGCTCAGCGCGCGCTCGGCGTGCGCCCAGTCCTCCGTCCGCACGTCCACGTCGAGCCGCTCGCCCCACTGCCGCATCTCGGCGGCGCGCGCCTCGCTGCGTACGTACGCGACGACCTCGCCCGTGCAGATCCGCGCGAGCGCGGCGAGGGCGGACGACGCGGTGGCGCCCGCGCCGAGGATCGCGGCCGAATCGACCTGCTCGACGCCGTGTTCCCGCAGGGCCGCGACCATGCCGGGGACATCGGTGTTGTCGCCCACGCGGCGGCCGTCGTCCGTCAGGACGACGGTGTTGACCGCCTCGACGGACGCGGCGGTCTCACTGATCTCGTCGAGCTGCGGGATCACCGCGCGCTTGAGCGGCATCGTCAGCGAGAGCCCGGCCCACTCGGGGCCGAGCCCCTCCAGAAAGCCCGGCAGGGCCTCCTCGTCGACGTCGAACAGGTCGTACGTCCACTCGACCAGGCCCAGCTCCCCGTATGCGGCGCGGTGCAGCACCGGGGAGAGGGAATGGGCGATGGGTGAGCCGAGGACTGCGGCTCGGCGGCCCTGCTCAGTCGCCATTCTTCTGCCGATCATTGAATTCCGCGACCAGCTTCTCGTGCTCGGCCAGCGTCTTGGTGAACTGGGTCTTCTTTCCGTCGACGGAGATGAAGAACATCCAGCCGCCTCCGTCAGGAGCCAGCGTCGCCTTCAGCGCTTCGTCGCCCGGGTTTCCAATCGGTCCCGGCGGCAGGCCCTTGTGGAAGTAGGTGTTGTACGGGTCGGGGTCGCTCCGGATCTTCGAGATCGGGATATTGATCTCGCTCTGACCCTTGAGGTAGTTGTACGTCGAGTCGAACTCGAGCTTCTGGTTGGTCACGGTGTTGGACGACTTGAGGCGGTTGTAGACGACAGACGCCATCTTCTTGAAGTCGTCGTGCGTCATACCCTCGGCCTGGACGAGGCTGGCCACGGTCAGGACCTGCAGCGGGTTCTCCAACTGCAGCTCGGCGGCCTTCGACTTGAGGCCCAACTCGTCGTATTTCTGGGTGGCGTGGGCGACCATCTTCTTGAGGACCACTTCGGGCTTCTGCCCCTTGGCGACCGGGTAACTGGAGGGGTAGAGGAATCCTTCCAGCGGGTCCTTGATGTCCTTTTCGGTATTCGCCCAGTCAGGAAGTCCGAGACTCTTCCATTCCTTCTTGGCGACGCCCGCCGTCGTCCCCTTTTCGAGCTCAAGACGCTTGTCGATCTGGCTGTAGACCCACGAATTGCGCCGCCCCTCGGGAATGATGAGGTTATTGCGGCTCTTCGGGCTGAGCATCAGTTCGACTGCACTCTTGGCCGACATTTCCTTCTTCAGGACATAGACGCCGTCCTGAATAGAATTCCCGTTGGGATTCTGCGCCTGCGCGGAGACAAAGGCATCCACGCTCTTGACGACACCCGCGTCCTTCAGTTTCTGGCCGATCACATAGCCGCCGGAATCCTTCGGGATGTCGACGGTCGCGAGGCCCGTTCCCTCGCCCGCGTAATCCGGCGCCGTACCGAATCGGTCCTGGTAGAACTGGTAGCCGAAATAGCCGACCCCGGCGAGACCGCCGCCGAAGACCAGCGTCACGACCAGGCAGGCGCAGCCGCTCCTGCGCTTCTTCGGCTTCTTGCCGCCCCGGCCGCCTCGGCGGTCCCCGCGGCCACCACGACGGCCCGGCGGCTCGTCGTCGTACTCGTCCTCGTCGTCATCGGCGCCCGAGAAGAAGGCGTGCTCGCCCTGGTCCGGACCCGGGTCCCAGTCCTTCTGCGGCTCGGGGTCGGGGCGGCGGCGGGACGGCGGCTCCGGCGGGGGGTACGCGTCGGGGGTGCCGTAGTAGTCCGGGCTCTCCGCGCCGTAGCCGCCCGGCTGGTTGCCGTAGGGGTCCGACGGGTCGGCGGCGTACGGGACCTGGCCGTGCCGGCCGGTGTCCCAGCCGCCGTCGTACTGGTCCTGACCGCCGTTGTACTGCTGCTCCGCCGGGCCGCCGTTGTACTGCGGGTCCTGGCCGCCGCCACCGTCGTACTGCTGCTGGGCGGCGGGCCCGCCGTACTGCTGCTGACCGTAGGCCTGCTGCTGGCCCGTGCTCCAGTCCTCGTACTGCGCATGCTGCTGCGGCTGCTGAGGGTGGTACTGCCCCTGGCCGCCGTAGGGGGACGGGCCGCTCGCGGCCTGCTGTCCTCCCCATCCGCCGTCCCCGTACAACGGGTCCTCGGGATGCCACGGTTCGGAGCCTGGGCCCCGGCCATACTCAGTCATCGATCCCCTACATGCCGCGAGGCGGGGCCGCCGTCTGAGTGGGAGGGCAACCGTTCCGCCTCTTGATGCTGTGCGGCAGCTGTTCGAACACCGCCGCATCGCGCGGAACGTTACCGTATCGCGATCAGATGACCACTTCGACGCCCTCGCCCGGAGCTTTACCTGACGCCCGTTCGGACTCCAGTGCCTGCTGCAGGATGATGACGGCCGCCGCCTGATCGATGACAGACCTGCCCTTTTTGGACTTCACGCCCGAGGCGCGCAGCCCCTGACTGGCCGTCACTGTGGTCATCCTCTCGTCCACGAGCCTCACCGGAATGGGCGCCACCAAGCGCGCGAAGTCCTGGGTGAAGGCGCGGACCTTGACGGCCGCCGGGCCCTCGCCCCCCTTGAGGGAGCGGGGCAGACCGACGACGATCTCGATCGGTTCGTACTCCTCGACGAGCTGCTTCAACCGGCGCTGAGCTGCCGGGACATCGCGTCCCGGCACCGTCTCCACCGGAGTGGCGAGGATCCCGTCGGGGTCGCACGAGGCGACCCCGATCCGGGCGTCACCGACGTCGATCGCGAGGCGTCGGCCCCGGCGCATGCCTTCAGACATCAGGCCGTCTCGGCGACGAGGCGCTCGACCGCGGCCATGGCGTCGCCGATCGCGGCCGGGTTCTGGCCGCCGCCCTGGGCGACGTCCGGCTTGCCGCCGCCACCGCCGCCGAGCGTCTTGGCGGCCGTACGGACGAGGTCGCCGGCCTTGAGACCGCGCTCGCGGGCGGCTTCGTTCGTGGCGATGACCGTCAGCGGGCGGCCATTGGCCGTGGTGAACAGGGCCACGACGGCCGGGCGGTCGCCGGGGATGCGGTGGCGCACGTCGAGGACCAGCTTGCGCAGGTCGTCGGCGCCCGTGCCGTCCGGCACCTGTCCGGTGGCGAGTGCGACGCCTCGTACGTCCTTGGCGGATTCGACGAGACCGGCGGCGGCCTGGAGGACCTTCTCCGCGCGGAACTTCTCGATCTCCTTCTCGGCGTCCTTCAGCTTGCCGAGCATGGCGGAGACCTTCTCGGGCAGCTCCTCGGAACGGCCCTTGACCAGCTCCTGGAGCTGGGCGACGACCGTGTGCTCCTTGGCCAGGAAGTTGTACGCGTCGACGCCGACCAGGGCCTCGATGCGGCGCACACCCGAACCGATGGACGATTCGCCGAGCAGCTTCACCAGGCCCAGCTGGGCGGTGTTGTGGACGTGCGTGCCGCCGCACAGCTCCTTGGAGAAGTCTCCGATGGTGACCACGCGCACGCGCTCGCCGTACTTCTCGCCGAACTCGGCGATGGCGCCCTGCTTCTTGGCCTCGTCGATCGACATGACCTCGGCCTGCACGTCGAGCTCGTGGGCGAGCACTTCGTTGATCTTCTGCTCGACGTCCGTCATGACGGCCGTGGGCACGGCCGACGGGGAGCCGAAGTCGAAGCGGAAGCGGCCCGGCTGGTTCTCGGAACCGGCCTGGGCGGCCGTCGGGCCGAGCGCGTCGCGCAGCGCCTGATGCGTGAGGTGCGTGGCGGAGTGGGCGCGGGCGATGGCACGGCGGCGGTGCACGTCGATCGAGGCCCAGACCTGGTCGCCGACGGTGATCTCACCGACCAGGACGACACCCTTGTGGACGTGCACGCCGGGGACCGGCTTCTGCACGTCGCGGATCTCGACGGCTGCGCCGTTGTCCAGGCGGATCCGGCCGGAGTCGGCGATCTGGCCGCCGCCCTCGGCGTAGAAGGGAGTGCGGTCGAGGACGACCTCGACCTCGTCGCCCTCGCGGGCGGCAGGGGACGAGACGCCGTTGACCAGGAGGCCGACGATCACGGCCTCGTTCTCGGTGAGGGTGTAGCCGGTGAAGTCCGTGGCGCCGGAGGCGTCGGCGATCTCGCGGTAGGCGTGCAGATCGGCGTGGCCGGTCTTCTTGGCCTGCGCGTCGGCCTTGGCCCGCTCCCGCTGCTCCTTCATCAGGCGCCGGAAGCCGTCCTCGTCCACGGACAGGCCCTGTTCGGCGGCCATCTCCAGGGTGAGGTCGATCGGGAAGCCCCACGTGTCGTGCAGCAGGAACGCCTTGTCGCCGGCCAGGACCTTGCCGCCGGCGGCCTTGGTCTCCGTGACGGCGGTGTCGAGGATGTTCGTGCCGCCCTTGAGGGCCTTGAGGAAGGCGGCCTCTTCGGCGAGGGCGACGGTCTCGATGCGCTTGCGGTCGGATCGCAGCTCGGGGTACTGCTCGCCCATCGACTTGATGACCGTGTCGACGAGCTCGTGCACGACCGGGCCGGTGGCGCCCATCAGACGCATGTTGCGGATGGCGCGGCGCATGATGCGGCGCAGCACATAGCCACGGCCTTCGTTGCCGGGCGTGACGCCGTCGCCGATGAGCATCACGGACGTGCGCATGTGGTCGGCGACCACGCGCAGGGAGACGTCCGTGCCCTGCGCGGCGCCGTAGCGCACGCCGGTCAGCTCGGTGGCGGTGTCCATGATGACGCGCAGGGTGTCGGTCTCGTACATGTTCTGTACGCCCTGCAGGATCATGGCGAGACGCTCGAGACCGAGGCCGGTGTCGATGTTCTTGCTGGGCAGCTCGCCGAGGATCTCGAAGTCCTCCTTCGAGGTGCCCTCGCCGCGCTCGTACTGCATGAAGACCAGGTTCCAGATCTCCACGTACCGCTCGTCGTTGACGGCCGGGCCGCCCTCGACGCCGAACTCGGGGCCGCGGTCGTAGTTGATCTCGGAGCAGGGGCCGCAGGGTCCGGGGACGCCCATGGACCAGTAGTTGTCCTTCTTGCCCAGGCGCTGGATGCGCTCGGCGGGGACGCCCACCTTCTCGCGCCAGATGGTCTCGGCCTCGTCGTCGTCGAGGTAGACCGTCACCCACAGGCGCTCGGGGTCGAGGCCGTAGCCACCGTCCGCCACGGAGCTGGTGAGCAGCTCCCAGGCGTACTTGATGGCGCCTTCCTTGAAGTAGTCACCGAAGGAGAAGTTGCCGCACATCTGGAAGAACGTGCCGTGCCGGGTGGTCTTGCCGACCTCTTCGATGTCCGGCGTGCGCACGCACTTCTGCACGCTCGTGGCGCGCGAGAACTGCGGCTTGACCTCGCCCAGGAAGTAGGGCTTGAAGGGCACCATGCCCGCGGGGACGAGGAGCAGAGTCGGGTCGTCCGCGATGAGCGACGCCGAAGGGACGACGGTGTGCCCGCGCTCCTCGAAGAAGCTCAGCCAGCGGCGGCGAATCTCGGCCGACTCCATCAGTGGTCCTCATTCCGGTTGTACGAGTACTTCGACTTCGAGAGGTACTTGCCCTGCTTGTTCTTGTCGGTCTTGCTGGTCTTACCGTTCTCGATGGCCACGACGACCGTGCGCTGCCCGGGGAGTTCGGCGTCGACCGGGGCTTCGAGGCCCAGGGCCTCGCCCAGTTCGGCCTCGCGCTGGGCCATGCCGTCGCGGACGTCGAGAGCGAAGTCCTTGAGCTTGTGACCCGCTTCGAGCGCCTTGTTCGCGGCCTGCGCCGCGAGGCTCTCGGGGGTCAGTTGCTTGATCTTGCGGTTGACCTTGGTGGTGGCCCACACACCGGCAGCGGCGCCCGCGGTGAACCAGAACGTACGGCGGAACATCGCTGCGTCAGTCCTTCTTCCGCTTGCCCCGCCGCCGCGCGGAGGGGACGGTGCGCCCCACGATCACGGTACGTCGGGCGGGTGCCGATGGCACATTGTCTGATTCGGGTCCTGCCTTGCGGCCCAGGGCCCTGCGCACGCCGTATCCGAACGCCGCGACCTTGACGAGCGGGCCGCCGAAGGTGGAGGCCACCGTCGTGGAGAGCGCCGAGGCGTTCGACGTGACCTCCTGGACGTCGGAGGCGATGGCGTCGACCCGGTCGATCTGGGTCTGCGCGGAGCGCACCGCGCTGGAGGCGTCCGCGAGGAGCGGGACGGCCTGCTCGGTCACGTCCGCGACGAGCTTGGTGGTCGCCCTGAGCGTCTGCGCCAGCCTCACAAGCACCACGGCCAGGAAGGAGACCAGGATCGCCCAGAAGACGGCCACCAGAATCCCGGCCACCTCGCCACCCGACACTGTGCACCGCTCCCTGGACATCGGCCCTGAACATCGAAAAGTCGTCCCCCGACCCTATCGCGCCGGGGCCGAGGCTCCGCACCGCATTACCGTGTACGGGCAAGGGAGTTCAGCGAAGTGATTGTACGGACTGCTTACGGATGAGTACGCTCCGTATCTCATGCGACGCGATCAGGGCACCGGTAGCGGTCGGCACGACTCCCCCGCCCGCCCGCCGAGACCGGGCAACCTCCCCCTGGAGCTCAACGCGTTCGTCGGCCGCACCGGCGAACTCGCCGATCTCGCCGCCGCGTTGGAGGCCGGACGCCTGGTCACGGTGACCGGCGTCGGCGGTGTGGGGAAGTCACGCCTCGCCGTCCGGGCCGCCTCCGCCGCCGCGCCGCCGGACGGCGCCTGGCTGGTGGAGCTCGCGGCCGTCCGGGACCCCGATCTCGTGGAGCACGCGGTCGCCGACGCGCTGCGTCTGACCGATCACACGCATCGCACGCCGCGCAAGGTGCTGCTCGACCATCTCGCGGAGCGGGAAGTCCTCCTCGTCATCGACGGGTTCGAGCACCTGGTCGAGGCGTGTGCCTCCCTGGTGGGGGATCTGCTGCACCGCTCCCCCGGCCTGCGGGTGCTCGCGGTGGGGCGCAGGCCGCTCGACACCTGCGGCGAGCGGATCTTCCCGCTCGCGCCGCTGCCCGCGCCGGACGCCGCCGTGCTCTTCGCCGACCGTGCGGCGGCGGGGCTTCGGGGGTTCGCCCTCGACGAGGAGAACGAAGCCGACGTGGCGGAGCTGTGCCGCCGTCTGGACGGCATCCCGCTGGCCGTCGAGCTGGCGGCGGGTCGGCTGCGGGCGCTCTCACCCGCGCAGCTGCTCTCCCGGCTCGACGACCGGTTCGCACTGCTCACCGGAACCCGGCGTGACGTTCCGCCGCGGCACCAGACCCTGCGTACGGCCATCGGCTGGAGCCACGAGCTGTGCACGGCGGGCGAGCGCCTGCTGTGGGCGCGGCTCTCGGTGTTCTGCGGGCCCTTCGACCTGGAGGCGGCCGAGTACATCTGCAGCGGCGACGGCCTGCACGCCGACGACGTGCTCGACGTGCTCGGTGAGCTGCTCGCGCAGTCCGTCGTGACCCGCGAGGAGGGACCGACGGGCGTCCGCTACCGCATGCTCGACACGGTCAGGGCGTACGGCTTTGACTGGCTGGAGGCGACCGGCGACGCGGCGCGGATGCGGCGCAGGCACCGCGACTGGTACATGGGGCTCGCCACCTGGTGCGAGCTGGACTGGTTCTCGCCGCGCCAGGCACGGGTCGCCGAACTCGTCGACTGCGAACTGCCCAATCTGCGGGGCGCGTTGGAATACTGCCTGACGGAGCCGGACGAGACGCATCTGGGCCAGTACCTGGCGGGCAGCCTGTGGTTCTACTGGGTCGGCTGCGGGCGGCTCGCGGAGGGCAGGCACTGGCTGGACCGGGCGCTCGAACTGGACGGCGACCACGACGACTCGCGCCTCAAGGCGCTGTGGGTCCTTGGCTACGTCGCGGTGCTGCAGGGCGACACGGTCGCCGCGCTCGCCGCGCTGCAGGAGTGCAAGGACGAGGCGGAACGTACCGGCAGCGCCATCGCGACCGCGTACGCGGTGCACCGCATCGGCTGCCTCGCGCTCCTGGCCGACGACATGGAGCGCGCCGAAACCTTGCTGCGCTCGGCTCTTGAGCAGTACCGCGAGATCGGCGAGCTCAACAGCAACGTCCTGATGGGCCAGGTCGAGCTGGCGATGGCCCTCGCCTTCCGCGGCGAGCTCGCCGGCGCGGTGGAGCTCTGCGAGGACGTACGCCAGGTCTGCGAGGACCACGGCGAGCGCTGGACTCTCGCGTACGCCCTGTATGTCCTCGGCTTCGCGGCCTGGACGCGCGGCGAGGCCGCGACGGCCCGTGAGCTGGTCATGCGGTGCCTGGCCCTGGACCACGCCTTCAACGATCTGCTCGGCACGGTGCTCGCGATCGAGCTGCTCGCCCTGTTCACCGCGGTGGAGGGCGACCCGGCCGAGGCCGCGGTCCTGCAGGGCGCCGCGTCCCGCATCTGGCCTTCGGTGGGCCTTCCGCTGTTCGGCTCGGGGAACTTCGGCGGCCCGCACGAGCTGTGCGAGACGCGGGCCCGCGAACAGCTGGGCGACGCGCGGTACGAGGAGTGCGTGGCCGCCGGGACGCGCCTCACCCCGGACGCCGCGGTCTCCCGGGCCCTGGGCGCGGGGCAGCGGACCCACGCAAAAACCCGCCGCCCGCTCCACCACGAGGGCAGGGCGGGCGACGGGCTGAAGCAGGGAGAGCTACGTCCGGGTCAGCGGGCGTAGTACTCGACGACGAGCTGCTCGTCGCAGATCACGGGGATCTCCTTGCGGTTCGGGTCACGGTCCAGACGGAAGGCCAGGGCCTTCAGGTTCACCTGGAGGTAACGCGGGATCTCGCCGTCGGGGGCGAAGCCACCCTCACGCGAGACCACGAACAGCGGCTTCTCACGGCTGCGCTCGCGGACCATCACGACGTCGTCGGGACGGACGCGGAACGACGGCTTGTCGACCTTGCCGCCGTTGACCTCGATGTGGCCGTGGCTGACCATCTGACGGGCCTGGTAGATCGTGCGGGCGATGCCCGAACGAAGGATCAGGGCGTCGAGACGGCGCTCGAGCTCGATGACCAGGGCCTCGCCGGTCTTGCCTTCGGCCTTCTTGGCGCGGTCGTAGGCACGGGCCATCTGCTTCTCGCTGATGTCGTACTGCGCGCGCAGACGCTGCTTCTCGAGCAGACGGACCTTGTAGTCCGAGTTCTGCTTACGGCCACGGCCGTGCTCGCCCGGCGGGTAGGGGCGGGCCTCGAAGTACTTGACGGCCTTCGGGGTCAGCGCGATGCCGAGGGCACGCGACTTCTTGACCTTGGGGCGGGACTGGTTCGGCATGAACCAACCTCTCTGTTCCATGTGAAATCGGCTTCACCAGGGTTAGGGGAGGTCGCAATCCGCAGCCTGGGAAACCCATCGGATCCGGTGATGCTGGATCCGGCGGGCAGCCGCTCCCTGGTCTGGGCACTATGTGCAGCACGCGAGTGGCCCACCGACCGCTTCCCGGAGTGCGGGATGGTGGTGGGCTGCCCGCGACACCTTCGACGGTGCGCGACGCTCCTGGAGATCCTGGACGGTGAGGTCCAAGGCTCCGGCTGGATGTCCCGTTCTGGTGGCGTCCGGTACGAGACCGGACACGGGACGCAGCACTTCGGGCAAGTGTACCGGGTGGCAGGGGGTGCCTCAGCCGCAGGTGGCGATGAGGTCCTGGAGGGCCAGTTTCTCCGGGGCCGTGACCGTGAGCTGGTACTTCGCCTTGATCCCGGTCCAGCGGCGGCCGTACTCGCACCAGTATTCCTCGCGCGGCGGTTTCCACTTGTCGGGGGTCTGGCTGCTCTTCGTGTGGTTCGTCGCCTTGTCGGCGGCGAGCAGGACGTCCAGGTCGTTGGCGTACGTGAGGCGCCGCTGGGCGGTCCAGGCCCAGGCTCCGGCCCGCCAGGCGGCGCCGAGCGCGACGACGTGGTCGGTCTGGATCTGCGAGGCGCGGCGGTAGGAGTAGGGCAGCTCCTTGCCGGTGTACGGGTCGTGCAGGACGCCGGAGAGCACGACGCAGGGGTTGCGGTCGCCCTCACGCAGGTCCTTCAGGTCGCGCCGCAGGACGTCGTCACGGGTGTCGCAGCCGTTGCGGCCGCCGGGGGCATCGGTGTCGTCGGACCAGCCGACGCCGAACTCGGAGCGCTTGTACGTCTGCCAGTTCTTGCCCCAGGCGACCGTGAGGCCGGCGAGCTGGTCGCGGGCCCGCGCGGCGGTGGGCGGAAAGCCGGGGCTCGCGAGGGTGGCGGCGGGGGACGGCTTCGGGGTGGGCTGCTGCGCCGACGTCGGAGGCTTGCTCGTGTGGCGGGACGCCGCGCGTTCCAGCTGCGGTGGTGTGCAGGCCGCGGCGAGGGCGGCGACGACGAGCAGGGTGGCCCCCGCGCGTGGCCCGGCTGCTGTGCCCATGGCGCCGAGCGTAGGCGGGAGCGCCGGGGGCCGCCCGCCGAGCCGAGCCGTGCGGCTGCCTACTCGCCCTTGAGGCGCTCGCGCACGCGCTCGACCACGTCCGCGTACCTCGCCTCGGCCCCATAGCGCGTGGGTTGGTAGTAGCGCTTGGCCGCCACGGCGTCCGGTGCGTACTGCTGGGCCGCGATCGCGCCCGGCACGTCGTGCGGATACACATAGCCCTGGGCGTGGCCGAGCTTGGCCGCCCCCTTGTAGTGCCCGTCGCGCAGGTGGGGCGGGACGGGGCCCGCCAGGCCTGCGCGGACATCGGCCTGGGCGGACTGGATGGCGATCGTCGCGGCGTTCGACTTCGGGGCCAGGGCGAGGGCGATCGTCGCGTGGCTGAGGGTGAGCGCGGCCTCCGGGAAGCCGATCATCGCGACGGCCTGGGCGGCGGCGACCGCCGTGGGCAGCGCGGTGGGGTCGGCGAGGCCGATGTCCTCGCTCGCGGAGATCATCAGGCGGCGCGCGATGAAGCGGGGGTCCTCGCCCGCCTCGATCATCCGGGCCAGATAGTGCAGGGCCGCGTCCACGTCCGAACCGCGGATGGACTTGATCAGGGCGCTCGCGACGTCGTAGTGCTGGTCGCCGTCGCGGTCGTACTTCACGGCCGCTTTGTCGACCGACTCCTCCAGGGTCTGGAGGGTGATCTCCTTCTCCCCCTTGGCGATGGCCGAGCCCGCGCCCGCCTCCAGGGCGGTGAGCGCGCGCCGGGCGTCGCCGCCCGAGATCCGCAGGAGATGCGCCTCGGTGTCCTCGGGCAGCTCGACCGCGCCGCCCAGGCCCCGCTCCTCGGTGAGCGCCCGGCGCAGCAGACCGCGCAGGTCGTCGTCCGTGAGCGGTTCGAGCGTGAGGAGGAGGGAGCGGGACAGGAGCGGGGAGATGATCGAGAAGTACGGGTTCTCGGTGGTCGCCGCGATCAGCGTCACCCAGCGGTTCTCGACGGCCGGCAGCAGGGAGTCCTGCTGGGCCTTGCTGAAGCGGTGGATCTCGTCGAGGAAGAGGACGGTCTCCTTGCCGTGGCCGCCCATCGCACGCCGGGCGCCCTCGATGACGGCGCGGACTTCCTTCACACCGGCGGTGATCGCGGAGAGCTCCACGAAGCGCTTGTTCGTGGCCTTGGAGACCACGTACGCAAGGGTGGTCTTGCCGATGCCCGGCGGTCCCCAGAGGAACACCGACGACGGTCCCGCCGGTCCTCCCCCGCCCTCGCCCACCAGCCTCCGCAGGGGCGAGCCCTGCTTCAGCAGATGCTGCTGGCCGACGACTTCTTCGAGGGTGCGCGGGCGCATCCGGACGGCCAGGGGACTCGTCGAAGGGTCCTTCTCCTGGCGGTCCTCGGCAGCTGCGGTAAACAGGTCGGGCTCCACGCTCGGAACCCTACGTCAGCCCACTGACAACGCTCTCGGCGCTGTCAGCTGGTCCAGAAGTCCCACCAGCGCGTGAGGATCAGCATGCCGATGATGCCGACGTGCAGCACCGGAAGCACCCAGGTGAACTCGCTGAAGAACGTACGCAGCCAGGAGGGCGCGGGCAGGAAGCCGTTGCGGACGTTGGACGACGTGACGTACCAGAACATGACGATCGTGGCGACCCAGGCCAGGCAGCACCACAGGCACAGGGAATTGATCTCGTACAGCGACTGGTACATCAGCCACATGCAGAAGCCGACCCCGAAGAGAGTGCCCGCGTTCAGCGTCAGCCAGTACCAGCGCGGGAATCGGGCGCGGCCCAGCAGGCTCATGCCGACACAGATCACGACGGCGTACGCGGCGATGCCCAGCATCGGGTTCGGGAACCCGAAGGCCGACGCCTGCTCGCTCTTCATGATGTTGCCGCAGGAGACCACCGGATTGAGGCTGCAGCCCGGCGTGAAGTCCGGGTCCTCCAGGAGCTTGAACTTGTCCAGCGTGATGACCCACGCCGCGAGCAGACCCGCCGCACCCGTGATCACCAGAAGCAGCGCGAACGCACGGCTCCCGCCGACACCGCGTGGCGCGTCCGCGTCGGTTCCGCCCCGCTCGCGATCGTGGTCGGAGGGGCGGCTTGCGCTTGCCGGGGTCGTCTTGCTCATCACGCCGTTCCGTCGCTGAGTGGGGGCCTGCGGGCACGGACATTGTGCCGCACGCGCGCGGGTGTCCACCGTTCGATGGACATAAGGAGGTACGCACGGAGGTCCCGGAGCGTTCGGTTCGCCGGGACGCTCGACGGCATGACGGCAGACGACGGAACGACAGCGGCCGCGGGCGACCTCGCGGTGGACGTGCGGGGGCTGCGCAAGC
The DNA here is from genome assembly GCF_056434405.1 of Streptomyces sp. NPDC044044. NCBI lineage: Bacteria > Bacillati > Actinomycetota > Actinomycetes > Kitasatosporales > Streptomycetaceae > Streptomyces > Streptomyces sp. NPDC044044. The sequence continues at coordinate 434,104 of NZ_JBWKFG010000009.1, read as the reverse complement.
GCTACGGCGACGTGGCCGCCGTGGACGGCATCGACCTGGCCATCCGGCACGGGGAGGTCTTCGGCATCCTCGGCCCCAACGGCGCGGGCAAGAGCACCACCGTGGAGATCCTGCAGGGCAACCGCGCGCGGGACGGCGGCGAGGTCACGGTGCTCGGCGCCGACCCCGCGTCCGCCGGGCGCGGATGGCGCTCGCGCGTCGGGATCGTGTGGCAGGACGAGTCGGCGCCCGCCGAGTCGACGGTGCGCGAGACAGTACGTCAGTTCGCCCGCTACTACCCGACGCCACGTGACCCCGAGGACGTCATCGCGCTCGTCGGCCTGGAGGAGAAGGCGGCCAGCCGCGTCAAGGGCCTCTCGGGCGGCCAGCGCCGCCGCCTCGACGTGGCGCTCGGCGTCATCGGCGACCCCGAACTCCTGCTCCTGGACGAGCCGACGACAGGCTTCGACCCGGCCGCGCGCCGCCAGTTCTGGAGCTTGATCCGCAGGCTCGCCGACGAAGGCACGACCATCGTGCTCACCACGCACTACCTGGAGGAGGCGGAGGCGCTCGCGCACCGCCTTGCGGTGATCGCCGGGGGCCGTGTGGTGGCCGAGGGCGAGCCCGCGGCCCTGCGCCACCGCCACGGGACCGAGGCCACCGTCGAGTGGACCGACCTGGACGGGACCCCGCGCAGCGAGCCGACGAAGACCCCGACGCGGACCGTCGCCGAGCTCACGGCCCGGTTCGACGGGGAGATTCCGGGGCTGCGCGTCAGCCGCCCCTCCCTCGAGGACGTGTATCTGCGGCTCACCGGACAGGAAGGCGACGCGCGATGACAACGACGGCGACCACCACGGGCATACGCCCCTCCGAGCGTCTCCCCCAGCGGCTGCCCTCGGCCTGGGCGCTCGGTCTGCACCAGGGCGCGATGGAGCTGAGGCAGTTCTTCCGGCTGCGCGAGCAGGTGGTCTTCACCTTCGCCTTCCCCATCGTCTTCCTCTTCCTCTTCGCGTCGATCTTCAGCAACGACGTGGAGGGCGCGGGCATCACGGCGTCGCAGCTCTACGTGGCCGCGATGATCGCCGCGGGCGTCATGTCCACCAGCTTCCAGTCGCTGGGCATCTCCATCGCGATCGAGCGCGACGAGAAGGTGCTTCGGCGCCTGCGCGGGACGCCGATGCCGCCCGCCGCGTACTTCCTCGGCAAGATCTGGCTCGTGCTGGTCACCGGGATCCTGGAGACCCTGGCCCTGTTGCTCGTCGGCGTGACACTCTTCGACGTCGATCTGCCGACGAGCGCGGGCAAGTGGCTCACCTTCGGCTGGGTCTTCGTGCTCGGGCTCACCGGCTGCGCGCTGCTCGGCATCGCGATCAGCAGCGTCCCGAAGTCCGGACGCAGTGCGAACTCCGTGGTCGTACTGCCCTTCCTGGTGCTGCAGTTCATCTCCGGCGTCTACATCGCCATCGACACGATCCCCGACTGGATGCTGAACATCGGCGCGCTCTTCCCGCTGAAGTGGATGTGCCAGGGCTTCCGCGGGGTGTTCCTGCCCGGGTCGGCCAACGTCCTTGAACAGACGGGGAGCTGGGAGTACGGCCGCATCGCCCTGGTGCTCGGCGCCTGGTGCGTCGGAGGATTGGTGCTGTGTCTGCTGACCTTCCGGTGGAAGAACCGGCGCGACGGATGAGCAGGGCGGCCAGGCCGCGCGACGCGCACATCTGGCTGCGCACGTTCCGGCTCTGGGACGCGTACTTCACCGTGGTGTGGGTGGCCACCCTGCTCTTCGTGCTCGGCACGGCGGAGCCCGGGTGGCCCGTCCGGCTCACCACCGCGGGTCTTCTGCTGCTCCTGGTCCCCTGGTACGCGGGGCTCGGCCGCTCCGTCCTCATGGAGGAGGGCACCGACGAACGGCGGGCGCTGATCTACATCGCGGGCGCCGTCGCGCTGTTCCTGCCGCCCGGCGTGCTGATCGGCGAGACCCGCCTGATGACCTTCGCCCTCATCCCGCAGTGCTTCATCTGCCTGCGGATGCGCTGGGCGATCGCGGGCGTCACCGTCATCAACTTCGCGCCCGTGGCGGGCTGGGCGCTGCTGTGGCGGCCCTCGCCGCAGGACCTCTTCTACAACTCGGTGTTCGCCGTGGTGACGCTGGTCTTCTCGGTGGCGATGGGCAGCTGGGCCGTCCGCATCATCGAGCAGAGCCTCGAACGGGCCGAGCTCATAGCCGAGTTGGAGTCCAGCCGCGAGGAGGTCGCCCGGCTCTCCGCCGAGCGCGGCGCCCTCGCGGAGCGCGAGCGCATGTCGCGCGAGATCCACGACACCCTCGCGCAGGGCTTCACCAGCGTCCTCATGCTCGTCCAGGCCGTCGACGCCGAGCTGGAGCGGGATGCGCCCGCGGCCCGCCGCCACCTGGAGCTGATGGAGGCGACGGCACGGCAGAACCTCGCGGAGGCGCGGGCCCTGGTCGCGGGGCGTGCGCCCGCCGACCTGCACGGCGGCTCACTGCCGGACGCGCTGCGGCGGCTGGCCGCCCGGCACGAGGCCGAGGTCTCCGTGACGGGTGAGGTGCGCCCGCTGCCGCCGGGCCTGGAGGTGGTGGCCCTGCGCTCCTGCCAGGAGGCCCTCGCCAACGTACGCAGGCACGCCGGGCCCGGTACGTCGGCGACCGTCGCCCTGGCCTACGCGCGGGGCTCGCTCACCCTGGCGGTGCGGGACACGGGGTGCGGCTTCGACACGGGCGTGCCGGGGCAGGGGTACGGCCTGCGGGGGTTGCGCGCGCGGGCCGCCGAGGTCGAGGGCACCGCCGAGGTAGAGAGCGGACCCGGCGACGGAACGACCGTCACCGTCCTGCTTCCGATCCCCGAGAGGAACGCCCTGTGATCCGCATCGTGCTGGCGGACGACCATCCCGTCGTACGCGAAGGGCTGCGCGCCATGCTGAGCGCCGAACCGGACCTGGACGTCGTCGCGGAGGCGTCAAGCGGACCGCGGGCGGAGGCGCTCGCCGCCGAGCTGCGGCCGGACATCGTCCTGATGGACCTGCGGATGCCCGGCGGGGGCGGGGCCGACTCGATCGAGCGGATGGCGACCGCGGGGCTGCCCTGCCGGGTCATCGTCCTCACGACGTACGAGACCGACCGCGACATCCTGCGTGCCGTGGAGGCGGGCGCGGCGGGCTATCTGCTCAAGGATCTGGCGCGGGGTGAGCTGGCCGATGCGGTGCGGGCCGCTGCCCGCGGGGAGACGGTCCTGGCCCCCTCGGTGGCGGCGCGGCTGGTGGACCAGCTCCGTACGCGGCCCGAGCGGCCTCGGCTCTCGGCGCGCGAGACCGCGGTGCTCCGGCTGGTCGCCGAGGGCTGCACGAACGCGGACATAGGGCGGCGTCTGCATGTCGCCGAGTCCACGGTGAAGACGCATCTGCTGCGGGTCTTCGGGAAGCTGGGGGTCGACGACCGGACAGCGGCCGTCACGAGCGCGATGCGGTTCGGCCTGCTCGATCAGTGACGAGGGCCCCGGGTGCGGTGTCGCACCCGGGGCACGGCGCCTCAGGCCAGCTTGCCCTTCAGGACGGCCACGATCTCGTCCACCGCGACCGCGTCCTGCTCGCCGGACTCCATGTCCTTGAGCTGCACGACGCCCTCGGCGAGGTCGCGCTCGCCCGCGACGATCGTGAAGCGCGCGCCACTGCGGTTGGCGTTCTTCATGGCGCCCTTGAGGCCCTTGCCGCCGTACGAGAAGTCGGCCGCGACGCCCGCCTTGCGCAGCTCCGTCACCTTGGCGAACAGGACCCGCCTGGCCTCGTCGCCGAGCGGCACCGCGAACACGCTGGTCGCCGAGGGCAGTTCGAGCTCCACGCCCTCCGCCTCCAGGGCGAGGACCGTGCGGTCCACGCCGAGCGCCCAGCCGACGGACGGCAGCGCGGGGCCGCCGATCATCTCGGAGAGGCCGTCGTAGCGGCCGCCGCCGCCCACCGCGGACTGCGAGCCGAGGCCGTCGTGGACGAACTCGAAGGTCGTACGCGTGTAGTAGTCCAGGCCGCGGACCAGCTTCGGGTCGTCCTCGTACGCGACGCCCTCCGCCGTCAGGAGCCCGCGCACCTCCTCGTGGTACGCCTTGCACGCGTCGCACAGGTAGTCGCGCAGCATCGGGGCGCCGACCAGCTGCTTCTGGACGTCGTCGCGCTTGTCGTCCAGGACCCGCAGCGGGTTGATGTCGATACGTCGACGCGTCTCCTCGTCCAGGTCGAGCGCGCGCAGGAAGTCCTGCAGCGCGGCCCGGTAGACGGGGCGGCACTCCTTGTCGCCGAGGGAGTTCAGCAGGATGCGGAACTGCGAGAGGCCGAGCGTGCGGTACGCCTGGTCGGCGAGGATGATCAACTCGGCGTCGACCGCCGGGTCCTCCACACCGATCGCTTCCGCACCGACCTGCGAGAAGTGGCGGTAGCGGCCCTTCTGCGGGCGCTCGTAGCGGTAGTACGAGCCGGAGTACCAGAGCTTGACCGGGAGGTTGCCCGCCTTGTGCAGGTTGGCCTCCAGGGCCGCGCGCAGCACGGACGCGGTGCCCTCGGGACGCAGGGCGAGCTGGTCGCCGCCCTTGGTCTCGAAGGCGTACATCTCCTTGGAGACGATGTCGGTGGACTCGCCGACGCCACGCGAGAACAGCTCGACGTTCTCGAAGCCGGGGGTCTCCACATAGCCGTACCCGGAGTTCCGCAGCGGCGCGGCGATCGCCTCGCGCACCGCCAGGTACTTCGCCGAGTCCGGCGGGAGCAGGTCGTAGGTGCCCTTGGGGGCCTTGAAGGTGCTCACGGGTTTTCTCTCGTCACATTCCTCGTCGGGGAGCGTCGGCTCCCAGGCCGGCGGCCACCTGACGCAGATACGGGTTGGTGGCGCGCTCACGGCCGATGGTCGTGTGCTCGTTGTGACCGGGCAGGACCACGGTCGAGTCGTCGAGCGGCAGGCACACGCGCGCCAGCGACTCGAGCATCTCGTCGTGCGATCCGCCGGGCAGGTCGGTGCGTCCGATGGAGCCGGCGAACAGCAGGTCGCCCGAGAAGAACACCGAGGGGACCTCGGCGGACTCGGGGAGCTGGAAGGTCACCGACCCCTTCGTATGCCCCGGCGCGTGCGCGACGGAGAAGTCCAGACCGGCGAGCTTCAGGCGCGCGCCGTCGGCCAGCTCCTTGACGTCGGAGGGCTCCCCCACGGTCAGTTCGCCGAGCAGCTGCGCGCCGAAGGAACGGCCTATGGCCTTCTCCGGGTCGCTCATCATGTACCGGTCGTCGGGGTGGATCCACGCGGGCACGTCATGTGCACCGCAGACCGGGACGACCGAGGCGACGTGGTCGATGTGGCCGTGGGTGAGGACGACCGCGACGGGCTTGAGCCGATGCTTCTTGAGTGCGTCCTCGACTCCCTCGGCGGCCTGATGGCCCGGGTCGATGATCACGCACTCCTCACCGGCGGCGGGGGCGACCAAGTAGCAATTGGTGCCCCAGGCCCCGGCGGGAAACCCGGCAATGAGCACGATCGTCCTTCGTTCGTCGTCCGGCGGAGGTGACCGCGCAGGATCGCGGCAGATCAGAGCCTACCGGCGCTCCCGATTCCACAGCTAACCCATATACGGTACGGGGCTAACAGAAGCGGTCATCCACGCAGAGGAGAGATCACCCGGTGGTCAGCAACGATCAGCGGCGGCGTCAGCTCGCCCGGGAGAAGTTCTTGCGGCAGCAGCAGCGCCGGGAGGCCGCACGGCGCAGGGCGCGGATGCGCAACGCGGTGATCGCCTCGGCGCTCGCGGTGGTCGTGGCCGGTGGCGCGGTGTCGTACGCGGCGGGCGCCTTCGACGACGACGGCAAGCCGAAGGACGTGGCGAGCCCGGGTCCCACCAAGAAGCCGGACCCCTGCGAGAAGCCCGCGGGCGGCAAGGTGAAGCCGCTCAGCTTCAAGAAGGAGCCGGCGCTCACGATCGACAAGTCGGCGAACTACGCGATGAAGCTGAGCACCACCTGCGGCGACATCGGCCTCGACCTCGACGCGGCGAAGGCCCCGCACACGGTCAACTCCTTCAACTTCCTGGTGAACAAGGGCTACCTCGACCACACCAAGTGCCACCGGCTCACCGCGGGCGGCATCTTCGTCCTGCAGTGCGGCGACCCGAAGGGCACCGGCGAGGGCGGCCCCGGCTACTCGATCCCGGACGAGAACCTCAAGGACAAGCGCCTGAAGGGGAACGTGTATCCGGCGGGTACGGTCGCGATGGCCAACCAGTACAACGCCCAGGAGAAGAAGGGCCGGGACACCGGAGGCAGCCAGTTCTTCCTGGTCTACCAGGACAGTCAGCTGCCGCCCGACTACACACCGTTCGGGACCATTTCCGATTCCGGGATGAAGGTGCTCAAGAAGATTGCCGACGCCGGCGAGAGCACCGGGCAGGGCGACGGCGCCCCGAACGCGACGGTCGTCATCGACAAGGCGACCGTGTCGAAATCCTGACCGCTTGCAGGCAAACTTCGGACGCGCGGGATGCGGACAGCCGCCCCGCGCGTCGCCTATGTTGGCGGTGACGAAACTGTGGACGATGCCGGGGGCCCGAGGCCCTGCGCAGGCATCATGTGGAGGAGGCGCTGTGAGCAGCGACCCGTGGGGCCGCGTCGACGAGACGGGGACCGTGTACGTGCGCAAGGCCGACGGCAGTGAGCGCGAAGTCGGTTCGTGGAAAGCGGGATCTCCTGATGAGGCCCTTGCCTACTTCGAGCGCAAGTACGACGGTCTGGTCGTCGAGATCGGACTTCTCGAGCGCCGGGTGAAGACGACCGACCTGTCGGCCAAGGACGCCATGACCGCCATCGACCACCTGCGCGCGCAGGTGGACGAGGCACACGCGGTCGGCGATCTGGACGCCCTGAGCAAGCGCCTGGACAAGCTCGTCGAGACCGTCGACGCGCGCCGTGAGGAGCGCAAGGTCCAGAAGGCCAAGCAGTCGGACGAGGCGAGGCACGCCAAGGAGGCGCTGGTCGTCGAGGCCGAGGAGCTCGCCCAGAGCGAGCAGTGGCGTGCGGCGGGCGAGCGGCTGCGCGCCCTGGTGGACACCTGGAAGGGTCTGCCGCGCCTCGACCGCAAGTCGGACGACGAGCTGTGGCACCGCTTCTCGCATGCCCGCTCGGCGTTCTCCAAGCGCCGCAAGGCCCACTTCGCCTCGCTGGACGCCCAGCGCGAAGAGGCCCGCAGGACCAAGGAGAGGCTGGTCGGCGAGGCCGAGTCGCTCTCCGGCTCGGCGGACTGGGGTCCGACGGCCGCGCGCTACCGCGATCTGATGACCGAGTGGAAGGCCGCGGGCCGCGCCCAGCGCGAGCACGAGGACGACCTGTGGAACCGCTTCCGCGGCGCCCAGGACGTGTTCTTCGCGGCGCGCAGCGCGGTCTTCGCGGAGCGGGACGCCGAGCAGACGGAGAACCTGAAGCTGAAGGAGGAGCTGGCCGAGGAGGCCGAGAAGCTCGTCCCGGTGAAGGACCTCAAGTCGGCCCGCGCCGCCTTCCGTACGCTCAACGAGCGCTGGGAGGCCATCGGCCACGTCCCGCGTGACGCGCGGCCGAAGGTCGAGGCCCGGATGCACGCGGTGGAGCGTGCCCTGCAGGACACCGAGGAAGCCGAGTGGCGCCGCACGAACCCTGAGGCGCGTGCTCGTGCCGAGGGCCTGACCGGTCAGCTGCAGGCCGCGGTCGACAAGCTGGGCGAGCAGATCGAAAAGGCGCGCGCTGCGGGCAACAACGCCAAGGCGGACAAGCTCCAGAGGGAGCTCGACGGCCGTCAGGCGCTGCTCGACCAGGCGCTGAAGGGTCTGCACGAGTTCGGCGGCTGAGTTCTCCGCCGACCGCGCTGTCCACGCAGAGGGGCTCCCGTACATCGCGTACGGGAGCCCCTCTGCGTGCGGGACCGGCCTACGGCCTGCGCGCCGACGTCACCCTGTACACGTCATAGACGCCCTCGACCCCCCTGACCGCCTTGAGTACATGGCCCAGGTGCTTGGGGTCGCCCATCTCGAACGTGAAGCGTGAGGTGGCGACCCGGTCGCGGGAGGTCTGGACGGCTGCGGACAGGATGTTCACGTGCTGGTCCGAGAGGATGCGCGTGACGTCCGAGAGCAGCCGCGAGCGGTCAAGGGCCTCGACCTGGATGGCGACGAGGAAGACCGATGACTGGGTGGGCGCCCACTCGACCTCGAGGATGCGCTCGGGCTCGCGGGAGAGCGAGTCGACGTTCACGCAGTCGCTGCGGTGCACCGATACGCCGCTGCCGCGCGTGACGAAGCCGATGATCCCGTCCCCGGGGACCGGCGTACAGCAGCGGGCCAGCTTGACCCACACGTCCTCGACGCCCTTGACGACGACACCGGGATCGGCGTTGGCACGGCGCTTGCTGCGGCTGCGTGAGGGCGGCGTGCTCTCGGCGATGTCCTCGTTGGCGGCCTCCTCGCCGCCGAGCGCCTGGACGAGCTTCTGCACGACGGACTGCGCGGTGACGTGGCCCTCGCCGATCGCCGCGTAGAGGGACGAGATGTCGGGGTAGCGCATCTCGTGCGCGAGGGTGACCAGGGAGTCGCCCGTCAGGATCCGCTGGATCGGCAGGTTCTGCTTGCGCATGGCGCGCGCGATGGCGTCCTTGCCCTGCTCGATGGCCTCGTCGCGGCGCTCCTTGGAGAACCACGCACGGATCTTGTTGCGCGCCCGCGGTGACTTGACGAAGCCGAGCCAGTCGCGGGAGGGCCCCGCGCCGGCCGCCTTGGAGGTGAAGACCTCGACCAAGTCGCCGTTGTCGAGGGTCGATTCGAGCGGCACGAGCCGTCCGTTGACCCGCGCTCCTATGGTGCGGTGGCCGACCTCGGTGTGGACCGCGTACGAGAAGTCGACCGGTGTCGCGCCCGCCGGGAGCGCTATGACGTCGCCCTTCGGCGTGAAGACGAAGACTTCGTTGCGCGACAGGTCGAAGCGCAGCGATTCGAGGAACTCGCTGGGGTCCTCGGTCTCCTTCTGCCAGTCGAGGAGCTGGCGCAGCCACGCCATGTCGTTGAGGTGGTCGTCCTTGCCACCGGTCTTCTTCGGTACGTCCGTACGCACCTTGGAGGCGCCGGCGGACGGCTCCTGCTTGTACTTCCAGTGCGCGGCGATGCCGTACTCGGCGCGGCGGTGCATGTCGAACGTACGGATCTGGAGCTCGACGGGCTTGCCGCTGGGGCCGATGACCGTCGTGTGCAGCGACTGGTACATGTTGAACTTCGGCATCGCGATGTAGTCCTTGAACCGGCCGGGGACCGGGTTCCATCGCGCGTGGACGGTGCCGAGGGCGGCATAGCAGTCGCGGACCGTGTCGACGAGGACGCGGATGCCCACCAGGTCGTAGATCTCCGCGAAGTCACGGCCGCGGACGATCATCTTCTGGTAGACGCTGTAGTAGTGCTTCGGGCGCCCGGTGACGGTGGCCTTGATGCGGGCGGCGCGCAGGTCGGCCTGGACCTCGTCGGTCACTATGGCGAGGTACTCGTCGCGCTTGGGGGCGCGCTCGGCGACCAGGCGCACGATCTCGTCGTACATCTTGGGGTAGAGGATCGCGAAGGCGAGGTCCTCCAGCTCCCACTTGATGGTGTTCATGCCCAGGCGGTGCGCCAGCGGAGCGTAGATCTCCAGCGTCTCGCGGGCCTTCTTCTCCTGCTTCTCGCGCTTGAGATAGCGCATCGTGCGCATGTTGTGCAGGCGGTCGGCGAGCTTGATGACCAGGACGCGGGGGTCCTTGGCCATGGCGACGACCATCTTGCGCACGGTCTCGGCCTGCGCGGCCTCGCCGAACTTGACCTTGTCCAGCTTGGTGACGCCGTCGACGAGAAGAGCGACCTGGTCGCCGAAGTCGCGCTTGAGGGTGTCCAAGCCGTACTCGGTGTCCTCGACGGTGTCGTGCAGCAGACCGGCCATGAGCGTGGCCGGGTCCATGCCGAGCTCGGCGAGGATCGTCGTCACGGCGAGCGGATGCGTGATGTACGGGTCGCCGCTCTTGCGCTTCTGGCCGCGGTGCCAGCGCTCGGCGACCTGATAGGCCTTCTCGATCTGGCGCAGCGTCGCCGTCTCGATCTTGGGGTCGTTGCTGCGCACTATCCGCAGCAGCGGCTCCAGGACCGGGTTGTACGGGTTCGAGCGCTGGACGCCGAGGCGGGCCAGGCGGGCGCGGACTCGGTTGGACGAGCCGGAGCGCTCGTTCTTGGCGGCCGTGGGGCGGGGCGTGGGGGTGGTGCTGCCCGCGCGGGCCTCGGTGGGGGGCTTGGGGCGGGCGTCGGCGGCAGGCTTGTCGGCCGTGGCACCGCCGGGCGCGCTCGGTGCGGACGTGGTGCTGGGAGGCGTACTCTCCCGCTTCGCCGGCGTCGCGCCCGCGGCGGGCGGCGCGCTCTTCGCGGGCGCAGCAGTGGACGCCGCCGCGCCCTTGGCCTGCTCTGCGGCCTTGGCGGCGGTGAGTGCCTTGGACTCGTCTGGCAAGAGGCGCTCCCTGTGCGCGATCCGGGTCCCCCGGTCAGGCCCCGAAGAGCCCATGGTATCGATCCTGGACCTTCGGCTCTCCCTCAGCTCGTGAGACAGCGCTTCACGGGAGAAACGCCTGAGGTCTCCACACGGCCGACCCTCGGTCTCTACAGAAGGAACACCTGAGGCGGGCGCCGGATTCCTCAGGGGGTGCGTGGTGGCTGCTCAGGCGCCTCAGACGGTGAGGAGGGCCTCCAGCGGGGCGCCCTCCAGGGCCGTCTCCAGCTTGTCGCGGCCCCCGAGGAAGCCGAGCTCCATCAGAACCGCCACACCGGCCACCTGAGCGCCCGCACGGCGGACGAGCCGCAGGGACGCCTCGGCGGTGCCGCCGGTCGCCAGGACGTCGTCGACGACCAGGACGCGGTCGTCGGCGGCGAGGTCCTCGGCGTGCACCTCGATCTCGGCGCTGCCGTACTCCAGGTCGTACGACTGGCTGAGCGTCGCTCCGGGGAGCTTGCCCGCCTTCCGTACGGGGATGAAGCCGAGCCCGGCGCGCAGGGCGACCGGCGCGCCCAGGATGAAGCCGCGGGCCTCCAGGCCCACGACCTTCGTCGCTCCGTGCCGCACGGCGAGATCCGCGAGGACCTCGGTCAGTGCGGCGAAGGCCTCCGGGTCCGCGAGGAGCGGCGTGATGTCCTTGAACATCACCCCGGGCTCGGGGTAGTCGGGAACGTCTCGGATGCGGCTGAGCAGAAGTTCCTGTACCTGGGTCATCTGCCCACCTCTTTGCTGTTGCTGATCAAGCGCCTGGAATGTCGCGGCGAGTCACCTTAGCAAAATCCGATTGCCCCACAGATCGGCCGGACACGGAGCGGCACTCCTCAGCGAGCTGCCGGGCGGCCTCGACCCGCATCAACCCGCCCGGCCCGTCCGGCCGCCCCCTCGCCCAACTGGTAGAAATTTGAACGGAGTTACCCGTGAGCAAACCTCAGAAGTTGCTCAAGCGACTGGAGTCGGGAGACGAGCACATGGAAAGATCATTAACGACCGCCCCTTCCGGGGCTAAAACGGAGGAACAGTGCATATCTCTCGAAAGGTCGCCGCAGGGGTCGTGCCCCTGGTGGCGATGACCGCTCTCGCCGGTGCGGCAGCCCCCGCGGGCGCCACCACGGACAAGACCACGAAGAGCGCGTCGGTCACGACCATGGCCAGCTGCAACGGCTGGCAGAATGCCGGCGGCGTCGCCGGACGCTGGACCAAGTCGAAGGACCCGTGTTCGCTGTGGGGCCACAAGGGCATGAAGGTTCGCTACCGCTGGGCGGCGGAGCGCGGCACGCCCTGCATCAAGGTCAAGGGCTTCAAGTACAAGAAGTCGACGAAGAAGTACGTGGCAAAGTGGTACAACGCGGGCTGCGGCAAGAGCGGGTTCATCAAGAACGTGCCCTGGGGAAATGTCGCGGCTCATCCCGAGATCAAGATCAAGGGCTTCTCGCTGCTCAAGTGGCAGTAGGCAGGCCTGGCAAGACCCTGAGCTGAACCAAGCGTGGGCCCCGCTCCTCGGAAGAGGAGCGGGGCCCACGTCGTTGCCTGCGGTCGGGGGAACCGATCGCGATCGGTTCCCCCGACCCGGTGTCAGCGGCGCTTCCCCGAGGGACGGCCACGGCCGCGGCCGCGGGACTGCTGCTGTGTACGGCGCTGACCGCCGACCACTCCGGCAGCCGCCGGGACGTCGTCCTCCGGCTCTTCGCCGTCGCCGAGCGGGCCCTCGGTGTCCAGCGACTCCCCCTTGGCGGCGGCAGCCGCGCGCTTGGCGAGCACCCGCTTCTTCAGCGCCTTCATCGCCGGCTCTCGCTCCTTCAGGTCGGCGACCAGAGGAGTGGCGATGAAGATCGAGGAGTAGGCACCGGCCGCGAGGCCGACGAACAGCGACAGCGAGATGTCGTTCAGCATGCCGGCGCCGAGCGCACCGCCACCGATGAAGAGAAGGCCCGCCACCGGAAGGAGCGCGACCACCGTGGTGTTGATCGAACGCACCAGGGTGCTGTTGATCGACCGGTTGGCGATCTCGCTGTAGGTGAACTTCGTCTGCTTGGCCGCGTCCTTGCCCTGCTCCTTGAGCGAGTCGAAGACGACCACCGTGTCGTAGAGCGAGTATCCGAGAATCGTCAGGAGACCGATCACGGTGCCCGGAGTCACCTCGAAGCCGACCAAGGCGTAGATGCCGACCGTGATCGTGATGTCGTGGATCAGCGCGACCAGCGCGGCGGCGGCCATCCGCCACTCGAAGGCGATCGCCAGATAGATCACGCACAGGACGAGGAAGACACCGAGGCCTGTCCACGCCTTGTTGGCGATCTGCTCACCCCAACTGGGGCCGACCAGATCCGCGTTGATGTCCTTCGCCGGGACGTCGAGGTCCCTGGCGAGCTCTTCCTTGATCTGGTCGGACTTTTCCGTGTCCACGCCCGAGATCTGGACGCGCATGGTGTCGTTGCCGAGCTTCTGGACGATGGCCTGGTGTCCCGAGGCCTTCTCCGCCGACTCCTGCGCCTGCTCGACCGAGGCCGCCGTCTTCGGCGTGGTGAAGACCGCGCCGCCCTTGAACTCGATGCCCATGTTGAGGCCCTGGACAGCCAGGGCGACGATCGCCGTGATGGTGATCAGGACAGAGACGCCGTACCAGATCTTCCGCTTGCCGATGAAGTCATAGCCGACTTCGCCGTGGAAGAGCTGGGCGCCGAGGTTGCCGAGCTTCGACATCTCACGCCTCCTTCGGGTCGACGGGGCCAGCGGAATCAGAGGTACGGCGGGTACGGCGCAGCGGAGGCTTGGCGCCGAGCCGCGTCGGGTCGATCCCGGACCACTTGTGGCCGCTCGCGAAGAACTTCTTGCGGGCCATGATCGTCATCAGAGGCTTGGTGAAGAGGAAGACCACCACGACGTCGAGCAACGTGGTCAGACCCAGCGTGAAGGCGAAGCCCTGCACCTTGCCGACCGTGACGATGTAGAGGACCGCGGCGGCCAGGAAGGACACGAAGTCGGAGACCAGGATGGTGCGCCGGGCGCGCGGCCAGGCCCGCTCGACTGCGGGACGCAGTGTGCGACCCTCGCGGATCTCGTCCCGGATGCGTTCGAAGTACACGATGAACGAGTCCGCGGTAATACCGATCGCAACGATCGCACCACACACCGCGGGCAGGTTCAGTGCGAAGCCGATGGCAGGACCGAGCAAGGTCATGATCGTGTACGTGAGGATGCCGGAGGCGACGAGGCTCAGTAGTGCGATGAAGGCCAGGCCTCGGTAGTACGCCACGAGGTAGACGACGACCAGGGCCAGACCGATGGCACCGGCGATCAGACCGGCGTGCAGCTGCTCGCCGCCGAGCGCAGCGGTCACGGTGGTGACGCTGTCCTCGTGGAAGGTGAGCGGCAGGGCGCCGTAGGACAGCATGTTCGCCAGGTCCTTGGCCGACTCCTGGGTGAAGCTGCCGCTGATCTCGGCGTTGGAGCTGAGCTGCGAGCTCACGCGCGGGGCCGAGACGACGTCACCGTCCAGCACGATCGCGAACTGGTTCTGCGGCTCGGCCTGCTTCATGAGCTTGCCGGTGGTCGCGGCGAACTTCTTGGAGCCGTCCTTGGTGAAGTCCATCGTGACGATCCAGATGCCACGCTCGGGGTCGAGCACGGCCTTGGCGTCCTTGACGTCCTTGCCCTCGACCTCGGCCGGGCCGAGGACGTACTTCTCCCACTGGCCGGCGCTGTTCTTGCCGCAGGCCGCCATCGGGTCGCTCGGCTTGACGCCTTCGGTCGCCTTGATCCGGCTGCTCTGCTTGGTGCAGTCGAGTGCGGTGAACTTCTCCTGGAGCGCCTTGGTGGCCGCGTCCCCCGTGGGGGTCGGCGACGGGGACTCGTTGCCCTTGGGCTTGTCCGAGCCCTTGGGCGACGGAGTCGGGTCGGCCTTCAGGGCGTCGGTGACGGCACGGCCCTTGGGGCTCTCGGTCGCGTCGGGCGCGGTCGCCGTGTCCTTGTCGGCCTTGTCGCCCTTGCCGTCCTTGTCGGTCGCCTTGGGCGAATCGGACGCCGAAGGGCTGCTGGAAGGATCAGGCGTCGGCGTGCCGGCCGCCATCGTCATCACCGGACGGAAGTAGAGCTGCGCGGTCGTGCCGACCTGCTCGCGCGCCTGCTTCTGGTTCGTCCCCTTGGGGATGTTGACGATGATGTTGCGGTCGCCCTGGGTCTGGACCTCGGCTTCGGAGACACCGAGGCCGTTGACTCGGCGCTCGATGATGCCCACGGCCGTGTCCATGTTGGTCTTGTTGACCGCATTGGGCTTGCCGGGCTCGCTCTTGGCGCCGAGCGTGATGCTCGTACCACCGGCGAGGTCGATGCCCAGGCGCGGGGTGGTGTGACCGGAGAGGAACATCCCCCCGGCGAGCGCCACCATGGCGATCAAGATCATGGCCAGGGAACGGCCCGGCCTCCCCTGGCCGCTCTGCCTCCGGCCCTTCTTCGGTGCTGCCACCTTCTCGTTTCTCCCTGTCCAACCGCCCGGAACCCATTACGTGCCGTGGGCGGCCATGAAGTGGTGTCGAGACCCGTCACGAGACACACGCACCGCGGGGGCCGTGGCAGCGCTGGACGCGCCCCACGGACCCCGGTCGTGGCTACTTCGCGTCGGACTCGCCGTCGGTCTTCTTCGGCTCGGCGCCGTTGGCCTCGGGGGCGCTGTCCGCGTCCTTCTTGCCGAGGTCGATGGGCGAGTCGTCGGAAGCGCCGGCGGCGGGCTCGTCGGTCTCGGTCAGGGAGGAGGCGTCGTCCGGGACGACGGGGTCGTCCGACTTCACGTCGCTCGTGCCGTGGACGATGCGGTTGTACTCGTCGTCGTCCAGGACGGCGCCCACGGAGTTCTTCGCGTAGAACGCGTGTACACCAGGAGCCACCTCAAGGAGGACGGCGTCGTCGTGAACCTCCTTGACGGTGGCGTACATGCCCCCGATCGTGCGGATGCCGGTGCCGGGCTGCATCTCATTGCGCATCTGCGCGGCCGCCTGCTGCTTCTTCTTGGCGGAGCGCGTCATCAGGAACATGGCCCCGATGAGCACGATGAAGGGGAGGAGGGTCACGATATTCACGGGACGGAGTTTCCTTCGCATGACCGCGCAGATAAGCGGCCTGATGGACGGGGGTGGGCACGCCGCCCACAAGGGCGGCATCGGCGGAGTCTAAGCGAGTCCGCACCTAAGGAACAACGCTCAGCATGGCACCGCAGTTCCTGACCGTTCCACTACGCGCGCCGTCACGCCCCGAACAGGTCCCCTTGTCCGATTCCGCCCGCCTGGCGTGGCGGAACAAGGCCGAGATGCGCCCATGCGGCGGGCGTCCCGACCCGGCCGCGGGGGGTGCGCGCGAGCAGTCCCTCCCGTACCAGGAAGGGCTCGGCGACCTCCTCGACCGTCTCGCGCTCCTCCCCCACGGCGACCGCGAGCGTCGACAGGCCCACGGGCCCGCCGCCGAAGAGCTTGAGCAGGGCTTCGAGGACGGCGCGGTCGAGGCGGTCCAGGCCGCGGGCGTCCACCTCGTAGACCTTCAGGGCCGCGCCCGCGATGTCCCTGTTGATCACGCCGTCGGCCTTGACCTGCGCATAGTCCCGGACGCGACGCAGCAGGCGGTTGGCGATACGGGGCGTGCCGCGGGAGCGCCCCGCGATCTCCGCGGCACCCTGCGGGTCGATCTCCACGTCGAGCAGCTGGGCGGAGCGATGGACGACCCGCTCCAGCTCGGCCGGTTCGTAGAACTCCATGTGCGCGGTGAAGCCGAAGCGGTCACGCAGCGGCGGCGGCAGCAGACCCGCCCGGGTGGTGGCGCCGACCAGGGTGAAGGGCGGCAGCTCCAGCGGGATGGCCGTGGCGCCGGGGCCCTTGCCGACGATGACGTCGACGCGGAAGTCCTCCATCGCCATGTAGAGCATCTCCTCGGCGGGCCGGGACATCCGGTGGATCTCGTCGAGGAAGAGGACCTCTCCCTCCTGGAGGGAGGAGAGGATCGCCGCGAGGTCGCCCGCGTGCTGGATGGCCGGGCCGCTGGTGATGCGGATCGGGGCGCCCATCTCGGCCGCGATGATCATCGAGAGGGTGGTCTTGCCGAGGCCGGGGGCGCCGGAGAGCAGGACGTGGTCGGCGGTGGCGCCGCGTGCGCGGGCCGCGCGCAGGACGAGGTCGAGCTGCTCGCGGACCTTCTCCTGGCCGATGAACTCGCCCAGGTCCTTGGGGCGAAGGGCGGCCTCGACCGCCTGGTCCTCGCCGTCGGCGGACGCACCCACGAGCCGCTCGGCCGCGCCGGGTGCGGCGGTCGCGTCGTCGGTCGTCTCGTCCCAGTTCATGAGCTCGCCTCGCGATGTGGTTCTGGTGGTCAGGGGCGTCGGGGCACGGGCTAGCGGGTGCGGTTCAGCGTCTGGAGCGCGGCCTTGAGGAGCTGGCCCACCTGCGGCTTCTCGGACGCCTCGGCCTGCGGGGTGACGGCGGCGACGGCTTCGTCGGCCTCGCGCGTGGCATACCCCAGGCCGATGAGCGCCGCGTGCAGCTGATCGCTCCAGCCGGAGGTGACAGGGGTGCCGATCGCGGGGCCGCCGGTGCCGAGGGGCTCGCCGAGGCGGTCCTTGTACTCCAGGAGCAGCTTCTGGGCGCCCTTCTTGCCGATGCCCGGGACCGCGGTGAGCGCCTTCTCGTCGCCGGTGGCGACCGCCCGACGCAGGGCGTCCGGGCTGTGCACGGCGAGCATGGCCTGCGCGAGGCGAGGTCCGACGCCGCTCGCGGTCTGCAGGAGCTCGAAGGTCTGGCGCTCGTCGTCGTCCGCGAAGCCGTACAGCGTCAGGGAGTCCTCGCGGACGACGAGGGAGGTGGCGAGCTTGGCCGGCTGACCGAGGCGCAGGGTGGAGAGCGTGTTCGGTGTGCACTGGACGGCCATGCCGACACCGCCCACCTCGACCACCGCTGCATCGGGGGCGAGGGCGGCGACGGGGCCGCTGACGAAGGCGATCATGCGGTACGGCCTTTCTGTGCTGTGGGGGCTTTCGGAGCCGTCGGGGCTGTCGAGGTCTTCGATGCGTGCAGGGCCGCGGCCTGCTGGAGGCGGTTCTGGGCCACCGCCTGCTGGAGGCGGTTCTGCGCGGGGGCGCGCCAGATGTGACAGATGGCGAGGGCGAGGGCGTCCGCCGCGTCGGCGGGCTTGGGCGGTGCGTCGAGCCGCAGGAGGCGGGTGACCATCGCTCCGACCTGCGCCTTGTCGGCGCGGCCGCTGCCGGTGACGGCGGCCTTGACCTCGCTGGGGGTGTGCAGGGCGACGGGGATGCCGCGGCGCGACGCGCAGAGCATGGCCACGGCGCTCGCCTGGGCGGTGCCCATGACCGTACGCACGTTGTGCTGGCTGAACACCCGCTCCACGGCGAGGACTTCGGGGTCGTGCTCATCGAGCCACTGCTCGATGCCCTGCTCGATGGCGACCAGACGGTGGCCGAGCTCGGCGTCGGCGGGCGTCCGGACGACCCCGACTCCGCGCATGGTCAGCGGGCGTCCGGCGACTCCGTCGACGACCCCCACACCGCACCGGGTGAGCCCGGGATCCACCCCCAGTACGCGCATGCGCGTCCTCCCCTAGTCGCGGCGACGATCTTTGACTTCACGCCAGGCTATCCGTTGCCACCGACAACAGCGGCGGGCCGGTGGACGTGTGTCCCACCCGGCCCGCCGAAACTGCTCAGCTCGCGACAGCGCTACGCGTCGACCTTCTCCATGACCTCGTCGCTCACGTCGAAGTTGGCGAAGACGTTCTGGACGTCGTCGCTGTCCTCGAGCGCGTCGATCAGCTTGAAGATCTTCCGCGCGCCGTCCTCGTCCAGCTCGACCTGCATGGTCGGGACGAAGTTGGCGTCGGCCGAGTCGTAGTCGATGCCGGCCTCCTGGAGCGAGGTGCGGACCGCGACCAGGTCGGTGGCCTCGCTGAGCACCTCGAAGGACTCGCCGAGGTCGTTGACCTCTTCGGCGCCCGCGTCGAGGACCGCGCCGAGGACGTCGTCCTCGGACAGCTCGCCCTTGGGGACGATCACGACGCCCTTGCGGTTGAAGAGGTACGAGACGGAGCCCGGGTCGGCCATGGAGCCGCCGTTGCGGGTCATCGCGACGCGTACGTCCGAGGCCGCGCGGTTGCGGTTGTCGGTGAGGCACTCGATGAGCACCGCGACGCCGTTCGGGCCGTAGCCCTCGTACATGATCGTCTCGTACTCGGCGCCACCGGCTTCGAGGCCGGCGCCGCGCTTGACCGCGGAGTCGATGTTCTTGTTCGGGACCGAGCTCTTCTTGGCCTTCTGGATGGCGTCGAAGAGGGTCGGGTTACCGGACACATCGGCGCCGCCCGTGCGGGCCGCGACCTCGATGTTCTTGATCATCTTCGCGAAGAGCTTGCCGCGCTTGGCGTCAATCACGGCCTTCTTGTGCTTCGTCGTAGCCCATTTAGAGTGGCCGGACATCTGCCTGTCTCCTTCGCGTTACCCAACTGTACGAACGCAGAGATCCTACTAGGATCCCGCCGCCGCGTGCCCCCGCACCATCCCCACGAACAGCTCGTGCATGCGATGGTCGCCCGTCAGCTCGGGGTGGAACGACGTGGCGAGCGCGTTGCCCTGGCGCACGGCGACGATGTGACCCTCGTGCTCGGCGAGCACCTCGACGCTCGCGCCGACCGACTCGACCCAGGGGGCGCGGATGAAGACGCCCTCCACGGGGGCGCCTTCGATGCCCGCGATCGCGACGGCCGCCTCGAAGGATTCGTTCTGCCGCCCGAAGGCGTTGCGGCGCACGATCATGTCGATGCCGCCGAAGGTCTCCTGCTCCGAGCGCGGATCCAGGATCTTGTCGGCGAGCATGATCATGCCCGCGCAGGTGCCGTAGACCGGCATACCGGCGCGCACGCGTGCGCGCAGGGGCTCCAACAGGCCGAACAGCGCCGCCAGTTTGGAGATGGTGGTGGACTCACCGCCGGGGATGACCAGGCCGTCCACGTCAGCCAGCTCTTCGGGACGCCTGACCGGCCTGGCCACGGCGTCCGCCGAGGCCAGGGCGATCAAGTGTTCCCGTACGTCGCCCTGGAGTGCCAGGACGCCGACTACAGGGGTGTCAGTCATCTGCGTGGTGCCTTACCAGCCGCGGTTGGCGTAGCGCTCGGCTTCGGGGAGGGTGTCGCAGTTGATGCCGACCATGGCCTCGCCGAGGTTGCGGGAAGCATCCGCGATGATCTTGGGGTCGTCGTAGAAGGTGGTGGCCTTCACGATGGCGGCAGCGCGCGCGGCCGGGTCGCCCGACTTGAAGATGCCGGAGCCGACGAAGACGCCCTCGGCGCCGAGCTGGCGCATCAGAGCGGCGTCGGCGGGGGTGGCGACGCCACCGGCCGAGAAGAGGACCACCGGCAGCTTGCCCAGCTCGGAGACCTCCTTGACCAGCTCGTACGGGGCGCGCAGGTCCTTGGCGGCGGCGTACAGCTCGTTGTTGTCGAAGCCGCGCAGCTTGGCGATCTCGTTCTTGATCTGGCGCAGGTGGCGCACGGCCTCGACGACGTTGCCGGTGCCGGCCTCGCCCTTGGAGCGGATCATGGCCGCGCCCTCGGCGATGCGGCGCAGGGCCTCACCCAGGTTGGTGGCGCCACACACGAACGGGGTCGTGAAGGCGAACTTGTCGCTGTGGTTGACCTCGTCGGCCGGGGTCAGGACCTCGGACTCGTCGATGTAGTCGACGCCGAGGGACTGGAGCACCTGGGCCTCGACGAAGTGGCCGATGCGGGACTTGGCCATGACCGGGATGGAGACGGCCTCGATGATCTCTTCGATCATGTTCGGGTCGGACATCCGGGCCACGCCGCCGTCCTTGCGGATGTCGGCGGGGACCCGCTCCAGCGCCATGACGGCGACCGCGCCCGCGTCCTCGGCTATCTTCGCCTGCTCGGCGTTGACGACGTCCATGATGACGCCGCCCTTGAGCTGCTCGGCCATGCCGCGCTTGACGCGCGCGGTGCCGGTCTCGGGCGACTGGTTGCTGCTGGGGAGGGTGCTGGACACGGAGTTGACCTCGCTCGCTGAAGACGGGTTACTGCGTCTACGAGGAAACTCCCGGCGACCAGTCCACAGCAAGGGCCAATAGACGACCCGTGGCTCATTTTTCCCGGACGCCCCTGGTCAGCGGCGCCTGCCGTGGCTCTATGCGGTCGCGCGGTCGGCCAGCGCCACCGGCGGCTCGTCGTCCATCTCGAAGGCCATCGGGAACGGCGCGTGGCCCGCGAGGCGGAACCAGCGGACCGTGCGGTGCCTGCGCAGGGCACGGGCCGCGCGTACGGCGTCGTTGTGGAAGCGCCGGGCCATCGGCACCCGGCGCACGGCCGCGGCCAGTTCGGTCGCCGCCTCGTCGCCGCCGGGAGCCTCGCGCACCGCCTCGACCTGCTGCACCTCGCCGAAGATCGCGCGCAGCGCCTGGCTGAGCTCGCTCTCGGCGACTTCGCGGTGCTCCTCCTCCGCCTGCCGGGCCGCGTGCGCCGCTTCGTAGAGCACGATGGAGGCCGCGGGGTCGAGCACCCCTGAGGTGGCCAGCTCCTGGGCGACCGAGGCGCGGCGCAGCAACTGGGCGTCGAGAGCGGCGCGGGCCGCGTCGATGCGTGCGTGCAGCCGGTCGAGCCGGCCCGCGGTCCAGCTCAGGTAGAGGCCGATCGCGAAGAGGGCTACCGCGATCCAGATCAGTGTCGAGGTCACCGGTGGAAGGCTAGTCGCAACGGCGGCGCCGGTTCACCGCCGGGCTCCCCCGCCCCGAGCGCCGGGCTCCCCGCCCCCGTGACGGGGAGCCCCACGAGCGGTCGGTCCGTCAGTCCCGTGCGAGCCCGAAGCGTGCCCGAAGGCTTGAGCGTTCATCGGCGGCCACCGCCGCCGCCCCGTCCGCCACCGTCTCGTACACCGAGAGGATGTCGGCGCCCACCGTCGACCAGTCGAAGCGGCGCACGTGCTTGCTGCCGCGCTCGCGCAGGTCCTCGCGGCGCTGGGGGTCACCGAGGAGCCGCAGCGCGCCCGCGGCCAGCGAGTCCGCGTCCTCGTTGGTGAACAGGTCGCCCGCGGCGCCCTGGTCGAGGACCTGCGCGAAGGCGTCCAGATCGCTGGCGAGGACGGGTGCGCCCGCCGACAGCGCCTCGACCAGGATGATCCCGAAGCTCTCGCCCCCGGTGTTGGGTGCGACGTACACGTCCACGCTGCGCAGGAGCCGTGCCTTGTCCTCGTCGCTGACCATGCCGAGGAACTCCACGCGGTCGCGCATCTCGACGGGCAGCGAGGAGACGGCCTCGTGCTCGTCGCCGCGGCCCGCGACGAGCAGCCGGGTCTCGGGGCGCTCGGCGAGGATCTTCGGCAGCGCCTTCATCAGCACCGGAAGGCCCTTGCGCGGTTCGTCGATGCGGCCGATGAAGCCGATCGTGCCGCCCTGCCACTCCGCCTTGGGCTCGACCTTGGTGAAGAAGTCGACGTCCACGCCGTTCGGGATGACGACCGCGTCGCCGCCCAGGTGCTCGACGAGCGTGCGGCGCGCGTACTCGCTCACCGCGATGCGCGCGCTGATCTTCTCCAGGGCGGGCTGCAGGATCGGGTACGCCGCGATCATCGCCCGCGAGCGCGGGTTGGACGTGTGGAACGTCGCGACGATCGGGCCCTGCGCCGCCCAGCACGTGAGCAGCCCCAGGGAGGGCGACGTCGGCTCGTGGATGTGGATGACGTCGAAGGTCCCGTCGTGCAGCCAGCGCCGCACCCGTGCGGCCGAGAGGAACCCGAAGTTGAGCCGGGCCACCGAGCCGTTGTACGGAACCGGAACGGCGCGGCCCGCCGACACGACGTACGGCGGAAGGGGGGTCTCGTCATCCGCGGGGGCCAGGACGGACACCTCGTGCCCGAGGCGGATCAGATGCTCCGCGAGGTCGCGGATGTGGAACTGGACGCCGCCCGGCACGTCCCACGAGTAGGGGCAGACGATGCCGATCCTCACGGGGCGGTCCCCTCGGCGGGGTGCCCGGAACCGTCGGCGGGCCCCTTCGCGGGGTCGAGATCAGCGAGCCACAAGCGCTGCAGCATGTGCCAGTCCTCCGGATGGTCGGCGATGCCCGTGGCGAAGGCGTCTGCCAGCGCCTGCGTCATGACAGACGTCTTCTCCGTGCGGGTACCTGTCTCGGGGACATCGAGAGGGGCGTGAACACGCCCCTTCATGACGGGCGACTCGTCATACCAGAGAGTGACGGGCAGCAGCAGCGCCCCCGTCTGCTGCGCGAGGATCGCGGGCCCCGCGGGCATCCGCGCGGTGTCCCCGAAGAACTTCACCTCGACGCCGGACTCCGAGAGATCGCGGTCCGCGACGAGGCAGACCAGGCCGCCGGCGCGCAGCCGCCGTGCCAGGGTGCCGAAGGCGGAGCCTCCCTCGTGCGGCAGGACCTCCATGCCCAGACCCTCGCGGTAGGCGACGAAGCGGTCGTACAGCGTCTCGGGCTTGAGCCGCTCGGCGACCGTGGTGAACGGGGTCTCCAGCTTCGTGGTGACCCACGCGCCCGCCAGGTCCCAGTTGCCCAGGTGCGGAAGGGCCAGGATGACGCCCTTGTCGGAGGCGAGACCGTCCGTCAGGTGGTGGAGGTCGTTGATGTGGACGCCCGCCTTGATGCGCTCCCTGCTCCACGACGGCAGCCGGAACGACTCCATCCAGTAGCGCAGGTACGAGCGCATGCCCGCCTTGGACAGCTCGGCGAGGCGCTCCGGGGTCGCGTCGGGCACCACGCGCGCGTAGTTGGCCTCCAGGCGCAGGATGCCCTTGCCGCGCCGCTTCCACGCGGCGTCGGCGATGGTCCGGCCGAGCCGCACCGCCACCGGTTCCGGAAGCTTCTTGACCGTGCTCCAGGCGGCTCCGTAGAGCGCGTCGGTCAGTCGGTCCTTCACGACGTGGCCTCACTGCCCTGGGCCGGGGCCTGCGTGGCCGCGTCCGCCTCCGCGGCCTCCTTGCGCACGGTCACGACGCGCTGGACGAGCGTGACGAGGCTGCCGACGGCGACGATCCACAGGGCGATCGGCAGCAGTACGTCGATGCCGGGGACCCCGAACTTGTGCAGCCCCGCAAGGCCCGCGGCGACCAGCGAGATCACCAGGCGCTCGGCGCGCTCCACCAGGCCGTTGACCGCGACGGGCAGGCCGATCGCCTCGCCGCGCGCCTTCGTGTACGAGACCACCTGGCCGCTGGCCAGGCAGAAGATGGAGACGGCGCACAGGGCGTTGTTGTCGCCTGAGCCCGCGTACCAGAGGGCCAGGCCACCGAAGATCGCGCTGTCGGCCACCCGGTCGAGTGTCGAGTCGAGGAATGCTCCCCAGCGGCTGGAGCGTCCCAGCTGCCGCGCCATGTTCCCGTCGACGAGGTCGGAGAACACGAAGAGCGTGATGACGATCGTGCCCCAGAAGAACTCTCCGCGGGGGAAGAAGACCAGCGCGCCCGCCACCACACCGGCGGTGCCGATGAACGTGACCGCGTCGGGGCTCACGCCGCGACGGATGAGAAACGCGGCGAACGGTGTGAGAACACGCGTGAAGAATGCACGCGCGTACTTGTTCAGCATGGCCTTCCCGAGGGGTCGGTGAGCCGCGCGGCCCTGTTGGCCACCGGCTGGCCCATCGTAGTCACGCCCTCGACGGACCGGCTCGCCCCCTCACGATCGCGTACGACGTATGGACGCACAGTGACCCGAGTGGAAAGCTCGAAAGCACCGCGGGCGTCGCCGGAGCCGACCCGCACACGGCCCCGCGTGTCCGCGAGCAGCCAGCATCCCCGAGGGGGCTGTGCCTCCTCACCGTGCACGTAACCGGGAGGCCAAGGCATGGGCGACAAGGCGAACGCACACCCCGGAGCCGCCGGCAGGGCTACAGCGGCCGACCACCCCGCGTCCGTACGGAATGTGGTGCTGGTCGGCCACAGCGGATCGGGCAAGACGACTCTGGTGGAGGCCCTCGCGCTGACCGCGGGGGCGGTGAACCGGGCGGGCCGCGTGGAGGACGGCACGGCCGTCTCCGACTACGACGACATCGAGCACCGTCAGCAGCGCTCGGTGCAACTGTCCCTGGTCCCCGTCGAGTGGGGCGGCTTCAAGATCAATCTGCTGGACACCCCCGGGTACGCCGATTTCGTCGGCGAGTTGAGGGCCGGTCTGCGCGCGGCGGACGCGGCCCTTTTCGTCGTTTCGGCGGCCGAGGGCAGAGAAGGCATCACCGGCGCGACCCGCATGGTGTGGGAGGAGTGCGCGGCGGTCGGCATGCCGCGGGCCATCGTGGTGACGCACCTGGAGGCGGCCCGCGCCGACTTCACGGACATGACGCGGACCTGCGCCGACGCGTTCGGGGCCGACGATCCCGACGCCGTGCTCCCGCTGTACCTGCCGCTGCACGGCGCCGAAGGGCCCGACGGTCACGCACCGGTGACCGGCCTGGTCGGGCTGCTCTCGCAGCGGATCTTCGACTACGCGTCCGGCGAGCGGAAGGAGTCCGAACCGGGCGAGGACCAGCTCCCGCTCATCGAGGACGCGCGCAACAAACTGATCGAGGGGATCATCGCCGAGAGCGAGGACGAGTCCCTCATGGACCGCTATCTCGGCGGCGAGGACATCGACTTCAAGACGCTCGTGGACGACCTAGAACGGGCCGTGGCGCGCGGCATCTTCCACCCCGTGCTCGCCGCGGCGCCCGCGGCCGAAGGCGCCCGGCAGGGCATCGGCACGGTGGAGCTCCTCGAACTGATCACGGGCGGCTTCCCCACCCCCCTGGAACACCCGGCGCCCGCCGTCACCACACCGGGCGGCAAACCGCGCCCCGCGCTCACCTGCGACCCCGACGGGCCGCTGGTCGCCGAGGTCGTGAAGACCGCTTCCGATCCCTACGTGGGGCGCGTCTCGCTCGTACGCGTCTTCTCCGGCACCCTGCGCCCCGACGAGACCGTGCACGTCTCCGGGCACGGTCTGGCCGACCGCGGCCACGAGGACCACGACGTCGACGAGCGCGTCGGAGCCCTCTCCTCCCCCTTCGGCAAGCAGCAGCGCACGCTCACCAGCTGCATCGCGGGCGATCTGGCCTGCGTCGCCAAGCTGAACCGCGCCGAGACGGGCGACACCCTGTCGGCCAAGGACAACCCGCTCCTGATGGAGCCCTGGGACATGCCCGACCCGCTCCTGCCGCTCGCCATCCAGGCGCACAGCAAGGCGGACGAGGACAAGCTCTCCCAGGGGCTCTCGCGCCTGGTCGCCGAGGACCCGACGATGCGCCTGGAACAGAACCAGGACACGCACCAGGTGGTCCTGTGGTGCCTGGGCGAGGCACACGCGGACGTCGCCCTGGAACGGCTGCGCAGCCGGTACGGCGTGCAGGTCGACGTCGTGACCCACAAGGTCTCCCTCCGGGAGACGTTCGCGGGCAGGTCGGGGGGACGCGGCCGTCATGTGAAGCAGTCCGGCGGCCACGGCCAGTACGCGATCTGTGAGATCGAGGTCGAACCGCTGCCGGGCGGCAGCGGCATCGAATTCGTCGACAAGGTCGTGGGCGGCGCCGTGCCCCGGCAGTTCATCCCGTCCGTCGAGAAGGGAGTGCGCGCGCAGGCCGCCCGGGGTGTGGCCGCCGGCTACCCCCTCATCGACATACGGATCACGCTGCTCGACGGCAAGGCGCACTCGGTGGACTCCTCCGACGCCGCGTTCCAGACGGCGGGCGCCCTCGCCCTGCGCGAGGCGTCGGCCGAGGCCAGGATCCATCTCCTGGAGCCGGTGGCCGAGGTGCGCGTCCTGGTCGGCGACGACCATGTGGGCGCGGTGATGAGCGACCTCTCGGGGCGCCGCGGCCGGGTGGTCGGGACCGAGCAGGCGCCCGGCGGGCGCACGCTCGTACGGGCCGAGGTGCCCGAGATCGAGATCGGGCGCTACGCCGTGGATCTGCGGTCCCTGTCGCAGGGCACCGCGCGCTTCAGCCGGACGTACGCACGCCACGAGCCCATGCCGCCGCAGCTCTCCGAGAGGATTCGTGAACAGGCCCAGGACGTCTCCTAGTTGATCGGATCCGGCAGGGTGCACCGGATGCGCCCTGCCGGATGTCGGTGCGCACCGATACGCTGATCACCTGATCAACAGGTGTGCCGGGCAAGGAAGTCGGGAAGAGCCGCAGCAGCGAAGGTTTGCGGGCGATGGGGGCGGCAGTGGCGGATGACGTATTCGACTTCAGGCCCGGGGCCCAGGTCCCGTTGTCCGGGGCCGCGGGGCAGACGGCGGCGACCCACGCCCTCGCGTCGGCCGCGTACCGCGACGACAAGGCCGCGAAGATCCTCGACGCCAACAACGAATGGCACAAATCCGAGGTGAAGGACGGCCTTTGGTCGCTCTTCGCGCCGAATCTGGGCGAGGCGTTCGCGCGGGCCGTGCAGGTGCGGATGCTCGGCGGCGCGCGCAAGCCGCTCATCCAGTCCTTCGGCATGGAACCGCAGTCGATCGTCGAGCACTGCCTCGCCGCGAACAACATCCGCAAGGAGCGCGACCGCTGGCTCACCGTCGTGATGGTGCTGTGCGGGCTGCTCTTCCTGCCCGGACTCCTCGTCTGGCTGCTGCTCTTCACCGTCAAGCAGGCGGTCGTCAAGCGGGACAACAAGCGGGCGAGCGCGATCGCCACGGCCGCCCTGGTCGCCATCGGCGTCCTCGCCGTGATCTTCCTCGTCAAGCTGCCGATCGACGGCCTCCTCGGCTGGTACATCCGTGCGGCGATCGTCGTCCCCGTACTGGGCTGGTTCTGGGCCAAGATGATCGCCGAGCGCACCGCGAGGGACCTGCGCGACCGCTGGGGGAGCCTGCTCTCCGGCGGCGGCATCGGCGCCAAGATCCCCGAGGCCGTGCCGGGCAGCCCGGGTGAGACGGCGGCCGAGCAGCTCCGTCAGGGCCTCGCGCGCCTGTCGGCCGAGCAGCAGAGCAACTCGGTCTTCTACGCAGGCCCCAAGGGAATACTGGGCATGGGCACGCGCTGGGGCAGCTGGCAGCTCGCCGAGGAGCTGGTCTCCGGCAAGGAAGGCACGGAGATCCACCCGTTCCGCAGCTGGGACGTCATACGCGCGGTGCACGACCAGCTGCGCCTGCTCGAACGCGGCCCGCTGCACACCGGCGGCTTCCCGACCCCGTCGATAAAGCACTGGATCGTCTCCCCCATCGGGGAGAACGCGAAGGCGGTCTCCCGCCCCGGTGGCACGGAGGTCGAGGCCTTCCAGGTCCGCGGCCACGAGATACAGCGGATCTGCAACGAGCAGCAGTTCGGCAGCGGCAACCGGCACTATCTGGGCGTCCAGTTCACGCTGTGGGACGGCCAGTTGGTCATCACGATGCTGATCACGGTGACCGTCCTGCACGAGACGCTGCGCATCGAGGTCACCGGCCACGCGCTCGGACCGGTCCACTCGCTGTTCACCAGCAAGCCCGACCCCAAGGTGAAGCAGGTCTCCAAGCCCATCAAGTTCTGGGAGACCACCGAGCGCAAACTGCCGCTTGTCGACGCCGACGAGGTCGTGCGCCTCGCGGTGCGCGCCCCGTTCACCTGGTATCCGCCGATCCTGGACCACCTCGGCGGCAAGCTGGTCCTGCCCGAGCCCTTCGGCCTGCGGCACGCCTGGGCGGACAAGCCCTGGCGGCACCGGTTCATGGCCGACGACGCCCTGCGCGCGGCCACCCCGGTGCTGCGCGTGGTGCACTCGGCGGCCATCAAGGTCCTCGAGGAGAACGGCGTGGACACCGAGAAGTTCGGCAACCGCTCCGGCCTCCTCAGCGGACTGGTCCAGGACCCGATGCCGAGGAAGGCGGACGTGTACGACGCGTGAGGCGCCCTAGCGCGCGGCGGGCCAGGCGTCAGCCAGCATCTTGCGGGTGTCCGCGAGCAGCTGCGGCAGCACCTTCGTGTGGCCGACGACCGGCATGAAGTTCGTGTCCCCGCCCCAGCGCGGCACGAGGTGCTGGTGCAGATGCGCGGCGATGCCGGCCCCCGCCACCGTGCCCTGGTTCATGCCGATGTTGAAGCCGTGCGCACCGGACGCGGCGCGCAGCGCCGTCATGGCCTGCTTGGTGAACTCGGCGAGCTCGGCCGTCTCGGGGGCGGTCAGCTCCGTGTAGTCGGCGACGTGGCGGTAGGGCACGACCATCAAGTGGCCGCCGTTGTACGGGTAGAGGTTGAGCACCGCGTACACCTGCTCGCCGCGCGCGACGACCAGACCGTCCTCGTCGGATTTGGCCGGGATGGAGCAGAAGGGACAGCCGTCGTCGGCGCCCGGACCGCTCGGCTTGTTCTCGCCCTGGATGTACGCCATCCGGTGGGGCGTCCACAGGCGCTGGAACGCGTCCTGCGTCCCCACTCCGATCTGCTGCTCCGGCTCACTCGTCATGCAGTGCAGCATATGACTTAGCCCGATCGAAGCGTGTCGGCGGGGCGCCTGCCGGGCGCTGCACCGCGAAGCTGGGCAGATGACCCATGACAGCCGTCAGGCACGCTGGGAGAACCGCACGGAGGCACCGCTGGCCGTGGCGTCGCTGCTCTACCTGACCGCGTACGCGGTGCTGGTCCTGGCCTCCGGGCTGCCCGGGGCAGGGCGCGGCGTCTGTCTCGCGGTGATCTTCGCGGCCTGGGCCGCGTTCGCCGTGGACTACGCGGTGCGGTGGCGGCTGAGCGGGCAGGGCCTGCGCTTCGTACGCGGCCACGGGCTGGACACCCTCGTCCTCGTCCTGCCCCTGCTGCGGCCGCTGCGCGTCGTGCACGTCTACGAAGCCGTCCAGCGCAGGCACGGGAAGCCGCGTCTCGCGCTGCACGCGCGCGTGGTCACGTACGCCGGTCTCTCTGCGCTGCTCCTCGGCTTCACCGGGGCGCTCGCCGTCTACCAGCAGGAGCACGCGGCGCGGGGCGCCACGATCCGTACCTTCGGGGACGCGGCCTGGTGGGCGGCGGCCACGCTCGCGACCGTGGGCTACGGCGACGAGACGCCCGTGACACCGCTGGGGCGGCTGATCGCCGTGGGCGTGATGCTCTGCGGCCTCGCGCTGCTCGGCTCGGTGACAGGGGCGTTCTCGTCGTGGCTGTTGCAGGTGTTCGCGCGGGAGGACGACGAAAGGCCCCCGGGACGGTGAACGTCCCGAGGGCCTGACCCCCGCGCGGGCGGGGACGGATCACACCTGCTCGCGGCTCTCCACCACGTCCAGGAGCTTGGCGAGCGCCTGGTCGCGCGGGATGCCGTTCTCCTGCGAGCCGTCGCGGTAGCGGAAGGAGATCGTGCCCGCGTTCATGTCGTCGTCACCGACGATGATCATGAACGGGACCTTCAGCTTCTGCTGCGTCCTGATCTTCTTCTGCATGCGGTCCGACGAGGCGTCCACCTCGACCCGCAGGCCCTTCTTCTTGGCCTCGGCCGCGAACTCCTGGAGGTAGGGGATGTGCGCGTCCCCGACGGGGATGCCCACGGCCTGGACCGGGGCGAGCCACGGCGGCATCGCACCCGCGTAGTGCTCCAGGAGCACCGCGAAGAACCGCTCGATGGACCCGAAGAGCGCGCGGTGGATCATCACCGGGCGCTGCTTGCTGCCGTCCGGCGAGGTGTACTCGAGGTTGAAGCGCTCCGGCAGGTTGAAGTCCAGCTGCACGGTCGACATCTGCCAGGTGCGGCCGATGGCGTCCTTGCACTGCACGGAGATCTTCGGGCCGTAGAAGGCGGCGCCACCCGGGTCGGGGACCAGCGGCAGGCCCTGCTTCTCGGCGACCTGCTGCAGCGTCGCGGTGGCCTCTTCCCAGACCTCGTCCGAGCCGACGAACTTCTCCGGGTCCTTGGTGGACAGCTCCAGGTAGAAGTCGGTCAGGCCGTAGTCACGAAGGAGGTTCAGGACGAAGGTGAGCGTCTTGTCGAGCTCCTCCGCCATCTGCTCCTTAGTGCAGTAGATGTGCGCGTCGTCCTGGGTGAAGCCGCGGGCGCGGGTCAGGCCGTGCACGACGCCGGACTTCTCGTAGCGGTACACCGTGCCGAACTCGAAGAGACGCAGCGGCAGTTCACGGTAGGAACGCCCGCGCGCATCGAAGATCAGGTTGTGCATCGGGCAGTTCATGGGCTTGAGGTAGTAGTCCACGCCCTCGTCGAGCTGCATGGGCGGGTACATGCCGTCGGCGTACCAGTCCAGGTGGCCCGAGGTCTCGAAGAGCTTCCCCTTCGTGGCGTGCGGGGTGTAGACGAACTCGTACCCCTCCTCCTCGTGGCGGCGCCGCGAATAGTCCTCCATGACCCGGCGGATGATGCCGCCCTTGGGGTGGAAGACCGCGAGGCCCGAGCCGATCTGCTCCGGGATGGAGAAGAGGTCCAGCTCGCTGCCGAGCTTGCGGTGGTCGCGCTTCTCGGCCTCGGCGAGGAACTCCAGGTGGGCCTTGAGCTCGTCCTTGGTGGGCCAGGCGGTGCCGTAGATGCGCTGGAGCATCGGGTTCTTCTCGCTGCCGCGCCAGTAGGCCGCCGCGTTGCGCATCAGCTTGAACGCCGGGATGTTCCGGGTGGTGGGCAGGTGGGGACCGCGGCAGAGGTCCTTCCAGCACAGGTCGCCGGTCTTCGGGTCGAGGTTGTCGTAGATGGTCAGCTCGCCGCCGCCCACCTCGACGTCCGCGCCGTCGTCGCTGGACGCGGAGCCCTTGATGCCGATGAGCTCCAGCTTGTACGGCTCGTCGGCGAGCTCCTCGCGGGCGGCCTCGTCGGTGACGACGCGGCGCGAGAAGCGCTGGCCGCGCTTCTGGATCTCCTGCATCTTCTTCTCGATGGCCTTGAGATCCTCGGGCGTGAACGGCTTCTCGACGTCGAAGTCGTAGTAGAAGCCGTTCTGGACCGGCGGGCCGATGCCCAGCTTGGCGTCCGGGAAGAGCTCCTGCACGGCCTGCGCCATCACGTGCGCGGTGGAGTGGCGCAGGATGTTCAGGCCGTCCTCGGAGGAGATCTCGACCGGCTCGACCTCCTCGCCGTCCCGCACGGCGTACGCGAGGTCCTTCAGCTCGCCGGCCACACGGGCGGCGACGATGGTGCGCTCACCGGCGAAGAGTTCGGCGGCCGTAGTGCCCGTCGTCACCACGCGCTCTTCCCGCTCGGAATCGCGTTGGATGATCACACGGACGTCTGACACCGGTCTTCTCCTACCTGAAGGGGGTCGCGGCAGATCTGCTCCTGCGCGCGAAACGAATCGTACCGAGCCGGGGGCGCCCATCGCGAAACGGTTCTCTCCCCGGCCCCGGCCGCGCCCCGCCCCGGACGCCCCTAGTCGCCGCTGCACGCCTCCTCG
This sequence comes from Streptomyces sp. NPDC044044, assembly GCF_056434405.1. Classification (NCBI taxonomy): domain Bacteria; kingdom Bacillati; phylum Actinomycetota; class Actinomycetes; order Kitasatosporales; family Streptomycetaceae; genus Streptomyces; species Streptomyces sp. NPDC044044. Next base: position 402,229 of record NZ_JBWKFG010000009.1, on the reverse strand, counting down.
AAGAAGTCGAGATTCTCCTGGAGCGACTTCATCAGGCGGTCCTTCTCCGCGTCGTCCACCTGCACCGGCACCACGCCACAGGCCCCGGTGAGCCGCCGGAACCCGCCCCGGCTCTCCAGCCGCCCGTGCACCCGGATCGGCAGCCCCACGAGGTGGGCATGGCCCGCGATGCGGTACGACTCCTCGTCGAGGGTCATGCGTACGTGGGGGACGTCGGCGCCCGCGAGCACCCGCACCCGCACCGTGCCCTCACCCCGCGGTCCCGACCGCCGCATCCGCACCACGGTCCCCGTGATCCGCACCGGCATCGCAGGCTCGTCCCGCAGATAGCGGGCGCTCGCCTCCCGCAGCACCGTCAGGTCACCGGGTGAGAACTCGACGGGCTCCGCATCGACGGCGCACCCCTCGGGCACCCCGGCGGCGGGCGCCCACTCCACGGCGATCCGCGCCCCTTCCGTGCCCCGCACCAGGGCCACGACGGCCTCGGTCAGCTCATGGCTGACGCCCGCCTCCACGGCGCCGTCGAAGGCGTCCATGCCACCGGTGGCACGTTGGTAGTCGACGGCCTCACGGACCGCGTACAGCGCCTGGTGCAGCCGCACCGCGATCAGGCGCCCGGTCAGGACGGGCACGAACGCGGTGAGCTGCCGCCCGCCGGGAGCGGGCCCGACCAGGACGCTCTCCAGGGAAGCGGCGGCGGGTCCGCGGTGCCGCGCCCCGTAGTACCCGGCACGGCCGCGCGCCGCGAGGGCCCCCGCGAGCAGCATCTGCCGTGCCGCCGCCCGCAGTTGCTCCTCGGCCGTCCAGGTCGCGGCGCCCGCGGGGCCCAGCGGGACATCCCGCCACCAGCGGATCTCGTCGCTGGGCACGGTGAGCCCGACCAGCACGTCACGCGCGGACGGCGACGCACTGCGCGACAGCGCGGTGAGCGCCTCGCCCAGCAGGTCCTCGCAGTCGGGGAAGGCCCTGCTCTCCGGCACGAGCAGACTGGTGCCGCCACCTCCGGGTCCCGGAGGGGTCCAGCGGGCGTAGCGCCCCGCCGCTCCCCCGCGCCGGTGCCAGCCGTGCCGGTCGAGCAGCGCGCCGAGCACGGCGGGGTCGACCTGCGAAGGGTCGAGCGGACCCAGCGGATCGGACCAGGCGCCCGCGGCTTCAACGGGGTGCGGGCGAACGGAACGTAGCGGCTCTTCGATCGGGCGGTGCATCAGGGTCTCCCTCCCGTCCCGACCCGCGTCATGATCTCGCAGAGGGCCCTGTCGTCGAAGATCCGCGAGGTCGGGACGCGCACGGTGGTCCTGCGCCGGCCGGTCACCTGGTGTCCGGCGAGGTTGGTCCAGTAGCAGCAGTGCCGCAGGTCGAGCCGGTCATGGCTCGCGCGCAGCCAGTCGTCCTGCGACCGGGGAACGAGCATCACGACCAGGATCTTGTGCACCGAGACCGGGGTGCGGGCGAGCTTCTCCAGGTGCGGGTTGTCGAGCGTGAAGGAGAAGGCGGCGCCCGGGGGGTTCGGCGGTATCTGGTACGTGCACTTGAGCTGCACCTTGATGGTGACTTCGTCGTCGACCGTGTGCCCGGGGGCGCTGTGGCTGACGTGCCAGTCGATTCCGTTGTCCGGGAAGGGCTGCGAGAGCGAGCACCCCGCCGCGGCGGCGACGGCGTGCAGATAACCCACCTGAAGGGTCTCCATGCAGGCGGTGGTGGCGAGTGTGCCGCGCGGCGGTGGGATCCGCTCGGGCAGCAGTCCACCCTTTTCGGGCTGCGCGAGCGCCATGTGCAACGAGCCTTCCGAACCAGTGAATCCCCGCTTCGGGCCGGTCAATTCCCAAGCCCTGTACCTCTGTTGTCTCCGGGCCGCGTACAGCGCAAACGGCCCGGGTATCACCGGTGTGGGCAGGGGAGGAAAGCCATCTGCCGGACATGATCGAGGAGTTGCGTCACTATGACGTGCTGGTACGAGGGGCCCTTGGCCGCATTCGACACGGAGACCACGGGCGTCGACGTCGAGACCGACCGCATTGTGTCGGCCGCCGTCGTCGTCCAGCAAGGAGCGGGCACCCGCCCGCGCATCACTCGCTGGCTGGTGAACCCGGGCGTTCCCGTGCCCGCGGGCGCCACCGCGGTGCACGGCCTGACGGAGGAACATCTGCAGCACAACGGCCGCTGGCCGGCGCCGGTGATGGAGGAGATAGCGAGGGAACTGGCGGAACAGGGCGCGGCGGGCCGCCCCATCGTCGTCATGAACGCACCGTTCGATCTGACGATCCTGGACCGGGAGTTGCGCAGGCACCGCGCGTCCTCACTGAGTCACTACATGGCGGGCTCGCCGCTGTGCGTCCTGGACCCGCGGGTCCTGGACAAGCAGCTCGACCGTTACCGCAAGGGCCGCCGCACCCTGACCGATCTGTGCGCGCACTACGCGGTGGAGCTGGACGAGGCGCACGACGCGGCGGCCGACGCGCAGGCCGCGCTGGATGTCGTGCGCGCCGTGGGGCAGCGTTTCGCGTCCCGGCTCGAACGGCTCTCGCCTGCCGAGCTGCACGCGCTCCAAGCGGTGTGGCACGCGGCGCAGGCGCGCGGTCTGCAGGCCTGGTTCGCGCGCAGCGGTACGCCGGAGGCGGTGGATCCGGCGTGGCCGCTGCGGCCCGAAATGCCTGCGGCAGCCTGACCGTACGTACGAGTGCGGGCATGAAGCTGTGTGGGCATGAAAAAGCCGGTCCGTCGGTGACGGACCGGCATTCTCCGGGTGGGCGATACTGGGTTCGAACCAGTGACCTCTTCGGTGTGAACGAAGCGCTCTCCCACTGAGCTAATCGCCCGGGAACGGACTGAACAATACAGGTCTTCGCGGGTTTCCTTCAAACCGCTTCCAAACCGCCTCCGCGAGAGCCCTCAGTCTCCCCTCAAGTCCCCTCCGAGGTGCGCCTTCAGACCTCGCTCGCCCGCGCGCATCATCAGCGCGTGGTTGAGGAGGAAGACGGGTCTCCCGGGAACGGCGAGGCGCCGCATCAGCGGTTTGCGCACCACCACTTCCTGCTCGTAGACCGCCCGCGTCCCGCCCGGCGCAGCCGTGACGGTCCAGCGCGCCCAGCCCTCCAGATCCCCGGTCATCGCGATCTCCAGGACACCGGCCTCCGGGTCGCGGAGCCGTTCCTCGCCGGTGACGAGCAGGTCGTACGGCAGGAGGGAGCGGAAGCGCGCGGTCCCGCTGCGCTCGTCCACGGGCGTCACCTCACGCACCTGGGGCCACCACTGCGGATAGTCCTCGGCACGTTCGAGAACGGCGTACACCTCGGCGGGCGGTGCGGGCACGTTCCAGACACTGCGGAAGCGGTAGTGACTCCAGTCCATGGTCCGAGTCTGCCGGTAGGGCGCCCGATCTGAGTACGGAGTGAGTATCCGCACCGATGTCCGTCGCTGTGTCCCGGACCACACTCCACGGCATGACGAACATTCCGCCCCCGGCCGAGGAGCTCCGCGTCCTCGACCTGGAGCTGCACCGACTCGACGCGCGCAGGTCGCAGTTGCTGCAACGCCGCGCCTGGCTGATCGGCACCCTGCAAGCGGCAGCGGCACCCGCCCCCGCTCCCCCGCGGCCGGCCCGCGCCCCGGAAGCCACACCGCCGAACGTGCAGAACGTACTGCTCACGCTGGGCGGCATCCTGCTGACCATCGCGGCGATCGCCTTCACGCTGGTGAGCTGGGGCCATCTCGGCATCGGCGGCCGCAGCACCGTCCTCGCGGCCGTGACGCTCACGGCACTCGGCGTGCCCGCGCTCCTGCTGCGCCGGAAGCTGCGTTCGACGGCGGAGACGGTGGCCGCACTCGGTCTCGCCCTGACCGTCCTCGACGCCTACGCCCTCCATGCCGTCGCCCTGCCACAGGCCGACGCCCTGGGCTTCACCGCGGCCGCGTCCGCCGCGCTCGCCGCACTGTGGGCGGCGTACGGACTGCTCTTCCGCGAGCTGCGGCTGCCCTTGCCGCTGGCCGTGGCGACCGCTCAACTCCCGTTGTTCCTCTGGGCGCGCGCCACGGAGGCGGGTGACCACGCGACGGCTGCGGCGCTTCTGGTGACAGCGGCGTTCGACGTCGCCATCGCACTGCGGGTCGCCGACCCGGCCGTACGCACCATCGCGACCGTCGGCGCCTGCGCCGCGGGCCTGTGGGGCGCGGCGGGCTCGATCCATCTGTCCTGGTCCGCCACGGATCTGCCCGACGCGGCGCGGGCGAGCGCGCTCCTGATCCTTGCCGCGTCGATCGCGCTGGTGGCGGCGTGGCTGATCACGCAGCCCCCGCAGGCGACGGGTGCGGCGTTCGCGGGCGGCCTGCTCCTGGCTGCCGCGGCCGGTGGCGTGCTGCGCGAGACGCTGCCCTCCGCATGGACGGTCCCCGGCTATCTGGCGTGCGGCATCGCGCTGTTGGCGGTCGTACGCGCCGGGCTGCCGCGACCCGTCCTGCGCGGGATCGCCGGAGCGGCGCTCCTGGTGCACGCACTCGCGGTGCTCTGGACGCTGCCCGCGTTCGTCACCGCCCTGCTCGGGCCCGTGAGTTGGGCCGGAAAGGCGTGGTCGGGCACGCCGCAGGACGCGAAGGACGCATTTTCCGTGCCCGGACTTCCCGTGCAGCATCCCTTCATGGCCTCGCTCGTCCTCGCGACTGTCGCCGGGGTCGCGTTCGCGGCGGCCCGACTGCTGCCCGCGATCATTGAGCGGCTGGGGACGCCGCAACCCAGCCGGTCGGCTGCCGCCCCGGCGGCACCATCTGCCGCTCCTGCCGCAGGGCCCGGCACCTCGCCGACCGTGGCACCCGGTGCGGATCCTTCCGCAGGTCCCGGTGCGGCGCCCGCAGCGGGGCCGGGCGCGGGCCCTTCGGCGGATCCCGGCGCGGAGCGGGGCGCCGGACCGTCCCTCGCCCCCGCCGCGGCGCCGTCCGGCGCACCGCGCCTCGACACCCCCGCCATCACCCGCTCCGGTGCCCTGGCCCTCGCCTGGGCCGCCCTCCTCGTCCTCCCCTCCGCACTCCAACTCCCCTACGCGGCCGGGGTGTCGGCGTACATCGCCCTGACCACTGCCCTGCTCGCCGTCGCGTCGCGCGTCGCCTCGAAGGCGCCCGCCATCACCTCCCTGAGCCTGGCGATCGCCTCCTCGGCGAGCGTCGCCTTCCTTGCCCTGGCCACCACTGAGGCGACGCTCGGCACCCTCGGCGCCCTGACGGCTCTGTTCCTGGCGGCGACGGTGCTCGCGGCCCGTCGCCAGGCGCCCGTTCCTGGCGTGGCGCCCGCCGCCGTCGGTGCGGCCGTCGCGTACGCCACCGCGCTCGCCTGTGCCACAGGCGCCGCCTGGCACCTGCGTCCGGACCACACCGGGCTGCTCATGCTGATCGTCCCCGCGCTCGGTGCCCTCGCCGCGGCCCGGCTCGGCCGACACCCGCTGACGCCGCCGGTGGAGATCACCGGGGCCCTCGCGGGCGGACTCGCCGTCGTCCTCACCACGGGGCACGCGACGACCCTCGCCCTGGCCCTCGCGCTGGGCGGCGTCATCGCCGCGGGCACCGCGCTCCGCGGTGACCGCCGCCGCGTCGGGTACGCGGCCGGTGCGCTGTTCCTCCTGGCGACCTGGGTACGCCTTGCCGCCTGGGACGTCGCGACGCCGGAGGCGTACACCCTGCCGGTCACCGTCCCCGCCCTCCTGATCGGCGTACTGCGGCGCCGCCGCGCCCCGCAGACGTCCTCCTGGACCGCCTACGGCGCCGCCCTCGCCGCGACCCTCCTGCCGAGCCTCATCGCCGCCTGGAGCGACGCGCACTGGCAGCGCCCGCTGCTCCTGGGCACCGCGGCCCTGCTCATCACGCTGGTGGGCGCCCGGCACCGGCTGCAGGCGCTGCTGGTACTCGGCGGCGCGGTCCTCGCCCTGGACGCACTGCACGAACTGGCGCCCTACATCGTCCAAGTGGTGGACGCCCTGCCGCGCTGGCTGCCGCCCGCGCTCGCCGGACTCCTGCTCCTCGCCGTCGGCGCGACGTACGAACAGCGGCTGCGGGACGCACGCCGGGTGCGTGACGTTCTCGGCAGAATGCACTGACTCCGCTTTTCCCGCGCGGCAGCCGACGGGGCGTCAATTTCCTGTGCCGCACGGGAAAGTGAGCGAATACGACTGCGGCCCGGAGGCTTAAAAGCCTCCGGGCCGCAGTTCCGGGGTGGGCGATACTGGGTTCGAACCAGTGACCTCTTCGGTGTGAACGAAGCGCTCTCCCACTGAGCTAATCGCCCCGGGCGCACGGAGAACATTACCGCATGTCAGCGGGTGCCTCCGACCGCCTGGAGTCACCCGGAGGTCACTCCTTGATCTTCCACGGCATCTCGAGGCCGAACTTCCAGACGTAGATCGCGACGAGCACGGCGATGATCACCAGGCCGATGGTCGTCAGGATGATGTTCCGGCGGCGGACCTTGGGGTCGAGCGCGCGCTGCGCCGCCTCCGTGACCTTCCGCTTCGTCCAGCGAAGGACCAGCTGGGCCCAGACGAACTCGGTCGCCCAGATCGCCATTCCGCCGAAGATCACCAGCCAGCCCGGTCCGGGCAGCGGCAGCATCACGATGCCCGCGGCAACCACAGCGAGGCCGACGATGAACACGCCGACCTGCCAGCTGAGGTGCAGCGCCTTGCGGGCCTGAATGAACTCCGGCGCACGCGATCCGAGCGGCTGTTCGTCCTTCGTGCCGGTGATTGTTTCGGCAACCCCCGGCTCGTTACTCCCCGTATTCATACGGCCAAACCCTACCGGACGGAAACCCGTCACCGGAATGGCCGTACGGACCGAACAGACAACCCGCCGTACGAGCTACCTAAAGACACCCAAAACCCTCAGAGGGGTTTACAACGGCACCGTAGGTGGCATGTCGATTTCGCCGACGTGCGAATCCCCGAGCGCACACTGAGCGAAAGGCCCTGGCGCTTATGAACACCACGGTCAGCTGCGAGCTGCACCTGCGCCTCGTTGTGTCGAGCGAGTCCTCACTGCCTGTACCCGCAGGACTGCGGTATGACACGGCCGATCCCTATGCCGTGCACGCCACCTTCCACACCGGAGCCGAGGAAACCGTCGAGTGGGTGTTCGCCCGCGACCTCCTCGCCGAGGGCCTGCACCGGCCCACCGGTACCGGCGACGTCCGAGTCTGGCCGTCCCGGAGCCACGGTCAGGGTGTTGTCTGCATCGCCCTGAGTTCCCCCGAGGGTGAGGCTCTGCTCGAGGCCCCGGCGCGGGCCCTGGAGTCGTTCCTGAAGCGAACCGATGCGGCCGTGCCGCCCGGCACGGAACACCGCCACTTCGATCTGGATACGGAGCTCTCGCACATCCTGGCCGAAAGTTAGCTCCAGGCCGCGCGAGAGCGCCCGGCGCCGTCCGACTCGGGGCGACGGCTCGGGCATGACAACCGCACAGTGCAGACACACCGGCGCCGTCGCCGCGGACTCCCGCGGGGACGGCGCCGGTGTGTCCTGTCGCGAAGCCGCTAGCATCGGCCAGCATCGGCGGGCACCCGCCCCCTGGCTCTCCACGAGCGGGGGGAGCGCCCACTACCCCCAGGCCAGGGAGCAAATCGTGCTGATCACCCACGACACCCGGTGCGCACTCGACGCCGTGGTCGATCTGGTGAACACCGCGCCGGACGACGACAGCGCCGGGACGGACGGGCTCGCGGACCTAGCAGCCTTGGGCGAATTCGTACGAAGCCACGACATAAGTGACGTCGGGGTGCTCTCGGAGCGTGACCTGGCCGGTGTCCGGCACATCCGCAGCCGCTTCCGTGAAGTCTTCGCGGCGCCCGAGCCGCAGGCCGCGGCGGCGGTGATCAACGAACTGATCGCCGCGGCGGGCACCACACCCCGGCTCACCGACCACGACGGCTACGACTGGCACGTGCACTACTTCGCGCCCGGCGCCTCCATCGCCGACCACCTCGCGGCGGACTGCGGGATGGCGCTCGCGTTCTTCGTGGTCGCCGGCGAGCAGGAGCGGCTGCGGCGCTGCGAGGCCCCGGACTGCCGGCACGCCTTCGTCGACCTCTCCCGCAACCGCTCTCGCCGCTACTGCGACAGCCGGACCTGCGGCAACCGGCTGCACGTCGCCGCCTACCGGGCCCGGCGCAAGGAAGCGGCGGGCTGAGCCCACGGCCGCGACGGCCCTCAGAGCCCCTTCAGAACCCCTAGAGCTCCTAGAGCCGCTAGAGCCCCTAGAGCCCCTAGAGCCGCAGCAGATCGTGCAACGAACCCATCAGGATCAGGACGCCGATCACCGCCAGGAAGATCATCAGGGGTGGCTGGGAGAGCGCGAACAGACAGCCCTTGGGCTCTTCCGTCGCGGCTCGCTCATCGGTCGGCGGGGCGGCATCGCCCGGTGCGGTCTCCAGCATCTCGCGGCGATGATGACTCAGTCCCGGGGGTACCGATGACCAACACGCCCGGAAAGCGGGGGAGTTCGCCGCATTCCGTGACCTGCAAAAGTCCAGCGTCCCGCCCGTTCCGTCCATGGCTCACCAGCGACGCACCTCGTCAGACTCGGCGGCACCGCCACACGAACGAGGGAGTCTCATGCCCATCGAACGCAGACGGTTGTTGACGACCGCGCTCGGTACGACCGCGGCGGCGCTGGTGCCGCTCGCCACGGCACCTTCCGCGTCCGCCGCCCCACCGACCGCCGCCGCCCCATCGGCCGCCTGGCACCGGGTCCCCCACCGCGGCATCCGCCCCGACGACCCGGCGGGCCGTGCCCCGCTGGCCAATCCCCGCCGCGGGTTCCGCCACGAGATGTCGTACAACGCCGTGGACCTCACGAGCCCCTGGCCGAACGAACAGGACCACTCCCCCGACTCCGCGCGGACGCTCGATCTCCTGGAACGCGAGTACGGCCCCGGCGCGAACCTCACCCAGCTGTACTTCTACCTCTGGGACTTCGCGACCTCCACGATCCCGCTGAGCGCCCTCGACAACATCGAGAGCGTCCTGCGCGGACTGCGCCGCAAGGGATACGCGGCGGTCCTGCGCTTCGTGTACGACGACGGCGTGCGGGAGAACCGCCGCTACACCGTGCAGGACATCCAGCGCCACATCGCACAGCTGGCGCCGGTCGTCGCGCGCAACAGCGATGTGGTGGCCGTGTGGCAGGCCGGCTTCCTCGGCACGTGGGGCGAGTGGCACGGCAGTCACTACGCCCACGAGACCTACCCCGACGCCGTCACCGCCATCATGACGAGCCTCGTCGAAGCGCTGCCGCCGGGAATGCACACACAGGTCCGCTACGCCGAGAAGCGCGACATGATCACCAACAGGGCGATCCTGGACCGGATCGGTTTCCACAACGACTACGTGACGCTCGGCGAGGGCGAGTGGGACTACTACGTCCCCGGCAACCCGGGCTGGCCCAGCTATCTCGACGTCTCGCAGACGCGGATGATGGACGGGGAGATGCCGTGGGACAAGGGGCAGAGCACGGATCCGTACGCGTGGAGCACCGTCATCCCCGGGGTGGCAGCCGCACGGCGGCTGCAGACGCTCCGGTTCGACAGCCTCTCCCTGGTGCACAACGCCACGGTGACCGTCCCCGCCTGGAAGGCGGCGGAGCTCACCGAGCGGCAGACGGCGGACGCGCTGCTTCCGGTCTCGGACGGCTACTTCCGGGGGCGTGACGGGCGGCCGGTGGCGCGCACGCAGTTCGAGTATCTGCGGGATCACCTGGGCTACCGGATCGAGGTGCGCGAGGCCCGCCACGACCTCTCCGCCGTCCGGCGAGGCCGCCTTCCCGTCCAGGTCGACGTGGTCAACCGCGGCTTCGCGGCGCCGAAGCACCCGCGTCCCGTACGGCTCGTGCTCCTCGACGCGGACGGGCGGACGGTGGCTTCCACGGACACCGGGGCGGACTGGCGCGACTGGCGGCCCCAGGGGCGTGCGGAGACCGGGGACGACCACTCGGGCCCGGCCGTCGCGACCGTGCGCGGCGAGCTCAGGGTGCCCGCAGGGACGCGCGGACCGCATCGCGTGGGTCTGGCCCTGCCCGACCCCGCTTTCCCCGGGAGAGGGCGCGCGGTGCGGTGCGCGAACGCGTCGGTGGAGTGGGCCGAGGGCGTGAACGTGGTCGCGAAGGTACGGCTCGGCGGCTGACCTGCGGGGCGGGGGGCGGCAGGGCGGGGCGGGGGCGGCAGCTGCCGTCAGATTCCGTGCTTCTTCAAGATGGCCTCGATGTCGCTGAAGTCCTCCTTGGGCGCGGCCGCCTTCGGCTGAGCCGCCGCAGGCCGGGCGGCCGGGCGGGCGCCCTGGCCCAGGGAGGGCGCGGACGCCGCGGGGGCCACCGCCTCGCGCTGGGCCGCCTTCGCGGCCTTGCGCTCCTTGCGGGTGCCGCCGGAGCGGCGCTCCACGGCGCGGGTGATCATGAAGAGCAGCCAGGCGACGCCGAGCACACCGAAGCCCGCCCACGCCTTCATGCTGAAGGCGGTGTCGGCGAGCCAGCCGACGACGCCCGTCATCACCAGGCCGACCGGGACCAGGGAATAGGCGGCGAGGCGCGTCGCCGCGAGGAAACGCTTGCGATAGGCCGTGATCGCGGCGATGCCGAGGCCGGCCGCGGATACGGCGGAACAGACGGTCTCGGCAATCATCCGGTCCTCCAGGCGTACGGGCGTACGGGCGTAGACGGTGACACTGTCGCCCTTCCATCCTGCACCGGGTGGGCCCCCACAGGCCACGCCCCGAGCGGACTTCAGGGACATATCAGGGTCAGGCCTCCTCCGCAGGTTCCGGTCGGCTACCCGGGCCCCGGTTGGGGGCCGGTCGCGGGACTGGAAGACTGTGGCCCATGAGCGACTCTGCCCCCGCCGCCCCCACCGGCCCCCTCGTCATCGACATCTGGTGCGAGCTGGAGTGCCCGGACTGCCGGACCGCCCTCGACGACGTACGCACGCTCCGCGACCGCTACGGCGACCGCGTCGAGCTGCGTCTTCGGCACTTCCCCCTCGAAAAGCACAAGCACGCCTTCGCCGCCGCCCAGGCCGCCGAGGAGGCCTTCGAGCAGGGGCAGGGCTGGCCGTACGTCGAGGCCGTGCTCGGCCGGGCCGAGGAGCTGACCCGCAAGGGCGAACCCTTCCTGGTCGAGGTGGCCCGTGAACTGGGCCTGGACGCCGAGGAGTTCGACACCGCCCTCGTCGACGGACGCCACATGCTGATCGTCGACGCCGACCAGGCCGAGGGCAAGGCGATCGGCGTCACGGGGACACCGACGTACGTCATCGGGGGCGAGCGCCTCGACGGCGGGAAGAGCCAGGACGGCCTGCTCGATCGGGTCGAGGAGATCACGGACCTCCTGCTCGCGGCCTCCGGCCAGCACGGCTCCTAGAGCAGCCGCTCGTAACTAGAGCAGCTGCTTGTAGACGTAGTACATGACCGGTTCGTAGCCGAGGGACTCGTACAGGCGCAGGGCCGGGGTGTTGCCCGCGAAGACGTTGAGGCCCATGCGGGTCAGACCCACCGCGCGGGCCTGGGTCTCCGCCAGGTGCATCAGGGAGCGGCCGTGGCCGCGTCCGCGGTGCTCCTCGTCGACCTCGACGTCGAAGACGAACGCGTCGCCGTCGCGCAGCGCGAGCCAGAGGGTGCCGACCTTCGTGCCCTCCTGGGTGAGCACGCTGAGGCTGGTGCCGGGGGTGGCGAGGCCCTGCGGCAGGTGGTCGGCGTGGTCCGCGTCGGACTTGGCGCGCGCCTCCGCCTCCGGGACGCCACGCTCGATCCACGTCCGGGCGTAGTCCTCCTTCTCGCGGGCCAGCCACACCTCGTACTCGTCCTCGGTCATCTCCCGCCCCTCGATGCCTTCAGGCAGCGCGGGCGGCTCGGCGCTCAGGGGCTTGACCATGTGGCGGTTGCGCTCCTGGTAGCCGAGGGACACGGCGAGGCGGTGGGCCGCGGCGGCCTCGGCGGGCACGGCCACTTCGATCCGCTCGCAGCCCCAGCCGCGCACCACCTCCTCGGCGGCGAGCACGGCGACGGTGGCACGGCCGCGTCTGCGGTCGGGTTCCTTGATGCTCAGATCGCGCATCTCGGCGACACCGGGGCCGAACACGGCGTGCGTGGCGAGTTCTATCCCGCCCACAGGACGGCTGTTGACGCGCACTTCGTACGTGCGTGACTTCGCGCCGTCAGCGCTCTGCTGAAGCGGCCCGGTCGGCCGCAGGGTCGTGGTCATCAGTGGTGTTCTACCCGCCCTGCGGCTCGTGCGTCATCAGGATTACAAGCAGTTGGTGTCTCTTGCCCGACCGGTCACGGGTCGAGGTCGTCCGCCGCCCGCTCGTCGAAGATCCGCATCGCCTTGGCGGTCACCGGACCCGGCGCGCCCGGCAGTTCGCGCCCGTCGATCCGCCGCACGGCCTGGACGTCACGGAGTGTCGACGTCAGGAACACCTCGTCGGCGCGGTCCAGGACGTCGAACGGAAGGTCGGTCTCGCGCGCGTTCGTCCAGTCGACGGCCAACGCGCGCGTGATGCCCGCCAGGCACCCGGAGGCGACCGGCGGGGTGTGGATCTCGCCGTCGAGCACGACGAAGACGTTCGATCCCGTGCCTTCGCACAGCTGCCCCACCGTGTTGGCGAACAGCGCCTCCGAAGCGCCCTGTTCGCGGGCGCGCGCGAGGGCGACGACGTTCTCGGCGTACGACGTGGTCTTCAGGCCGGTCAGGGCGCCGCGTTCGTTGCGGGTCCACGGCACCGTGATCACGGCGGTCGTTTCGGAGCGCCTGCCGGCCTCGCCGACGGCGACGACCAGCGTCTGCCCCTGGTCACCGCGGTCCGAGCCGAGCGGCGAGAGACCTCCGGTGTACGTGATGCGCAGCCGCCCGAGCGGCAGCGGGTTGGCGTCGAGCACGGCGGCGCAGGCCGCGCGCACCTCGTCGAGGTCCGGCTCGGGCAGGCCGAGGCCGCGTGCCGAACGGGCGAGCCGGTCCAGGTGCCGGGTCAGCGCGAAGGGCCGCCCCTGGACCGACTTCACCGTCTCGAAGATTCCGTCGCCGACGGTCAGTCCGTGGTCGAGCACGGAGACGCGGGCGGTCTCGATGTCCTGCAGGCCACCGTTGAGCCAGATCTTCACTGAAGGGTTCCTCCACTCGCTTCGTACGCTCCCGACGCTACCGCCAGCAGTCTTTCCGCCTTCAGCTCGGTCTCCCGCCACTCCCCCTCGGGGTCCGAGCCCCAGGTGATCCCCGCGCCGGTGCCGAACCGCAGCACGCCCCGCGCGCGGTCGAACCAGAAGGTGCGGATGCCGACGGCCAGTTCGCCGGTGCCCCGGTCGGCATCGACCCAGCCGATGCCGCCGCAGTACGGGCCGCGGGGCGCGGTCTCCAGGGCGTCGATGATGCGCAGGGCGCTTGACTTGGGGGCGCCGGTGACGGAACCGGGCGGGAAGGCGGCGGCGAAGAGTTCGGGCCAGCCGGCGTCGGGGCTCAGCTCGCCCCGGACGGTGGAGACGAGGTGGACGAGCCCGGGGTGCTTCTCGATCACGCAGAGGTCGGGGACCGTCACGGAGCCGGTCACGCATATCCGCCCGAGGTCGTTGCGGACGAGGTCCACGATCATGACGTTCTCGGCGTAGTCCTTCTCGAGGAGATCCGCCTCGGTGCGGCCCGTGCCCTTGATCGGCCCCGACTCGACGACGCGGCCGTCGCGCCGCAGGAACAGCTCGGGGGACGCCGTCGCTATCTCGACCCCGTGCTCGGGCAGCCGGATCGTCCCGGCGTACGGAGCGGGGTTGCCGCGCGCGAGGAGCGCGGACAGGGCGTCGACGTCCACACCGTCCGCGCCGCCCGGAACCGGCGCGGACAGCACGCGGCAGAGGTTCGCCTGATAGACGTCGCCCGCCGCGATGTGTTCGCGCACGCGCCGCACGCCGTCCACATACGCGGCGCGGTCGAGCGACGACGTCCAGTCACCGGCGGCAGGGCCCCGCCAGGCCCCCGGCACCGGAGCGGGCACCGGCTCCTCGCGTACGTCGTCGAAGCGGGCGCAGACCAGTTCGCCCTCGAAGCTCGCGGAGACCGCCCAGAAACCGCGGGAGTCCAGGGCCGAGGGATCGCTGGTCACGTCCCTGAGGCCGGTCGCGAGCAGGCCGCCGAAGCGCGCCATGGGCAGGGACGCCCCGGAGGGCGGCCGGGAGGACATCTGAGGGGCGCTGTGCACGCCTGTGAGTCTATGACCGGTGTCCCGGTGGCGCCCCGGGCCGAAGACAGCGCAGCACGCTGCGCAAACGCGTTTTTGTACTGGCCCAGGAATCCGCTAGAGTTCAACACGTCGCCGGGACGCGCAAGCGGGCCGGGAAAGACAAGCGGACGTAGCTCAGTTGGTAGAGCGCAACCTTGCCAAGGTTGAGGTCGCCAGTTCGAACCTGGTCGTCCGCTCGCAGGAAGTGGGGGATCTTCCCGACCCCCCGCACTCCTGGTGGAGTGGCCGAGAGGCGAGGCAACGGCCTGCAAAGCCGTCTACACGGGTTCAAATCCCGTCTCCACCTCCAAGGACGATTAGCTCAGCGGGAGAGCGCTTCCCTGACACGGAAGAGGTCACTGGTTCAATCCCAGTATCGTCCACTGGATCTTCTCGAAGGCTCGCCTTCCTGAGGTCTGAACCCGCGCGATTAGCTCAGCGGGAGAGCGCTTCCCTGACACGGAAGAGGTCACTGGTTCAATCCCAGTATCGCGCACGCAGTACGCACCACACGCAGGTTGACCCGCGCGATTAGCTCAGCGGGAGAGCGCTTCCCTGACACGGAAGAGGTCACTGGTTCAATCCCAGTATCGCGCACCATCCGTACGAAGCCCCCGGCCGTTCCCACGGCCGGGGGCTTCGTCGTTCCTCCGGTCAGGAGGAGAAGAGCATGTGCCCGAAGCTCTTGTGACGCTTGTTGTGGCCGTAGTGCCCACCGTGACCGCCGTGACCGCCGTGGTGGCCGCCGTGCTGAGGAGCGCCCCACTGCGGGGCGGGAGCGGCCGGGTACGCCTGCGGGGCGGGCGGCGGGGGCGGGGCCTGCTGGCCGCCCCACTGGGACTCGACCCGGCTCAGGGCCTCGAGCTCGCCGTAGTCGAGGAATATCCCGCGGCAACCGCTGCACTGCTCGATCTGGACGCCATTGCGGTTGTACGTGTGCATCGGTGCATGGCACTTGGGACACTGCATGGTCGGCTCAACTCCTCGCCGGTCGTGAATGCTTGGCCGGATCTCTGCCCGGCTTCGGTGCGTTGCACCCTACTTCGTGGTGGTGGATGCCAACTCCGGCAGGAGGGCAGCCATTCGATCACAGGCGTCGACCACCGCCTGCTCGATCTCGTCGAGGGGCCTGTCCTCCCTGACGGACCTGGCGACGGCAAGGGCCGCGGTCTGTGCGGTGAGGGCGCGGGCGGGTACGTCGAGGGCGGGCCAGGGGTCCGTGCCGTCGGCCGGTACCGCGGGTCCGCGTGCCGCGCGGTAGGCGGTGAGGAAGCGGGTCCATTCGTCCGGGGCCAGGAGGCCGCAGGCGTACCAGGCCGCGGGGCGGGCCAGGTCCCAGGCGGGGTCGCCGAGGCCGAGGTCGTCGACGTCGATGAGCAGCCAGCGCCCTTCGGGGGTGCGGACCAGCTGGCCCAGGTGCAGGTCACCGTGGCACAGGAGCTTGGGGAGCGGGGCGGGCGCCTCGCCCCGGGCCCAGGCGGGGAGCGTGGCCCAGGCGCGCTCGACGGGGGCGGCCGCGGGGTGCGCTCCCGCGTCCCGCATCCGCGTCATCGCCCGTGCGGCCTTCAAGGGGCCCCGCATGTCCGGGAGCGGGTGCGGGAGTTCGGCCGGGGGCGTGGCGTGCAGGCGGGCGAGGAGGGTGGCGGCGGCTTCCCAGGGGGCGGCGTCGGGGTCGTCGCGGTCCACCGGGGTGCCGGCCCGCCAGAAGGTGACCAGGCGGCCGTCGAGCGGGACCGCCGTCGCGCCGAGCGGAGGGAGCAGGGTGCCGTCCAGGGCGGCGGCGACTTTCAGCCGGGCCGAGAGCCCGGCGGGGTCCGTGCCGGGGGCGTGGGCCTTGGCGACGGTGTCGCCGTGCCGGACGACCGTCGCGTCGTCCCGGTCCGCGAGGACGACGTCGGGGGCGCAGGCGCAGTCGAGCGGCGCGCGGTGGGCTGTGTGGCGGACCTTGGCGGTCAGCGCGGACAGCAAGGCGGTCACGGGTCCCCCGGCGTGCGTCGATCGGTGTTCCCCGTGAGCGTACGCGGGCCGGATCTCCCGACCTTCGGGTGTCTGAGGGCGAGGCCGGTGATCGACCGTGATCGACGGTGCGCGAGGACCCCGGCGGAGCTCAGCGCAAAGAAGTGCCCGCGCAGCTCCCCAGCTGCGCGGGCATTTCTCGTGCCGTCCGCCGCACCCCCGTCCCCACGGGGTTTCCTGGCCGGATGTCCCCGCCCGGACCGCTCATCCGGGCCTGGGGCGCCGCTCAGCGCCCCAGCATCACGCCCACGGACGACGCCTGTGTGACCACTGCTTCCCAGCCGCCGAAGACGACCACCAGCAGGGCCGCCAGAGGAAGAACCATGGCCGTCGCCACCAAGGGGTGGCGTGTGCCGGACGGGCGGACGCCGAACGTGGCGAAAGCCTTACGTCCTTGCGTGCGGATCATGGTCCGCGGTGCCGTGTCCGCCATGGTTCCTCTCCTGACCGAGTCTGTATGAACTTGGCAGCGGCGGGTACGTGACCTCGGGGGACGAGTGCTGCACCCGCCGCTTGACTTCAAATTTAGGTGCACCGGAAGGCCTGGTCGTCATGCCCTCGTACCGATTGCCGGGCCTCCCGGAGGATGACCGATCGTCGCTCGCGTACTCCCATGGGTGGAGACGGGGTCCTAGGTCTCGGGGTCTTCCCGGAGGGGACGGGCCGCCTGTTCGGACGTGTCCTCTCTGGGTACGGGCTGCTCGACCAGAGCCAGGACACGGGTCGACATGAACCGCGCCGTCCGCACGACAGAGCCACTACGGGTGACTTCGCTCACTTCGACCACCCCTCTGCGCACCGCCGTCTCCACCCGGCGGCCCGCCCGGCTCGCCACCACCTCGTACGTCCGTGTCGTGTCCCCGGCGTCCACGACTATCTCCACGCGATCACCCTTCACGGGATCAATCCCCCTTCAGCGATGGATGGTTGGGAACGGCGACCCCCACAACGGCCGCACGCCCCCGCGTCCCTGACCACTCTTCAAGTTTCCCACCCGGCACTGACAATCGGTCGGGCCGCGAGGGCGCGGCCTCTGCACCTGCCCGGCCACGGAAACGTAAGCTGTGGCACGACAACGGACCGGGCAGCGGGGATGGACATGGCGATGATGCGGCTCCGGCGCGAGGACCCGCGTGTCGTCGGCTCGTTCAGACTGCACAGGCGGCTGGGCGCCGGCGGCATGGGTGTCGTCTACCTGGGGTCGGACCGGCGAGGGCAGCGCGTCGCCCTGAAGGTGATCCGGCCCGATCTGGCGGAGGACGAGGAGTTCCGGTCGCGCTTCGCGCGGGAGGTGTCCGCCGCCCGGCGGATCCGCGGCGGCTGCACCGCGCGGCTCGTCGCCGCCGATCTCGACGCCGACCGACCGTGGTTCGCCACGCAGTACGTTCCCGGGCCTTCCCTGCACGACAAGGTCGCCGCCGAGGGGCCGCTCTCCGCGGCCGATGTGGCGGTCGTCGGTTCGGCGCTCGCCGAAGGCCTCGTCGCCGTACATGAAGCCGGTGTCGTGCACCGTGACCTGAAGCCGTCGAACATCCTGCTGTCCCCGAAGGGGCCGCGGATCATCGATTTCGGCATCGCCTGGGCCACCGGCGCCTCGACGCTGACCCATGTGGGCACCGCCGTCGGTTCGCCCGGCTTCCTCGCGCCCGAGCAGGTGCGCGGCGCCGCCGTCACGCCCGCCACGGACGTGTTCGCCCTCGGTGCCACCCTCGCCTACGCGGGGATGGCGGACTCGCCCTTCGGACACGGCAGTTCAGAGGTCATGCTCTACCGCGTCGTCCACGAGGAGGCGCAGCTCGGCGGGGTCCCTGACGCGCTCGCCCCGCTGATCAGGGCCTGCCTGGCCAAGGACCCGGCGGAACGCCCCAGCACGCTCCAACTGTCGCTCAGGCTCAAGGAGATCGCGGCCCGTGAGGCACAGGGCCTGACCGAGCCGCGGCCGCCCGCGCCCCGGCAGGACCAGGACCGGCCGACGGGGCGGATGGCCCAGGAGTACGCGGACCAGCACACCCAGCGGCGTCATCCGCAGGGCACTCCCCCGCCGCGGCCGAGTTCCTCGCGGACCGGTTCCTCGCGGACCGGCTCCTCGCGCACGGGTTCCTCCCGCACCGGTTCCTCGCGCACGGGTTCCTCGCGGCCGAATTCCTCGCGGTCCGGGTCCAGTTCCTCGCGGTCCGGCTCGCGTCCCGCGCAGTCCCGGAACACGACACGTTCCGGCGGCGCGCGGCGGCCCGCCAATCCGCGGCTGCTGCGCCAGCGGCTCTTCGTGTTCGTGGTCGTGACGCTGCTCGTGGCCCTCGGGATCGCGGCGGCCCAGGGGTGCCAGGGGCCCGCGCGCGGGCTCGGCGGCAGCGGCGTGCACGATGGGCGCGACGTACAGCAGAGCCAGAGCCAGAGCCAGAGTCAGAGCCAGCGGCAGGACCCGGGGCCGGGTCCTCGGAGCTGAGGGCGTCTCAGAACTGAGGGCGTCTCAGAGCTGAGGGCGGCCCGTCGCCACCGCGTAGAACGCGACCGCGGCCGCCGCCCCCACGTTCAGGGAGTCGACGCCGTGGGCCATGGGGATGCGGACCCATTCGTCGGCCGCCATCAGGGCCTTCGTGGTGAGGCCTTCGCCCTCCGCGCCGAGCATCAGTGCCACCCGGTCCATGTGGTGCGGGGCCGCCTCGTCCAGGGTCTTCGCCTTCTCGTCCGGGGTGAGCGCGAGGAGGTTGAAGCCCGCCTCGCGTACGCCCTCCAGGCCCTTGGGCCAGGATTCGAGGCGGGCGTAGGGCACGGAGAAGACCGCGCCCATGGAGACCTTCACCGAGCGGCGGTAGAGGGGGTCGGCGCAGTCCGGTGAGAGCAGGACCGCGTCCATGCCGAGGGCGGCCGCGCTGCGGAAGATCGCACCGATGTTGGTGTGGTCGTTGACCGACTCCATGACGACGACACGGCGCGCCCGGGTGAGGAGTTCGTCCGACGTCGGCAGCGGCTTGCGCTGCATCGAGGCGAGGGCTCCGCGGTGCACGTGGTAGCCGGTGACCTGCTCGGCCAGGTCGGGGTTGACCGCGTACACCGGGGCCGGGACCTCGTCGATGACGTCCCGCATGACGTCGACCCACTTCGCGGAGAGCAGCATCGAGCGCATCTCGTAGCCCGCCTGCTTGGCGCGCCTGATCACTTTCTCGCCCTCGGCGATGAAGAGGCCCTCGGCGGGCTCGCGCCTGCGGCGCAGCTCGACGTCGGTCAGGCCCGTGTAGTCGCGCAGGCGCGGGTCGGTGGGGTCGTCGACGGTGATGAGATCAGCCACAGGGTGATACTGCCTTGTCCTGGGTGTGGTGCCAACGCCTGGGAGCGGGTTGGGTTACCGGTGGTTACGCGCGGGCTCCGAGTGGTTACGCGCGGGCTTTGAGTGGTTACGCGGGGCGGTCAGGGCCCACGTTCACCACGTCGCCGACGACGATCACCGCGGGGGGCTTCACCTCGTGGGCCGCGACCTCGGCGGCGACGGTGGAGAGGGTGGCGTCCACGCGGCGCTGGGCAGCGGTGGTGCCCTCCTGGATCAGGGCGACGGGGGTCTCGGGCGCCCTGCCGTGCGCGACGAGCGTCTCGGCGATCCTGCCGATCTTGTCCACGCCCATCAGGATCACGAGGGTGCCGCGCAGCTTGGCCAGGGACGGCCAGTCGACGAGGGAGCGCTCGTCGTCGGGGGCCACGTGGCCGCTGACCACGGTGAACTCGTGGGCGACCCCGCGGTGCGTGACGGGGATGCCGGCGGCGCCTGGCACGGAGATCGAGCTGGAGATGCCGGGGACCACCGTGCAGGAGATGCCCGCCTCGGCGAGCGCCTGGGCCTCTTCCATGCCGCGCCCGAAGACGAAGGGGTCGCCGCCCTTCAGACGGACGACCGACTTGCCCTGCTTCGCGTGCTCGATGAGGGCGTTGTTGATGGCCTCCTGGGCCATGAACCGGCCGTACGGGATCTTCGCGGCGTCGATCACCTCGACGTGCGACGGGAGTTCGTCGAGCAGGTCGCGGGGACCGAGCCGGTCGGCGATGACCACGTCCGCCTCGGCGAGGAGACGGCGGCCGCGGACCGTGATGAGGTCCGGGTCGCCGGGGCCGCCGCCGACGAGCGCGACGCCGGGGGTACGGGTGCGGTGCTGGCGCGCCACGAGGGTCCCGTCGCTCAGGCCCTCGACGAGCGCGTCGCGAATGGCGGCGGTGCGGCGCGGGTCGCGGTCGTGGATGTCCGTGGTGAGGACGGCGACCGTGACGCCCGCGGAACGGCCCGTCGCGGGAGTCAGGGCCGTGGCGGCGTCGGCGTCGTCGGAGCGGACGCACCAGACACGGTGCGCTTCCCCTTCCGCGGAGGCCGCCGTGTTGGCATCGGGGTCGCTGGTGGCGATGAGGGCGTACCAGGCGTCCTTGAGGTCGCCGTGCTCGTAGCGGCGGCGCTCCCAGGTGATCTCGCCCGCGTCCGCCATCGCCTCCACGGAGGGGGTCGCCGTCGGCGACACGAGGAGGATGTCGGCGCCCGCCGCGATCAGGGCGGGGAGGCGGCGCTGGGCCACCTGGCCGCCGCCGAGCACGACCGTGCGGCGGGCGGTGAGACGGAGGCCTACGGGGTAGGCGGGGCTTTCGGCCATGGCGGAGGGCTCCTCGTGCGGGGCGCTGCGTGCGCTGCCGCTTCGGCGGTGGAGCGGCGCTGACGTGCGGGTTCTGGGTGTGGGTTACTTTACGGCCCTTGTACATCTGCGGACCGTGGGCGTCCGTGCCCACCCGTTCCGCCGTGCGGAACGGGTGCCCACCAACGCAGCGGCGAAGGGGCGGGCAGAGCCTGCGTAGGGCCTGCCCACCCCCGTGCCAGGTGCGGCTACTTCTCGGTGACTCCCGCCGAGTCGAACGTGGCCACCTCGTGCATCGCGCGGGCCGCGCTCTGGACCACCGGCAGGGCCAGGAGGGCGCCGGTGCC
This sequence comes from Streptomyces sp. NPDC044044, assembly GCF_056434405.1. NCBI lineage: Bacteria > Bacillati > Actinomycetota > Actinomycetes > Kitasatosporales > Streptomycetaceae > Streptomyces > Streptomyces sp. NPDC044044. Next base: position 381,038 of record NZ_JBWKFG010000009.1, on the reverse strand, counting down.
CTCGCCGAGGCGCAGGTCCAGGTCGACCAAGGGGCGCAGGCCCAGCTTGTTGAGGGCCGCCACGTGGCCCGGTTCCGCGCTGCGGTGGCCGGCGATGCAGGCCGCGAGGACCTCGGGGGCGATGGCGCGGGCGACCAGGGCCGCGGCGCCCGCGCTCACGCCGTCCAGGATCACGGGCGTACGGAGCGACGCGCCGCCGAGGAGCAGGCCCACCATCGCCGCGTGCTCCAGGCCGCCGATCGCCGAGAGGACACCGATCGGATCGGCCGGGTCGGGCTGGTGCAGGTCGAGTGCGCGGCGGACGACGTCGACCTTACGGCTGTGCATCTCGTCGTTGATGCCGGTGCCGCGGCCGGTGACCTCACCCGGGTCGGTGTCCGTGTAGACGGAGATGAGGGCCGCGGACGCCGTGGTGTTCGCGATGCCCATCTCGCCGGTGAGCAGGGCCTTGTTCCCCGCGGCCACCAGGTCGCGGGCGGTCTCGATGCCCACCTCGATGGCCGCCTTGACCTCCTCGCGGCTCAGGGCAGGACCGGTCGTCATGTCCGCCGTGCCCGCGCGGATCTTGCGGGGCAACAGGCCGGGGGTGGCCGGGAGTTCGCTCGCCACGCCCACGTCGATGACGCAGACCTCGGCGCCCACCTGGTTGGCGAAGGCGTTGCAGACCGCGCCGCCACCGAGGAAGTTGGCGACCATCTGCGCGGTCACCTCCTGGGGCCAGGCGGTGACGCCCTGGGCGTGCACACCGTGGTCACCCGCGAAGATCGCGACGGCCGCGGGCTCCGGGATCGGCGGCGGGCACTGCCGGGACAGGCCGGAGAGCTGCGCGGAGATGATCTCCAGCATGCCGAGCGCGCCCGGCGGCTTCGTCATGCGCTTCTGCCGCTCCCACGCCTCGCCGAGCGCCTTGGCGTCCAGCGGGCGGATGTTGGAGACGGTCTCGGCGAGCAGGTCGTGCGGGTCCTCGCCGGGCAGCGCGCGGCGGCCGTACGTCTCCTCGTGCACGACCCACGACAGCGGACGGCGCTTGGACCAGCCTGCCTGCATCAGCTCGGGCTCCTGAGGGAACTCGTCGACGTATCCGACACAGAGATAGGCCACCACTTCGAGGTGCTCGGGCAGGCCGAGGGTCCTGACCATCTCGCGTTCGTCGAAGAAGCTGACCCAGCCGACACCGAGACCCTCGGCGCGCGCCGCGAGCCAGAGGTTCTCGACGGCGAGGGCCGAGGAGTACGGGGCCATCTGCGGCTGCGTGTGACGGCCGAGGGTGTGGCGGCCGCCGCGGGTCGGGTCCGCGGTGACGACGATGTTCACCGGGGTGTCGAGGATCGCCTCGATCTTCAGTTCCTTGAACTGCTTCGCGCGGCCCTTGGGGAGCGACTTGGCGTACGCGTCCTTCTGGCGCATGGCCAGCTCGTGCATGGTGCGACGGGTCTCCGCCGAGCGGATGACGACGAAGTCCCAGGGCTGCGAGTGGCCCACGGAGGGCGCCGTGTGGGCCGCCTCCAGGACGCGGAGCAGGACCTCGTGCGGGATGGCGTCGCTGCGAAAGCCGTTGCGGATGTCGCGGCGTTCGCGCATGACGCGCAGGACCGCCTCGCGCTCGGCGTCGTCGTAGGCGGGGGCGGCGGGCGTCTCCGACTCCTTGACCGGCTCGGGCTCCCTGAGCGGCTCCTGTTCGTCGACCGGCTCCGAGGGGAGCGCCTCGTCCACGGCTTCCGCCGGGTCGGCGGCTTCGGGGGCCTCGACCGCTGCCATGGCCGCTGCCGCCGCCTCCGCTTCGGCGGCTGCGTCGCCCACCGTGATGGGCGTGGCTTCGGCTGCCGTCTCCGTCGGTACGGGCGCATCGGCCACGGGCTCTTCCGCCGTGTCCGGTACGGGAGTTGCCACCGCGGGCTCCCCGCCGTCACGCGGTGCGGGCACGGTGACAGCGGGCTCGGGGGCCTGGGCGGCTTCGACGAGAACCGCGGGCTCCTGGGCTTCGGCAGCCTCAGAGGCCTCCGGGGCGACCGGTGCCTCAGGGGCCTCGGCTGCCGGTACGGCGTCAGGCGCGACCTCAGGTGCGAGGGCGCCGGCCTCGGCTACCGGCTCCGGCTGCGCATCGGCGGCCTCGGGCTGCGGGGCCTCGAAGTGCTCCGGGGGCACGGACAGGGCCTGCGGCGGTGTCGGTGCCAGGTGGGGCGTGGTCGGCACCGAGCCCTCGACCGGCACGAACTGGCCGAGGGGCGCGGGCGCCTGGGGCTCCGCGTAGGGCTGGTTCGGGTCGCCGGGGAGCCCCTCGCCCTGGGGCGCCTGGGCCACGGGCGCTTCCGCGTGCTGCGGGGCCTGCGGGATGTGCGGGCCCTGGACCGTGTGCCCGGCGGCCGCGAGCGGCGCGTCCGACCAGGGCTGTGCGCCGGCCATGGCGAACTGCGGCTGACCGGAGCCCGACGTGTGTGCGGGCCGACCGTTCACGGACAGCTGCTCGGCATCGGCCACGGGCGGGAGCTCCTGGCTCGCTTCCGGGGCGTGCGCGGACGGGTCCACGGCCGACGGCTGCTCGGCGTCCACGGCGAACGCGGGCTGCCCGGCTTCGGCCACGGCGTGCGCGAACTGGTCGTCGGCCTCGGTGCCTTGCGCGATCGCGGGGTCGACGGCCTCGGCGGCCTGCGGGAAGGCGGATGCGGGCGTCTCGGGGGCCGGGGCGGCGGGAGGCGTCGCCACGGGCTGGGGCAGCTCCGTGGCCGGCGCGGGCTGCGGGGCCTCGCCGACGAGTGCGTCCTGCGGCGTCTGCACGTCCTGCGCGCCCTGTGCGACCTCAGTTGCGGGCGTTACGGGTGTTGCGGGTGCGCCATCAGCTGCGGGTGTGGCGTCCGGGACGACCGTTTCTGCTGGTGCGACGGGCTGCGCGGACGGCATGGACTGTGCATCCTGCGAGTCCTGCACGCCCTGCGAGTCCTGCATGTCCTGCACGCCCTGCATGTCCTGAGACGACTGGGAGTGCTGGACCGGCTGCGACGGCTGCGACGGCTCGGAGTGCTGCGGCTGAGACGTCCACGGCGTCGCGCCCTGCGGCGTGATCTCACCGAGCTGCGGACCCGGCAGCATCCCTTCCTCGTCCCGCGGGATGTCGAGGTACTCGGGCCCCACGGTCGGCGGCCCCGCGTGCCGCACGGGCACGGCGTGCTGCGGCGCACCGGCCGGGCCGCGGTCGGCGAGCGAACGTACGGGACTTCCCGTGCCGTCGGGCACGGCGGGACCCGAAGGTCCCCGGTGGAGCGGGCGGCGGGAGGGGCCGGGGTGCGAGGCGGGCGCCGGCGTGGGCGCGCCGGGCAGCTGGACGCCGTTCAGGTCGACCGAGCCGCTGTCGCGCCCCGCCGTCTCGTGCGGGCCCGGCTGGTGCATGGCCTGCGGCTGCCCTGCCGACTGCTGGGCGGCGGCCTGCGGGCCCGCGGCGTGCTGGCCGACGAGGTGCTGGCCGCCCAGCGACTGATCGGCCGAGTGCCGGCCGCCGACGGACTGGCCCCCGACGGACTGCTCCGCCATGGAGGGGTCGGCCGCGTGGCCGGCCGCGTGAGCACCCACGGGCTGACCGGCCGCGTACTGGTTCGCCGAGGACGGCTCACCCACGGGCTGGCCCAGGCCCTGCTGACCGACGGCCTGCTGACCGACGCCCTGTGCGACCGCCGCATGCTGGGCACCCCCGGGCTGCGCACCCACCGGCTGAGCGACGCCGTGCTGCGCGGTCCCGCTCTGGGCATCCCCGTGCTGGACGGCCACCGGCTGACCGGGGCCTCCCTGCTGCGGCGGAGCCGACTGCGGTTCACTCCAGGCGCCCTGGGCGCCCGGCATGAGGAGCAGATCGTCATCGTCGGCGGGGGCGACGTTCGCGGCGGGACTCTCGGAGGGGTCGAGGTAGGTGTACGCATCCGGGGCGGGGACGCCCGGCTGCTCCACCATGCCTGCGTTCTCCGGCAGTCCCTCGCCCGGGACCTGGCCGGTGTCGGTCATGCGTAACCCCTCGCCCATCGGTTAGTGCTTCTTCGACCGCCCCTCAGCCTTCGGCCGGGGAAGCCCCATTGCCCGGAGCGGCGCACCAACCGCCCGTCATTCTCAACGAGCGTGCGCGCCACGCGGCACGAACCGCGTACGGACAACAGGCATTGTCCCGGTCTGCCAACCGCCACGGCGGCTTGATCCGCAACGGCCCGCTGTGGGGTGCGCCACGTTGCGCGCCCTCCGGTCCTGCCGTACCACACACCCCCCAAAACGGGCGAGCTTTCCGGACATTGACCAACTATTTGCCGGACGCTCGGGTGCGGTACAACGATCGGCCAGCCTACCCCGCACCGTGGTGCGGCAGGGTCACGGGGCGCGATCGGGCAACTGTCCACAGAGCAGGAAGACGACGGTCCGCTCACGCTCCGTCCACGCGCGCGTGTCGAGTTCGACGGACTGGAGCAGGGCGCATTCCACCGCGTATCCGTGCTCCGTCAGGTCCCTGCCGATGAGTTCGGCCGCGTCCCGCGTCGACGCGTGCGTCACGATGCGCGCCGGGCGCCGGTCGGCGACGGCGGAGACCACCGCGGCTCCCCCGCCCCCGACCCGTACGACATCGGGCTCGGGAAGGTCTTCGAGGACGAACGGCGCCGTGCCGTGCACGATCTGCGGCTGGACGCCGAAGTGACGGGCGACCGCCGTGGTGCGGGCGCAGGCGTCGGGGTCGGCGTCGACGGCGATGACGGCCGCGCCGAAGCGGGCCGCCTCGGCGGTGAAGGCGCCGCTGCCGCAGCCGATGTCCCAGACCAGGTCGCCCACGTGCGGGCCGATGCGGGCGAGTTGCGCGGCCCGCAGGCGGTCGCTCTCGCCCTCGCCGAGCTGCGCCTCGCCGCCGTAGGCGGGGGCGGGCAGCGCCCAGCCGCGCGGGGTGCCCGGGTCGCGTCCCGCGATCCAGCCGGTGTCGGACGCGGCGACCGGACCGCCGATCACGATCACGACGTTCGGGTCGCGCCAGGTGTGGTCGGCGGCCTTGTCCGAGGTCAGGACGGTGACCTGTTCGCGCTCGGTGCCGAGCTCCTCGCAGATCACGAAGGTGCGGTGGACGCCCTGGAGGAGCAGTCCGAGCTCGGCGGGGCCCGCGCCGGGCGAGGTGAGGACGGCGACCTTGGTGTGGGCGCGGCAGACGTTCACCGCGCGGCGCAGGGTGCGCGGGTGGGCGACCACGACCTGGGCGTCGTCCCAGGGCATCCCGGCGCGGGCGAAGGCCTGGGCGACGGAGGAGACCGCGGGCACCACTTCGACCTCAAGGCCGAATTCGGGGGCGCGAAGCGTGCGTACGACACCGAAGAAGCCGGGGTCGCCGTCGGCGAGGACCACGGCGGTGCCGCGATGGGCGGCGATGCGGCGGGCCGCCAGGCTCACGCTGCCCAGGCGGATCCTTTCGGCACCCTGGGGTACTTCGGTGAGCGCCAGGTGGTGGGCGGCGCCCGCGACGAGGGTGGCGGCGCCGAGCGCGGAGCGCGCGGCCGCGGTCAGCGGCGAACCGTCCCAGCCGATCACCGTGACGCGGTCGGCCATCTTCGTCCGTCTCCTGGGTTCTCGCGGGTTGTCTGAGGGGGCCGGGCGTCGTGTGTAGGGGGCAACCGCGTGCGGCCAGGGGCGAGCGTACCTGGTGGGGCTCCGGGGCGCCCGGGGGGTCGGTTCCGGCCCGACCCGAGGGGCAGTTCCGGCCCGGCCCGAGGGGGCAGTTCCGGCCCGAGGAGTCAGTTCCAGTCGGAGAAAGCGCTGAACCCGCTGTCCGCGAGCTGCTCGCCGACTCCTTCCAGATCCTCGGGGAGCAGGCTCCACACGATGAGGTCGGTCCGGACGTCGATCCAGCCGCCGAACGGATCCCCGCCATTCCTCGTCCGCGCTATCCAGGCGCCCCGCAGGACTCCCTCGCTGATGCAGCCGATCTTCTGCGCGACCTGCTGGGCGGCGGTGTTGTCGGCGGCGGTGCGCAGCTCGATGCGCTCGAAGCGCTGGTCGCTGAAGAGCCACTGGGCGGTGGCGAGCGCCGCCTCCGACGCATAGCCCTCGCCGCGGGCCCAGGGGGCGACGACGTAGTTGAGTTCGCTGGAGCGCACCCGCCAGTCGGTGTCCCGCAGTTGCACTATGCCGACCAGGCGCTGGGTGAGGAACTCCGTGACGGCCAGGGCGATGCCGCGGCCCTCGGTGCGCTCGGCGGGCGCGACCCGGGTGATCCAGTCGCGGGCGTCGTCCTCGGTGTAGGGCTGGGGCGCCGAGGTCCAGGCGGTGACCATCTCGTCGTTCATCATCTCCGCGTACGCGGAGACGTCGGCGTCCTCGAACGGGCGCAGCACCAACCGCTCCGTGCTGATGGAGATGTCGGGGAAGGTGGTTGTCATGCGCTGCTCCGTAACCTGGAACCCTCGGGCCTGCTGAAGTGCCCAGCATGCAGCATGTCGGCGCGCAAACGCACCACGGGGTCCGCTCCTTCATCAGGAGTGGACCCCGTGGTGAGGGCGGAAACGGACTGTGCGTCAGCTCGCCACGACGGGCAGGACGGAGCCCTTGTACTTGTCCTCGATGAACTGCTTCACCTCGGGTGAAGTGAGCAGTTCGGCCAGCTTCTTGACCCGGGGGTCGTCCTCGCTGCCCTTCTTCACGGCGAGCACGTTGTTGTACGGATTGTCCTTGGGCGACTCAAGAAGGATGGCGTCCTTCTTGGGGCTGAGCTTGGCGTCGAGCGCGAAGTTGTTGTTGATGACCGCGGCGTCGACGTCCTCGAGGGAGCGGGGCAGCTGGGCGGGTTCCAGCGGCTTGATGGTGAGCTTCTTCGGGTTGGACGTGATGTCCTCGGGGGTGGCCGTCGAGCCCACCCCCTTCTTGAGCCCGATGACGCCCTTGGAGGCGAGGAGTTCGAGCGCCCTGCCTTCGTTGGTGGTGTCGTTCGGAACGGCGACGGTCGCACCCGCGGGCAGCTTGGTGACGTCCTTCGCCTTCTTCGCGTACACCCCCATCGGCGGCAGATAGACCTCGGTCACCGGCGTCAGCTGCGTCTTCTTGGACTTGTTGAAGTCCTCCAAGTACGGCGTGTGCTGGTAGAGGTTGGCGTCGAGCGAGCCTTCCTGGAGCGCGGTGTTCGGCGAGACGTAGTCCGTGAACTCCGTGATCTGGAGGTCGAGTCCCGCCTTCTTCGCGAGGTTCTTCTGTACGTAGTCGAGGACTTCGCCGGCCGGGGTCGGGGTGGCCCCGACGACGAGTGTGTCGCCGCCCGAGCCGCTGCCCGAGCCCGCGCCGCACGCGGTGAGACCCAGCGTCAGGGCAAGGGTCCCGGCCGCGGCGGCGATGACGGACGTACGCATGATCAGAACGCCGCGACGACGGCGCCGTCGTACTTGTCGTCGATGAACTTCTTGACCTCGGGCGAGGTGAGGAGCTTGGCGAGCTTCTTCACGCGCGGGTCGTTCTCGTCGCCCTTCTTCACGGCGAGGAAGTTGCCGTAGGGGTTGCCCTTGGCGGACTCGGCGACGATGGCGTCCTTGGCGGGGCTGAGCGCGGGCTTGGCCTCCAGGGCGTAGTTGCCGTTGATCACCGCGGCGTCGACGTCACCCAGGCTGCGGGGCAGCGTGGGGGCCTCCAGCTCCTTGAACTTGAGGTTCTTGGGGTTCTTCGAGATGTCCTTGGGGGTGGCCTCGTAGCCGACGCCCTTCTTGAGCTCGATGAGTCCGTTGTCCTCGAGGAGCTTGAGCGCGCGGGCCTCGTTGGTGGTGTCGTTCGGGACGGCGACGGTGGCGCCGTTCTTCAGGTCACCGAGCTTCTTGATGCTCTTCGAGTAGACGCCGAGCGGCTCCAGGTGAACCGTGGCCCCGGGGACGGGCACGATGTCCGTGCCGTTCTTCTTGTTGAAGTCGTCGAGGTACGGCTTGTGCTGGAAGTAGTTCGCGAAGACCTCGCCCTGCTGGACGGCGGTGTTCGGCGTGACGTAGTCGGTGAACTCCTGCACGTCGAGGTCGAGCCCGGCCTTCTTCGCCAGGTTCTTCTTGACGTATTCGAGGATCTCGCCCTGCGGGGTGGGGGTCGCGGCGACGACGAGCTTGCCGTCCTTGTCGCCCGCGGCGGAGCCCTTGTCGGAGCCGCAGGCGGAGAGCCCGAGGGTGAGGGCTCCGGTGGCGAGGACAGCGGTGGTGATCTTGGCGGTGTTACGCACGAAAAGTGCCTTTCTCCATGGGTGGTACGCCCCGCGATGGGTGTGCGGGGTGAGTGCGGGTTCGGCTTCAGGAAGCCTGGGACGGCGACGTCTTGAGCTTGAGCAGCCGCAGCTTGGGAGCGGCGCCGGAGTGGCCGCCGCGGTGGTGCAGCCTGCGGGCCGCGTAGTCACCGGCGAACTGGATGACGGAGATGACGACGGCGAGGATGCCGACGGTGATCCACATCAGATCGGTCTCGAAGCGCTGGTAGCCGTAGCGGATCGCGATGTCACCGAGGCCACCGGCGCCGACCGTGCCGGCCATCGCCGAGTAGCCGATGAGCGTGACGATCGTGGTGGTGGTGCTGGAGATCAGCGAGGGCAGCGACTCCGGCACGAGGACCTTGCGTACGACGGTCCAGATGTTGCCGCCCATCGACTGCACGGCCTCGACGAGACCGCCGTCGACCTCGCGCACCGCGGTCTCCACGAGCCGGGCGAAGAAGGGGATGGCGCCGATCGCGAGCGGGACGATGGCGGCGTCGCGGCCGATCGTCGTGCCCGTCATCCAGCGCGTGAAGCCCATCAGCGCGACCATGAGGATGATGAAGGGCATCGAGCGGGCGATGTTCACGATCTGCCCGATGAGCTTGTTCAGGACCGTGTTCTGCAGCAGCCCGCCGCGGTCGGTGAGGACCAGCAGGATGCCGAGCGGCAGTCCGGCGACGACGGCTATCAGCGTCGACCAGCCCACCATGTAGAGGGTGTCCCAACAGGCCTGCTCCAGCAGGGGCTGCATCTCCGACCAGGTCACTTGGCACCTTCCTTGACCAGCAGCGTGGCGTCCTTCGGCGTGGTCGCGGGGTCTTCGCCCGCGATGTCCACCTGCAGGCCCTGCTCGCGCAGGAAGCCGATCGGGACGACGTTCTCCTCGAAGCGGCCCGGCAGCTCGATGCGCATGCGGCCGACCTGCTTGCCCGCGACGGTGTCCATCGCGGCGCCGAGGATCGAGATGTCGATGTTGTACGTGCGCGAGAGCTGGGAGATGACCGGCTGGGTCGCGGCCTCGCCGTGGAAGGTCACGTCGACGACGGTGCGGTCCTCGCCCGTCGCGTCGCCGCTGACCGGGAAGAGCGCGGCGGCCAGCTCGGAGCCGGGCGTCGCGAGCAGCTCGGTGACGGTGCCGGACTCGATGATCCGCCCGTTCTCCATGAGCGCCGCGGAGTCGCAGACGCTCTTGACGACGTCCATCTCGTGCGTGATCAGCAGGACGGTCAGGCCGAGCTGCTGGTTGAGGTCGCGCAGGAGCTTCAGGATGGAGCGGGTGGTCTCCGGGTCCAGGGCGCTGGTGGCCTCGTCCGAGAGCAGCACCTTCGGGTCGCCCGCGAGCGCGCGGGCGATGCCGACGCGCTGCTTCTGGCCGCCGGAGAGCTGCGCCGGGTAGGACTTCGCCTTGTCGGCGAGTCCGACCAGGTCGAGCAGTTCGAGCGCCTTGCGCGAGCGCTCGGCGCCGCTGAGACCGAGGATCTCCAGGGGCAGCTCGATGTTGTCCTTGACGGTGCGCGAGGACAGCAGGTTGAAGTGCTGGAAGACCATGCCGATGCGGCTGCGCGCCCGGCGCAGGTCCTTGCTCGCGCGGCTGCCGCGCCCCGCGAGGGCGGTGAGGTCCTGACCGGCGACCGACACGGTGCCGGCGGTGGGACGCTCCAGGAGGTTCACGCAGCGGATCAGCGAGGATTTGCCGGCGCCGGACTGGCCGATGACGCCGTACACCTCGCCTTCGCGGACATGCAGATCGACGCCGTCGAGGGCAGTTACTTCACGACCGCGTGAGCGGTAGACCTTGGTAAGGCCGGAAGTGGTGATCACAGGGGTTTCCGTCACTGTCGAGTGCGCGGCGCGGTTCTCGCCGGGCACGGGGCATTCGTGGGGAACGCGGCACGGTTTCTCGCGGTGGCGAAAAGAACCGGAGGAGGTGTGCGCGGGGCAGGCTCGCTTCCTACGTCAGACCGCCGGTAAGGCGTACGTCGCATAGGGGCGTGGCACAGCGGCTTCGCTTCGGGGCGCGATGCTCAGGGGTGGTGCGGGGGCCCTCAGAAGGCGCACATTCGACACATACAACGAGCACCGGGCGTCGTGATCGCCTCGGTCGCAGGGGTGCGGCTGCTCGTCGTGGTCATGTGGACCAGTAAAACACGCGTGCGTCCGCGCCCCGCCACCGTTGTCCGCTATACGGACGGCCGGTGGACAGGTGCGGACGCGGACGGGCGGGTGCTCAGGCCTCGGCGGTGATCTCCACGCCGCCCTCGGTGACCTGCGCGGACACGGCCGAGAGGTCCTTCACGACCACGTCGGCGGAGAGCTCGTCGGCGGTGTGGGTTGTGGCCAACGCCACGGTGGTCATGCCGGCCGCGCGCCCCGCGGTGAGACCCGCGGGCGCGTCCTCGAAGACCACGCAGCGCGCCGGGTCGACGCCCAGTTTCGCGGCCGCGAGCAGGAAGGGCTCCGGGTCGGGCTTGCCGCGGGTGATGTCGTCGGCGGCGATCAGCATCTTGGCGTCGATGCCGACCTCCGCGAGCCGGGCCTCGGCCAGGCGGCGCCCGGCGGAGGTGACGACGGCCCAGCGCTCCGGGGGCAGGGATTCGAGCAGCTCACGGGTGCCGGGCAGCAGCACGACGCCGCCCGCGACGTCCGAGACCTCCAGCTCCTCGATGCGGGCGACGGCCTCGGCCACGCGCTCGGCGGGCAGCATGTCGGCGATGATCTCGGCGGCGGGGCGGCCGTGCAGCTCGACCCTGGCGAACTCCTCGGCGGTGATTCCGTACTCCTGCGCCAGGCGCGTCCAGCAGCGGTACACCGACTCCATGGAGGAGATGAGGGTGCCGTCGTTGTCGAACAGGAGCGCTTCAGCGTGGATCTTCATGGTGTCCGAGCGTACGGGCCACCCCTGGGGTGCGCGCATCGGGTCATAGGGCCCGTAATAAAGTCACCGCATGCTTGTTGCCCTGACGATCGCGACCGCCGTGGCCGCGCTCGTGCTCGCCGCGTGGTGCGGCTTCGCCGCCTACCGGGATCAGCCGACCAAGGACTGGCACTTCATCGGCATGGCCGTGGTGACGTTCCTGGCCACGGTCCAGCTGATCGTCGGCATCGTCCAGCTGGCGCGGGGCGAGCAGCCCGAGCAGGGCACGACGATCTTCGTGGCGTATCTGATCGGCTCCTTCGCCTGCATCCCGGCCGCGGGCTTCATGTCCCTTGCCGAGCGCACCCGTTGGGGCTCCATCACGGTCGCCGCGGGCGGCGTGGTCCTTGCCGTGCTCCAGGTGCGGCTCTACGACATCTGGGGAGGCTGAGGTGACGGTGACCGAGCCCGGACAGAGGCGGAGTCAGAGGCAGAGGCTGATCAGCGGGCCCGGCATCCTTCTGGTGTGGCTGTACGGGGTAATGGTGGTCGGCGCTGTGTCGCGCTCCGCCGTGCAGATCTCCACGGACTTCCACAAGGCCCCGCTCGCGTACACGCTGTCCGCGCTGGCGGGTCTCGTCTACGGCTTCATCACGTACTCGCTCGTGCGCGGCGGCGAGAAGGCCCGCAAGGCGGCGCTGGTGTGCTGCGCCGCCGAGCTGGTGGGCGTCCTGGCGGTGGGGACGTGGACGCTCGTGGAGCCGTCCGCCTTCCCCGACGCCACGGTGTGGTCGGACTTCGGAATGGGCTATCTGTTCATCCCGGTGATCCTGCCGGTCACCGCGATCTTCTGGCTGAACAAGGCACGCAGGGCGGGCCGCTAGACCCTGGCCGCGTACGCCGCCGCGGTCGCCTCCTTGGCGAGGGTGACCACCGTGAGCCGTTCGTTCACCTGCTGGGCGCCCACCGCCGCGTAACCGTGCTTGCGGTAGAGCTGGAGATTCTGCTCGCTGCGATGGCCGCTGGAGAGCTGGAAGCACTTGGCGGTGCCGCCCGCGCCGAGGCGCCCCTCTATGGCGTCCAGGAGCCGGCCGCCCAGGCCGTGCCGCTGCATCCTGGGGTGGACGATGAGTTTGTCGATCCGCGCCGTGCCGTCGGGGCCGACCGTGCCGCGCACCGACGCGACGACCTCGTCGCCGAGGCGGGCCACCAGCACGCCCCCGGTGGCGAGTTCGGCCTTGATGGAGTCGAGGGACTGCGTGAGCGGCTCGATGGAGTAGTCGCCGTACAGCTCGGCCTCGCTCTGGTAGCACAGGTACTGCAGTTTGAGGATCTTCTCGGCGTCCTGTCCGCCCGCCTCCGAGATGGTCACGCTCATGCCCATGTGTGCATGCCTCCCGCTCACCTGCTCTGCCGGTTGTCTATCGCTCCTTTCCCCGCGGTTCAGGAGCTGCAACCTCCGCCGCGAGCATTCTGCGCAGACATCCCAGGCAACGAGAACGTTCCGGCCCCAGACTGCCCTGTGACATTCCCAACTGCCCTGCGATCTCCCGGTAGGTGAGGTCCTTGGGGGACAGCAGCGCCGCCATGAGACCGGGGCAGCGTCCGGGCAGTCTGCGCACCGCCGCGTGCAGGGTGCGCTCGCGGTCGGCCCGCAGGGCGCGCTGTTCGGGGCCGCGCTCGGTGTCGTCGGCGGGGTCGGTCGCGTACGCCACCTCGTGCTCTTCCGTACGCCGGGTGCGGCGCGCCTCGGAGGCGACGGCGGCGCGCAGCCAGGTGGCCGGATCGGCGGGTGGGTCGGCGACGTCCATGCGTTCCAGCAGGCGCAGCCAGACGGCCTGTTCCAGGTCACCGGGGTCGGTGCCGGAGCCGTGCGCCGCGGCGACGGCCTCGGCGGCGAGGAGCGGGCGCAGGGTGGGGATGAGCTCGTGGGTGGTCATGCAGGGCGGGACGCGGCCGCTCCGGCAGGAGGTTGCCGGAGCGGCCGTCTGTCACCCCAACCGGGGCCGGACGATCAGTCGTTGACGAAGTCCGCGCGGGCGAGCAGGGCGGTGTCGCAGTTGTCGGAGAAGATCCCGTCGATGCCCGTCTCGAAGTACGCCTTGAAGGCGCCGAAGGCGTCGCCGTAGGCGTTCGGGTCGGTGCCCTTCTTGAAGTTCGTGGGCAGGAAGGTGTTCTCGTTGCGCATCGTGTACGGGTGCAGGATCAGGCCCGCCTTGTGCGCGTCCTTCACCAGGGTGGACGGGGTGCCGAGGCTGCCGTCCGGCTTCTTCGGGATGACCAGGTCGAGCGTGGGGCCGATGCCCTGCGCGAACGACGCCATCCAGTTCAGGCCCTCGGGCTTGATCAGGTCGGCGACGGTGCGCGGGTCGCCCGCCTCGACGAAGTCCCAGGGGCGGGAGCTCGCGCCGGACAGGAGCACCACGAGCGGCGGGTCGACCAGCTTGTTCAGGCGCTGGATGCTGCTGGGCTCGAAGGACTGCAGGAAGTTCGGCGAGTTCTTCTTGTGCCGCCCGTACTTGCGAAGGAGCTTGGCGAGCGGCTCCTCGAGGCCGAGGCCCAGCTTGCGGAAGTACGTGGGGTGCTTGGTCTCGATGTGCAGCCAGATCCGCTTGCCGCGCCCGCGCTCCTGCCGCTGTGCCCACTGGAAGACCTCTTCCAGGGTGGGCACGTCCCAGCGGCCGTCGTAGAGGGTGTTGCGCTGGCGGGTGCCGGGGATGCGCTCCTTGGCGCGCAGCGTCTTCAGCTCGGCGAGCGTGAAGTCCTCGGTGAACCAGCCGGTGATCGAGACGCCGTCGACGGACTTGGTGGCCTTGCGGGACGCGAACTCGGGATGCGCGGAGACGTCAGTCGTCGCGGTGATGTCGTTCTCGTGACGGCATACGAGATGGCCGTCCTTGGTGGGCACGATGTCCTGCTCGATGACGTGCGCGCCCATGTCGAGGGCGAGCTGGTACGAGCCGAGCGTGTGCTCGGGCCGGTAGCCGCTGGTGCCGCGGTGCGCGACGACCGTGGGCACCGGCAGGTCCTTGTAGCCGCCATGCCCGTGCCTGGCGTCGGCTCTCGCCACGCCGGGCACTCCTACGACGGCTGTGCCCGCCCCGAGGACCGCCGCTCCCAGTACCGCGCGCCGCCCCGGCCGCTGCCCCTGCGGCTCCCCGGACTCCGAATGCCTCGACTGCTGCGTAGCCATTGAGCGCTCCTCCCGATGTGCTGCCTTGCACCTGACAAAGCGGCACGATCGTAGGTGGCCGCGCGTGACGGATGGGAGACCCTGGACCGAACGGAAGGGTGACGCCGGATGGCGACTGGTGTGCGGGACGGGGTCCGTTCGGTTGCCTTCGGTCCGGAGCGGCGACCGCGAACTCCGTGGCAGCGCGTGACCGCACCGCGTGACAAGGGCCACTAGGACGCGCCACATGCCGCACACAGGGATAACGTCGTCACAAGAAGGGCGGTCCACGGGCAACACCACGCAAACCCAGGTCAACTCTGCGTATCGAGTGCGTGAACCCGATGTGCGGTGAGCGGGCACCCGCGAGTATCGTCCTCACCTGCACATACTCGTCGTCGACCCGTTGACACCGGAGGGCCCGTTGTCCCGTCTCGCGCTCATCAAGGCTGTGCTCGGACCGATCTTGCGTCTGATGTTCCGCCCACGGGTGGAAGGCGCAGAGAACATTCCGGGCACGGGCCCGGTCATCATGGCCGGAAACCACCTCACGTTCATCGACTCGATGATCATGCCCCTGGTCTGCCCGCGTCCGGTGTACTTCATCGGCAAGGACGAGTACGTCACGGGCAAGGGACTCAAGGGCCGCCTTATGGCGTGGTTCTTCACCGGCTCCGGGATGATCCCCGTGGACCGCGACGGCGGCCACGGCGGTGTCGCCGCCCTGATGACCGGGCGGCGCGTCCTGGAGGAGGGCAAGCTCTTCGGCATCTACCCCGAGGGCACCCGCTCCCCCGACGGCCGCCTGTACCGCGGCCGCACGGGCATCGCCCGGCTGACCCTGATGACCGGCGCCCCCGTGGTCCCCTTCGCGATGATCGGCACGGACAAGCTCCAGCCGGGCGGCAAGGGCCTCCCGCGGCCGGGCCGCGTGACGGTGCGGTTCGGTGAGCCGATGGAGTTCTCGCGGTACGAGGGCATGGACCGCGACCGCTATGTGCTGCGGGCGGTGACGGACTCCGTGATGACGGAGGTCATGCAGCTCTCCGGTCAGGAGTACGTGGACATGTACGCCACGAAGGCGAAGGCCGCGTAGCCCGGGGCTCGTTCTTCGACGGTGCGCCCGCCCGGCGCTCGGGGCTTCCCCCGACACCGGGCGGGCGTTTCGTATTGCCCGCGGGCCGCCTGTGGCTGGTCGCGCGGTTCCCCGCGCTCCTTCGGGGCGCTCCCCTCAGTGCTCTACGCCGTCCTCCAGCTTCGAGCCCTTGAGGAGGAACCACGCCGCCACGGCGGTGGCGATCAGCACCCCCGCGCCCACGCCCGCCGCGAGGCGCAGGCCGTCGACGAAGGCGTCCTGGGCCGAGGACAGCAGCGCCTGGGACTCGTGGGCGGGGAGGCCCGCCGTGGACTCGACGGCGCCGCCCAGCGATTCGTGCGCGGCCGATGCCACCTCGGGCGGGGTGCCCGCAGGGGCGGTGAAGTCGCGGTAGACGCCGGTCACGATGGATCCGAGCAGGGCGATGCCGAGTGCCGCGCCCAGTTCGTACGCCGTCTCGGAGACCGCGGACGCGGCGCCCGCCTGCTCCTTGGGCACGCTGGAGAGGATGACGTCGGCGGTCACCGTGAACGAGAAGCCCGCGCCGATGCCGACAACCAGGAGCGAGGCTCCCAGGAGCGGATAGCCGGTGGACTGGCTCAGCGTGGTGAGCGCGGCCAGGGCGATGCCCACCGCCGCGAGTCCGCCGGCGACCACCGCGCGCACGGAGAACCGCCGCGCGACCATGCCCGCGATCAGACCGGCCGCCACCGCGCCCACCGCGGCGGGCAGTTCGGCGAGGCCCGCCTCGAACGGCCGCCTTCCCTGGACCAGTTGCAGGAACTGGGAGAGGAAGAAGACCAGGCCCGAGAGCCCGAGCACCGTGAGGAGATCGGCGAGCACCGCTCCGGAGAACCCCCGGTTGCGGAAAAGACGCATGTCCAGGAGAGGTGCCGTGAGGGTGAGCTGGCGCCGCACGAACCAGGTGAGCGCGGCCACGCCGAGCAGGCCCGCCGCGCCGACGTCCCAGCGGATGCCGTGCGCCGCCGCCTCCTTGATGGCGTACACGACGGCGATCATGCCGATGAGCGAGAGCACGACGGAGATCAGGTCCCACGGACCCGGCGCCGGGTTCTTCGACTCGGGCAGGAACTTGATGCCGACGACGACCAGGACCGCCATCACCGGCAGGTTGATCAGGAAGACCGAGCCCCACCAGAAGTGCTCGAGCAGGAAGCCGCCGACGACGGGCCCGACGGCCGCACCGGCCGACGCCATGGCGCCCCAGATGCCGACCGCGAGGCTGCGCTCGCGCGGGTCGTGGAAGATGTTCCGGATCAGCGCGAGCGTGGACGGCATCAGCGTCGCGCCCGCGACACCGAGCAGCGCACGGGCCAGCATGAGGAGTTCGGGCGTGGTCGCGTAGGCGTTGAGCACCGAGACACCGCCGAAGGCGACGGCGCCGATCAGCAGGAGCTTCTTGCGGCCGATGCGGTCACCGAGGCTGCCCATGGAGACGAGCAGACCGGCGATGACGAACGAGTAGATGTCGCCGATCCACAGCAGCTGTGTGCCGGTCGGCTTGAGGTCCTCGCTGATGTACGGCGTGGCCAGGCCGAGCACCGTCGCGTCCACGGCGACGAGCAGCACGGCCAGGACCAGCACGGCGAGCGCGAGCCAGCGGCCGGGGCTGCGCTCGACCTCCGTCGACGCGGTCCGCTGTTCGATGCTGGTCATGGTTCCACTCTCCGTTGTGCTCCGCCGATCAGCAGCTCGGCGATCATGTGTGTGAAGTCCTTGGCGGCCACGCGGCCGTCCAGTACGGCCCAGGCGCCGGCGCCGACGAGTCCGTACAGCGCCTCGGTGAGCCAGGCCGGGCTCAGGTCGATGCGGAACTCGCCGCCCTCCTGGCCGCGCCGGAACAGGGCGCCGATGTTGTCGTCGAGCCGCGACCAGCCCTCGTGCTGCGCGTCGTCCTCGAAGAGCTGGTTCTCGGTGACGAGGAACGCGAGCAGTCCCGCGGCCGGCTGGATCTCCTTCACCAGGCGGCGCAGTGCCTCCTCCGCGCTGTCCTCGCCGAGCCGGGCCGCCTCCAGGGCGGCCTCGCACTCCTGGATGCCGAGCTCTTCCAGGGCGCGCACGAGGGCGTAGCGCCCGGCGAAGTGGCGGTGCAGGGTGGCGCGGCTGATCCCCGCCGCGCGCGCCACCTCGTCCATCGTCGAGGAGCCTTTGCGGGTGAGTTGCGCGGCGGCGCTGCGCAGCACCTGATCGCGATCGACTGACATGAGACAACCATAGTCCATGTGAGACAGATTTGTCTCACGAGATACGCAGACCTCTCACCGAAGGGTCACCCCAGGGGTCTGTCAGTGCCAGGGCAGCTGCCCGCGCCGCTCCCAGTACGCGGCCGGCTCCTCCACGAGCCCCGCGAGCCGCTCCAGCTGCTCCGCGTCGAGGTCGACGGCCGCCGCGTGCAGGTTCGAGACGAGCTGGACCGAGGTGGCCGCGCCGGACAGGACCACCCCCGCCCACGGCTGGCGCAGCACCAGGGCCAGGGCCACCGCGTCGCAGCCGAGGCCGGTCGCCCCGGCGGTCTCGCGCAGGGCCGCGGGGGCGTGCGGGTCGGCGAGGCGGCCATTGGCCATGGCCTCCTTGACCAGGACGGTCAGGCCCGCGTCATGGGCCTCGGCGAGCGCGGGGCCCGCCGATGTCTCCAGGGCGTTGTACGTGGCCTGGACCGTGCGGAAGAGCGGCTCGCCGTCGACGGTCACTTCGAGGGCGGCGCGGATCGCGGCCGCCTGCTCCGGTCCGCTGACCGAGAGTCCGACCGTCACGCCTTCGGCCGCCAACTCGGCCAGCCTGGCGTGCAGTTCCTTGTCGGTGAGGGCGGGGCTCTGCGGTGTCACGGAGTGGATCTGGTAGAGGTCGAGCCGCTCGCCCAGCAGTTGGGCGCTCTCCTCGCGCTGACGGGCGTACGCGGCGACGCTGTGGTCCTTGACCTCGTGCGGGCCCTCGGCGCCCACGCTCCAGGCGGCCGTGTACGTATAGCCCCACTTGCTGCCGATCACGACGTCATGGATGTCGGGCCTGGCGTGCAGCCAGTCGGCGAGGAACTCCTCGGAGCGGCCGTAGGAGCGCGCCACGTCGATGTACCGGACGCCAAGGGCGTAGGCGGCGTCGAGGAGTTCGAGGGTGCGCTCGCGCAGGGCCTCGACGCTGCGCGACGGCGGCAGGTCGGCGTCGCGGCCGAGCGTGATGTAGCCGGGCCTGCCGACGGCGGCCAGGCCGAAGCCGATGTGGGCGGTGGGGGTGGTCGCTGCGGCCAAGCGCGAGAAGGGCATCGCGGGCTCCGTTCGGTCGGCTCCTTGCGGAAGAACGACCAACGTAACCCGCGATGCCCACGTCAACGCGGCACGCGCTGCCCCGGCGTCACTTACGCGCCGCGGCCACTCCTGTGCGAGCCGCCGCCCATTCCTGCTGAACCGTCAGATCGGCCTTGACCTCGGCGAGCTGGACGGCGACGGCCGACGGGGCGGTGCCGCCGCGGCCGTTGCGCGACGCCAGGGCGCCGGGGACGTTCAGGACGGTCCTGACCTCGGGGGTGAGGTGCTCGGAGATCTTGGCGAACTGCTCGTCCGTGAGCTGGTCGAGCTCGATGCCGTGCGCCTCGCACTCCTTGACGCACTCACCGGCCACCTCGTGCGCGACACGGAACGGCACACCCTGCCTGACCAGCCACTCGGCGATGTCCGTGGCGAGCGAGAACCCGGCGGGGGCCAGCTCCTCCATGCGCTCGCGGTGCACGGTGAGCGTCGCCATCATGCCGGTGAAGGCGGGGAGCAGGACCTCCAGCTGGTCGCAGGAGTCGATGACCGGCTCCTTGTCCTCCTGGAGGTCGCGGTTGTACGCGAGCGGCAGCGCCTTGAGCGTGGCCATCAGGCCGGTCAGGTTGCCGATGAGACGGCCCGACTTGCCGCGCGCCAGCTCGGCGATGTCCGGGTTCTTCTTCTGCGGCATGATCGACGAGCCGGTCGAGAAGGCGTCGTGCAGCGTGACGAAGGAGAACTCCTTCGTGTTCCAGAGGATGATCTCCTCGGCGATCCGGGAGAGGTTCACGCCGATCATCGCGGTGATGAAGGCGAACTCCGCCGCGAAGTCCCGCGACGCCGTCCCGTCGATGGAGTTGGCCGCCGAGCCGCGCTCGAAGCCGAGGTCGGCCGCGACGGCCTCCGGGTCGAGGCCCAGGCTGCTGCCGGCGAGCGCGCCCGAGCCGTACGGCGAAACGGCCGTCCGCTCGTCCCACTGCCGCAGTCGCTCCGCGTCCCGGGAGAGGGACTGGACGTGCGCGAGGACGTGGTGCGCGAAGAGCACGGGCTGGGCGTGCTGCAGATGGGTGCGCCCCGGCATGGCGACGTCGGGGTGCGCCTCGGCGAGGCCGACGAGCGCGCCCTGGAGGTCGGCGATCAGACCGCCGATGATCCGGGCGTGGTCCCGCAGATACATCCGGAAGAGCGTCGCCACCTGGTCGTTGCGCGACCGGCCCGCGCGGAGCTTGCCGCCGAGGTCCGGGCCGAGCCGCTCGAGCAGGCCACGCTCCAGGGCCGTGTGCACGTCCTCGTCGGCGATGGTGCCGACGAACTCGCCCGATGCAACGTCGGTCTCGAGCTGGTCGAGCCCGGCCAGCATGCGGTTCAGCTCGTCCTCGGCGAGGAGGCCCGCCTTGTGGAGCACACGCGCGTGTGCGCGGGATCCGGCGATGTCGTACGGCGCCAGGCACCAGTCGAAGTGGACCGATGCCGACAGCTTGGCCAGGGCCTCTGCCGGGCCGTCCGCGAAACGGCCGCCCCAGAGCCGGACGTCACCGCCGTTGTTGCTGCTCACTTCACGTGCTCCTTACCCTGCATTCGCCGTCATGCATGAGTATGCAGTGTTCCGTATGTTTCGTCAATTCACCCACAGCGCGAGACGTCGCGCAAAGTCGTTAGACAGGCGAAGGATTTCTGACAATAATCCTTAGACATGGGAAAGACTTACGAACGCATCGACGGCAGACTCCGCGCCTTCATAGAGGCTCAGCCCCTCTTCTTCACCGCGACCGCGCCCCTCTCCGGCGACGGCACGGTCAACCTCTCCCCCAAAGGTCTCACCGGTTCGTTCGCCGTCGTCGACGAACACACCGTGGCCTACCTCGACTTCGCGGGCAGCACCGCGGAGACCGTCGCGCACCTGCGCGAGAACGGCCGCATCACCCTGATGTGGTGCGCCTTCCAGGGCCCTCCGAACATCGTCCGGGTGCACGGCCGCGGCGAACCCGTCTT
Source organism: Streptomyces sp. NPDC044044 (assembly GCF_056434405.1). Classification (NCBI taxonomy): domain Bacteria; kingdom Bacillati; phylum Actinomycetota; class Actinomycetes; order Kitasatosporales; family Streptomycetaceae; genus Streptomyces; species Streptomyces sp. NPDC044044. The sequence goes on along the minus strand of NZ_JBWKFG010000009.1, from coordinate 360,440 downwards.
CCGCGACGACCCGCGCTGGGCGGAGCTGCTCGGGCACTTCCCCGACATCGACCCGAGCCTGCACGGCCTGCGCGCGATCATCGTCGTGACGGCCGACGTCGTCCGCGACAGCTGTGGATACGCGGTGCCCTTCATGACGTACGACGAGGACCGCGACCTGCACGGCAGGCGCTTCGCGCGCGAGGACGACGCGTCGCTGAGCGAGTACTTCTCCAAGCGGCAGATCGCGCAGAGCATGGACGGCCTGCCGGGAGTGCCGTTGCCGCTGCCTCCCACTACGGTCTGAGCCATGCGCCCCCGTGCCGCCGCCCTCGCGTCCGCAGCCGCCCTCGTCCTCGCCGCCGCCGGAGCCATCGGCGCGGCGCCCGGCACGAGCCCTCCGCTGCCGGACCGCATGGCGGACACGGGCGGCGGAACCCAGCTCATCACCGCACAGGCCGCGCGCACCGGCTCCACCACCGGCACGGTGACGTGGTGGGACCGGAGCGGCGGGCGGTGGGTGAAGTCCGGCGCGGCTGTGGCACGGTTCGGCGCCAAGGGCCTGACGGAGGGCGGCTCCCGCAAGCAGGGGACGAACACGACGCCCACCGGTCTGTTCCGGCTCCCGTACGCCTTCGGCATCAAGTCCGCGCCGCCCGGCACGGACTATCCCTACCGCCGCGTCACGAAGAACTCCTGGTGGTGCCAGGACAACGACTCCCGCTCCTACAACCGCTGGACCCAGCCCCGCCCCGCCGACTGCCGCGCCGCCGAGTCCGAGCACCTCATCACGTACGCGACCCAGTACGCGCACGCCCTCCTGATCGGCTTCAACTACGACCGCCCGGTGCGGGGCCGCGGCGCCGGGATCTTCCTGCACGTCAACGGGCGCGGGGCGACGGCGGGTTGCGTGTCGGTGTCCGGCGACGCGATGCGGCGGATCCTTCGGTGGGCCGAGCAGGACCGGCGGCCGCACATGGCGATCGGGACGGCGTCGGGGGCGACGGCGATCACGCGCTACTGACGCGCCCCGCCAGCACCGCCCGCACCACGCGCCCCGCCCGCCCCGCAGCTTCGTGTAGCGACCACATATCGAGACAGGTTTGCGTCCACGCGCCACGGCGGCGTTGCATCGCCGGGTGCAAACCGAACAGACGATCCCCAGCTCCACGGAGAGCGCCGACAAGGCGGCCCGCCTCGCCGTCACGGTCTTCCCCGTCCTCGTGCTCGCCGCAGGCGCGCTCGGCCTGATGGCGCCGGACGCCTTCAAGGGCTGGGGCACGAACGTCCCGTACCTCCTGGGGCTCGTGATGTTCTGCATGGGGCTCACCATGACCCCGCTCGACTTCCAGGGCGTCGTCAAGCGGCCCTGGGCCGTCGCGCTCGGCCTGGTCGCGCACTACGTGATCATGCCGGGGCTCGGCTGGCTGATCGCCCACGCGCTCGGGCTCTCGCCCCAACTGGCCGCCGGCGTCATCCTCGTCGGCTGCGCGCCGAGCGGGACCGCGTCCAATGTCGTGACCTATCTGGCCCGTGGCGACGTGGCCCTCTCCGTCTCGGTGGCCACCGTCTCGACCGTCCTCGCGCCGCTCATCACGCCGCCGCTCACGCTGCTCCTCGCGGGCGAGTATCTGCCCGTGGACGCGGGCTCGATGGTCACGGACATCCTCAAGACCGTGCTGCTCCCGGTCCTCGCCGGTCTCGTCGTACGGCTGCTGTTCGGCCGCTACATCGGGCGGGTGCTCAGCGCGCTTCCGTGGCTGTCCGCCCTGACCATCGCCGTCATCGTGGCCGTCGTGGTCGCGGGCAGCGCGGCGGCCATCAAGTCGGCCGCCCTGCTCGTCTTCGTCGCCGTCGTGCTGCACAACGGCCTCGGGCTCGCGCTCGGCTACGGCGCGGGCAAGCTGGCCCGCCTCGGACCGCCCGCCTCGCGCGCCATGGCCTTCGAGGTCGGCATGCAGAACTCGGGGCTCGCGGCGTCGCTCGCCACGGCCCACTTCAGCCCGCTCGCCGCGCTGCCCGCCGCCGTGTTCTCCGTGTGGCACAACGTCTCGGGGGCGCTGGTCGCCGCCTGGATGTCGCACCGGGCGCGACGTACGGAGCAGCGGACCGAGGAGCAGGGCGCGCCCGCACAGCAGGCCTGACGGTCCGAAGACCTGAAGACCTGAAGGCCTGACGGGCGGGCCTCCCGCAAAGAATCTTCCGGCAGCCGTAGACGGGACGGATCAGCTCCGCTTACCTTCTAGACATGCCTGGACAGGTTCATAAACATCATCGCGTCGCGCACGTCCTCGCCGACGAGATCCGCGCCGGGGTGCACGCCGACGGCAGCCGCCTCCCCGGCGAGCACGCCCTGCGGGAGCGGTTCGGGGTCAGTCGCACCACCGTCCGCCAGGCGCTCAGCGCCCTCGGCGAGCAGGGGCTCATCGAGACGCACGCCGGCATCGGTTCGATCGTCACGTTCGACGGGACCCCGCTCGACCAGCAGCTCGGCTGGACCCGGGCGCTCGCCGACCAGGGCACCGAGCTCGCCACGGACACGCTGCGCTTCGAGCGGATCGCCGACCCGGAGCTCGCTGCCGAACTCGGCATCGCGGACCCGCACTTCATCGCCCTCGACCGCGTCAGGCGACTGACCGACGGCGCGGGCGTCTCCCTGGAGCGCAGCCGCGTCCCGGCCGTGCCCGCCCTCGCCGATCTGCCGGAGCGAGGCCTCGAAGGCGGCTCGCTGAACCGGACCCTGATCGCCGCCGGCCACATCGCGGCATCGAGCGACGCCCGCATCGCGGTGTCCGGCCTCGGCGACGAGGACGCGGGGCTCCTGCACCGCGCCGCCGGTGAGCCGTTCATCCGGCTCGCCCAGGTCTTCCGCGACGCCGACGGGGAGGTCGTGGAGCAGGTCACGAGCCTGCTCGACCCGTCACGGTTCCAACTGCACGTACGCACCGGCCGAGGAGGCCACTGATGACCACCGCACCCCCCGACCTTCTCGACCGCGCGCTCGGCGCCTTCTACGGACTCGCGCTCGGCGACGCCCTGGGCATGCCGACCCAGGTCATGTCCCGCGAGGACGTCGTACGCGTCTACGGCACCCTCACCGGATTCGAACCCGCCAGGGACGACAACCCCGTGAGCGCGGGCATGCCCGCCGGAGCCGTCACCGACGACACCGACCAGGCGGTCATCGTGGCGCGGCTGCTCGTCGAGGGCGGCGGGCACGTCGACCCGCTGCGGTTCGCCGACGAACTCCTCTCCTGGGAGCGGGAGATGAAGGCCAAGGGCTCCTTCGACCTGCTCGGCCCGTCCACCAAGGCCGCCTTGGACGCCGTCGCGGGAGGCACCGACCCCAAGGAGGCGGGCAGGTACGGCACCACCAACGGCGCCGCGATGCGCGTCACCCCGGTCGGGATCGCCTTCGCCACGGGTCCGCTGCCGGACTTCCTCGACCGGGTCGTGGAGTCCTGCCAGGTCACCCATGACACGAACATCGGCATCGCGGGCGCCGCGGCCGTCGCGGCGGCGGTGAGCACGGGCGTCGCCGGCGGCACGCTCGACGAGGCCTTCGACGCGGCGATCGCCGCCGCCGATGCCGGTGCCCGGCGCGGCAACTGGATCGCGGGCGCCGACATCGCCGCCCGGATCGACTGGGCCCGCGAGCTGGTGGACGGCCTGGACGAAGCCGCAGCCCTCGACCGCATCGTCGCGCTCATCGGCACCAGCGTCGCCAGCCAGGAGTCGGTGCCCGCCGCGTTCGCGGTGCTCGCGCTGACCGGCGGCGACCCCTGGCGCAGCGCACTCCTCGCCGCGAACCTCGGCGGCGACAGCGACACGATCGGCGCGATCGCGGGTGCGGTCGCCGGATCGGTGCGCGGCCTTGCGGGCCTGCCCGCCGACGCCGTACGCACCCTGCGCACGGTCAACAGCCTCGAACTGGAGCCGCTGACGGCCCAGTTGCTCACCCACCGCTGAAACCACCGAGCTCTCGCCGCACTCCCCCGTCCCCGCCCCACGTATCGCGCAAGGAGGTCCCGTCATGGCCGCTTCGACGAAGAACGATCAGGTCGGCACCGTAGAGACCCGAGGGATCGAGCCGGTCCCCGACAGTGAGCGTCACGGCCACGCGGGCCAGATGTTCTGGACGTGGTTCGCCGCCAACATCTCGATCCTCGGGCTGCCGCTCGGCGCGACGCTCGTCGCCTTTCGCGGACTGAACATCTGGCAGGCCGCGCTGGTCGCGATCGTCGGCTCGTTCGGATCGTTCGCGCTGGTGGGGGCGCTGAGCCTGGCCGGCAAGAAGGGCGGGGCACCCGCGCTCACGCTCTCCCGCGCGGTGTTCGGGCAGCGCGGGAACGCGGGTCCGACCCTGGTCACCTGGCTGAGCCGGGTCGGCTGGGAGACGATCACGACGACCACGGCGGCGTACGCGCTGCTCGCCCTCCTCGGGGTGGCCTTCGACGTCCGTCAGAACTCCTTCCTGACCGTGCTCTGCCTGCTGGTCTTCATCGCCTGCACGCTGCTGATCAGCGGCCTGGGGCACGCCACGATCATGTGGATCAACAAGTGGGCGACGGTCCTTTTCGGTGTCCTGAACCTGATCGTGATGGGCTTCCTGGTCGCGACCGTCGACTGGTCGAAGGTGCTCGAAGCCCCGGCGGGACCGTCGAGCGGTGTCATCGCGGGCATCGGCTTCATCGCCGCGGGCACGGGCATCGGCTGGGCCAACGCCGGTGCGGACTACGCCCGTTACCTCCCCCGTACGATCCCGGGGCGCCGTCTGGTCACCGCGTCGGCCTTCGGTGCGGGCATCCCGCTGGTGCTGCTCATCTCGCTCGGCTCGCTCCTGACGGCGGGCGACCCCTCGCTCGCCACCTCCTCCGACCCGGTCTCCGCGATCAACGCGATGCTGCCGTCCTGGATGGCGATCCCGTACCTGATCGCGGCCTTCGGCGGCCTGCTGATGTCGAACCACCTGTCGACGTACTCCGCGGGCCTCACCATGATCACGCTGGGTCTGCGGGTGCCGCGGGCCTGGGCCGTGGTCATCGACATCGTGCTGATGTTCCTCGGCGGCATCTATTTCATGCTGATCGCGGACGACTTCTACGGCCCGTTCTCCACCTTCCTGACCCTGCTCGCCGTGCCGATCTCCGCCTGGATCGGGGTGATCGCGGTCGACATGCTGCGGGGCCGCGACTACGACCCGGACGCCCTGATGGACACCTCGCGCACCAGCCGCTACTGGTACACCGGCGGCTTCCGGCTGCCCGCCGTGCTCGCCTGGGTGGCGGCGATCGTCTCCGGGCTCCTCTTCACGACCGCGGGCACGGGCGCGGACGACGTGTGGTTCTCCGGGCCGCTCGCCGACACCTGGCCGGGCGTCAACGGCCTGGGCTGGGCGGTCTCGATAGGAGTGGGTGCGGCGGTGTACGCCGTCTTCGGCGGGCGCGGCCCGATCACCACTCCCGCTTCCTCCCCCGCACTTGAGGAGTCCGTCCGATGAGCACGCCTTCCCCTTCCCCGCGCCTCGTCCTGGCGGGGAACGTCATCGCCGACCTCGTCATCGAGGTCCCCGCGCTGCCCGAAAGGGGCGGCGACGTGATCGGCTCCCGTACGGAGCTGTACGCGGGCGGCGGCTTCAACGCGCTGACGGCGGCGCGGCGTCTGGGGGCCGACGCGGTGTACGCGGGTCTGCACGGGACCGGGCCGTACGGGGATCTCGTACGCCGTGCCCTCGCCGACGAGGGCATCGCGACCCTGCATCCGGTGCGCACGGACGGGGACACGGGGTTCTGCGTGGCCCTTGTGGACTCCGGGGGCGAGCGGACGTTCGTGACCAGCTTCGGGGTGGACGCGCGGATGACGGCGGCGGAGACGGCGGCTGTCGCGGGGGCGCTGCGGCCCGGGGACACGGTGCAGTTGTCCGGGTACAGCTTGGTGATGGAGGTCAACGGCCCTCTGCTGTCCGCGTTCGCGGCGGGTCTTCCGGCCGACGTCCGGGTGTGCTTCGATCCTGCGCCGCTGGTCGCCGACATCCCCGCGGAGGTCCTTGAGCCGGTCCTCGCGCGGACGGACTGGCTGAGCTGCAACGCGCGTGAGGCCCGCCTGATGACGGGCCTCTCCCTTCCGCAGGAGGCGGCTGCCGCCCTGCGGGGGCGGCTCGCGCCGGGGGCGGGGGTGTTGGTGCGGGCCGACAAGGACGGGTGCTGGCTGGCTGCGCCCGGCTCGGGCGACGTGGTGCATGTGCCCGGGTTCCCCGTGGACGCGGTGGACAGCAATGGCGCCGGGGACGCCCATGTCGGGGCGTTTCTCGCCCTGTTGGGGCGGGGCCTCGACCCGCTGGCGGCCGCGCGCGGCGCGAACGCGGCGGCGGCCTGTGCGGTGACGCGGCGGGGGCCGGCGACTGCGCCGGGGCTTGCGGAGCTGGTGGCGTTTCTTGGGGATGCGGATGATCCCCTGGGTGAGTTGCTGAGGTAGGCCTCAGACGCCGGCCGGGCTGGAGATCCAGCCCGGCCGGCGGGAGACTTCAGTGCTCGTTCGAAGCCAGGCGCAGCAAATGGTCCGCCAGCGCCTGGCCCCCCGCAGCCTCCCGGCTGATCAGCATCAGCGTGTCGTCCCCCGCGATCGTCCCCAGGATGTCGTGCAGCTCCGCCTGGTCGATCGCCGAGGCGAGGAACTGCGCGGCGCCCGGCGGCGTCCGCAGGACGACGAGGTTGGCCGAGGCCTCCGCCGAGATCAGCAGCTCCGCCGAGAGGCGGCGCATCCGCTCCTCCTTGGCGGACTCCCCCAGCGGCGCACGCGGAGTGCGGAAGCCGCCCTCGCTCGGCACCGCGTAGATCAGGTCGCCCTCGGCGTTGCGGATCTTCACGGCGTTCAGCTCGTCCAGGTCCCGCGAGAGCGTCGCCTGCGTGACCGTGAGGCCGTCGTCGGCGAGCAGCTTCGCCAGCTGGCTCTGGGAGCGCACCGGCTGCCGGTTGAGGATGTCCACGATCCGGCGGTGGCGTGCGGTGCGGGTCTGCGGCACGGCGGGCCCGGCGTGATCCGGGTGTTCGTGCTCGTTGCCTTGCGCCTGGCTCATCGTCGTCTCATTCTCCGGATCGTCCGTCCCCGTTGGCCGCGGTGGCCTGGTCAAGCACGCCGGGCAGGGCCCGGAGGAACGCGTCCACCTCGTCGTCGCGCACGTTCAGCGGCGGCATGAGCCGTACGACATCGGGGGCGGGCGCGTTCACCAGGAAGCCGGCGTCCTGAGCCGCCTGCTGCGCCTGGGGCGCGAGCGGCTCGGTGAGCACGATACCCAGCAGCAGGCCCGCACCCCGGACATGGCCCACGAGCGGGTGTCCGAGTGACTCGATTCCGTCACGCAGCTTCTCGCTCGCCCGCTTCACGTTCTCCAGGAGTCCCTCGGCCTCGATCGTGTCGAGTACCGCGAGTCCCGCGGCGCATGCCACGGGGTTCCCGCCGAACGTCGTTCCGTGGTGACCGGGCTTGAGGAGCTCCGCCGCGGCGCCGAACGCGACCGTCGCGCCGAGCGGCAGACCGCCGCCGAGTCCCTTCGCGAGCGTGACGACGTCGGGCTCGACGCCCTCGTGCGCGAGGTACTCGAACCAGTGGCCGGTGCGGCCGATTCCGGTCTGCACCTCGTCGAGGACGAGGAGGGTCCCGGTGGCCGCGGTGATCTCCCGGGCCGCCTTCAGGTAGCCGACGGGCGGCACGACCACGCCGTTCTCGCCCTGGATGGGCTCGATGACGACGAGGGCGGTCTCTTCCGTGACCGCTGCCCGCAGCGCATCCGCGTCGCCGTACGGCACGTGCGTGACGTCGCCGGGCAGGGGCAGGAACGGCTCCTGCTTCCCGGGCTGGCCGGTGAGGGCGAGCGCCCCCATGGTGCGGCCGTGGAAGCCGCCGTCCGTGGCGACCATGTGCGAACGCCCGGTCAGGCGGCCGATCTTGAAGGCGCCTTCGTTGGCCTCGGCGCCGGAGTTGCAGAAGTACACCCGGCCCGAGCGCCCGAAGAGCTGGAGCAGCCGCTCGGCGAGCGCGACCGGCGGCTCGGCGATGAAGAGGTTCGACACGTGGCCGAGGGACGCGATCTGGGTACTGACCGCCTGGACGACCGCCGGGTGGGCGTGGCCGAGCGCGTTGACCGCGATGCCGCCGACGAAGTCGACGTACTCCTTGCCGTCGGCGTCCCACAGCTTGCTGCCCGCGCCGCGGACGAGGGGCAGCCTGGGGGTGCCGTAGTTGTCCATCAGCGCGTCCTGCCAGCGCTGGGTCAGCTCCTCGTTGCCGGTCATGCCGCTTCCCCCTCTGTCGCGTTGTCGGGTACGTCAGGGGCGTCCGGCACGACCATCGTGCCGATGCCCTCGTCCGTGAAGATCTCCAGCAGGATCGAGTGCTGGACCCGTCCGTCGATCACTCGGGCCGTCTCGACGCCGTTGCGCACGGCGTGCAGACAGCCCTCCATCTTCGGGACCATGCCGCTGGCCAGCTCGGGAAGGAGCTTCTCCAGCTCCTTCGCGGTCAGGCGGCTGATCACCTCGTCGCTGTTCGGCCAGTCCTCGTAGAGGCCCTCGACGTCCGTGAGGACCATCAGGGTCTCTGCGTCCAGCGCAGCCGCAAGTGCCGCAGCCGCCGTATCAGCATTGACGTTGTAGACATGGTGGTCGTCCTGGGAGCGTGCGATCGAGGAGACGACCGGGATGCGGCCGTCGGCGAGCAGGGCCTCGATGGCGCCGGTGTCGATCTCGGTGATCTCGCCGACCCGGCCGATGTCGACCAACTCGCCCTCGATGCGGGGCTGGTGCTTGGTGGCGGTGATGGTGTGCGCGTCCTCGCCGGTGAGGCCGACGGCGAGCGGGCCGTGCTGGTTGAGCAGGCCGACGAGCTCGCGCTGGACCTGTCCTGCGAGCACCATGCGTACGACGTCCATGGCGTCCTCGGTCGTGACCCGCAGGCCCGCCTTGAACTCGCTGACGATGCCGTGCCGGTCCAGGGCCGCGCTGATCTGCGGTCCGCCGCCGTGCACGACGACGGGCTTGAGGCCCGCGTGGTGCAGGAAGACGACGTCCTGGGCGAAGGCCGCCTTCAGCTCCTCGTCCACCATGGCGTTGCCGCCGAACTTGATGACGACGGTCTTGCCGCGGTGCCGGGTCAGCCAGGGCAGCGCCTCGATGAGGATCTGCGCCTTGGGGAGCGCGGTGTGCTTCCGCGCGGTCGGGTTGCCGCTCATGACGCGTACGCGCTGTTCTCGTGGACGTAGTCGGCGGTGAGGTCGTTGGCCCAGATCACGACCGGCTCGGTGGTGCCCGCCGCCAGATCCGCGGTGATCTTGATCTCCCGGTACCGCATGTCGACGAGGTCGCGGTCCTCGCCCACGCTGCCGTTCTTGCAGACCCAGACGCCGTTGATGGCGACGTTCAGCTGGTCGGGCTCGAAGGCGGCCTTCGTGGTGCCGATGGCGGAGAGCACCCGGCCCCAGTTGGGGTCCTCGCCGTGCAGGGCGCACTTGAGGAGGTTGTTGCGGGCGATGGAGCGGCCCACCTCGACGGCGTCGTCCTCTGATGCGGCGTTGACCACCTCGATCCGGATGTCCTTGCTCGCGCCCTCGGCGTCGCCGATGAGCTGACGCGCGAGGTCGTCGCAGACGGTGCGGACGGCCTCGGCGAACTCGGCGTACTCCGGGGAGACCTGAGCGGCGCCGGAGGCCAGCAGGAGCACCGTGTCGTTCGTCGACATGCAGCCGTCGGAGTCGACCCGGTCGAAGGTGACCTTCGTGGCGTCGCGCAGCGCCTTGTCCAGGACACCGGCTTCGAGGTCGGCGTCCGTGGTGAGGACGACGAGCATCGTGGCGAGTCCGGGGGCGAGCATGCCCGCGCCCTTCGCCATGCCGCCGACCGTCCAGCCGTCCCGCGTGACCACGGCGGTCTTGTGCACGCTGTCGGTGGTCTTGATGGCGATGGCGGCCTTCTCGCCGCCGTGCGCGGAGAGTTCGCCCGCCGCGCTCTCGACGCCCGGCAGGAGCTTGTCCATGGGGAGCGTGACGCCGATGAGTCCCGTCGACGCGACGGCGACCTCGCCCGCGTTCAGGTCGAGTGTCTCGGCGACCTTCTCGGCGGTGGCATGCGTGTCCTGGAAGCCCTGCGGGCCCGTACAGGCGTTGGCGCCACCGGAGTTGAGGACGACGGCCGAGACGAGCCCGCCCTTGACGACCTGCTCCGACCAGAGGACGGGGGCGGCCTTGACGCGGTTGGAGGTGAAGACGCCCGCGGCGGCCAGGCGGGGCCCGGTGTTGACCACGAGGGCCAGGTCCGGGTTGCCGTTCTCCTTGATCCCGGCGGCGATGCCCGCCGCCGTGAATCCCTTAGCTGCCGTCACACTCACGGCGCGACTCCGATCGTTGTGAGCCCGGTGGCCTCGTCGAGGCCGAGGGCGATGTTCATGCTCTGCAGGGCGCCGCCCGCGGTGCCCTTGGTCAGGTTGTCGATGGCGCTGATCACGATGACGCGGCCCGCCGCCTGGTCGTACGCGACCTGGATCTGCACGGCGTTCGAGCCGTACACGGCGGAGGTCGCGGGCCACTGCCCCTCGGGGAGCAGGTGCACGAACGGTTCGTCCGCGTAGGCCTTCTCGTACGCGGCCCGCAGGGACTCGGCACTGACGCCGTCCGTCGCCTTCGCGCTGCACGTGGCGAGGATGCCGCGCGGCATCGGGGCCAGGGTGGGCGTGAAGGAGACGGTGACGGGGGTGCCCGCCGCGGCGGACAGGTTCTGGATCATCTCCGGGGTGTGCCGGTGCACGCCTCCCACGCCGTACGGCGACATGGAGCCCATGACCTCGGAGCCGAGCAGGTGCGGCTTGGCCGCCTTGCCCGCGCCCGAGGTCCCGGAAGCGGCGACGATCACCGCCTCGGCCTCGGCGAGCCCGACGGCGTACGCGGGGAAGAGTGCGAGCGAGACGGCAGTCGGATAGCAGCCGGGCACCGCGATGCGCTTGGCCCCTTCCAGCGCCGCGCGACCGCCCGGCAGTTCGGGCAGGCCGTAGGGCCAGGTCCCGGCGTGCTCGCTGCCGTAGAACTTCTCCCAGTCGGCCGCGTCCTTGAGCCGGAAGTCGGCGCCCATGTCGACGACCAGGACGTCCGGTCCGAGCTGCTCGGCGACGGCGGCGGACTGGCCGTGGGGCAGGGCGAGGAACACGACGTCGTGACCGGCGAGGGCCTCGGCGGTGGTCGGCTCCAGGACGCGGTCGGCGAGCGGCATCAGGTGCGGCTGCAGCGCGCCCAGGCGCTGGCCCGCGTTCGAGTTGCCGGTCAGGGCGCCGATCTCCACCTCGGGGTGGACGAGCAGCAGGCGCAGCAATTCACCGCCCGCGTACCCGCTCGCTCCTGCCACTGCTGCACGTACCGCCATGGAACCCTCCTCTTGGAGAGCATGACTATACGCAACGCCGCAGTTTTATGCAACGAATGGATAGCTCGTTCGGCGCTCCCAGCAGGTCCGCCCCCGCCTGTCGGTGCGCTACTGGAAAGCGACCGGCACGGCGAGCGAAGGAGCAGCGATGGGCAAGAAGCGACCGGATCGCGATGGAGCGGACGCCTCCACGGGCGACAGCTACGTATCGGGCGAGGGCGCCCGCTGGATCGGGAACACGAATGCACCGCCGGAGAGGAGGCAGCCCGCCGACAAGGAGGCGACCGGCTCCGACGCCGTCGAGGAAGCCGGGCCGGACGACGGCGGCAAGTCGTCCGATGACAGCCCGCCCGGCGGCCGACCGGCGCGATGAGTTTCGGCAGCCGACCCGCGATGAGTTTCGGCGGGGGCGGGGGTCTCTACAGGCAGACGAGGGCCACTACGGGCACACAGCCCTGAGCACGGCCCGCCCACCCGAGCTCCGCCGACGGCAGGAGAGAGTCATGCCCCGCATCACGCCCACCCTCTGGTTCGACACCCAGGGCGAGGACGCCGCCGCGTTCTACGTCTCCGTCTTCCCCAACTCGAAGATCACGGACGTGGCCCACTACGGAGAGGCCGGGCCGCGCCCCGCCGGGACCGTGATGACCGTCGAGTTCGAGCTCGACGGCCAGCCGTACCTGGCGCTCAACGGCGGCCCCGAGTTCACCTTCAACGAAGCGGTCTCCCTCACGATCGACTGCGCCGACCAGGAGGAAGTCGACCACTACTGGACCAAGCTCTCCGAAGGCGGCCAGGAGGGTCCCTGCGGCTGGCTCAAGGACAAGTTCGGGCTCTCCTGGCAGGTCGCCCCCGCCGACCTGGGCAAGCTCCTGTCCGACCCCGACCAGGCGCGGGCCCAGCGCGCCATGGCGGCCATGCTCGGCATGAAGAAGATCGACGTGGCGGCGCTGTACGCGGCGGCGGACCAGAAGTAGGCACGGCGGCACCACGAGGCCAAGTCCCGCCGAAATGGTTTGACTTGGAGTCGACTCCAGCTCCTAGGGTCGGAGCCGTCCGCCCGCACAGGGCACACGGCTCCACCTGGAGGTACCGCCATGACCAGCATTCCCACGCGCCGTCTCGGAGCACTGACCGTCTCGGCCCAGGGACTCGGCTGCATGGGGATGAGTCACGCGTACGGCGCCTCGGACGACGCCCAGTCGATCGCGACGATCCACCGTGCCCTCGATCTCGGCGTCAGCCTGCTCGACACCTCCGACTTCTACGGCGGGGGCCACAACGAGGAGCTGATCGGCCGCGCGCTCGCAGGCCGGCGCGAGCAGGCCGTCGTCGCCACGAAGTTCGGCTTCGCCAACCGGCTCGGCGAGCCCACGAAGATCAGGGGCGACGCGGCGTACGTACGACAGGCGTGCGACGCCTCGCTGCGGCGCCTCGGGACCGACCACATCGACCTCTACTACCTGCACCGCGTCGACCAGGACGTGCCGATCGAGGAGACCGTCGGCGCGATGGCCGAGCTCGTCGAGGCCGGGAAGGTGCGCCACATCGGGCTCTCCGAGGCGAGCGCGCGGACGATCCGGCGGGCGCACGCGGTGCATCCGATCGCCGCGCTGCAGAGCGAGTGGTCGCTGTGGACGCGTGACCTGGAGGCACAGATCGCACCGGTCTGCCGGGAGCTCGGCATCGGTCTGGTGCCGTTCTCGCCGCTCGGCCGCGGCTTCCTGACCGGGCGCTACACCTCGGTCGCCGGGCTCCAGGAGGGCGACATGCGGCGTCAGCAGCCGCGGTTCGCCGACGGGAACCTGGAGCGGAACCTGCCCATCGTGACCGCCCTCGACGCGCTCGCCGACGAGAAGGGCGTCACCGCGGGCCAGCTCGCGCTTGCCTGGGTGCAGCACCGCGGCGACGACGTGGTGCCGATCCCGGGCACGCGCCGGGAGAAGTACCTCACGGAGAACCTGGGCGCGCTCGCGATCGAGCTCTCCGCCGAGGAGCTCGCGGCGATCGACGCGGTGGCGCCGGCGGGTGCGGTCGCGGGAACCCGGTACGACGAGGGCAGTCTCTCGTTCGTCGACAAGTAGACATCGGTGGCAGGCAGGCACCGGCAGCAGGCATCGCCGGGACCGGCTGCCGGGGCCCTGCCGCGTAGCCTGCGGGGCATGCCCTTTCCGGATGAAGCAGCCGAAGCCCTGGTCGTGGTGGAGTACCGACCGTCGTGGCCGACGGACTTCGCGCGTCTGGCCTCGGTCCTGAGGGACGCCCTCGGGGACCTCGCGGTCGCCGCCGACCATGTCGGTTCGACGTCCGTGCCGGGGCCGGCCGCGAAGGACTGCGTGGACGTGCAGGTGCGGGTGGGCTCGCTCGACGAGCGGCGCCTTGTCCCGGCGCTCACCGCGATCGGCTTCCGGCTGAGGCCCGAGCCGTGGAACCACTCCGAGGTCTCGGCGGGCCACCGCTGTCCCAAGCTGGTCTTCGCCCCGCGGCCCGGCGCCCGCCGCTGCAACGTCCATCTGCGGGAGGACGGCCGCCCCAACGCCCGCTACGCCCTGCTGTTCCGCGACTACCTGCGCGCGAACGGCACGGCACGCGAGGCGTGGGGAGCCTTCAAGCAGCGGCTCGCGCTGAGCGTGCCGGCGCGGCTCTCCGACTACGGCCAGATCAAGGCCCCGGCGACCGATGTGCTGATGGAGGGCGCCGAGCGATGGGCGGCCGAGACAGGGTGGGAAGCCACCACCGGGTGGGAGGCGCGATGAACGAGGCGCTTCACGGCGTACCGGATGTCCTCGCCTACCTCGCCGGGGCATGGCACGTGGAGCGGACGGCACGGGATGTCGCCGGCAACGCGGAGGGCCACTTCACGGGCACGACGGTGTTCACATGGGACGGCGACGGCCTCCTGCACCACGAGTCCGGCACCTTCACCTGGCGCGGCACCGCCCGGCCCGCCGAACGCACCCTCCGCTTCCTGCCCGGCGACAACCCGGCCACCGCGCACGTCACCTTCGCCGACGGCCGCCCCTTCCACGACCTGGACCTGCGCACCGGCAGACACACCGCCGACCATCCGTGCGCGCTCGACCTCTACCGGGGCGAGTTCGAGGTGTACGACGAGCGGCGCTGGCGGATGCGGTGGCGGGTCGCGGGCCCCGCCAAGGACCTGATCCTCACTACCGCGTACACACGGCAGGAGTGATCAGCCGCACGACAGGCGTGATCCGCTCCGGTGCCCGGCATTCGACGGCTCGCGTGACTCGGCGAATGCCCGCGCTCCGCACCCCTTGTTCACGGACCGCCGGACCCGAGCGCCCCGGCCCCCTCGCCCTCGGCGGCGATCCGCAGGTTCCAGCGGCCGCCGTGGCCGGTGAGGGTGACCGTCGACAGGGGGCGGACGTCGATGTTCCAGTACGTCGACGGGGGCGCCTTCAGGGCATAGACGAGGGCCGCGCGGACGACGGAGGGCTCGGCCACGGCGAGGATCCGTGCGCCGTCGCCGACGGGGCGCGTGTCCAGCCAGCCGCCGATCCGCGAGATGAAGGCGAGGAGCGACTCGCCTCCGTGCGGCGCCGAGCGCGGATCCCGCAGCCAGGCGTCGACGGCGGCAGGTTCGCTCGCCGTCACGTCGCCGAGGGTCAGACCGCGCCAGCGCCCCATGTCGCAGTCCCGCAGGGCGGGCTGGGCCAGGGGCGCGAAGCCGAGGGCGTCGCCGGTGGCGCGGCTGCGCGGCGTGGGTGAGCAGTAGCGCAGTTCGGCCACGCCGAGCGGCAGCAGCGCGGGCGCGGCGCGCTGCACCTCGTGCCAGCCCGACTGGTCCAGCGGCCGGTCGTCGTCGAAGCGCTCGGCGAGCAGCGAGCCGCTTCGCGCGGCGGCGATGAGCGAGACGCGAACCTGCATGCGGTGATCGTGGAGTGCGCGGCTGCCCAGGTCAAGGCTTCACGGAGAGTCCGCACACGGCCCTGACGACCGGCGAATCGCTCACTGCAGGCCGAGCGCCATCCACTTCGCCGGGTCTTCGAGAGCGCTGAACCCGACCTTCTCGTACACCCCGTGCGCATCGGCCGTAGCCAGCAGAATCCGGCGCAGACCGCACGGCTCCAGGTGCTCCCGGACGGCCGCGACCAGCGCGCTCCCGAAGCCCTTTCCGCGCACGGAGCGGTCCACGTACACATCGCAGAGCCAGGCGAAGGTCGCCTGGTCCGTCACCACGCGTGCGTAGGCGACCTGCTCGCCGGAAGCTGAGTCGTAGATCCCGAAGTTGAGCGATCCGGCGATGGCCCGGTCCTGCTTCTCGCGGGATCTGCCCATCGCCCAGTACGCGTCGGTGGAGAGCCACTGGTGGATGCGGGCTGCGTCGAGGCGGGCGGCGTCGGTGGAGATCTCGTACCCGGCGGGCAGCGGGTGAGGTGCGTCGGTCATGGCCGCAAGGCTCGCAGGCGCCCCGCGGGACCGTCGAGCGGATTTCACCTGGTGGGACCGCAGGGTGGATGGCAGGTGCGATGGCAGGGTGCGGTGGCAGGGCCTGCCCGCCTCACCCCGCGGTCCCGCCCACCTCGTCGTACGCCCCCCGAAGCCTGCGCACGCCCTCGCCGATCTCCCCCACCCCCGCGACCGCGGCGAAGCTCAACCGCAGGTACGCCGCCGGGGGTTCGGCCGCGAAGTACGGGCGGCCGGGGGCCACCGCGACGCCCGCGCGCAGGGCCGCGCCCACCACGTCCGCCTCGTTCGTGCCGTCGGGCAGGCGCAGCCACAGGAGGTAGCCGCCCGCGGGGATGTGCGGCAGGGCGAGGTCGGGGAGCTCCAGGCGCAGGGCCGCCGCCATCGCGTCCCTGCGGTCCTTCAACTCGCCCGCCACGCGCCGCAGATGGCGCGGCCAGGCCGGGGATCCGACCAGTTCGAGCGCCGCCTCCTGGAGGGGCCTCGGCACGAAGAAGTGGTCGACGACCTGGATCGCGCGCAGCCGCTCCAGGACCGGTCCGCGCGCGGCGAGCGCGCTCACCCGGAAGCTCGGCGATGTGGCCTTGGTGAGCGAGCAGACGTGCACGACGACGCCGTCGGGGTCGTCCGACTGCAGCGGCCTGGGCAGCGGGCCCGCGTCCTCGTGGACGAGGCGGCGCACGAAGTCGTCCTCGATGACGAAGGCCCCGGCCTCACGCGCGATGCGCAGCACCTCCGGGCGGCGCTCCGCCGAGAGCACGGCCCCCGTCGGGTTCTGGAACAGCGGCTGGCAGACGAACACCCGCGCCCCGGTGGCCTTGAACGCCGCCGCGAGCAGCTGGGGGCGTACGCCGTCCACGTCGACCGGCACCGGGACCGGCCGAAGCCCCGCCGCGCGGGCGATCGCCAGCATGCCGGGATACGTCGGCGACTCGACGAGGACCGGCGAGCCGGGCGGGGCAAGGGCACGCAGTGCCGTGGTGAGCGCGCTCTGGCCGCCCGCGGTGATCAGCACCTCGGCGGCCGTGATCGCGCCGCCGATGCCCCGCGCGAACCACTCCCGCAGCTCGGGGAGCCCGTCGACCGGGGGCCTGCCCCATGCGCCTGGCCGCCGACCCGCCCGTGCGAGAGCCGCCGCCATCGCGCGCTCGGGCTGCAGCGAGGGGTGCAGATAGCCGCCGTTGAACTCGATGATGCCGGGCGGCGGCGCCGCGAGCGTGACCAGGACCCCGGAGGCGTCCACCGCGCGCGGCACCAGCTCCGTCGCCGCGTCCGCGCTCAGCGCCACCTCCTGCCACGAGGTGTCCCCCGCGGGCGCGGCGGCGGCCTGCGGTTCGGCGCGGAAGACACCGGCGCCGGGCCGTGTGACGACAAGGCCCTCGGCGGCCAGCTGCCCCAGGGCCCGCGACACGGTCACCGGGCTCACCCTGAACCGGTCGACCAGCGCCCGGCTCGACGGCAGCTTTCCACCAGGTGAGTAGCGGTCCAGCTCACTCCGCAACTGCTTTGCCAACTCGGCCACACTGCTACTCTCTTGCATGACAGCACAGGATAGCGCTACTCGCCCGAGTCGGATAGCAGTCACCCTTCCCGCGGGCCCGCGGGAAGCCGCGAGCACCCGACGGGCCGCGCCCCCGCACAACAGCTCCCGCCGCAGCGGCACCGTCATGGCCGCACTCGGCGTCACCGCCTTCTCGCTCACCTTCCCCTCCACCGCCTGGGGCCTCGAAGGCATCGGCCCCTGGTCGTTCGTGGCCCTGCGCTGCGTCCTGAGCGCGGTCATCGCGGGCGGCGCCCTGCTCGCCCTGCGCGTCCCGCTGCCCGCCCGCCGCCACTGGGCGGGGCTCGCGGTCGTCGCCGCCGGAGTCGTCGTCGGCTTCCCGCTGCTCACCACGCTCGCCCTGCAGACCTCCACCACGGCCCACGCGGCCGTGGTCGTCGGACTGCTCCCGCTGACGACCGCCGTGTTCTCGGCGCTGCGCACCGGGGCACGGCCCTCGCGGATGTTCTGGGCCGCCGCCCTCTCCGGCGCGGCCGCGGTGATCGCGTTCACCGTCCAGCAGAGCGGCGGCGCCCTGTCGACCGCCGACCTGTACCTCTTCGCCTCGCTCCTCATCTGCGCGGCCGGCTACACCGAGGGCGGTCGCCTCGCCCGTGAGATGCCGGGCTGGCAGGTCATCGGCTGGGCGCTCGTCCTGTGCCTGCCGCTCGCCGTGGCGGGGGCAGCCATCGCCCTGCAGTCCGAGCCCTTCCGGCTCACCGGGCACAGCACCACCGGACTGCTCTACTCCGCCATCGGCTCGCAGTTCCTCGGCCTGGTCGTCTGGTACCGCGGCATGGCGGCGATCGGCGTCCCCAAGGCGAGCCAGCTCCAGCTCGCGCAGCCGCTGCTCACCCTGGTCTGGTCGGTGTTCCTGCTCGGCGAGCACCTCACGCCCGCCGCGCCGCTGACCGCCGCAGCCGTCCTCGTGTGCATCGCGGTCACCCAACGGGCACGCGGCTAGACGCCGACGGCCAGGCCCCAGGTCCCGCCACCCGACGTAGACTTGCCGCCACGGATCGCAACCGCAGGGTGGGACGAGGAGGTCGCTCCAGATGCGTGCAACCGTAGGCGACAAGCTGGTGGTCCACGGCAGGGTCGTCGGGCAGCACGACCGGATCGCGGAGGTCGTCGAGGTGCTCGGCACGGACGGCGGACCGCCGTACCGCGTGCGCCTCGAGGACGGCCACGAGACGGTCATGTCGCCGGGCCCCGACACCGTCGTACGGCACCAGGACCCGGCTCAGTAGCTCCCGGCCGGGAACAGGATCAGCGTGGTGGCCTGGCCCGCTGCTGATAGTGGTCGGCGACCACCCGGGCCATCGCGCCGATCTTGTCCACGCCCACTTCCTTCGCCGAGAAGTACACGTGCCCGCGCGCCTGCGGGAAGCTCTTGGCGTACGTGAGGTGGCGGGACAGCTCGGCGGGGTCCTGCCAGGCCGCGGGCTGAGCGGGGTCGCCCGCCTTGTAGAGGGCCTCCCCCACGTACAGACGCACGCCCGTGTCCTTGACGGCATCGGCCCACCAGGGCAGCAGCTTGCCGTAGTCGGCGACGGCGAAGCCGATGTTCCAGTAGAGCTGCGGGCAGATGTAGTCGAGCCAGCCCTTCTTGACCCAGCCGCGCGTGTCGGCGTGCAGGTTGTCGTAGGTCTGCACGCCGGCCTGGGTGTCCGAACCGAGCGGATCGGTCGAGGCGTTGCGCCAGACCCCGAAGGGGCTGATCCCGAACTGCACGTGCTTGCGGACCTTCTTGATCCGCGTCCTCATCTCGCGCACCAGGCGGTCGATGTTGTCGCGCCGCCAGGCCGCCCGGTCCGCGAAGCCGCCGCCGTAGCGCGCGAAGGCGTCGTCGTCGTCGAAGACCTGCCCGGCGACCGGATACGGGTAGAAGTAGTCGTCCCAGTGCACCGCGTCGACGGCGTAGTGGCGCACGGCGTCGAGCATCGCGTCCTGGACGAAGCGCCGCACCTCGGGCAGGCCCGGGTTGTAGTAGAGCTTCCCGCCATAGGGCACCACCCAGTCGGGGTGCAGCCGCGCGGGGTGCGTCGGGACCAGGCGCGAGGGGTCCGTGTGGTTGGCGATGCGGAAGGGGTTGAACCAGGCGTGCAGCTCAAGGCCCCTGCGGTGCGCCTCCGCCACGGCGGTGCCCAGCGGGTCCCAGCCGGGGTGCTTGCCCTGCACGCCGGTGAGGCACTCCGCCCACGGCTCGTACGGCGAGGGCCACAACGCGTCGGCGGTGGGGCGCACTTGGAACATCACGGCGTTCAGCCGGCGCCGTACGGCCGTGTCGAGATGGCCGATCAGTTCGGCGCGCTGCTCGGCCGGGGCGAGGCCGGGCTTCGACGGCCAGTCGCGGTTGGCGACGGTCGCCAGCCACATGCCCCGCAGCTCGCGCCGCGAAGGGGCCCGCTCGGGCACGGCCGCCGCGTCCCCCGCGGCTGTGAGCCCCGCCACCATCGCGGCTGCCGCAATCGTGAAACCTCGGCGTGACATACGCCTCATCCGCTCGCCCCCTGGCCTGTATATCCGCCGGAACCGCTGCTTGTACCGGACAGCATGCCCGACCCGGCACGTCATGCACCTGAGGTTCCGGAGTAACGTTCACCGCTGGGGCAGACACCGCAACCGTACGGAGGGCTGCCCTCCCGTTGATCAGCGAAAGGCACGAGGTGACCGACTCTATGCCCGACATCGCACGCGTCGGAGTAGTGGGCTGCGGCCAGATGGGCGCCGGGATCGCGGAGGTCTGCGCCCGCTCCGGACTCGATGTGAAGGTCGCGGAGACCACCGGCGAGGCCCTGGAGATCGGCCGCACCCGGCTCTACAACTCCCTCTCCAAGGCCGCCGAACGCGGCAAGATCTCGGAGGAGGAGCGCGACGAGACGCTCGCCCGTCTGAGCTTCACGACCGACCTCGGGGAGTTCTCCGACCGCGACCTCGTGATCGAGGCGGTCGTCGAGAACGAGGCGGTCAAGACCGAGATCTTCCAGGTACTCGACCAGGTGGTGACCCGGCAGGACGCGATCCTCGCCTCCAACACCTCGTCCATCCCGCTGGTGAAGCTGGCCGTCGCCACCTCCCGCCCCGACGCGGTCATCGGCATCCACTTCTTCAACCCGGCCCCGGTGCAGCAGCTCGTCGAGCTGATCCCCGCGCTGACGACGTCCGAGGGGACGATCAGCCGCGCGCAGTCGATGGTCGAGAAGGTGCTCGGCAAGCACGCGATCCGTGCCCAGGACCGCTCGGGCTTCGTGGTCAACGCGCTGCTCATCCCGTATCTGCTCTCCGCGATCCGGATGTTCGAGTCGGGCATCGCAAGCCGCGAGGACATCGACAACGGCATGGAGCTCGGCTGCGCCCACCCGATGGGCCCGCTCAAGCTCGCCGACCTGATCGGTCTCGACACCGTCGCCTCGGTGGCGGACAGCATGTACGCCGAGTACAAGGAGCCGCTGTACGCCGCGCCCCCGCTGCTCCAGCGGATGGTGGACGCGGGCCGGCTCGGCCGCAAGTCCGGCTCGGGCTTCTACCCGTACGCCTGACACACCTGGCACGGGTCACACTGGCACCCGGAACTTCGCACCGCACGCGGGCCCGGCACTCGATCGAGTGCCGGGCCCGCGGCGTTCACACACCGTGTGCGCCCTGGGCTCGCATATGCCCTTCGCACACTCTCCCGCCCTGGCCACCAGGCGAGTTGACTTTCCGTGCGCACCAGGGGGGTTGACAGCTACAGAAAGGAACGGACTTGTGACCGCCGACCCCGAAACTCGCGTGGTCCCCGAAGAACTCGCCGAGTTACGCCGCAGCTTGGACGTGGGCCTCGCCCGCGTCGACGGACAGCTGGCGTTGCTCACCCAACATGACGAACAGAGCGTCAAGAGCCAGGACGAACTGACCGTGAGGATCACGGCACTCGAGCACACACGTTGGCCGCTGCCCGCCCTACTCGCCCTGACGGCGGTTGGTGCGCTCGCCGTGGCAGTCTGGCAGGCCATCGGCCGTTAGTGCGCGTCCTGGCCCAGACGGAGGTGGTGCAGGAGGAGTAGCGCGGCCGCCATATTGGCGGCCGGTACTTCACCGCGGGCCACCATGTCAGGGACGAGTTTGAGTGGGACCCATTCACGGCGGTCGGACTCGAAGTCGTCCTCGGGATGACCGATGTAGGTGCACTCATCCGACCAGTAGATGTGGTGCTTGGCGTCGGTGAGCCCATTGGACGGCTCGACACTCATCAGGTGTCGTAACGGGCCCGGCCGCCAGCCGGTCTCTTCCTCCATTTCCCTTGCGGCCGCGTACGCGATGTCCTCACCGTCCTCGACGACTCCCGCCGCCAGTTCCCAGCCCCAGCTGTCGGTGATGAAGCGGTGCCGCCACAGCAGCAGCACCTCGTTGGCGTCATTGACGACGGTGGCCACGGCGACGGGCCGCAGCCGTATCAGGAAGTGGTCCAGGTGCCGGCCGTCGGGCAATTCCACATCTGCCAGATTGACCGTGAACCATCGGTTTCCATACACAGTTTGTTCGCTTTGTTTCGTCCACTGCACGGTTCTGCCACCTTCCGCCGAGTAGATGGCAATATCGCAGCAGGAGGGTGTTCAGAGCAGCGTGTGGACGACGCCGGAGTTCAGCGCTCGCCGTGAGTCGTCGCAGGCGTACGCGCGGTGCGCATCACAGGGGCACGCGCAGCGCCCCGTCGATGAGTTCGGCCGCCTCGGCCGTGCCCGCGCAGTCGCTGCGCACCAGATGTTCCCGCACGGCCCGCAGCCGGTCGCGCAGCCGTTGGGACTCCATTCCCCGTGCCTGTTCTGCCATTTCCACCGCCGTGGCCACGGCCTCGTCGGTGTTTCCCTGGCGCAGTTCGATCTGGCTGAGCATGGCGAGCCGATGCACCCGGCCCCGGTCGTGAGCCGGCGTGTCCACCGCCGCCGCCGCGTGCTCGTACGCTCCCGCGAGGTCGCCGAGGCTGAGCAGCGCCTCCGCCACTTGCACATTGACGAGTCCGGGCTGGACATAGCCGGTCTCGTCCGGCTCGCGCCCACGCCGGATGCGGTCCGCCGCGCCTTCCGCACGCCGGATGCAGGACAGCGCACTGCTGCCGTCGCCCAGGTGCGCGTACGACTTGGCCTGCATGGCGTAGAGATCGGAGGCCAGGGCCGGGGTGAGCTCGCGCCCCGCGGCGCGCAGCGCGGCCTCCGCGAAGGCCACCGCCTGGCGGTACTCGCGCATGAACAGGGATTGATTGACCAGGAGCGCGATGACGTAGGCGCCAAGTCCGCGGTCGCCACTGGCCTTTGCCAGGCGCAGGGCCTGGTGGAAGTAGCGCTGGGCCAGGCCGTGCGCGTCCGAGTCGTAGGCACAGATGCCCGCTATGGCCACCAACCCGCCCGTGGATCTGTGCAGTTGCCGCCCCGTCTCGTCCGTGTAACTGCCGCGCAGCAGGGGCGCGGCCTCGGCGTTGAGGAAGCCGACGATGCGGGTGCGGGTCGCGATGCCGCCGGTCTTGCGGTACATCTGCTCGTAGTGGGCGCGGGCCGCGCGCATCATGTCGATGTCGGCCGTGCTGACCGGATGCCTGCCGCCGCGCGAGACGTCCACGTCCTCCGGCGGGTTCTCCCACTCCCAGACGGGCATCACCGCGGGCGTTCCCGTGACGGCGGGGGCGCCGAGAAGATGCGGGCGCTGCTGTTCGTCGGAGCGCCACAGCGCGGTGGCCCTCTCCACGAAGCCGGACAGCGTCGAGGCCGCGGAGCCCGCTCCCGCGACCGGCAGGCCCGGCACTCCGAGGCCGATGTCGTCCAGGGTCACGGTGCGCTGGAGCCGCCCCGCGAGGACCTCGCAGATCAGGTCGGGCACCTGGCCCCGCGGGCGCTGCCCCTTCAACCACCGGGAGACGGCGGTGTGTTCGTAGCGCAGGGCGAGGCCGCGCCTCTTCCCTGCCTGATTGACGTGGGCGGCCAGGCCCGCGTGGGAGATGCCCGCCTCGTCGAGGATCGCGTCGAGCAGGGTATTGGGCTGCATGGAGGCCCTCCGGTGGCTCGGTGTGGCCAGCGTAGTAGAGGTGACTTCACACGGGGTGTGAACGGAACGCCCGAATCCGGGGGGTGTGCGCTCTGCCGTCGCCACTCCTGTCCCGCTTGACTGAGATTCCTCACAAGGAGGCCGGCCGGGCCGCCGGCTCCCCCTCGAAAAGTGCGGCGGCCCTCACTGGCGCCGCCCGCCCCGCTGTCTGCCCGACAACTCCAAGGCGGGAACGGGCGGCGCATGGCCGGTGGAGGTCGACGGTGCGTCACGTCATGGTGCTTTCCCGGCGCACCGTCTCCCCCTGCTGGTGGGGCACCCTCCGGCGGTCGTTGCGCAGGACGAGCAGCGCGGCGTCATCGGTGGGCAACCGCCCGGTGTGACGCAGGAGTTGGGCGTACACCGCGCGGATCACGGTCTGGGGCGCGACCGGCGGGACCCGCACCGCTTCGGTGAGCGCCGCCTGGAGCGGAAAGAACCGTCCGGCCGCGTCCCGCGCGTCCTCCATGCCGTCCGTGTGCAGCACGAGCCCCTCCCCCGGAAGGAGGGATCCGCAGTGCAGTACGGACAGTTCGGCGGGGAGCGGGAAGGGACCGAGCGGCGGCAGCGGTTCCCCGCCGGCGACCGGCTCGGCGTGCCCGCTCAGGCGGTGCGGCCAGGGGTGGCCGCAGTTGAGCGCGGTCATCTCGCCGTCCGGGCCGATCTCCATCAGGAGTACGGTGACGAACTCCTCGGCCGGCGGGCTGTCCGCCGGTGCGCCGCCGCCCGCCGGATGCTCGGCCCGCGAACGCTCCCGCAGATGACGTTCCAGGGCGCGCTCCAACTTCCTGAGCACGTGCGGCAGTTCCGGCTCTTCGTACGCGGCCTCGCGGAAGCTTCCGAGCACGGCGGCGGCCGTGCTGATGGCGGTCAGGCCGTGCCCGCGCACATCGCCCATGACGACGCGGACGCCGTGGTCGGTGGCCGCCACCTCGTACAGATCGCCGCCGACGGAGGCACCACGTGACGCGGAGAGCCGCCCGGCCGCGACCGTGAGGCCCTCGACGCGCGGTGGCAGCGGGCGGAGCAGGGCATTCTGCGCGACGCCCGCGATCTGGCGGAGCTGCCGCAGCTCCCGCAGCAGCGTGCCGTGCACATGCAATATCAGACCGGTGCCGACGGCGAAGAAGACCGCGCTGGTGACGATCCGCGCCTCGAGGCCGTTCTGCTGGGCGAGCGGGCAGACCAGTTTGTACGTGACGGCTGCCGCGCCCCACGCCGCGGGAAGGCCGAGCGAGAGGACGCGCCGGATCCGCGGCGGATCCACACGGAACTCCTTCGCCCCGGCCCTCGCCCGGAGCCTGGCCCGGAGCCTGGTCCGGCCCCTCCCCCGGAGCAGCCTCCGGCGGGGAGCCCCAGCCCTGATACGGATCATGCCGACGGCCCCCCTAAGGCCCTGTTCAGCGTGCAGGCCGCGCGGTCCGTACAGATCACGGCCCCTGCGGCCGGACTGATTCTGTCGACCGCCTGGGCCGATCGGGCCAGAGAGGGCTTACTAGTCACTCAAACGAGTGAAGGGCGTACCCGGAGGTCCGGATACGCCCTTCTATGCGCCTCTTGTGCGCCTGGCGGCGACTACGGGCGGTGACTACGCTCCGCGCAGCACCGCGCCGGTCCGCTCGGCCGCCAGAGCGACGGCCGCGTCACGGGCCGCGGAGGCCTCGTCGACGGTCAGCGTGCGGTCGGCCGCGCGGAAGCGCAGCGCGTACGCGAGGGACTTCTTGCCCGCGCCGATCTGCTCGCCGGTGAAGACGTCGAACAGGCGGATGGACTCCAGGAGTTCACCCGCGCCCTCGCGCAGCACCTTCTCGACGTCGGCGGCCGGAACGCCCCCGTCGACGACGAGCGCGACGTCCTGCGTGGCGACCGGGAAGGTGGAGATCTTCGGCCCCTGCGGGACACCGGCGCCGGCGTCCTCCAGAGCGTCCAGGTCGAGCTCCATCGCACAGGTGCGCGCGGGCAGACCGAGCGCCTTGACGACGCGCGGGTGCAGCTCGCCCGCGTGCCCGATGACCTGCTCCGCGCCATCGATCACCACGGCGAGCTCGGCGCACCGGCCCGGGTGCCACGGGCCGTACTGGCCCTGGCGCACGAGCAGTTCGGTGCCCGACTCGGCGGCCAGGGCGCGCGCGGCCTGGATCGCGTCGGCCCACTCGGACGGACGGCCCTTGCCCCACCAGCCGGCCTGCTCGCGGGCGCCCGCGAGGACGACGGCGGCGTGCCGCGGCTGCACGGGGAGCGCCTCGGTCAGGGAGGCGACCTCCTCGTCCGTGGGCCGGCGGTCGACGGGCAGACGCACCGCGATGCGCGCCTCCTCACGCGGCTGGAAGACCAGCCCCGTCTCGAAGAGCGCCAGGTCGTGGCTGCCGCGGCCTTCGTTGCGGCGCAGCGCGCCGAGCAGCCCCGGAAGCAGCGTCGTACGAAGAGCGGGCTCCTCGTCGGAGAGCGGGTTGACCAGCTTCACGACCCGGCGCTTGGGGTCGCCGGGCTCCAGGCCCAGCTGGTCGAAGACCTGCTCGCCGATGAAGGGGTAGTTCGGCGCCTCGACGAATCCGCTCCCTGCGAGCGCGCGGCCGATGCGGCGGTGCAGCCGCTGCCGGTCGGTGAGCCCGCGGCCCGCGGGGGGCTTGGGCAGCGTCGACGGGAGGTTCTCGTACCCCTCGAGCCGGATGACCTCTTCGGCGAGGTCGTTCGGCTCGGCGAGGTCGGGACGCCAGGAGGGCACGGTGACGGTCAGGGCGTCCTGGCCGTAGACGTCGCAGCCGACTTCCTGCAGGCGGCGCACGACGGTCTCGCGGCCGTACTCCACACCGGCGACCTTGTCCGGGTGATCGGCGGGCATGCTGATCGTGTGGGGCGCGGAGGGCGCGATGACCTCGGTGACCCCGGTCTCGGCGGTACCGCCCGCGAGCAGCACGAGGAGATCCACCGTGCGCTGCGCGGCGGCGGACGCGGCCTGTGGGTCGACGCCGCGCTCGAAGCGCTTGGCCGCCTCGGAGGGCAGCTTGTGGCGGCGGGCCGTGCGGGCGATGGAGATCGCGTCGAAGTGCGCGGCCTCGATGACGACGTCCGTGGTGCCGGCCGCCTCTTCGTGGTCCGCGATCTCGGTGTTGGCACCGCCCATGACACCCGCGAGGCCGATGGGGCCGCGGTCGTCGGTGATGACCAGGTCCTCGGCGTCCAGGACGCGCTTGGCGCCGTCGAGCGTCGTGAACTTCTCACCCTGCTCGGCACGGCGCACGCCGATCGTGCCCTCGATGCGGGAGCGGTCGTAGGCGTGCAGCGGCTGGCCGAGCTCCAGCATCACGTAGTTCGTGATGTCGACGGCGAGCGAGATCGGGCGCATGCCCGCCTTCTGCAGGCGGCGCTGCAGCCAGATCGGCGACCGGGACTCGGGCCGCAGACCCGTGACCGTGCGCGCGGTGAAGCGGTCGCAGCCCATCGGGTCGGAGATCTTGACCGGGTAGCCGGAGGCGTTCGGCGCGGGCACGTCCAGGAGCGCCGGGTCGCGCAGCGGCAGGCCGTACGCGATGGCGGTCTCGCGGGCGACGCCGCGCATCGACAGGGCGTAGCCGCGGTCGGGCGTGACGGCGATGTCCAGGACCTCGTCGACCAGTTCGAGCAGCTTGATGGCGTCGGTGCCGACCTCGTGCTCGGGCGGAAGGACGATGATGCCGGCGCTTCCGTCGTCGCCCATGCCCAGCTCGTCGCCGGAGCAGATCATGCCGTGCGAGGTCTTGCCGTACGTCTTGCGCGCGGCGATCTTGAAGTCGCCGGGCAGGACGGCGCCGGGCAGCACGACGACGACCTTGTCGCCGACCGCGAAGTTCCGGGCGCCGCAGACGATCTCCTGCGGCTCACCGGTGCCGTTGGCGGAGCCGACGTCGACGGTGCAGAAGCGGATGGGCTTCTTGAACTCCGTCAGCTCCTCGATGGTGAGGACCTTGCCGACGACGAGCGGACCGGTGAGGCCCGCGCCGACCTGCTCGACGGTCTCGACCTCGAGGCCGACCTCGATGAGCTTGGCCTGTACGTCACGGCCGGTCTCGGTGGCGGGGAGATCGACGTACTCCCGCAGCCAGGAAAGCGGGACCCGCATCAGATCTCCATCCCGAAGGGCCGGGTGAACCGGACGTCACCCTCGACCATGTCTCGCATGTCTTCGACGTTGTGGCGGAACATCAGCATCCGTTCGATGCCGAACCCGAAGGCGAATCCGCTGTACTTCTGGGGGTCGACGCCGCAGGCGGTGAGCACCTTCGGGTTGACCATGCCGCAGCCGCCCAGCTCGATCCAGCCCTCGCTGCCGCAGGTGCGGCAGGGGCGGTCGGGGTTGCCCACGGACTCGCCACGGCAGACGTAGCAGACCATGTCCATCTCGGCGGACGGCTCGGTGAACGGGAAGTAGTTCGGACGCAGGCGCGTCTTCATGTCCGCGCCGAAGAGCGACTGGACCATGTGGTCCAGGGTGCCCTTGAGGTCGGCCATGGTCAGGCCCTCGTCCACGGCGAGCAGCTCGATCTGGTGGAAGACCGGGGTGTGCGTCGCGTCCAGTTCGTCCGTGCGGTACACACGGCCGGGGCAGACGATGTAGACGGGCGGCTCGCGGTCGAGCATCGCGCGGGCCTGCACGGGAGAGGTGTGCGTGCGCAGCACGACACCGGACTCGTCCCCGTCGGTGCCTGCCGGCCCGTCGACGAAGAACGTGTCCTGCATCTGCCGGGCCGGGTGGTCCGGGGTGAAGTTCAGGGCGTCGAAGTTGAACCACTCCGCCTCGACCTCGGGGCCCTCCGCGATCTCGTAGCCCATGGCGACGAAGACGTCCGCGACGCGCTCCATGAACGTGGTCAGCGGGTGCCGGGCGCCGGCCGGGACGCGGTCGTACGGCAGCGTGACGTCCACTGCCTCCTCGACGAGCACCCGGGCGTCGCGCTCGGCCTCGAGCTCGGTCTGCCGGGCGGCGAGCGCCTTGCTCACGGCGCCGCGCGCCATGCCGACGCGCTTGCCGGCCTCGGCCTTGGCCTGCGGGGGCAGCGCGCCGATCTCGCGGTTGGCGAGGGCCAGCGGCGAGGTGCCGCCGGTGTGCGCGACCTTGGCCTCCTGGAGCTGTTCGAGGTCGCCCGCGGCGGCGAAGGCGGCGAGCGCCTCGTCCCGCATGCGCTCGATCTCTTCAGGTTTCAGTGCCTCGACCTCAACAGGGTCGTACGACTTGTTCGGTGCCGACATCTCTTCCCGTGCTTCCGGTTGGCTGGTGATGGTCCCCGTCTACGACTCGGAGACGAATCGTCCACATAGGGGGACGCAAACGTGCCAAGGATCGAGTCTAACGGGGGTGGCGCAGGTGAATGAGCCCGCGGGCGGTGCTCGGGCGGATCAGAGGTGATCGGTGACGATCACAGGAGATATGCCGGAGTGCCCACGGGCAACGTAAATCGGAACTGGGCGCCGCCACCGGGCGCGCGGCCGACGGTGATCGTCCCGCCGTGCGCCTCCACGATGCCCTTCACGATGTACAACCCCAGTCCCGTCCCGCCGCGCTTGCTGCCCCGCCAGAAGCGGGTGAAGACACGGCCCATCGATTCCTCCGGAATGCCGGACCCCTCGTCGCTCACGGTCACGGCCGTCTCTGCGCCGCCCTGCTCGCGCGGGGATGCCTTCGACGATGCTGCCACGTCGATGGTGACGGTTCCTTCGCCGTGCCGCACCGCATTTTCCAGGAGATTGCTGAGCACCTGGTCGATCTTGTCGGGGTCGGCCCAGCAGTCGGGCAGCGGCCGCTGTATCCGGACGAGGAAGCGGTCCGCGTCCTGGCCGGACGCGACATGGGCCTGGATGTGGCGGCCGACGGCGGCACCGATGTCGACGGGCTGGCGGCGCAGTTCCAGCCGCCCTGAGTCGATGCGGGAGATGTCGAGGAGCTCGGCGATGAGCCGCGTGACGCGGTTGGCGTCGGCGTCCACCGTCTCCAGCATCAGTTTCTTCTGGTCGTCGGTGAAGCGCTCCCACTTGGCGAGCAGTGTCGCCGTGAAGCCCTTCACGGAGGTGAGGGGCGAGCGGAGCTCGTGGGCGACGGTGGCGATCAGCTCCGCGTGGCTGCGCTCGGTGCGGCGGCGGGCCTCGGTGTCGCGGATGGAGACGACGACGCGGCGTACGGGCCCGGTGGGCGCGGTGCGCACATAGCGCGCGGAGACGAGGACCTCACGCCCGCCGGGGAGCAGCAGATTGCGCTCGGGCTGGGCGAAACGGGTGGCGATGCCGCCGTACGGATCGGTCAGCTGCCACCAGCGGCGGCCTTCGAGGTCCTCTAACGGCAGGGCACGCTCCAGCGGAGCGCCCAGGGCGTCGGACGCGAGCACCGCGGTGATGCGCGCGGCCGCGGCGTTGAAGCAGATGACCGTGCCCGACTCGTCCGCGACGACGAGGCCGTCGGGGAGGTCGTCCGGGTGGATGCCGAGCCCGTCGCCGAGGTCACCGAGGGCGCCATGGTCCGCGCGAGTACACAGGATGTCCTGTACTCCCGGTGATCTGCTCGTGCCGATGCTCATTCCCCGTACCCCACCTCTCGGACCGGCGCAGGAGGCCTCCGAGCCCGTCACCCTACTAGCTGGGAGTGACGGAACGGCACCCTCCAGCCGCACGCTGTGCACGGGCGGACGCATAGAGGCACACGGCCGCCGCCGTCGCGAGGTTGAGGCTTTCGGCTCTGCCGTGGATCGGAACGCGCACCACGGCGTCGGCGAGTGCGCGGGTCTCCTCCGGCAGGCCCCAGGCCTCGTTGCCGAAGACCCAGGCGGAAGGAGTGCCCATGGTGCCCTTGTCGAGCTCGTCGTCGAGGTCGTCCTCGCCCGCCCCGTCGGCGGCCAGGATCCGCACACCCGCGTCCTTCAGCCCCTGGACGGCCCGCTCGACGGGTACGCCGACGGCGACGGGCAGATGGAACAGCGAACCGACGGACGCACGCACGCACTTGGGGTTGTAGAGATCCACGGAGGCATCCGTCAGGACGACCGCGTCGGCTCCCGCGGCGTCGGCGCACCGCAGCACGGTGCCGGCGTTCCCGGGGTCACGGACGTGCGCGAGGACGGCGACCAGCTTGGGCCGTGCGGCGAGGATGCTGTCGAAGGGGGTGTCGACGAACCGGCAGACCCCGACGAGCCCCTGCGGCGTCACGGTCGTCGAGATGTCGGCGATGACGTCCTCGTCCGCCAGGTGCAGACGGGCACCGGCGGCACGGGCCTCGCCGACGATGTCGGCGTAGCGGTCGGCGGCGTCCACGGTGGCGAACAGCTCGACGAGCGTGTCCGGGTACGCGGCGGCCTCCCGCACGGCCTGCGGCCCCTCGGCGAGAAACAGCTGCTCCTTGCCCCGGAAGTTCCGCTTGGCCAGCCGCCGTGCGGCGCTGACACGGGACGACTTGGGGGAGATCAACTCGGGGCTGGCAACCATGAAACTCACCTCGGGGAGAGCGCCCCGTCAGGGGCGCGGGGAACTGCGCGCTCAGCCGGAGACGGCGGGCGGACGGCAGACGGCAGAGGGCGGCGGACACGAGGCCGGACGCAAGCGGACCCGCAGGCCAGTAGGCCTGCGGGTCCGCGAGCAACGCTCAGGTACGGCGCGGCGTCAGGCAGCCTTGGGGGCGTTGACGTCCGACGGCAGGGCCTTCTGCGCAACCTCGACGAGCGCGGCGAACGCGTTCGCGTCGTTGACGGCCAGCTCGGCCAGGATCTTGCGGTCCACCTCGATGTTGGCGGCCTTCAGACCCTGGATGAGGCGGTTGTACGTCATGCCGTTCTGGCGGGCAGCGGCGTTGATGCGCTGGATCCACAGCTGACGGAAGTCGCCCTTGCGCTTCTTGCGATCGTTGTAGTTGTAGACCAGGGAGTGGGTGACCTGCTCCTTGGCCTTGCGGTACAGGCGCGAACGCTGGCCGCGGTAGCCGCTGGCCGCTTCGAGGATCGCCCGACGCTTCTTGTGGGCGTTGACTGCCCGCTTGACGCGTGCCACTTGTTAACTCCTTGTAGCGGGGTCGTGGTTGGACTCACACGACCCGGTATCGATTGGGTCCCGGTCAGAGTTCAGGCGCGGTGTGCGCCAGGACTCACTTGCCGAGAAGCTTCTTGATCTTCTTGGCGTCGCCCGGGGCCATCTCGGCGTTGCCGCTGAGGCGACGCGTCAGACGGGACGACTTGTGCTCGAGCAGGTGGCGCTTGCCGGCGCGCTCACGGAGCACCTTGCCGGAGCCGGTGATCTTGAAGCGCTTGCTGGCACCGCTGTGCGTCTTGTTCTTCGGCATAGCGCCGTTCTCTCCTCGTCATTGGCACTCCCTGCCGTTACCGGTTCCTGCGAACCGTGGGCAGGGAGCGTCAGATGTATCGGTTGTCGTTCGGGGCGCGCGTGGGAGGCGCGTCCTGAATCAGGCCTCTGCAGGCTCCTCGGCGGGCGCCTCGGCCTCGGCGGCGGCCTCGGCAGGAGCCTCGGCGGGCTCCTCCTCCGCGACGGCGTTCTGCGAGCGGCCCGGGTTGGCCTTCGCGTCTGCCTTGCGGACAGCCTGGGCCTCGCGGGCCTCGGCCATGGCTTCGGTCTTCTTCTTGTGCGGACCGAGGACCATGATCATGTTTCGGCCGTCCTGCTTCGGGTTCGACTCGATGAACCCGAGGTCTTCGACGTCGTTCGCGAGACGCTGCAGCAGTCGGTAGCCGAGCTCCGGCCGGGACTGCTCGCGACCACGGAACATGATCGTGATCTTGACCTTGTCGCCCTGCTTGAGGAACCGGACGACGTGACCCTTCTTGGTGTCATAGTCGTGCGGGTCGATCTTCGGCCGGAGCTTCATCTCCTTGATGACCGTGTGCGCCTGGTTCTTGCGCGCCTCACGGGCCTTCATGGCCGACTCGTACTTGAACTTCCCGTAGTCCATGAGCTTGCACACGGGCGGACGGGCAGTAGCCGCCACCTCGACCAGGTCGAGGTCGTACTCCTGTGCAAGTTCCAGGGCCTTGGCAAGCGGAACAATCCCGACCTGCTCGCCGCTGGGACCGACAAGTCGCACCTCGGGAACGCGAATCCGGTCGTTGATGCGGGGCTCGGCGCTGATGGATCCTCCTCGGTAGCACCACGCGGCGGTCTGGCGGACAGCCGCGTTACGTCTGTTGTCTCGACCAACCGAGTGAGTACATAAAAAATGCCCCAACCGATCACAGGAAGGGGCTCCATTACTACCGGAGCACCTCCGCGGTGATCGCGGGGCGCATCTCGGGCCTGCCGTAGTCTCGGGGACTGCGGCCGCCTGACCGGTGACCTGCCGCTCCGGGGAGCGACTAGGTGGGAAGCGGAGCCTCCACTTGTGGGCCGGGTCTCTGCGTGGCACGCGAGTGTCCGGCCGGTCGTTACACAAGGTTAGCAGCTCCGCGGGGGTGGGGCTAACCAACGGCGCCGTGCAGTCCGCACGGACTCCCGCGGGACACTCCGGACGGGGCTCCGCTTATCGTGTGGGACATGAGCGACGCGACCCCCACCCCCGAGTCCGCCACCGGCGGCTCCCCCGACTTCGACACCCTGACCCGTGACATCGCGGACGTCCCCGCGGTCGAGGTGATCACCACGGTCGCCGTCCACCTGATGAGCGCCGCGGCCGTGAACCTGGGCCTCGCCGAGGGCGGCGAGGGCCACAAGGACCTCGACGAGGCCCGCAAGCTGATCCACTCGCTCGCCGGCCTGATGGACGCGAGCGCCACGGAGATCTCCTCGTTCCACGCGGCCCCGCTGCGCGACGGCCTGAAGTCGCTGCAGCTGGCCTTCCGCGAGGCCTCCGACGTGCCGGACGAGCCGGGCCAGGGTCCGGGCGAGAAGTACACGGGCCCGGTCTTCGGCTGACCTCTCAGGCTTCTCGTACGTAGAAGGGCTCGCCCGGTGGCGTCGCCCCGGCCGGCAGCAGTGCCAGGTCGAGGCCGCTCACCAGGCGGGCCCTCAGTGTTTCGTCGGCCGCGATGTGCCCGGCGACACGCTGGGCGGCTTCGGCCGGGTCCGCCGAGGGGTCCAGGACCAGCGCGAGGGTGCCGTCCGCGGTGCCCGCGCCGAGGTGGGCGCGCAGAACGGCGGGCTCGGCGGCGACGGCCGCGCGCACGGCGGCCGTGACAGCGGGGTCGGCGAGCGGGTCCCGGGTGTGACGGCCTTCGGAGAGGGCGATCAGGGCGGGCCGGTTGATCTCGTAGGGAACGGGTCCCGCGAGATCGAGCACGATCGTGTCGGCCTGTTCGTGGGCGGCGGCCTGGAGCGCCTGGTGCAGGGGGACGGCGACGGGCCGTGCCTCCGGGTCCCACAGGGCGAGGGCCTGGGTCGAGGTGAACGCGGGCAGTGCCTTGCGGTCGCCCGCCTTGAGGGTGGGGACGGCCATGTCGCTGGACTTCTCGCGGCGCAGCCCGTTCGCGTCCTCCTCGACCTCGCCGAGCACGGCGACCACGGGGACCAGCAGCCGGGCGCCGGTCAGCGCCTCCAGGACGGGGCCGTGGGCCGTGCGGTCGTCGGCCCACGCGGTCAGGGCCGCGGTGAGCCGGGGGTCGGCGGAGCCGTCGTCGTCGGAGAAGCCGGGGTCCGGGATGTTCTTGTTCGCCACGGCACCGACCCTATCGACCCTGGTCCGGGACCTGTCGAGCGGTGCCTGGGCGGGCTTGGCGACGGCCGCGCCAGAGGTAGACCGCCGCTGCCAGGAGGGCCACGCCGAGGCCGCCCGCGACCGGGCCCACCCAGCCGGCGGGTCCGCCGTCGCCCGCGTCCTCGTCGGGACCCGGGCCGAAGTACTTCTTCCCGTACGCCGCGGAGCTCAGCTCCTCCGGCTTCTTCTTGCCGCCCTCGGCGATCGCGGCCGCCGGGTCGATGAAGCCGAAGCCGTGCGAGTCGTCGCGGCCACCGCTGGGCACGTCCCGTGCGGTGTCCTCCAGGAGCTGCTTGATCTGGGGCGGGGTGAGGCCGGGGTGGGCGGCGCGGATGAGGGCGACGGCGCCCGAGACGAACGCCGAGGCGGCGCTGGTGCCCCAGCCTTCGTAGTACTCGCGGTCGGGGTCGGCGATGACGATCTTCTTGCCGGGGGCGCTGACGGTGGCGTACCAGCGGCGGGTGGAGAAGGAGGCGCGGTCGCCGTTCGCGTCGACGGCGGTGGCGGCGATGACTCCGGGATAGGCCGCCGGGTACGAGATGTGGTCGCCGCGCTCGCCGCCGTTGCCCGCCGACGCGACGACGACGGCGCCCTTCTTCAGGGCGTACTGGACCGCGGCGTCCTCGGCGGGTTCGGGGTGGGCGGACTTGGAGTCGTCGCCGAGGGAGAGGTTGATGACGTCGGCGCCGTGGTCGGCGGCCCAGCGGATGCCGTCCGCCAGCGCGTTGCCCCGGGTGTTGCGGGCCTTCGCGCGGTCCGGGTCGCCGTCCTCCAGGATGACGCGGATCGGCAGGATCCTCGCCTCCGGGGCGATGCCGACGACGCCGTCGCCGTTGCCCGCGCCGTGCCCGTGGCCCGCGATGATGCCGGCCATGGCGGTGCCGTGCCGGGCCCAGGGGCGGTCGCCCTTCTTCGCCCCGAAGCCGACCATGTCCTTGCCTTCGAGGACGCTGCCGGTCAGGTCGGGGTGGTCGCGGTCTATGCCGGTGTCCAGGACGGCGACGGTGATGCCCTTGCCCTTGGTGGTCTGCCAGGCCTGGCCGGTGTGCATGGCGTCCAGGGCCCACTGCTGTGCGCGTATGCCGTCGTCGGCGTGCGCGGTGGCGGGCAGGAGCGCGAGCGAGGCGGCGAGGGCGGCGACCGCCCACCGGCGGGTTCTCATGAGGGCTTCTCCGTGGCCGCGATGGTCTTGCGCAGGCGCCGCTCGACGCGGTCGGCGATGCCCTTCGCCTCGTTGCCGAGGCCCGCCTGGGCGGGGGCGGTGGTGTCGGAGGTGTTCATGGCCTCTTCGGCGGGCTCGGGTTCGGTGACCGTACGCCCGTCGGCGAAACCGGAGACGGCGAAGGCGACGACGGGGGCGTCCGGGAGCACGGAGACCGTCCAGGACGCGCGCTGGGCGTCGCCGAAGTCCGCGGCCGGGGTGCCCTTGGCCGCGTACGGCCGTGGCATCAGGTCGGGGCGCCGGTCAAGGCCTTCCTCCGTGAAGCGGGTGCGCAGGGAGCGCATCGCTTCGGCGTCGGCCTTGGTGAACAGCAGGCCCACGGTGGTGACATGGCTGCGGGTCGCGTCCGTGTACGTGGCGCGCAGCAGCCTCAGGCAGCCCGCCGGGGCGAGTGCCTTGCGCAGGAGCGGGTCGAAGGCGCCCTTGCAGGTGCTGTCGGGGGCGACGGCGACACGGGTCCAGGTGCGGTCGGCTCCGCCGGGTCCCGCGCCCTCCCCCTTGATGGTCGCCGGGAAGAGCTGGTCGACGGGCACGCTGTGCCAGAGCTCGCCCGCCACGGCGTACGCGTTGGGCGATGCGCTCGCCCCCTCGGTTCCCCCGGTCAGCCAACTCCCGGTGGCGGCGCCCCCGATGAGCCCGAGCCCGAGCACGACACAGGCGGCGGCCGCGGTCACGCGGGGCTGCACCCAGGTGCGGACGGGCCGCAGCCGCGTGGTGCTGTCGTCGTAGAGCGCGGGCCGCGCGAACGCCACGAAGGGCCGCCCCGCCCCGGGTCCCGGCGTCAGGTCGACGGCGCCGACCGCGCGGCGGGCGGCGGTGGTCCGGGGAGTGCGGGCGTACGCGTGGGTCTGCGAGGTCGCGGGCTCGGTGGGGGGCGCCGGGGGCGTCGGCGTGGGCGTGACAGCCTCCGGCGCGGATGCCGATGCGGATGCGGGTGCGGAGTCGGACGGGGACGCGGCTGCGGGCTCCGACGCGGACCAGGGCGGTGGCGCGATCCCGGCAAGCGGCGCGGGCCCCGGGTGGGCCTCAGGTATGTCCGCGGATACTGCGGATACAGCGGACACAGCCACAGCCGACGGCGGTGCGGCAGGCATCGGGGGGCGGAGTCGGTACTCCGCCGCGTCCGGTTCGCTCTCCGCGTCCGGGCCCGGCACGCCGACGTACGGCGGAGCAGGAGGGCGCGGCGGCAGGAGCGGCGCTTCGGCGGCGGGCGTCTGGGCGGAGGCGGGGGCAGGGTCAGGCACCGGCGCGTGCGCGCGCGTCGTCGCCGGAGGCGGCGCGTCGGGAAAACGCGCCGAAGCGGGCGGCGGAGGCGGTGACGGCAACTGCTCGCCATCAGCGTCCTGCTGGTCGTCCGGTGACGCGGCGGGCCCCGGCTCCCTCGCCCGGTCGAAGGGCGCCAGCAGGTCCTCGAGTATGGAGTCGCCGTCCTCGGGCGCGGGGTCGGCCACCGGCGGTGGCGGCGGGGAGCACTCACCGTCGCCCGGCGTCCGCGGACGCCCGTCCGGGAAGCGCGCGGATGGCACGGGAGGCGCCGGGGAGGCAGGCGGGCCCGGCGGTGGGGGTGGAGTCGTGGGACGTGGCGGGACGGGAGCCCGTCGCGCTTCCGTGCTCATGCACCCCCCGTTTCCTCGCTCTTCTGCGCGTAACTCTAAGGGCAGATTCCGGTCGTGAGGGAACCAGTCCGCACCCCCGGGCGATCTGCCCGGATCATCCCCCTACCCTCGGGTAATCCCGTCTGGCAGGCTTCGGCCATGACAGCCCGTGCAGCAGACAGGGCCCGCTACGACCGGGCCACCGCGCACCTCGACGCCCCCGTCGCGATCGTCGACCTGGAGGCGTTCGACGCCAATGCCGACGACCTCGTGCGCCGGGCCGGCGGGAAGCCGATCCGGGTCGCGAGCAAGTCCGTACGCTGCCGGGCGCTGCTCGAACGCGTCCTGGCCCGCGACGGCTTCGCCGGGATCATGTCCTACACGCTCGCCGAGTCCCTGTGGCTCGCGCGGTCCGGGTTCGACGACGTCCTGCTCGCCTACCCTTCGGCCGACCGGGCCGCCTTCGCAGAGCTCGCCGCCGACCCGAAGCTCGCTTCCTCGGTGACCGTGATGATCGACGACCCGGCGCAGCTGCGGCTCATCGACGAGGCCAGGGGCGACGGGCGCGAAGAGGTCCGGGTCTGCCTGGAGTTGGACACCGCCTACAAGATCCTCGGCGGGCGCGTGCGGATCGGGGCGCTGCGCTCGCCCCTGCACTCCCCCGTCCAAGTCGCCGCGCTCGCCCGCGCCGTGGCCCGGCGGCCGGGGTTCCGGCTCGTGGGCGTGATGGCGTACGAAGGGCATGTGGCGGGGGTCGGTGACGCGGTCGCAGGGCATCCCGCGCGCTCCCGTG
Source organism: Streptomyces sp. NPDC044044 (assembly GCF_056434405.1). NCBI lineage: Bacteria > Bacillati > Actinomycetota > Actinomycetes > Kitasatosporales > Streptomycetaceae > Streptomyces > Streptomyces sp. NPDC044044. The sequence continues at coordinate 322,764 of NZ_JBWKFG010000009.1, read as the reverse complement.
CCATCCGGCTGATGCAGACCGCCGCCCGCAAGGAGCTCGCCGCCCGGCGGGCCGAGACCATCCGCGCGGTGCGGGCGGTCGCCCCGGACCTGGAGTTCGTCAACGGCGGCGGCACCGGCAGCGTGCAGCACACCGCGGCCGAGCGGGCCGTGACCGAGATCGCCGCGGGGTCGGGCCTGTACGTACCGCGCCTCTTCGACAACTACACGTCGTTCAGCGGGCGTCCGGCCGCGCTCTTCGCCCAGCCCGTCGTGCGCCGCCCCGGCGTCGGCACGGTGACCGTGCTCGGCGGCGGCTACCCCGCGTCGGGTGCCGCGGGACCCGACCGCTCCCCTGTGCCCTATCTCCCGGAAGGGCTGCGCTACGACCCGCAGGAGGGTGCGGGCGAGGTGCAGACACCGCTGCTCGGCGCGCCCGCGGACGACCTGCTGATCGGCGACAAGGTGTGGTTCCGGCACGCCAAGGCCGGGGAGATGTGCGAGCGGTTCGACGCGCTGCGGCTCGTCGAGGGCGACCGCGTGACGGCCACCGTGCCGACGTACCGGGGAGAGGGGCACACCTTCCTCTGAGCCCCGGGAACGTCAGGGCGTTGAGACCCCGGGAGCGTCAGGGCGTCGCGCCCACGCTGTTGCCCACGCCGCCGCTCGTCCCCTCGGCACCGACCGGGCGGATCCCCTTGGTGATCTTGTCCAGGTCGGCGAGCGGCGGCGCGCCTTCGCCGGTCCGCGCGTCGATCGCGAAGCGGATGATGACCATCGCCTCGGAGCCGACGCTCGAGGGGAACGCCAAGGACTGGACGTACCCGCCGGGGCCCTTGTTCGTGCGGACGCGCCAGCGCACGAGGTATCCGGAGCGGCCCGCGACCGCGACGGTCCCCTCCTTGACCTTCTCGTGGCTCGCGATGCCGCCGAAGGGCTTCATGCCGACCTTGTCCTCGTCGTACGCCCGGTCCGCGGCGTCCTTGATGTCCCGCTGGGCCAGTGCCTTGGGCGAGCGCTCGTCCGTCGCCGTCGAGGTGCGCGAGTAGACCGTGCCGTGGCGGCAGAGGCTGCCCTCGCCGGGGCAGTCGTAGACGTCCGGGGTGCGGACGGTCGGATCGCCGCCGACGGTGCTGTCGGCCTTCTCCCAGCCGTCGGGGACCGGGATCGTGATGCCGTTGAGCTGGTCGACGAGGGTGGAGGGGTCGGGGTCCGGCGCCGACGTGGTGGGCGTCGGCGAGGTCGGCGTGGGGCTGTCCGCCGGCTCCGAGGTGGTCGGCGCCTGCGGTCCTGCCTGCGGGTCGCGGTCGTCCTCGCGCAGGAGCACCACGCCCGTGACGATCGACGCGACCAGGACGACCCCGGCGGTGGCGAGGGCCACCACCTTGGCCCGGCCTCCTGCGGAGGTCCCGGGCAGCGGCTGGACCTGGGTCCGGTCCTGCGGCGGGCCGAACCCCGGCTGCGCCTGGCCCGTTCGAGGGGCCGCGGGCGCACGCCGGTGCTCGGTCCACGCGGACCCGTCCCACCAGCGCTCGACGGGCTGTGCCGGGGGCGCCGACGGGTCCGGGTACCAGCCGGGAGGAGGCGACATGCTCATCCCGGCACTCTAGGACGTGCCGCGAAGATCAGAACAGTCGGAGCAGTCGGAACGGTCAGAACACAGCGTCCGCCTGATCAGGCACCACGGAGCCGTCTTCGCGCAGGACCGGGCCCTTGCTGCCGTCCGGTGCGTTGTACGCGGCCGTCGAGCACGGGTAGAGGTCCGGCTTCTGCTTCATGGGCTCGATGAACATGGGGTTCACGACCCAGCGGCCGTCGGCGTTGTCGTAGCCGCGGCACATGACCTCGTTCTTGTTGCGGTTCAGGACGAGGTGCGCGCCCGTGGCGTCGCCGACGAACGTCACGTCCGTGTCGGCGTCACCGCCGCCGAGGGCGATGCGGTGGGAGGGGTCCTGCTTGTCCCAGGCCGACTTGCCCTTGACTCCGTAGATCTCCTGGTTGATCCAGCAGCGCTTGCCGTCGATGTACGGGATGGCCTCGCCCTTGTTCACCGGTACGTCGCCGCAGCCCTGGTTCCAGGTGGTGATCCGGCCCTTGCGGTCGAGGACCGAGCGGATGGCGATGGTGTGCTTCCGGTCGATGCCGACGCCCTTCGACCAGACCTCCGTCACCGGCTCCGAGCCCGCCGAGACGATGTAGACGTCGAACCCGGCCTTCTTGAGCGTGCGGATGAGGTCGCGCTGCTGGTCGTAGTAGCGGGCGTAACCGGGGATCTCGTGCGTGCCGACGGTCTGGGTGGCGCCGATCGGGGCCGCGAGCACCTGCTTGCGGGCCTTCGCGGCGTACGACTCCAGTTCGGGGACGGTGTGTCCGGCGAAGAGCTGGGGCACCCAGGCGTACTGCGGGACGGTGTGCCGGTGGTCCCACTCGCCGGCGAAGGCGGCGGCGCCGCTCATCGTCCTGCCGTCCTCGCGGACCTCGAAGATCTCGTCGGCGCAGTCGGTGTCGGTGGAGGTGGGCAGCGGCTTGCCGACCGGCACCTTCGTGCCGCAGGCCTTGGTGAGCGCCTTGTCCGCCTCGTCGGTCATCCACTTGCTGGTGGACTTCCAGCTGGCGGGGCGAAGGATCTTGTCGTGGTGGAGGGACCAGGCGATCGTCGCGTCGGTGATGTCGTTCTTGACGACGGTGTTGTCCCAGTCGAAGGCGGCGACGGGACGCTTCTGGTCGTGCCCCCGGTGGGAGCCGCAGCGTCCGCGCTCGTCGATCATCTGCTGGAGCCGGTCGCGGTTGTCGCCGAACCAGGTCAGCTTCTTGGACAGCTGCGGGCAATGGGCCTTCGCAGCGGGGGAGTTCGCGGGCGTGGCGGCGGCCGCGGGGAGCGTCGCAGGCACGGCCGCCAGAGTGGCGGCCGTGGCCAGCGTCAACGCCAAGGCATGTCTGTTGCGCATGCGCATGGACCGTACATCAATCTCGGGGCACGGTCAGGATCCGTGCACCGTGTCCTTCTGGTCGGGGATGACGGACCAGTCGGCGCGGCGCACCGGGCCTTCCTTGCCGTCCCGTTCGGTGTAACCGGTGCTGGCGCACGGGTAGGGCTTCGCGAGCCTGCCCTTGGGCTCGATGAACATGGGGTTCACCAGCCAGCGGCCGTCGCCGTTGTCGTAGGCGCGGCACATCAGCTCGTTCTTGTTGCGGTTCAGGACGAGCCGCAGGGCCGTGGCGTCACGCAGGAAGGAGATGTCGGTGTCGGAGTCCCCTGCCGCGAACACCTGCCGCTTGTGGGCCGGTTGGACCTTCTCGGCGGCGGCGCCCCGGAGTCCGTGGATCTCCTGGTTGATCCAGCAGCGCTTCCCGTCGATGTACGTGATCATCGAGTCGTCGCCGTCCTTGACGGTGCCGCAGCCCGCCAGATGGGCCGTCAGCTTCCCGTGCGCGGTGACGTTGCGGATGCCGATGGTGTGCCGGGCGTCGACGCCGACGCCCTTCGCCCACACCTCGGCGACCGGCTCGGGCGACGCGGAGACCACGTAGACGTCGAACCCGGCCTTCTTGAGCGTACGGATCAGATCGCGCTGCTGGTCGTAGTAGCGGACCCAGCCGGTGAACTTGCCGGTGCCGACCTGCTGTTCGGTGCCTACAGGCGCGGCGAGGTTCTCCTTGCGGGCCGCGGCGGCGAAGCCCTCGACCTGCCGGGTGGACCAGCCGCGGGTGAGCTGGGCAAGCCAGGCGTACTGGGGTTCCATGCGGCGGTGGTCGAAGCCGGCGAAGGCCGCGTCGCCGCCGGTGGTGGTGCCCTCGCTGTAGACGGAGGCGATCTCGTCGGCGCAGTCCGTGTCGCGGCGCGTGGGCAGGGTGGTGCCGGTGGCGGGGCAGGCCTTGGCCAGGGCCTTGGCCGCCGGGTCGGTGAGGTAGCGGCTCGTGGTGTGCCAGTCGGCGCCGCGAGGCGTACGTATCTTGCTGTTGCGCAGGAGCCAGAACATGGTGGCGTCACCGACGTCGTTCTTGATGACCGTGTTGTCCCAGTCGAAGGCGGCGACGGGCTTGGCGGCGCCCTTGTGGCTGCCGCCGCAGCGCCCGTACGTGTCGATCATCTTCTGGAGTCTGGCCCGGTTGTCGCCGTACCAGCCCGGGGAGACGGTGAGCCTGGGGCACTTCTCGGCCCGGGAGCCGGTGGCCGGGGCGGGCTGGGTGGCCTGAGCGGTCGCCTGGACGGAGACGAGTCCGGTGGCGGCGACGGCGAGGACGGCTGCGGCCGCGGCGCAGCGGCGCTTGAGGTTCATGAACACACTCCTGTGTCTACGCAGGACAGCCGGGCGTCGTGCGACGCCCGGCTGTCGGGGGGATTGCTGCGGGGTGAACTACACGGGCGTGACGTACGCGCCCGCGATGCCGCCGTCGACGAGGAAGTCGGTGGCGTTCACGAAGGAGGAGTCGTCGCTGGCGAGGAACGCCACGGCGGCGGCGAGCTCGTCGGCCTCGGCGAAGCGGCCCACGGGGATGTGGACGAGGCGGCGGGCGGCACGCTCGGGGTCCTTGGCGAAGAGCTCCCGCAGGAGCGGGGTGTTGACCGGGCCGGGGCACAGCGCGTTCACGCGGATGCCCTCGCGGGCGAACTGCACGCCCAGCTCGCGGGACATCGCGAGGACGCCGCCCTTGGACGCGGTGTACGAGATCTGCGAGGTCGCGGCGCCCATCCTGGCCACGAACGACGCGGTGTTGATGATCGAGCCCTTGCCCTGGCGCCGCATGTAGGGGATGGCGGCCTTGCAGCACAGGAAGACGGAGGTGAGGTTGACGTCCTGGACGCGCTTCCAGGCCTCGAGGCCCGTGTCCAGGATGGAGTCGTCGTCGGGCGGCGAGATGCCCGCGTTGTTGAAGGCGATGTCGACCGAGCCGTAGGTGTCGTACGCGGTCTTGAAGAGCGCCTCGACCTGCTCGGCGTCGGTGACGTCGACCTTGACGAAGGTGCCGCCGACCTCGTCGGCCGCCGCCTTTCCCGCGGCCTCGTCGATGTCGCCGCAGACGACGTGCGCGCCCTCGGAGGCGAGGCGGCGCGCGGTGGCGAGGCCGATGCCGCTGCCGGCGCCGGTGACGACGGCGGTGCGGCCGACCAGGCGGCGGCAGATGATTGCTTCGGTCATGGTGCTCAGGCCTCCGTGCTGATGAAGACGTTCTTGGTTTCCGTGAAAGCGGCGAGCGCGTCCGGGCCGAGCTCACGACCGAGTCCGGACTGCTTGTAACCCCCGAACGGGGTCCAATAGCGCACGCTAGAGTGCGAGTTGACGGACAGGTTCCCGGCCTGGACGGCCTGGGAGACCCGCAGGGCCCTGCTGACGTCCCGCGTCCAGATCGATCCCGAAAGGCCGTACTCGGTCGCGTTGGCGAGGCGGATCGCGTCGGCCTCGTCCTCGAAGGGGAGGACGACGGCGACCGGGCCGAAGACCTCTTCCGTCGCCACCGGCGACGCGGCTTCGGCGTCGGTGAGGAGCGTCGGCGGGAACCAGAAGCCGGGCCCTTCGGGGGCCGTTCCGTGGATTCCGGCGCCGGAGGGGACGTACGACCGCACGCGCTCCAGCTGGGACCTGGAGATCAGCGGGCCCATCTGGGTCTTCTCGTCGGCCGGGTCGCCGACGACGACGGACTCGACGGCCGGTCCGACGATCTCCAGGAAGCGGTCGTACACCGAGCGCTGCACGAGGATGCGGGTGCGGGCGCAGCAGTCCTGGCCGGAGTTGTCGAGGTACGACATGGGGGTGGCGAGGGCGGCGGCCTCCACGTCCGCGTCGGCGAAGACGATGTTCGGGCTCTTGCCGCCGAGTTCGAGCGTCACGCGCTTCACTCGGTCGGCGCACTTGGCCATGATCTGTTTGCCGACGCGCGTGGAGCCGGTGAACACGATCTTGGCGACGCCGGGGTGCTCGACGAGGGCGTTGCCCGCGACGTCCCCGGCACCGGGCAGGACCTGGAAGAGCCCCTCGGGGAGGCCCGCCTCCAGGGCGAGTTCGGCGAGGCGGAGCGCGGTCAGCGGGGTCGTCTCCGCGGGCTTCAGGATGACCGCGTTGCCTGCCGCGAGCGCCGGGGCCGTGCCCCATGCCGCGATGGGCATCGGGAAGTTCCAGGGCGCGATGACGCCGACGACCCCGAGGGGTTCGAGGATCGTGACGTTCAGGCCGCCGGGCACCGGGATCTGACGGCCGCTCAGCCGTTCCACTCCCCCGGCCGCGAAGTCGAGGAGATCACGGACGTTGCCCGCCTCCCAGCGTGCGTTGCCGATGACGTGTCCGGCTTCGCGCACCTCCAACTGGGCGAGTTCTTCGACGTGTTCGTCGACGGCCACGGCGAAGCGGCGCAGCAGGCGGGCGCGGTCGGCGGGGGCCACGGCGGCCCACTTCACCTGCGCCGCGGATGCGCGTGCGACTGCGGCGTCGATGTCCTGTGCGGTGGCGGCGGGGACGGTCGCGACGACCTCTTCCGTCGCCGGGTTCAGTACGTCGAGGTTCAGCACTTCGAGGTTCTGTACGTCGGGCAAGGGTGCCTCACATGCGTTCGAAGGAGCGGCGGAGCTCCCAGTCGGTCACCGCGGAGTCGAAGGCGTCCAGTTCGACCCGGGCCATGTTGCTGTAGTGCGCGACCACCTCGTCGCCGAAGGCTGCCTTGGCGATGGCGCTGTTCTCCCAGAGCTCGGCGGCCTCGCGCAGGGTGGTGGGGACGTGCGCGTAGTCACCGGTGTAGGCGTTGCCCGTGCACTCCTCGGGCAGTTCGAGCTTCTGCTCCATGCCGTGCAGACCGGCGGCCACGAGTCCGGCGACCGCGAGGTGCGGGTTCACGTCGCCGCCCGGCAGACGGTTCTCGAAGCGCATCGAGCGGCCGTGGCCCACGACGCGCAGGGCGCAGGTGCGGTTGTCGTAGCCCCAGGCGGCGGCGGTCGGCGCGAACGAGCCCGGCCGGAACCGCTTGTAGGAGTTGATGTTGGGCGCGTAGAGGAGCGAGAAGTCGCGGAGCGCGGCGAGCTGCCCGGCGAGGAAGTGCCGCATGACGGGCGACATACCACCGGGGTCGCTCGATGAACCGGCCATGGCGTTGTTGCCGTCGGCGTCCGCGAGTGAGAGGTGGATGTGACAGGAGTTGCCCTCGCGCTCGTTGTACTTGGCCATGAAGGTGAGCGAGACACCTTCCTGGGACGCGATCTCCTTGGCGCCGGTCTTGTAGATGGCGTGCTGGTCGCAGGTGACGAGGGCGTCGTCGTAGCGGAACACGATCTCGTGCTGGCCCGGATTGCACTCGCCCTTGGCCGACTCGACGACGAGTCCGGCGGCCGCCATGTCGTTGCGGATGCGGCGCAGGAGCGGCTCGATGCGTCCCGTGCCGAGCACGGAGTAGTCGATGTTGTACTGGTTCGCCGGGGTCAGGGCCTTGTAGCCGGAGTCCCAGGCCTGCTCGTAGGTGTCCTTGAAGACGATGAACTCCAGCTCCGTGCCGACGTTGGCGGTGAAGCCGAGTTCGGCGAGCCGGTCGAGCTGGCGGCGCAGGATCTGGCGGGGCGCGGCCACGACGGGCGAGGAGTCGTTCCAGGCGAGGTCCGCGATGAGCATCGCGGTGCCTTCGTTCCAGGGAACGCGGCGCAGGGTGCTGAGGTCGGGGCGCATGGCGAAGTCGCCGTAGCCGCGGTCCCAGGAGGACATCGCGTATCCCTCGACGGTGTTCATCTCCGCGTCGACGGCCAGGAGGTAGTTGCAGCCCTCCGTGCCGTTCTCCAGGACGTCGTCGAGGAAGAACGGGGCGGCGAACCGCTTGCCCTGGAGCCGCCCTTGCATATCGGGGAAGGCCAGGACGACAGTGTCGATCTCGCCGCTCGTGACGAGAGCACGCAGCTCCTCGATCCCGAGCGGGGGTGTGCGGTCTGCCACGGGAAAATCCTCCTTGGGTCAGCCGAGAGCCATAAGGTATTGCCGAGAACCATTGATTGGGAAGGGGGTACGGCCAGATGTCGCACACGGATGCCGACGCGGATGCCGACGCGGCCGCCGACACAGGTGACGCGGCCGCCACGGCCGCCGACGACCGGCTCACACCGGTCCTTCGCCCCGTACGGGCGGGCAACGGCTTCGAGGAGGCCCTGGAGCAGATCCTCCAGGTCGTACGCCTCGGCCTGGTGCCCGGCGGTGAACGCCTGCCGTCGGAGCGGGAGTTGGCCGACCGGCTCGGCATCAGCCGGGTGACGCTGCGCGAGGTCCTCAAGGTGCTCCAGGACCAGGGCCTCGTCGAGTCGCGGCGGGGCAGGTACGGCGGCACGTTCGTGCGCCCGCGCCCCGAGGCGGGGGGCGAGGACGAGCTGCGGCGGCGCGTGGCGGACGTCGACGTCGAGGACGCGCTGCGGTTCCGCGAGGTCCTGGAGGTCGGCGCGGCCGGGCTCTGCGCGGCGCACGGCCTGAGCGACGAGCAGCGCGAGCGGCTGCGCACGGCGCTCGCGCAGACCCATGAGGCGCCACTCTCCGAGTACCGCCGCCAGGACACGCTCCTGCACCTGACCCTCGCCGAGCTCTGCGGCTCCCCCTCGCTCACCGCGCAGTACGCGGCGGTCCGCGCGACCGTCAACGACCTCCTGGACTGCATCCCCCTCTTGGTACGGAACCTGGAGCATTCGCAGCGCCAGCACACCGCCCTCGTCGAGGCGGTGCTCGACGGGGACGCGGACGGGGCGCGGGAGATGATGCGCGAGCACTGCGGCGGCACGGCCGCCTTGCTGCGGGGCTTCCTGACATAAGGGGCAGGGCGCGGGGGATTAACCACGGCGTAACGCAGGGGTCTTGATTTCTCGGCGGTGGCACGGCAAAGGTATGGATCCGTTCCATTGAGTCACCCTCAGCGTTCCGTCACCCCGTTGTTTCCGACACCCCGTTGTTCCGTCACCCCGCCGCAGCGCCACCGCCGCATAGGAGCCGTGCCATGACCGTGGAGTCCACCAAGACGAGTGCCGCCGAACCGGCGGACGACTATCTGGAGCGGAGAACACTGCGCAGAGGCAGCGCGGGCTGGCTGCTCCTCACCGGCCTCGGCGTCGCGTACGTCGTCTCCGGCGACTTCTCGGGCTGGAACTTCGGCCTGGCGGAAGGCGGCTTCGGCGGCCTGGCGATCGCCATGGCGCTCATGGGCGTGATGTACGCCTGCATGGTGTTCTCGCTGGCTGAACTGTCGTCGGTCCTGCCCACCGCCGGCGGCGGCTACGGCTTCGCGCGCCGGGCGCTCGGCCCGTGGGGCGGATTCCTGACCGGCACGGCGATCCTCATCGAGTACATCCTGGCGCCCGCGGCGATCTCCATCTTCATCGGCGACTACGTCGAGTCTCTCGGCCTCTTCGGCCTGACCTCGGGCTGGCCCGTCTATCTGGCCTGCTTCGTCGTCTTCATCGGCATCCACCTGTGGGGCGTCGGCGAGGCGCTGCGCTTCAGCTTCGTCGTCACGGGCATCGCGGTGGCGGCGCTGCTCGTCTTCGCGGTCGGCGCGTTCATGGACTTCGACGCGTCGAAGCTGAACGACATCCCCGTGGAGGCGGACGCCTTCGGCGCCAACTCCTGGCTGCCGATGGGGCTTTTGGGCATCTGGGCGGCGTTCCCGTTCGGCATGTGGTTCTTCCTCGGTGTCGAGGGCGTGCCGCTGGCGGCCGAGGAGACGAAGGACCCGGCGCGCACGCTGCCGCGCGCGATCCGCTGGTCGATGGCCATCCTCGTCGTGCTCGCGCTCCTCACGTTCTTCGCGTCGGCCGGAGCGCGCGGCGCGAACGCGATCCAGGATGCGGGCAACCCGCTGGTGGAGGCGCTGCAGCCGGGCGGCGACGCGACAGCGCTCAGCCGCATCGTCAACTACGCGGGCCTGGCCGGCCTTGTGGCGTCGTTCTTCTCCCTGATCTACGCGGGCTCGCGCCAGCTCTTCGCCCTGTCGAGGGCGGGCTACCTGCCGAGGTTCCTGTCGCTCACGAGCAGCCGCAAGGCCCCCTACCTGGGCCTCCTGGTGCCCGGGGCGATCGGCTTCGGCCTGGCGGCGGCGACCGGGGACGGCGCGCGGATGCTGAACGTGGCGGTGTTCGGCGCGACCATCTCGTACGCGCTGATGTCGCTCTCGCACATCGTGCTGCGCCGCAGGGAGCCGGGCCTCGAACGGCCCTACCGCACGCCGGGCGGCATGCTGACCTCGTCGGTGGCGCTGGTCCTCGCGTGCTCGGCGCTGGTCGCGACGTTCCTGGTGGACGTGACGGCGGCGCTGATCGCGCTCGGGGTATACGTGGTCGCGATCGCGTACTTCGGCATCTACAGCCGCAAGCGGCTCGTGGCGCGGGCGCCGGAGGAGGAGTTCGCGGCGCTCGCCGCCGCGGAGGCGGAACTGGAACGCGACTGAGCGTGAGGGACATGAAGGAGACGAGGGTGAGCGAGACCACCGGCAGGCCGCTGATCGGTGTCAGCACGTATCTGGAGGCGAAGGCGGGCTGGGGCGTGTGGGAGCTGCCGGCGGCGCTGCTCCCCGTCGGCTACCCGCGGCTCGTGCAGGCGGCGGGCGGCATCGCCGCGATGCTTCCGCCGGACGATCCTTCGTACGCGGATGAAGTCGTCGCCAGGCTCGACGGCGTGGTCATCGCGGGTGGGCCCGATGTCGATCCCGTCCGTTACGGCTCGGAGCGTGAGGAGCGCACAGGCCCTCCGGCGCCGGAGCGGGACGCGTGGGAACTGGCGCTGATCGAGGCGGCGTTGGCGTCGGGGACGCCGCTGCTCGGCATCTGCAGGGGCATGCAGCTCCTGAACGTGGCGCTGGGGGGCACGCTGGTGCAGCACATGGAGGGACACGTGGAGGCGGTGGGCGTCTTCGGCACGCACGAGGTGAAGCCGGTTCCGGGCACGCTGTACGAGTCGATCGCTCCGGCCGCGTCGGCCGTCCCGACCTACCACCACCAGGCGGTGGACCGCCTGGGCCGGGACCTGGTGGTGTCGGCGTACGCGGCGGACGGCACGGTGGAGGCGGTGGAACGGCCGTCCGGGAGCTGGGTCCTCGGCGTGCAGTGGCACCCGGAGATGGGTGAGGATCTCCGGGTCATGGCGGCGCTGGTCCGCGCGGCGAGGCCTTCGGCGGGCGGGGGGATCGCCTGAACCTCCGCGTTGTCCGCGCCGCGGGGTCGGCTCTGCGGCCGGGGGCGCGCCTGAACCCGGCGGCACGGCGCCCCCGGGCACTCCCTCCGGCAGGACCTCTCCCTCCCACCCACCCGATTGCCCCGCAGCACACTGGCCCGCGACCCCCTGCTAAGCCGACCCCGCCCGCGTCAGCGACAGCAGATCTCGTGCCGGGCCCGTCGGCCGATGCCCCGTCGGCCACACCGCCCGCAGGGCCCTGCGCAACCGGACCCCCTCCAGGGGAATGTTCACCAGCCGCCGGGCCGACAGCTCCTCCCCCACCGCCAGCTCACTCAGCACCGCGGGCCCCGCCCCGTTCACCGCCGACGCCTTCACCGCGGTGGTGGACGACAGCTCGATCAGCGGGCGGGCCAGGCCGCCGAGCGCCGCGTCGAGGACCTGCCGCGTCCCCGAACCCTCCTCCCGGAGAATCAGCGGCGTGGCCGCCAACTCCGCTGCCTCCAGCGGCTTTCGGCGCCGCGCCCACGGGTGACCGGGCGCCGTGACGACGATCAGGCTGTCGTGGGCGATGACCGCCGAGTCCAGGCCGCTCGGCACCGCGAGCCCTTCGACGAAGCCGAGGTCCGCATCGCCCGCGATGAGCCGCTCCGCGACCGCGGTCGAGTTGCCGGCCGTCAACGACACCGCCGTGTCCGGCCGCTGGGTCCGCAGCGCGATCAGCCAGCCCGGCAGCAGATACTCGGCGATCGTCATGCTCGCCGCGACCCGCAGCCGCGAGTCCCGCCGGTCCCGCAGCGCCTGCGCGCCCGCGTCGAACGCCTCCGCCGCCTCCACGATCCGCCGCGCCCAGTCCGTGACGAGCGCCCCCGCGTCGGTGAGCTGCGAGCCGCGCGGCGACCTGTCGACGAGCGCGACCCCGAGCTGCCGCTCCATCGACCGGATGCGGCTGCTCGCGGCGGGCTGCGTGATGCCCAGCTCCTTCGCGGCCCGCCCCAGGCTGCCGAGCCGTGCCACGGCGAGCAGCAGTTCGAGCGCCCCGAGGTCCGGCACGCGATGTGCGAGCGGTGCCCCCGGCGACGTGTCGGACGCGGCGGCGGAACCAGAAGACGTACCCATAAGCCCAGGTTATGCCCTCATACGAAGGTGCCTCCTGGTGGGGGCCCCGCCGAACGGCGACCGTGGAGTCATGGTCACCGTCGCCCACCCGCAGGCATCCTCAGACACCAGCATCTCCGGCATCCCCCGCATCCCCCGCCTCCCCCGCCTCCCCCGCATCACGCTCGCCACCCGTCACCTCGGCCCGAACTGGTACGCCACCGTCATGGGCACGGCGATCATCGGCGGCGCGGGCGCGACGCTGCCGGTGCACGTCCCCGGACTGCGGACCGCCTGCACGGCGGTCTGGGCGCTCTCCCTGCTGATGCTGGTGGCGCTCGTCACCGCCCGGACCCTGCACTGGATCCACCACCGCGACCAGGCCCGCGCCCACCTCCTCGACCCGGCCGTCGCCCCCTTCTACGGCTGTCTCTCCATGGCCCTGCTCGCGGTGGGCGGCGGCGCCCTTCTCGTGGGCGAGGACTGGATCGGGACGAGCGCGGCGGTCGCACTGGACGCCGTGCTCTTCGTCTCCGGCACGGCCATCGGCCTCGCGGCGGCCGTAGCGATCCCGTACCTGATGGTGGTCAAGCACCGCACGGCACCGGGCCAGGCATCGCCGGTCTGGCTGCTGCCCCTGGTGGCGCCCATGGTGTCCGCCGCCCTCGGCCCCCTCCTCGTGCCCCACCTCCCCGCGGGGCAGGCGCAGGAGACACTCCTCTTCGCCTGCTTCGCGATGTTCGGCCTGAGCCTGCTCGCCACCCTGGTGATGCTGCCGATGATCTTCGCCCGCCTGCTGACCGGCGGCCCCTTCCCGATCGCCCTCACACCGACGCTCTTCCTGGTGCTCGGCCCGCTCGGCCAGTCGACGACGGCGGTCAACAAGTTCGCCGACACCGCGGCTACCGGTGTCGTCCCTGCCCCCTACGACCAGGGCTTCGCCGTCTTCGCCGTGCTCTACGGCGTCCCGGTGATGGGCTTCGCCCTCCTGTGGCTCGCGCTCGCGGGCGCGATGGTGCTGCGGGCCCGCCGCAAGGGCATGGGCTTCGCGATGACCTGGTGGGCGTTCACGTTCCCCGTCGGTACGTGCGTCACGGGCGCCGAGGGCCTGGGCAAGCACACCGGACTCGCGGTCTACGACTGGCTGGCGGTCGCCCTGTACGCCCTGCTGGTGGCGGCCTGGGCGGTGGCGCTCACGCAGACACTGCGCGGGGTTCTCAACGGGAAGCTGCTCGCAGCGCCTCGCTGAGCACGGCCGGTGCCTCGGCCAGCGACGGGCCGTACCACGTGAGGTGGCGGCCGCTGACGAGGGCCGACGGGGCCGTGAACTCCTCGGGGCCGTCCTCGCGCGTGAAGCGGTAGGGCTCGTCGGGCAGGACCACCACGTCCGGGGCCACCGCCCGCAGTTCCTCGACCGGGATGCGCGGATAGCGCTCGGCGTGGCTCGCGTACGCGTTGTCGACGCCCAGGCGCCGCAGCAGATCCCCCGCGAACGTGTCGCGGCCCAGGACCATCCACGGGCGCCGCCAGATGGGGATCACCGCCTTCAACCGGGCTTCGGGCGCGGGAAGTTGGCCCCATGCCGACTCCGCGTCGTCCAGCCATCCGGGGCGCCCCGCCCCGCAGGCGGCGAGCACCCGGGCCAGTTCACGGAAGGCGTCCGGCAGGTCCCGTACCTCCGTCACGAGCACCTCGATCCCCGCCGCCCGCAGCGCCGCGAGGTCCGGCGCGCGGTTCTCCTCCTCGTTGGCGATCACCAGGTCCGGGGCGAGGCCGACGATCCGGCGCACGTCAGGGTTCTTGGTGCCGCCCACGCGGACGACGTCCAGGTCCTCCGGATGGCTGCACCACTCCGTGGCCCCCACCAGCGCTCCCGGCGCACTGACCGCGACCGCCTCGGTCAGCGAGGGCACCAGAGAGATCGCCCGTACTCCGGTCGCCCGCACTCCAGTCGCGCGCACTCCGGTCGCCCTCGCTCCGGTCACCGTGAGACCCCCTCAGCGCCGCGAGCCGTCCAGGGCCTCGATGTGATCGCCGACGGCCACGACGAGCACCTGGCTGTCCGGCACGGTCGCCCGCCACCGGTGGCGCACCCCGCCCGTCAGATACAGGCTGTCGCCGCGCCCGAGGCGATAGGCCCTGCCTTCCGCCTCGACCTCGACGGCGCCGCCCACCACGTACATCAACTCGTCGTTGCGGTGCTGGAACTCGCGGCCCTCGTCGTGGTCGCCGGTGAACTCGACGGCGTGCAGCTGGTGGTGACCGCGCACCAGATTGCGCACCCGCGCGTCCGGGGCCGAATTCTCGACGTCGCCTTCCTCGGATCGCATCAGGTCGACCGTGCACGCGGGGTCCGCGGCGGCCAGCAGTTCGACGTCGGTCGTCAGGAGGGCGTCGGCGACACGCTGCAGGGAACGCCTGCTGGGCCGCGCGCGCTCGTTCTCGACCTGGCTCAGGAAGGGCACCGAGAGACCGCTGCGCTCGGCCACCACGGCGAGGGTGAGCTCCAGCTGCCGGCGGCGGCGCCGCACGGCCGAGCCCACCCGGAGGGTTTCCTTCTGCTCGTCCATCGCCTCGGCTCCCTTCTGCGCGTCGGTCCACTCTCAACCCTGTTGGGTTTTCTGCACCCTACGCATGTTCGCCAAACGGTTTTGCCCCGTTGCGAGGACCGCCACCTACAGCTTGTGCCAGTAGACAAGCTGACCGGCCTCCCCAGGAGCCGCTCCCTCCCCCGGTATGAACACGCTGACCAGCAGAGCAGGCCTGCCGTGCGGGTCGGTGAGGAGGGTCGCCGACGGATTGGCGAAGGCACGGCTCGTGCCGTGGGTGGAGATGGCCAGGCGGTCGGCCCGGCCGCTCACCGGGTCGTACGCGTAGGTCCGCCAGCTCGCGAAGTCGCCCTTGCGCCGCTGTCCCTCGACGAAGAGCATCCGCTGTCCGTCGAGCTCGACGGGCGCCCGGTCCCCGAGGTTCCCGCCGTTGCCCCAGGCCTGCAGCGCCCGGTCGAGCCGCCGGTCGGGCGCCGCGTGCCAGTCGCGGAACCCGGTGAGGGTGGCGCGCAGCTGACGGTCGGTGTCGCAATCCGCGCGGTAGTGCCCGGTGAGCTCGATCGTGTCGCCGCGTACGGCGGTGACGGCGGGGGTGCCCTCGGCGCACCGGGAGAGGGTGCGCGGCGCGTCGTAGGCGCGCGCCGCGCGGCCCTGGAGCAGCGCGGCCTCGTCGGCGTACGCGCGCACGGCGATGTGGTTCCTCGGGTCCTTCTCGTACGCGAGGACGTACCCGCCGCGCCCGTCGGCGGCGAGCGACGCCTGGTGGGTGCCGGGACCGAAGTCGTGGCGGCGGTGCCAGTGCCGCAGATCGGTGGAGGTGGCGACGGCGGCATGGAAACGGCCGTCGTCCAGGAGGGTGTGGTAGACGGCCAGATAGGTGCCGTCGGGGCTCTGCGCGATCTGCGCGGCGTCCATGGTGCGGCCGGTGTCGTCCCGCGCGTCGTAGCGGTGCCCTTCGGCCGCGGTCACATCGGCGGCGAGGGCGGCGAGCCGCGCGGTGCCCGCGGAGGCGGGTGCGGGGCTCGCGTCGGCCAGGTGCGCCAGGAGCAGGGCGGCGACGAGGGCCAGGGCCACGGTGAGGACGAGGCGGGGCGTCGTACGGGGGCGGACGATCACGGAGGGGCACTTACGTTCGAGCAGCGGGGAGGCTGCCCAGCCTAGGGAGCCGGTGTGCCCCCGGGAACGCCCTGAGGGGTGGGCTTCGCCACAAGGACGACGCCCACCCCTCGGGGTGATTCAACGCTTCAGCCGAGAAGAGGAAGAACTAGGACTGCGGAGTCATCTTCTGCTCGAATCCCGGGTTCTTCTTCAGCCACGAGTCGACGGCCTTGGGCTCATTGCCCTTGCCCGCCTTGTTGATCTCGTTCTCCAGGCTGGCCAGTTCCTTCTCGCTCATCTTGAAGTTCTTGAGCCACTTCGTGAGCTGCGGGTACTGCTTCGGGAACTCCTTGCTGGAGATCGTCCGAATCGTGTCGCCCTTGCCGAAGCCGACCTTGGGGTCCTTCAGCTTGGTGAGCTCGTACTCGTTGTACGCCCAGTGCGGCGACCAGAGCAGGACCGCGACCGGCTCCTTCTTGGCGTACGCCGACTTCAGCTCGGAGAGCATCGCGGGCGTCGAGCCGGAGACGATCTTGTACTCCTTGTCCAGGCCGTAGCCGGGGAGCACCTTGTCCTTGAGCGCCGTCATCACGCCCGTGCCGGGCTCGATGCCGATGATCTTGCCCTTGAACTTGTCGCCCTTGCCCTTGAGGTCCTCGAGCGACTTCACGTCCTTGACGTAGGACGGGACGGCGATCTCCAGCGACGTCGGGCTGTACCAGGAGCCCAGGTCCTTGAGGTTCGCCTTGTTCTTGTCCCAGTACTGCTTCTGGGCCGTGGGCAGCCAGGCGTCGAGGTCCAGGTCGAGGTCGCCCTGCGCGAGAGCGGTGTAGACCGGGCCGACGTCGGACGGCGTCAGCTTCATCTTGTAGCCGCGCCGCTCGAGGACACGCTTCCAGAGGTTGGTGACGGCGATGTTCTCGTCCCACGCGAAGTACGCGGCGTTCAGCGGACGCTTCGCCTCGGCGGGGGTGGAGTTCTTCGGCAGCGGGGCCAGCTTGTCGACGACGCCCGGGTTCTTCTTCAGCCAGGCCTTGACGGCTTCCTGCTGCTTGCCCTTGCCCGCCTTGTTGATCTCCGCCTCAAGGCTCGTGAGCTGCTTCTCGCTCATCTTGAAGTCCTTGAGCCACTTGGCGACCTGCGGGTTCTCGTCGGAGAAGCCCTTGCGTGCCAGCGTGTGCACACCGTCGCCCTTGCCCCAGGAGCCCTTCGGGTCCTTGAGCTTCTTCAGGTCGAAGTCGCTGTAGGCCCAGTGCGGCGACCAGAGCGTGGTGACGATCGGTTCCTTCTTGGCGTACGCGCGCTTCAGCTCGGCCAGCATCGCCGGGGTGGAGCCGTCGACGACCTTGTACTCCTTGTCGAGGCCGTACTCCTTGAGCACCTTGTCCTTGAGCAGGCCCATCATCCCGGCGCTCGGCTCGATGCCGACGATCTTGCCCTTGAACTTGCCGCTCTTGCCCTTGAGGTCCTCGAGCGAGTCGACGCCCTTCACGTACGAGGGCACGGAGAGTTCGAGCGAGGTCGGGCCGAACCACGAGCCCAGGTCCTCGAGCTTGTCGCCGTACTTCTTCCAGTACGCGGCGTGCGTCGTCGGCAGCCACGAGTCGGTCTGGAAGTCGATGCTGCCCTGCGAGAGCGAGGTGTAGAGCGGGCCCGCCTCGAGCTGCTTGGTCTGCGGCTTGAAGCCGCGCTGCTCCAGGACTTCCTTCCAGAGGAAGGTGGAGGCCACGCCCTCGTCCCAGGGGATGTAGCCGATGTTGATTTCCTTGCCCTGGCCGACGTTCTTCCCGTCGGTGGCGACGTCCTCGGACTTCGAACCGCCGAAGGCGCCCATGCCGCCCGCGACGAGCGCGAGCACGACCACGCCGATGACCGCGACGGCGGCCTGCGGGCGGTAGTTCCAGATGTTCAGGCCCTGCGCGGCACGCAGCTTCGCGACGGCGCGGCGGCCGAGCGGGGAGACCTGGGTGCCCAGCGAGCTGGTCATCCGGTCCAGGTAGATCGCCAGGATGACGATGGCGACGCCCGCCTCGGAGCCGAGGCCCACGTTCAGCTGGCCGATGGCCTCGTTGACGTCGGCGCCCAGGCCCTCCGTACCGACCATGCCCGCGATGGCGGCCATGGACAGACCCAGCATGATGACCTGGTTGACACCGGCCATGATCGTGGGGAGCGCGAGGGGCAGCTGGACGCGCAGCAGGATGTTGCGCGGCGTGGTGCCGAACGCGTCCGCGGCCTCGACCAGTTCCTTGTCGACCTGGCGGATGCCCAGCTCCGTCATGCGGACGCCGGGGGCCAGGGCGAAGATCAGGGTGGCGACGATGCCCGCGGGGGCGCCCATCCCGAAGAAGAGGATGGCGGGGATGAGGTAGATCATCGCCGGCAGCGTCTGCATGAAGTCGAGCACCGGGCGGACGATGCCGCTCACCGTGCTCGACCGCGCCGCCCAGATGCCCACGGGCACGGAGATGACCAGCGCGATGATCGTCGAGACGAGCACCAGGGCCAGCGTCATCATCGCGTGGTCCCACAGTTCCAGCGAGACGATGAACGCGAAGCCCGCGAAGGTCAGCACACCGGCGACCACTCCGCGCAGCCAGAACGCGATCACGGCGAAGATGCCCGCGAGTATCAGGGGCTCGGGCGCCTGGAGCACGTCGGCTATGCCGTCGTAGGCGCCCTGGAAGACGGTCTTGAAGAAGTCGAACAGCCAGGCCATGTGGCTGAGCAGCCAGTCGACGCTGTCGTTGACCCACTCGCCGAAGGGAATCCTAGGCACCGCTGACCACCTTGCCCACAGCCTGTCCGCCGTTGTCCTGCGTCTTGTCGAGCGGGACGGCGGTGTCCTGCGGCTCGTTCTCGGGGGCCATCGGCTCACCGAGCACCGCGAGCAGTCGCGCCCTCGGCACCACGCCGATGAGCGCGCCCTCGTCGTCGGTCACGGCGACGGCCACACCACTGGTGGAGCACGGCGTGAACAGGTCGATGATCGGGGTCTCGGCCTTGACCGTGGCGGGGGCCGCGGACAGCACGTCCTGTGCGGTCTTGAGCTCCTTGCCCTCGTCCGTCTTCGTGCCGAAGGCGGTCTCGGGCTCGGCCATGATCGCGCCCGCCGTGAGGACACGGGAGCGGTCGACGTCCTGCGTGAACGCGGCGACGTAGTCGTTGGCCGGGGTGACGAGGATGTCCTCGGCGGTGCCGATCTGGACGATCTCGCCGTCGCGCATGACGGCGATCTGGTCGCCGAGGCGCATGGCCTCGTTCAGGTCGTGGGTGATGAAGACGATGGTCTTCTTCAGCCGCTTCTGGAGCTCGAGGAGCTGGTCCTGCATGTCGCGGCGGATCAGCGGGTCGAGCGCGCTGAACGACTCGTCCATGAGGAGCAGGTCCGCGTCGGTCGCGAGCGCGCGGGCCAGGCCCACGCGCTGCTGCATACCGCCGGAGAGTTCGTCGGGCCAGGACTTCTCCCAGCCCTTGAGCCCCGCGAGTTCGAGCGCCACCGTGGCGCGCTCCTCGCGCTCGGCGCGCGGCACACCCTGCACCTCGAGGCCGTAGCCGGCGTTCTCGAGGACGCTGCGGTGCGGGAAGAGCGCGAAGTGCTGGAAGACCATGCTGATCTTCTTGGAGCGCACCTCGCGCAGCTCACGGGCGCTCAGACCGGTCAGGTCCTGCCCCTCGAAGAGCACCTGTCCTGCCGTCGGTTCCGACAGACCGTTGAGCATGCGCAACAACGTGGACTTGCCGGATCCGGAGAGACCCATGACGACGAAGATCTGGCCCGGCTCGACCGTGAAGGAAGCATCGATCACCGCGGCAGTGGTGCCCTCGGCGCGCAGCTCCTCTCGGTCGGTTCCGTGGCGGAGTTTCTCCACCGCGTCAGCGGGTCGTCTGCCAAATACCTTGTACAGGTGTTCGGCTTGCAGCCTGGACACATACACCTCTCGGGTTGAACCAAGACGGCCCGCCTCCCCCGCCGGCGGGCCGTGGAGCGACGCGGGTTCTGCCCGCTAGTTACCCGGCGAAATAGTTGAATCCTCGACCGGAGGCGCTCCGGCTCGGCGCCTGCCCCGACTTACACAGAACAAACGCAAGAGTGTTCCAGTTCACATTCCATTCACTTCCGACGGCCGGAACATGGCGCGATCCGGCCCCTGCCCGGCGGGGCGGAAACCACGCCTTGACGGGGCCGGTGACGGTGCGCTGTCAGTGCCGTGCGGCATGATGCGAAGGTGACTCAGCGAACGCGACGGCTCATGCTGCTCGACACGGCGTCCCTGTACTACCGGGCCTATTTCGGGGTCCCCGATTCCGTGAAGGCCCCGGACGGCACTCCGGTCAACGCGGTGCGCGGCCTGCTCGACTTCATCGCCCGGCTCGTCCAGGACCACCGCCCTGACGACCTGGTCGCCTGCATGGACGCGGACTGGCGCCCGCACTGGCGCGTCGAGCTGATCCCTTCGTACAAGGCGCATCGCGTCGCCGAGGAGGTCGCCGAGGGCCCGGACGCCGAGGAGACCCCGGACACGCTCTCGCCGCAGGTCCCGATCATCGAGGACGTCCTGGACGCCCTCGGCATCGCCCGCGTGGGCGTGTCGTCGTACGAGGCGGACGACGTGATCGGCACGTACGCCGGCCGTGCCACAGGCCCCGTCGACATCGTCACCGGCGACCGCGACCTCTATCAGCTGGTCGACGACGCGCGCGGCATCCGCGTCCTCTACCCCCTCAAGGGCGTCGGCTCCCTCCAGCTCACGGACGAGGCCTGGCTCCGCGAGAAGTACGGAGTGGACGGCTCCGGCTATGTCGACCTGGCCCTGCTGCGCGGCGACCCGAGCGACGGCCTGCCCGGCGTGCCCGGCATTGGCGAGAAGACAGCGGCCAAGCTCCTCGACGCGTACGGAAATCTGGCCGGAATCATGGCCGCCGTGGACGACCCGAAGAGCAAGTTGACGCCTTCTCAGCGCAAGCGGCTCGACGCATCGCGCGCGTATGTGGCCGTCGCGCCGACGGTGGTCCGCGTCGCGGGCGACGTGCCGCTGCCCGACGTGGACCTCGCCCTGCCCGGCGAACCCCGCGATCCCGCGGCCCTTGATGAGTTGGCGGCGCGGTGGAATCTCGGTGGAGCGCTCAAGCGGTTGCTCACTACTCTTCAGGGATGAGGTGTTAGCTTAGGTAAGCCTAAGCAACATTTGATCAGGGGAGGCAGCCGCCATGGCAGAACGTCCGGCACGCAAGGCACCGAAGGCCCACGTCGCGCAGGTGGTGCGCACCGAGCGCCTCACCCCGCACATGCAGCGTGTCGTCCTGGGCGGCGAGGGCCTCGCCGAGTTCACAGTGGGCGACTCCACCGATCACTACGTGAAACTGCTCTTCGGCGCCGAGGGCGTGACGTATCCGGAGCCCTTCGACATCCAGCGGATCCGCGAGGAGTTCCCCCGCGACCAGTGGCCCGTGACGCGTACGTACACGGTGCGTTCCTGGGACCCGCAGACCCGCGAGCTCGCCGTGGACTTCGTCATCCACGGCGACGAGGGCCTCGCGGGCCCGTGGGCCAAGCGCGTCGAGCCGGGCGCCACGGTCCACTTCCTCGGCCCGGGCGGCGGGTACGCCCCGGACGCCGCCGCCGACTGGCATCTGCTCGCCGGTGACGAGAGCGCACTGCCCGCGATCGCCGCCGCCCTGGAGGCACTGCCCGAGGGCGCCAAGGCGTATGCCTTCGTGGAGATCGCCGACGCGGACGAGGAGCAGAAGATCAGCACGGCCGCGGAGATCGAGTGGCTGCACCGCGGGCAGCGTCCCGTGGGCGAGGCGCTCGTCGAGGCCGTACGCTCCCTCGACTTCCCGGCGGGCGACGTGCAGGCGTTCGTGCACGGCGAGGCCGGTTTCGTGAAGGAGCTGCGCCGCTATCTCCGCGTGGAGCGCGAGGTGCCGCGCGAGCGCCTCTCGATCTCCGGCTACTGGCGCCTCGGCCACAACGAGGACGGCTGGCAGGCCTCCAAGCGCGACTGGAACGCCCAGGTGGAGGCGGAGCAGGAGACGCCCGCGGCGGCGACCGGCTCCTGAACCCGCCTCCCCTCAAGGGGATGTGGATGTAGCGCGAACATCGCGGACGCCGGGCGCCCCGCGAAAACCACTACGCGCGGCGGCGGGCCCGCTGACACGATGAGCCCATGCCCTACAAGATCTCGGACGTCGTCCCGGCGGGCGCCCTCGCCCACCAGGAGCAGCCGGTCATCCCCGTCCCCGGCGGGCTCGTCATCCGCCCCTGGTCGCCCGACGACGCGCCCGCCGTGTACGAGGCGTTCCAGGACCCCGTGCTCCAGCGCTGGCACGCCCGCGTGGCCGACTCCGTCGATGAGACCCGTGGCTGGATCGACGGCTGGCGCAAGGCCTGGCCCGAGGAGCGGGACGCGCACTGGGCCGTCGCCGACGCCGCCACGGACGCGGTGGTGGGCCGGATCTCGCTGCGCCTCATCGTGCTCGCCGACGGGCAGGCCGAAGTCGCCTACTGGACCATGCCGTCGGCCCGCGGCCGTGGCATCGCCCCGCGCGCCCTCGCGGCGCTGAGCGACTGGGCGTTCGGCGAAGTGGGCCTGCACCGCCTCGAACTCACCCACGCCACGGCCAACGAGGCCTCCTGCCGCGTCGCGCTCAAGACCGGCTTCGCGGCGGAGGGCACCAAGCGCAGTGCCGTACTGCACGCGGACGGCTGGCACGACATGCATCTGCACGCACTGGTCAGGACAGACGCGCCGACGCGCTCCTGACCTGGGAAAAACGGCGAGGCGGCGCCGCCGGGCCCCGTACTCTTGCCCGTTGTGACCCGAAAGCCCCGCATCCCGCCCTCTCCCCTGCCCCAGCGGCACGGCGTCGACCCCATGCGGGTCAAGCTGCCGGCCGACGGAGCATGGGCGACCGTGCGGGACCATCTCGTCGAGCGGCTCAAGGCCGGGCCCGGAGTGATCGACGGGATGCTGCGGGACGGTCTCGTCGTCGGCGTGGACGGGCTTCCCGTGGCGCCGGACGCGCCCTATGTGCCCGGCGCCTTCGTGTGGTTCCACCGGGATCTGCCGGACGAGGTCCCGGTGCCGTACGACATCGACGTGGTGTACCGCGACGAGCACATCGTCGTCGCCGACAAACCCCACTTCCTGGCGACCACGCCCCGCGGCAGCCACGTCACCGAGACCGCGCTTGCCCGGCTCCGCAGGGACCTCGGCATCCCCGCGCTCGGCGCCGCGCACCGCCTCGACCGGCTCACCGCGGGGCTGATCCTCTTCACCGTGCGGCCCGAGGAACGCGGCGCGTACCAGATGCTGTTCGGCGAGCGGCGGGTGCGCAAGGAGTACGAGGCGGTGGCCGCCCACGATCCCGGGGTCGAACTCCCCCGCACCGTGCGCAGCCACATCGTCAAGGAGCGCGGCATCATCGCCGCCTACGAAGTCCCCGGCGCCGAAGCCAACAGCGAGAGCCACATCGAACTCGCCGCACAGAACGGCACGTTGGCGCGCTACCGGCTCACCCCGCACACCGGCCGCACCCATCAGCTGCGTGTGCACATGAACGCCCTGGGCCTGCCGATCCTCGGCGATCCGGTCTACCCGCTCGTGAAGGGGCCCGTGCCGCCGGACGACTTCCGGCGGCCCCTCCAACTCCTGTCGCGCGTACTGGAGTTCACGGACCCCGTCACGGGCGCCGACCATCGCTTCGTCAGCGCCCGCGAGTTGGGCGCCTGGACGTCGTACGACAGCTGGGCGGGCCCGTCAGCGGGCGGTCAGTAACCTCGCCACCAGGTCACCAGCCTGCGCCACACTCCCTGCCGCGGCACGGCCGCGACCACCGGTGCGGACTCCGGCGCGGGCGGCGGCGGAGCGTGCTGTGCCGCCGGCTGGGGCGCCGGCGTCGCGGGATACGCGGGCCGCTGGGCCGGGGACGACACCGACCAGTCGTTGCGCGCACCCGGCACCCGCGCCATGGGCCGCGCCATCACGTCCTGCGGAGGCCGCGGCGCGAACTGCACGGGAAGCTCCACCAGATGCCGGGAGAGGATCGACGAGTTCCACCTCAACTCGTGCTCCTCGATGGAGAGTTCCACGTCCGGGAAGCGCATGAGCAGCGCGTCCACACCCGTGTCGGCGATGGCGCGGCCGATGTCCTGCCCCGGGCACTCGTGCGGTCCGCCGCTGAACGCCAGATGGGAGCGGTTGCCCTGCATGCTGGCGGCCAGATCGGGGCGTACGACGGGGTCCACGTTGCCCGGCGCGATGCCGAGGATCAGACCGTCGCCCGCCTTGATCTGCTGGCCGCCGAGCTGCGTGTCCTGCTTGGCGAAGTAGCCGATCATGGCGCTGAACGGCGGCTCGTCCCACAGGGACTGCTCGACCGCCTCGGGGACCGTCATCTGGCCGCCGCTGAGCTGGGCGCGGAAGCGCGGGTCGGTGAGGACCATGCGCAGGGCGTTGGCGATGAGGTTGGCCGTCGCTTCGTAGGCGGCGATGAGCACGAGCCGCAGGTGCGCGGCGACCTCGTCGTCGGTGAGCTGCGCGGGCTGGGCGATGAGGTTGCTGGTGAAGTCCTCCTCCGCCTTCGCCCGGCGCCGCGCCACCAGGCGCATCAGCGCGTCCATGATGTACGCGTTGCTGGCGATGGCGGTCTCGGTGCCCCGGATCATGTCGCGGGCGGCCTGCACCATCCGCTCGTTGTACTCCTCGGGCATGCCGATGACATGGCACATCACCATCATCGGCAGATGCTCGGCGAACTGGCTCACGATGTCGGCGTGGCCGTCCTGGCAGATGTCGTTGAGCAGGAGGTTGCTGTAGCGGTTGATGTAGCGGCGGATGCCCCGGTGGTCCAGGCCCGCCATGGCGCCGGTGACCGCGCCGCGCAGCCGCTGGTGCTCGTCGCCCTCCACGAAACTGGCCATGGGCTGCCAGGTGACGACCGGGGCGAGCGGGTTGTCGGCGCCCATGGAGCCGTCCATGACGGCACGCCACTGGCGCGAGTCCCGGGTGTACTGCGAGGGGGTGCGGACCATGTGGAGGTTCTCGCTGTGGCCGAGGACCGCCCAGATGGGTACGTCGTTGTGCAGCAGGGCCGGGGCCACCGCGCCGTGTTCGGCGCGCAGCTTCTCGTAGACGCCCGCGAGGTCGGTGTCCGCCTCGGGACCGTACAAACGGCGCAGGCCGCCGGGGCCCAGGCCGTGCGCGGGGCAGCCGGGCGGTGGCATGGCCGGGTCGTCCATGCCGGGGTGGGAGTGGGAAGGGGTCGTCACGTTCGTCGCTCCGGGGTCGCGGAAGGGGATTCCGGGGTTGCCGATGAGATGAGGTGTCAGACGCGGGCCACGGTCAGGGAGTGCAGGTACCGCATGAGGGTCATCAGGGTGTCCCGGCTCGATGCGCGCTGCCGGGCGTCGCACTTCACTATCGGGACCACCTCGTCCAGGTCGAGGGCACGGCGCAGCGCATCGACCGGGTGACCGGGCGCGTCGGGGAAGTCGTTGACGGCGACGACGAAGGGCACGCCGCGCTCCTCCAGGCGGCCGATCACGTCGAAGCTGACTTCGAGACGGCGGGTGTCGACGAGGACGACCGCGCCGAGCGCGCCTTCGAAGAGGCCGTTCCACAGGAACCAGAAGCGCTCCTGGCCGGGGGTGCCGAACAGATAGAGCACCAGCTCCTCGGAGATGCTGATCCGGCCGAAGTCCATCGCGACGGTGGTGGCCGTCTTGGTGTCGGAGCCGTAGTTGTCGTCGACGCCGATGCCCGCCTGGGTCATGGTCTCTTCGGTGGTCAGCGGACGGATCTCGCTGACCGAGCCGACCATCGTCGTCTTGCCAACCCCGAACCCGCCCACGATCACGACCTTCACGGCGGCCGTGGCCGTGTGCGGCAGGACGTCCTCGCTGCTGGGCCCGGTGATCGTGTCAGAGCTTTTGAAGTCCATGCATCACCGCTTCGAGAAGGGAACGATCGGGGAGCGTGGAGCGGACGATCGGCGCCCGCGCCTGTACCAGGTCGGCCCCGAGCATCTTCGTCAGCAGGACAGTCACCACGCTGAACGGCAGCGCGAGATACGCGGAGAGCTCGGCGACGGACAGCGGCGTCTTGCACAGCCGCAGGACGACGGAGTGCTCCGGCTGGGCGGTGGGCTCCGCCTCGCCGTGCGCGACGATCAGCGTGACGAGGTCGAGTGGCGCCCTCTCCGTGTCCTCGCCGGTCAGGATGTAGAGCCGCTCGGGATTCTCCGGGCTGCGCCGCTGCCGTTGGGGAGGGTCGTCCCGGTGGGAGGGGTTCTCGCCTTGCGGAGGATTCATACGGCCTGCCCATCTCGCCGGGGCGGGCTCGTCAGATGGGCGCCGATCCTGACGACCAGGTCCCGCATGCGGTTGCCGATGAGGCCCGCGTCGACGGTCTCGTCGGCGAGCACGGCGAGATAGGCGCCGGCTCCCGCTGCCATCAGATAGAAGTAGCCGCCGTCCACCTCGATGATCACCATGCGCATCCCGCCGTCGCTGTGCGGGATCTCGGTGGCCACCGCGGCGGCCAGGGACTGAAGTCCCGCGCAGGCGGCGGCGATCCGGTCGGCGGCGTCGGGGTCGCCGCCGTAGCGCGCGATGCGCAGGCCGTCCGCGGAGAGCACCACGATCTGCCGCGTCTGCGGCACCCCGTCGGCGAGCTCCTTGAGCATCCAGTCGAAATTGGCCCGTTGCTGGATCACTTCCAGCCCCCCTCGTCGGCATTGTCGGCACTGTCGGCGGTGCCGTGGTCGTTCTCGCTGTGGCCCTTGGGGAACAACGGGTCGTCGGCTGCGGATTCGTTGCCGTTGACGCCCTTCATGAACGCCTCGATCCAGAGGCCGGGCTCCTTCTCCTCCTTCTTCACCGGTTCGGGTGCCACCGGTGCGCCCTGCGGGGCGTACTGGGCGCGCTGCGCGGCGTACTTCTCGTCCGCGGCCTCCTGGGCGAGCCGCTCGGCGAGCGGGGTGCGGACCCGGCTGCGGCGCTGCGGCAGACCGTTCGACGTCCACTCGGTGACCTCGGGGATGTCGTCCTCCATGGCCGCGGTGAGCGACTTGGAGATCGGCGGCCCTGCCGTCATGACGCGGGGCTTCTTGCGCCGGATGCCCTGGGCCTCCTCGATGGGCCTGCCCTCCGAGTTCACCCGGGGCACTGCGGACGCTCCGATGCCGTGCGCGAGGCCGGGCGCGGGCCCGGTGGTGATCATCTCGCGCGGGACGATGAGCACCGCGCGGACGCCGCCGTACGCGGACTGGCGCAGCGAGACCTGCAGGTTGTACATCTGCGAGAGCCGGCCCACGACGGCCATGCCGAGGCGGGGGCTCTCACCGAGGTCGTTCAGGTCGATGCCGGCCTGGGCCTGGGCGAGCATGCGCTCGGCCCGTGCCCGCGCCTCCTCGCTGAGGCTGACACCGCCGTCCTCGATCTCGACGGCGATGCCGGTCTGCACCTCGACGGCGGTGACGTGCACGCGGGTCTGCGGCGGCGAGTAGCGCGTGGCGTTGTCGAGCAGCTCGGCGCAGGCGTGGATGAGCGGTTCCACGGAGGTGCCGTTGATGGCGACCTTGGCGATCGAGTGCAGGTCGACGCGCTGGTACTCCAGGATCCGGGACATGGCGCCACGCAACACGCTGAACAGCGGTACGGGCTTGGGCCACTGGCGTCCCGGGCGGGCGCCGCCGAGCACGGTGATCGAGTCGGCGAGGCGGCCGATCAGGGCCGTGCCGTGGTCGATGCGGAGCAGGTCGTCGAAGACCTCGGGGTTGCGGCCGTGGAACTCCTCCATCTCGCGCAGTTCCGCGGCCTGCTGGTGGACGATGGACTGGACGCGCCGGGCGATGTTGACGAAGGCGCGCTGTGAGGACTCGCGCATCGCCTCTCCGGTGTCCAGGGTGTCCAGGACGTGCCGGAGCATCTGCCGCTGCGACTGGGGGAGTTCGGCGAAGGACTCGTCGCCGTCGACGAGGTTGCGGATCACTTCCGATGGCGCTTCGCCCTGCCGGAGCCTGAAGACGGCCTCGGGGATGATTTCCCTGCCCAGGCGGACTGTCTCGTCGTCATGGGACGCGATGCGCCGCTCCAGGAAAGCGAGCCGCCGCGCGTACTGCGTGTGCAACTCCCGGATGGACCGGCCGCGTCGCACTGCTTCGGCGCCGACCGCGACGACCACGAGGGTCGCGATCGCGCCGCACCAGCCCACCGCGATGCGGGCGGGTTCCGTCACCGCGGCGACGGCGGCTCCGGTCGCCGCAGCCATCAGCATGGCGGGCAGCAACAGCACACGTGCGTAAGGGACTTCTCGGCCACCGGGAGGCGATTGAACACTCACCATGTATGCCCTCTGAACAGTTGTCTTGGGGGAGGAATGGGGGTTGATTCCATGAAATGGGGGGAGTTTACGGGGAGTTGGGAGCGGTAGACGTATGCGAACTATCGAAAGAACTGGGAACAAACGCGCGAATCTATCGCAACTCGTTTCAACTCGCCGCGCTCCGGGCGAGCTTAGTCCGCCGGAATCATCGCCGAGTCATATTCAGTAACCCCCTGAAACCGCCTTGCCGACAGGCATACACTCGGCTCCATTTACACGCGTGGCGATCAATCGAACACGTGGAGTGATGGCGTCGAACAGGCGGGAACACAGCTCCGGGCGACCCCCGTTCGGCTCCCCGCGCGCCCGGGAATGGGCATGGCACAGCCGTGGTTGACGCTCCACATGGAGGGCTGTTCCACTGGGCGCATGCGCCCTCAGCTGCGTCTGGTCACGCGCGATCACATCGACTTCGGTCGTGTGTGGTCCGCGTCGTGTTGCTTCTGACTGCTTCCAAGTCAGCGCACACCCACACCAATTGAGATGAGACCCCGCCATGCCCGTCGAGTTTCTCGGCATCGCAGCGACCAATGAAGGCTCCGAAGTCACCGCGCGCTCGGGCGCGTCCTTCGACAAGGACTACACGCTCCGGCTCGCCCGAGCCCACGAGGACCACGGCTGGGACCGTGTCCTTTTCGCCTACGGATCGGGATCCCCCGACCCCTCCCCCGCCGCCGCCTTCATAGCGGCCCGCACCGACAAGCTCCAGATCCTGGTCGCGCACCGCCCGAACGTCTCGTACCCCACCTTCGCCGCGAAGACCTTCGCGACCCTGGACCACATCAGCGACGGCCGCCTCGCGGTGCACTTCATCACGGGCGGCAACGACCACGAGCAGCAGCGCGAGGGCGACTTCCACACCAAGGACGAGCGGTACGCGCGCACGCGCGAGGCCATCCAGATCATCAAGAAGGCGTGGACCTCGCACGAACCCTTCGACCACGAGGGCGAGCACTACCGCTTCAACGACTTCGTCAGCGACACCTTCCCGGTCCAACAGCCGCATCCGCGCGTCTCGTTCGGGGGTTCGTCGCCTGCCGCGTACGCCGCCGGGGGCGCCGAGGCGGACATCTACTGCCTGTGGGGCGAGCCGCTGGCACAGACCGCCGAGCAGATCGAGTCGGTGAGGGCGGCGGCGAAGGCCGCGGGCCGCACGGACGTCCCCAGGATCCAGGTGGCCTTCCGCCCGATCATCGCGCCCACCGAGGAACTGGCCTGGGAGAAGGCGCACGCGACCCTGGCCCGCATCAAGGCCCGCAAGGCGGGCGCCCCGCTGTCCCGCCGCCACCCGCTGAAGAACCCCGAGAACGCGGGCTCCCGGCGCCTGCTCGCGGCAGCGGCCTCGGGCGAGCACCACGACCGCGCGCTCTGGACCCCGACGGCCGCGGAGACCGGCGGCGCGGGCAACTCGACGGCGCTGGTGGGCACTCCGGAGACGGTCGCCCAGGCGCTCCTGGACTACTACGACCTGGGCGTGGAGATCCTCTCCGCCCGGGGCTACGACCTCCTGGACGACGCGATCGACTTCGGGCGTCACGTGATCCCGATCGTGCGGGAAGAGGTGGCGAAGCGGGACGCGGCGATCCTCGACCCGTCCGACGCCGCCTGAGCACCGGCAGCCGGGGCGGGCCCGGGGAATCGGATTCCCCGGACCCGCCCCGGCCCACCGTCACCCGACCGAGCTGTACGCCACCACACCCCGCAGCAGCTGATCCACGGCCTTGCGGGCGTTCTTCCCCACGGTGGATCCCTCACGGGGAGCGGCCGCGGAGATCTGCCCGAGGACATCGATCACCTGCTTGCACCACCGCACGAAGTCCCCCGCGGGCATCTCGATCTCCCGCAGCACCTCGTCGAGTCCCTTGTCCGACGCCCACATGTACGCCGCCCAGGCGAACCCGAGATCCGGCTCACGCTGCCCGACCCCTTCCGCCTGGTTGATCTTGAACTCTTCCTCCAGGGCATCGAGCCGCCCCCAGATCCGCACCATCTCGCCGAGCGAGGCCTTCACCTTCCCGGAGGGCAGCTTGGGGGCGAGCGCATCGTCCGCCATCCGGGCCTCGAACACCAACGCCGAGACGCACGCGGCCAGTTCGGCCGGGCTGAGCCCCTCCCACACGCCTTCCCGCAGGCATTCGCTCGCCAGGAGATCCAGCTCTCCATAGAGCCGGGCGAGCCGCTTGCCGTGCTCGGTGACCTCGTCACCCCGGAGGTAGTCCATCTCGGTGAGCAGCGCGACGATCCGGTCGAAGGTCCGCGCGATGGTGTTCGTGCGCCCCTCGATCCGCCGCTCCAGCTGGACGGTGTCCCGGCGCAGGCGGTAGTAGCGCTCGGCCCACCGCGCGTGGTCCTCGCGCTCGTCGCACCCGTGGCAGGGGTGCGCCCGCAGTTCCGTACGGAGCCGGGCGATCTCCTGGTCGTCGGCCGCGGCGGCGCGCCCCTTGCGGTGCCGCTCGGGAACGATGTGCCCGGCCTTCGTGCGCAGCGCGGAGGCCAGGTCCCTGCGCGACTGCGGCGAGCGCGCGTTGAACGACTTCGGGATGCGCATCCGCTCAAGGGCCTCGACCGGCACCGGGAAGTCCATCGAGGCGAGCCGCTTGACCTGCCGCTCGGCGGTGAGCACCAGGGGCCTGGGCCCGTCCTGGTGCTCGAAGCCGCGGTGGCCGTTGACCCGGCCCGCGGGAATCCCCGGATCCAGGACGAGCGCGAGCCCCGCGTACTTCCCGGTCGGCACGTGGATGACGTCGCCGGGCTTGAGCTTCTCCAGGGCGGCGGCCGCGGCCACCCTGCGCTGGTTGGCGCCCTGCTTGGCGAGCTCGGTCTCCCGGTCCTTCAGCTCGCGGCGCAGGCGGGCGTACTCGTCGAAGTCGCCCAAGTGGCAGGTCATCGAGGCCTTGTAGCCCTCCAGGCCCTCTTCGTTCTTCTGCACCTGGCGCGAGATCCCGACGACGGACTTGTCGGCCTGGAACTGCGCGAAGGACGTCTCCAGGAGCTCACGCGAGCGGTGCCGCCCGAACTGCTCGACCAGATTCACCGCCATGTTGTACGACGGCTTGAAGCTGGACCGCAGCGGGTACGTGCGCGTGCCAGCCAGTCCCGCGAGGTGCTCCGGGCTCATGGCGCGCTGCCACAGGACCACCGCATGGCCCTCGACGTCGATGCCCCGGCGCCCGGCACGGCCGGTCAGCTGGGTGTACTCGCCGGGGGTGATGTCCGCGTGCTGCTCGCCGTTCCACTTGACGAGCTTCTCCAACACCACGCTGCGCGCGGGCATGTTGATGCCGAGCGCGAGCGTCTCGGTGGCGAAGACGGCGCGCACGAGCCCGCGCACGAAGAGCTCCTCGACGACCTCCTTGAAGGTCGGCAGCATGCCCGCGTGGTGCGCGGCGATGCCGCGCTCCAGGCCTTCCAGCCATTCGTAGTAACCAAGGACGTGCAGGTCCTCGTCCGGGATGGCGGCCGTGCGCTCCTCGACGATCTCGCGGACCTGGGCCCGCGCGTCCTCGTCGTTCAGCCGCAGTCCCGCGTGCAGGCACTGCTGCACGGCGGCCTCGCAGGCCGCGCGGCTGAAGATGAACGTGATCGCGGGAAGGAGACCTTCGGAGTCGAGCCGGTCGATGACCTCGGGCCGGCCCGGCGTCCAGATCCGCGACCGCTGCCTGCGCTCGCGCTCCCGGTCGGCCTCGCGGATCATCTTGCCCTTGCGGCGGTCGCGCGGGTTGTACGAACGGCTGGCCTCCATCCGCGCCATGCGCGTGAGGTCGGGGTTGACGGCCTTTCGCTGGCCCTCGCCCTCCTCGAAGAGGTCGTACATCCGGCGCCCGGCGAGGACGTGCTGGAACAGCGGCACGGGCCGGTGCTCCGAGACGATCACCTGGGTGTCGCCGCGCACGGTGTCCAGCCAGTCGC
This sequence comes from Streptomyces sp. NPDC044044, assembly GCF_056434405.1. Classification (NCBI taxonomy): domain Bacteria; kingdom Bacillati; phylum Actinomycetota; class Actinomycetes; order Kitasatosporales; family Streptomycetaceae; genus Streptomyces; species Streptomyces sp. NPDC044044. The sequence continues at coordinate 290,629 of NZ_JBWKFG010000009.1, read as the reverse complement.
CGAACTCCTCGGCGTTCGAGACGGTCGCCGACAAGGAGACCAGCGTCACCGACTCCTGGAGGTGGATGATCACCTCTTCCCAGACGGCGCCACGGAAGCGGTCGGAGAGGTAGTGCACCTCGTCCATCACCACATAGCCGAGGTTCAGGAGCGACTGCGAGCCCGAATACAGCATGTTCCGCAGCACTTCGGTGGTCATCACGACCACCGGGGCATCGGAGTTGACGCTGTTGTCGCCGGTCAGCAGACCGACCTTGTCCGCGCCGTATCTCTTGGAGAGGTCGGCGTACTTCTGGTTGGAGAGCGCCTTGATGGGGGTCGTGTAGAAGCACTTCTTGCCCTGCATCAGGGCCAGGTGCACGGCGAACTCGCCGACGATCGTCTTGCCCGAGCCCGTGGGGGCGGCCACGAGCACACCCTTGCCCGCCTCGAGCGCCTGACAGGCCTCGATCTGGAAGGGGTCGAGGCCGAATTCGTACATCTCGCGGAAGCCAGCGAGTGCGGTGGCCTGCTCAGCAGCGCGCTCGCGCGCCGCCGCATACCGCTCGGCCGGTGAGAGGTCCTCTGTCATCGTGCTTTCGAGACTACCGGCCACCACTGACAACGGACGATCATTATCTGCCTTACGGCGCCCACGGCCCTTCGGGCACCAGGACCCGCACGGCCCCCGGCACGCACTCCGCCGTCAGGGGAAGCCCGCCGAGCTGCTCCCCGTCCGCGTATCCGGTGACTCCCGGGGCCGCGAGCTCCACCTTCGCGGCCCGGAACACGGTGACCTTGGGGTGGTCGAGGTGCGTGCCCTTGTAGACCTGCGGGAAGACCTTCAGGAGCGTCGTACGGCTGCAGTCGCCGACGACCGTGACGTCGAAGAGCCCGTCGCTCATGTCGGCCCGCGCGCAGATCTTCATGCCCCCGCCGTACGACGATCCGTTCCCCACGGCGACGAGCGTCGCGTCGACCTCGTGGACCCGGCCGTCGTCCAGCGTGATCCGGTACGGGATGGGCCGGAAGGCGGCCAGCTCGGCGGCCATCGCGAGGTCGTACTTGAAGCGCCCGGTGGGCCAGCGCATCCGGTTGCCCCGGTCGTTGACCCGCGAGTCGAAGCCGGAGGCGAGCACGGTGCCGAACCACGTCTTGCCCACCCGCCCCAGGTCGACGTCGCGCGTGCGCCCCGCTTCGAGCGCGTCGGCGACGACCGTCCCTGCGGCGGCCGGATCGCGGACCGGGAGCCCCAGGGCGCGTGCGAAGTCGTTGCCCGTGCCCACGGCGATCACCCCCAGGGGCGTCTGCGTACGGGCGACGGCCTGGAGGGCGAGGCTGGCCATGCCGTCACCGCCGACGGCTATCAGCGCGCGCGTACCGGCGTCGACGGCCTCACGGGCCCGGCGCAGCGCGTCGGCGGCGTCCTCGCCGATGACCGTGCGCACGGAGAAGCCTGCGGCACGCAACGCCGAAGCGGCCGGCTGCGCTGCGTGAGCGCCCCGGCCGCGGCCCGCGGTGGGATTGACGAAGAGGGTGATCTCGCTGGTCACGGCCGGACCCTACAAGGTCAGGTCACGTCGTCGAAACCGTTTACCCGGTCTCGGTTCGCGCCGTCGCCGCTCGCCTGCTCGGGCAGCGCCCTGTTCGCGGACACGGGCTCGATCTCGCCGACGTCCTCGGGGGTGAGGTCGAGGTCGGAGGCCTCGTCGTCATCGGGCCCCGCGGCGTCGATCCTGGCCTTGCGCCGGTCGTTCATGAGCGAGAAGGCGGTGGCCGCGAAGTACAGCACCCAGATCGGACCGGCGAGCATCATCATGGTCAGCGGGTCGGTGCTGGGCGTCGCCACAGCCGCGAAGACCGTGATGCCCATGATCATGCCGCGCCACCAGCCGAGCATCCGCTTGCCGGTGAGCACCCCGGTGAGGTTCAGCATCACCAGCAGGAGCGGCAGCTCGAAGGAGAGGCCGAAGACGATCACCATGCGGGTGACCAGGTCGATCAGCTCGTCCAGGGGCAGCTGGTTGTCGACACCGCCGGGGGAGAATTCGAGCAGCACGCGGGCCATCGTCGGCAGCGTCTTGTACGCGAAGAAGCCGCCGCCCAGGAAGAGCGGGAAACCGGCGCCCACGAACGCGTACGCGTACTTCTTCTCGCTGCGGTGCAGGCCCGGGGCCACGAAGGCCCACAGCTGGTAGAGCCAGATCGGCGAGGCCAGCACCACGCCGGCCATCAGGGAGATCTTCAGCGCGAGCGTGAACGGCGTGATCAGACCGTTCAGGACGATGCGCGCGCAGGTCTCCTCGCCGCCCTTGTCCGCCAGCTCGGCGAAGCTCGACTCGCACCCTACGGAGCTAAGGATCGGGTTCGTGAAGAACTCGATGATGTCCTTGTAGAAGAAGGCAGCGACGATCGCGACGACGATGATGGCCAGCACGGCCTTCGCGAGCCGGTTGCGGAGCTCGCGCAGGTGCTCCGCAAGCGGCATCCGCCCCTCGGGATCCTGTTCCTTCTTGCGGGCAGACTTGAGCAACCCACGTCCTCATCTCGTGCGGCAGGCCGGCCGTCGCCGGCCTTGGATCAGCGCTTAGTCGTGCTGTCGGTGGGCTCGGTGACCGGACGCGAGCTGGTCACGTCGCCGGGCGCGGCCTGGATGGTGCGCGGCTGGGCGGCGGAAGGGTCGCTGGGCGGGTCGGCCGGGGCGGCTTCGTCCTTCTTGCCGTCCGTCTTCATCGCCTTCGCCTCGCTCTTGAGGATGCGCGCGGACTTGCCGAGCGACCGGGCCATGTCGGGAAGCTTCTTCGCGCCGAACAGCAGAACGATGACGACGAGAATGAGAATGATCTCGGGGGCGCCGATCTTTCCGAACATAGGTCTTTACCTTCTCACCGAGGCGGCAGGGGCGGGGCTGCCGGACAGGCCGGACTTGCTGTCCGGCCACCGTGCTGGCAGCGATCGTAACGCTCAGGGGTGAACGCAGGGCAATCCCTGTGCGTACTCCCAGTTGCGGCCCGCGCCTCGCAACTCCGGGCCACTTCAGCAGCGTACCTGCCGGACAAGGGAAGTTGACAGGCCGCGGTGTCGATGCGCGCCCCTGTGGCACCGACGGGTTTCACAGGATCTAAAGGACATCTCGGCCCGCACGGGCCACACCGGTCGCCGCCGCTTCGAGATCCTCCGCCGCGCGGTTGATCCGCTGTGTGGTCTCCGTCACCTGAGTGCTGAGGCGCTGCGCCTCGATGAAGACCCGGATCGCCAGTACGCCGAGCACGGCGAGGCCACAGAACCCCGCGGCAATCGCCAGCATCGCCCAGAACATGCGCCGAGCCTAGACGGTCGAGTGCAGACGCAGCGTCCGCACCCCGCCGCCGGTGAGCAGTTCGACGATGCGCTCGCCCGCGGACTTGCGCACCGCGTTGCCGCACTCGGGGCACGTGAACGAGTAGAAGGTGGTGCGGGCCGAGGCGCCGATGACCAATCGCAGGGCACCCGCGGAGAGTTCGAAGCGGGCGCGGCAGTCGGGGCAGGCGGCCTTGAAGAGCACGGGGGCGATTCTCGACATTCCGGGAATCTCGGACATGATGCTGGTGTTCAACGTCCTTGCTCCTGCCTGTCGTACGCCCCACCGGGGTGCTGGTCGTGCTCATCGTGCTCGTCGTGCTTGTCGTGCTTGTCGTAGGCCGCGAGCGCCTCACGCGCCGCCAGCCGTGCGCTGTCCGCGAGATCCGCGGGCGAGACGATGTGCCCGTCCCCGCCGAGCCTGAGGGCGAGCCTGCGCAGCGAGGTGGGGTCCGGGGTGCGCAGCGTGATCCGCAGACCGCCGTCGGCCCGTTCCTCCGCGCTGTCGTGGGGGTAGTACTCGGCGACCCAGCGGCCGCCGGGGCCGACCTCGATGACCACCTCGGGGTCCTCGGCGGCGGGCTGCACGAGCCCCTCGGAGAGATCGCGCAGTTCGACCTCGGGCGGCGACGACGGCTCGTCCATGATCCTGATCTCGGCCACCCGGTCGAGGCGGAAGGTGCGGCGCGCCTCGGAGAGGTAGCACCACGCCTCCATGTACGTGTGCCCGACCGCGAAGAGCCGGATCGGGTCCACCTCGCGCTCGGTGAGCTCGTCGCGCGCGGGCGAGTAGTAGCGCAGCCAGAGCCTGCGCCGCTCGGAGATGGCGCGGTCGACGTCGGCGAAGACGCCGCCCTCGGACTCGAAGGTCACCGAGAGCCGCGCACTGGCGCCCGCGTTCTCGCCGGCCGCCGTCTCCAGCTTCGCGGTGGCGCGCACCAGCGCCTGCCGGTCGCTCTCGCGCAGCCCCGGCAGCGTGGAGACCGCGCGGGCGGCCACCAGGAGCGCGGTGGCCTCGTCGGCGGCGAGCCGCAGGGGGGCCGCCACGTCGTCCGGGTTGTGCCACCAGATGCGGTCGCCGTCGGTGTCGATGTCGAGCAGGTCGCCGCCGCGGAAGCTGGTCCCGCACAGCGGCAGCACGTCCAGGTCGGAGATCAGCTCGTCCTCGGTGATCCCGAAGGCGCGGGCGACGTCACTGACGTGGGCGCCGGGGCGCTCGCGCAGATACGTCACCAGGGAGAGCATCCGCCGGGTCTGGTCGATGGCGTTCGAGGCCATGGTCGTACGTCCCCTCAGCCCTTGGCCACGGCGCGCAGCCGGTCCACCACGTCGGCCCGCAGCTCGGCGGGTTCAAGGACCACCACATCGGGCCCGAACTCCACCAGCCAGGCGTCGAGCCCGTGCCCGTACGGAATCTCCAACTCGTCCCACCCCTCGCCCACTTCACGTATCTGGGCGGCCTTGGCGCGCAGCGGATAGCCCGCGCCCGTACGCAGTCTGATCAGGGCGGAGCGGTCGGCGCTCTCACCCGCCCAGCTCGCGACCGTCTCACGCACCGTGACCACATCGGGGATGTCGGCGGTGAACTTGCCGGCGCGGGCGCGGACCTTCCCGGTGATGCGGGAGAGCCTGAAGACGCGCTCGGCGCCGCGGTCGCGGTCCCAGCCCGCGAGGTACCAGTGGCCGCGCCAGCACTCCAGGGCCCACGGCTCGACGTGACGCTGCTCGGGGCGTGCCGCGGTGGCCTTGCGGTAGTCGAAGACGACGGGGCGGCGGTCGCGGCAGGCGAGCATCAGCGGCTCGAAGGACGCCTCGTGCACGGGGATGCGCGGCTCCAGGGCGCTGTGCGCCCCCTGCGGCTCGGCGTCCTCCGGAAGGCCTGCGGCGCGCAGCTTCTGCAGGGCGCCACTGGCCGCTCCGGCGAGGCGTGCCTGCTGCCAGACCTTGGCGGCGAGGCCGAGCGCGGCGGCCTCCTCGGCGTCGATGGTGATGGGCGGGAGGCGGTTGCTGTCGCGGCGCGCGAGATAGCCCACCTCGCCGTCGAGGTTCTCCACCGTCTCGATGACCAGGCCGAGTTCGCGCAGATCGTCCTTGTCGCGCTCGAACATCCGGTTGAAGGAGTCGTCGGACCCCGCCTCCAGATAGGCCTCGATGGACTCACGCAGCTCGCGCTTGCTGAGCGGTCGCCGGGTCCCGAGCAGACACAGCGCCAGATTCATCAGCCGCTCGGCCTTGGCAATGGCCATCGACGCCCTTTCTCAACAGTGCTTCCGACCGCCGACCGTACCGCCCCGGGGTGTCCCGGCAAAAGCCGAGGGCCCATGCCAGGACAGGCATGGACCCTCGGTGGACAGGTCTGATCAGACCCTGGCCCCAGTCGTCGCTCAGACGCCCACGAGGTCGCAGACGAAGATCAGCGTCTCGCCGGGCGCGATACGGCCGCCACCGGCGCCGCGGTCGCCGTACGCGAGGTGGGAGGGGATGGTCAGCTCGCGCCGGCCACCGACCTTCATGCCCTGGACGCCCTGGTCCCAGCCGGCGATGACCTGGCCGGCGCCGAGCTGGAACTCCAGCGGGGTGCCGCGGTTCCAGCTGGCGTCGAACTCCTCGCCGCTGCTGAAGGCGACGCCCACGTAGTGGACCTTGACGAAGTCGCCCGCCTTGGCGACCGCCCCGTCACCCTCCCAGATTTCCTTGATCTGCAGTTCGGCCGGCGGCTCGCCGACCGGGAAGTCGACCTCGGGCTTGTCAATGCTCACGAAAATGCTCCTGCTTGATACGGATGGTCATGCGCGGACAGTCTTGCATCTTGCCCGGCATCACATCTTCGCGAGGATGTCCACGGAGAAGACCAGCGTGGAGTCCTTCTTGATGGTGCTGCCCTGCGGGGGCTGGTCGCCGTAACCGAGATCCGGCGGGACGACGACCAGGACGCGGCTGCCGACCTTCTTGCCGGTCAGGCCCTGCGCCCAGCCCTTGACGACCTGCGCCAGCTGGAACGAGGCGAGCTCGCTGCGCTTGTACGAGGAGTCGAACTCCTTGCCGTCGGCCCACAGCACGCCCTTGTACTGGCACAGGAGGCTGTCGGTCGCCTTGATCTCGTCGCCGTCGCCCTCGAGGATGTAGTTCGCGACGAGCTTCTTCGGGGCGGCCTTCTTCGGGACGTCGATCTTGGGGGCCTTGCCGTCCGTGTTCGTGCCGACCTTGGGGAGGTCGATGTTGGACTGCGCGACCTCCTTGCCCTTGGCCGAGCTCTTGTTCGTGAAGGTGCCCACGAGGTCCACGACGAACACCAGCGTGTCCGTGCCCTTGATGCCCGCCTGCTTGTTGCCCTCGGTGCCGTAACCCATCTTCGGCGGGATCGCGAGCTCCACGCGGCTGTCGAGCTTCTTGCCGACCAGAGCCTGGTCCCAGCCGGGGATGACCTGACCGACGCCGATCGGGAAGACCGTGGGGTTGCCCCGGTCGTACGAGTTGTCGAAGACCTTCGCCGTGGCCCAGATCTGGCCGAGGTAGTTGGCCTGGAGGTAGTCGCCCTTCTTGACCTCGTCGCCCTTGCCCTCGATCAGCGTCTTGACCGCGAGGTCCGACGACGGCTTGCCGGACCCCTTGGCGACGGTCGGCTTCTGCCCGAACTTCGTCCCCTTCGTGATCTCGGGCACGGGCCCGTCAACGATCTTCGCCGTCGGCGCGGCCGACGTCGAGTTGGAAGGGGACGGGCTGTCGCTTGACTTGGCCTTGTCGGCCTTTTTGTCGTCACCACAGCCGGCCAGCGTGAGCAGGCCGGCCGGAACAGCAAGGAGAAGTGAGCGTCGGCGCACGGTGGGGGCCTCGTATCGGTCGATCTTGTCGGTTGGCGTGCGCGCAACTCTACGCATGGAGAAGGGCGCCGTACGAGGAACGTACGGCGCCCCGCGTTGCGTTCCCGCAACGCATCTCCTGTATCAGGGGTTACATACCGGCGATCAGTTTCTCCACCCGGTCGTCCACCGACCGGAAGGGGTCCTTGCACAACACCGTGCGCTGTGCCTGGTCGTTGAGCTTCAGGTGCACCCAGTCGACCGTGAAGTCGCGGCGCTGCTCCTGGGCCCTGCGGATGAAGTCGCCGCGCAGCCGCGCGCGGGTGGTCTGCGGCGGCACCGACTTGCCTTCGAAGATCTTCAAGTCGTTGCAGATGCGGGCGGCTTGGCCCTTCCTCTCCAGGAGGTAGTACAGCCCGCGACGGCGGTGGATGTCGTGATACGCGAGGTCTATCTGCGCGACCCGGGGATGCGACATGGTCATGTTGTTCTTCGCTCGGTACCGCTCGATGAGCTTGTACTTCATGACCCAGTCGATCTCGGTGCCGATGCGGTCGAGGTCCTCGGCCTCGATCGCGTCGAGCGTGCGGCCCCACAGCTCGAGGACCTGTTCGACCGTGCCCGTGCGGATGCCGCGGCGCTCCACGAAGTCCACGGCCTTCTCGTAGTACTCGCGCTGGACTTCGAGGGCCGATGCCTCGCGGCCGCTGGCCAGGCGCACCTTGCGGCGGCCCGTGATGTCGTGACTGACCTCGCGGATCGCCCGGATCGGGTTCTCCAGGGTCAGGTCCCGCATCACCGTGCCCGCTTCGATCATGCGCAGGACGAGGTCGGTGGCACCGACCTTCAGGAGCATGGTCGTCTCGGACATGTTCGAGTCGCCGACGATGACGTGCAGCCTGCGGTAGCGCTCGGCGTCCGCGTGCGGTTCGTCGCGGGTGTTGATGATCGGCCGGGAGCGGGTGGTCGCGGAGGAGACCCCTTCCCAGATGTGCTCGGCACGCTGGCTGACGCAGTACACGGCGCCGCGCGGAGTCTGCAGCACCTTGCCCGCGCCGCAGAGCAGCTGTCGCGTGACGAGGAAGGGAATGAGGATGTCCGCGAGCCGCGAGAACTCCCCGTGCCGGGCCACCAGATAGTTCTCGTGGCAGCCGTAGGAGTTTCCCGCCGAGTCGGTGTTGTTCTTGAAGAGATAGACGTCGCCCGCGATTCCCTCCTCGTGCAGGCGGCGTTCGGCGTCGACGAGCAGGCCTTCCAGAATGCGCTCGCCCGCTTTGTCGTGGGTGACCAGCTCGGTCACGTTGTCACATTCCGGTGTCGCGTATTCCGGATGTGACCCGACGTCAAGATAGAGGCGGGCGCCGTTCCGCAGAAAGACGTTGCTGCTGCGGCCCCATGAGACAACACGGCGGAAGAGGTAGCGCGCCACCTCGTCAGGCGACAGACGGCGCTGTCCCCTAAACGTGCACGTGACGCCGTACTCATTCTCCAGCCCGAAAATGCGGCGGTCCATGACTGAACATTACGCCTGATGCCCTGCCCTGAAACCGGGTTCGACGGCACCGTTTCGATCATTTTCCGATGAACCCGCAACGACCGCCGATTCTGCGGGCAGCGCGAGCGCCCGCGCCGTGGCCAGCAGAACAAGCAGCGCGGCGATTCCCGCGAGCCCCGGAACGGCGAAGCCCCACCGGGTCCCGCCCCACTCGACGACCGGCCCCGCGGCGGCCGTGCCGAGCGACGCGCCCACCGTGAACGTGGTCACGAGCCAGGAGAACGCCTCGGTGACGGTGCCCCGCGGGGCGTGCCGGTCGACGATGATGAACGCGCACGCGAGCGCCGGCGCGAGGAACACGCCCGCGACGGCCGCGAGCACCGTCATGGCGACCGCGCCGGGCATCAGCGTCAACGGCCAGTAGCAGAGGGCGAGCAGGGCCACCAGGCCGGTCAGCCGCTTCTCCGGCACGCCGGCCCACTGCCGCGCCCCGTACACCGAACCTCCGACGAGGGCGCCGAGCCCGAGCGCCGCCATCATCCAGCCGTACACCGCGTCCCCGCCGTGCCCGTCGGCGTACGACACCCCGGCGACGGTGATGGAGCCGAGCGCCATGCCGATGAACAGGAACGCGCCGAGCAGCGCGATGAGCCCGGGTGAGCGCAGCGCGCCGAGCCAGTGCGCCTCACGGGGTGCCGAGCGCCACGCGCGCGAGGGCTTCGACATCACCACGGAGAGGGCGCCCAGCAGGCCGATGACGTTCACGACGAGCAGCGCGGCCTGCTCCGACCAGAGCGCGACACAGCCCGTGATGAGCAACGGTCCGACAGTGAACATGACTTCCTGGGCGATGGCGTCCATGGCGTACGCCGTGTGCACCTGCTCCTCCTTGCCCAGGACGCTCGGCCACAGCGCGCGCAGGCCGCCCTCCAGGGGTGGCGTGAAGAGGCCGGCCACGCCCACCGCCACGTACGCCAGGCCGAGCGAATCGGGACCGGTGAAGGCGAAGCCCGCCATGCCGAGGGCGGAGACGAGCGCCGAGGGGAGCTGGACGCGCGGCTGCCCGTACAGGTCCACCAGGCGGCCGAGCAGCGGCTGCCCCACCGCGTTGGCCACGCCGTACACCGCGGCGAGAGCGCCGGCCAGGCTGTACGTGCCGCCCTCGGCGCGGATGAACAGCACGATGGCGATCGCGGCCGTCGCGTTCGGCAGCCGGCCCACGAGGGTGCCCGCCAGCAGCCGCCCGGCGTATCTCGTCCGGAGGATCTCCGCGTATCCGGCAGCCATGCTTCCCGCCCCTCCCCCTGGTGCCGTCACACCGAGGTTTTACGTATAACTTCGGGCATCATACGTACCATGAGCGCTCACCGCGGGTCCACCCCGATCGCGCCCCGCGGGACCGACCTGGGAGGTACCAGAAGTGGCCGGGCCACAGCAGGAGGCCGCAGGGCCACGCCCCACGAGCCGCGACGTCGCACGGGCCGCCGGGGTGTCCCAGGCCACCGTCTCCCTCGTGTTCGGCGAGAAGTGGCGCGGGCGCGTCGCCGAGCGCACCGCGGAACGCGTCCGTGACACCGCCCGCGAGCTGGGCTACCGCCCGAACCTCGCGGCCCGCAATCTCCGCCTCGGCCGCACCAGGACGGCCCTCCTCGTGGTCCCCGCCCTCACGAACGAGTTCTTCGCCCGCGTCTACACCGGGGCCGCCCGCGTCGCCGCCGAGAACGGCTTCGGAGTCGTCCTCTACCCCTCCCCCGACGGCATCGGCCCCGCCCGCGACCCCTTCGACTCCAGCCGCGCCGCCCTCGACGGGATCCTCGCCTCCTCCATCGCCTCCGACGCCCTCGCCACCATCCAGGGCGACGCGCTCCCCCTGGTCATGCTCGACAGCGACCCGGCGGGCAGCCTCGGCGCGGCCACCGTCAACCTCGACATCGGCGACGGCATGCGCCGGACGGCCGAGCATCTGCTGGCCCTGGGCCACCGCGACTTCCTGCACCTGGCCGCGGGCGTCGACTCCTGGACCTTCGACGTACGCTCCGAGGCCCTCGCGGAGGCGCTGAGGGGCACCGACGCGGCCGTACGCACCGTCCGGGCACCCCTCACCGTCGACGACGCCCGCACGGCCGCCGAGGCCGCCCTCCGCGCGCCGGGGCCCCGCCCCACCGCGCTCGTCTGCGACGACGACATCCTCGCCGCGGGTGCCTGCAAGGCGGCCCGCAGACTGGGCCTGCGCGTGCCCGAGGACCTCTCGGTGACCGGCTTCGACGACCTCACTCTGGCGACCGCCGTGGAACCCGAACTCACCACCGTGCGGCTGCCCGCGGAACAGTTCGGGGAACGCGGCATGACGGCCCTGCTCGCCGTCCTCGACGGCCACAGGCCCCGGCCCGACACCCTCCCCGTCGAGCTCGTGATCCGCGGCTCGACGGCCCCCGCGGCCCGCTAGCCCCTCCACACATGCGGGCGCCCCGCGCCCCGGCCTCACGGCCAGGACACGGGGCGCACACGACGAACCGGACTACTCCTCGGTGGACCCGGAGCCGGAGCCGGACCCGGAGTCCGAACCGGAGTCGGCGTCCGGCTCTTCGTTGTCGGACTCGGCGTCCGTGGGCGCCGACGCACCGCCTTCGAGCAGCCGCGCGAGCTGACGCCCGACGATCCGCTTGAACTTCCGCTGCTGCGGCCTCGTACGGTCGAGGACCGCCACCTCGAGCCGCTCCGCGGGGATCTCCCGCTCGCTGCCGTTGGTGTCGCGGGACAGCGACTGCACGGCCAGCTTCAGCGCCTCGGCGAGCGACATCCCGTCACGATGACGCTGATCGAGATACGTGCTGATCTGCTCGGCATTGCCGCCGACCGCGACCGAGCCGTGCTCGTCCACGATCGAACCGTCATGCGGCAGCCGGTAGATCTGATCGGCGTCAGCCGTGGCGCCCACCTCGGCGACGACCAACTCCACCTCGTAGGGCTTCTCCGCCTGGCTCGAGAAGATCGTGCCCAGCGTCTGGGCATAGACGTTCGCGAGCCCACGGGCCGTCACATCGTCGCGGTCGTACGTGTACCCACGGAGATCGGCGTACCGCACGCCGCCGATCCGGAGGTTCTCGTACTCGTTGTACTTGCCGGCGGCCGCGAAGCCGATCCGGTCATAGATCTCGCTGAACTTGTGCAGCGCACGGGACGGGTTCTCGCCGACGAACACGATGCCATCGGCGAACTGCAGCACAACAAGGCTGCGACCACGGGCGATGCCCTTGCGGGCGTATTCCGCCCGGTCGGCCATGGCCTGCTGGGGTGAGACATAGAACGGCGTCGACACCGGCTATCCGTCCCTTTCTGTCAGTGACTCAGTCAGTGGCGAATACGGATCGATCAGAGCAGCGAGGCCCGCGGGCCGTCGGGCTGCTCCAGGCGCCGCTCAAGGATCGAGCGGGCGATCTCGGAGGACTCGTCGTCCGCCAGCCTCCGGAAACCCTCGTCGGAGATCACAGTCACGATCGGATAGATGCGGCGGGCGACATCCGGGCCACCCGTCGCCGAGTCGTCGTCCGCGGCGTCGTACAACGCCTGCACGACGAGCGTCGTCGCTTCCTGCTCTGTCAGGTCGTTGCGGTAGAGCTTCTTCATCGCACCGCGCGCGAAGACCGAACCGGAGCCGGTGGCCGCGAAACCGTGCTCCTCGGAACGGCCGCCCGTGACGTCGTAACTGAAGATGCGCCCCTTCTCGCGGTCGACGTCATACCCCGCGAAGAGCGGGACAACGGCCAGGCCCTGCATGGCCATTCCCAGATTCGACCGGATCATCGTGGAGAGACGATTGGCCTTGCCCTCCAGGGAGAGCGTGGCACCCTCGACCTTCTCGAAGTGCTCAAGCTCCAGCTGGAAGAGCTTGACCATCTCCACGGCGAGACCGGCGGTGCCGGCGATGCCGACGGCGGAGTACTCGTCGGCCGGGAAGACCTTCTCGATGTCGCGCTGCGCGATGACATTGCCCATGGTCGCCCGCCGGTCACCGGCGAGCACGACGCCGCCGGGGAACGTCGTCGCCACGATCGTCGTGCCGTGCGGCGCCTCGATCACACCCTGCGTGGGCGGCAACTGCCGGTTGCCCGGCAGGATCGCGGGCTGGTGCTCGGACAGGAAGTCCATGAAGGACGAAGAACCAGGCGTCAGGAAGGCAGCTGGTAGACGCCCGGTGCTACGAGTGTTGGCTTCCACGCGTTTCCTTCCAGGTATGCGGCCGCACGGCGGACGGTGCCGGGGTCGGATCCCAACTTGCCGATGGCCGAATTGCAGTTGAAGCACAGTACGTCAGGGACCCTACCCGCCTCATGGCAGTGATCCACATGTACGGCTGGGGCGTTGAGGCAGTTCACATCGGTTCGCGTGGACGCCGCCGGTCATGCGCGGCCCCGTACTGCGCCACGCACTCCCGGCACCACACGCGCCCTCGGCCGCCACGCCCGCTTATTGCCCGCCCTTTTGCACGAAGGACCTCACGAAGTCCTCGGCGTTCTCCTCGAGGACGTCGTCGATCTCGTCCAGGACGGAGTCCACGTCGTCGCTCAGCTTCTCCTGGCGCTCCTTGAGGTCTTCGGAGCCCTGCGCTTCCTCAGTCTGCTCCTCGACCTCCTCGGTGGAACGCGTCGCCTTCTGCTGTCCGCCGCCGGTGTCCTTGGTCGCCATCTACCTCACCCCGCTCGTTAGGTGCGATGCACTTGATCAGACCCTATAAGCCAGGTCTGACATCGGCCCCGTAGTTACTGCAACGTCCGGGGACCACCTCGATGATTCCCACACGCCGGGTCTTTCAGCCTCCGGAGAGCACCCGTACCAGATCCTCCGCCGTGCGGCAGCGGTCCAGGAGCTCCTTCACGTGGTTCCGTGTCCCGCGCAGTGGCTCCAGTGTGGGCACGCGCTGGAGCGAGTCGCGGCCCGGAAGGTCGAAGATGACCGAATCCCACGAGGCCGCGGCCACGTCGTCCGCGTACTGCTCCAGGCACCGGCCGCGGAAGTACGCGCGCGTGTCCTCCGGAGGCTTCGTCTGGGCGCGCTCGACCTGTGGCTCCTCCAGGAGGCGCTTCATCTTGCCGCGTGCCACCAGACGGTTGTAGAGGCCCTTGTCGGGCCGTACGTCCGCGTACTGGAGGTCGACCAGGTGCAGCCGCGCCGCGTCCCAGTCGAGGCTGTCACGGCGGCGGTAGCCCTCCATGAGCTCCCGCTTGGCGACCCAGTCGAGTTCCCCGGAGAGGCTCATCGGATCGCTCTCCAGACGCCCCAGGACGTCTTCCCAGCGGGTGAGGACGTCCTTGGTCTGCTCGTCGGCCTCGGAGCCGTACCGCTCCTCCACATATTTGCGGGCCAGCTCGAAGTACTCCATCTGGAGCTGGACAGCGGTGAGTGTGCGGCCGCTGCGGAGCGTGATCAGGCGCTTGAGCGTCGGATCGTGCGAGACCTGGTGGAGGGTGCGCACGGGCTGGTCGACGGCGAGATCCACCGCGATGAAGCCGTCCTCGATCATGGCGAGGACCAGGGACGTCGTGCCCAGCTTCAGATAGGTCGAGATCTCGGAGAGGTTCGCGTCGCCGATGATGACGTGCAGGCGGCGGTACTTCTCGGCATCGGAGTGCGGTTCGTCCCGGGTGTTGATGATGGGCCGCTTGAGTGTCGTCTCCAGGCCCACCTCGACCTCGAAGTAGTCGGCGCGCTGGCTGAGCTGGAAGCCGTGCTCGTGGCCGTCCTGGCCGATGCCGACACGGCCGGCGCCGGTGATGACCTGCCGGGACACGAAGAACGGTGTCAGGTGGCGCACGATGTCCGAGAAGGGGGTCTCCCGCTTCATCAGGTAGTTCTCGTGCGTGCCGTACGAGGCGCCCTTGTTGTCGGTGTTGTTCTTGTAGAGGTGGATCGGCTGGGCGCCGGGCAGCTGCGCGGCCCGTTCGGCCGCCTCCGCCATGATGCGTTCGCCCGCCTTGTCCCACAGGACGGCGTCCCAGGGATTGGTGACCTCGGGTGAGCTGTACTCGGGGTGCGCGTGGTCCACGTAGAGACGCGCCCCATTGGTGAGGATCACGTTGGCGAGGCCGATGTCCTCGTCGGTGAGCTGACTGGCATCGGCGGTCTCACGTGCGAGGTCGAAGCCCCGTGCGTCCCGCAGCGGGTTCTCCTCCTCGAAGTCCCAGCGGGCGCGTCGCGCCCGGTGCATCGCCGCGGCGTAGGCGTTGACGATCTGGGACGAGGTGAGCATGGCATTGGCGTTCGGGTGGCCGGGGACGGAGATGCCGTACTCCGTCTCGATGCCCATTACTCGCCGTACGGTCATGCGGCCCTCCTTGCCCGGCGGCGCTCCCATTCGGGTGCGGCGCTCAAGTACCGCTGGTTCTCCGGTGCGTGTGCGGTGCCCGTCCCCGCACTGCGCGCTCGGCGGTACCGAAGAGCCTAGAGCGCCTTTGCGCTGGTGGGGAGATCATTGCGTTCATTGAAAAACAGACAGCTGCGGGTACCCACGAAGGACACCCGCAGCCGCCCTGTCTTCTACAGGTACTGACCGGTGTTCGCCACCGTGTCGATGGAGCGTCCGGTGTCCGCGCCCTGCTTTCCGGTGACGAGCGTACGGATGTACACGATCCGTTCGCCCTTCTTGCCGGAGATGCGGGCCCAGTCGTCCGGGTTGGTGGTGTTGGGCAGGTCCTCGTTCTCCTTGAACTCGTCGATGCAAGCCTGCAGGAGGTGAGAGACCCTGATGCCCTTCTGGTCGGCGTCGAGGAAGGCCTTGATGGCCATCTTCTTGGCGCGTCCCACGATGTTCTCGATCATGGCGCCGGAGTTGAAGTCCTTGAAGTACAGGACTTCCTTGTCGCCGTTGGCGTACGTCACCTCGAGGAAGCGGTTCTCCTCGGACTCCGCGTACATCTGCTCCACGACGGACTGGATCATGCCGTCCACAGTGGTCCGCCGGTCGGCGCTGTGCTCGGCGAGGTCGTCCGCGTGCAGCGGGAGCCGCTCGGTGAGGTACTTGGCGAAGATGTCCTTCGCCGCCTGGGCGTCGGGGCGCTCGATCTTGATCTTCACGTCGAGTCGTCCGGGCCGCAGGATCGCGGGGTCGATCATGTCCTCACGGTTCGAGGCACCGATGACGATGACGTTCTCCAGGCCTTCCACGCCGTCGATCTCGGCGAGCAGCTGGGGGACGATGGTGTTCTCCACGTCCGAGCTGACTCCGGATCCGCGGGTGCGGAAGAGGGATTCCATCTCGTCGAAGAAGACGATGACGGGGGTGCCCTCGCTCGCCTTCTCCCTCGCACGCTGGAAGACCAGGCGGATGTGGCGCTCGGTCTCGCCGACGTACTTGTTGAGGAGCTCGGGGCCCTTGATGTTGAGGAAGAAGCTCTTCCCCTGTGCCGCTCCGGTCACCTCGGCGACCTTCTTGGCAAGGGAGTTGGCGACGGCCTTCGCGATCAGCGTCTTGCCGCAGCCGGGGGGCCCGTACAGCAGGACGCCCTTGGGCGGCCGCAGTTCGTGCTCCCTGAAGAGGTCCGGATAGAGGTAGGGCAGTTCGACCGCGTCGCGGATCAGCTCGATCTGGTTGCCCAGGCCGCCGATCTGCTCGTAGCCGATGTCCGGTACCTCTTCGAGGACGAGTTCTTCGACCTCGCTCTTGGGAACCACTTCGTAGACGTAGCCGGAGCGGGGTTCGAGCAGGAGTGCGTCGCCCGGGCGGATGGTGACGTCGAGGAGTGGTTCGGCGAGCCTGACCACTCGCTCCTCGTCGGTGTGCCCGACCACCAGGGCACGCTCGCCGTCCTCGAGGATCTCCTTGAGGGTGACGATGTCCCCCACGCTCTCGTACTCCATGGCCTCGACCACGTTGAGCGCTTCGTTGAGCATGACTTCCTGGCCGCGCCTGAGCTCTTCGAGCTCCACGCTGGGGCTGACGTTCACCCGGAGCTTGCGGCCCCCGGTGAAGATGTCCGCCGTGCCGTCCTCGTTCGCCACGAGGAAGACCCCGAAGCCGGCCGGCGGCTGCGCGAGCCGGTCGACTTCCTCCTTGAGGGCCACGATCTGGTCGCGGGCCTCACGGAGCGTGTTGGCGAGCCGCTCGTTCTGTGCGGACACGCCGGCCAGGTTGGTCTGCAGCTCGACGATCCGCTCTTCGAGAATTCTCGTATGCCGCGGAGAGTCGGCGAGCTTGCGTCGCAGGACGGCGATTTCCTGCTCGAGATAGGCAACCTGACCGGCGGGGTCATCAGACCCTCGCCCCGGCCGGATGCCGCGGTTGATGTCGTCGTCGTGTGCTGCCACGGTCCTCACCTCCTCCAAGGGGAGCTGGACGCTTCCAGACCCTACCTGGGTGGGTGTCGATTGAAACCCCTAGATCACAAAGACGGTCGAGGTGTGTCCGATCTTCACCCTTGCGCTCTCCCTCACGCCAGGTGAATACCCACCCAACAACATCGGAAAGCGGGCGGTTGTATCGTCGAAGCGTTCAACACCCGTCAGGGCTGGCCCGACTTGTCCTCGAGTCGGTTCGCTCGACGCAGCGATCGGCAGGAGAAATGACCGTGCAGGACGAAGCTGGGACCGGCCCCGAGGGCCGCGATCTCCTGGAGGTCTGGATCGACCAGGACCTCTGTACCGGCGACGGGATCTGCGCGCAGTACGCGCCCGAGGTCTTCGAGCTGGACATCGACGGTCTGGCCTATGTGAAGAGCGGTGACGACGAGCTCCTGCAGGCGCCGGGCGCCACAACGCCCGTACCGCTGCCGCTTCTGCGTGATGTCGTGGACTCGGCGAAGGAGTGCCCGGGAGACTGCATCCACGTGCGTCGCGTTTCGGACAGCGTCGAGGTCTACGGCCCCGACGCGGCCTGAGGCCGCGAACTCGTCGAAGAAGAAGGGCCTGTGCCCGCCGCTGAGCGGCGGGCACAGGCCCTTCTTCGTGTCCTCGCGGTCACACGCTGTGTGCACCGGCCGGGGTGGACCGTGCGAACGTGCCGTCCTTCCATTGCCACTTGGCCTCGTCCTGGAGGTCCGGGCAGCAGCTGGGCACGTTCGGTGACGAGTACCCCAGGAGCGTGGCGGTGATCACGCCGTCACGTACGGCGAAGTCGCTGACGTTCTGGCGGTCCTTCGGGTCGACGAGGGTGGCGACGACGCGGGGCTTGCCCTCCGTGGCCCGCGTGACGACGTACACGCCGTCGGGCGGCGTGCCCGATCCGGCGGCGCAGTGCACCACGGCGACGGTCTCGGGTCTGCCGTCCCCGTCGAGGTCCCCGGAGGCCTTCTTCTTGACCACGGGTTTCACGTTGCCGCAGGTGATGGGGTACGTGACGGTGGCCGGATCCGGAGCCGGGGCCGGAGCGGCGGCGGTCTTGCCGGACGGCTTGGAGCTCGGCTGGGCGGCGTTCGCGGGGTCGGGCTGCAGGAAGGAGGAGCCCGCGACGACGGCGGCGAGCGCGGCCGCGGTGGCCAGCCAGTGGACGGGGCGGGTGGTGTTGTGTGCCAGTTCCGGGACGGCGGGGTGCTGCACTAGGAGTGTCTCCTGTGAGGGCTGTGCCGGTGGGGGAGGTGGCCAGCATCGTGCCATACCTCACAGTGCGGCGGAACAGCGGGGTCCAGGAAGGGCATGAACGGAAAGGCGCCGCCGCCGAGTTCCCCGGTCGAAGGGGGAACTCGGCGGCGGCGCCTGTGCGTTCGGCGGTGGCGCCTCAGCGCTCCGCGCGGGGGGTGCCGCCGTCGGCGTTCGGGCCGGTGTAGTCGTCGCCGTAGGCGCCCTTGGAGGGGCGGCGGCGGCGCATGGGCGGCTCCACGCCGTCCGCGAGGCGGCGGGCGGTGAGCAGGAAGCCGGTGTGGCCGATCATGCGGTGGTCGGGGCGGACGGCGAGGCCCTCGACGTGCCAGTTGCGGATCATCGATTCCCAGGCGGTCGGCTCGTTGAAGCCGCCGATCTCGCGGATGGACTCGACGGTCCGTGCGAGCTGGGTGGTGGTCGCGACGTAGCAGCAGAGGATGCCGCCGGGGACGAGCGCCTTGGAGACGACGTCCAGGCACTCCCAGGGGGCGAGCATGTCGAGGATGACGCGGTCGACCTCGGTGTCGCTCAGGTTGTCCTGGAGGTCGCCGACGGTGAGCTGCCAGGCGGGGTGCGGGGCGCCGAAGTAGCGCTCCACGTTCTGCTGGGCGATCTCGGCGAAGTCCTCGCGGCGCTCGTACGAGTGCAGCATTCCCTCGTCGCCGATGGCGCGCAGGAGGAAGCTGCTGAGCGAGCCGGAGCCCACACCCGCCTCGACGACACGGGCGCCGGGGAAGATGTCCGCGAAGGCCAGGATCTGCCCCGCGTCCTTGGGGTAGACCACGGCGGCGCCGCGGGGCATGGACAGGACGTAGTCGGGGAGCAGGGGGCGCAGCGCGAGGTAGGCGACGTTTCCCGTGGTGCGGACAACGCTGCCCTCGGGAGCACCGATCAGCTCGTCGTGGGGGAAGGAACCCTTGTGGGTGTGGAAGTTCTTCCCGGCCTCGAGCGTGAACGTGTAGTGGCGGCCCTTGGGGTCGGTCAGCTGAACCTGGTCCCCGACCTTGAAGGGCCCGCGTCGGCGGGCGGCACCGGTCGGTTCGGACATGTGAACAGCCTACCGGCCCGTTCGGGGGCCCAGGACCAGGGTGGCCGCGTCAGCTGGGGCGGGCCATCGCCTTGACGAAGGCGCGCTCCACGTCGGTGGCGGACAGCACTCCGTAGATCTCGCCGGAGGCCTCGACCACGAGGTACTCCGTGGCGGGCGTCGCCCGGAGGGTGTCGAGCAGCTCCTCGCCCGCGAGCTCGGCGGAGATCCGCATGCCTTCGGTGATGTCCTGGGCGAGGCCGCTGACGGTGACCCAGGGGCGGCGGTGCTCGGGCACCCCGACGATGGCCGCCTCGCGGACGACCGACATCGGGTCGCCGTCGGCGTCGACCACGACCAGGGCGCGGGCCCCCGCGTCGTTGGCGCGGCGCAGCGCCTCGGAGAGCGGGGTGTTCGTCTCCACGGGGACGGCGCGGCGGGTCAGGGCGCGGGCGCGGAGCTCGGGCAGGTGCTGCCGGAGGCGGGCCATGCGCAGGCTGTTTCCCGCGCCGGTCCAGATGATCGCGGCGAGGATCGCGGCGAGCAGGGCGTCCATGACGGTGTCCATGCCGCCGATGTCCTGGGTCTCGCCGCCGAGCGCGCCGGACTGGTTGAGGATCGGCAGGCCGACCAGGACGGAGATGGCGAGGGCGCGGCCGACCCAGGCGGCGGCGATGGTGCCGCTCATGGGCTTGCCGGTGATCTTCCAGACGACGGCGCGGAGCATACGGCCGCCGTCCAGGGGCAGGCCGGGCAGGAGGTTGAAGGCGGCGACGATGAGGTTCGAGATCATCAGTCCCGCGAGCAGGACGCCGGGCACGGTGCCGGGCTCTACGGCTTGCATGCCCGCGTAGAAGACGCCCGCGAGGACGAGGGAGAGCAGGGGGCCCACGAAGGCGAGGATGAACTCGCGTCCGGGCGTCTCCGACTCCTTCTCGATCTCCGAGACCCCGCCGAAGAACTGCAGCTGGATGCGGCGCACCGGCAGCTTGAAGCGCAGGGCGGCGACGGTGTGGGCCAGCTCGTGGACGAGCACGGAGGCGTAGAAGGCGACGGCGAAGAAGAGGGAGACGAGGTAGCGGGCGGCGCCGAGTTCGGGCAGGACCCGGTCGAGCTGGCCGCCGAACACCCAGGTGATGAGGGCGGCGACGAGGAACCAGCTGGGCGCCACGTAGACGGGCACGCCGAACGGCCGTCCCATGAGCAGCCCTCCCCCGGGTCCCTTCTGTCCCTTGGGCGGGGTCGCCTTCGGGGCGGGGCCGTGGCTGGCGTGCGCGTACTCGGGATGGGTGTCCTTGGCCGACGTCCTCCCGGGCGTGTCCCGCGGGGCCGGTGTGTCCTGCGGGTTCTTCGTGAGGCGGTCGCCCGGCTCCCGGGGCTGGTCCGCGGGGCGTGGTGTGTCGTCGGGCGCCTGTTGGGGCGCCTGTCCGGGTGCCTGGGGCCGGGCAGCACTGTCGGGGCCCTCGGCGCTGTCGGAGCCGCCTTGCGCGGGCCTCGCGGAGTCGGCCGTGTCCACCGGACGTGGCGACTCCGAGTGGTCGTCCGCGTGGTCCGGCCGCCGACCGTCCGTCCCGTCGGACCGCGGCCTGCCGCTCCCGCCGCTCTCGTCCACGATGTCCCCTCGTTCGAAGCGTCCCTCGCCCCTGTCCGGCGCGGTACACGCACGATCATGCAGGGCGAGAGGGTCTGTCGTCGATGGTATGCGGCCGTTGTCAGTGGCGGGTCGTAGGGTCTGTCCTCATGGAAACAAGGACCGAGGGTGCCGTGACGGCCGTGCGTCCGGCGTCCCTGTCGCCGTCGCGCGCCAGTGACTTCATGCAGTGTCCGTTGCTCTACCGCTTCCGGGTGATCGACAAGCTGCCGGAGAAGCCGAGCGAGGCCGCGACCCGCGGCACGCTGGTGCACGCCGTCCTTGAGCGGCTCTTCGACGCGCCCGCGGGCGAGCGGACCGCGCCGCGCGCCAAGGCCCTGATCCCGGGGCAGTGGGACCGCCTGCGCGAGGCCAAGCCGGAGCTGACGGAGCTGTTCGCCGACGACGAGCAGGGCGAGCGGCTCGCGCGCTGGCTCGCGGACGCGGAGAAGCTCGTCGAGCGCTGGTTCACCCTGGAGGACCCCACCCGCCTTGAGCCCGCCGAGCGCGAGCTGTTCGTGCAGGCGGAGCTGGAGTCGGGCCTGAAGCTGCGCGGCATCATCGACCGCGTGGACGTGGCACCCACCGGCGAGGTGCGGATCGTCGACTACAAGACGGGCAAGGCCCCCCGCCCCGAGTATTCCGAGGGCGCGCTCTTCCAGATGAAGTTCTACGCCCTGGTGGTGTGGCGCCTGAAGGGCGTGGTCCCGCGCCGCCTGCAGCTCGTCTATCTGGGCAGCGGCGACGTCATCACGTACGACCCGAGGACCGAGGACCTGGAGCAGGTCGAGCGGAAGCTGCACGCGCTGTGGGAGGCGATCACGCTCGCCACCGAGACGGGTGAGTGGCGGCCCCGGCCGACGAAGCTCTGCGGCTGGTGTGACCACCAGGCCGTATGTCCGGAATTCGGCGGGACTCCCCCGCCGTACCCCCTTGCGGTGAGGGTGCCCGAGTCCGAAGAGGGCACGCAGGGCAGAATGGCCCCGGGCTAGCGAAGGAGAGTTACGTGGCGATCCGTGTCCTACTGGTCGACGACCAGCCACTGCTGCGCACCGGGTTCCGGATGATCCTGGAGGCCGAGCAGGATGTCGCGGTCGTCGGCGAGGCCGGGGACGGCCTGCAGGCTCTCGACCAGGTGCGGGCGCTGCAGCCCGATGTGGTCCTGATGGACATCCGTATGCCGAGGATGGACGGCGTCGAGGCGACCCGGCAGATCACCGGTCCCGGCCGGGACGGACCGGCGAAGGTCCTGGTCCTGACCACCTTCGACCTCGACGAGTACGTGGTGGAGGCGCTGCGCGCGGGGGCCAGTGGCTTCCTGCTCAAGGACGCTCCGGCGAACGAGCTGGTGCAGGCGATCCGCGTGGTCGCGTCGGGCGAGGCGATGCTCGCGCCGAGCATCACGCGCAGGCTCCTCGACAAGTACGCGGGGCATCTCCCGTCGGGCGACGAGCCGGTGCCCGACGCCCTGCACACACTCACCGAGCGGGAGGTCGAGGTCCTCAAGCTGGTGGCGCGCGGCCTGTCGAACGCGGAGATCGCGGCGGACCTGTTCGTGAGCGAGACGACGGTCAAGACGCATGTGGGCCATGTGCTCACGAAGCTGGGCCTGCGCGACCGCGTGCAAGCCGCTGTGTACGCGTACGAGAGCGGCCTGGTGCGACCCGGCGCGCAGTAGAGGCAGTACAGGGCAGCAGTAGAGGCAGTACAGGCAGTGGCGAACGGAAAAGGTGGCCGCCCCCTCGGAAAGGGGCGGCCACCTTTTTCACTGTCGTGATCAGGCCTTGCTGAGCTCCCAGAAGCGGAACACCGTCGACGCGTCGAGGCACGACTCGACGCCGTACACGTCGTCGGAGATGACGGCGTACTGCTTGGCCTGCCAGACCGGCAAAATCGGCAGCTCGTCGGCGACGACGTCCTGGAGCTTCGAGTAGTCCTCGTCGGTCCGGGTGCGGTCGGTCTCGCCCGCGGTGCCGGGGATGATCTTCCCGGTGATCTCGCTGTTCTGGTAGCCGTTCTGCAGGACGTTGCCCTTGCCGAAGAACGGCTGCGTGAAGTTGTCCGGGTCCGGGTAGTCCGGCACCCAGCCCTTGACGTAGACGCCGTACTTGCCGGACTTGATGTCCCGCTCGTACTGGCTGAATTCGATCGACTTCACGTCGGCGTCGAAGAGGCCGCTCGCGTTGAGCTGCTTGGCGATCGCCCTCAGCTCCTGGTCGGTCGCGGGGCCGTAGCGCGAGGGCGTGGACCAGAGCGTGAGCTTGACCTTGCCGCTGATGCCCTCCTCGTTCAGGGCCGCCGCGGCCTTGGAGCGCTGCGGGCGGGCGCCGTAGGTGTCGAAGAAGGCGGTGTTGTGACCGCCGATCCCGGCCGGGACGATCGAGTACAGCGGCGTGGCCGTGTCCCGGTAGACGTCCTTGACCAGGGCGTCACGGTCCAGGAGGTAGGCCATGGCCTTGCGGACGCCCAGCTTGCCGGCGACTGGGTCCTTCATGTTGAAGACCAGGTGCTGCACCTCGGCGCTGGTGCCCTCGACGACGTCGATGTTCTGGCTCTTGTCGGAGGTGTCCTGCTCGATGTCCGCGATGTCGTCGGCGGCGAGGCCTCGGTACGCGATGTCGATCTTGTCGTCCAGGAGTGCCTTCTTCAGGCCCTTCTGGTCGTCGTGGAAGAACTTGAGGGTGACGCCCTTGTTCTTCACCTTGGCGGTGCCCTTGTAGTCGGGGTTGACCGAGAACACCGCCTGCTCCTTGTCGAAGGAGTCGAGCTTGTACGGTCCCGAGCCCGTGGCCTCGTCGCCGCCGCGCAGGCTGTTCATGTCGTACGACGCGTGGTCGACGATGGAGCCGGCGCCGGACGCGATCTTGCTGGGGAAGGTCGCGTCGGCGTACTTGAGCTTGAAGACGACCTTCTTGGCGTTCGGCGTCTCGACGCGGTCGAGCATCGGGAACATGATCGCGGGACCGGCGTCGTCATTGATCTTCATCATGCGGTCGAAGGAGAACTTGACGTCCTTCGAGGTCAGCGCGTTGCCGTTGCTGAACTTCAGACCGTCCCGCAGCGTGCACTCGAAGACCCTGGTCTTCGTGTCCGTGAAGCCGCACTCCTTGGCGGCCTCGGGCTCCGGCTCCGTGCCCCCGTTCGGGAAGCTCATCAGGGACTGGAAGACGTTGTTGAACAGGAGCCACGACCCGGGGTCGTAGCCGGACGCCGGGTCGGTGGCCAGGACGTCGTCCGACATCCCCATCACCACCGAGTCGCCGTCCTCCCCCGCTCCGCCCGTTTCCGTGCCGCAGCCGGTCAGCAGGGCGGCGGCCAGTCCTCCCGTGAGGGGAAGGGCCAGCCACTGGTTACGCAATTTCACGTACGTGCCTTGTCGTTGATGTCCATCGGTGGAGCGAAGCCCGGCGGTCCGTGCCGGCGTGCGCGGAGGTCAGCCGCTCACACCGCGGCCGAGCTCCCACAGCTGCAGGTTCGACGAGGAGTTGAGGGCCCACTCGACGCCCGTGATGTCGTCGCGGGCGGCGATGTACTGCCTGCCCTGCCAGAGGGGAAGCACCGGCACGTCGTCGGCGACGATGTCCTGGATCCTCTGGATGCTCTTGGACGCGGTGAGCCGGTCCGCCTCGCGGCGCGAGTGCGGGATCAGCTCCTCGTTGATGGTCTTGTTCACGTACGGCGAGCCGAGGAAGTTGTCCTCGTCGAGGAACGGCGCGAGGAAGTTGTCGGCGTCGGGGAAGTCGGGGAACCAGCCCATCCCGTAGACGTCGTACGCGCCCTTCTGCTCGGCGGAGCGGAAGGTGCTCCAGGCCTCGCCCTTGATCGACACGTCGAACAGCCCACTGGCGTTGAGCTGCTTCTTCAGCAGCTCAAACTCCTTCTTGGTGCCGGGGCCGTAGTGGTCGGTCGTGTAGTGCAGGGTGAGCTTGACCGGGGTGGTGATGTCGGCCTTCTGGAGCAGGCTGCGGGCCTTGGCCGGGCTCGGGTCGCCGTACTTGTTGAAGAACGAGTTCGTGTGGCCCGTGACCGTGGTCGGCACCAGGGAGTAGAGCGGCTCGGCCGCGTCGCCGTACACGCCGGTCGCGATGGCGCCGCGGTCGACGACCTGCGCCATGGCCTGGCGGACGGCCTTGGACTTGACGGTGGTGGCGTCCGTGTTGAAGCCGAGGTAGCGGATCTCGAGGCCGGGGGTCTCGACGAACTCGATGTTCTTGCCCGGGTCCTCGTCGAGCTGCTTGATCTGCTCGGGCGACATGGTGCGCGTCATCATGTCGATGTCGCCGCTGTTGAGGGCGCTGCCCATGGCGTCGGTGGAGTCGTAGTTGCGCAGCTCGATCTTGTCGCTCTTGGGCTTCAACGCGCCCTTGTAGTTGGGGTTCTTGGAGAACACCGTCTTGACGAGCTTGTTGCCCTCGACCTCTTGCTCGGCGGTGTAGGGACCGGAGCCGTCCACGTCGAAGCCGTCGCGCAGCTTGTTCTTCGCGTAGTGCTCGGAGCTGATGATGCCCGCGGTGGGCGTGGCCAGCTTGTACGGGAACGTCGCGTCGGGGCTCTTGAGGTGGAAGACGATGCCCCGGGCGCCCTGGGTCTCGATCGCGTCGACGTTGGCCACCAGGCCGTCGGAGCCGCTGGGGTCCTTGACCTTGATGTCGCGCACCCGCTCGATGGAGAACTTCACATCGGTGGCGGTCAGCGGCTTGCCGTCGGCGAACTTCAGGCCCTTGCGCAGCGTGCACTCGTAGCGCTCGTTGCCGGTGTCGGTGAACCCGCACCTCTCGGCGGCCTCGGGCTCGGGCTCGCCGTCGCCCCGCGGCATGGCCATCAGCGTCTGGACCGTCTGGCGCAGGATGTTCCAGGAGCCCGCGTCATAGGCGTACGCCGGGTCGAAGGGAGCCGGGACCTCGGGCGAGGTGGCGAACCGGTCCGTGGTGCCGACGGCGATCGCGTCGTCTCCCCCACCGTCGCCCGCCCCGCCGCACGCCGCGAGCGCGGGGGCGAGCAGACCTATGACGGCCGGCAGCACCAAAGTCTTACGGTTCATGCTCGACGTTCTCCAGAGCTGTTGGTCCCGTCAGGACCGGCAACGAGGGGTGGGGTCAGTCGGTCCGTGGGGGCGTGGCGATGTTCTCGCGACGACATTAGTCCGCACCACCAGTTGGGCCGGAAGGGACCGGAGTTGACCCTCAATCACGCAGCGAAACCGGGCGCGGACGCACCGATAACCCGACACGGGAAGGTTTCGTCAGGTTCCCCTCAATCGGGACACAACGACACTCCACAACTCGCCCATATCGGAGGCCCGGCACAGCTGTGACCAGCTGTCGACCCCCAACGGAGTGGGAAAGGTCACATCTTCAACTGTTCAGCGCTTTCCAGCCATCAGACCTTGCAGGAAAGGCAGGTTGACATGTTCGAGGGACGGGACGACGGTCCTGCCGGACGCCGGGGCGATGGGCGCCACGGACGGTACGGCCACCACTCGGCAGCCCGCGGCCTCGGCCGCCGCGACGCCGGTCGCGGTGTCCTCGATGACGGCACATCTGGCCGGTTCCGCGCCAACCCCGGCCGCCGCGAGGAGGTACGGGTCCGGGTGCGGCTTGGTCCGGGCCACCTCGTCGCCCGCGACGGTGAGCGTGAAGTGGTGGGCCCCGATCGAGTCGAGCACGCGGTCGATGATGCGCCGGTGCGACGCGGAGACCAGTGCCATCGGCACCTCGTGCGCGGCGAGTTCGGCAAGGAGCCGCGCGGCGCCCGGCATCAGCGGCAGGGCGCGGCCGATGCGGTTCTCGAAGCCGTCGTTGAGCAGCACGGTCAGCTCGGGGACCGTGATGTCGGCCCCGGTGGACGCGATGAGGAATCCGGCGCTGCGCGTCATGGGACCGCCGACGACCACGTCACGCCAGGACTCGTCGAGCGTATGCCCGAGTGCGGCGAAGACCTCGACCTCGGCGTCCCACCAGAACCCCTCGGTGTCCACGAGTGTTCCGTCCATGTCGAGGAGCACCGCCTGCAGAGCGGAGCCTTCGGCCGTTCGGGTACCGAGCGCGGGAACCGTACTGGTCATCCGGGCACACCTCCATGAGGGACGAGAAGGCCGGTTGCTCCCTTGTGACGGGTGAGCAACCGGCCTGCGCTGGACCGACAAGTGTACGACTTGACCGCTTAACGCGCGTTGAAGTATTTCGCCTCGGGGTGGTGGATGACGATCGCGTCCGTGGACTGCTCCGGGTGGAGCTGGAACTCCTCGGACAGCTCCACGCCGATCCGCTCCGGCTCCAGGAGCTCGGCGATCTTGGCGCGGTCCTCCAGGTTCGGGCAGGCGCCGTAGCCGAGCGAGAAGCGCGCGCCGCGGTACTTCAGGTCGAACATGTCCTCGACGGCGGCCGGGTCCTCGCCCCCGAAGCCGAGCTCGGCGCGCACGCGCGCGTGCCAGTACTCCGCGAGCGCCTCGGCCAACTGCACGGACAGGCCGTGCAGTTCGAGGTAGTCGCGGTAGGAGTCGGCGGCGAACAGCTTGGCGGTGGCCTCGCCGATCTTCGAGCCGACGGTGACGACCTGCAGGCCGACCACGTCGGTCTCGCCGGACTCCTCCGGGCGGAAGAAGTCCGCGAGGCACAGGCGCCGGCCGCGGCGCTGGCGCGGGAAGGAGAAGCGGGTGCGCTCGTTGCCCTGGTCGTCCAGAATGATCAGGTCGTCGCCCTTGGAGACACAGGGGAAGTAGCCGTGCACGACGGCCGCCTCCAGCATGTTCTTGGTGTGCAGCTCGTCCAGCCAGCCGCGCAGCCGGGGCCGGCCCTCGGTCTCGACGAGCTCCTCGTACGAGGGCCCGTCACCCTTGCGGGCCTCCTTGAGGCCCCACTGGCCCTTGAACAGGGCGCCCTCGTCCAGCCAGGACGCGTACTCCTTGAGCTGGATGCCCTTGACCACGCGGGTGCCCCAGAACGGCGGGGTGGGGACGGGATTGTCGACCGAGACGTCCGAGCGGGCGGGCCCCTCGTCCTCGGTGACCTCCACGGCGGGGGTGTCCCTCTTGGGTACGCGGCGCTGCTTCAGCTCGGGCAGGGTGGCGCCGGGGACGCCGCGCTTGACCGCGATGAGGGCGTCCATCAGGCGCAGGCCCTCGAACGCGTCGCGGGCGTAGCGGACCTCGCCCTCGTAGATCTCGTGGAGGTCCTGCTCGACGTACGCACGGGTCAGCGCCGCGCCGCCCAGGATCACCGGGAAGTCGGCCGCCATCTTGCGCTGGTTGAGCTCCTCCAGGTTCTCCTTCATGATCACGGTCGACTTCACCAGGAGACCCGACATGCCGATCACGTCGGCGCGGTGCTCGGCCGCGGCGTCCAGGATCGCGGCGACGGGCTGCTTGATGCCGAGGTTGACGACGTTGTAGCCGTTGTTGGACAGGATGATGTCGACGAGGTTCTTGCCGATGTCGTGGACGTCGCCGCGGACGGTGGCCAGGACGATGGTGCCCTTGCCCTCGGAGTCCGACTTCTCCATGTGCGGCTCCAGGTGCGCGACCGCGGTCTTCATGACCTCCGCGGACTGCAGCACGAAGGGCAGCTGCATCTGGCCGGAGCCGAACAGCTCGCCGACGACCTTCATGCCCTCCAGGAGGGTGTCGTTGACGATGTCGAGCGCCGGGCGGGTCTGCAGGGCCTCGGTGAGGTCGTCCTCCAGGCCGTTCTTCTCGCCGTCGATGATGCGGCGCTGGAGGCGCTCGTCCAGCGGCAGGGCCAGGAGCTCCTCGGCCTTGCCCGCCTTCATCGACTTCATGTTGACGCCCTCGAAGAGCTCCATGAGCTTCTGCAGGGGGTCGTAGCCCTCTTCGCGGCGGTCGTAGATCAGGTCGTGGGCGACCTTGACCTGCTCCTCCTCCAGGCGCGCGATGGGCAGGATCTTGGAGGCGTGCACGATCGCCGAGTCAAGGCCCGCCTTGACGCACTCATCGAGGAAGACGGAGTTCAGGACGACACGGGCAGCCGGGTTGAGGCCGAAGGAGATGTTCGACAGACCCAGGGTGGTCTGCACGTCCGGGTGGCGGCGCTTGAGCTCGCGGATCGCCTCGATGGTGGCGATGCCGTCCTTGCGGGACTCCTCCTGACCGGTGCAGATGGTGAAGGTCAGGGTGTCGATGAGGATGTCCGACTCGTGGATGCCCCAGTTGCCGGTCAGGTCGTCGATGAGGCGCTCGGCGATGGCGACCTTGTGCTCGACGGTGCGGGCCTGGCCCTCCTCGTCGATGGTCAGCGCGATCAGCGCGGAGCCGTGCTCCTTGGCGAGCGCGGTGACCTTGGCGAAGCGGGACTCGGGGCCGTCCCCGTCCTCGTAGTTGACGGAGTTGATGACCGCGCGGCCGCCCAGCTTCTCCAGCCCGGCCTGGATGACCGGCAGTTCGGTGGAGTCCAGGACGATGGGAAGGGTGGAGGCGGTGGCGAAGCGGCCGGCGAGCTCGGCCATGTCCGCGACGCCGTCGCGGCCCACATAGTCGACGCAGAGGTCGAGCATGTGGGCGCCCTCGCGGATCTGGTCGCGGGCCATCTCCACGCAGTCGTCCCAGCGGGCGTCCAGCATGGCCTCGCGGAACTTCTTCGAGCCGTTGGCGTTCGTGCGCTCGCCGATCGCCATGTACGCGGTGTCCTGGCGGAAGGGCACGGTCTGGTAGAGCGAGGCGGCGCCGGGCTCGGGGTGCGGCTCGCGGCGGACCGTCTCCACGCCGCGGACCCGCTCGACGACCTGGCGCAGGTGCTCGGGGGTCGTGCCGCAGCAGCCGCCGACCAGGGAGAGGCCGTACTCGCGTACGAAGGTCTCCTGGGCGTCGGCGAGCTCGGCCTCGGTCAGGGGGTAGTGGGCGCCGTTCTTGCCCAGGACCGGCAGGCCCGCGTTGGGCATGCAGGAGATCGGGACGCGCGAGTGGCGGGCGAGATAGCGCAGGTGCTCGCTCATCTCGGCCGGGCCCGTGGCGCAGTTCAGGCCGATCATGTCGATGCCGAGCGGCTCCAGGGCGGTCAGCGCGGCACCGATCTCGGAGCCGAGCAGCATCGTGCCGGTGGTCTCGACGGTGACCGAGCAGATCAGGGGGAGGTTCGTGCCGGTGGCCTCCAGGGCGCGGCGGGCGCCGAGGATCGCGGCCTTGGTCTGCAGGAGGTCCTGGGTGGTCTCCACCAGGAGCGCGTCGGCGCCGCCCGCGATCATGCCCTCGGCGTTGATCTGGTAGGCGTCCCGCAGCACGGTGTACGGGGCGTGGCCCAGCGTCGGCAGCTTGGTGCCGGGGCCCATCGAGCCCAGGACCCAGCGCTGCTGGCCGGTCTTCGCGGTGAACTCGTCGGCGACCTCGCGGGCGATGCGGGCGCCTGCCTCGGAGAGCTCGAGGTTCCGCTCGGTGATGTCGTACTCGCTCAAGGCGGCGAAGTTCGTGCCGAACGTGTTCGTCTCGACGCAGTCGACGCCGACCGCGAAGTACTCCTCGTGGACCGAGCGGACGATGTCCGGGCGGGTCACGTTCAGGATCTCGTTACAGCCTTCGAGGTTCTGGAAGTCCTCGAGGGTGGGGTCCTGTGCCTGGAGCATCGTGCCCATCGCGCCGTCGGCCACCACGACACGGGTGGCGAGGGCTTCGCGGAGGGCTTCGACTCGGGTCCCGTCGTGGAGACCGGACGAGGGGGTTGGCAACGAGGCCATGAAAGAGCTCCCTGAGGTGCGACGGCTGTCGGCTTTGCGCTTCGGTGGAAGGCGCACTCGGCCAGGGTAGCGGGACGAAGGTCCACGGCGCTTGAGTGTTCATGGTGCGGACGCCCCCGCCCCGGTCCGGCCTCCGCGACCGGGTGTGGCGCGGGGTGCGGCGGGAAACGGCGAGAAGGGCAAGGAGGGAGAGAACGGCGGGAACGGCGGGAACGGCGAGAAACACAGCCTGCCGCGCTGTCGCGGGAGGTCGACAACGACCGATAGTGTTCAGCATTGTCGAACGTTGGAGTCAGAGGGGACGGAGGAAGGGGCTGCGATGGCACGGAACATCCAGTCGCTCGAGCGGGCGGCCGCGATGCTGCGGCTTCTCGCGGGCGGAGAGCGAAGGCTCGGCCTCTCGGAGATCGCGTCCGCCCTTGGCCTGGCCAAGGGCACGGCCCACGGCATCCTGCGCACCCTGCAGGCGGAGGGCTTCGTCGAGCAGGAGTCCGCTTCGGGCCGCTATCAGCTCGGCGCCGAGCTCCTGCGCCTTGGCAACAGCTACCTGGACGTGCACGAGCTGCGGGCCCGCGCCCTGGTGTGGACCGACGACCTGGCCCGCTCCAGCGGCGAGAGTGTCTACCTCGGCGTCCTGCATCAGCAGGGCGTCCTGATCGTGCACCACGTCTTCCGGCCCGACGACAGCCGCCAGGTCCTGGAGGTCGGGGCCATGCAGCCGCTGCACTCCACGGCCCTGGGCAAGGTGCTCGCCGCGTACGACCCCGTGGCGCACAGCGAGGCCGCCGAAGCCGACTGGCCCGCCCTCACCACACGCACCGTCGTGGACCCCGACGACTTCGAGGGCGTCCTCGACATCACCCGCGCGCGCGGGTACGCCTCCGACGTCGAGGAGACATGGGAGGGCATCGCCTCCGTGGCCGCCCCCATCCACGACCGGCGCCGCATGCCGGTCGGCGCGGTCGGCATCACCGGCGCGGTGGAACGCGTCCAGAAGGACGGGGAGCTGCGTCCCGACCTCATCGCGGCCGTGCGGGACTGCGCCCGCGCCGTGTCACGGGACCTGGGCGCCGGGCGCTTCTAGCCCCCGCGCCACCGTCCGCACGCCGCCGCCTGCCCCCTGCTCAACATGCAGGGGGCATCCTTGTGCGCGACGATCGATGCACGTGTTTCACCCCGACGGGGATCGATAACCCGGAACGATCAATAACGATCGTGTTTTCAATAACGGAAGTCTTGACGGGCAAGTAACCCCGGGGTGAGACTCGCGTCCATCGGTCGGCATTGTCGAACACCTACCGGCATTACGCGCTAGAGTGTGACAAGGCCAAGGGCCGGCAACGACCTCACCTGAGGTCGCGGACCACCGGAGGGACCCGGGGTTCGCCTTCCCCTGGACGAAGGACAAAGGAGTCGCGGGTGTCCAGCTCCGACATCTTCATCGGCGAGACCATCGGTACCGCCATACTCATCCTGCTCGGCGGTGGTGTCTGCGCCGCCGTCACGCTCAAGGCCTCCAAGGCCAAGGACGCCGGCTGGCTCGCGATCACCTTCGGGTGGGGCTTCGCCGTGCTGACCGGCGCCTACCTGGCGGGTGGCGTGTCAGGCGCCCACCTCAACCCGGCGGTCACCGTCGGACTCGCCATCGAGGGCGGCACCAAGTGGAGCGATGTTCCGCTCTACCTGGGCTCGCAGCTGCTCGGCGCGATCATCGGCGCGATCCTGGTCTGGCTCACCTACATGGGTCAGTTCAAGGCGCACCTCACCGACCCCGAGCTCCTCGCCACGCTGCCGGCGGACGAGGGCATGGTCGACCTGAAGAGCGCGCCGAAGGCCGGTCCGGTGCTCGGCATCTTCTCCACCGGCCCCGAGATCCGGAACTACGCGCAGAACGTGCTCACCGAGGTCATCGCGACCATCGTGCTGGTCCTCGCGATCCTCACGCAGGGCCTGAACGACAACGGCAACGGCATCGGCGTCCTCGGTGCGCTGATCACCGCGCTCGTCGTCGTCGGCATCGGTCTCTCCCTCGGTGGCCCCACGGGCTACGCGATCAACCCGGTCCGTGACCTGGGTCCGCGCATCGTGCACTCCCTGCTCCCGCTGCCCAACAAGGGCGGCTCGGACTGGACGTACGCATGGGTGCCCATCGTCGGCCCGCTGATCGGCGGCGCCATCGCGGGCGGTCTCTACAACCTCGCGTTCAAGTAGGACCGCGACAGCAGCCGATGACCGCCTGAGACAGACCGCCGAGCAAGAAATCAGGAGCACACCGTGACCACCGACGCACACACCGCTGGCCCCTTCATCGCGGCCATCGACCAGGGCACCACCTCGAGCCGCTGCATCGTCTTCGACAAGGACGGCCGGATCGTCTCGGTCGACCAGAAGGAGCACGAGCAGATCTTCCCGAAGCCGGGCTGGGTCGAGCACGACGCCTCCGAGATCTGGACCAACGTCCAGGAAGTCGTCGCGAGCGCCATCTCCAAGGCCGGGATCACCCACGAGGACATCAAGGCGATCGGCATCACCAACCAGCGTGAGACCACGCTGCTCTGGGACAAGAACACCGGCGAGCCGGTGCACAACGCCATCGTCTGGCAGGACACCCGCACCGACGCCCTGTGCAAGGAGCTCGGCCGCAACGTCGGCCAGGACCGCTTCCGCCGTGAGACGGGCCTGCCGCTCGCCAGCTACTTCGCCGGGCCCAAGGCCCGCTGGCTGCTCGACAACGTCGAGGGCCTGCGCGAGCGCGCCGAGGCGGGCGACATCCTCTTCGGCACCATGGACTCCTGGGTCATCTGGAACCTGACGGGCGGTGTCAACGGCGGCAAGCACGTCACCGACGTCACCAACGCGTCGCGCACCATGCTGATGAACCTGCACACCATGAAGTGGGACGAGAAGATCGCCGAGTCCATCGGCGTCCCGATGGCGATGCTCCCCGAGATCCGCTCCTCCGCCGAGGTCTACGGCGAGGTCACCGGCGGCACGCTCGGCGACGTCCTGCCCGGCATCCCCGTCGCCTCCGCGCTCGGCGACCAGCAGGCGGCCCTCTTCGGCCAGACCTGTTTCGCCAAGGGCGAGGCCAAGTCCACGTACGGCACCGGGACCTTCATGCTGATGAACACCGGTGAGTCGGCCATCAACTCCTACTCGGGCCTGCTGACCACCGTCGGCTACCAGATCGGCGACCAGAAGCCGGTCTACGCCCTCGAGGGTTCCATCGCCGTCACCGGTTCGCTGGTGCAGTGGATGCGCGACCAGATGGGCCTGATCAACTCCGCCGCCGAGATCGAGACGCTCGCGTCGTCGGTCGAGGACAACGGCGGCGCCTACTTCGTACCGGCCTTCTCCGGCCTCTTCGCCCCGTACTGGCGTTCCGACGCCCGCGGTGTGATCGCCGGTCTCACCCGGTACGTCACCAAGGCGCACATCGCGCGCGCCGTCCTGGAGGCCACGGCCTGGCAGACCCGTGAGATCACCGACGCCATGACGAAGGACTCCGGCGTCGAGCTCACGGCCCTCAAGGTCGACGGCGGCATGACCTCCAACAACCTGCTGATGCAGACGCTCTCGAACTTCCTCGACGCACCGGTGGTGCGCCCGATGGTGGCCGAGACGACCTGCCTCGGCGCCGCCTATGCCGCCGGCCTCGCCGTCGGCTTCTGGTCCGGCAC
Source organism: Streptomyces sp. NPDC044044 (assembly GCF_056434405.1). NCBI lineage: Bacteria > Bacillati > Actinomycetota > Actinomycetes > Kitasatosporales > Streptomycetaceae > Streptomyces > Streptomyces sp. NPDC044044. Next base: position 256,428 of record NZ_JBWKFG010000009.1, on the reverse strand, counting down.
CGACGAACTGCGCGCCAACTGGCGCCGGGCGGCGGAGTGGACCCCCCGCATGGACGCGGACACCCGCGACCGTGAGTACAAGAGCTGGCTCAAGGCCGTCGAGCGGACCATGGGCTGGATCGAGGACGAGGAGTAAGAACATGACCACCCTGCAGAGCGTCCCTGCCCTCGGGACGCATCCGGCTGCCGGTTCACGTGCCTCTATTCCAGTGGCGAGCCGCGCCGAGACCCGGGAGCAGCTTTCCAAGGCGACGTACGACCTCCTGGTGATCGGCGGCGGGATCCTGGGCATCTCCACCGCCTGGCATGCCGCGCAGTCGGGACTGCGGGTGGCATTGGTGGACGCCGGTGACTTCGCCGGCGCCACCTCCTCCGCCTCCTCCAAGCTTCTCCACGGCGGTCTGCGCTACCTGCAGACCGGCGCGGTGAAGCTGGTCGCGGAGAACCACTTCGAGCGTCGCGCGGTGTCGCGTCAGGTGGCCCCCCACCTGGCGAACCCGCTCACCTTCTACCTGCCCGTCTACAAGGGCGGCCCGCACGGCGCGGCCAAGCTGGGCGCGGGCGTCTTCGCGTACAGCGCGCTCTCCGCGTTCGGTGACGGCGTCGGCCACCTGCTCTCGCCGTCGAAGGCCGCGCAGGACGTGCCGGAGCTGCGCACGGACAACCTCAAGGCCGTGGCCGTGTACGGCGACGACCAGATGAACGACTCGCGCATGGCCCTGATGACGGTCCGCGCGGCCGTCGAGGCCGGTGCCGCCGTCCTCAACCACGCCGAGGTCACGGGCCTTCGCTTCACCAAGGGCCGGGTCACGGGCGCGGAGCTCAAGGACCGCATGAGCGGTGACGAGTTCGGCGTCAACGCGCGGCTCGTGCTCAACGCGACCGGGCCGTGGGTCGACCACCTGCGCAAGATGGAGAACCCCGACGCGGACCCCTCCATCCGCCTCTCCAAGGGCGCGCACCTGGTCCTCAAGCGCACCGCCCCCTGGAAGGCCGCGCTGGCCACGCCGATCGACAAGTACCGCATCACGTTCGCCCTGCCCTGGGAGGACATGCTGCTGCTCGGCACGACCGACGAGGTGTACGAGGGCGACCCGGCGGACGTCAAGGTCACCGAGGCGGACACCGCGCAGATCCTGGACGAGGCCGCGTTCTCCATCCGCGACCAGCAGCTGTCCCGTGACCTGATCACGTACTCCTTCGCGGGTCTGCGGGTCCTGCCCGGCGGTCCCGGCGACACCTCCAAGGCCAAGCGCGAGACGGTCGTCACCGAGGGCGCGGGCGGCATGCTCTCGGTCGCGGGCGGCAAGTGGACGACCTTCCGCCACATCGGCCGTACGGTGATGAAGAAGCTGGAGTCGCTGCCGGGCCACCCGCTCGGCGACGACTACGAGCCGATCTCGCAGCTCCAGAAGCGGCTTCCGCTGCCCGGCATCGCCAACCCGCGCGCGGTCGCGCACCGCCTGCTCGTCGACGGCCCGGCGCCGGGCCCGCGCATGGCCGCCGACACCGCCAAGCACCTGGCGACGCACTACGGCTCGCTCTCCTTCGACATCGCCCGCCTGGCGAACGAGAACCCGGAGCTGGCCGAGCGCGTCTCGCCGGACGCCCCGGAGATCTGGGCGCAGGTCGTCTACGCCCGTGACCACGAGTGGGCCGAGACGGCGGACGACGTGCTTCGCCGCCGTACGACGCTGACGATCCGCGGTCTTGCCACGGACGAGGTCCGCGGCAAGGTCCAGGACGTGCTCGACGGCAAGTAGTCACACCCAGCGCTGTTGAAGGGCGGTTCCCCGCGGGAGGGGGAACCGCCCTTCGGCGTGTCCGGGCCCCCTGGCCCGGCGTGCCGCCATACCGCGTACATACGGGTGCAACAGGGCGCGGGAAGAGTGAGGGCCATGAAGTTCCAGGTGCTCTCGATCATCGGCCACGCCCCGCATCCACTGACCGGTCAACTCCCTTCACCCGCCGACCGGTTGGCGGACGTGATCGAGGTCGGCGTGGCCGCCGAGCGGCTCGGCTACGACGCGTACGCCGTCGGGGAGCGGCACGCGGGCGACTTCCTGTCGTCGAGCCCCACCGTCGTGCTCGGCGCGCTCGCCGCCCGCACCACGCGCATCAAGCTGCTCACGGGCGTCACCGTCGTGGCGATCCTCGACCCGGTGCGGGTGGCCGAGGACTACGCGACGCTCGATCAGATCTCGCGCGGACGCGTCGAGTTGGTGATCGGCAAGGGCGCGGAGGCGGGGCACTTCGCTCTCTTCGGGCTCGACGAGGAGCGGCAGTGGGATCTGCAGAAGGAGAAGTACGAGCTGCTCCGGCGTCTGTGGAGCGAGGAGAACGTCGACTGGGAGGGCGAGTTCAGGCCCGCGCTGAAGGACGTGACGACGGTGCCGCGCCCCTACGCGGGTGTGCCGCGCATCTGGCACGGCTCCGCGACGTCCCTCAACTCCCCCGACCTGGCGGCCAAGCACGGTGATCCGCTGTTCACCGCCAACGCCATCCAGCCGCGTGCCGCCTACGCGAAGCTGATCGCGCACTACCGCGAGCGGTTCGAGGAGTACGGGCACGATCCGGCGCGCGCCCGTGTGGCGGCCGGCTCGGGCGGGCTGCTGATCGCGGACTCCGCGGAGCAGGCCGTCTCGCGCTACCGCGAGCTGTACGAGGCGAAGGTGCGCCAGACCTTCAAGCCGCATCTGGCGGGCAGGGCGGGCTACAACACCCCCTTCCGCACCATCGAGGACGCGATCGCGGACGGGCCGCAGCTCATCGGCTCCCCGCAGCAGATCATCGACAAGATCCTGGGCTACCACGAGGTGTACGGGCACGACCTGCAGTCCGTCACCGTGGACGGCTACGGCCTGGAGCGGGGCGAGCAGATCGAGACGCTGCAGCGGTTCGCCGAGGAGGTCGCGCCGGTGGTGCGCAGGGCCGCGCCGTCCACGCTGTGGGACACCGTGTGACGTGTCCGGACCGCGAGCTACGATCCGAACACATCCCTGACCTGCCCTGGAGTGATCGATGACCCTCCTGACGACCTGGCCGGAGTCCGGCCCCGAGACCGTCATACGCCGCACCGCGGACCCGGCCGAGATCGCCGCCGCGCTCGCCCCCGTCGGCGTGCGCTACGAGCAGTGGCCGGTGCGCGAGGACGTGCCCGCCGACGCGGACAGCGCTGCCGTCTTCGCCGCGTACCGCACGGAGATCGACCAGCTCAACGCCGAAGAGGGCTTCCGGACGGTCGACGTGGTCGCGCTGCACCCCAGCGACGACCCCGAGTGGCCCGAGAAGGCGAAGGCGGCCCGGCAGAAGTTCCTCGCCGAGCACACGCACGACGACGATGACGAGGTGCGGTTCTTCGTCGCGGGCGCCGGGATCTTCTATCTGCACGTGGCCGGCGAAGTGCACGCGGTCTACTGCGAGAAGGGCGATCTGCTCGGGGTGCCGCGCGGCACGACGCACTGGTTCGACATGGGCACGTCCCCCGCGTTCACGGCGATCCGCTTCTTCCACGAGGAGGACGGCTGGATCGGCACGTTCACCGGCAGCCCGATCGCGGACCGCTTCCCGGACTTCGACGCGATCCACGCGGGGTACACCGCGTGACCGTTCGGTTCGATGCGGGCTCCGTGGACGCCGTGGTCCTCGACATCGAGGGCACCACGAGCGCCACGGGGTTCGTGGTGGATGTGCTCTACCCCTACGCCCGCGAACGCTTCGGGGCGCTGCTCGCCTCGCGGGGCGACGAGCCGGAGGTGGCGCGGGCCGTCGCGCAGGTGCGCGACCTTGCCGGTGAGCCGGGGGCTGATGCCGGGCGGGTGGAGCAGATCCTGGGCGCATGGGTCGACGCCGATCGCAAGGCGACGCCCCTGAAGACGCTCCAGGGGATCCTCTGGGCGGAGGGCTTCGCGCGGGGCGAGCTGGTCTCGCACTTCTACCCCGAGGTGATCGGTGTGCTGCGGGGCTGGGCGGCGGACGGTGACGGTGGCGGCGGGGTGCGCCTGTACGTGTATTCGTCCGGGTCCGTCGCGGCGCAGCGGGCGTGGTTCACGTACTCGCCCGAGGGGTCCCTGCTGGAGCTCGTGAGCGGCTTCTACGACACCGAGAATGCGGGCCCCAAGCAGGAGCCGGACTCCTACCGGGCCATTTCCGCCGCTGCCGGGGTGGACCCCGGCCGCACGCTGTTCCTCTCCGACCGGCTCGGGGAGCTGGACGCAGCGCGGGACGCCGGGTGGCGGACCGTCGGTGTCCGTCGGGCCGGGGAGCCCTACTTCGCCGCCGGGGTCGGCGGGCATCCGGAGGCCGCGGCCTTCGACGAGATCAGTTTTGTCAGGACCAGGAGTGAGACCGATGAGTGAGACCACTGCCGCGCTCGACCTGGAGGAGGCGGGCGCCGTCCTCGCCGCCGAGGCGGCGCGCTTCGCCTCGTTCGGATGGATGCGGGGTACGTCCGGGAACCTGTCCGTGGTGCTTTCGCGTACGCCGCTTCAGCTCGCCGTGACGGCCAGTGGGCGCGACAAGGGTGAACTCACCCCGGCGGACGTGGTGTTGACGGATGCGTCCGGTGCGGCGCTGGGCGCGGGGCGCCCCTCGGCGGAGGCGGCGCTGCACGCGCGGGTGGCCGCGCTGACCGGGGCCGGGGCCGTGGTGCATGTCCATACCGTGGCGTCGGTGGCGATGGGGCACCGGAAGCCGGGGGGTGTGGCGTTCCGGGACCTGGAGATGCTGAAGGGGCTCGGGCACGGGACGCATGAGGTCGCCGTGACCCTGCCGGTGATCGAGAACAGCCAGGACATGGCGGTGCTCGGGGATCGGCTTGAGGCTGCGCTTTCGCCGGGGATGCCGGCGGTGGTGGTGGCTGGGCACGGGCTGTATGTGTGGGGGGAGAACCCGCGGGAGGCGCGGCACCGCACGGAGGTCGTGGAGTGGCTTCTGGAGCTGGAGCTGACCCGGGGCTGATTTCCCCCGACCCCGCCCCTTCCCGGAAACCCGCTCGGCGCGGGGGCCTTCGGCGCGGGGGCCTTGGGCGCCGTCATCACCGGCTTCGCCGAGTTCGTCCTCGAATGCCGGACGGGCTGAAGTTTCACCCCGGCCCGGGGAAATCCTTCAGCCCCTCCGGCGTGAGGAACGCCCTCAGCTCAGCCCCGCCGACGGCAACTCCCCCGCCCCCACCTCCAGCACGCCCCGCTCCGTGACCAGCCCCGTCACCAACGACCCGGGCGTCACATCAAAGGCAGGGTTGTGCCCCCGCGACCCCGCCGGAGCGGTCCGCACACCACCCCACTCCAACACCTCGTCCTCGCCCCGCAGTTCAATCTGAATGCCCGAACCCGTCTCCGTGGCAAGGTCCACCGTCGTCGTGGGCGCGGCCACCACGAACGGGATTCCCGCGTACGCGCACGCGAGGGCGATCCCCACGGTGCCCACCTTGTTGGCCGTGTCGCCGTTCGCCGCGATCCGGTCCGCGCCGACGATCGCCGCGTCCACCTCGCCCCGCAGAATCGTGCCCGCTGCCGCCCCGTCCGCCTGGACGAAGTGGGGTATCCCCTCCTGGGCCAGCTCCCACGCCGTCAGGCGGGCGCCCTGGAGCAGGGGGCGGGTCTCGTCGGCGTACACGGTCTCCAGGCGGCCACGGCCGTGCAGTTCGCGTATGACGCCCAAGGCCGTGCCCCAGCCCGCCGTGGCGAGCGCGCCCGTGTTGCAGTGGGTCAGGATCCGCAGCGGGCGGTCCACGGACAGGCGCTTCAGGAGCCAGTCCGCCCCGAACGCGCCCATCGCGTGGTTCGCCTCCAGGTCCTCCCGCACGATCGCGTCCGCCTCCGCGAGCACCGCGGGCAGCCCGGCGTCGATGAGCGGGGCGACCCGGTCCACGCACACCATCAGGTTCACGGCGGTGGGCCGCGCCGCACGCACCCGGGCGACCTCCGCGTCCAGGCGTGCCCGGTCCCAGCCCTCGCGCTCGCCCTGCGCCATGGCGAGCGCGACCCCGTACCCACCGGCCGCGCCGATCGCGGGTGCCCCGCGGACCACGAGCCGCACGATCGCGTCGATCAGCTGGTCGACCGTCGTGACGTCGAGGCGCTCCAGGGCGTGCGGGAGCGCGGTCTGGTCGATGAGGGAGAGGGAGGGCGTGGCGCCCTCCGCGGCCGCCGTCCACGTGACAGCGCGCAGGTCCTGGCTGCTCATGTGCTCAACTCCGGGAAAATAGGGGCGTTCCGGCCATGCGAGGAGGGGTGCCGTCACCGTACCTGACGTGCTCGAACCATATTTCGAGACGTTCGTGCGGCTGTCCGAAATCCGGTGTTACCCTCACCGCCACCCAGGACGGATCGACCCACGGTGCGAGGAGGACGGCCATGAAAGCCCAGCGGACCGCCGGCTCCATGCGCTGCCCCGCCGTGACCAACAGCGTGACCGACGGCCGCCGAATGTGCCGCTGTCACCGCTGTCGCTGTTGTCGCCGTTGTCGCTGAGCGACATCGCTTCGCACGTCCCGAACCGCCCCCTGCCACGGCCTGGGCTCCCAGGCTCCTTCGAGAAGGCGCTCCCGTATGTCCCTGCGCATGCCGCTTCGCATATCCCGTCGTACGTCCCTTCGGCTGTCGTCGCTCGCCGTCGGCGCCGCCCTTCTCGCCACCGGCTGCAACGCGGCGGCGAAGAAGGGCGATGCGGACGCCGGTGAGGGAGCCAAGGCGTTCACGCTCGTCACGCCCGACCCGGTGGCGCAGAACGAGTTCCTCAAGCTGGCCGTCAGCGGGGTCAAGTCGGCGGCCAAGGCGCAGGGCGCCGGGACCCCGAAGGTCTTCCAGAGCAGCGACACGTCCTCGCAGCAGCAGAACGTGCAGTCGGCCGTGGACTCCGCGCCCGACGTCATCGCGCTCGTCGGCTTCGAGTTCGCCGACATCGCCGCCCAGCAGGCCGAGGCGCACCCCAAGCAGCAGTTCCTGCTCGTCGACGCGTGCACGAAGAAGACGTTCAAGAACGTCACGTGCGCGGTCTTCCGCGAGCACGAGGCGGTGTACCTCGCGGGCGCCGAGGCCGGACTGCTCACCAAGAGCAACAAGGTGGGAGCCGTCGTCGTCCTCGACAGCGTGCAGTTCCGCCGCTACAGCGAGCCGTTCGCGGCCGGTGCGAAGAAGGCGAAGGCGGGCGTCAAGGACCGCACGCTCTTCGTCGGCGGACAGTCCCCGTTCAGTGACGCGGCGCGCGCCAAGGACCAGGCGGCGACCATCGGTTCGGGCGGCGCCGACCAGGTGATGGCGGCAGCGGCGGGCGGCAACACCGGTGTCTTCCAGGCCGCGAAGGCCAAGGGGTTCCAGGCGTACGGCGTCGACGCCAACCAGTGCGTCGGCAACGCCGGGGTCGTCGTCGACAACGTACTGAAGAAGACCGATGTCGCCGTCGAGAAGGGCATCGCGCAGATCCTGAAGGGCAAGGGCGGCACCACGGTGTCGTACGGCCTCAAGGAGGGCGGGATGTCGCTGACCGGCCTCGAGCCCGGCGTCGCGGACTCCCAGTGCCTGATCGCCGACCACAAGGATGTGCTGAAGCGCGTCGAGTCGCTGCGGGACGAGATCGTCGCGGGGAAGCTGAAGGTCGATGACCCCGCGGCCTGAGTCCCTCACCGCCTCTGCCGCCGCCGCTCCGGCCGTCGAACTGCGCGGCATCACCAAGGAGTTCCCCGGCACCCTCGCCAACGACCGGGTGGACCTGACCGTCGCGCGCGGCGAGATCCACGCCCTGATGGGCGAGAACGGCGCGGGCAAGTCGACGCTGATGTCCGTGCTCTACGGGCTGCAGCGGCCGGACGCGGGGCAGATCCTGCTCGACGGGCGCGAGGTGACGTTCGCTAGCCCGAGCGAGGCGATCGCGGCGGGCCTCGGCATGGTGCACCAGAGCTTCAAGCTCTTCCCGTCCTTCACGGTCGCGGAGAACGTCGTGTACGCCGCCGAGCCGCGCCGTTTCGGTCTGACGGACCGCGCGGAGGCGCTGCGGCGTGTGGGTGCGCTCGCCGATGAGCACGGGCTCGCGGTGGACCCGGCGGCGAAGGTCGGGGACCTGGCGGTGGGCGTGCGCCAGCGGGTGGAGATCCTCAAGCTCCTCTACCGCGGCGCCCGCACGCTGATCCTCGACGAGCCGACGGCGGTCCTGACCCCGTCGGAGGCCGACGCCTTGTTCGGTGTGCTGCGCTCCCTCGCGGACGACGGGCGCACGGTCCTCCTCGTCACCCACAAGCTGCGCGAGGTGATGGAGGGCAGCGACGCGGTGACGGTCCTGCGGGACGGCCGCGTCGCGGCGCGGATGCGGACCGCGGACACCAGCGCGGACGGGATCGCCGCGGCGATGACGGGCCGCGCGGTGGAGCTGGACCGCGTGCACCCGACGGGCACACCGGGCGGCGATGTCCTTCTCGTCGATTCCCTGTCGACGGACGCCGTGCGCGAGGTCGCGCTCTCCGTCCGCGCGGGCGAGATCGTGGGGATCGCGGGCGTGGCGGGCAACGGCCAGAGTGAACTCGTCGAGGCGATCGCCGGATTGCGTCCGCTCTCCCGCGGCCGGGTCACGCTCTGCGGGCAGGACATCACGGACGCGTCGGCCGCGGGGCGCCGCGCGGCGGGTCTCGCCTACGTCCCCGAGGACCGCGTGGCGGTCGGCACCGCGCCGGCCGCGACGATCGCCGAGAACCTGGCCATGGGCCACCACCGGGGGCACGGCCTCCTGCGCCCGTCCTGGCTCCGCGAGCACGCGCGCGTCCTGATCGAACGCTTCGGCATCAAGGCGGCCTCGTCCCGCCACACGGCGGGCTCGCTGTCCGGCGGCAACCTCCAGAAGCTGGTGATCGGCCGCGAACTCGCCCATGAATCCCCCCTGTTGATCGTCGAGCAGCCGACACGGGGCGTCGACATCGGTGCCATCCAGACCATCCACGACCAGCTGATCGCCCACCGCGACGCGGGCCACGCGATCCTCCTGGTCTCCGCCGAACTGAGCGAGATCCGCGGTCTGTCGGACCGTGTCCTGGTGATGTACGAGGGCCGGGTGGCCGCGGAGTACGCCCGCGCGGACGCGGACGAGCGGACCCTTGGTCTCGCCATGGCGGGCGGCTCGGACACCAGAACCGGCACCGGCACCGGCACCGGCACCACCGATGAAGCCACGGTCCCGCCTCCCCGCGAGAGCGAACCCGCCCCCGTGAAGGAGGCCCCCTGACATGGGTGCCACGATCCGCTCCCTGAGCGGCCGGAGCCTTCGCTCCCCCGCACTGCACTCCGTCGTCGCCGCGGTGATCGTCGGCGCGCTCTTCCTCGTCGGGACGGGGGCCGACCCCTTCGGGGCGTACGGCTCCGTCGTCAGCGGCGCGCTCGGGCCCGACGGCATCGGGTCCACGCTCACCACCGGGACCAGCGTCATCGGGCTCGCCCTCGCGCTCGCGATCCCCATGCGGGCGGGGCTGCTCAACCTCGGCGGTGACGGGCAGCTGGTGCTCGGCGGGATCGCGGCGGCGGCCACCGGGCTCTACTCGCCGCTGCCCGCGCCGCTGACCGTGGTCGCCTCGCTGCTCGCGGGGATGACGGCCGGCGCCGCCTACGCCGCGCTCGCCGCCGTGTGCCAGAACCGGTTCGGGGTGCCGCTGCTCGTCAGCAGTCTGCTGCTCGGCTATCCGGCGATGTCCTTCGCCTCCTACCTCGCGCGCTTTCCGCTGAAGGAGGACGGGTCGAGCCTTCCGCAGACCCGGCGGCTTCCCGACGGGGTCGAGCTGCCCGCCTTCGGGTCGTCGACCGTCACCGTCGGACTGCTCCTCGTGGCCGCCGCGGTCGCCGTCTTCGTGTTCGCCGACGCCCGTACCGCCACCGGCTACGAGATCCGCATGACGGGGCTCAATCCGCGCTTCGCCGCGTACGCGGGGGTCGACAGGCCGCGCCTCACGCTGCGGCTCATGGCGCTCTCCGGGGCCGTCGCGGGCCTGGTCGGCGCCATCGGCGTACTGAGCTTCCCCTATCGCTTCATCGACGGTTCGCTCACCGCGGCCGGGCACACCTGGACCGGCCTGACGGCGGCGCTCCTCGCCGCCGCCGCGCCCCTGGGGACGGCGCTCGCCGCCCTGTTCTTCGCGGCGCTCGAAGTCGGCGGGCTCGCCATGGAGCGGACCACCGAAGTGCCGCGCGAGCTGACGCAGGTCCTGCAGGCCGTCGTCATCGTCTTCCTCGCGGCCCGGCTCAACCTGACGTGGCGGCGGGCCAGGAAGAAGTCCGCCGCCGAGACCCCCGCCGAGATCGACGTGAAGGAAGTGAACGTGCGATGAGCATCGACTCCGCGCTGTTCCACTCGGCGCTCCTCGCCCTCACCCCGATCCTCCTCGCCGCGCTCGGCGGCGCGATCTGCGAGCGCGCGGGCGTCTTCAACATCGGCCTCGAAGGCATGATGCTGATCGGCTGCTTCAGCGGCGTCGCGGGCAGCTGGTTCACCGGCAGCGCCTGGCTCGGTGTCGTGTTCGCCGCCCTCGCGTCGGCGGCGTACTCGATGATCCTGGCCGTCGGAACCATCTCGCTGCGCGGGGACGCCGTCGTGCTCGGCGTCGCGCTCAACCTTCTCGCGGTCGGCCTGACGGGGTTCCTGCTGCGTACGGTCTTCGGCGTGCAAGGCACGTTCTCCGACCCGGAGTTGGCGGGGCTCGGCGGCATCGACATCCCGTTCGCCGGGGCGGTGCTCTCCGGGCACTCCGCTCTCGTGTACCTCTCGTGGGCCGCGGTCGCCGTGGCCGCGGTGTTCCTGGCCCGCCACCCGTGGGGCCTGCGGCTTCGCGGCGTGGGCGAGGCGCCCGACGCGGCGGCGACGCTGGGGGTGAGCCCGGCGAAGTACCAGTACGCCGCCGTCCTGACGTCAGGCGTCCTGTGCGGCCTCGCGGGAGCCCAACTCGCCCTCGGCAACGTCACGTTGTTCTCCGAGAACATGACGGCCGGGCGTGGTTGGATCGCCGTGGTGGCCGTGATGCTGGGCCGCGCCCTGCCGCTCGGCGTCCTGCTCGCCGGGCTGCTCTTCGGCATCGCGGAGGCCGTCGGCTTCCGTCTTCAGGGGCTCGGCATGCCGCAGCAGGCGACCGACGCGGCGCCGTACGTGGTGACGCTCGCCGCACTCTTCCTGTCCACGGCGCGCAGGCGCCGCCGCAAGACGACGCCTCTGGTAGGAGCTTCCTCATGACGACCGACTTGACGACCGACCTGCCGACCGGCTCGACGACCGACGCCCCTACGCTCACCGACGCGCTGCCCATCACCCGCGTCCCCCGCACCGGCCTGCCCACCCGCGCCGTCGTCGTCGGCGACCCGGGGCGCGCCTCGGCCGTCGCCGACCTCCTGGACGACGCGAAGGAGGTGTCGTACCACCGCGAGTACCGCACCTTCACCGGCACGTGGCAGGGCACCGAGGTCGTCGTCGCCTCGCACGGCGTCGGCGCCCCCGGCGCGATCCTGCTCTTCCAGGAGCTCGCCGAGGCGGGCGTCACCACCATCCTGCGGCTCGGCACGGCGGGCGCGATCCGCCCCGGCATCCGCGACGGCGACCTGGTCATCGCGGACGCGGCGGTGCGCGACGACGGCGTGACGCAGCAGCTGATCCCCGCCGAGTACCCGGCGTTCGCGACCCCGGAGGCCGTCATCGCGCTGCAGCGTGCGGCCCGCGCGGCAGAAGCCCCGTACCACCGCGGCGTTGTGTGGACGCGGGCCGCGTTCCAGCCGGGCTTCCTGCCGCTGCCCGGCGAGGCGTACGCCGCCGCCGGGATCGCGGCCATCGAGATGGAGCTCTCGGCGCTGTACGTCTTCGCGTCCACGCACGGTCTCGTTGCGGGCGGCGCGCTCGTCGTGGACGGTGCCAACGCCGACGAACTCGTCGACGAGGAAGCCACCGGCGGCTACAACCCGCACCGGAACGTGGTGGCCGAGGGAGTCGACCGGGGCGCCCGGATAGCCTTGGACGCGCTCCGGCTCCTGGCCGCCACGGAGCACTGAGCAGCCGCCCGCACGACCTTGTGGAGAACGGAACCGATGCACCCCACTGACCTGCCGGCCCAGGACCGGGGCGGCTCCATGGACCTTCTGGTCCATGGCGGCGACATCCTCACCGTCGACGCGTCCGGCACCGTCGTGAAGGACGGCGCCGTCGCCGTGCGCGACGGCCGGATCGTCGAGGTCGGCCCCGCCGAGCGGCTGCGCGCCGCGTACGAGGCCGCCGACCATCTCGACGCCCGCGGCTGCCTCGTCCTGCCCGGCCTGATCAACACGCACACGCACCTGGCGATGACCCTGTTCCGCGGCATCGCCGACGACCTCACGCTGCAGGGCTTCCTGGCCCGCGTGATCCCGGCCGAGGCGAAGCAGCTCTCTGCAGAGACCGTGACGGCGGGCATCCAGGGCGCGATCGCCGAGTCCGTGCGCGGCGGGGTCACCACCGCGCTCGACATGTACTGGTTCCACGAGGCGGCCGAGGCCGTGGCGCGCGATGCCGGGTGGCGCCTCCTGACAGGCCCCACGTTCATGGACGTACCGGGCCCGCCGGACGGCCGCCCCTATGCCGACCGGCTCGGCTGGGCGGCGGCCGACCTGGCCGCCCGCACCCCGGCGCCGGGCACCCGTCCTGTGGTCTTCGCGCACTCCGCGTACACCCTCGTGCCGCAGCAGCTGACGGCGATCAGCGCGCTGGCCCGCGAGCACGGCGCGCTCCTGCACATCCACGCCGCCGAGAACGCGGGCGAGGTGGAGATGGTGCGCGAGCAGCACGGCATGCGTCCGGTGGAGCTGCTCGAATCGCTGGGCGTGCTCGGCCCGGACACGCTGCTCGCGCACGCGGTGGACCTCACGGACGCGGAGATCGAGGCCATCGCCCGCACCGGTACGGCCGTGGCGCACTGCCCGGTGTCGAACCTGAAGCTGGGCTGCGGCATCGCGCGCGTCCCCGCCCTGCTCGACGCGGGCGTCACGGTGGGCCTCGGCACGGACGGCGCCGTGAGTTCCAACACGCTCGACCTGCTCGGCGCGGTGAAGCTCGCGGCGCTCGTGCACAAGGCGGGCGGTGACCCGACGGCGGTCGGCGCCGAGCAGGCCGTGCGGATGGCGACCATCGAATCCGCGCGTGCCCTCGGCCTCGGCGACCAGCTGGGCTCCCTGGAGCCGGGCAAGCGCGCGGACCTGATCGTCCTCGACCTGGCCCGGCCGCACCTCACGCCGCGGCACGACCCGTGGTCGATGCTGGCCTACTCCGCCGCCGCGTCCGACGTGCGCGACACGGTGGTCGACGGCCGTGTCCTGATGCGCGACCGTACGCTGGAGACAGTGGACGAGCAGCGCGCGCTGCGAGCCCTGCAAGACGCGGCCGACTCCGCGGCACCGAGCACCTCCGAAGTGGCAAGCACCGTATGACCATCGAGCACCGTACGCCCGTCGAACCCACCCGCGGCTTCACCGGCCGCGCCCGCGCGGCCGACCGCGACCCACGGCTGCCCCCCGGGCAGTACGACGCGGCCGACAGCTGGCCCGTCCTGTCCGCCGAGGTGACGCCCGAGCTCTCGCCCGCGGAGTGGTCGTTCCGCGTGGACGGGCTCGTGACGTCCCCGCACACCTGGACCTGGGACGACGCGCACGAGCTGCCCGCGTCCGAGTACCGCGGGGACATCCACTGCGTGACCAGCTGGTCCAAGTTCGGGGTCCGCTTCGGCGGGGCGAGCCTGGACGCGTTCCTGGCCGCCGCCGGGCCGCGCCCCGAGGCCACGCACGTCGTCGCGTACTCGCACACGGGGTACACCACGAACCTCCCCCTCGCCGATGTGACGGGCGGGAAGGCGTGGATCGTCTGGGAGTACGGGGACGGCCCGCTGCCTCCCGAGCACGGCGGCCCCGCGCGCCTGATCGTCCCCCATCTCTACTTCTGGAAGAGCGTGAAGTGGGTCGCGGGGCTGCGGCTCCTCGACCACGACGAGCCGGGCTTCTGGGAGCAGAACGGCTATCACCACCGGGGCGATCCCTGGCGTGAGGAGCGTTACTCCGGTGACTGAGACGTATCGGCCCCCCACGCGGTTCGCCGTGCCCGGACGGATCGCGGTGAGCAATCGCGCGGCGGCGGTCTGGCAGCGGGCGACGGTGGTGGACGTCCGGCGCGAGAACGCGGCAGGCACGGTGTCGAGCTTCCGCCTGAAGGTGCCGGACTGGCAGGGGCATCTGCCGGGCCAGCATCTGATGCTGCGGCTCACGGCCGCGGACGGGTATACCGCCCAACGCCACTACTCGATCGCCTCGGCCCCGGACGAGGGCGGTGAGATCGAGCTGACCCTGGACCATGTGCCGGGCGGCGAGGTGTCCGGTCATCTCCACACGGTCGCCCGCGTCGGCGACGTGGTGGAGGTGCGGGGGCCGCTGTCCGGGTTCTTCGCCTGGCCCGGTGACCGTCCCGCGCTGCTGCTCGGTGCGGGGTCCGGTGTGGTCCCGCTGATGTCCATGCTGCGGCACTGGCGGCGGGCCGGGCGTCCGGTGCCGCTGCGGCTGCTCGTGTCGGCGCGTACCCGCGAGGATCTGATCTACGCGGAGGAGTACGGCGACGAGACCACGGTCGTCCTCACGCGGGCGGAGGGCCGGCTGAGCGCCGAGCACTTGGCTCCGCTGCTGGGGCCCGCGCAGCCCGAGGGGGGCTGGGAGGCGTACATCTGCGGGTCGAACGGCTTCGCCGAGCATGCCTCGCGCCTGCTGGTGGCAGGGGGCCAGCCGGTCGACCGGATCCGCATCGAGCGCTTCGGCTGACACAAGGTGTCGCAGACGCCGGGCGGGCCGGAGATCTCCGGCCCGCCCGGCGTCTGCGTGTCTGCGTGTCTGCGTGTCTGCGTGTCTGCGTGTCTGCGGAGACGCTTACGGCGAGACCTCCTCCAGCCGCCGCCCCGCCGTCTCCTCCGCCCCGACCGCCGCCACCACGGACCCGACCAGCGCCACGGCCCCCAGCATCACGAACACCGTGGACACATTGCCGCCCGCGTAGACGACCCCCACCACGATCGGCCCGAGGATCACTCCGAGCCGGTTCATCGCGCCGCCCATGCTGCTTCCCAGCGCCCGCATCCGCGTCGGGAAGAGCTCCGGCGTGTAGAGGTACAGGCAGATGTTGGAGCCGAAGAAGAAGACCGCCGCGAGCGACGTCCACACCAGGACCTGCACCGGCGTACCCGCGCCCACGGCCGCGAGCGCCACCAGCATCACCGCGGCCCCGCCCAGACATCCGGTGATGACCTTCCGGCGCCCCAGGCGGTCCACCGTCAGCGCGGCCACGAGACAGCCGAGCAGACCCGCACAGGACGTGACCGTCGAGTAGAGGAGCGCGTCCGAGAGGGAGAGGTCGTAGCGGTTCTGGTAGATCGTCGGGAGCCAGGACGTGATGCCGTAGTTCACGAAGTAGCCGGTGAACCAGAGCACACCGATCACCAGCGTGCGGCGCCGGTAGCGGCCGGTGAACAGGCCGCGCAGGCCGGACGCCGCTTCCCCGGGAGCGGCCACGGGAAGGGCCTCGGGAACGGGCGGCAGCGGTTTGCCCGTGATCCGTTCGACCTCCGTCTCGATGCCGGTCATCACCGCGGCCGCCTCATCGGTCCTGCCGTGGTCCGCGAGCCACCGCGGCGACTCGGGGACCTTGCGCTGTACGAGGATGCAGAGCAGGCCGGGCAGCGCCGCGAGCGCGTACATCCAGCGCCAGCCCAGGATCGGCACCACCCAGGCCGCGACCAGCGCGCCCACGGTGAGACCTGCCGGGAACACCAGCTCGTAGAGGAGGACGAAGCGGCCACGCTGGTGGCTGCGGGTGATCTCGGCGATGAAGGTCGCCGCCACCGGCACCTCGCCCCCGATCGCCAGGCCCTGGACGAACCGCAGGGCCATGAACGCGTCGGGCGACGTGGACACGGACAGGGCCAGGTTGGCGACGCTGGACAGCGCGATGCACAGCGCGATGACCTTGACCCGGCCGATCCGGTCCGCGAGCCGGCCGGAGAGCAGCGCCCCGATCAGCATGCCGATCGAGCCGACGGTGAGCAGCAGCGTCGCGGCCGACGTGCTGAGGTCCCACTCCTGGCGCAGCTCGGGCAGGGCGTAGGCGATAAGGAGCTGGTCGAAGGCCTCGAAGAAGGTGACCGCGCCCACGATGAGCCGGACGGTGACGTGCCAGCGGCACAAGGGGAGCCGTTCGAAGCGGGCGGCTATGGCGGCCCGGACCGCTCGGTCCGGGGAAGCGTCGATCGTCATGCGGGAACTCCGCTGCTGAGGGGGCGGGGACGAGCGGGGAACGCGACGGGCCACGGCGTCTGAGGAAACGCGGGCCAAGTAGCGAGTAAGCGCAAAGTTTCTAAGCGCTTAAGTTGTACCGTCCCAGCCCCGGAGGCCGTCAAGAGCCTCCGCAGGGGAAATCCTCGAAGTCCGCCATCGAGTAGGTCTTGCGCTCCAGATATTTAAGCCCTTAGATTTCTAGCGCTTACCGAAGTGGGGCCGATGTTCAGACCGGGCCCCTTCCGCCAAGTCCCGTTCGGGCGCATCCCGTTCGACCACGTCCCGTTCCGCCAGGAGGCCCCCATGCCCCGCATCCCAGCCGACGAAGCACTCATCGCGGGCGAGTGGCGACGCGGTTCGGGCGCCCCGGCCGGCGCCGTCGACCCGGCGACGGGCCGCGTCATCGCCACCGTCCACGCGGTCTCCCTCGACGAGGTCGCCGAAGCGGCGCGCGGGGCGGCCGAGGCCGCCGCCGACCCGCGCTGGCGCGACCTCCTGCCCCACCGGCGCGCCCTGCTCCTGCACCGCATCGCCGAGCTGATCGAGGAGTCCACGGACGACCTCGCCGCCCTGCAGACCGCCGACACCGGCAAGGCGCTCACCGAGACCCGCGCCCTGGTGGGCAGCGCGGCGGCGACCTTCCGCTACACGGCTGCCGCCCTGGAGACCGCGGAGGAGGCGATCACGCCCTCGCGCGGCGACTACGTGACGCTGAGCGTGTACGAGCCGATCGGCGTCGTCGGCGCGATCAACCCCTGGAACTCCCCCATCGCCAGCGACGCCCAGAAGCTCGCCCCGGCGCTCGCGGGCGGCAACGCGGTGCTGCTCAAGCCCGCCGAGTGGACCCCGCTCGTCTCCCTCGCGCTCGGCCGCCTCATCACGCGCGCGCTGGACGAACTCGGGCTCCCGGCCGGGCTGCTGTCCGTGCTCACCGGGCGCGGAAGCATCGTCGGGGACGCGATCGTCCGCGATCCGCACGTCGGCAAGGTCACCTTCACCGGCGGCACGAGCACGGGCCGCACGCTCGCGCACGCCGCCGCCGAGAAGCTGATGCCGGTCTCGCTCGAACTGGGCGGCAAGTCGCCGACGGTCGTCCTCGCCGACGCCGACGTCGAGCAGGCCCTGGCCGGCGTGCTGTTCGGGATCTTCTCCTCCAGCGGACAGTCCTGCATCGCGGGGTCACGGCTCTTCGTCGCCCGCGAGCTGTACGAGGAGTTCGTCGGCGAGCTCGTCGAGCGCGTACGGAAGCTGCGCGTCGGCCCCGGCACCGCCCCGGACACCCAGGTCGCGCCGCTCGTCCACCACAAGCACCGGGACTCCGTCGCCTCGTACGTCGATCTCGCGCGCGAGGAAGGTGCGCGGGTGCTGTGCGGCGGGGGTGTGCCGCAGGGCCCCGAACACCGGGACGGGGCGTACTACCTGCCCACCGTCCTGGACGGGCTCCCGAACTCCTCGCGGACCTGCCAGGAGGAGATCTTCGGGCCCGTCCTGGTCGCGCTGCCCTTCGACGACGAGGACGATCTCGTGCGGCAGGCCAACTCCAGTGTCTACGGTCTCGCCTGCGGCATCTGGACCCGCGACCACCGGGCCGCCTGGCGCATCGCGCGCCGCGTCGACGCGGGCACGGTCTGGATCAACACCTACAAGCAGTTCAGCATCGCCACGCCCTTCGGCGGCATGAAGGAGAGCGGACTCGGCCGCGAGAAGGGCCGCGACGGCATCCGCGCCTACCAGCGCCAGAAGTCCCTCTACTGGGGCGTCTCCGATGCGCCTCTCCCCTGGGCCGGCTGAACCCCGTACCTCCGCACCTACATCTCTGCACCTCTGGAGCAGGACATGTCCCAACCTCCCATCGCCCGCCTCCGCGCCCTGCGCTCCGTCGAGCTCCTCACCCCCTCCTTCACGGAGGCCGCCGACTTCTACCAGGAGGTCTGGGGCCTGCAGACCGTCGAGTCCGAGCGCGGCACGGCCGCCTGGCTGCGCGGCACCGGCGCCGAGCACCACGCGCTCCAGCTCACCCGCGCCGACCGCACGGGCCTCGGCAGGATCTCCTTCGCGGTGGGCACGCCCGCCGAGGTCGACGAGGCCGCCCGCAGGCTGCTCGCGCGCGGCATCGCACCGGTCGCGGGGCCTGGCCCCCTCGACCAGGTCGGCGGCGGCTACGGCCTGCGCTTCACCGACCCCGAGCACCGCCTGATCGAGATCAGCGCGGAGGTCCACGCGGTCGCGCCGCGGGGCAGCGACGGCGCCGTGCCGGTGGGCGTCACGCACGCGGTGCTCAACACGGCGGACATCGACGCCTCCGTCGCCTTCTACCGCGACGTCCTCGGCCTGCGCGTCTCCGACTGGTCCGAGCACCAGATGGCGTTCCTGCGCTGCAACGCCGACCACCACTGCATCGCCTTCAACCAGGCCGAGTGGGCCTCGCTCAACCACGTGGCGTACGAGATGAGTTCGGTCGACCACTTCATGCGGGGCCTCGGCCGGCTCAGGCACCACGGCATCGACCCGCAGTGGGGCCCCGGACGGCACGGCCCCGGCAACAACACCTTCTCCTACTTCACCGACCCCTCCGGGCTCGTCTGCGAGTACACCTCCGAGGTCGCGCAGATCGTCGAGGACGCGTGGATCGCCCGCGTCTGGCGGCGGGTGCCCGAGCTGTCGGACCTGTGGGGGACGGCGGGGCCGCCGTCGAAGGAGATCCGCTGCCACATGGCGGGTTCACCCGACCCGGGCCCCCTCTCCGCCCGAAACAACCTGGAGGTTCAGGCATGACGCGCGTACGCAAGGTCGGCATCGTCGGCTGGGGCGCCATCGGCCGTGTGGTCGGTACCGCCCTCGCCGAACAGCGCGTCACCGGCGCGGAGTTGACCTGCCTGGTCGACAACCGTCCGCTCGGCGAGAGCGCACCCGCCCCGCAGGTCTCCTTCGACGAGGCCATGGAGCGCTGCGATCTCATCGTCGAGGCGGCGGGCCAAGGCGTCGTACGGGAATGGGGCGAGCGTGTCCTTTCCTCCGGGACCGATCTGCTGATCGCCTCGACCGGCGCGCTCACCGACGAGGAGCTGTCCAAACGGCTCCTGTCCGCCGGTCCCGGCCGGGTGTACTTCACCGGGGGCGCGGTCGGCGGGCTCGATCTGCTCCAGGCGGTGCGCTCGCTCGGCCCGCTCGACGAGGTGCGGCTGACCACCACCAAACTGCCGTCCACGCTCGAACAGCCTTGGATGGACGAGGAGTTGCTGTCCCGGATGCGGACGGCGACCGGTCCGGTCGAGGTCATGTCCGGGACCGCGCGCGACGTCCCCGTGAAGTTCCCCAAGTCGACGAACGTCGCGGCATCGGTCGCCCTCGCCGTCGGCGACCTGGACGCTGTGCGGGTCCAGGTCGTCGCCGATCCCGGCGCCCACCACACGCGGCACGTCGTCGAGGCGTCCGGCGCGCACGGCACGTACCGCTTCGAGGTCGCGCACCTGCCGGACCCGGGCAACCCGGCGACCAGCCAGGTCGTGCCGTACGCGGTCCTGCGCAGCCTCGCGGCGCTCGCGGGACGGACGGGACAGATCCTGTGACGGCCATTCATGTCGAGGAGGCGGGCTCCGCAGGGCCGCTGCTGCTGTGCCTGCACGGCATCGGCTCCTCGTCCGCCGCCTTCGCGCCGCAGCTCGCCGCGCTGTCCGCGTACGTGCGGGTCGTGGCCTGGGATGCCCCGGGGTACGCCAAGTCCGCTGATCCGGAAGGGCCGTTGGACCTGGACGGCTTCGTGGACGCGGCGGCCTCCCTCATCCGGGAGCGCGGCGCGAGCGCGCACGTCCTCGGCGTCTCGTGGGGCGGGGTGATCGCGCTGCGGCTCGCGGCCCGGCACCCCGAGCTCGTCGACTCGCTGATCGTCGCGGACTCCAGCTCCGGTTCCGGCACCGACCCCGCGAAGGCCGACGCCATGCGGCAGCGGGCCGCCGAGCTCGCGGAGCTCGGGCCGCAGGCGTTCGCCGAGCGGCGCGGGCCCCGGCTCGTCTCGCCGGACGCGCCCCCTCAGCTCGTCCGGCGGGTCGTCGACACCATGGCCGCGTCGGTGCGCCTGCCCGGATACGCGTACGCAGCCGAGTCCATGGCCGGAGCCGATCTGCGCCCCGAGATCCCCGGCATCGCCGCGCCCACCCTCGTCCTCTGCGGCGACCAGGACCGGGTCACCGGCGTGGAGGCCTCACAGGCCATCGCCGGAGCCCTGCACAAGACCGCCTACGTGATCGTCAAGGACGCCGGTCACCTGGCCAACCAGGAGCGGCCCGAGGCGTTCAACGCCTGGGTCCTCTCCCACCTCCGCATCACCGCCCGCATCCCCGAACAGGAGCCTTCCTCATGCCTCTGACCACCACCGATTACGACAACGGCAGCGACCTCGGCAAGTACACCGACTCGCTGATCGCCACCAAGGAGTCCCGTGTCGCGGACTTCAGCACGCTGTCCTTCCAGGAGAAGGCGGGCCCGCAGTACCGCCGCGGCCAGATCCGTTACGTCGGCTCCGGCGCGACCGGCAACCACGAGAACGACAGCCGCATCCTGCCGTCCGGCGGATTCACCTTCTCCAACATGCTGCTCCCGCCGGGCGCCGAGGGCCCCGAGCACACCCACCACGACGTCGAGGAGGCCTTCTTCGTCCTGGAGGGCCAGGTCAAGGTGGGCATCCACCGGGGCGCCGACGAGGTGGAGTACCGCACGCTCGGCTACCGCGACATGATCGTCGTCCCTGCGGGCGTGGCGCGCTCCCTGAAGAACGAGGGCGACACCGACGCGCTCTTCTGCGTCGTCATCGGCACGCAGAAGCCGCAGGTCCCGACGTACCCCGAGCACTCGCCGATGCACGGCGTCACCCGTGACTGACGAGCGCACCGTCGTCATCACCGGCGCGGGCCGTGGCCTGGGACTGGCCATGGCCCGCCGGGTGGGCGAGGACGGCTTCCGGGTCGTCGTCGCGGAGGTGGACGCGGGGCGTGGGCAGGAGGCCGTCGCGGAGCTGCGTACGGAGGGCCTGGATGCCCATTTCGTGCGGTGCGACGTGGCGGACCCTGCTTCGGTAGATGAACTGGCCTCCGCGGTAGCGGACTTGGGTTCGCTGTACGGCCTGGTCAACAATGCCGCGCTCGCCAACGGCGTCGGCGGCAAGGAGTTCCAGGACATCGACGTCGAGGTGTGGGACCGCCTGATGGCGGTCAACGCCCGCAGCCCGTGGCTGGTCGCCAAGGCCCTCCACCCGCTGTTCCGCTCCCCCGGGCGGATCGTCAACATCGCCTCGGACGCGGCCCTTTACGGATCGCCGCGGCTCGCCCACTACATCGCCTCCAAGGGCGCGGTCATCGCGCTGACCCGGGCGATGGCGCGCGAGCTGGGCGACAAGGGGATCACCGTGAACGCGGTGGCACCGGGCCTCACCGAGGTCGAGGCCACCGAGACGGTGCCGGCCGAGCGGCACGCGCTCTACCGGGGCAACCGGGCGATCTCGCGACCGCAGCAGCCGGACGATCTCGTCGGGCTCGTCTCCTTCCTCCTCTCCGAGGAGTCCCGCTATCTGACCGGACAGGTGATCGCCGTCAACGGCGGATTCACCATGAACTGACGAACTGACGAACTGACGCACAGGAGCTAGCACTTATGGATCTGGGCCTCTCCGACCGGACCGTCCTGGTCACCGGCGGCAGCTCGGGCGTCGGCCTGGCCACGGTCCGCGCCCTGCTCGACGAGGGCGCGCGCGTCGCGACCTGCGGGCGTGACGCCGACCGCCTCGCGAAGGCGGCTGCCGGGCTCGGCGGCGGCGACCGTCTCCTCACGGGCGTGTGCGACGTGCGCGACGCGGACGCCGTGCGGGAGTTCACCGAGCGCGCGGCCGGCACCTTCGGCTCGCTCGACGGGCTCGTCAACAACGCGGGGCAGTCCCGCATGAAGGGCCTCGACGACTCGACCGCCGAGGACTGGCGCGACGAGCTCGAACTGAAGTTCACCGGTGTCCTCAACCCCCTGCACGCGGCACGCCCGCACCTGGCGGCGTCGGACGCGGCGAGCATCGTCAACGTCAACGCGGTCCTCGCCAAGCAGCCCGAGCCCCGCCTCATCACCACGAGCGCGGCCCGCGCGGGCATCCTCAACCTCTCCAAGTCCCTGGCCACGGAGCTCGCCCCGGAGGGCATCCGCGTCAACTCGGTCTGCCTGGGCCTGATCGACACCGGCCAGTGGACCCGCCGCCACGCGGCAGCCGACTCCGGTATGAGCTACGAGGACTGGCAGGCGGAGCTCGCGGCGGACCGCGGCATCGCGCTCGGGCGGCTGGGCCGCGCGGAGGAGGTCGCGTACGCGATCGTCGCGCTGCTCTCGCCCCGGGCCTCGTACACCACCGGCACCAGCATCGACGTCTGCGGCGGCGTCGGCCGCGGCATCCTCTGAGGAGCTCTCCCATGCCATCCATGCCACCCATGCATTACGCCACCGGAGGCGATCTCCTCGTCGCCGTCCTGCGGGAACTCGGCATCGACACGGTCTTCGGGATCGTCAGCGTGCACAATCTGCCGCTGGTCGAGGCCGTCGACCGGGAGCTGCGCTTCGTGCCGGTACGCCACGAGGCGACCGCCGTGAACGCCGCCGACGCCTACGGCCGGGCGCGCGGCTCCCTCGGCTGCGCGCTCACCTCGACGGGCACGGGCGCGGGCAACGCGGCCGGCTCCCTGGTCGAGGCGCTGAGCGCGGGCACGTCCGTCCTGCACGTCACGGGCCAGGTGGAAGCCGAGTTCCTGGGCAGCGGCCGGGGCTTCATCCACGAGACCAAGGACCAGCTGGGCATGCTCAGAGCGGTGTCCACGTACGCGGAGACGGTGACGTCCACCGCATCGGCGGGCCGGATCCTGCGCGAGGCGGCGCGGGCGGCGCTGAAGGACCCGGGCGGCCCGGCGAGCGTGGAGTGGCCGGTGGATCTGCAGTACGCGGCCCAGACGGACGCCGCGCTCGAAACCCCCGAGGCTCGGCTTCCTGTCCCCGCCGAGGGTGAACTCGCTGCGGCCCGAGCCCTGTTGGCGTCCGCCGAGCGTCCCCTCATCTGGGCCGGTGGCGGCGCCACCCGCGCCGGCGCCGAGCTGGCCGAGCTGCTCCACGCCACCGGCGCGGGCCTGCTCACCTCCAACTCCGGCCGGGGCTCCGTGCCCGAGGACCACCCGCAGGTCATCGGGAACTTCGCCACCACCCCGGCCGCCCGCGCCCTCCTCGCCGACGCCGACGTCCTGCTGACCGTCGGCACGCACTTCCGGTCCAACGAGACCGCCGACTACGGACTCGCGCTCCCCGAAGCGCACATCCAGGTCGACATCGACGCCGCCGCACTCGGCCGCGTGTACCCGGCACGGCACGCCCTGCACGGCCACGCACCCGACGTGCTCGCGGCGCTGCTGCCGCACGCGCGCCGTGCCGACGAGAGCTGGACGCGACGCGTCGCCGCCGTCCGCGAGGACGTCCGCGCCACGCTGCACGACAACATCGGCCCGCAGGCCGCGATCTGCGACGCCATCCGTGCCGCGCTGCCCCGCGAGGCGGTCGTCGCCCGCGATGTGACCATCCCGTCCAGCAGCTGGGGCAACCGGCTCCTGGAGATGTACGACCCCCGCGACAACGTCTTCCCGCGCGGCGGCGGCATCGGGCAGGGGCTCGGCATGGGCATCGGCGCGGCACTCGCGCGGCCCGACGCGCCCACCGTCGTCCTCGCCGGGGACGGCGGGCTCGCCGTCCACCTGGGGGAACTGCTCACGCTCGCCCAGGAGCGGCCACGGCTGACCCTGATCGTCTTCAACGACGGCGGGTACGGAGTGCTCCGCAACATGCAGGACCGCTACAGCGAGCGCCGCTCGGGAGTGGACCTCGCCACGCCCGACTTCGAACTCCTCGCCCAGGCCTGCGGGTTGGCCTACGCGAGGATCGCCGCCGAGGAGCACGCGACCCCCGTGATCAGTCACGCCGTCGCCTCCGACGGGCCGACCCTCGTCGAGGTCGACCTGGCCCGCCTCGGACCGATGAAGAACCCGTTCACCCCGCCCGTCAAGATCCCCGGCCAGTGAGGAGGACCGACCCGCATGAGCGAGAACGAGAACGCGAGCGAACTGACCCTGCTGGTGCGCCGTATGACCTGGGAGGCGGACGGAGTCCTCTCCGTCGAGCTGGCCCATCCGGACGGCAAGCCACTGCCCGCCTGGACCCCCGGCGCGCACCTCGACCTCCACACCGGCGGCCACGTACGCCAGTACAGCCTCTGCGGCGACCCGCGGAACGGGTCGGCGTACCGCATCGGTGTCCTCAACGAGGCCTCCTCGCGCGGCGGTTCGCGGCACGTGCACACCAAGCTGCGGCCCGGCCAGACGGTCACCGCGTCCGAGCCGCGCAACCACTTCGCCCTGGAGGACGCGCCCGGCTACCTCTTCATCGCGGGCGGCATCGGTGTCACACCGCTCCTCGCGATGGCCCGGGAGGCCGCGCGGCGCGGGGCCGACTGGCGCATGGTGTACGGCGGGCGCAATCGGGGATCGATGGCGTTCACCGATGAACTGGCTGCCCTAGAAGGCCAATTGACCGTCGTGCCGCAGGACGAGCACGGGCACATCGACCTCTCCGCGGCGCTCGACGGGCTGCCCGACGGCACGCTCGTGTACTGCTGCGGCCCCGAGCCGCTGCTCGCCGCGGTGGAGGCCGTCTGCCCGGCGGACCGGCTGCGCGTGGAGCGGTTCGCCGCGCCCGTCGTGGAGCGGACGGGCGACGAGTCCTCCTTCGACGTGGAGTGCCGCAGGTCCGGCCTGACCCTCTCCGTCGGCGCCGACACGTCCATCCTGCAGGCCGCCGAGGCCGCGGGCCTGAGCGTCAGCAGTTCCTGCCAGGAAGGCATCTGCGGCAGCTGCGAGACCCGTGTGCTCAACGGCACGCCCGACCACCGCGACTTCCTGCTCAGCGAGGCCGAGCACGCTGCCAACACCTCGATGATGATCTGCGTCTCGCGGTGCGCGTCCGGCCCTCTCGTCCTCGATCTGTAATTCCCCCACCGGAGGCAACAGTGACCACCACCTGGCCGTACCTGGACATCCACCAGTCCCGGACGCACGAGCCGACCCCCTACGAGTTCAAGCTCGCCGCCACCCTCGAAGAGGTCTTCACCAAGGACGGCCATGAACTCCCCGATGTCATACGCGGCTTGAACGCCCGTCAGGTCCACGCACCCGACGGCGCCCCGTGGACCGAAGAGTCCTTCCGTGCCGAGATGAACCGACTGGGAGCGTGACCCCGATGACCACCCTGACCCCCCGCGTCGGCCTCACCGCCTCCGCCGACCACATCTACGCCACCGGGCTGCGCAACCAGTGGCACCCCGTCGTCCCCTCGGACTTCGTCGCCCCCGGCGCCATGCGCAAGGTCACCGCGCTCGGCGAGCAGTGGCTGCTCTTCCGCCGCTCGGACGGCGCCCTGTCGATGCTCGCCGACCGCTGTCCGCACCGCGGTGCGCCCCTCTCGCTGGGCAAACACCTCGGCGACCGGGTGGCCTGCTGGTACCACGGCGTGGAGATCGAGACCGACGGCACCGTCTCCTCCGTACCTGGCCTTCCGGGCTGCAATCTGGAGGGCAAGAAACTCGTCACGTCGCTGCCCGTGCGGGAGATCGGAGGCGCGATCCTCGCGTACTTCGGCGACGAGAAACACCCGGAGCCTGCCGAACTGACGCTCCCCGAGCCGCTCACCGACCCCGACGTCGACGCGATCCTGTGCTACGCGGAGTGGAACGGCCCCTGGCGCTTCGCGGTGGAGAACCTCCTCGACCCGATGCACGGCGCGTTCCTGCACCACGAGTCGCACACGATGTACGACGGCGACACCACCGCCAAGTTCCGCATCCGCGAGACGGACCGCGGCTACTTCTTCGAGAAGACCGACCAGCGGGGCGTCAACTTCGACTGGGTGGAGCTGTGCCGCACCGGCGTGGACTGGGTGGACCTCACCATCCCGTACCCCCCGTCGGCAGGCCCCGGCGGCCCGTTCGGCATCGTCGGCATGGTCTGCCCGGTCGACGAGAACCGCACCGGTGTCTTCTTCTGGCGCTACCGCCGCGTGCAGGGCTGGCAGCGCGACACCTGGCGCTTCCTCTACAAGACCCTCATCGAGGAGCGCCACTGGCAGGTCCTCGAACAGGACCGGGTGATGCTGGAGGCGATGCCCGCCGACGCCGACCAGCGCGAGAATCTCTACCAGCACGACCTGGGCGTGGTCAGGCTGCGCCGGATGTACCGCGCGGAGGCGGAGGCTCAGGCCTCTGCTTCGTGAGGCTCGTCGGAGTCGGTGATGGACCGCTCCAGCTTGGACATCAGGCGGGCCAGCTGACGGCACTCGGCCGGGGAGAGTCCGTCGAGCATCCGGCGTTCGTTGTCGAGATGCTCGGCGAACACCTCGTCGATCTTGGCGAGGCCCGTGTCGGTGAGCCGTGAGTAGACGACGCGGCGGTCCTCCGCGTCGCGCTCGCGCACGATCAGGCCGTCCTTCTCCAGGCGGTCGATGCGCAGCGTGACCCCGGCCGACGAGACGAGGCCGGAGTCGGCGAGCTGGCCCGCCGTGAGCCGGTAGGGCGCCCCGGCCCTGCGCAGCGCGGTCAGCACGTCGAAGCCCGCGACCGCCAGGCCGTGCCGCTCGATCGCCGTGGTGAGCCTGGTGTTGTAGCGCAGGAAGGTCCGGTGCAGCCGCGCGAGTACCTCAAGGGGCGAGGTGTCGAGCTCCGGCCGCTCTCGCGCCCAGTCCTCGATGATCGATGCGACCGCGTCCCGCTGGGCCCCCGCCGACTTCTTCCCGGCCATGTGCCGTAGCCTCCCTCTCGCCCGTCCCGCGGTCTGTTCGGTCAGTCAGGGAAATCTTAGCCCTGAGAGAAATGCGTATTCGCCGGACCCACGTGCGCAACAGCCCAGGGACACGCCATAATCGTCCGATACATCGGATGTCTTCTGTCTTGTGAGGCGAGGTCCCCATGGCTGTCACCGACGAGGCCATCGAAAAGATCAAGGGCATGATCGTCTCCGGTGCGCTGCGCCCCGGCGACCGGCTGCCCAAAGAGAGCGAACTCGCCGCTGACCTGGGCCTTTCGCGCAACTCTCTGCGCGAGGCCGTGCGCGCCCTCTCACTGATCCGCATCCTCGACGTACGCCAGGGTGACGGCACGTACGTCACCAGCCTTGACCCGCAGCTCCTGCTCGAAGCCCTGAGCTTCGTCGTCGACTTCCACCGCGACGACACGGTTCTGGAGTTCCTCGCGGTGCGCCGCATCCTGGAACCCGCCGCCACGGCGATGGCCAGCGTCCACATCACCGAGGCCGAACTCGACGTACTCACCTCGCAGTTGGACGCCCTGGGGGCGGCGCCTTCGGTCGAGGAGCTGGTCGCCTGCGACCTGGAGTTCCACCGCGGCATCGTGCAGTCGTCCGGCAACTCGGTGCTCTGCTCGCTCCTCGACGGCCTCTCCGGGCCCACCACCCGGGCCCGCATCTGGCGCGGCCTCACCCAGGAGGACGCCGTCAGCCGCACCCTGCACGAGCACCGCGCCATCCTCACCGCGCTGCGCGACCGCGACGCCGAGGCGGCCAGGTCGTGGGCGACCGTGCACATCGCGAGCGTGGAGCAGTGGCTGCGGTCGACGCTGTGAAGCACGGTCGCGGAGGGAGTGCGGAGGCCTCCCGCGGGGCAGTGATCCGTTCATCGCAGCCGTCGCAAGGGGGCTGCGGAGGGCCCCGCCGGACGCCGTAAGGTTGGGGCGTACGTAAAGGACGTCGGAAGGAGGCCTGGGTGATCGAGCTCGAGGGGGTTCCCGAGCTGGTCGACCCGGTCATGGTGGCCGCGTTCGAGGGCTGGAACGACGCCGGCGACGCCGCCTCCACCGCGGTCGCGCATCTCGACAAGGAGTGGAAGGGCGAGGTCTTCGCGGCGCTTGACGCCGAGGACTACTACGACTTCCAGGTCAACCGCCCCACGGTCTTCCTGGAAGGCGGCGTTCGCAAAATCACCTGGCCGACGACCCGGCTCTCGGTGATCCGCGTGGGCGGCGACAAGCCCCGTGACCTCGTGCTGGTCCGCGGGATCGAGCCGTCGATGCGCTGGCGGTCGTTCTGCAACGAGATCCTGGGCTTCGCCCACGAGCTCGGCGTGGAGCTGGTGGTGATCCTGGGCGCCCTGCTCGGCGACACCCCGCACACCCGCCCCGTCCCGGTCAGCGGCGTCACCTCCGACCCGGACCTGGCCCGCACCATGGACCTGGAGGAGACGAAGTACGAAGGCCCGACGGGCATCGTCGGCATCCTCCAGGAGGCGTGCACGCACGCGGGCGTCCCGGCGGTGAGCCTGTGGGCCGCCGTCCCGCACTACGTCTCGCAGCCGCCGAACCCGAAGGCCACGCTGGCGCTCCTGAACCGCCTCGAAGACCTCATCGGCCTGCGGATCCCGCTGGGCGACCTGGCCGAGGACGCGCGTGCCTGGCAGGTGGGCGTGGACCAGCTCGCGGCCGAGGACAGCGAGGTCGCCGAGTACGTCCAGTCCCTCGAAGAGGCCCGGGACACGGCCGAGCTGCCCGAGGCGACCGGCGAGGCGATCGCCCGCGAGTTCGAGCGCTATCTGCGGCGGCGCGACGGCGGCGGCCCGCCGCAGCCCGGCGGCCACGCCACGGAGGGCGGCGACGCCTCCCCGTATCTGCGCGACAGCTCCGGCGAGCGCACACGGCCGCCGAAGCCACAGCCGCGTCCGGAACCGGAGACAGAACCAAGACCGGGACCGGGATCGGCACCGGGTTCAGGCACGGGACCGAGTGCGGGACCGGACGAGGAGAGCAGCGGCGAAACCGGACCCGCTGATTCCTCCGAGGACTGACAAGGGCACAGAAGCGACATGGGGCGGCATCCGAAAGGGTGCCGCCCCCTTTCGTTCCGTCCATGGCCGGATCGAGGCGTGACATCGCCTTCCGGACGAATTGCAGGTTCTCCCCTGATCCCCTTGATTTCAAACGCAGTTGGGGCAAAGGGGGTGGACGGCCGCGCGTGGCGGTAGCAGGGTGTGCCCCGGAATGCGCGGCCACAGCGCACAGCACGGCACCCTTCCCCAGGCTCTCGACTCCGTTCGAGCAGGGGAGACCCCAATGATCGAAGGGAGCGGTGAAGCGATGACCGACCAGGTAGAGCCGGAAGGCGGCCCGGGAGCCAGTGGCCCCGGACCCGACGGGGCGGGGTTCACCTACCGCGCGTCCGAGCAGGAGCTGATCGTCGTCGCACGGCCCGAGGCCCGGCTGCGGGCCCAGGCCGAGGGCGTCCGCTCGGCGGCGGGCTCCGACGTGTCGGCCCTGAACATGTTCCTCGGCGATGAACAGCTCACCCTGGAGCCGCTGTTCGGCAACGAGGAGCGCCTCCGCCCGGCGGACCGGCGGCACGTCGATGCGGACGACGGCGACGACGTGCCGGACCTGGCGCTCTTCTACCGCGTGCGCGGCGGCGGGAGCAGGGCGCAGGAGCTGTGCTCGCGGATGGCGGCGCTGCCGGGGATCGACACGGCGTACGTCAAGCCGGGCGCCGTACCGGCGTCGATCGGCTCGACGGACCGGGCTCCCGACGTCGGCGAGTCCGGGCGCCGCAAGGAAGGCGCACCCGTCACCCCCGACTTCACCGGCCGCCAGGGCTATCTGCGCCCGGCGCCCGAAGGCGTCGACGCCCAGTGGGCGTGGCAGCGGCTCGGCGGATCGGGCGAGGGCGTCACGGTGATCGACATCGAGGGCGCCTGGCAGCTGGGTCACGAGGACCTGACCGGCAAGCTCGCCGGCGTGGTCATCGGAACGCCCATCCAGGACGTGGCCTGGCGCAACCACGGCACCGCGGTGATCGGCGTGATCGGCGGCGACCGCAACTACGTGGGCATCACCGGCATCGCCCCCGAGGCCATGACCGCGGCGGCGTCCTTCCAGCCCCTGGGCACCGCGGCCACGATCCACGCGGCGGCGGAGCGGCTCGGCCCCGGTGACATCGTGCTGATCGAACTGCACCGGCCGGGACCGCGGTTCGACTACGAGCCGCGCGACGACCAGCGGGGCTACATCGCCCTTGAGTGGTGGCCGGACGACCACGCGGCGATCCGGTACGCCTCCGCGAAGGGCGTCATCGTCGTGGGCGCGGCGGGCAACGGCGCGGAGTCCCTGGACGACGCGGTGTACGAGCGCAGGCCCGACGAGTTCCCCGAGTGGTGGCGCAACCCCTTCAACCCCTCCAACCGGCCTTCGGGTGCCGTCCTGGTCGGCGCGGGCGCACCGCCGCCCGGCACGCACGGCCGCGATCACGGCCCGGACCGCTCGCGCCTGGGTTTCTCGAACTACGGCGCCCGCGTGGACGCGCAGGGCTGGGGCCGCGAGACCACCACGACCGGCGGCTCCTGGAACCAGCCGGGCGACCTGCAGGGCGGCACCGAAGAGATCGCCTGGTACACGGACACGTTCTCCGGCACCTCGTCCGCCTCACCGGTCGTCGTCGGGGCCCTGGCCTGTCTGCAGGGCATGCTGAAGGCCGCGGGCCAGCAGCTGATGACGCCGGCCCGCGCGCGTGCGGTGCTGCGCTCGACGGGCTCGCCGCAGCAGGACGCTCCGGGCCGCCCGGCCTCGCAGCGGATCGGCAACCGTCCCGACATCAAGGCGGCGGTCACGAATCTGCTGCCGTCGGCGGTCGGCTCGGGCCGGGCCGAGCGCTACTGGGACGAGCTGCTCCCCTATCCCCCCGAACTCCCGCCACGCCTGAGGCTGTTCGTCGCCGGGGAGTGGCGCAACCTGAACGACCCGTCCCCCGACATCCGCCAGGCGGTGCACGCCGCGTTCGCGGGCGGGCACCCCGACGTACGCGTCTGGTTCTCGGACGACGAGGTCGTGGGCCTGGTCGTCACGGGCTGAAGGACCGCTCGACGCACCGCGTGAAGCACGACGTGACGCACCGCGTGAAGCACCCCAACCATTGGGAAGGTGGCAATCGCATGAGCACCACCCCGCACATGAGCCCCATGGAGCAGCAAGGCAGGCAGTACGGATCCCAGCAGCAGTACGGCCAGCAGCAGTTCGGCACCCAGCAAGGACAGCAACAGGGACAGCAGCAGGCCCAGCAACAGGGTCCGAGCACCGCGCCGCCGCAACGGCACGGCTCCCAGCACTTCGGCCCGCAACAGCAGCTGCAGCAGCTCGGCCAGCAGCAGCCCTACCAGCAACTGCTCAAGGAGCTGGGCCAGGACGGCGTCCCGCAGGCGCAGGCCCCGGAGATCTCCACCCAGGCGGTCGCGTCGAACATCGCCACGTCGTTCTGGGACGTCGTCCAGCCCATGCCGGGCCAGTCGCCGGTCCTCTACCTGATGATCGAGAACGGCTGGAAGGCGTTCATCAACCCGAGTCAGCAGACCCACGACGCGGTGCGGGAGGCCTTCGCCTTCGGCCAGCAGGTGATCGGCTACTACGACGCGACCAACCCGTCCTATCTCGTGGCCATCGTGATCACGACGAAGTGACGCGGGGCCGGTGACGGACCGCGGCGCCGGGCGGAGTCCTTCCCGCCCGGCGCCGCTCCCTGCCCGACCGGCTCCGCCGGTCGGCGACCGGCCTACGCGCAGCTGAACTTCGCCGCCGCCCAGTCCCCGTGGTCCCCGCTCTTGGAGCCGTTGGTGTCGGTCACCTTCAGCTCCACGTGCCGCGCCCCGCTCACGTCGACGTCCACCGGCACGGTCGCCGAGGCGCCCGTCACCTTGGGCGAGGTCCACAGCACCTTGCCGTCGGCCTCCACGGAGAAGGCCACCTCCCCATAGCCGTTGATCTCGTCGTCGATGCCCGCGTCAGCGGTGAATCGCGCGCACTTGCCGCCCGTGTAGACCTCGACGGCGGAGTCGGCGTGGGTGCCGACCCCCTTCTCGTACGTCTTACCGGCGAGGGTCAGCGTGTGGCCGTCCTCGGCGCCCGACTCCCCGTTGCTGCGGTCGCGTTCGGCGGGGCCGTAGCCGTTGGCGGACTTCAGCCACACCATGTCGCTCGCCCAGGTGTCGGCCGTCGGCGCCGGCGGCATGACGGCCACCGCGATGCGCTGGGTGGCGGTGCGGTCCTGGCCCGCCGCGCGGTGGCGCGCGGTCGCCGTCAGCGGCTGTTCGCCGGGGTCGGCGTCCTTGGGCGGGGTGACGGCGACCTCGACGCGGCGCGTGGTCCCCGCCGGGACGCGGTCGGCGTGGGCGGTGCCCGCGGTCCAGCCCTTCGGCACGTCCAGGCTGACGTCGACGCCGGTGGCGTCCCGTGTGCCCGCCGTGACGTCGACGGCGACCTTGCCCGCCGATCCCGCGCCGAGTTCCTGACCCGCGGGGGCGCTGAGCGCGGCGCTCGCGCCGGGCACGGCTCCGCCGACCGCGCTGGTGTCGTCGAGTTCCAGCTCGAAGGCCCGGTCCGTGCGGAGCGCCGCCGTCTTCACCTCGACGACACCGCCCCGGTCGTCCCGGTCGTAGATCCAGCCCTGCGCCGCCTTCTCGTACGCCTCCTTCGACGCGAGCCGCGGCAGCCTGCCGCCGCCCAGCTCGACGCGGCTCGGCGCGTCACCGGTGTGCAGCGTGAAGGCGTAAGGACGCTTGGTCTGCTTGCCGCTGAACTCCCCCTTGCTCGCGCCGATCCGCACGCTCACGTCGCCCGCACCGGAGCGGGGCGCGTCGACGTCGGCACGCTGGGTGGCGTACTTGCCGTCGCGGTGCTGCCGGGTCTCGCCGTCGTCCTCGTACAGCTCGAAGGAGGACTTGCCCTGCGGGTAGACGTCCCAGGCGAGCGGCGAGGAGGCGGTGCGGTCCTTGTAGGACCTGATGCCGGGCCACATCGGCACGGTGGCACCGCCCTTGACGAAGAGCGGCAGGGTGTCGAGAGGCGCGCTGTATCCGTCGACGGTCGTCGGTCCCTGATATGTGCGACCGCTCCAGTAGTCGGTCCACGTCCCCTTGGGCAGATAGATGCCGTCCCGCACGGTGGTGTCCTTGTGGACGGGCGCGACGAGGAAGTCCTCGCCCGTCAGGAACTCGTACTTGGCGGCATC
This sequence comes from Streptomyces sp. NPDC044044, assembly GCF_056434405.1. Lineage (NCBI taxonomy): Bacteria > Bacillati > Actinomycetota > Actinomycetes > Kitasatosporales > Streptomycetaceae > Streptomyces > Streptomyces sp. NPDC044044. The sequence goes on along the minus strand of NZ_JBWKFG010000009.1, from coordinate 223,034 downwards.
CGTGGCGGCCTTCGGGTCGTCGGGGTATTCGAGGGCCAGCGGGCGCACGGCGCCGACGCCCGTCTTCGTCGCCTCGTGCCCGTACGAGTAGAGGTAGGGCAGCAGCGATTCGTGCAGCTTCAGGTACTTGCGGTTGATGGAGGTGTAGGGCTCTCCGTAGCGGAAGGGCTGCTTGTCGTTGGCCGCCCAGCCGTCCATCGTCATCGTGACCGGCAGGAACGACTTCCACTGCAGATCGCGCGCGTACGTCTTGGCGCTGCCGCCGAAGATGCCGTCCACGTCACCGGTCGTGTAGGCCATGCCGGACATGGTCGCGCCCGCGTACGTGGGGATCTGCCAGCGGATGTACTCCCAGCTGCCGCTCTGGTCGCCGGACCACTGCACTCCGCAGCGCTGGGCGCCCGACCAGCTCTCGGGGGCCCAGGTGAAGCCGCGGGCGTCGCTGTTGTCCTCGATGCCCTTGTACGCGTCCTTGCAGCCGTCCAGCGCCTTCTTGTAGCCGTCACCGACCCAGGCGACGTCGAGCTTGGCGACGCGCTGGCCCGCCTTGACCTGGTCGGCGATCTTGTCGATGCCGTCCTCGGTCCACAGGCCGAGCTGCATGTCGCGGTCCTGGAGGCCCTTGGCGGTCTCGGCGAGGTCTTCGTAGCCGCAGCCGTAGCCGTCGTTGACGAGCATCCAGCCGTTGGGCATGTCGTGCTCGAGGTACTCGTCGGCGACCTTCAGGGAGTCCAGGGTGTGGCGCTCGCCCTGGTTGGCGTTGTGGAGATAGCAGTCGGCGTCGCCGATCTCCAGCCCGTATATGGGCGGCAGGAAGGGCTTTCCGGTGAGCTTCGTGTACTGCCCTATGACGTCCTTGGCCGCGTCGCTGCCGCGTCCGGCGAAGTAGTAGGCGTCGAAGCGCTGTTCCTCGGCGGTCGCCGTCACCGGCTCGGCGAAGTCGTAGGTGTTGGGTGCGTACGTGTTCCGGAAGACGCCGTAGCCCTTGGAAGACAGGTAGAAAGGCACGGAGTTGGGGTGGCCGCCGTCGTCCCAGTTGTAGTCGACGCTCACCTCGACCTTCTTGCCGCGGTGCGAGGTGTTGCCGCGCCCGTTCTGCATCCCGGCGCCGTAGTACTGCTCGTCGGCGCCGCGGGCCAGGCTCTGCGTGGTGGCGTCCTTGGTCCAGCTCAGGCCCTTGGACTCGGCCCAGACCTGGGTGCCGTCGGCGCGGTACAGGGCGAAGCGCAGCGGCGACTTGTAGGCGCGCAGCGTCACCTTGGAGGTGCTCAGTTCGTAGCGGTCGCCCTTGTCGGACCACTTGGTGCGCGGCGGGTCCCCCTGCGGCAGGACGATGTCCTTGCCCGTCGGGTCGGTGAAGTCGCCCTCGGGGGCGAGCTCCAGCCGGAAGGTCTCCGTCGACACGAAACTGACGCGGGCCACAGCCTTGCCAGCGGTGAGGCGGTAGACGGAGCCGTCGGCGGCGAAGTCCGTGACGTCCCCGACCGTGGTCGCGGGGTCGTCGGCGGCCTGCGCCGCGCCGCCACCGGGTCCCGCGAACACCGCGAGGAGGCCGAGCAGGGCGGCTGCGACGGCCGCCCGTCTGAAGCGAGTGGGTGATCTCATGGCCGGTGTCTAGCGCCCCGGAGGGTGCAAAGGCCATGGACTTTGCCGAGCCGCTGCTGGACTCCTGGAACGGAGATCCGGCGGCGGCCCGGCTGACGAGTCCTACAGCGCGACCCCGAGCAGCGCGTCGACCGCACGGGACACGACGCCGGGGGCGCCCTCTTCCGTGCCGCCTTCGGCGTCCTGGCGGGCGGCCCACGCGTCGACGGCGGCGAGCGCGGCCGGTGCGTCCAGGTCGTTGGCCAGGGCTTCGCGGATCTCCTCGACGAGGGCGTCGGCGGAGGGTCCGTCGGGTCGCGAGACGGCGGCACGCCACCGGCCGAGCCGCTCCACGGCCTCGGTCAGGACGGCGTCGGTCCACTCCCAGTCGGCGCGGTAGTGGTGGGCGAGCAGCGCGAGGCGGATGGCGGCCGGGTCGGTCCCGTCCCGCCGCAGCTTCGACACGAAGACGAGGTTGCCCTTGGACTTGGACATCTTCGCGCCGTCCAGGGCGACCATGCCGGCGTGCACGTACGCCTTGGCGAACGGGTGCTCACCGGTGAGCGCCTGGGCGTGCGAAGCGCCCATCTCGTGGTGCGGGAAGGCGAGATCCGATCCCCCGCCCTGCACGTCGAAGCCCATCCCCAGGTGGTCGAGGGCGATGGCCACGCACTCGATGTGCCAGCCGGGGCGGCCACGGCCGAGCGAGGCACCGTCCCAGCTGGGCTCGCCCTCGCGGGCTGCCATCCAGAGCATCGGGTCGAGCGGGTCCTTCTTGCCAGGACGGTCCGGGTCGCCGCCGCGCTCGGCGGAGAGCAGCTTCATCGCGGCGGCGTCGAGCCCGGACACCTCACCGAAGTGCGGGTCGGACTCCACGGAGAAGTAGACGTCCCCCTCCAGCTCATAGGCGGCGCCCATGTCGCGGAGCCGTTCGACGAGCGGCACGATGCCGGGTATCGCCTCGACGGCTCCGATGTAGTGCTGCGGCGGGAGCAGTCGCAGGGCGGTCATGTCCTCGCGGAACAGGGCGGTCTCGCCCTCGGCGAGCTCCACCCAGTCCTTGCCGTCGCGGATGGCGCGTTCCAGGAGCGGGTCGTCCACGTCGGTCACGTTCTGGACGTAATGAACCTGCCGCTTGTTGTCGAGCCACACGCGCTGCACGAGGTCGAACGCGTTGTAGGTCGCCGCGTGACCCATGTGGGTGGCGTCGTACGGAGTGATGCCGCAGACGTAGATACGGGCGACGGGACCGGGGTCAAGGGTGACAAGACCACCGGTCGCGGTGTCGTGGATCCGGAGGTCGCGGCCCTTGCCAGGCAGGGCGGGGACCTCAGAAGCGGGCCAGGCATGCATGACATGAGCCTAACCGGACGGAGCGTCCGTATACGAGCGGGGATCAAGGTTTATGGCCGAGGAGACATTCTTGACAACGCAGCTCAGGTCACCTGTGGCGCGTGTGCCACCGCCCCGTACGTGCTAGACGGGCGGCCACGGAATGGCCGGCCACTCCCCGCTGGGCACGGGATGCTTCCCGGAGGCCAGCAGCGCGGCGACCCGCGCGCGCAGCGCGTCCACCTCAGCCCCGGTGATCAGCTTCCCCAGCCGCAGGCCCAGCGGCGCCTCCCCGGCGAGCCCGTCCCGCAGGGACTCGAGAACCCCGACCGCCTCGGCGGTCAGCGGCTCCCCCGCCCACCCCCACAACAGCGTCCGCAGCTTGTCATCGGCGTTGAAGGTGACCCCGTGGTCGATCCCGTACAGACGCCCGCGATCGGTCAGCAGATGCCCGCCCTTGCGATCCGCGTTGTTGATCACGGCGTCGAGCACCGCGAGCCGCCGCAACCGTGCGTCGTCCGCGTGCACGAGGAGCGCCGTCCGCCCCTCCCCCACGTCGGCGAAGCCGATCGCCTTCCAGCCGTCACCGGGCTCCGCGCCCTCGACGAGGGCCAGCAGCTCCCCGCCGTCCTCGGAGGAGTCCGGGTCGGATTCCGAGCCCTCGATCCACAGCTGGCACATGCCCTCGCCGTGCGGCCCGTCCCGCAGCACGGTCGGCGGGACTAGGCCCCACCCCGTCGCCTCGGAGACCTCGTACGCGGCCACCTCCCGCTGCGCGAGCGTCCCGTCGGGGAAATCCCACAGGGGCCGCTCACCGGCGACGGGCTTGTAGACGCAGGTGGCCTCCCGCCCCTCGTACGAGACGGAGCAGTAGAGCACCGCGTTGGAGGCCTCACGAATCCGCCCGCGGACGGTCAGCTCACCCCGGGTGAGCAGGTCCACGACGCCGTCGGAGGTGTCCACCCCGCAGGAGCTCACGCGCCCCGCCGGTACCCGTTCTGCCGCGGGCATACATGTCCTTCCGGGTCGAGCGGGAGGCTGCACAGCGGACACGGCGGCCGTCCCGCGTTCACGACGTCGAGGGCGCGCTTGGCGAACGCGCGCGCCTGCGCCCCGGTGAGCCGGACGCGCAGCATCGGCGGCCCGTTCTCCTCGTCCTGCAGAAGCCTTTCCTCGGCCTCCGCCAGATCCTCGTCGGACTCGGCGTCCAGCTCGACCAGGGCCTGCGCCTCGACGATCATCCGTTCCTCGTCGCCGTCCCAGGCGAGCGCCATCGTGCCGACGCGGAACTCCTCCTCGACGGGCGAGTCCAGGGGCGCGCTGTCACTGACCTCGCTGGGTGCGACGGCGGGCACGGGAGTATTGCCGCCGCTGCGGCGCACGACCTCGTCGAGGAGCTCTTCCATGCGTTCGGCGAGGGCTGCCACCTGGGTCTTCTCCAGGGCGACACTCGTCACCCGGACTCCGGCGGACGCCTGGAGGAAGAAGGTACGCCGTCCGGGGAGCCCGACCGTTCCGGCCACGAAGCGTTCCGGCGGGTCGTAGAGGAACACCTGACGCGACACGTCCTGTCTCCATTGGGATCGACTGCGATTGCTCAATTGCGCCTGTTCGGCGCGACGACTGCACCCTACTGCGGGCGACGATCACGGTGCTCCCGTGTCGCCGCCCACCGCCGCGTCGCTGCCGGGCGGCTCCACGCGCGGCGCCAGCGACCCGAAGTCGCCGGTGTCCCCCAGGCGCACGAGGAAGGGCCGCAGGCGCGTGAAACGGATGGCGGTGACGGAACAGGGCTCCACGGAGATGCGCTGGAAGAGGTCCAGGTGCAGTCCGATGGCGTCCGCGACAAGGGACTTGATGATGTCGCCGTGCGAGCACATCAGGTACACGGCGTCCGGGCCGTGCTCACGCTCCACGCGCGCGTTCCACTCGCGTACCGCCTCGGCCGCACGTGTCTGCATGGCCCGCATCGACTCGCCGCCCGGGAAGGCGGCCGCCGACGGATGCTGCTGCACGACCTCCATCAGCGGTTCGCCGGACAGCTCGGCCAGCTTGCGGCCCGACCAGTCGCCGTAGTCGCACTCCCCGATGCGGTCCTCGGTGTGCGCCCGGAGGCCCGGCCGCGCGGCGAGCAGCGGGGCGACGGTCTCCTGGCAGCGCTGGAGGGGGCTGGTGACGACTTCGGCGAGCGGCAGGTCCGCGAGGCGTCCGGGGAGCGCCGCGGCCTGTGCGGCGCCGCGCTCGTCCAGGGCCACGCCGGGGGTCCACCCGGCGAGCAGACCCGCGGTGTTGGCGGTGGATCGTCCGTGCCGGACGAGGATCAGCGTGGGCATGCGGGCCAGCCTAAGCCGCCGACGGGGTGCGCCCCGAGCAGAGGTTCGGAAGAATGCGCTCCGTGATCGTGGACTGCGCGATGTACAGGGACGGGCGCCGGACCGAGTGCGCGTCGGACTTCTCGGACGCCCTCGGCGAGGCGCGTGCCACGGGGGACGCCTTCGTCTGGGTGGGCCTCTACGAACCCACGGAGGCGGAGTTCGACGAGGTCAGCAGGGAGTTCGGGCTGCATCCGCTGGCCGTGGAGGACGCCTTGAAGGCGCATCAGCGGCCCAAGCTGGAGGTGTTCGACGACTCGCTGTTCGTGGTCCTCAAGCCGGTCGTGTACGAGGCGGACAGCGACGCCGTCTCGTCGGGCGAGGTCATGGTCTTCATCGGCGACGCCTTCGTGGTGACGGTCCGGCACGGCGAGGGCTCGCCTCTCGGTGTCGTACGCCATCGCATGGAGGCGGAGCCCGAGATGCTCAGGCACGGTCCGACCTCCGTCCTGTACGCGGTCGCGGACGCCACGGTGGACCACTACCTGGACGTCGCGGGCGAGCTGCAGACCGACCTGGAGGAGCTGGAGGCGGAGGTCTTCTCGCCGGACAGCGGGGGCAGCCGCAACACGGCGTCCAGGATCTATCGCTTCAAGCGCCAGATCGTCGAGTTCCGGCGGGCCACGGGACCGTTGGCGATGCCCATGATGCGCCTCTCCGGAGCGGGTCCTTTCGCGCCGGACGTGCCGTTCGTGATGGACACGGCACAGCCGTTCTTCCGGGATGTCAGCGACCATCTGACGCGCGTGAACGACTGGGTGGACAGCCTCGACCGTCTGGTGTCCGACATCCTCTCCGCGCATCTGGCGCAGATGAGCGTGCGGCAGAACGACGACATGCGGAAGATCTCGGCGTGGGCCGCCATGGCCGCGGTCCCCACGATGATCGCCGGGATCTACGGCATGAACTTCGACCACATGCCCGAGCTGCACTGGGTGTGGTCGTATCCGGCCGTGATCCTGCTGATGGTCGCGCTCGAGGTCTTCCTCTACCGGCTGTTCAAGCGCCGCGGCTGGCTCTAGGGCCTGTCGTGGCGTGCGGCCCGGTCAGGCGAAGCCGGTCGCCGGCAGGGCGGGCCCGCCGAGTGCGTCGCGCCGCTCGGGCATCTCCAGGGACACCATCCGCCGCCAGCCGCCCAGCCGTTCGTACGCGTAGATGGCGTGCACGCCCGAGGCGAGCGCCATGGACTTGGGCTTCGGCCAGCCCAGGATGCGCCCCATGTGGCCCATCACGGCGAGGCTCACGTCGCGGTACACGCGCGTCTCGGCACGGGCGCACTCGTGCAGGGTGTTCAGGATCGTCCGCCCGTGTCCCGCGGCCGCCAGGCGCAGCAACTCCTCGTGGCAGTACGCCAGGTGGTTGTCCTCGTCGTGGCAGATCATCTTGATGGCCTTGCCGACTTCGGGGTGGTCCCCGAAGTACGTGACCAGCATGTCCATCTGGTCGGCGGCACGCTGTTCGGTGACGCGGCTGTGGGAGAGGTAGACGACGACGTCCCGCTCGGTCAGCGGCTCTTCGCGGCGCAGCTTCTCGTGCGTCAGGCCGATCCCCTGCCGCTCCAGGAGCATGGTGTAGTCGGTCTCCGGCGGGACCGGGACGGGCTCGAGGCCGCGCTTCTTCAGAAGGGCGTTGAAGATCCGCCCGTGCTTGTCCTCGTCGGCGCCGTGCCGGGCGACCTTGGAGGTGAGGGCCCGCTGGCTCTCCGGGAGGAGCGCCGCGATACGGCCGTTCTCCCAGCCTCCCTGCGACTCCCCGCTGGCAGCGATGGAACAGAAGAGCTGGAAAGACTCGTCGTTGTCGAGGATCTCCTCGAAGACACTCCTGGCCGAAAGCATCACTGGCACCTCCATGCCCTCCGCGCGAACCACGCAAAGAACAAGTCAAATGCCGTGACGCGAGTGTGGCAACAGCTGCCGGGGGCAGCTCCGCCAAACGGAGGACAGCTGACCCCGGACGGGGCCGTAACCGAGGGGCCGCATGACGCGTTGTGCTCCGTGACGGCCGTGGCGGGGAAGACCCCCGAGCCCCCACCACGGCCGCAGAACTTCTCCCTCCGGGTTACGCCAGTCCAGCGCGCTCCAGCGCCTGCGTACCCGCGCGCAGGGCCGTGATCCGCTCCTCCAGAGTGAAGCCGGCGGGCGCCAGCGTGAGCGTGGTGACCCCGGCGGCGGCGTAGGCCTGCATCCGCTCGGCGATGCGGTCCACGGAACCGAGCAGCGTGGTCGAGTCGATCAGCTCGCGCGGCACCGCTGCCGCGGCGCCGTCCTTGTCGCCGGACAGGTACTTGTCCTGGATCTCGGCGGCTTCCTTCTCGTAGCCCATGCGCTGGGCGAGCTGGTTGTAGAAGTTCTGCTTGCGGCTGCCCATGCCGCCCACGTAGAGGGCGGTGTACGGACGGAACATGTCCGCGAGGGCGCTGACGTCGTCGCCCACCGCGAGCGGCACCGTCGGGACGACGTCGAAGCCCTCCATCGTCTTGCCCGCCTTCTCGCGTCCGGCGCGCAGGTGGCGGATCGCGGTGTCCTCCAGGTGCTCGGCGGAGGGGAAGATCAGCAGGGCTCCGTCGGCGATCTCGCCGGTCTGCTCCAGGTTCTTGGGGCCGATCGCGGCGACGTACAGCGGGATGTGCTCGCGCTGCGGGTGGACGGTGAGCTTGATGGGCTTGCCCGGACCGCCCGGCAGCGGGAGCGTCCAGTGCTCGCCCTCGTAGCTGAGGCGCTCGCGCGTCATCGCCTTGCGGACGATCTCGACGTACTCGCGGGTGCGGGCCAGCGGCTTGTCGAACTTGACTCCGTACCAGCCCTCGGAGACCTGCGGTCCCGAGACGCCGAGTCCCAGGCGGAAGCGGCCGCCGGAGAGCGAGTCGAGCGTGGCGGCCGTCATGGCGGTCATCGCGGGCTGCCGGGCCGGGATCTGGAAGATCGCGGATCCGATGTCGATGCGTTCGGTCTGGGCGGCCACCCAGGACAGCACCGTCGCCGCGTCCGAGCCGTAGGCCTCGGCGGCCCAGCAGACCGCGTAGCCGAGCTTGTCGGCCTCCTTGGCGACGGCGAGGTTGTCCGCGTCCATCCCCGCGCCCCAGTAGCCGAGGTTGATCCCGAGCTGCATGGCCGAATCCCCTTACTGAGCAGTAACGTCCCTGTGCCGGGGACTGTAGCGCGTGGCCCCGTGCGCCGTCAGCGGCGGGCGGACGGGTGGCCGGGTCCGCCGAGTCGTGGACAGGGCACAGGTTTGTCCACAGCCCCTCACGCCACTGGAGCACGGCCAGTAATCTCAGCGCCCATGGAGCAGAGGCATCTCGGCCGTACCGGCCTTCGCGTGTCCCGGATCGGACTCGGCACCCTCACCTGGGGGCACACCCAGGAGAGCGACGCCGCCGATCTGCTGAAGGTGTTCTGGGAGGCCGGCGGCAGCCTCGTCGACACGGCTGATGTGTACGGCGACGGGGAGGCCGAGTATCTGCTCGGCCGACTCATAGAACGGCTCGTGCCGCGCCGCGACCTGGTCATCGCGACCAAGGCGGGCAGCGTGCCCGACCCCGACCGGCGCTTCGACGGCTCGCGGGGCCACCTCCTCTCCGCGCTCGACGCGTCCCTGGCCCGCCTGGGTACGGACTACGTGGACCTGTGGCAGCTGCACGCCTTCGACCCCTGGACGCCCCTGGACGAGACGCTGCAGGCCCTGGACATCGCCGTCAGCAGCGGCCGGGCACGCTATGCGGGCATCTCGAACTTCTCCGGCTGGCAGCTCGCCAAGGCGGCGACATGGCAGCTCGCGGCCCCGGGCACGCGCACGCGCCTGGCCAGTACGCAGATGGAGTACTCCCTGCTGCAGCGCGGCGTCGAGCGGGAGCTGCTGCCCGCGGCGATGGACCTGGGCGTGGGCCTGCTGCCCTCGTCGCCGCTCGGCCGCGGCGTGCTCACCGGGAAGTACCGCCACTCCACCCCGGCCGACTCGCGCGGCGGCTCCGAGCATCTGGCGCCGTTCGTCGCGCCCTACCTGGACGACGCCGCGAGCCGCATCGTCGACGCGGTCGCCACGGCGGCGGACGGCCTCGCGGCCACGCCCCTCCAAGTCGCCCTCGCCTGGGTGCGCGACCGCCCCGGAGTGACCGCGCCGATCGTCGGCGCGCGCAACGCGCAGCAGCTCACGGCCGCATTGTCAGTGGAGACCCTTAGTCTTCCTGACGAGATCTGCCAGGCGCTCGACGACGTGTCGGCGCCCGTGCACCGCTACCCCGATCAGGACTGGAGCACGCTGTGAGTACGGAGCCGGAAACCGCTGCCGCGGAGGAAGCGGAGGCCGCTGCCGCGGAGGAGACCGGGGCGGGGGCTCCGGAAGCCACGGACGCGGACAGCTCCGAGGGCCCTGAAGCCGGCGCTGACGCTGCTGCCGACACTTCTGCCGACACTGCTTCCGACACCACCGCCGACGCCGCCACGGACACCACCGCCGACACGACTGCCGACACCGCTGCCGAAAGCAAGGAACTCTCGGAGACCGAGGCGGAGATCGCCGCCCAGCGAGAGCTCCTGGAGCGGATCGCCGAGCGGAAGGCCGCCAAGCAGGGGCCGGTCGACGCCGGGGCCAAGCTCAGCGGCACGGCGGCCGATCTGCTGGCCGCCGTGCGCGCGGTGGAGAGCGGCGAGCAGCCGGCCGCCAGCGCCTTCCGCGAGCCCGAGCCCGCACCCCGCAAGGCCGCGCCCGAACCGGCACGGCGCCCACAGCCCGTCGCGGCGGCCCCCTCGGGCCCCGGGGACGACGCCGTGACAGCGGTCCGTGCGGTGCTCTCTGAGGGAGGGGCGCCCGCCGACCTCGCCGCGCGGACGGCGGCGGCGCTCGGCGAAGGCGCTGATGCGCAACTCCGTTCCGACCCCTGGCAGTTGCTGCGGGTCAGCGGTGTGCGCACGGAGCAGGCCGACGGATTCGCGCGGGCCCTGCTCGGCGCGGAGTGCGGGCCCGACGACGAGCGCAGGGGGCGCGCGATCACCGCCTGGCTCCTGGAGCAGGCGGCCGTCGCCGGGCACACGGCCCTGGACGCGGCGGCGCTCACCGCGGCGCTCGGGCAGCGTGCCGTGCCCGATCCGGACGCGGCGGTGCAGGACGCCATCGCGGAGGGCGACATCCTGGTCTTCCAGGACGCCATCGAGACACCGGGCGCTCCGGCCCCCGCGCAGGATGAGGACGACGGCGATGGCGAGGAGACCGCGCAACCGGTCCGCGTCCTGGTCGGCCTCGAGCAGTACGCACTCGCGGAGGAGAGCCTCGCCGACGGGCTCGCCCGCGTGATCAACTCCCTGCCCAAGGAAGAGGGTTCGGGCCCGCGGTCCGCCGACTGGGAGTCCGCAGCGGGCGAGGCATCCGGTTCCACCGCCGAACTGATCCGTGCCGCGGCCGGTCACGGCCTCGTGCTGCACACCGGCGGCGAGGCGGCACGCGCCGAGCCCGCCGCGCTGGTGGCGACCGCGGCGGGCCTGGGCCTGCGGGCGTGGGCGGCCACGCACAGCTCCGCGGGACGGCGCCGCGTCGCCGGGCTCACAGGTTCGGACGAGGCGGGCGCCGCGACCGTGGCGGGGCTGCTCTCGGGCGCCGAGGGCCCCGGCCGGGACAGGGACGGAGCGCTCGCCCTCGACCTCCTGGTGGTCCTCGACGCACCGCAGCTGGACGTGGAGACCGCCGCGATGCTGGTGGAGTCCCTGCCGGACGGCGCCCGTCTGGTGCTGAGCGGCGACCCGGGAGTGCTGTGGTCGGCGGGCCCCGGACGGGTCTTCGCGGATCTCCTCGCGGCGCGCTGCTGCCCGCAGGTCGTCTCGCGCGTCCCGGACCCCGGCCCCATCGGGGAGCTGGTCTCCGGCATCGGCATCGGCGAGCTGAACCAGGTCGAGGCGCCGGGCAAGGAAGTCGTGATCGTCCCCGTGCGCGACGCGGGCGAGGCGGTCCACCGCACGGTGCAGCTCGTGGCGGACTCGGTGCCCCGGGCGATCGGGGTGCCCCCGGAGGACACCCAGGTCATCACTCCCGGGCACGGCGGCGCCGCGGGCACGCGCGCGTTGAACACCGCGCTCAAGGAGCGGCTGAACCCCGGCCCCGGCCGGTTCGGCGGCTTCGACCCCGGCGACCGCGTCGCCCACGTCCCGGCGCCCGGCCGCACGACGCCGGGCCGGGTCCTGCGGGCCGACGCGGAGGGACTGCACCTGGAGTGTGACGGCACCCCCGTCGTCGTACCGAAGGAGCTGGTGGAGCAGACCGTGCGGCACGCCTGGGCACTCACCGCGCACCAGGCCGTGGGCCTGAGCTGGCCCGCGGCGGTCGTGGTGCTGCCCGGCGACGCCACGGCGGCCCTGAGCAGGCCGTGGGTCTACACCGCGTTCAGCCGCGGTGAGCGGCACCTGTCGGTGGTCCAGGGCGCGGAGCAGGCGTTGCCGCGCGCGGTGGCGGAGATCCCCCCGAAGGCCCGCACGACGCGCCTCCAGACGCTCCTGCGCCCCCAGGTCCCCGCCACGTCCTGAGCGGAGCCTGGCTCCCGCGCTTCCGGGCGCCGGTGGCCATCACGTCCACCGGCGCCCGGAAGCTGCGGCCACGCGCCTGAGGGGTCAGCGGTCCGCGTCGAGGGGGCTTCTGTCGTCGTCGACGTCGAGCGCGTCCCCCACGTCCCCCTCGTCGCCGTCGTCGCCGTCGTCGATGTCGTCGAGTTCCTCCAGCACCGCCACGGCGTCGGGATCGACGCGGACCCGGACGCCATCGTCGTCCGGGTCGTCGTCGAAGACCGCGCTGACGTCGAACCGGCACACCACCCGGTGCGGGTCCGCCTGGTCGAAGGGGGCGTCGAGCCACTCCCCCGGCTCGGCGGGCTCGTCCGCCGCGGTGACCCAGAGCGTGGAGTCGCCCTCCTCCAGGCCGAACTCCTTGTGCCGGGAGGCGATTTCGTCCGGTTCGAACTCCCCGAAGAGGACTCCGAGCGCGGCGTGCACGCTGCTGCCCGCCGCCGCGGCGGCGGGACTCCCGTCCACCGTGTCCGCGTCGAGGTCCGCGACCCGCTGGGCCTGCGCCAGGAGCCGCTGCGGCTCCGCGACGGCGTAGTCCCTGCGGATCAGCACGCTCAGCGCGTTCGCCTCCTCCGGGCCCTGGTAGGGCGGCAGCACATCGCTGTCCGAACCGGGGATCTCGAAGGGGGTGACCTCGTCATAGCGGTCGTAGAGAAGCTCGTCGTACTCCTCGGCCGCGGCGGCCAGCTCGTTGAACGCTTCGTAGACGGCCGGGTCGTCCTCACCCGACCTGCGTTCGACCGCGGCAAGGTGACGGTCGAGCGCGGTCTTGACCGCCTCGGCGGCGGCGCGTACCTCGGCAGCGGTGGGCTGCGCAGCATCAGACATAGTGCAGACGCTATCCGTACCGGGCCTGTACTTGCACAATAGATGCGATGCCGGAATACGAATTTGTCGACGTGTATGTGCCGCGCGGGGTCACCCGCAAGGAAGCAACGCGCCTGCTGACGGACCACGCAGAGTACGGACACTGGGAGTTGGACCGCCTGAGCCTGCACGCAGACGGCAGCCGCAGAGTGCGGCTGAAGCGGCGGATCATCCGCCAGCTGCGGGCCACTTGGTGAAGTGAGAAAGCAGGAATGGAGGGTGCCCCGATCAGGCGGGGCACCCTCCATTCCGTGTACGGGGTCGAGCGGCGGCGTGCCGCCCTCGATCAGGCGGCCGACCGCGTCCTGCGGTACAGCACCGTTCCCGCGAGCAGCATGCCCGCGCCCACCGGAAGCACGACGCCGACCGGCAGCTCGCTGCCCGTCGATGCGAGCGTCTCCGAGCCCTTCGGCTGCGCGATGGTCTGCGTACCCGGCTGGTTCGGCACGGCCCGGTCGTCCACCGGCTTCTCACCCGGCGTGCCGGGCTTCCCCGGCTGCTCCGGCTTCTGAGGCGTCTCCGGCTTCTCGGGCCCGCCCGGCGGCCGCTCCGGCTTCGTGGGCGGCTTCTCGCTGCCCGGCGGGGGCACCTCACCCGAGTCGTTGGCGCACTCGTTGCCGGTGGTCGCGTTGCCGAGACCGCCGATGGTGACGCTGTTGCCGCAGACGTTGACCGGCACGTCGACCGGCAGCTGGATGTCGTTGCCCGAGCCGACACCGGGCGAGTCACTGGTGTGCCCCTCCGCCGCGGCCCCGCCGCCCGGAGGCTTGCTCGTGCCGCTGCCACCCTCGTCGGAGGTGTTGGCGCAGTTGTTGCCGGCCGCGGGGTTGAGCACCCCGATGACGTTGACGCTGTTGCCGCAGACGTTCACCGGCACGTGCACCGGCAGCTGGACCGAGTTGCCGGACAGCACACCGGGAGAATCCGACGCACCCCCACGGGCGCCCGAGTCGGCGTGCGCGTATCCACCGCTGATGGCGAGCACGCCCGTCGCGGCCGCCACCGTGATCAGGCCTTTACGAGTGACCTGTCGCATAGGTTTTCCCTGTCTTATGACCTTCAGGAATGCGCACGCCCCTTGAGGTGCGTACGCGGAATGCCCGAAAGCCCCGGAGTGCATGGCACGCACTCCGGGGCCGACAGACTCAGACCCTCATGGGGTGAGACACAGCAACGTCACTTGTTGACGCAGGTGTTGCCGAAGGCGGGGTTCAGCAGCCCGATCACGGAGACCGTGTTGCCACAGACGTTGACCGGCACGTGGATGGGCGCCTGGACGACATTGCCCGAGAGCACACCGGGAGACTTCACGGCGGCACCCTGAGCACCGGCGTCAGCAGCAGCGATACCCGCACCCGCGAGCACGAGACCACCAGTGGCAGCCGCAGCAGCGACGACCTTCTTGATCATTATTCCTCCTTGTTGGCAATGCGATCCCAGCCGCGGACCGCACCACCTGTAACGAGGAGGAAGTGACGGGGCTACGAGCCTATGGTTCCTTTCACTCTTTTCAGTCAAGTACGTACGTGCTGACGATTATTGGAGTGTCGTTTCAGCACGCAACGCGTCACCGAGGGGCGCGTGCACCGGCGTTCAGGACGCGTCGATGAACCGGTCGAGCACGCGCACACCGAACTTGAGCCCGTCCACGGGCACGCGCTCGTCCACGCCGTGGAACATGCCCGCGAAGTCCAGCTCCGGCGGCAGCTTCAGCGGCGCGAAGCCGAAGCCCCGGATGCCGAGGTCGTCGAAGGACTTGGCGTCGGTGCCCGCGGAGAGCATGTACGGAACGGCGCGGGCGATCGGGTCCTCGGCCTGGAGCGCCGTCTGCATGGCGTCGACGAGCGCGCCGTCGAAGGTGGTCTCCAGGGCCTTGTCCGCGTGCACGTCCGTCCGCTTCACGTTCGGGCCGAGGATCCGGTCCAGGTCGGCGAGGAACTCCTGCTCGAACCCCGGCAGGAAGCGGCCGTCGACATGCGCCGTCGCCTGCCCCGGAATGACGTTGACCTTGTAACCCGCGCCCAGCTGGGTCGGGTTGGCGGTGTTCTGCAGGGAGGCGCCGATGAGCTTGGCGATGCCGCCGAGCTTGGCGAGCGTCGCGTCCATGTCCTCGGGGTCGAGCTCGGTGCCCAGGGCGTCGCCGAGCTCGTCCAGGAAGTGCCGCAGCGTCTTGGTCACCCGCACCGGGAACTTGTGCTGCCCCAACCGGCCCACGGCCGCGGACAGTTCGGTGATGGCGTTGTCCTTGTGGATCATCGAACCGTGCCCGGCGGTGCCGTCCACGGTCAGCTTCATCCAGTGCATGCCCTTCTGGGCCGTCTCGATGAGATAGAGCCGCAGGTCCTCGTTGACCTGGAAGGAGAAGCCGCCGACCTCGCTGATGGCCTCCGTGACGCCCTCGAAGAGCTCCGGGTGGTTGTCGACGAGGTAGCGCGCGCCGTACGTGCCGCCGGCCTCCTCGTCGGCCATGAAGGACAGCACGATGTCGCGCGGGGGCTTACGGCCGGTGCGCATGCGTTCCCGGACGACCGCGAGGGTCATCGCGTCCATGTCCTTCATGTCGACGGCGCCACGGCCCCACAGACAGCCGTCCGCGATCTCCCCGGAGAAGGGGTGGTGCGTCCAGTCCTGGGCGTTCGCCGGTACGACATCGGTGTGGCCGTGGATGAGCAGCGCGGGCCGGGAGCGGTCCTCGCCCTCGATGCGGGCCACCGTGGAGGCGCGGCCGGGGTGCGACTCGAAGATCTGCGGTTCGAGTCCCACCTCGGCGAGCTTCTCCGCGACGTACTCGGCGGCCTTGCGCTCCCCCGGGCCCGAGTGATCGCCGTAGTTGCTGGTGTCGATGCGGATCAGGTCGCGGCAGAGATCGACGACCTCGTCCTCACCGGTGACGGGCCGGGACCGGTCCGTCTCGCCCGCCCTGTCGGCCCTGCTCGACTCGCTCACGATGGTTCCTCCCGCTATCGCTGCTGGTGGTCCTCCTCATCCTCCCGCGCCCACCCCCCGACACCCAAGGCCGGGCACCCCTCGTCATGCGCCGTTCACGCACCTGGCCCGTGTGATCAGAGGCCCCTGAATGTTTGCTATTGTTTTCCACGTCGCCGCGGGAAACCGCGACAGACCACCGGTCCGGGTGGCGGAATGGCAGACGCGCTAGCTTGAGGTGCTAGTGCCCTTTATCGGGCGTGGGGGTTCAAGTCCCCCCTCGGACACAGCGATACACCGCGAGGAGCGGGCCAGGAAATCCTGGCCCGCTCTTCTTTTTGCGGTGGTCAGCGGGCGGCTTCCAGCACGGGGGCCGAACGCTCCTTGAGGTACCGGATCAGGGCGATGAGCACGTCGCGGCTCGACGTCCGGTCCCTGGCGTCGCAGGCGACGACCGGTATGTGATCGGGGATGTCCAGCGCGTCACGTATCTCCTCGACGGGGTGCTCCCTGGAGTCCGGGAAGACGTTGAGGGCGATGACGAAGGGCACGTCCTGGCGCTCCATCTCCTCGATCGCCCGGAAGCTGGAGGCGAGGCGCCGCGTGTCCACCAGGACGACGGCCCAGGACGTAGAGCACCAGCACTTCTTCGGCCCGGCCGCCTCAGCCGTCCCACAGGCCACTGTGCCGACGGTGCGCCCGCGTCAGGCCCTGGGTGAAGTACTTGTCGTAGTACTCGTTCTCCACGTGGTGGGCCTGGAGCCAGATCCCGGGGACGTGGATCGCGTCCGTGTGCGCCGGGAAGCGGCGGTGCGTCCGCAGGATGTACGTGCAGATGTCGCGGGCGCACTCGATCACCCGCTCCTCGTACTCGCTCGCCTCGGCCAGATAGCGCTGGCCGTAGTCCTCGCGGTAGATGCGGCCGAAGACGTCCTTGTCGCCGTAGACGCCCCCGGGTCCGAATTTCTCGCGGATCACCGCGTCCACCGCGTCGGACATCGACGCGAACGCCGGCGGGCACATGGCGGAGATCAGCTGCTCGCCGTCCGGTGCCTTCAGGCCCACCGGGTGCGAGCGCACGTTCGCGTACTTCGGGAGCGGGATGTGCCAGCGCCACACGTCGGCGGGGCGCCAGCGCGGGGTGACGAAGGTGAAGCCGAGCATCCTGCCGTAGGCACGGGAGAACTTCGGGTCGCCCAGGGCGATTTGAGGGTTGATGGAGGCGTGGATCCAGGCGCCCAGGCCCATCGCATCCGCCACCAGCATCAGGTTCTGGAGCAGCAGGTCCGCCTCGATCTGGGTGCGGAGCGGGCCGAGTACCCCCAGGGGCAGCTTCAGCTCCTCGTTCAGGAAACCGTTCTTGATCCACTTCTGCACGCCGGCGGGACGGTAGAAGTTCCGGTCGTCCACCAGCGTGGGCCGCGCCCCGTCCGGCTGGGTGAGCAGGTACATCAGGGCGTTGATGTACTGGTGGGACAGGTCGACCACCGGGAACAGGACCGTCGTGCCCGGCAGGTTGGACAGGAAGCGGTTCGAGTCCAGGTAGGCCGGGAAGTCCCGCAGGCCCTCCGCCACGTCGAGGCGGTGGTCGAGGACCTTGACCTTGGACTCGCGCGCACGGGCGGTCAGGGTCACGTCGTCGAAGGGCTCCTGCGGCGCCGGGGGCAGCTTCCTCAGGTAGTACGTGCCGGTGTCGTTGATCAGGAAGAAGTGCGTGCCCTGCGCGTTGTCGGGGCTGCCCGCCGTGCGCCCCGCCATGGTCAGGTTCGGCTTCGCCATGATCGGCTTGCCGTCGCGCGGGTCCTCGAAGGGGCGGTCCGGCATGGTGAGCCCGGTGCAGCCGGTGAGGGCGATCAGGACCGCCTCCTCCAGCTCGGTCAGCGGCTGCGGGGCGTTCTTGGAGACGTGACTCATCGATCCCGCGGGGACGGTGGCGCCGCGGCTGACCCGGTGGGTGCGGCGGCGCCAGACCGTCTCCAGAAGGGGACGTACGAAGAGGTCGGCGAGCCCGGGGTGGTGTCCGTTCGCCCGGCCGTCGGGCCCGTCCTCACTCGGTGGCATCGCTGCCTCCGCCCCGCATCGGCTGCACCTGCCGCCACGGCGCGAACGCGCTCGCGTCGCGCGGCAGCAGCCCCGCGAGCTCCGGGGCGTGCCGCTGGATCACGGACTTCATGCCGCTCTTCTCGACCCATTCGATGCCCAGCGGTGTGTAGATCTCGGGGCGGTAGTCGACGGTCAGGAAGCGGTCGCTCTGCAGGCGGCGCGTGGCCATCAGGATGAAGACGCGGAAGGCCGTGTCGCTGAAGCCGAAGCCGGTCGGCGGGTTCTCGGCGAACAGGCCGACCACGGTGTCGATCTCGTCGACCGAGGCGTAGACGTCCTTGAGGCGCGCGACGGTCTCGGGGTCCTGGCTCAGCTCCTCGAAGCGGCTGATGCGCGGCTTGTGCAGGCCCGCGCGGAAGTCGTTGTAGCGCGGCACGCCCCGCCTGCGGGTGCGGACGAGGTCGACGACCGACAGGTCGATGATCTCGCCGTCGCGCTCGAAGCGCTGCAGCGCGCGCGGGAAGTTGTTCAGGGTGATCGCGCCGGGGTGGGCGATGCCGAACGAGTAGAGCGTGTCGGCCAGGCCCGTCTTGCGGATGGCGGCCTCCGCCGCGCCGCCCTGGATGTCCTGGAAGGTCAGGCTCTCCAGGCGCTGCCCGAACTTGTGCTCGCGCATCACGTAGTCGTCGGGGATCAGCGGGTGCATGCGGTAGACGGTGACGAAGTCCTCGGTGAGGGAGTACGGCGCCGCGTGGTGGTCCGGCAGGGTCTTGGGGATGCCGGTCAGCGAGTGGGACTCCAGGAGCCACAGGCCGAGTTTGTCGAGCCAATTGTCCGGCGGGCCCTCCCAGTTGGTGTGCAGACCGAGGTCGATGGCCTCGGTGGCGAGGATCGCCGGGGTCCACTCCACCGTGTGGATCTTGGCGATGAGGGCGGAGACGACCAGACGCGCCGCGTGGTAGATGCTGTCCTCGCTCATCGCCGGATACTCGCGGCGCATGGCCGCGCAGACCGCGTTGTGCTCGCGGGCGAAGAGCGTGTGCATCGCGCTGAGGCCCAGCCACCAGCTCTCGTTGAAGCCGGTGAGCGGGATGCCGTTCTGGCCGACGGGCAGGTGGCCCTCCTCCAGACGGAGGTCGGCGCTGCCGTCGGGCTCGCGCAGGAACTTCGCGGTGTGCTCGTCCGCGCCGTACACCTCGGAGCCGTCCCACCAGTGGGATGCCGAGTTGGCGAAGAGGACCGGGGGCTGGTTGCCGGGCTGCTGGATGCCCTCGTTCTCGGCGAAGCGCATCACGTTCTCGGGCGGTCCGCCGGGGGTGTTGTGCCAGGTGCTGCCGGGCGGCAGCGGCACCTCGACGGCCTTGCCGCCGACGGGGTAGCGACGGTGGTTGACCCAGTCGTGGACCTGGAACTGGATCCAGGCGGCGGCCAGGATGTTGAGCGAGGTCGCCGGCACGAAGGTGTCGCGCTGCAGGAGCCGGCGGCTGACGGTGACGGGATTCGGGGTGTCGAAGAGGTCGGGCCGGTAGTCCGGCTTGAGGTTGCGTCCGAAGGCCGCGCCCACGGCTCCCATGGAGGGCGCGGAGAGGTCGTTGTACGACCCGTCGTACGACCGGGCCGTGCGCAGCCGCTCGTCGACCCCCGCCGGCACGGGGACGGCCTTCGGCGGCGCCTCGTGGACGTCGGTGTCGATGAGGTTGAGGCGCCTGAGCGCCTTGCGCAGGAAGACCAGGTTCAGCAGGCTCGCCGACACCGGCAGCCGGTGCCACGGCACATAGCGGTTGAGCGCGGCGAAGAACCGTCCGACGGGGATGCCGAGGAGTGTGTTGCGCAGCGGCTCCTCGGTGCTGAAGCGCAGGCCCTTGCGGTGGGCGGCGCTCGCCTCGTACGCGGCCTTGCGGGCGCGGTTGAGATTGCCGAGGGGGCGGAACGCGTCGGTGGTGTACCAGGGGTTGAAGGCGAGCTCCTCGACCCGCCCTGCCGCCGCCATGGCCTCGGCGGTGGCCAGGTCCTGGCGTGGCACGGTGAGGCGTCCGACGGGCACCGCGGGCGTGATGGCGTCCTTCCACTCCACGGAGCCGTCCTCGACGGGCGTGCGCTGCTCGTCGACGTACCGCTGGACGCACAGCTCGAAGGCGACGTCGGACGTGACGAGGCGGTGCGCCAGTTCGCGGTGGAGGAAGCCGGGGTCGCGGCGCTCGGGCCTGGGCTCGGGGGCGCTGCCCACGACGGGGCGCAGGAGATAGCGGACCGGTCCCGCGTCGCCCCAGAGGATGGCGCCGCGGCTCCAGTACGTCTCCTTGGCGAGGCTGTCGACCTTGTGCCGGGTGGCGGCCTGGATGTTGCGCCGCATCCGGGTCGCGGTGGAGAGGCCGACGGCCAGCGGCAGCTTCACGAACAGGCCGAAGGCCTTCTGCAGCGTGCTGTTCGCGCCCGCCATGGACTTGGCGAAGGCGACGAACTCACGGGCGTCCCGGGCGTGCGACACCGGGAAGTTGGTGGCGAGCAGGTCGTGGCTCTCCTCCTCCGACACCGTCACGCGCACGGCCAGTCCGCGCAGATCGGCCGCGGCGTCGGGCTGCCGGGTGCCGCTGGCGTTGGAGAGCCGCACGGTCGCCGGATAGTCGGCGCCCGGCCGGACGAATCCGCCGCGCAGGGCCTCGGGCACGTCGTCGTGGATGGTGAGGCGGGCATTCTCCACGCCGAGCGCGGGTTTCGCGTGCTGGGTGCGCGCGAGGGAACCGGCGCCGCCGGCCCGCCGGTTCTTCGCCTGGACCTTCATGATCTCTTGGGCCAGGCGCTCGAAGAGGCGGTGCTCCGCCTCGGGGCTGCCGCCCGCGTAGCGCTCGTAGGTCTGCTCGTACTGTCCGGTGTCGGCCATCAGGCGCTTCCTTCGCACGCAGGCGTACGGGACGGGGGGCTCGGCCCTGCTGCCAGACGCCTCGGGGCAGGCGGGAGTCTGCCGACAGGGCCTAGGACGCTACTGGCGCCGCCGGAGCCCCGCAGCGCGGGTTCCCGCCTATGTGCGGGGCGCCGCGCGGAGGTCGAACAGGCAGGCGGGCGGCGGCATTTGGGCCCGTCGGGCGCCCTGGCGCGGCCGTGCGGCACGGCGCGGGTGATCGTCCG
This sequence comes from Streptomyces sp. NPDC044044, assembly GCF_056434405.1. Classification (NCBI taxonomy): domain Bacteria; kingdom Bacillati; phylum Actinomycetota; class Actinomycetes; order Kitasatosporales; family Streptomycetaceae; genus Streptomyces; species Streptomyces sp. NPDC044044. The sequence continues at coordinate 202,240 of NZ_JBWKFG010000009.1, read as the reverse complement.
GCAGTCCCTCTGGGGTCTCCTCTCCCAGCAACCCCAGGAGGCAGGCGCCGCCGATGGCCGGTCCGCAACGGGTGAACAGGTGACCGGAGCACGCGAGTTGACTGCGGATCGGGCCGGTGGTGTGCTCGCAACTCCCTTGCCGTCAGCGCCCGTTCCCGGGGGGAACCATGCGGGACCACCACGCCAAGGCACCGCCCTTCACCGATCTGCGCCCGTACAAGGACGTCACAGGAACGGGCCCCGCCGTGGGCTTCCCGGTCTATCCGGACCTGGTGGAGCGATTGGCGGAGGACAAGGCGCAACCCGATCCGGACGGCGTGGTCCCGCACGCTCTTGCGACCTGTGCGGCGTACGCCTACGCCGGCACCCCGGAGGACCCCGACCCCGCGACGCTCGCCATGATCATGGCCAGGCTCGGCCTGGAGGAGAACCGCTGCCGGGTCTTCGAGCAGCGGGTGGGCGCGCTCTACATCGCGTCGGCGGCGTACCTGCTGCAGGACAAGGACCGGCGGGTGGTGATCCTCTGCTACCGCGGCACCCAGCCCGAGGACATCATCAGCATCCTCACCGACGCCGACGTACGCCCCGAGACGCTCCACGTGGACCTCGGCGGTGAGCTGCACGACGTCCACGCGGGCTTCTACCGCAACATGCGGGCCTCGCGGTACCTGGTCATGCAGGCCCTGGAGCGGGCGCTGCGCGGCGAATCGGTCGACCCCGACGAGCAGGGCACGGTGGGCGACGGCATGGAGGCGCTGTACATCACCGGGCACAGCCTGGGCGGTGCGATGGCGGCGCTGATGGGCGTCGTGCTGGCCCACGAGCCGCGCTACGCCGCCGTCGCGGAACGCCTGAAGGCCGTCTACACCTTCGGCCAGCCCATGCTCGGCGGACCGGAGCTCGCCCGCGCCTGCCACCGGGCCTGCGATCCGCGGGGCGTCCACGTGCTGCGCGACCGGCTGATCCGCTACATCTACGACCGCGATGTCGTGCCCTCGCTGCCGCCGCGCCCGGTCGGGCCGTACACGCCCTTCGGCCGCGAATTCCACTACCGGCGGCGGAGGGGCCCGGTCGACGGGGCCCTGACGCTCGTGGCCGAGGCGGCGATCGAGGCGCTGTCGCTGCCGGGCGATCTGCTCGGGGGGCGGCTGCCTGCCGTGGCGGGGCGCAGGGCGAAGGCGGTGGGGCGGGCCCTGGCGGATGTGGTGCGGGGGCCGGGCCAGGAGCCCGGCTGGGTCGAGGTGCGCGATCCTGCGCCCCGCTACCCGCAGATGGACAGCCTCGCGGGGCTCGCGGTGGTGGCACCCCTGGCGTTCTTCGCGGCCCGGCTCGCGCTGACCCGGAGCGTCCCGTTCACGTACTCCTTCGAGGACCACGGTCCGGGGCACTACGTGAACGCGCTGGCTCCGCCGGGGGTCATGAGCGAGTACGGGGACGTCCGCTGAAACTCCGGCGACAGGCGGCACCCCGAGCGGCATGATGTCCCGGTGGACGAAGTGACGATCAGCGACGAAGACCGCAGGCTTCTCGGGCTCTGGGCGGCCGACTGCGTCGAGCGGGTGCTTCCGCTGTTCGAGGCGCGGGCGCCCGGCGACAGCCGTCCCCGCGAGGCGATCGAGGGCATCCGGGAGTACGTGCGCGAGGGGAAGCGGACCGGGCGGCTGCGCTCCCTCGCCTGGGCGGCGCACGCGGCCGCACGCGAAGTCGACGACCCGGCCGCCACCGCCGCGGCCCGCGCCGCGTGCTACGCGGCGGCGAGCCCCTACATCCACCCGCTGGCCACCCCGCACCAGTCGAAGCACGCCCTCGCGCCCGCGGTCCACCAGGCGCTGGCCCGTGAACTCGCCGCCGGGGAAGGCCCCGAGGCCGGTGACGAGGAGCTCCGGTGGGCGATCGAGCGCGTATCGCCCGCCGTGCGCGAGCTGGTGAGGCGGATGCCGGACCGCAGCCCGGGGCGCAGCCGCCTCGACACGCTCTATTACGAGCTCGACGCTGCTCTTCGCCGCTGAGCGGACGGCAGTTGAAGGGCCGGGGGCCGGTTGAAGGGACGGGCGGTCAGTCGATGAAGGCGCCGTCGACGTACACCCAGGCCCCGTCGAGCCGCTCGAAACGGCTCCGCTCGTGCAGCGCCTCCTTGCGGCCCCCGTCGGTGTAGCGGGCCCGGAACTCGACCGTGCCGGTGGTGTGGAACGCGGTGCCGTCCGCCGTGTCCAGGATCTCCAGGCCGACCCAGCGCAGGCCGGGGTCGAACTCCACGCGCGGCGGCCGGGTGCGCGGGTGCCAGGTGCGCAGGAGGTACGCCTCGTCCTTGACGGCGAAGGCGCAGTAGCGGGAGCGCATCAGCTCCTCGGGCACGGCGGCCGTGGCCTCGCCCCGGTGCAGCCGTCCGCAGCACTTCTCGTACGGCTCGGGGTGACCGCAGGGGCAGGTGGTCTGGGGGCGGGTGGCGCGTCGGGACATGCGGGCCATTGTCCCTGACCGGCGGGAGTGCCCCGCAGGGGTCGTCCGCTAGGGGGCGAGGATGTCCAGCTCGTGCAGTGCCCCCACGGCGATCTCCCGCGTCAGCTCCTCGGCCCGCGCCGCGTCGCCCTCGCGTACGGCCTCCGCGAGCCGGACGTGCAGGGTGACGGCCGCCGGGTCCGGGTCCTCGAACATGACCTGGTGGTGGGTGCGGCCCGCGAGGACCTCCGCGACGACGTCTCCGAGGCGGGCGAACATCTCGTTGCCCGACGCGTTCAGGACGATGCGGTGGAAGTTGATGTCGTGGAAGAGGTAGCCCTCCAGCTGCTGTCCCCGCGAGGTGGCGACCATGCCGAGGGCGCATTCGGTGAGGGCCGCGCACTGCTCGGGGGTGGCGTGCTGGGCCGCGAGCCCCGCTGCGGCCGGTTCGATCGCCGAGCGCAGGACCGTGAGGGAGCGCAGCTGGCGCGGCCGGTCGGCGCCCGCGAGACGCCACCGGATGACCTGCGGGTCGTAGACGTTCCACTCCGCGGTGGGCAGCACCGTCACGCCGACCCGGCGCCGGGACTCGACGAGGTGCATCGATTCGAGGACCCGCACGGCCTCCCGTACGACGGAGCGTGACACCTCGAACCGCTGGGAGAGCTCGTCCGTGCGCAGCACGCTGCCCGGCGGGTACTCGCCGCCGGTGATGGCGGGCCCGAGGCTTTCCAGTACGCGAGCGTGCAGCCCACGGGCCTGTGCGGTCATGACGTCAGGGTATGTGGGGACCCTCGGGAACAAAAAGTCAGACTTTTGTGTCACAGCCTCTTGAATTTGTCAGACCTAATGGGTTTCAGTGACGTGAACGAGCCATGGGTCTCCCCCGTCCCGTGGCTCGTTCTCGGACCGATGTCGAAGAAGACAGCGAGGCAGGACAGCGATGAGCACCCCCCACGTCGTCGTAGTGATGGGCGTGGCAGGAACCGGCAAGACAACGATCGGCCCCCTGCTCGCAGCCCAGCTCGGCGTTCCCTACGCCGAGGGCGACGACTTCCACCCCCCGGCGAACATCGCCAAGATGTCGGCCGGGACCCCGCTGACCGACGACGACCGCTGGCCGTGGCTCGATGCCATCGGTGCCTGGGCCCACGGCAGGGCCGGGCTCGGCGGTGTGGTCAGCAGCTCGGCGCTGAAGCGCTCCTACCGCGACCGTCTGCGGGCCGAGGCGCCCGGCATCGTCTTCGTCCACCTCACCGGAGACCGGTCCCTCATCGAGGACCGGATGTCGCACCGCCAGGGCCACTTCATGCCGACGGCCCTGCTCGACTCGCAGTTCGCCACGCTGCAGCCGCTCGGCGCGGACGAGGCGGGCGTCGCGGTCGACGTCACCGGCACCCCCGAAGAGATCAGCGAGCGGGCCTTCCGGTCTCTGGGCGCGCTCGACCAGTAGTTCCCCGTAGTCCCCGTAGTCCCCGAAGTCCCCTGTAGCCCCCGTGAAAACCCGTCCCCCCGCACCCCCCTCCCCTGACGTACAAGGAAGACACCGTGACCAGTCTCAGCGTTGAGATGCTGGCAGCGGACGCCGTCGAGCCGATCACCTCCGCTGGCCACGCCCAGCTGGGTATCGCCGTCCTCGCGGGCATCGCCGTCATCGTCCTGCTCATCACGAAGTTCAAGCTGCACGCGTTCCTGGCCCTGACCATCGGATCGCTCGCCCTCGGCGCCTTCGCCGGTGCCCCGCTCGACAAGGCGATCGCCAGCTTCACCGCGGGTCTCGGCTCGACGGTCGCGGGCGTGGGTGTGCTGATCGCGCTCGGCGCGATCCTGGGCAAGCTGCTCGCCGACTCCGGCGGCGCCGACCAGATCGTCGACACGATCCTCGCCAAGGCGGGCGGACGGGCGATGCCGTGGGCGATGGTCCTGATCGCCTCGGTGATCGGGCTTCCGCTCTTCTTCGAGGTCGGCATCGTGCTGCTGATCCCGGTCGTCCTGATGGTCGCCAAGCGCGGCAACTACTCGCTGATGCGGATCGGCATCCCGGCCCTGGCCGGTCTGTCCGTGATGCACGGTCTCATCCCGCCGCACCCCGGCCCGCTGGTCGCCATCGACGCGGTGGGCGCGAACCTGGGCATCACCCTGGCGCTCGGCGTGCTCGTCGCCATCCCGACGGTGATCATCGCCGGTCCGGTCTTCTCGAAGTACGCGGCCCGGTGGGTGGATGTTCCCGCCCCCGAGAAGATGATGCCGCAGCGTCCTTCGGAGGACCTGGACAAGCGTCCCGGCTTCGGCGTGACGATCGCGACCGTGCTGCTGCCCGTCGTGATGATGCTGGCCAAGGCCCTGGTCGACATCATCGTCGACAACCCCGAGCACACGGTTCAGCGGGTCTTCGACGTCATCGGTTCGCCGCTGATCGCGCTGCTCGCCGCGGTGATCGTGGGCATGTTCACGCTGGGCCGTGCGGCCGGCTTCACCAAGGACCGGCTCTCGACCACCGTCGAGAAGTCGCTCGCGCCGATCGCCGGTGTGCTGATGATCGTCGGTGCGGGTGGCGGCTTCAAGCAGACCCTCATCGACTCCGGTGTCGGTCAGATGGTCCTCGACATCTCCAAGGACTGGTCGATTCCGGCGCTGCTGCTCGCGTGGCTGATCGCCGTGGTGATCCGTCTCGCCACCGGGTCGGCGACGGTGGCCACCATCTCGGCCGCCGGTCTTGTGGCTCCGCTGGCCGCTGACATGTCCGACGTGCACACGGCGCTGCTGGTCCTTGCCATCGGGGCCGGGTCGCTCTTCTTCTCGCACGTGAACGACGCGGGGTTCTGGCTGGTGAAGGAGTACTTCGGGTTGAGCGTCGGGCAGACGATCAAGACCTGGTCGGTCATGGAGACGATCATCTCCGTGGTCGCGGGTGGGCTGGTGCTGTTGCTCTCCCTTGTGATTTAGCCGGTCGGAGCGGGTTCTTCTCCCCCCATCCCGCCCCTTCCCGAACCATGGGGCTCCGCCCCCCCCTGGACCCCCTGGACCCCCGACAAGATGTCCTCAATCGCCGGACGGGCTGGAACTATCCAGCCCGTCCGGCGATTGAGGACGAACTCGGCGGAGCCGGTGATGGCGGCGCGCAAGGCCTCGGCTACCTCCGCCACAGCGCATGCCTCTGCTCCGCCCACTCCGGGTCCACCGACCCGGTCCGCATCCCCCGCCGGGCCTCCGGATCCGCCCACGCCATCCCCACATGCCCGGCGATCACCACGCCCAGGGTCAGGGCGAGCCAGTCGTGGACGAACGTGCTTCCCGTGCGCCAGGCCAGGGGGGTGAGGTGCGTGAACCACATCAGCAGGCCCGTGCCCAGCATCACCAGGACCGCCCCCGCGAGCCAGCCCGCGTACAGCTTCTGGCCCGCGTTGAACTTCCCCGCCTTCCGGCGCTCGGCGCCCCGCCGCAGCCAGGCCCTGTCGTGCGGGCCGAAGCGGTTCAGGAGGCGCAGGTCGCCGCGGAAGGCGCGGGACGCGAGGCCCGCGAGGAACGGGGCCGGGAGCAGCAGGCCCGACCATTCGTGGACGGTCACCACCAGCGCGCGGCGCCCCACGAGCTCGGCCAGCTGAGGGACGTACAGGCACGCGGCGGTCGCGACGCAGACCCCCATCAGGAGTGCCGTCACCCGGTGCACCCAGCGCTCCGCGGGGCTGAACCTGCGCACCCGCGCGGCCACTTCAGGCAGTGGGCTCGTCGTCCCTGCCATTCGAATCACCCACCCAGGCGTCGACGTCGTAGCCGCGCTTCTCCCAGTACCCCGGCTCCACCTCGTCCGTGAGCGTGATCCCGGAGAGCCACTTCGCCGACTTGTAGAAGTACATGGGGGCGACATAGAGGCGGGCCGGGCCGCCGTGGGTGTGGCCCAGGTCCTTGTCCTGCATGCGCAGGGCCACCAGCACGTCAGCCCGCCGCGCCTGCTTCAGCGTCAGGCTCTCGCTGTACGTCCCGTCGAAGCACGTGAAGCGGACGGCTCGGGCCGTGGGGCGCACCCCCGCCGCGTCCAGGAGAGCGGAGAGACGTACGCCTTCGAAGGGTGTGCTCGGCACGCGCCAGCCCGTGACGCACTGGACGTCGCGCACCAGGCGGGTCTGCGGCAGGGCGCGCAGTTCGGGCAGTGAGTAGGTCGTGGGGCGGTCCACCAGGCCGTCGATCCTCAGGCGGTAGGCGGACGCGCTCTTGTGCGGGACGGACGCGGCCACCGAGTAGTAGCGGAAGCCGCCGCCGTTGGGCAGCAGGTCCGTCAGGCCCGTGGGGTCCTTGTCGGACGCGGCGCCCAGGAAGGACTCCAGGCCCCGCTGGAGCGGTGGCGCGAAGGCCACGCCCGCGACGCCCAGGCCGAGCATGCCGATGACCAGGCGGCGGCCGACGGGTGCGCCGGTGCCGGTGTCCTCTTCGGGGCGGTGCGGATGGGGAGTCGTCACCCTCTGATTCGAGCACCCGCGGCCCCCGGGGTACAGGGGCCGCGGGTGTCCGTCAGCGTTCCGTCACATCCGGGCCCGGACTACTCGCCCGGGGTCTTCGCCGCCTTCTCCAGCTGGAACGCCTCGTTGCCGAGGCCGATCCGCGCGTGCGCCTCCGGCTTGGTGGAGCGCAGGACCGCGCCGTAGACCACGCCGATCACGGCGGCGAGCAGGATGATGCCGGGCAGCACCCAGCTGAGCGCCGAGCCGGGGCCCGCGCCGACCAGGACGTCGAAGTCCTTGACGGTGTAGCCCGCGATGACGAGCAGGCCGACCGCGGCGAGGGCGGAGGCGGTGATGCGCCAGGCCTGGGCTCGCGCGGCCCCTCGGCGTACGAAGAAGACGATGACCGCGACGGACGCCGTGGCCATCAGGAGGATGACGCCCAGGGCGCCGATGTTGCCGCCCCAGGTGAACAGGTGCAGGACCGGGGCGGTGGGGTCGCCGAACTCGCCGTCGTCGGTGACCGCGAAGGCCACCACGACCAGGACGGAGATGACCGTCTGGAGCAGGGAACCGGTGCCGGGAGCACCGGTCGAGGTGTTGGTCCTGCCGAACGTGGCGGGCAGCAGACCCTCGCGGCCCATGGCGAAGGCGTAGCGCGCGACCACGTTGTGGAAGGAGAGGATCGCCGCGAACATGCCGGTCACGAACAGGACATGGAGTACGTCGGTGAAGGTGCCGCCGAGCCGGGACTCGGTGAGCCCGAAGAGCAGCCCTGCGCTCTGTTCCTGTGCGGCCGGGACGATGCCGGAGGGGCCGGCCGCGACCGTGAGCGCCCAGGAGCTGATCGCGAAGAAGATCGCGACGAAGCCGACGGCGAAGAACATCACGCGGGCGACGACGACCTGCGGGCGGTCGGTCTCCTCCGCGTACACGGGAGCCTGCTCGAAGCCGGTGAAGGCGGCGATGCAGAAGCAGAGCGAAGTGGCGACGCCCGCGCCGGTGAGCGTGTCCGGGTTGAACGCGTGCAGGGACAGGCCTTCCTTGGCCGGGTCCGCGATGGCCGCGATGTCGAAGATGACGACGAGCGCCACCTCGATGAGCAGCAGCACGCCGAGCACGCGCGCGTTCAGGTCGATCTTCAGCCAGGCGAGCACGGCGACGACGGCGACGGTGACGAGTGCCGGTATCCACCAGGCGACTTCGACGTCGAAGTAGGTGTTGAGCAGCCCGGAGACCTCGAAGCCGAGGAGGCCGTAGAGGCCCGCCTGCAGCACGCTGTAGGCGACGAGCGCGACCAGCGAGGCGCCCGCGCCCGCGGTGCCGCCCAGGCCCCTCGATATGTACGCGTAGAAGGCGCCCGCGTTGTGGACATGGCGGCTCATCTCGGCGTAGCCGAAGCTGAACAGGCCGAGGACCACGCCGAGGATCAGGAACAGCAGCGGCTGTCCGACCACACCCATCACGCCGTATGTGGTGGGCATGACACCGGCGACGACCATGAGCGGTCCGGTCGCCGCGAGCACGGACAGGAGGAGACCCGCCGTGCCGAGCCGGCCGGCGCGCAGTGCCGTCTCCTGACCCTTGTACGTGCTGATCCCACTGCCGTCGGTGGCGCTCCCGGCGGCCTTGCTCGCGGGTCTCGTGTCGCTCGTGCTGCTCGAACTGCCCGTCGCCATGGCGCGGTTGTCCTTTCGAGTGGGCCGGTTGGTGCGGTGGGTCAGGCGGAGCCGAGCGCGGCGTTGCGCGCGGCGGTGAATGCCTTGTACGGGTCCCGGTCCGGGTACGACCAGGGTGCTCGGGTCGCGTGCCGCCCGATGCGGTGGAAGAGGGCGGCCGACTCGGCCGCCCGGCCCTCGCAGAACTTGGCGTGGGCGAGGAAGTTGAGGTCGACGCGACCGCGGGGGTGCGCCCTGTTCCCGGGCATCTCCCACTCCAGCCACCAGTCGAAGGCGGCCTTCATGACCTGGCGTGCCCGGCGTCCCGTCCAGTGCTCGGAGGCCGCCGGGTTCACGGGCTCGCTGCCGGCGGCGGCGAGGACGCGGTAGCGCTCGGCGTGCGCGATGACGGGCAGAACCGCCAACGGCGAATCCGTGGGCGCCTGTTCGGCCGCCCAGGCGGCGAAGTCGTACACCTCGTGCAGCGGGTCCTGGCCCGCGGCGGGGCGCCGCTCGGCGAGCCTTGCCACCATCAGGTGGTGGGCGTGGTGGTGCTCGGGGTGCCGGTGACGGACCTCGTCGAAGAGCCGCACGACGTCCTCCTCGCGGCCCAGGGAACGCTCCAGGGTGAGCAGCGCGAGCCACGGCGTGGGGTCGGCGGGCAGCAGCGCGGCCGCTTCGCGGCAGGCGTCCCGCGCCTTGTCCGAGCGCCCCTTGCCGCGCAGCGCGAGGTGCACCGAGGCATGGGCGAGCAGCAGCACGGCATCGGTGCTCTCCGGCTCGGCAAGCCGCCAGTCACCGGCCCAGGCGGTGGTGGTGTGCTCCTGCGCGAGTACGTCGAACCGGTGGCCCCTGCGGTCCCAGTCGTCGCCGGTCGCGGCGAGCAGCGCGCGGACCTCGGTCCAGCGGCCCTGGGTCAGAGCGGTGCGGGCATCGGCGAGTTCGGCGTCGTCGAGTGCGGGGTCGAAGGCGTAGGCCGCTCGCTTGCGGGAACGGCCCAAGGGGGGTGGGGGTGGTGACACCGCGGGACTTCCTCCCCGGCGCGGCTCGCGTTCGGATGATCACGCACAGCAAAGCGGTAGGCAGCCCTCCAGTCAAGGTCTGCCCACGCCGGGGCCCTTCACCAACTCGTTTCAGAATCCGCAGACTTCATCCCTCACCTGCGGGGTTGCCCGCAAGGACACGATTCGGACAAGCGGCGACGATCACGCAGCGATGCGACGAACGCCCCCTTCAGCTCACCGACTTGGCGGCCGCACGGCCCGCCGCGCGCCCCGAGAAGAGGCAGCCGCCGAGGAACGTGCCTTCGAGCGAGCGGTAACCGTGCACTCCCCCGCCGCCGAACCCGGCGGCCTCCCCCGCCGCGTACACACCGGGAAGCGGCTGACCGCCCTCGGTCAGGACGCGCGACGACAGGTCGGTCTCCAGGCCGCCGAGGGTCTTGCGGGTGAGGATGTTGAGCCGCACCGCGACGAGCGGGCCCGCCTTGGGGTCGAGGATGCGGTGCGGGGCCGCGGCCCTGATGAGCCGGTCGCCGAGGAACTTGCGGGCGCCGTGGATCGCGGTGACCTGGAGGTCCTTGGTGAAGGGGTTGGCGATCTCGCGGTCGCGCGCGGTGATCGTGCGGCGCAGCGCGGCCTCGTCGATGAGGGGCTCCTTGGTGAGCGCGTTCATGCCGCGCACGAGGGAGGAGAGGTCCTTCTCCACGACGAAATCCGCGCCGTTGTCCATGAACGCCTTGACGGGTGCGGCCACGTCGGCGCGCGCCCTGTCGATGACGCCGCGCACGGACTTGCCGGTGAGGTCGGGGTTCTGTTCGGAGCCGCTGAGCGTGAACTCCTTGCCGATGATGCGCTGGTTGAGCACGAACCACGTGTACTCGTACCCGGACTTCATGATGTGTTCGAGCGTGCCGAGGGTGTCGAAGCCGGGGAAGAGCGGCACGGGAAGACGGTCGCCGCGCGCGTCGAGCCAGAGCGAGGAGGGGCCCGGCAGGATGCGGATGCCGTGGTTGTCCCAGATGGGGTTCCAGTTCTGGATGCCTTCGGTGTAGTGCCACATGCGGTCGCGGTTGATGAGGCGCGCCCCGGCCTCCTCGGTGATGCCGAGCATCCGCCCGTCGACGTGCGCGGGCACACCGGAGACCATCCGCTCCGGCGGGGTGCCGAGCCGCTCGGGCCAGTTGGCGCGCACGAGGTCGTGGTTGCCGCCGATGCCGCCCGAGGTGACGATCACCGCCTGGGCCCGGAACTCGAAGGACCCGGTGACCTCGCGGCTGCTGGCCTTGCCGCGCTCGGCGTCCGAGGGTTCGAGGACCTCGCCGGTGACGGTGTCGACGCTGCCCGCGCTGCGGGAGAGCCCGGAGACCCGGTGGCGGAACTTGAGCTGGACGAGGCCGCGGGCGACTCCTTCGCGGACGCGGCGCTCGAAGGGGGCGACGAGGCCCGGACCCGTGCCCCAGGTGATGTGGAAGCGGGGCACGGAGTTGCCGTGGCCCTGCGCGTCGTATCCACCGCGCTCCGCCCAGCCGACCACCGGGAAGAACCGCACGCCCTGCCGGTGCAGCCAGGACCGCTTCTCGCCCGCGGCGAAGTCGACGTACGCCTCGGCCCACTTGCGCGGCCAGTGGTCCTCGGGGCGGTCGAAGGCGGCCGTGCCCATCCAGTCCTGGAGGGCCAGGGCGTGCGAGTCCTTGATGCGGAGCCTGCGCTGCTCCGGGGAGTCGACGAAGAAGAGCCCGCCGAAGGACCAGTGCGCCTGGCCGCCGAGCGACTGCTCGGGCTCCTGGTCGAGGAGGATGACCCGGCGGCCCGCGTCGACGAGTTCCGCGGTGGCCGCGAGGCCGGCGAGGCCCGCGCCGATCACGATGACGTCTGCGTCGTAGGCCATCGGGGTGTTCCTCCTAAGCAGGGGCTTACTGGTGAGTCAGATCCTGGGCAGCGAAGTGACCGGCGTCAACCGTCCGGCGCGGGTGACTCGCGGAGCGGAGGGACCCGGGTAGGGCTATCGTCGGCCGGGTAGCCGCCAAACCCCTGGCTTCTGCCCCGCCTCGAGCCCGTCTCCCGTCTTGAGGTACGACGTGTCGGTCCTGGTCCTCGTCCTCTCCGTCTCGGCCGCCTGCTGCCTGGGCTTCGGTTTCGTCTTCCAGCAGGACGCGGCGCAGCGCGCGCCCCTGAGCGACTTCCTCTCGCCGCGGCTGCTGCTGGACCTGGTGCGGGTGCCGGAGTGGCTCGGCGGGATCGGCCTCATGGTGTGCGGCATGGTCCTCGGCGCGCTCGCGCTCGGCCAGGGCGAGGTGTCGCTGGTGGAGCCGCTCCTGGCCACGAACCTGATCTTCGCCCTCGTGCTCTCCCGCCACCGGACCAAGCAGCCCCTGGGGCGACAGGGCTGGGCCGGGCTCGCGCTGCTCGCGGGCGGGGTCACCGCGTTCATCGTGGCGGGTGAGCCGCGGGGCGGGGACTCCGAGTCCGATCCGCTGCGGCAGTGGCTGATCATCGGCGTGGTGGTGGGCACCGCCATGCTCCTCACGGTGTACGCGAAGGGGTCAAGGCACCGGTTCACCGCCGGGCCCGTGCTGCTGGGCGTGGCGGCGGGGCTCCTGTACGGCGTGCAGGACGCGCTGACCCGGGTGAGCGGGAAGCGGCTCTCCGAGGAGGGCTGGGTCGCGCTGTTCACGGGGTGGCAGCCGTACGCGGTGCTCGTGCTCGGGGTGACCGGGCTGCTCCTGGTGCAGAGCGCGTTCGAGACGGCACCGCTGCGCATGTCGCTGCCCGCGCTGACCGCCGCGCAGCCGCTGGCGGGGATCGTGTGCGGGGTGGGGTTCCTGGGGGATCAGCTGCGGATGGACGCGGGGGCGCTGGCCTGGCAGGCGACGGGCCTCGCGGCCATCGTGGGCGGGATCGTGCTCCTTGGGCTGCACCCGGCGATGCCGAGGGCCGGGGGGCGATTACCGGTGCGGGCGGTGGAGTGACGGTTCCGGCGCGGGGGCCTTGGCCGCCGTCATCACCGGCTCCGCCGAGTTCGTCCTCGAACGCCGGACGGGCTGAATCCGTCTGCCCGTCCGTCAGCCCGTCCGGCGTCCGAGGAGACCCCGCACCGCCACTGCCAGGAAGGGGAGGGGTCGGGGACCCTCTCGCCCTTTATTAATGTCCGGCATTACAGTGGTCCCATGCCGAGGACCTCAGGACCCGAGACCCGGGAGAAACTCATCCGCGCGGGTGAGGAAGTGTTCGCCGCGCAGGGCGTGCACGGCGCGCAGCTGCGCGACATAGTCCGCCTCGCGGGGCAGAGCAACCCCTCCGCCGTGCAGTACCACTTCGGCAGCCGGGCAGGCCTCCTGGACGCCGTCATGGCCGAGCGCCAGACCCGTACGGAGAAAGTGCTCACCGCGGAGCTCGCGCGGGCCGACGACAACGGCCTTCGCGGCCTGCTGCGCGCCCTGGTGGCCGCCGAGGCCACGGAGCTGCGCACCGAGCGTGGCCGCCGCTGCCTGCGCATCTCCACCCAGCTCAGCCACGAGAGCGGCGTGCGCACCCGCACCCCGCACCCCACCATCGACGGCACCGTCTACTGGGACCTGATCGGACGGGTCGAGAGCTGCCTCACCGCGCTCCCGGAGCCGCTGCGGCTCGAACGCCTCGACCTCGCGCTCACCCTCGTCGGCGCCGCCATGGCCGACCGCGCCGGTCAGTACCTCGCCGGCACCACCCCCCTGACCGGTGAGGACCTCTTCCTCGCCGACCTCGTCGCGACCACCACGGCCCTGCTGCTGGCCCCCACCCCCGCCCTTGGAGACATGCCATGACCGCATCGCACCCGCACGACCTCACCGGCAGGACCGTCGTCATCACCGGCGCCGCCCGCGGCCTGGGCGCCGAGGCCGCGCGCCAGGCGGTCGCCGCCGGAGCGAACGTCGTCCTCACCGACGTGCTCGACGCCGAGGGCAAGGCCACCGCCGCCGAGCTCGGCGAGCGCGCCCGCTTCGCGCACCACGACGTGACGTCGGAGGAGGACTGGCAGCGCGTCGTGGAGCTCGCGGTCACCGAGTTCGGCGGGATCCACGGCCTGGTCAACAACGCCGGGATATCCACGGGCCAGTTCCTCGAGTCGGAGTCGGTCGAGCACTTCCGCAAGGTCGTCGACATCAACCTCACCGGCGTCTTCATCGGCATGAAGAGCGTCATCCCGGCCATGAAGGAGGCCGGCGGCGGATCCATCGTCAACATCTCCTCGGCGGCCGGGCTCATGGGCCTCGCGCTCACCGCCGGTTACGGCGCCTCGAAGTGGGGCGTCCGCGGCCTCACCAAGATCGGGGCCGTGGAGCTCGGCACCGCACGCATCCGCGTCAACTCCGTCCACCCGGGCATGACGTACACGCCGATGACCGCGCACGTGGGCGTCGAGAAGGGCGAGGGCAAGTACCCCAACACCCCGATGGGCCGGGTCGGCGAGCCGCACGAGATCGCGGGCGCCATGGTCTTCCTGCTCTCGGACGCCGCTTCGTACGTGACCGGCGCCGAGCTCGCCGTCGACGGCGGCTGGACCGCAGGACCCACCGTGAAGTACGTCATGGGGCAGTGAGGCCGGCCGCTCCGTGGTGAGGTTGGATGGCCGGCATGACGACGAACAGCCGGCCCGTGCCCGACCCCCGCGAAGAGATCCTGGCCATCGTCGACGAGAACGACGAGGTCGTCGGCGAGGCCCCGCGCGGCGAGGCGTACGCGCGAGGCCTGCGCCACCGCTGCGTGTTCATCCAGGCGCGGGACGCCGAGGGCCGCGTCTTCGTGCACCGGCGCACACCGGTCAAGCTGGTCTTCCCCTCGATGTACGACATGTTCGTCGGCGGTGTCGTCGGGGCCGGCGAGTCCTACGACGACGCCGCCCTGCGCGAGGCGGAGGAGGAGCTCGGGGTCCATGGACTCCCGCGCCCCACACCGCTGTTCAAGTTTCTGTACGAGGACGGCGCGGGGCTCAGCTGGTGGTCGTACCTCTATGAGGTGCGCTGCGACCTGCCCGTGAACCCCCAGGTCGAGGAGGTCGCCTGGCACGCCTTCCTCACCGACGCGGAGCTGGAGCAGCGGCTCGGCGAGTGGGCGTGGGTGCCGGACGGGCTCGCGGCGTACGAGCGGCTGCGGGAGTTCCGTGCGGGTTAGGGCGGGTTAGGGTGCGGCGAGTGAGCAACTTCGTACAGAGCCTGCGCCTGTGGTTCGCGCCCGAGCGGATCCGCGACGAGGGCGACACCCCCGACTACCGCTTCTCGCTCGCCAACGAACGCACCTTCCTCGCCTGGCTGCGCACCGCGCTTGCCCTCATCGGCGGCGGTTTCGCGGTGGACCAGTTCCTGCCGGACCTGCGCTGGGGCTGGCGCATCGGGCTCGCGCTCGCCCTGCTCGCCGCGGGCGTGCTCAGCTCGCTGCGTGCGGTCAACCACTGGGTGCGCTGCGAGCGGGCCATGCGGCGCGGCGACGATCTGCCCGTCTCGCGCTTCCCGACCGTCCTGAGCCTGGCCGTCGCGGTCGTGGCGCTCGCCATGGTCGTCGTCGTGCTCTTCGGGTGGGAGGGGTGACGGACCGGGACGAGGCCGGGGTGCCCGAGCGCGATCCGGGGCTGCAGCCGGAGCGTACGAGGCTCGCGTGGCGGCGTACGACCCTGTCCTGCACCGTCGCGGCGGTCCTGGCGGCGCGGGCCGCCCTGCAGGAGGGAACCACCGCGGTGGCCGTCGTCGCCTGCGCCCTGTGCCTGCTCCTGTGGCTGGGCTTCCTGGGTGTGGCGCACCACAGGATGACCGAACTCGCCGCCACCAGCAGGCCGCGGCGGCTCTCGGCGCGGGCCGCGGCGACGGCCGCGCTGTGCACGATGGCGCTCGCGGCGTGCGCGACGGCCATGGTGTTCTGACGGGCGCTCCGCGCGGGGCCCGTGCCCAGTGCCTTGCGGGCCCGTCCTCAGTCCTCCGCCGTCCAGTCCACCGTGACGACGATCTTGCCCCGCGTACGGCCCTCCGCGCTGAGGCGGTACGCGTCCGCCGCCCGCTCCAGCGGGAAGGTCTCGGAGACGTGGACCGTGACGACGTCCTGCTCCACGAGCTGCGTCAGGCGCCGCAGGTCGTCGGCGTCCGGACGTACGAAGCAGTAGTGGCCGCCCAGGCCGATCACCGCGCCGTCCGCGATGGACGCGAGGCGGCCGCCGGGCGCCAGGACCTCGGCGGACACCTTGAGGGCGTCGCCGCCGACCGTGTCGAAGGCGGCGTCCACCCCCTCCGGCGCGAGGGCGCGCACGCGTTCGGCCAGACCGTCGCCGTAGGTGACCGGTTGCGCGCCGAGTTCGCGCAGGAAGTCGTGGTTGCGCTCGCTCGCGGTGCCGATGACGCGGGCGCCCGCGTGCCGGGCCAGCTGGACGGCGACGGAGCCGACGCCGCCGGCCGCCGCGTGCACGAGGACGACGTCGCCCTCCGTCACGTCGAGCGTCTTGGTGATCACCTGGAAGGCGGTGAGCCCGGCGAGCGGCAGTCCTGACGCCTCCTCGAAGGTGAGGTTGCGCGGCTTGCGGGCGAGGGTGCGCACGGGGGCCGCGACGTACTCGGCGAAGGTGCCGCGCGAGAGGAAGTCCTCGCGTACGTAGCCGATGACCTCGTCCCCCACCACGAACTCCGGGACGGCGGCGCCCGGCTGCACCACGACGCCCGCGACGTCCCAGCCGGGGATGACCGGGAAGACGGGGTCGAGGATGCCGTCGAGGTGCCCGCCCATGCACTTCCAGTCGACCGGGTTCACCGACGCGGCGCGGACCTTCACCAGGACGGAGTCGGGGCCGACCTTGGGGTCGCGGACATCGCCGTACTCGAGGACTTCGGGGCCGCCGTACTGGCGGTAGCTGATCGCCTTCATGGGGTCTCCGGTGGTCCTCCGGTGGTGGAAACATCAACAAGGCTTCCATATCCCCATCAAAGGGGCATCGAGTACTAGCCTGAGAGGGTCACCCCCTCCCACAGAAGGTGCACGCGCCATGAG
This sequence comes from Streptomyces sp. NPDC044044, assembly GCF_056434405.1. Taxonomy (NCBI): domain Bacteria; kingdom Bacillati; phylum Actinomycetota; class Actinomycetes; order Kitasatosporales; family Streptomycetaceae; genus Streptomyces; species Streptomyces sp. NPDC044044. Next base: position 185,698 of record NZ_JBWKFG010000009.1, on the reverse strand, counting down.
CACGCTCCACCACGAACACCCCGTCCACGAGCACATCCACGGCCCGGCCTGCGGCCACCCGGAGGTGCCGCACGGCGATCACGTCGACTACGCGCACGACGGCCACATGCACCGTCTGCACTCCGGCCACTGGGACGAGTGCGAGCCGGACGAGCACTCCGTGCACGAGGGGCACGACCACCGGCACGGCGAGGGCTGCGGGCACAGCTCGGTGCTGCACGGCGACCACGTCGACTACGTCCACGACGGCCACCGGCACGCGGCGCACGACGGGCACTGGGACGACCACTGAGACGACCACGAGACGACCACTGAGGGGTGCCGCCACCCACTCTCGGCCGACTTCCCCCGCGCGGGCGCCAACTGGCAGTCCGTGGCGGGGGATCGGTGTGTTCGGGGGCGTCCGGGCCACCGCGATCCCGATCACGTTCCCCCTGCGCTCTGGACTACATACCGACTGGTCGGCATCATGAACGTCAGCGCGACGCAGCGCGGCATTTCGACGACGACCGTCCGACCAGGAGCGAAGATGAGCTCAGACCATCCACCAGGCCTCGACCTCGACCAGTTGCGCGGCCATCTGGACCGCGAGCGGCCGGGCCTCGTGGGCGGCCCGCTCACCGCCCGGCTGATCGAGGGCGGCAGGTCGAACCTCACGTACGCCGTGACGGACGGGACCACCCGCTGGGTCGTGCGGCGGCCACCGCTCGGGCACGTGCTCGCGACCGCGCACGACATGAAGCGCGAGCACCGGGTGATCAGCGCGCTGCACGGGACCGATGTGCCGGTGCCGGAGCCGCTGCTGCTCTGCGAGGACGACGCCGTGATCGGTGCGCCCTTCTACGTCATGGAATTCGTGGACGGCACCCCGTACCGCACCGCCGAGGAGCTCGCGCCGCTGGGCGCCGAACGCACCCGCGCTGCGGTCATCGGGCTCGTCGACACCCTCGTCGACCTGCACTCCGTGGACCCGCAAGCCGTCGGCCTCGGCGACTTCGGGCGGCCCGACGGCTTCCTCGACCGGCAGCTGCGCCGCTGGGGCAAGCAGCTCGACGCCTCGCGCAACCGCGACCTGGCGGGGATCGACGAGCTGCACGCGGCCCTGGGCCGGCAGCTTCCCGTCTCCCCCGCGGCCACCGTCGTGCACGGCGACTACCGCCTCGACAACGTCCTGATCGGCGAGGACGACCGGATCAAGGCGATCCTCGACTGGGAGATGTCCACGCTCGGCGATCCGCTCACCGACCTGGGTCTGCTCGTCATGTACAGCACCAGGCTCCAGCTCCCGGACTCCCCCATCAGCACCACCGCGGGCGCGCCGGGACACCCGCAGGCCGCCGAGCTGATCGAGCGGTACGCCGCGCGCTCGGGGCGCGACGTCTCCGCCGTCTCCTGGTACACGGCGTTCGCGTGGTTCAAGCTCGCCGTGATCCTGGAGGGCATCCACTACCGGTACACCCTCGGCCAGACGGTCGGCGCGGGCTTCGACCGCATCGGGGAGCTGGTCCCCGTCTTCATCGAGCACGGCCTCACCACCCTCCAAGGACGACAGGAAGGCTGAGACAGCCATGGACTTCGCATTCGACGCCCGCACCGAAGAGCTGCGCGACAGGCTCCTCACCTTCATGGACGAGCACGTCTACCCGGCGGAGAAGACCGCCGACGAGCAGCGCGCACTCCTCGCGTCGCCCTGGGACACCCCGGCCGTCGTCGGCGAACTGAAGGCCGAGGCCCGCAAGCAGGGCCTGTGGAACCTCTTCCTGCCGGACGCCGAGCACGGCGCCGGGCTGACGAACCTCCAGTACGCCCCGCTCGCCGAGATCACCGGCCGCTCCCCGCACCTGGCGCCCACCGCGCTGAACTGCGCCGCCCCGGACACCGGCAACATGGAGGTCCTCGCCCAGTTCGGGAACGACGAGCAGAAGAAGCAGTGGCTCGAGCCCCTGCTCGCCGGTGAGATCCGCTCGGCGTTCGCGATGACCGAGCCGGAGGTGGCCTCGTCCGACGCCACGAACATCACCACGCTCATCGAGCGCGACGGTGACGAGTACGTCATCACCGGGCGCAAGTGGTACATCTCCGGGGCCATGAACCCCGACTGCCAGATCTTCATCCTGATGGGCAAGACGGACCCCGACGGCGCCGACCCGCGCCGCCAGCAGTCCATGGTGCTCGTGCCGCGCGACACCCCGGGTGTCGAGGTACGGCGCGCGATGCAGGTGTACGGCTACGAGGACCACTCCCACGGCGGGCACGCCGAGGTCGTCTTCGACCGGGTCCGGGTCCCCGTGAGCAACCTGATCGGCGAGGAGGGCGGCGGCTTCGCCATCGCCCAGGCGCGCCTGGGTCCCGGCCGCATCCACCACTGCATGCGGCTCATCGGCATGGCCGAGCGTGCCATCGAGCTGATGTGTCAGCGGGCGGTGGCGCGTACGGCCTTCGGCAAGCCGCTCGCCCAGCAGGGCGTCGTCCAGGAGTGGATCGCGGACGCCCGGGTCGCGGTGGAGCAGCTGCGGCTGCTCGTCCTGAAGACCGCGTGGCTGATGGACACCGTCGGCAACAAGGGCGCGCACACGGAGATCCAGTCCATCAAGATCGCCACCCCGCGCACGGTCGTCGGCATCCTCGACCAGGCCGTCCAGCTGCACGGCGCGGGCGGAGTGAGCCAGGACTTCCCGCTGGCCGAGCTGTGGGCCGCGGCGAGGACGCTGCGACTGGCCGATGGGCCCGACGAGGTGCACCAGCGGTCGCTGGCGCGGCGGGAGCTGAAGAAGTACCTGTAGGGGCCCTTCCGGGGGACTGTGCGTCGCTGCGGGTTCGTCGTGGCTGGTCGCGCAGTTCCCCGCGCCCCTTCGGGGCGCTACCGGGCGGCGCTCAGTTCACGGCCGCAGCGCCCTCAGCAGCAGGTCCGCCAGGTGGTCGGCGACCTGCTGCGGGGTGAGCGGGCCGTTGGGGCGGTACCAGGTGGACAGGTGGTGGACGGAGCCGAAGTGGTAGTCCACCACCAGGTCCGCCGGGGTCGCCCTGGAGAAGACCCCGGCCTCCTGGCCCTCCTCGATCAGCGCGCGGAACCGCTCGTGGTAGCGGCGGCGCTCGGACCGTACCTGCTTGTTCTTCTCCGGGCTCAGGTGGTGCATGGAGCGGAAGAAGATCGAGGCGTCGTCGAGGTTGTCGATCGTCGTGACGACCACGTCGGCCGCCGCGTCCCGCACCCGCTGCTCGATCGGCGCGTCGGCGTCCGCGAAGGCGTCAAGACGCTCCTGCTGCACGCGCAGGACGCGTGCGTACACCTCGTGCAGGAGGTCGTCCTTCGATCCGAAGTAGTGGTAGAGCGCACCCTTGGTGACGCCTGCCGACTCCACGATCTCCTGCACCGACGTGCGGTCGTAGCCGCGGTCGGCGAAGAGCCGGGTGGCGGCGGCGAGCAGCCGCTGAGGGACGGGCGTGCCGTCACCGTCCGTCGTCCTGGCCACTGCCGCCACCTGCCTTTCGAGTTTGGCTAGCTCTCGTCTTGCCGAGAGCCCGTGTGGGTGTGGGAACGCAGTTCCCGCCGGAGGATCTTCCCACTTGTGGTCTTCGGGAGTTCCGGCAGGATCTCGACCGCGCGCGGGTACTTGTAGGCGGCGAGCCGCTCCTTGCAGTACGCGGCGAGGTCGTCCGGTGCCGCGTCGGCCCCCGGCCGGAGGCTGACGAACGCCTTGACCGTCTCGCCGCGGTAACTGTCCGGGACACCGATCACCGCCGCCTCACGGACGGCCGGGTGACTGTAGAGGACGTCCTCCACCTCGCGCGGCCAGACCTTGAAACCGGACGCGTTGATCATGTCCTTCTTGCGGTCGACCACGTAGAGCCAGCCCTCGACGTCCATGAAGCCGATGTCGCCGGTGCGCAGCTCCCCGCCGGGGAACGCCTCGTCCGTGGCGTCGGGGCGCTTCCAGTAGCCGGGCACGACCTGCGGGCCGCGCACGGTGATCTCGCCCTGTTCCCCGAAGGGGACGTCCGCGCCGTGGTCGTCGACGATCCTGACGACCGTCTCCGGGCCGGGGACGCCGACCGCCAGCGTGCCGGACACCGGGTCGACCGGGGCCTCCTGGCCCGGCGGCACGGAGGCACAAGGAGCGGTGCACTCGGTGAGGCCGTACCCGTTGTGGAGGTAGGGGCCGAAGCCCGCGCGGAACTTCTCCACCAGGGCGGGCGGCAGCGGCGCACCGCCCGAGGAGATCATCGCGAAGGAGTCGAAGTGCTCCCGTGTGGCGGAGGGGTGCGCGGCGAGGGCCATGAAGGCCGTGGACGGACCCACGGTGTACGCGGGCCGGTGCTCGGCGAAGGCGTCGAGGACGACCCCGGCCTCGAAGCGGTAGGCGAGCGCGAGGGTGCCCGCGTTGGTCAGACACCCCACCACCTGCGCGACCATGCCCGTGATGTGGAAGAGCGGCGCCATCGCGAAGTAGCAGGCGCCTTCGGGGATGCCGGAGCCCGTGCGCTGCCGTTCGGCGTTGTAGGTGATGTTGCCGTGGGTGTTCATGGCGCCCTTGGGGGTGCCGCTCGTACCCGACGTGTAGCTGATCAGCGCGATGTCGGAAGGACCGAGCCCGCGGTCTCCGGGAGCCGGGAGCCCCTGGCGCGCGACCGTCACCAGGTCCTCGACGTCGGCGGCCTGCGGGAGGCGCTCGAAGTCGAGGACGCGGGTGTCGTTCCGGGTCTGCAGGTCGAGCTGGCACGCGGTGAGCACGATGCGCACGGAGGAGGCCGCGGACGTCTCGCGCAGATACGTCTCCCATGCGCGGTCCGAACAGATCAGCGCGGCCACGTCGGCGTCCGCCAGGACGTGCCTGACCTCGGCCGACTTGTACATGGGGTTGACCGGCACGACCGTGGCGCCCGCCTTCCACGCGCCGAGCAGCGCGATCACGAAGTGCGGGGTGTTCTGCAGGAGGATCGCCACCCGGTCGCCGCGCGCGAGGCCGCGCGCCGCCAGGTGCCCGGCGACGGAGTCGGTGAGGGCGTCCACCTCGCGGTAGCTCAGGCGCCCGTCGAAGTAGGCGAGGGCCGTGTGCTCGGGGGCCTTGAGCACCGAGGCGCGGAAGGCGTGCACGACGGACGCGGCGGGTTCGACGGGGCCGCGCTGGGCCTCGCTGAGGCGGGCGAGCCAGGGCTTGGCGGCGTATATGGACGCAGTCGGGGTCGCGTCGCTCACTGCTCCGCCGCCTCCCACTTCTGCTGGAGGTGGTTCATGCCGGTGAGCCATTTGTCGGGTTCGGCGGCGCGGGTGCGGTAGTACTCGGCGACCTCGGGGTGCGGCAGGATCAGGAAGCGGTTCTCCTCTATCCCGGCGAAGAGGGCGTCCGCCACGTCCTCCGGCTCGATCGCGGTCGGGGTGAGCACGATGTCGCCCGCGGTGCCGGTGGCGGCGAGCATGTCGGTGCGCACGCCCTGGGGGCAGATCGCGTGGACGTCGATCCCGCGGTGCCGGTAGGTGAGCGAGAGCCACTCGGCGAAGGCGTACGCGCCGTGCTTGGTGACGCTGTAGGGAGCGGCGCCGATCATGGTGAGCAGGCCGGCCGCCGAGACGGTGGAGACGAAGCGGCCGCTGCCGCGCTCCAGCCAGTCGGGGAGCAGCGCGTGGGCCGCGCGGACATGGGCCATGACGTTGACGTCCCAGGCCGTGGCCCAGACCTCCTCCGGCGCCGCCTCCGAGCCGCCCGAGCCGAGGCCCGCGTTGGCGCAGTACACGTCGATGGTGCCGCTCAGGGCCTCTCTGGCCTCCGGCACGACCGTGGACGCGTCGCCCGGCACGGCCACGGCGCCGATCTCGTCGGCCACCGCCTTCGCCTTGGCGGCGTCCAGGTCGTTGACCACGACGCGCGCCCCGGCGGCGGCGAACCGGCGGGCCAGCGCGGCCCCGATTCCGCCTCCGGCACCGGTGACGACAACTCCCTTGTCCTGCAGGGTCTCCACGATCAGTCTCCTTCGACTGCGGCTCCGCTGTGATCGCAGACTAACCAGTCGGTATGTTCGGATGGAAGGGGGCCGGGCCGCCAGGTTCGTTCCCCGCGGAGGGTCCGCGCGCTAGCGTGCGTGGCCATGACAGCCACCGCGCTCACGGAGGTCTCTGCATGAACCTGTCCCGCCGCAGTCTGTCCAGACGGGGCCTGCTGGCCGCCACCACCGCCACGGCCCTCACCTCGGCGGCCCCCGCAGCGGCCGCGGGAGGCGGTGGCGGTTCGGGCGGCGGCCGGCGGCTGCGCACCGGCTTCGAGCGGCTCGCGGCCGACGGCTACGCGCTCCTGGACGGGGAACGGGTCGGCGTCGTCACCAACCCGACCGGCGTCACCAGGGACGTACGCCACATCGTCGACGTCATGCACGCCGACGAGCGCGTGAACCTGGTCGCGGTCTTCGGCCCCGAGCACGGCTTCCGAGGGACGGCCCAGGCGGGCGGCTCCGAGGGGCGGTACGACGACCCGGCCACCGGGCTCCCGGTCTACGACACGTACCAGAAGAGCGGCAAGGCCCTTGCCGACATCTTCACGGCATCACGCGTCGACACGATCGTCTTCGACATCCAGGATGCGGGGGCGCGCTTCTACACGTACATCTGGACGCTCTTCGACTGCATGGAGTCGGCCGAGCTCGCGGGGAAACGGTTCGTCGTCCTCGACCGGCCGAACCCGGTGACGGGGCGCGGCGCGTACGGGCCCGTCCTGCACAAGGAGTTCGCGACGTTCGTCGGGCGCCAGCCGATCTCGCAGGCGCACGGGATGACGGTGGCGGAGCTCGCGCTGCTGTTCAACGGCGAGTTCCTGGAGCGGCCCGCCGATCTTGAGACCGTACGGATGACGGGGTGGAAGCGCTCGGACTTCTACGACGCCTCCGGGCTGCCCTGGGTGCCGCCGAGCCCGAACATGCCCACGCCCGACACCGCCCTGGTCTACAGCGGCACCTGCCTCTTCGAGGGCACGAACCTCTCCGAGGGGCGCGGCACGACCCGTCCCTTCGAACTGCTCGGCGCGGAGGGCATCGACCGGAAGTGGGCGGCCGCCGCCAACGACGTGGGGCTGCGCGGCGTGGACTTCAGGGAGGCCTACTTCGCGCCGACGTTCTCCAAGTTCCAGGGCAAGACGATCGGCGGCGTCCAGCTCCACGTGCACGACCGGGAGTCGTACGACCCGGTGCGCACCGGCATCGCGCTCCTGGTGACCGCCAAGAAGACGTGGAGCGGGTTCGCCTGGCGCCCCGACAACTGGATCGACAAGCTGACGGGCACCACACGGGTCCGCACCATGATCGACGCGGGCGCGGACACGGACGAGGTGGTGGCCGCCTGGCAGGACGACCTCGCACGGTTCCGTGCCGTGCGGAAGCGGTATCTGCGCTATCCCTAGCCGGGAGGTGGGGTACGCCCCACCGGTGAGAGGGGTGCCTGCCGGATGGCAGGTACCCCTGCCGGACCGGGATCGTGATCTTCAGCTCCGTACGCCCGAGTTGAGGAGACCCCCGCATGGCACGGACGGCACGCCGCACGGTTCGGCTCGCACTGGCCGGAACGCTCGGCCTGGGGGTGCTCGTCGCGCCCCAGGCCGCCGGGGCCGAACCCAAGGCCCCGGATCCCGTCCCGGCGATCGAGCGCGCTGCGCACCCCCTGCGTTCGACCGATCCGGGCGGTTCCGCGAAGGACCTGCGGCCGATGGGCCGGATGGTGGGTGACGCTTCGGTGGTGGGCCTGGGCGAGGCCACACACGGCTCGCACGAATTCTTCACGATGAAGGACCGCGTTTTCCGCTACCTCGTGGAGGAGAAGGGGTTCACCACCTTCGCGCAGGAGGTCAGCTGGACCACGGGCCTGCGTTTCGACGCGTACGTGCGCGGGGGCGCGGGAGACGTGCGCGAGCTCGTCCACAAGGAGCTGGCGAAGACGCCCTGGGACACCGAGGAGTACGTCGACCTCCTGACGTGGATGCGCGCGTACAACGACAAGCACCCGGGCCGCCAGGTGCGCTTCATGGGCAACGACCTCAACTATCCCGAGATCGGCGGCGAGTTGTTCGACGGGGTCGAGGACTATGTCCGCGCGCACGAGCCGGATCTGCTGCCCAGGATCACCGAGCTGTACGCGCCGATCCGCCGCCTCGCGGACGGGGACACGTACATGGGCAGGCCCCTTGAGGAGCGGAAGAAGCTGGCGGGCAACGCGCGGGAGGCGCTGAAGCTGCTGAAGCAGCGTCAGCACTCGTCGGCTGATGGGGCGTTCACCTGGGCACTGCAGCACGCCCGGTCGCTCTCGCAGACCGCCACGGTCTACGCCTTCGCCCTGGACGCCCCCGAGGGCCAGAAGGAAGCGATGCTGTACCGCGACCGCCTCATGGCGCAGAACACCGCGTGGTGGCAGCGCAGGACGGGCGACAAGGTGCTCCTGTCGGCCCACAACGCCCATGTCGGGTACGAGAGTTACGACCCGCGCTACCCGAAGATGCAGGGCGCCTTCCTACGGGACCGGCTCGGCGATCGGTACGTCAGCATCGGGTTCACCTTCGACCAGGGGTCGTTCCTGGCGCAGGGCGCCGAGTCCGAGTCATGGAAGTCCCGCTCGGTGGGCGCGGCCACGCGCGGGATGAACGAGTACACGCTCGACAGGGTGCGGTACGACGACTACTTCCTGGACCTGCGGACCGCTCCCCCGGCCGCCCGGACGTGGCTGAGCAAGGCCCGGGTGACCCGCAGCATCGGCTCCGGCTGGCCGGACGGGCCGTACAAGATCCGCCTCGCGCCCACGCACGACATCCTCGTCCACCTGCACGACGTCACGGCAGCTCACCGCCGGTCTCAATGACCGAGACAAGCCGTCCCAGGTATTGACTGCCCCCTACATCCAACGCGACAGTGCCGATCGTGCGGAGTGAAACGACAGCAGCAGAGGAACAGCAGGTCCAGGACGCCGGAGGCAGCCCCGAGAGCATGCGCCGGGTGGCCGTCGCGTCCTTCATCGGGACGGCCATCGAGTTCTACGACTTCTACATCTACGGCACGGCGGCCGCCCTCGTCCTGAACGAGGCGTTCTTCCCGACCCTGGACCCGGTCAACGCCACGCTCGCCTCCTTCTCCACCTACGCGGTGGCGTTCGCGGCGCGGCCCATCGGGTCGGTGATCTTCGGGCACTTCGGCGACCGGGTCGGGCGCAAGTCGGTGCTCGTGGCCTCGCTGCTGCTCATGGGGCTCTCGACGGCGCTCGTCGGACTCCTGCCCGGGTACGGCACGTTGGGCATCTGGGCGCCGATCCTGCTCATCCTGCTCCGCTTCCTGCAGGGCATCGGGCTCGGCGGCGAGTGGGGCGGGGCCGCGCTGCTCGCGGTGGAGCACGCGCCGAAGAAGAAGCGCGGGATGTACGCCGCCTTCCCCCAACTCGGCCCGTCCGTAGGGTTCTTCGCGGCGACCGGTGTCTTCTGGCTGCTGTCCGCCGCGCTCTCCGACGACGCGTTCAGGTCCTGGGGCTGGCGCGTGCCGTTCCTGCTCTCCTTCCTGCTTGTCGGCGTCGGACTCTTCGTACGCCTGCGCATCAGCGAGACGCCGGTCTTCACGAAGGTCATGGACGCGCAGGAGGCGAGCAAGGTCCCCACGCTCGACGTGCTGCGGCGCCATCCGCGCGAACTGCTGCTCGGCGCGGGCGGGATGATCGTCGCCTACGGGCTCTTCTACACGGCGACGACGTACTGCCTCGCCTACTCCACCGGCACCCTGGGTGTCTCACGCAACACCATGCTGGGCCTCTCGCTGGTCGCCTGTCTGTTCCTCGCGGCCGGTACGTGGCTGGCCGCGACGCGCTCCGACGGCGCCGGTCGTCGCAAGCTGGTTCTCGCGGGCGCCGGGCTCGCGGTGGTGTGGGGTCTGGTGCTCTTCCCCCTCCTGGACACCGAGCAGCCTGTGCTCATGGCCCTGGCGCTCGGCGGCGCGCTGTTCTGCATGGGGGTGGTGTACGGGCCGATGGGCGCGTATCTGCCGGAGCTGTTCGGCGCGAACGTGCGGTACTCGGGTGCTTCGCTCGCCTACAACCTGGGCGGCGTGCTCGGTGGCGCGGTCTCCCCTCTGGTGGCGACACGGCTGCAGTCGGCGTTCGGATCCTCGTCGGTGGGCTGGTACGTGAGCGCGATGGCGGTCGTGTCCCTGGTGTGTGTTCTCGCACTTCCGGAAACCCGCGAGCGTGAACTGGCGTGAGGCGCTGCCCGGCTCGCCGCGCGGGCGGGATTCGCGGAAGGCCGTCGGCTGACCGACGGCACACGGGACCGCATCGGGGCAGGTGCCGCCGGGGGTGGGCGTCTGCCCCAACGCGTGCTGCGGGACATCTGGTCAGTACACCGGGGCCGCAGGACGATGGCCGCGTGGAGCCCTACTGGGAACTGACCTTCGACGCCGACGGGGACGTCGACACCACGCAGCGCGACCACCTCCTCGCCGAGGTGGCCGCCGAGCGCGTCACCGATCTCCTCGTCCTCGCGCACGGCTGGAACAACGACCAAGACATGGCCACCGACCTCTACCGACGGTTCTACGCTCCGTGCCAGGGCCTCGCGGGACCGCGCGTACGCCTGGGATACGTGGGCGTGCTCTGGCCCGCCATCCGCTTCCCCGACGAGCCGATCCCGGACTTCGAACCCTCGCTCACGGACACCGGGGCGGGCCCACCGCCCGGCGTGGGTCCCCAGCTCGACGAGCCGACCCGGCTCCTCCTGACGCGCACGTTCCCCGACCACGAAGCCGGACTCCGGCGCATCGGCGAACTGTTGGAGGAGCGCTCCGAGGTGCCCTCGCGCCTCTACGAGTACGGACGCCTCGTACGCGACCTGGTCGCCGTGCACCAGAACAGCGCGGCCCAGCGCTTCGCCAACGACACCTGGGCGGGCGAGCCCGCCATGCTGACCGACGACGCGGTCGAGGTGTGCCAGGTGTTCGCCGCCGCGATGGAGGAGACCGGACAGCAGGAGCTCTTCGGCAGCCTGCGCAGACGTCTGTGGAACGGGGCGCACGAACTCCTGCGCCAGGCCAGCTACTACGCCATGAAACGCCGGGCGGGCTCCGTGGGCCAGCTGGGCCTCGGCCCCGCGATCGGGCTGCTCGCCCGCGAGGCACCGGACGTGCGCGTGCATCTCATCGGGCACAGCTTCGGGGCACGGCTCGTGTCGTACGCGCTGCGCGGGATGCCGGCGCCGGTGCGCAGTGTGAAGTCCACGACGCTGCTCCAAGGCGCCTTCTCCCACTACGCGTTCTCCAAGCGCCTGCCGCACGCTCCCTCGCGCAGCGGCGCGCTCAACGGGGTGCAGCGGCGGATCGACGGCCCGCTGGTGTCCTGCTACTCCCGCCACGACGACGCCCTGGGCAAGATCTATCCCCTGGCGTCGAAGATCGCCGGGGACTCCTCGACCTTCCTCGGCCTCTGGGAGCGCTGGGGCGCCATCGGGTACGACGGCATCCGGGCGGTGGACGGCGCCAAGCGCGTCAAGCTGGGCCGGGCGATCCCCGCCAAGGGGTGCGTGAGCGTGGACGCGTCGTCGGTGGTGCGGCGCGGCGGTCCGCCCTCCGGCGCACACAGTGACATCTGCCATGAGGAGCTGGCGCGTGTCGTGTTCGCCGCAGGGCGGATCGCTCGGGCGTGACTCTTTTGCCCTGGGACCGCTCGTCCTTCCCTAGCGGTGCTTGGGGAATTCGACGACCTGCTGGTACGTGGGCCGGTTCTGCCACTGGATCGGCCCGTGCGTGATGCCGCCGACCGCCCGGTGGATGATCGAGTCCGCGCACCACTGCTCGCCGGGCTTGCAGCTGTCGTCGCCGGGATAGACCTCGGTCGCGGGCTTGGCCACGGCCTGCGTCAGGGTGGCCAGGAGCGCGTCACGGCAGGCGTCCAGCTTTCCCTCGCCGCAGTACGCGTCGCCCAGCTCGCCCTCGACGGGCTGCCCCAGCACCGACCGCAGGTCCTTGTCCGCGAAGCCCCACCAGCCGTACTGGAAGGCCGATCCGGCGTGCGCCCCGGTCGGGCCGTGCCCGGCGGACGGTGACTCGTCGGTGCCGAGCTGCGCCGTCAGGGCGTCGTACAGCTCCTTGCCCATGCCCGGCTTGAACTCGGCCTCGATCAACAGGGGCCACCAGGCGTCCATGATGCGTACGGCGTCGGGGTGGGCGTACGTCTTGGAGCCTGCCGCCGTCTGGTTGCGCTGCGCCCCGGCCTTGCGCCAGGCCTCCAACTGCTGGATGGCCTTGGCCTGTTGGGGGTCGGTGACGGGCTTGCTCCGCACCACCTTGAGGAGTTCGGGCAGCACCTGTTCGCCGCGCAGGTCGGTGACGGCCGCCTCGGACATGGCCTGGGTCAGCGAGGCCCGCGTGACGCCGCCCTCCTCGGTGAGCTTCTTCACCCGTCCGTCGAGCAGGTCACCGCGGTGCACGGCGCTCACCCCGAAGCCCGCCGTGCTGAAGTCCTTGGCCTGCTTGTTGTTCCAGGAGATGTAGTAGTCCTGGTTGACGGACTGCGGGTGCTCGGCCGCCGGCGTCTGTGCCGATGTGTTGTTCTCCGGGTCGAAGTCCTGCCATTCGTAAGCCTGTTGGGCCTTGACGGGCAGGGCGGGGTCGATGTCCTTCGCGCGCCGCGGGTTGGCGCCGCTGTTGTAGTACGCGGTGTCGCGCGAGTCGGCGTAGAACCAGTTGAAGGCGTAGCTGATGTTCTCGGCGGCCTTCTTGAAGGTCGACGCGTCCTTGACGTACGTCGGGTCGTTCAGCATCTGGAAGCCGATGATCGAGTCGGCCTCGTGGCGGTAGGTGGAGCGCAGCGAGACATACGCGACGGGCTTGCCCTCGACGTTCGCGCGGTGCGTCACGACGCCGTACTTCGTGCGGAAGACCTGCATGCGGTAGGAGCCCGCGGCCGTGGAGTCGGCGAGGGTCGGCTTCCAGGCGTTCTTGCGCTCCAGCTTCTCCATGGGGGTGCAGGTGCCGTGGTGGAGATAGTGCGTGGACTGCTTCGTGGGGGCGCCGCCGCCCGGTTCGCAGAGCTCGACGGCGTACGTGTCCGTGATGTCCTGCCCCGCTGATGTGGCCGACCAGGCGTAGTCCTGGCCGCGGCCCAGCTGGACGTACATACCGACGCCCGCGAAGGAGACGCCGCGCGCGCTGATGCCGGGGCCCTGCAGCTCCTGCTGCATGAGGAGCTGAGGCGCGAAGTAGCCGGTCTGCGGACCGAAGACGGCGACCGGGTTTCCGCTCGCGGTGTGCTTCCCGGAGACGAGCAGGGCGTTCGACATGCCCTTCTTGTGGCCGTCCTGCTGGAACAGGTCGCCGGGGAGCACCCCGTCGTCGTACATCCCCTGGAGCGGTTCGAGCTTCTTGGGCGCCTTGACCGGGTCCTTGGCCGCGGTCTTGGCGCCGCCCTCCCGGTCGTACACGAGCTGTTCGCGCTCGACCGAGCCCGCGTCGGGCATCGCGGTGCCGCGCGCGTCCTTGGGCTTGCCCGCGTACGGGAAGCTCGTGCCGTCGTGGATGGTCTGGACGGCCTCGGGGTCGTTGCGGGCGCGGAAGGACTCCCAGACCTTCGTGCCCTTCTCGACGCCGTACTTCTCCTGGGACTTCAGGAGGGAGAGGGCCGATTCGACCTCTCCGCCGCCGCCGTTGCCGAAGAGTCCGCCGACGACGGACGCGAGGGCGATCATGTCGGTGATCTTGAAGGGTTCGATCTCGCCGATGTTGGTGATCGCGTCGATCTTGCCGGTCAGGACGTACTCACCGGGGAAATAGCGGCCGTTCTTGGACTTCACGCGGTAGGAGTTGAGGCCGTCGATGTAGGCCTGCGCGTCCTCCATGGCCTGCTTGCCGCGCTCGCCCTGGGTCGACCTGATGTACTCGACCTGCTTCTCCAGGTCCTTCTCCGTGTACGGCGCCTGCGGCCAGAACTGCTGCTCCAGGCCCTGATTGGCGAGCGCGCCGCCCGCGAACGAGGTCAGCTCGCCGCGGCCGATGTGCCGGAACAGGTCGATGAGCCAGAGCCGGTCCTGCCCGGCCGCGAAGCCCGCGCCGAACTCGGTGCCGTAGCGCGTGCTGCCCTTGATGTGCGGGATGCCGTACTTCTTGTCCCGGGTGATCGTCACGTCGTCGCGCGGCTTGGTGACGGAGGCGACCTGGCCGTCGCGGACACCGAACGAGGCGTCGTTGAAGAACTCCGTCAGCTTGTCGTCGGTGAGGGACTGATAGCCGGAGGAGAGCGCGTCGTAGGGGCCCAACTGGTCGTTCGCGTGCGCGGGTTGTGTGCCGAACACCCGGTGGCTGAGGATCTCGGCGAGTGTGGCGTTGCCGTTCGCGCCCGGCGGCAGGACGTCCGCGCACTGCGCCCCGCAGTAGTCGGTGGCCGGTGGTGGCTCGTCGGCGGCGGCCGTCCCCGGCTGCGGCGCCAGGAGACCCGCGGCGAGCGCGAGCGCCGCCGTGGCGGTGAGGGTTCTGAGCCGGACGATGCGCTGTCGCATGTGTGCTCCTCTGGGCTCCGCTTGTGCTCCTGTGGGAGGGAGTTGGGGCGGAGGTTACTGGCGGGTTGCCGAACCCGGAAGATGAACATGCGTCGCTTTTCCAGAATCGCCACATCATCACTGCTCAGAGCTCCACATCGCGGGTCTGATGACAGCCATCCGAAATCGGATGGGCCACAAGGGAGCCGAATCGCGTGTCGATACGTCTACTCGGCAACGTCCGAGAACGTGCGACGGAGGTGCAGGGCGATGGCCGGATTCCGGAGTCTCGCGAGACAGGTGCGTGATCCGCTGAGTGATTTGGCACTGCGACGGTACTCGCTGCGCAAGTGCCTGGAGAGGTTCGCCCCTTACGGCCACCGGGCGACCTGGGACCATCTGTGCTCCCGGGCGGGCTTCGGGCCCGAGGACCGGTCGCCCGACCCGGCGCGGCTCGTGGCCGCGCTCGACGAACTGGAAGCGGCGCGGGCGGTCTGGCTCGCCTACGAGGAGGGCTTCGCGGAACGCCGCCGCAAGGAGAAGCACGACGGGCTCCGCAGCCCCGGCAGCGTCGACGACTGGCACCGCTGCACCTGGGGAGGGTGCGGGGTCGCCTGGTGCGACGACCCCGGCGTCCATCCCTGTGAGCCGCTCGCCGAGGTACTGCGCCGGCTCATCGCGGCGCTCGAACGCGAGCCGGGCACGGTCTGCCCGGTGTGCGCGCGGTCCGATCTCGTCTGGACGCACGGCCTGGCGCACGAGCCTTCCTCGGGCGCCGTCTGCACGGGCTGCGGAATCGTGGTGCCGGCCCCGGTGCTCACGCCCGCGGCGATGGCACGGGCGCGGGCACGGCGGGAACGGCCGCTGGTCTCGGCGTGACGTCCGGCCGCCGTGGCGGCTAGGGCGTCGCGACGTCCCACTGGATGGCCAGCTTGAACTCGGCGAACATGAGCGGCGCGGCGATCTTCACGTCGCCCGCGCCGCGTGCCGATATCTTCAGGCCGACCGGTGTCTGCGGGTGCACGAACATCTGCCAGGTGTGCGTCCGGTACTGCCCGCCCTTGGTGGGCACCCAGTCGGTGGTGGCCGTCGAGTCGTACCCCGTGGAGCCGCCGAGCGGATCGCGCACATAGCGGGCGCGGTACTCGGTGGGCCGGCTGTCCGGCTCCCAGAAGATCATCGCCGACAGGGTGCCCCAGCCGTCGTGGCTCGGCCAGATGAGCCCGGACCGGGCGTCGGGGAACTGCGAGGGGCTCGTGCTCCCCTTGCTCGGGTCGTGCATGTGCCACGGGTCGTACGACTCCTCGGCGTCCGTGTACGGAAACCGCACGAGGTGGTAGCCGTCGCTGTCGTACGTGATCTTCTGTCGGCCCGTGCGCGCGGAGTCCCACTTCAACGAACAGATGGCGATTCCCATCGGCGCTCCCCCTGCGTGTCGTCGTCTGTGCTGTCCTGTGGTGATGCAGGTATGTCTGAACGGCGCCCGCGGCGCGGGCGATGGTGCGTTGATCCCGTTGTCACCCGGGGCGATGGCCGAGTCCGCGGCACAGGCCGTCGCGGCAGGCGCCCGGGATGTCCATGTACACCCCAAGACCCCTTGTGGACAAGACACGTTGGCGCCACGTGCGGTTGCGGCCGCGCTGGAAGCCGTCCGGTCCGTGACCTCCGTCCCGGTCGGGGTGACCACGGGAGCGTGGGCCGAACCGGACCCGGCCGGGCGGGTGGCGCACATCCGCGCGTGGACGGTGCTGCCCGACCACGCGTCGGTCAACTGGCACGAGCCGGGCGCGGAAGCGGTGGCCGAGGCGCTCCTGGAAAGGGGCGTGGGCGTGGAGGCGGGCATCTGGTCCGGCACGGAGAGCGCGGAGCGGTTCACGGCGTCCGCGCTCGGCCCGCGGGTCCTGCGGGTCCTCGCGGAGGTGACGGACCCCGACCCCGCGACGGCCCGCGACTCGGCCCGCGCACTCCTGACCGCCATCGGCCGGGCACACGGCCGCCCCGTCCTGCTGCACGGCGAGGAGGGCGGCACCTGGCCGGTACTGCGCCTCGCCGGACGCCTGGGGCTCGCGACGCGCATCGGCCTGGAGGACACGCTGGTCCTGCCGGACGGGGAACGGGCCGCGTCGAACGCCGAGTTGGTGGCGGCGGCGCTGTCTCTGCTGAGCAGACCGCCCCACTGAGGGGGCGGCGCGACGCTACCAGCCGCAAATCCGGTCGCTCCAGCGCTTTGCCGTCGGCACAGTTGACGTCGATGACCGTCGTAGAACCCAGGAGCCCGTCCCATGTCGACGCTGCGCGTGACCGCCGAAGTGCTGACCATCCATGAGCATCCCAACGCCGACGCCCTCGAACTGGCCCAGGTGGGCCTGTACCGCGCGGTCGTCGCGAAGGGCGCGTACCGCACCGGCGACGCGGCGCTCTACATCCCCGAGCAGTCCGTGCTTCCCGCCTCCCTGATCGAGGAGTTGGGGCTCACGGGCCGGCTCGCGGGCGGCAAGTCGGACCGGGTGAAGGCGGTACGGCTGCGGGGCGAGCTGTCACAGGGCATCGTGTGCCGGCCACGTGCGCTCGCGGAGGTCGACCTGGCGCGGGCGGCGGAGCAGGGCACGGATTTCGCGGAGCGGCTGGGCGTGTCCAAGTGGGTGCCCCCGATCCCGCCCACCATGAGCGGTGACGTGGAGTCCGCACCGGATCTGCTGCCCTGGGTCGACATCGAGAACATCCAGCGCTACCCGGACATCTTCACGCCCGGTGAGCCGGTGGTCGTCACGGAGAAGCTGCACGGCTCCGCCTGCCTGCTGACGTACGTCGCGGACGAGGGCGGCAGGGTGCACGTCTCGTCGAAGGGCTTCGGCTCGAAGTCCCTCGCCCTGAAGGAGGATCCGCGCAATCTCTACTGGCGAGCGGTCCACGGCCACGGGGTCGCGGGGGTGGCCGCCGCGCTGGCCGAGCGGCTCGGGGCGCGGCGGGTCGGCATCTTCGGTGAGGTGTACGGAGCGGGGGTCCAGGACCTCGCCTACGGCGCTGACGGGCGCCGCGAGACGCTCGGGTACGCGGTCTTCGACGTGAGCGCGGAGGTCGGCGGAGAGGTGCGCTGGCTGGACCCGGCGACCGTGCTCGCCGGTGAACTCCCCTTGGTCCCGCGCCTGTACGAGGGCCCGTACGACGCCTCCCGCGTCCTGGAGACCGCCACGGGGCGCGAGACGGTGTCGGGCCGGGCCCTGCATCTGCGCGAGGGGGTCGTGATCCGCCCTGCGGCCGAGCGGTACTCGCCCGTGACGGGGGGTCGCGCGATCGCGAAGGCGGTCAGTCCCGCGTACCTGACGCGAAAGGGCGGCACGGAGTACGAGTAGCCCTCCCGGGGTGGGGCGCGGCTGTACCCCGCTGCCGGGGCGGGCACCTGCCTTGCCCCGCCCCGCAGCGGGGGGCGCGCTGTACCCCGCTGCCGGGGTGGGTGCCTGCCTTGCCCCGCCCCGCAGCGGGGGGGCGCGCTTTACCCCGCTGCCGGGGTGGGTGCCCGGTCTCACCCGTCCCGGCAGCGGCTCCCCCTGAACAGACCTCTCCCACCCACCCGCCCGCTCACCCCGCATCCACCCCCGAACGAACAAGCTTTCCCGCCCACCCACCCGATTACCCCGCAGCGACGAAGGGTGGGTGGGGTGGGGTGCATGGCAGGGGGGTGGGTGGGGGGGGGACCCACACGGGGTGGGGGGGGAGGGGCGGAACCAACACTGGGTGGGGGGGGGAGTGCGTACGAGAGTGGGGTGGGTGGGGGCCGTACCGGCGGGGGTGGGGGGCGTACCAGCGGGGTGGGGGGCGTACCAGCGGGGTGGGGGCCGTGGGACCCGGGGCCCACGGACTCGCAGTCGGCAGCGCTCGTGAGGGGACGTGGCGGTATGTCCGCCCGGAGCACGGTTCCCGGCGCTCCGGTAGCGAAGCAGCAACGCGGCCACCGGACGATAGCGAGGACGGACATACCGGCACGGCCCCGCACCCAAGGCAGACCGCCCCCGCAGCCCACACGCACCCGCAGACGGCCACGCACGCGAGGGGACGTGGCGGTATGTCCGCCCGGAGCACGGTTCCCGGCGCTCCAGCAGCGAAGCAGCAACGCGGCCACCGGACGATAGCGAGGACGGACATACCGGCACGGCCCCGCACCCAAGGCAGACCAGCACCGCAGCCTGCGGCCACCTCAGCGCGGTCCCGCCGTGTATCTCAGCAGCCCCTGTCGTCCGTCACCCTTACCCCGTCCGCGATCCCTACCACCAGTACTCGCGTCCCCTCCTCCAACGGGCGCCAGCGGTGCGGCAGTTCGGCGGCGCAGTACAGGGTGTCGCCGCGCTCCAGGTGGTACACCGAGCCGTCCGCCTCCACCTCGGCCGAGCCGTCGGCCACGTACAGGATCTCGTCGTTGCGGTGGCGGTACTCGCGGCCCCAGTCGTGGTCGCCGGTGAACTCCAGCGCGTGCAGCCGCTGATGGCCCCGCACCAGCGGGCGCATCCGGGCCTCGCGCCCGCCCTCCCCCTCCCCCTCCCTCACGGAAGCCGATCCGCCGCGCACCACGTCCACCGGCCGCGGCGGATCCGCCGCGGCCAGGAGCTGGACGGCCGTCGTCTCCAGGGCGTCGGCGATGCGCTGCAGGGACCCCATGCTGGGCCGGGAGCGGCCGTTCTCCACCTGACTGAGGAACGGCGCCGAGACCCCCGCCCGCGCCGCCACATCGGCCAGCGTCAGATCCAGGGCGCGGCGAAGCCTGCGAATCCCGGGACCGATCCGCGGAGTGCCAGCCTCGCTCGACTCGCTCGACTTGCTCGACTCAGTCGTACCCATATCGCGAAGCCTATCCCTTGGGTTAACTTCTTCCGCACTGCTTAAGAAACTTAAGTAGCCGACAGCGAAAGGACACACCCATGCCCCCCGTGGACCAGAACCAGCGCCGCCGCCGCGGCACCGGCCTGATGGCCCTGGACGCGGACGCCAGCTACGGCGGCTACACCCTCTTCGCACCGCTCACCGGCAACGGCGAGGTCTACCTCATCGACGCCCACGGCGACATCGCCCACCAGTGGAACCTCCCGCACCGCCCAGGACGCCACGCACGGATCCTGCCGAACGGGAACCTCGCCTACAGCGGCGTACTGCCCGACGAGCCCGCGCTCTTCCCCATGTGGCACAAGTACCGCGGCGGGATCATGCAGGAGATAGCCCCGGACGGCACGGTCCTGCGCGAGCACCGCGACCGCTTCCAGCACCACGACGCGCACCACTACGGCGACGGGCGGCTCCTCTACACCGCCCTCGAACCCCTCACCGGCGCGGACGCGGCAGCCGTACGAGGCGGCGTGCCCGGATCCGAGGCCGAGGGCGGCACGGTCTGGGCGGACACCATCGTCGAGGTGGACGCCGAGGGGAACACCACCTGGGAGTGGAAGGTCTCCGAGCACCTCGGCCGCGCGGACTTCCCCCTCCACCCGGACTACGCCCGCGAGCACTACCCCCTGATCAACAGCGTGCTGCCGACGAGCGACGGCAACATCCTCGCCAGCTTCCGCTCGGTCTCCGCCGTCGTCGTCATATCCCGCGAGACGGGCGACATCATCTGGCGCTCCGAGCCCGGCGTCGTCTCCCAGCAGCACTGCCCCACCGAACTGCCGAGCGGCAACTTCCTCGTCTTCGACAACGGCGTGTTCCGGCCGCACTGGGACGTGCCGTTCAGCCGGGTCATCGAGATCGAGCGGGCGAGCGGAAAGGTCGTCTGGGAGTACCACGACCCGGCACGCGAAGCCTTCTTCGCGCCCTTCATGGGCAGCGCCCAGCGCCTGCCGAACGGCAACACCCTGGTCACCGACTCCCCCGCGGGCCGCCTCTTCGAGGTCACCGCGGACGGCTATCTCTGCTGGGAGTACGTCGTGCCGTTCTTCGGCGGCTATGACGAGGAAGAAGTCCGCAAGCTCTTCCCCTCCGAACCCAACGCCGTCTTCCGCGCCTACCGCTACGCCGCGTCCGAACTCCCCTGGCTCACCCCCGCTCCCGCACCAGCGAAGGGATGACCCCGTGGTCGCCCCCGTGATCGCCCCCGTCGACGAGCGTCTCCCCGTCGCGCGCCTCGCGCCCCTCGCCCTTCAGCACCTGCTCGCCGGGATCGCCGCACCCGTCTCCTCGGTGATCCTGATCGGCACGACGCTGCGCCTGACCGCCGCCCAGACGGCATCGCTGCTCAGCGCCACGCTGGTGCTGTGCGGCATCGGGGCGCTGCTCCAGTCCCTCGGCGTGCGGGCGCTGCGCGTCGGCGCCCGGCTGCCGTTCCTGATGCTGCCGGGCGGGGCCGCGGTGGCGATCTTCCTGCAGATCGGGAAGGAGTACGGGCCTGCGACGGCATCGGGGTCCGTACTGGTCGCCGCCGCCTTCCTGATCTGCGTACTGCCCTTCTACGGCCGCATCGTGCGGCTGTTCCCGCCCCTGGTGATGGGGACGACCGTCGTCCTGATCGGCGTCAACATGATCAAGGTGACCGCGCCGATGGTGGCGTCGGGCCCCGGCCCCGGCTTCGCGACGCTCGGCGTCATCGCGGTCCTTTTCCTCGTCCTGCGGGGCGTATGGCGGCAGATGGCGGTGCTCCTGGGCCTCGTGGGCGGCACCGCCATCGCGCTCCTCCTCGGCACGGACATCCATCTCGCGTCCGGCGCCGCGTTCGCGCTCCCTGACCCGTTCCCCTACGGCGCCCCGCACTTCGACCTGCTCGCCGCGATCCCGCTGCTCGTCTTCGCGCTCGCCTCGCTCGCCGAGGCCACCGGGCAGACGGTGCTCAACAGCGAGGCGGTCGGCCGCACCCCGGACGCGGGCAGGGACGTACCGCGCATCGCCCGCGCCGACGCCCTCGTCTCGCTGGGCGCCGGTGTCTTCGGCACCTCGCTGATGGTGACCAGCGCCGAGAACATCGGCATCGTCCAACTGACGCGTGTACGCAGCCGGTTCGTCACGGCCGGCGCGGGCGTGCTGCTGATCGTCTGCGGTCTGTTCACCCCGCTGACGCGGCTGCTCGCCGCCATCCCCGAGCCGGTGGTCGGCGCCGCGGGCCTGGTCATCTACGCGGTGATCGCCGTGCTCGGTTTCAGCATGCTGTCCCGGGTCGACCTCACGCACGGCACCGACAGCATCGTCGTCGCCCTCGCCCTGGTCGCGGGGCTGCTGCCGGTGATGACCCCGGGCCTGTACGCACCGCTGCCGCCCTGGGCGCACACGATCTTCGGCAGCGGGGTGGCGGCGGGGGCGCTCGCCGCGGTGATCCTGAGCGTGGCTTTCCGCCACCTGGGGCCGCGCGAACGGCCCGAGGTCACCACACCCCCCGAGGTCACCACACCCGAGGCAACGGCACCCGAGGTCACGACGCCCCGGACCGCTAAGCCCGAGGGCGCCGCTCCACCAACAGACGGGAGCCGGTGAGGCGTTCGCCGAAGACGTCGTCGGGGTTGGAGAGCACGCAGTTCTCCAGGGAGAGACAGCCGCAGCCGATGCAGTCCGTGAGGTGATCGCGCAGACGGCCCAACTGATTGATGCGCTCGTCCAGTTCCGAGCGCCAGGCCTCCGACAGGCGCGCCCAGTCCTCGCGAGTGGGAGTGCGCTCCTCGGGGAGCGAGTCGAGTGCCTCGCGGATCGTGGCGAGGGGGATGCCGACGCGCTGGGCCGCGCGGACGAAGGCGACGCGGCGCAGCGCGTCACGGTGGTAGCGGCGCTGGTTGCCCGACGTGCGGCGGCTGGAGATCAGGCCCTTGGACTCGTAGAAGTGCAGGGCGGACACGGCCGCGCCACTGCGGGCCGACAACTGGCCGACCGTGAGCTCGTGGATCTTCTCTGGGATCTGGGGCACCCCTCACACCCTAATGGCTGATCCGTCGGCTCTCGTGACTGGTCCGTTGACACACGTCCGTGACCGGTCCGTTGACACACGTCGGCGCACACAGCATGCTGAGCAAGCGCTTAGTTCGAATACTTTGAGGAGGCCAGGGACATGGCAGAGCCGAGGATCTTCGCGTCGGCCGACGACCTGCGTGCCGGAGTCGGCGAGCAGCTCGGGCACAGCGAATGGCTCGAGGTCGACCAGAAGCGGATCGACCTGTTCGCCGACGCCACGGGCGACCACCAGTGGATCCACGTGGACGCGGAGAAGGCGGCGCAGGGCCCCTTCAAGACGACCATCGCGCACGGCTATCTGACGCTGTCGCTGCTGCCGAGCCTGGTGCCGCAGGTCATGCGGGTCGAGGGCATGAAGATGGGTGTCAACTACGGCACCAACAAGGTCCGCTTCCCCTCCCCCGTACCCTCGGGTTCGCGGGTACGGGCGACCGCCGTGCTCAAGGAGGTCGAGCAGACCAAGGACGGCGGCGTGCAGGTGACCGCCGTGGTCACCGTCGAGCGCGAGGGCAGCGAGAAGCCCGCCTGCGTCGCGGAGTCGGTCTCCCGCTATTACTTCTGAACCGCTACTACTTCTGAACCGCTGTCCGAGCCCCCACCATGCGCAGCACGAGGTCGGCGTAGAGCGCGCCGACCTCGTCGGGCGTCCGGTGGCCCGCGACGTTGAACCAGCGGGCCACGTCGATGCAGAGCGAGAGCACGGCCAGCGTGGTGCCCGGCACGTCGGGGACGTCGAACTCCCCGTCCCGCACCCCGTCGTTGATCATGTCCCGCACGGCGGCGTCCGACTGGCGGCGCAGCGCGACGATCTCCGTGCGGTGCTCATCGCCGAGCGCGTCCAGCTCGTACTGGACCACTCGGGCGGTGGTGTGGTGGTCGGCGTGCCAGCGGACGAAGGAGCGTACGGCCTCCGCGAGGCGCTCCGCCGCGCTGCCCGGACCGTCGGCCGCGGTGCGCAGGACCAGCAGGGCCTTGTCGTGGCCGATCCTGCTGATGCGGTGGAGCAGCTCTTCCTTGGTCTTGTAGTGGATGTAGAGCGCCGCCGGGCTCATGCCGGCGCGGCCCGCGATGTCCCGGGTCGTCGTCGCGTGGTACCCACGCTCGGCGAAGGCCTCGACGGCGGCGATCAGCAGCCGCCGCGCCGCATCAGGCGTGACCTCGCCCCATGGCAGGTCATCGCCCTCGGTCTTCTCCGCCGTGCTCATCGCCCACTCCTTCCGCCGGTCGGGAGGGACACCATACCCCTGACGGTGAGCAAGCGCTTAGGACGCCGGTCAGGCCACCGGCTTGAACGGGTCGTGTTCGGCGAGAATCTTCTCCAGGCGGGCTTGGTCGACACGGCTGACGAGCTGGTCCGCCTCCTGCCGGTCCCTGATCACCTTGGCGAGGGTGAACGCGGACGTCGTCAGGTACAGGACGGAGATGGCGAGGAAGGCGCGGATCCAGCCGCTGACGTCGAGGCTGTAGATGCCGACCGCCGTCGCGCCGAGCGCCACGGCGAACGACGCGACCGCCTGACCGTAGTAGGCGGTGGTGCTCTGCTGCTTGACCGGTGTCTCACTCATGATCAGAGCCTCGCCCGGGAGCGGCTGCGCCACATCCGCTCCCGTACTCAGCTCCGGTACTCAGCTCACGTACTCGGTCACGTACTCCCTCACACGCTCGACCGGCGCGCTCAGAACGCCGAAACCCCCGTCAGCGCCCGTCCGATGACCAGCTTCTGGATCTGGCTCGTGCCTTCGTAGAGCGTCATCACGCGTGCGTCGCGCAGCAGCTTGCCCGCGGGGTACTCGTCGATGTAGCCGTAGCCGCCGAAGACCTGCAGCGCGTTGTTGGCGGCGCGTACGGCGGCCTCCGATGCGAACAGCTTGGCCTTGGAGGACTCCGTGGTGAAGGGCTGCCCGCGGTCGATGAGGTCGGCGACCCGCCAGGTCAGCAGGCGCGCGGCGTCCACGTCCACCGCGATGTCGCTGATCAGCTCCTGCACCAGCTGGTGTCCCGCGATGGGCTTGCCGAACTGCTCGCGCTCGGTCGCGTACGTCACGGCCGCGTCGAGGGCGGCCTGGGCGATGCCCACGCACCCGGCGGCGACCGACATCCGCCCCTTGGCCAGCGCCGACATGGCGACCGAGAATCCCTTGCCCTCGGGCGCCATCATGGCCGAGGCCGGGACGCGGACGTCCACAAGGACCAGCTCGGCGGTGGCCTGGCCGCGCAGGCCGAGCTTGCCGTGGACGGTGCGGCGGCTCAGGCCGGGGGTGCTCGTCGGCACGAGGAAGGCGGAAACGCCCTTGTGGCCGGGGGCGTCGTTCGTCCGAGCGAAGAGCAGCACGACATCGGCCCAGGTGCCGTTCGTGATGAACATCTTGGAGCCGTTGATGACGTAGTCGTCGCCGTCGCGCACGGCCTTCGTCGAGAGGTTTCCCGCGTCGGACCCGGTGCCCGGCTCGGTGAGACCGAAGCAGCCGACGAGCTCCCCGGAGGTGAGCCCCGGCAGCCACTGCCGCTTCTGCTCCTCGCTCCCCCAGTACGCGATGGTCTTGGCCACGAGGCCCAGCGAGACCGACACGATGCCACGCACGGACGAGTCGCCGCGCCCCAGCTCCTCGGTCACCAGGCAGTAGGCGAGGTGGTCGCCGCCCGAGCCGCCGTACTCCTCGTCGATCGTGAGCCCGAGGAAGCCGACCTCGCCGAGCTTCTTCACGATGGACCGGTCGACGCTCTCGGCGCGGTCCCACTCGATGACGTGCGGGGCGATCTCGCGGGCCACGAAGTCCTTGGCCAGCTGCCGGACGGCGGACTGCTCCTCGCTGAGCTCCAGATTCATCGGGGGCACCTCTTCGGGTCGACTCTGCGGACCGGATTTAAATTAGCACTGCTAGTTTCTTACGGCAGCCCTACTATGTGCCGCATGGCCCGACCGCGCAAGCCCCTCCTCAGCAGAGATCGCATCGTCGGGACGGCGCGCGCGCTCGTGGACTCCGAGGGCCTCGCCGCCGTCTCGACGCGCCGCCTCGCGGCCGAGCTCGGGGTCAGCGGGCCCTCGCTCTACAACCACTTCCGCACGAAGGACGAGATCCTGGAGGCCGTCGCGGACTCGGTGAGCGCGCAGGTCGACCTGTCGATGTTCGAGCCCGCCGACGAGCGCGACTGGCGTACGGCACTGCACGACTGGGCTGTCTCCTATCGCGCGGCACTCACCCTGCACCCCAACATCGTTCCGGTGCTCGCCTCGGGGCCCGGCCGCCGCCCGGCCGGACTGCGGCTCGCGGACGCGGTGTTCGGCGCGATGGTCGACGCGGGCTGGCCCGCCGCGCAGGCCACGTCGATCGGCGCGCTGATGCGGTACTTCATCATGGGCTCGGCCCTCGGCTCCTTCGCCGGCGGCTTCGTGGACGACGAGACCGCCTACGACCCGGCCGACTATCCGCACCTGGGCCAGGCCCACCTCCTGGCCGAGCGCCAGCAGGAGATCGACGAGCGGGCCTTCGAGGCGGGACTGCGGGCACTGCTCGACGGGCTCGCGCTCCAGTACGCGCAGGTGGCGGCGCCCACCGGATGACGGTCCCGCGACCGCGACCACCGGGACGACCACCGGGACGACCACTCGACAACCGCCCTGCGACGCCCGGTTGACCGTTCGGCGCACACCGAACGGTTCCCGGCGCATCCTTGAGCCATGACGGATCCCGCCACCCCACGCCTCGCCGCGCTCGCCGGGCTCATCGCCGACGAGACGCGCGCCGCCTGCCTGCTCGCGCTGCTCGACGGACGGGCCTGGACCGCGGGCGAGCTGGCGCGGCACGCGGGGGTCGCCGCCTCCACGCTGAGCGAGCACCTGGGGAAGCTGGTCGCGGGAGGACTGCTCACCGAGGAGCGGCAGGGGCGCCACCGCTACGTCCGCCTCGCCGACGCGCGGGTGGCGCAGCTGGTCGAGGACCTGACCTCGTACGTACGGCCGGGCGGGGCCGCGGCCAGGCCACCGCGCACGCTGCGGGAGTCCAGTGCGAGCGGGGCGATGGCGCGGGGGCGCACCTGTTACGACCATCTGGCGGGCCACTTGGGGATCACGATCACCCGGGCCATGACGGAGCGCGGGCTGCTGCGACAGGACACGGGCTTCGCCCTGACCGACGAAGGGGTCGGCTGGTTCGGGGAGTTGGGCATCGCCCTGGAGCGCACCGGCAGGCGCCCGCTGGCCCGCGCCTGCCTCGACTGGACGGAGCGCAGACCGCACCTGGCGGGGGTCGCGGGCGCGGCACTGTGCCGCCACGCCCTTGACACCGGATGGTGCGTGCGGATCGGTTCGGAGCGGGCGGTCAAGGTGACACCGGCGGGGGCCCTGGCGTTGGAGACGCACCTCGGTATCGCCGCACCCGACGAGTAGATGTAAAGTGCATCCGTCTTGTCGGGTGAAACATGGACGTAACACGGGAGCGAGCCATGGGGCCCTCAATGGATGCCAGGCGTCGGCCACTTGGGGCCCTGCCCTTCGCCGCTCACGTCCTGCGCGGCCAGGCACAGGTCACCTTCCTGCCCAGCGCGACGGCGGGCGCCCTCTTCTGCGTGGCGCTCTTCGCCGCGGGCTGGCAGTACGGCCTCTACGGTCTGGCAGGAACGGCCGTCGGCACGGCCACGGCACGGCTCCTCGGCGCGGCGCACGACCGCGTGTCGACCGGCCTCGAAGGCTTCAACGCCTGCCTCACCGCCCTGTGTTTCGCCGTGTTCCTCGGCGCCGGACATCTGTCCACGGCCGCGCTCGCCCTCGCGGGCTGCGTGGTGGTCACGGTCGTGACGGCGGCGGCCGCCAACCTCCTCGCCGTCTGGGACCTGCCCTCGCTCACGCTGCCGTACTGCCTGCTCGCGAGCGCCACGACCATCGCGGCGCCCGGCTTCGAGCGGGTCTGGCACCACGGGGACGCCCTGGCCGCGCTGACGCGCGCGGCGACGGGCCCGACCTCGCTCCAACTCGACGACCTGGCACGGGCGTTCTTCGCGGGCTTCGCGCAGATCTTCTTCATGCCGCAGTGGTACGTCGGCGCGGTGCTGCTCGTGGGCCTCTTCGTCGCGAGCCGTCGCGCGGGGGCCGTGGCGTGCCTCGGCAGCGCGGTCGGGATCGCTTCGGCGTGGGCGCTGGGGGCGCCCGCCGCGCAGATCGCGGACGGCTCGATGGGATACAACTCGGTGCTCGTCGCGCTCGCGCTGTGCGGCGTCTTCCTTCCGGCGCGGGGCGCGACGCTCGCGTACGCGACGGTGGGCGCGGCCACCGCGACCGCCGTCAGCTCGGCGATGTCGGCGCTCCTCGCGCCGTCCGGCGGGCACACCTTCACCTGGCCGTTCGTCCTGACGACGCTCGCGTTCCTGGCGGCGGCCAAGTCCTTCTCACGGCTGCGTACGGCGCATCCGGCGCCGTCGGGCGTGACGGCGCCGGATGCGGATGTGTCGTCGGCGGCCGGTCCCGTCAGCGGGAACTCGCCCGCCCCGCAAGCACCTTGATGGAGATCAGGGCGATCACCGCGAGCCCGATGATGTACGCGGAGACGGCCATCGACGTGCCCGTCGCCTCCAGGAGCAGCACCATCACGAACGGCGCGAGCCCGCCGCCGAACACGGCCGCGATCTGGTAGCCGAGCGAGGCTCCGGTGTAACGCATCTCGGCCGTGAAGAGCTCCGCGAAGAGCGCGGCCTGCGGCCCGTACATGATGCTGAGGAAACAGCTGGTCACGAAGGTGCCGACGGCCAGCCACAGCAGTGAACCGGTGTCGATGAGCAGGAACATCGGCACGGCCCAGACCGCGAGACCGGCGGCACCCAGGGCGTAGATCCTCAGCCGCCCGATGCGGTCGGAGAGCGCCGCGGACGCCGGGATCAGGGCGAGCTGGGTGAGGCTGACGCAGAGCGAGACGGTGAGGACCGCGCTGCGCTTCATGTCGAGTTCGCGGGTGGTGTAGTCGAGGACGCCGGTGATGATGATGTAGAACGTCGCGGTGTTCACCGCGAAGGAGCCGCCGGCCAGGAACACGGTGCCGAGGTGGTGGCGGAGGATGGTGCGCAGGGGTGAGTTGCCCCCTTCGGCGCCCGCGCCCTTCTGGCTCTTCTCCTTCTCGGCGAGCGCGCGCTCCGCCTCGCGGAACTCCGGCGTCTCCTCCACGCGCGTGTGGATGTACCAGGCGAGCACGAGCACGAGGAGGCCGACCATGAAGGGCACCCTCCACCCCCATGCCTCGAAGGTGCTCTCGCTGGTGACGGCCCCGGCGATCAGGAAGACCGTGTTGGCGGTCACCACGCCGATGGGGACGCCCAGTTGGACCAGACTGCCGTAGAGGCCGCGCTTGCCCTCGGGGGCGTACTCGGTGGCCATCAGCATCGCGCCGCCCCACTGCGCGCCGACCGCGATGCCCTGGAACACGCGGAGGGTGACGAGGAGGATCGGCGCGGCGATGCCGACCGTCTCGTACGTGGGGAGCAGGCCGATGCCCGTGGTGGACAGGCCCATCAGGGTCAGCGCGAGGACCAGCATGGGCTTGCGGCCACGCTTGTCGCCGAGGTGGCCCGCGATGATGCCGCCGATGGGGCGGGCCAGGAAGCCGACGGCGAAGGTGGCGAACGCGGCGAGCACTCCGGCGGACGAGCTGCCGGAGGGGAAGTAGAGGTCGCCGAGGACGAGGGCGGCGGCGATGCCGAAGACGAAGTAGTCGTACCACTCGACGGCCGAGGCGAGAGCCGCCGCGGTGGCCACCTTGCGGCGGTGGGGGTCCGCCGGTGACGCGGGAGCGGGAGCAACCAGGGGGGCTGCGGAGGACGGTGCGGGGTCCATGCGGTGCACACTCCGGTGGGTCCGGGGACGGGACAGGGGGTGGGCGTGTGATTGCAGGGACCGTACCGACCGGTGGGTATGTGGTCAACGGTTCACACAGGAGGTTCCTTCCCCGACCCCTCCCCGCCCCGAAAACCCGGCTCCACCGGGACCGATGCGTTCCGTCGGTCACCGGCTTCGCCGAGTTCGTCCTCGAACGCCGGACAGCCGGGCAGCCGGACAGCCGGACAGCCAGTCAGCTGGGCAGCCGGACGGGCTGAAAGGTGCCTAGAACACCACCAGCGCCCGTCCGCCCTTGCCCGCCACCATGTTCTCGAAGGCCGCGGGAATCCCGTCCAGCGCGATCCGGTCGGTCACCAGGCCGCTCAGGTCGAGGCGCCCCGCCCGGACATGCCCGGCGAGGACCGGCAGGTCCGCCACGGGGTCCGAGTTCCCGTACACGCACCCCGAGAGCGTCCGGCCCCAGTGGAAGATCTCCAGGGCATTGAAGGTGACCTGCTGGTCCTTGCCGCCGATGCCGACCACCGTCGTACGCCCGCCGCGGCGCGTGGACTCCCAGGCCGTACGGATCGTCACCGCACGCCCCACGCACTCCACCGCCACGTCGACACCCTGGCCGCCCGTCAGCTTGCGGATGTCCTTCGCCGTCTTCTCGGAGGCGACCACGTACTCCGTCGCCCCCGCGGACCGCGCCAACTCCTCCTTCTCCGGGGACACATCGACCGCGATGATCTGCGAGGCTCCGGCGATCCGTGCCGCCTGGAGCGTCGCGAGACCCACGCCCCCGACTCCGTAGACCGCCACCGTCTCACCCTCGCGGACCTTCGCCGAGTGGTGCACGGCGCCGTACCCGGTGAGCACGGCGCAGCCGAGGAGCGCCGCATCGGTCAGCGGGATGCCGTCGGGGGCCGGCAGCACGCAGTTGCCCGCGACCACCGTCTCCTCGGCGAAGGCGGCGACGTTCAGGCCCGGGTGGAGGTCGGCGCCGTCGGACGCACGCTTGGCGTACACGTCGGCCGCACCGGCCAGCGCGTTCACGCACAGCCACACCTCACCGAGCGAGCAGGGGTGACAACTGCCGCAGGACGGCGCCCAGTTGAGGATCACGTCGTCGCCCGGTGCGACGTGCGTGACCCCTTCCCCCACGGACACGACCGTCCCCGCGCCCTCGTGCCCGAGCACGGCGGGCACGGGTACCCGCATCGTGCCGTTGGTCAGGGACAGGTCGGAGTGGCAGACCCCGGCGGCGGCGAGACGCACCCGCACCTGACCCGGGCCCGGCTCGGGCAGGTCGATCTCGGTGATCTCCAGGGGAGAGCCGACGGCGGGCAGAACAGCGGCGCGGACCACGGTGACGTACTCCTTGGGTGCGGACGGAAGGGGGACCAGAACTGAGGATCAGAACTGGGGATCAGGACCGGGGATCAGGACCGGGGGTCAGAACCGGGGATCAGAACTGGAGCGACTTCGTCTGGAGGTACTCCGCGAGCCCGTGCGGGCCCAGCTCCCGGCCCACTCCCGACTGCTTGTAACCCCCGAACGGGGCAAGGGGGTTGAAGCTGCCGCCGTTGATGTCGACCTGTCCGGTGTCCATGCGGCGGGCGAACGCGATCGCCTCCGCGTCGTCGGCCGCCCAGACCGCGCCCGCGAGGCCGTACACGGTGCCGTTCGCGATCCGCAGGGCCTCGTCCTCGTCCTCGTACCTGATGATCGAGACGACCGGGCCGAAGATCTCCTCCTGGGCGATCGTCATCTCGGGGGTGACGTCGGCGAAGACCGTCGGCTGGACGAAGTAGCCCTGCTCGCGCGGCGCTTCGGAGCCGCCGGCGACCACGCGGGCGCCCTCCTCGACCCCCTTGTCGATGTAACCCCGCACGCGCGCCTGCTGCTTGGCGTTGACGACGGGGCCGATGCGGGCGCCGTACTTGGCCGCGGCCTCCGCGGCGAGCGAGACCGCCTCGTCGTACCGCGCGGAGTCCACCAGCATGCGGGTCCACGCGCTGCACGTCTGGCCGGAGTTGGACATGACGTTGGCGACGCCCGCCTTGACCGCCGCGGTCAGGTCGGCGCTGGGCAGGATGACGTTGGCGGACTTGCCGCCGAGCTCCAGGGCGACGCGCTTGACCGCGGCGCCCGCGGTCGCGCCGATCTGCTTGCCGACCGCCGTCGATCCCGTGAAGGAGACCAGGTCGACGCCCTCGTGCTCGGCGAGCGCCTGGCCCGCGACCGGGCCGAGTCCGGTGACGAGGTTGAAGACGCCTGCGGGGATGCCCGCCTCGTGCGCGGCCTCGGCGAAGAGCTGGGCGGTGAGCGGAGTGTCCTCGGCGGGCTTCAGGACCACCGTGCAGCCCGCGGCGAGCGCGGGGGCCACCTTGTTGACGATCTGGTGGAGGGGGTAGTTCCAGGGCGTGATCGCGCCGACCACGCCGACCGGCTCCATGTAGACGGTGGAGTTGCCGATCTTCTCCTCGAAGGCGTACGTCGCCGCGAGGTCGGCGTACGAGCCGGAGACCAGGATCGGCACGCCCGCGTGCACCATCTGCGAGAACGGGAGCGGGGAGCCGAGCTCCGCCGTCACCGTCTCGGCGATCTCGTCCTTGCGGGCGACCAGCTGGTCACGCAGCGCCCCGATGAGCGCGCCGCGCTCGGCGGGCGGGGTCGCGGCCCAGGAGGGGAAGGCCTCGCGGGCGGCTCGCACCGCCGCGCCGACGTCCTGTGCCGTTCCGGCGGGGACCTGGCCGATCGGCTGCTCGTCGGCCGGGTTCAGGACCGTGATCGTGTCCGTGCCGGCGGCGGGCCGCCAGGCGCCTCCGATGTACATGCCGTCGTGGGCCTTCATCGCACTCCTCAGGTGGTCGTCACAGGTAGTCGTCCGTACCCCGTCCGCACCCCAAACTAGCGCTGATAGTTTTTTGACACCAGGGGCGTCGGGGCGGGGCATACGCCGCGGCTCGACACCTACCCCCCAAGAGTTCCGCGCAAGTTCGATTTCGTGCATGTGACAGACACATGTCAAGACGCCAACTCCCTTGATCTACGCCCGTAGAGCCGCCAGTCTGCTGTTCGCGCCGGGAGCGGAACGCACCGCTCCCGGCTGTGTGTGCGATCACGCACACGCCCCCACAGTTGCGCCGCCCGACCCAGGGCGCGCGCCGCCTATGAGGAGGACTCCCTCGTAATGGCAATGCTGCGCAGCAAGAAGACTGTGATCGCCGCGGCGATCTCGACCGCCACCGCCGCCACGCTGTTCGGTGCGGTCACCGCCCTTCCGGCCCAGGCCGCTCCCGCCGAAGGCACCGTGATCGGGGCCGGTTCGGCCGACGCCGTCAAGGGCAGCTACATCGTCACCCTGAAGAAGAACTCGGACTTCAGCGCCGCCTCGACCCAGGGCAAGGGCCTGATATCGGAGTACGGCGGCTCGGTGAAGAAGACCTTCAAGTCCGCCCTCGACGGATACACCGTGGAGCTGAGCGCGGCGGAGGCGAGACGCCTCGCCGCCGACCCCGCGGTCGCCACGGTCGAGCAGAACCAGCGGGTCACGGCCGACGCGACCCAGACCAACGCTCCCTGGGGTCTGGACCGCATCGACCAGACGAGCCTGCCGCTGTCCGGCACCTACACCTACCCGGACACCGCGGGTTCGGGCGTCACCGCGTACGTGATCGACACCGGTGTGCGCATCACGCACTCCGAGATCAGCGGGCGCGCGGTGAACGGCTACGACGCCGTGGACGGCGACACCACCGCCCAGGACGGCAACGGCCACGGCACGCACGTGGCCACCACCATCGCGGGCAAGACGTACGGCGTCGCCAAGAAGGCCAAGATCGTGGCCGTCCGCGTGCTCGACAACAACGGCTCCGGCACGACCGCCGGTGTCATCGCGGGCATCGACTGGGTGACCGGCAACCACGCGGCGGGCGCACCCGCCGTGGCCAACATGTCGCTGGGCGGCGGGGCATCCACCTCGCTGGACAACGCGGTGAAGAACTCCATCGCCGACGGCGTCAGCTACGCGGTCGCCGCGGGCAACGAGGGCGTCAACGCCTCCTCGTCGTCCCCGGCGCGGGTCCCCGCGGCCATCACGGTCGGCGCCACCAGCAACACGGACGCCAAGGCCAGCTGGTCCAACTACGGCTCGGTCCTGGACATCTTCGCGCCGGGTGTCTCGATCAAGGCGGGCTGGAACACCAGCGACACCGCAACGAACACCATCTCCGGTACGTCGATGGCCACTCCGCACGTCGCGGGCGCCGCGGCGGTCTACCTGGCGGGCCACACCTCGGCCACGCCGGCGCAGGTCTCGTCGGCGCTGGTGAACGGAGCCACATCGGGCAAGGTCACGAGCCCGGGAACCGGCTCGCCGAACAAGCTGCTCAAGATCGTCCCGTAGTGGCCGGTCCGATCGGCTCGTAGCATCTCGTAGTACCCCGTAGTACCCCGTTCCCCGGAGGCAGCCGGCGCCTCCGGGGAACTCGCGCTCGTCAGGGCGTTCAGCGTGTTCGGCGGCCGGACCAGCCGAGCGCCTCGGCGATGCCGTAATAGGCGGGCTTGGGCCGGAAGTTCTCGTCGTACGGAGTCGCGGCGCCCTCACCCTCGAACCAGTCGGGGATCCAGGAGTCGGAGTCCGTGAAGCCCCAGACGGTGATGCCCGCACAGCGCGACACCGCGAGGCAGGCGCTGGTGACGGCCTTGTAGTCGGCCTTCTGCTGGGCGAGTTTCGCGTCGGTGGCCGGGACCTGCATACGGATGTCGAGCTCGGTGACGGCGACGTCGACGCCCAGATCGGCGAACCGCTTGATGTTCGCCTGGAGCGTGGACGGCACCTGACCGACGATCAGATGCGCCTGGAGGCCGACGCCGTCGATCGGGACGCCCTGCGCCTTCAGGGACTTGACCAGGTTGTACAGGGCGTCGGACTTCGCGTTGACGCCCTCGACGTTGTAGTCGTTCACATAGAGGTCGGCCTGCGGGTCGGCGGCACGTGCCGCGGTCAGTGCCTCGGCGATGTAGGAGTCCCCCAGCTCGGTCTGGAAGATCGACTGCCTGCGCGACCCGTCCTCGTCGAACGGCTCGTTGACCACGTCCCAGTGGTCGACGCGGCCCTTGTAGCGGCCCGCCTCGGCCGCGATGTGCCCTTTCATGATCGTGCGCAGCTCGGCGCCCGACCAGTTTCCGGAGCTCAGCCACGACGGGAGCTGGCTGTGCCAGACCAGGGTGTGGCCGCGGACCTGCTGCGCGTGCCCCTCGGCGAACTCCACCACGCGGTCGGCGCCGGACCAGTCGTACGTGCCGCGCCGCGGTTCGACCGACTCCCATTTCATCTCGTTGCCGGGGGTGATCGAGCCGAACTGGTCGGCGGCGACCGAGGCGTAGGTGCCGGTGAGCTTGGAACCGGTGACGGCGGTCCCGTAGTAGATGCCCTTGGCGGCGGCGAGTTGCTTCAGTCGCGGGTCGGCGGCGGCCGTGTGCCCCGTGGCCGTTCCCGTGGCCGACAGGATCAGTGCCGCGACGACCGGCAGGCCGCACGCGGCTCTGGTTAAGTTCTGTAGCTTCATGGATGTCCCTCTCCTCTAGGCTTCACGTCAACTCCGGTGTTCCGGAAGACTTCTGCAAAGTTTCGAGAATGCGTCCGGAACGGTAAGGGCGTGACGGGGACTCGTCAATGGAGGTGGGGAAGTGAGCCGGTCAAGGAGCAAGGTGACCATCACGGAGATAGCCCGGCAGGCGGGCGTCTCGGTGCCGACGGTCTCGCGGGTGGTCAACGGCCGGTCCGACGTCTCGGAGGAGACCCGCGCGCGCATCGAGGACCTGCTGCGCGAGCACGGCTACGAACGCAGGCCGACCGCGCCCGGCAGCCGCGCCGCCCTCGTCGACCTGGTCTTCAACGACCTCGACAGCCCCTGGGCCGTGGAGATCATCCGCGGTGTGGAGGAAGTGGCGCACGCGGCAGGTGCGGGCACGGTCGTCTCCGCGATCCACGGTGCGTCGGGCTCCGCCCGGCAGTGGATGAAGAACCTGCGGGCCCGCGCGTCGGACGGCGTGATCCTGGTGACCTCGGTCCTGGAACCGGTGCTCCACGACGAGCTGCGGCGCCTCGGCGTGCCGCTCGTCGTGATCGACCCGGCGGGCTCACCGGCCCTCGACGCACCGACCGTGGGCGCCACCAACTGGGCGGGCGGCATGGCCGCGACGGAGCATCTGCTCTCCCTGGGCCACCGCAGGATCGGCTTCATCGCGGGACCGCCGAGGCTCCTGTGCTCCCGGGCCAGGCTCGACGGCTACCGTGCGGCCCTGGAGAGCGCGGGCGTGCCCGTCGACGACGCGCTGATCGTGCCGGGCGACTTCTACCACGCGTCCGGGTTCGCCGGAGCGGGCGAACTCCTCGGCCTTGCCGAGCCGCCGACCGCGCTCTTCGCCGCGAGCGACCAGATGGCCCTGGGCGCGATCGAGGCCCTGCGGCGGCGCGGCCTTCGTGTCCCCGAGGACCTCAGCGTGGTGGGCTTCGACGATCTGCCGGAGGTCAGCTGGTCGGCGCCGCCCCTGACGACCGTGCGCCAACCCCTGTCCGACATGGGGAAGTTGGCGGCGCGCACGGTGCTGCGGCTCGCGCTCGGCGAGGAGCCCGCGTCGCCCCGCGTCGAGCTGGCCACGGAGCTCGTGGTGCGGGCGAGCACCGCGCCGCGGGTCTGAGCGGCCTCCGAGGCCCCTCCCTCACCCTTACCGCCAACTCCCTTTCCTGTCAGGAGCGTTGACACGTACGAACGCCGCCCGTAACTTCCGTGCGCATCGACCGATAGTTTTCGGAACTCTTCCGGAAGGTGCGCTGCGATGCCTACCCCTCCTCTGCGCCGACGCATACGTACGGCCCTGGCCACCGCGGCCCTGACGCTCGCCGCCACCGGCCTCTCCGCCTGTGGCAGCGGCGGTCCGCAGGACAGCGCGGGCGGTGGTGGCGCCGCGCTGGAGGCCTGGGTCTACGGCGACCCGTCGGCCGCCGTGCAGCGCAAGGTCGTCGACCGCTTCAACAAGACCTCGGACGTCAAGGTGAAGCTCGTCGAGATCCCCGGCGAGGGCTATCAGGACAAGATGCGCACCTCCATGGGCACCGCCAACGCCCCCGACATCTTCTTCAACTGGGGCGGCGGCTCCATCAGCGACTTCGCGGCCAAGGACATGCTCGTCGACCTCGGTCCGTACATGAAGAAGGACCCCGCCCTGAAAAAGGCGTTCATCCCCTCGATCCTCGACGCGGGCCGCATCGACGGGACGTACTACGGCGTTCCGATGCGCGGCATGCAGCCGGTGATCCTCTTCTACAACAAGAAGGTCTTCCGCGAGGCGGGCGCCGAGCCCCCCGCCTCCTGGGACGACATGCTCGACCTGATCGACACCTTCAAGGAGAAGGACGTCACGCCGTTCGCGCTCGCGGGCGCCGACCCATGGACCGAGCTGATGTGGCTGGAGTACCTCCTCGACCGGTTCGGCGGCCCCGGGGTCTTCCAGAAGATCGTGGACGGCGACAAGTCCGCCTGGAACGACCCGTCCATGATCAAGGCGGGCGGGACGATCCGCGACCTGGTCGACCGCGGGGCCTTCGGCAAGAACTACAAGTCCGTCAACTACACGGCGGACGGCGCCTCCACCCTCTTCGCCCGCGGCAAGGCCGCCATGCACCTGATGGGCAGCTGGGAGTACGCCAACCAGCAGGCCAACCAGAAGGAGTTCGCCAAGTCGGGCCTCGGCTGGACCGCCTTCCCCGCGGTCCCGGGCGGCAAGGGCGACCCCAAGGACGTCGTCGGCAACCCGACCAACTACTGGTCCGTCAACGCCACCCGGGTGAAGAAGGGCGAACGGCGGGACGCGGCGGTGGAGTTCCTGAAGTTCGCGTCCCAGCAGAGTTACGCCAAGGACCTCGTCGCCAACGGAGACGTGCCGGCGACCGCGGACGCGAAGTCGCAGCTCTCCGCGCACGAGAACCCCGACTACGCCACGTACCAGTACGACATGGTGAGCCGGGCCCCCTCCTTCACGCTCTCCTGGGACCAGGCGCTGCCCGCCAGGTTCACCGCGCCGCTCACCAACAACCTGCAGAAGCTCTTCAACGGCGACCTGAGCCCGAAGGGCTTCGCCGACGCGATGCGGGAAGTGAAGTGAGCCCGGCCCGCCATCCCCGCGGCCCCGGCCGCCCCGGCCTCCTGTGGGCCGCGCCAGGCGCCCTGTTCTTCCTCTGCTTCGCGCTCGGCCCGCTCGTCCTCGTCGGCTATCTCTCCTTCACCGAGTGGGACGGGCTCGGCGGGCTCCCCTCCTTCAGCGGCACCGGCAACTGGAGCCGCCTGTGGCAGGACTCCACCATGCGCGGTGCGGTGGTCCTGAGCCTGCTCCTGACCGCGCTGACCTGGCTCGTGCAGACGCCGGTCGCGCTGCTGCTCGGCGTCTGGGCGGCCGGACGGCAGAAGAACCGCGCCGTCCTGAGCACCGTCTTCTTCCTGCCGCTGCTCGCCTCGTCCGTGGCGCTCGCGCTGCTCTGGAAGACGCTCCTGGACCCCAACTTCGGCCTGATCGCCGACATCGGGCCGTGGATCGGCTTCGAGGACGGCGACGTGCTCGGTTCCTCGCGGGGCGCGTTCGGGGCGGTGCTCTTCGTGGCGACCTGGCAGTTCATCCCGTTCCACACGCTGCTCTACCAGGGCGGCGCCCGGCAGATCCCGCGCTCCCTCTACGACGCGGCGTCGATCGACGGGGCGGGCACGGTACGGCAGTTCTTCCACATCACGCTGCCGCAGCTGCGCAACACCGTCATCACCTCGTCCGTCCTGATGGTGGTCGGCGCGCTGACGTTCTTCGACACCGTCCTAATCCTCACCGAGGGCGGCCCCGGCACGGACACCACGATCGTCCCCTACTGGATGTACGAGACCGGCTTCGTCTCCCGTGACATGGGCTACGCCAGTGCGATCGCCACGGCGCTCGTCGTGGTCTCGACGGGCATCTCACTGCTGCTCGTACGGCTCACCGGCTTCGCGGCCATGCGCTCGACCCGGGAGGGCCTGTGACCAGCACCCTGGAGCGGCGTCCCGACACCCGCGGCCCCGCGCGGCCTCCTCACAGGACCCGCCGTCGGCGCGAACGCCCCAACGTCCCCGCCGGATTCGCCTCGCTCCTCTGGCTCGTGATCATCGCGCTGCCGCTGTACGTCCTGATCGCCACGACCCTCCAGTCGCGCGACGCCTACTTCGAGCGCGGCCCGCTCTCCGTCCCCACCGAGCCGACCCTCGACAACTACCGGCGCGTCCTGGACAGCAGCTTCTTCACCTATCTCCTGAACACCGCGGTGGTG
The DNA here is from genome assembly GCF_056434405.1 of Streptomyces sp. NPDC044044. NCBI lineage: Bacteria > Bacillati > Actinomycetota > Actinomycetes > Kitasatosporales > Streptomycetaceae > Streptomyces > Streptomyces sp. NPDC044044. The sequence continues at coordinate 147,156 of NZ_JBWKFG010000009.1, read as the reverse complement.
ACGGCCGCCTGTGTCGCCATCGTCCTGGTGCTCGGGGTGTGCGTCGGCTACGCGGTGGTGCGGGCGCGGGGCCGGGGCGCCCAGCGCCTCTTCCAGATGTTCCTGCTCGGTCTCGCGATCCCTGCCCAGGCGGTGATCATCCCGGTCTTCCTGCTGATCACGAAGTTGCAGCTGTACGACTCGCTGCTCGCGGTGATCCTGCCGACGGCCGCGTTCTCGCTGCCCGTGAGCGTGCTGATCCTCGCCGGTTCGATGCGGGACATCGACGAGGAGCTGTACGAGTCGATGGCTCTCGACGGCGCGGGCCCTGCCCGCATCCTGCTGCGCCTGGTCGTGCCGATGGCGCGCGGCGGCATCTCCACGGCCGCCGTGTACACCGCCCTGCAGGCCTGGAACGGTTTCCTCTTCCCGCTGATCCTCACCCAGTCCCCCGAGTCCCGGGTGCTCACCCTCGGCCTCTACGACTACGTCGGCGAGTTCCGCGTCGACGTGTCGGCGCTGCTCGCCGCCGTGGTCCTTTCCATCGTGCCCATCTTCGCCGTGTATCTCTTCGCCCGCCGTCAGCTGGTCGACGGTCTGATGGGCGCGGGCGGCCGCTGACTTGAGGAGTTTCATGGTCCACCCCTGGCAGGACACCACGCTGCCCGCGTCCGAGCGGGCCGCGGACCTGCTCGCCCGGATGACCGCGAAGGAGAGACTCGCCCAGCTCTCCAGCGTCTGGCCGGGCTCGGACGCCCAGGAGACCGGCGATGTGGCGCCGCTCCAGCACGAGGTGGCGCAGCGCGTCGACCTGGACGAGCTGCTCCCGCACGGACTCGGCCAGCTCACGCGCCCCTTCGGCACGTCCCCGGTGGCACCGGCCGATGGCGCGGCCCGGCTCGCCGCCTTCCAGGAGCGCGTGCGGGCCGCGAACCGCTTCGCCCTGCCCGCCGTCGCACACGAGGAGTGCCTCACCGGTTTCACCGCCTGGCAGGCCGCCGTCTTCCCCACACCGCTCGCCTGGGGTGCCTCCTTCGACCCCGAACTGGTGGGCAGGGTGGCCGAGTCCATCGGTGCGTCGATGCGCGCGGTCGGCATCCACCAGGGTCTCGCCCCGGTCCTTGACGTCGTGCGCGACCCGCGCTGGGGCCGCACGGAGGAGTCGATCGGCGAGGACCCCTACCTGGTGGCGACCATCGGCACGGCGTACGTACGAGGCCTCCAATCGGCGGGGATCGTCGCCACGCTCAAGCACTTCGCGGGCTACGCGGCCTCGCGCGGGGCCCGCAACCACGCCCCGGTGTCCATCGGCCCGCGCGAGCTCGCGGACGTCGTCCTGCCGCCCTTCGAGATGGCGGTACGGGACGGGGGCGCCCGCTCGGTGATGCCCGCGTACAACGACCTGGACGGTCTTCCGGCCCACTCCCACCATGCGCTGCTCACCCAACTCCTGCGCGAGGACTGGGGGTTCACCGGGACCGTCGTCTCGGACTACTTCGGGGTGTCCTTCCTGGAGTCCGCCCATGGGGTCACGGACTCCAGGGCGGGTGCTGCCGCGCTGGCCCTTGCGGCGGGGGTGGACATCGAGCTTCCGGCGGTGCGGTGCTTCGGGACGGGGGCCGTACCGCAGGACACGGTGGACCGGGCCGCCCTGCGCGTACTGACCCAGAAGTGCGAGCTGGGGTTGCTCGACCCGCAGTGGGCGTCACCCCCGCCCACGCCGTCCGTGGATCTCGATCCGCCCCATATGCGGCTGCTCGCACGCGAGTTGGCCGAGGAGTCGGTGGTCCTGCTCGCCAACGCGGCCGGGGTGCTCCCCCTGGCCCCCGGCACCCGGATCGCCGTGACGGGCCCGCTCGCCGACGACCCGGCGGCGATGCTCGGCTGCTACACCTTTCCGCGCCATGTGGGCGTGGAGCACCCGCGGCTGCCGATGGGCGTCGCCGTGCCGACGCTGCTCCAGGCGCTGCGGGCAGAGTTCCCGGGTGCGGTGTTCGTCGACGACCCGGCCGACGCGGAGGTCTGCGTGGTCGTGGCCGGGGACAGGTCCGGGCTCTTCGGGCGTGGCACGTCGGGTGAGGGATGCGACGCGCCGGACCTCGAACTCCCCGACGACCAGGGCGATTTGATCGACGCCGCCGTCCTTTCCGGCACCCCCGTGATCCTGGTCCTGCTCACCGGCCGCCCTTACGCGCTCGGGCGCTGGGCCGACCGCGTCGCCGGGGTGGTGCAGGCGTTCTTCCCGGGAGAGGAGGGGGGCGGTGCGGTCGCGGGCGTGCTGTCGGGCCGGGTCAATCCGTCGGGCCGGCTCCCGGTCAGCGTGCCCCGTGAGCCGACGGGCCAGCCCTGGACGTACCTGGCTCCCCCGCTCGGCCACCGGGGCGAGGCCAGCAACCTCGATCCGACCCCGCTGTTCCCCTTCGGACACGGCCTGTCGTACTCGACGTTCGCGTGGGAGGTGTCTCCGGTCCCCGCCGATCTGCCCACGGACGGCGAGACGACCCTGCGCGTCACGGTCACCAACACGGGTGATCGCCCCGGAGCCGAGGTCGTCCAGCTCTACCTCCACGACCCGGTGGGCCGCGTCGCGCGCCCCGTGGCCCGCCTGGTCGGCTATGCCCGGGTGCCGCTCGCCCCCGGCGAGTCCGCGGAGGTCCACGCCACGTTCCACGCCGACCTGGCGTCGTACACGGGCCCCGACGGCCGGCGGATCGTGGAACCGGGAGCGCTTGAACTCCGCGTCGCCGCGTCCAGCACGGTGGTCCACGACCGGGTGCGGCTGACCTTGACGGGACCTGAGCGGGCCGTGGGCCATGAGCGGCGGATGCGGTGCGAGGTGCGGGTGAAGTGAGTGGCCCTGCCGCGCGGTGACCGTCGATCACCGGCTCCGCCGGGTTCGTCCTCAATCGCCGGACGGGCCAGCCCTTTCAGCCTCTCCGGCGTTTGACGAGCGAAGGTCCGGGAGCGGAGCCCTCGGTCCCGGGATGGGGCGGGACCGCGGATGGCCCCGCAGGGCTCCGCCTCAGCCCCAGCCCGGCCGCCACCAGCAAGAGCCCACCCAGCATCACGAAGGGAGCCGCAACCCCCGCCACCCCGGCGATGAGCCCCGCCCCGGCTGGGGCAGCCACCTGCCCCAGCCGATTCCCGGTCAACCGCAGCGCGAGCGCGGTGGAACGCGCCCCCTCCGGAGCCGCCTGCACGACCGTCGTCATCGACAGCGGCTGCCCGACCCCCAGACAGAACCCGAGCAGCACCAGCATCACCCCGAGCCCCCACACCGGCACCGGCAGCGCCACCCCCGCGCACAGCACGGCGGCCAGCAGACACGTGACCACGATCAGCACCGTACGGCCGAGCAGGTTGATCAGCGGTGTCATCACCAGGCGGCAGGCGATCGTCGCGGCGGCCCGCAGCGAGAGCAGTACTCCGACCGTCGCGGGCGCGATGCCCCGGTGCTCACCGACCACCGGCAGGTAGGCCGTGAGGATGTCCGTGGCGGAGAGCACCGCGAGGCTGATGAAGATCCCCGCGGGCACGCCACGGGTGCGCAGGATGCCGAGCACCGGGACCTTGTCGCCCCGCGCGGGCGAGGCTCCGGCGGGACGGACGTGCTCGATGCGCCACAGCGAGGTGAGCGAGACCGCAGCGACCGCTCCCGAGACGAGCAGGGCGAGGGAGCTGGTGCGCCCCATGTCCCCGCCGATGAGGGAGCCCGCGGCGACAGGACCGATCAGCTGCCCGAGCGAGGCGCCGATCGTGAAGTGCCCGAAGTTGCGGTCCTGTTCGTCGGGGGCGGACTGCCGCGCGACGATCGACTGGGCCCCGATCACGAAGCAGAGGTGGCCGAGGCCCATCACGCCGCTCCAGGCGGCGAGCGCCGCGAGCGAGCCAGCCGTGCCGCTGAGCGCGCAGCCTCCGGCGATCAGGACGACGCCGACCGGAAGGAGCGGCGCGCACCGCCCGTGGTCGGTCCTGCGCCCGAGCGGCACGGCGGCGAAGAGCGGCAGCAGGGCGTACACACCGGCGATGACGCCGATCGCCCGCTCGTCCGCGCCCAGCGAGAGGGCACGGTAGGAGACGGCCGGACGCGCCATCGACACCGCCCCCTGCGCGAAGCTGAAGGCGATGACGAGGCGCAGCAACCAGGCCCGGCCCGGTGTCGATGGCATCAGATGATGCCGAAGAGGATTCCGGAGCCGAGCACCACGAGCGAGGTGAGCACGGCCCATTTGACGGTGAACTTGGTGTGGTCGCCGAACTCGACCTTGGCCATGCCGACCAGGACGTACACGGCGGGCACCAGCGGGCTCGACATGTGCAGGGCCTGGCCCGCGATCGAGGCGCGGGCGATCTCCAGGGTGCTGACGCCGTGCGCCTGGCCCGCCTCGGCGAGGACCGGAAGGACGCCGAAGTAGAAGCCGTCGTTCGACATGAAGTACGTGAGCGGCAGCGACAGCAGGCCGGTCACCAGGCCCATCTGCGGGCCCATGCCCTCGGGGATCGCGTCGACGAGCCACGTGGCCATGCTGTCGACCATGCCGGTGCCCTGGAGGACGCCGGTGAAGACGGCGGCCGCGAAGACCATGCCGGTGACGTTGAGGACGTTCTCCGCGTGGGCGGCGATGCGGGCCTTCTGGTCGGGCATGTGCGGGAAGTTGACCGTCAGGGCCAGCGCGGCACCGAGCAGGAAGAGGACCGGGATCGGCAGCCACTCCATGATCATGGCGGTGAGCAGGACCACGGTGAGACCGGCGTTGAACCAGTAGAGCTTGGGGCGCAGGGTGGAGCGGTTGGGGTCGAGCCCCTGGAAGCCGTCGTCCTCGTCGGCGTCGCCGCCGTCACCGGAATCGGCGTCGGCGTCGGCGTCCGTTCCCGAACCCGCTCCCCCGGTGGTCTTCTTCGTGAGCGACATGCGCCCGCCGCCGGTGGCACCGCCGGCACCCACCAGCACCGTCTGGGGCGCCGTCTCCTTCTCCAGGACCTCGTCGAGGGAGAGCGTGCCGAGCCGCTTGCGCTCCCGCAGGCCCAGTGCGTACGAGAGCAGGAACACGGCCACGAGGCCCATGGCGAGCGCCGGGATCATGGGGACGAAGATGTCGGCCGCGTCGACCTTGAGGGCGGTCGCGGCGCGGGCCGTCGGCCCGCCCCAGGGCAGGGTGTTCATGACGCCGTTGGCGGTGGCCGCGACGCCCGTCATGACGACGAGGCTCATCTTGAGGCGTTTGTAGAGCGGATACATCGCCGAGACCGTGATCATGAAGGTCGTCGAGCCGTCGCCGTCGAGCGAGACGATGGCGGCGAGCAGGGCGGTGCCCACCACGATGCGCACCGGGTCCGCCTTGCAGAAGCGCAGGATGCCCCGGACGATCGGGTCGAAGAGGCCGACGTCGATCATGACGCCGAAGTACACGATGGCGAACATGAGCATGGCCGCCGTGGGCGCCAGATTCCCGACGCCTTCGAGGACGTAGTCCCCGAGATGGGCTCCCTTTCCTACGAACACGCAGAAGAGCGCGGGGATCAGCACCAGTGCCGCGATCGGCGACATCTTCTTCATCATGATCAGCACCAGGAAGGTGGCGATCATGACGAATCCGAGGATTGTCAGCATGGGGGCTACCTAACGTTCACCATCGAACTCCCACCAGGTCTGGCGGTCCGGTTGACGTTAGGACCCGTTCTCCAGCGTTAACAAGATGTTGACGTGCGAGCAATAAGCGCAAAACTCCAGGTCAACGAGTTAACGCGGTGCGGCCCCAGACGCCGGAGCCTTTGCCGGGGCGAGGGGCGTCAGGGACACCGGGAAGCCGTTGAGCACGGACGTCCCGGAGAGCGGGTCGAGAAGTGTCCCGTCCAGGAGCTGGTTCACGTTGGCCCCGGGGTTCTCGGCCGCGACGGAGAGGCGCGTGCCGGGGCGGTCGTGGCCCCAGCCGTGCGGCAGGCTGACCACGCCGGGGCGCACGGCGTCGGTCACCTCCACGGGGACGGTGAGCTGCCCGCCGGCGGCCTCCACGCGCGCGTGGCCGCCGTTCTCGATGCCGATGCGGGCCGCGTCATCGGGGTGGACGTGCAGGGTGCAGCGGTTGGAGCCGCCGGTGAGGGAGCGCACGTTGTGCATCCAGCTGTTGTTGGAGCGCAGATGACGACGCCCTACGAGGACGAGCTCGTCCGGGGTGGCTCGCAGCGCGCCCGCAAGGCGGGGCAGGTCGTCAGCGATCGGTCCCGGGAGGAGTTCCACGCGTCCGCTGCGCGTCCTGAGGACCTGCGGGAGGCGGGACTCCAGCGGGCCGAGGTCGATGCCGTGCGGGTGGGCGAGGAGCCGCTCCAGGGTCAGGCCGTCCTCGCGTACGCCGAATCCGTCGCCGTAGGGGCCGAGCCGCAGCATGAGGTCGAGCCGCCGCTCGGGGCCGCTCTCACCGGTGAGGAGAGCGGCGAGTTCCTTGGGGTCGCGGCCGTGCACGGCCGAGTGCGGCTCGGTGACGGCCTTGCCGAGTGTCCTGTCGACGACCATCGCGTCCACGGCGGCGGGATCGGCGCCGTGCATGCCGCTCGCGGCCAGGACGAGCCGCGCGAGGATCTCCGTCTCGGCGATCCTGCCGCCCGTCAGGGGCAGCGCGGCGGGGGTGTGGCGGACCTGGTTGTGCACGGCGAAGCCGTTGAAGGCGAAGTCGAAGTGGGCGCTCTGGGAGGGCGGGGGCGGCGGCAGGACCACGTGGGCGTGGCACGAGGTCTCGTTCAGATACGGGTCGACGCTCACCATGAAGTCGAGTGAGGCCAGCGCCTTGTCGAGGCGGTCGCCGTCGGGCGCCGAGAGGACGGGGTTGGCCGCGATGGCCACGACCGCGCGGATCGCGCCGTCGCCGGGGGTGTCGATCTCCTCGGCGAGCGCGGCGATCGGCAGTTCGCCCTTGGCCTCAGGGTGACCGCTCACGCGGCTGTGCCAGCGGCCGAGCGCGAATCCCTTGCCGGGGCCCGCCGGGCGGGGCGCGCGGTCGGTGGCGGAGAGCGGGAACAGGGCGCCGCCGGGGCGGTCGAGGTTGCCGGTCAGGACGTTCAGGACGTCGACGAGCCAGTTGGTGAGGGTGCCGTAGGCGACGGTGCTCGCGCCCACGCGGGCGTAGACGGCGGCGGTGGGCGCCGCCGCCAGCTCGCGGGCGAGGGCGCGGATGGTGTCGGCGGGCACGTCGCAGGCGGCGGTGACGGCGTCGGGGGTGAAGTGGCGTACGGCATCGCGCACGGCGTCGACCCCTTCCACCTGTTCCTCAAGGGCGCCGAGGTCGGTGAGTTTCTCCTCGAAGAGGACCTGGACCATCGCCGCGAGCAGCAGTGCGTCCGCGCCGGGCCGGATCGCGAGGTGCCGGTCGGCGAGCTTCGCGGTGCGGGTGCGGCGCGGGTCGACGACGGTGAGCGTGCCGCCCCGCGCGCGCAGCGCCTTCAGCTTGCCGGGGAAGTCGGGCGCGGTGCACAGGCTGCCGTTGGAGTCCAGGGGGTTGGCGCCGAGCAGGAGCAGATGGTCGGTGCGGTCCAGGTCGGGCACGGGGATGGCGAACGCGTCGCCGAAGAGGAGCCCGCTGGAGACGTGCTTGGGCATCTGGTCGACGGTGCTCGCGGTGAAGACGTTGCGGGTGCCGATGGAGCTCAGCAGGACGGGCGGGTAGAGGCCGCCCGCCATGGTGTGCACGTTCGGGTTGCCGAGCACCACGCCGACCGCCTGCGGACCGTGCTGCTCGATCAAGGGGCGAAGCCCTGCGGCGACGGCGTCGAACGCCTCGTCCCAGCTTGCCTCTTGGAGTACGCCGTCCTTGCGTACGAGCGGGCCCTTCAGGCGGTCGGGGTCGGAGTCGGCCTCTCCGAAGGAGGCGCCTTTGGGGCAGATGAAGCCGTGGCTGAACACATCGTCCCGGTCTCCGCGCGCACCGGTCACGCGCGCACCGGTCTCGCGCGCGCCGTCGGCGCCGTCGGAGGGCCCTTCGATGGTGAGCGTGAGCCCGCAGGTGGCTTCGCAGAGGGGACAGATACGCAGGGCGGTGCGGGCGGTGCTGGGCATGGAGGACCCTCCAGGGCGGCGGCGACGGCGCACGTGCGCTCTCACCATACCGACCGGTATGCATGCCGTCAGGACCCCTGAGGGGTCAGGTCGCGAAACCGCGAGCCCCCGGCCCTTGACCCCTGCCCCGCCCTCTGGCCCCCGGTTCAGTCCAGCGAGCCCGCGAAATACGAGTGCAGCAGGATCCGCGTCTCGTCGATCAGGTCGGGGTCGCCCGACGGGTGCGCACGGAAGGCGAGTTGGAGGACGGCGTCCACCGCCTCGACACCGACGAGCACCGTGCGGCTCAGCTTCTTGTCCAGCGGCCGGTCGAGGTGGGCGGCGAGCAGCCCCGCCACCCGCTCGGCGACGTCCGCGTTGGCGTCGGGCATCGCGTCGAGATCCGAGGGGACGCCGAAGTCGACCAGGCCGAAGCCGGGGACGCTGCGCTTCATGGCGAGGTACTCGTCGAAGGCAGCGTCGACCGCGCCGCGCCAGTCGCCGCGCTCCACCCCGGTCATGCGCGCCGCCACGCGCTCTCCGTAGGCGTCGAGATTGCGGTGGGCCAGGGCGTCGGCCATGGCCCGCTTGTTGCCGAAGAAGCGGTAGACCGAGCCGATCGGGACGCCCGCGCGCTGGGCCACGGCGCGGGTGCTCAGGCCTTCGTAGCCGACCTCGTCCAGGAGGTCGGCGCAGGCATCGAGGATCCGGGTCAGACGCTCGGCACTGCGCTCCTGCACGGGCACGCGGCGCAGGGATTTCGGGGGCGGCGGAGGCTTCTGCCGATCACGGTGGGACATCCCCGGGAGAGTAGAGCATTGTTCACATCCATGGATCCCCCTTGCGGAAGGAAAACGTGAATCCTACGGTGACCCATAGGAATCGTTGACGAGGGAGCGATGATGAGCCGGGAACACACCAGCGACGCGAGCCGTGCGGACACCAGCGGGGCGCGCAAGACGGCGGAGGCACTGACGTACCTCTCCGGCTTCGGCAACGAACACAGCTCCGAAGCGGTGCCCGGCGCCCTGCCGCACGGCCGCAACTCACCCCAGCGCGCACCGCTCGGGCTGTACGCGGAGCAGCTGAGCGGCACCGCCTTCACCGAGCCCCGCGCGCACAACCGCCGCTCGTGGCTCTACCGCATCCGCCCCTCCGCCGCGCACCCGGCGTTCACCCGCGTCGACAACGGCGCGATCCGCACGGCGCCGTTCACGCAGGTCCCCGACCCCAACCGGCTGCGCTGGAACCCGCTCCCCGAGCCCGCCCCCGGCACGGACTTCCTCGCGGGCCTGTGGACCCTGGGCGGCAATGGGGACGCCACCCAGCGCACGGGCATGGCCGTGCACCTCTACCACGCCAACTCCTCCATGACGGACCGGGTGTTCAGCGACGCGGACGGCGAACTCCTCGTCGTCCCCGAGCGGGGCGGCCTGCTGCTGCGCACCGAGTTCGGGCTGCTGCGCGCGGAGCCCGGCGAGGTGGCGCTGATCCCGCGCGGGGTGCGCTTCCGCGTGGAGCTGCTCGACGAGAGCGCCCGCGGGTACGTGTGCGAGAACTACGGGGCGTCCTTCCAGCTCCCCGACCTCGGGCCGATCGGCGCGAACGGCCTGGCCAACGCACGGGACTTCAGGGCCCCGGTCGCCGCATACGAAGACGCCGCCGAGCGGCCGGTCGAGGCGGTGAACAAGTTCTGCGGAAACCTGTGGCAGGCGACGTACGACCATTCGCCGCTCGATGTCGTCGCCTGGCACGGCAACCACGTCCCGTACGTGTACGACCTGCGCCGCTTCAACGTCCTTGGCACCATCAGCTACGACCACCCGGACCCGTCGATCTTCACGGTGCTCACCTCGCCCTCCGACACCCCGGGCCTCGCGGGCGTGGACTTCGTCGTCTTCGCACCGCGCTGGCTCGTCGGTGAGGACACCTTCCGGCCGCCATACTTCCACCGGAACGTGATGAGCGAGTACATGGGCCTGATCGAGGGCGCGTACGACGCGAAAGCGGAGGGCTTCGTGCCCGGCGGCGGCTCGCTGCACAACATGATGTCGGCGCACGGCCCCGACCGGGACACCTTCGACAAGGCATCGGCCGCCGAGCTGAAGCCGCAGAAGATCGACGACGGGCTTGCCTTCATGTTCGAGACACGGTGGCCGGTGACGGCGACCGAACAAGCAGCTCAGGCCTCCCATCTGCAGCGCGGGTACGACGATGTGTGGGAAGGTCTGGAGCGCCATTTTCGAGACTGATTCGGAGAGACCGTGACCGCTTTCGCCCCGGACTCGATCGTCCTGAATCGCAAGCTGCCGCTCTGGTATCAGGTGTCGCAGTCCCTGCGCGCCTCGATACTCGGCCGCGTGCCCGACGCCCCGCTCCGGCTGCCCACCGAGGAGCAGCTGGCGGGGCACTACGGCGTGAGCGTCCTGACCATGCGCCAGGCGCTCAAGGAGCTCGAGGACGAGGGTCTGATCACCCGGCACCGGCGGCGCGGCACGTTCATCGAGCCGAGCGCCCAGCGCGGCTCCCCGGTCCGGCTGCTCGGCTCGGTCGACGCGATCGTGGCCCAGCAGTCGGGCATGAGCACCCGGCTGCTCGCGCACGGCACGGCTCCGGTCTCCGGCGAACTCGCCGAGCACTTCCCGGATCTGGCCGAGGTGGCGACCTACCACCGGCTGCGCAGCGACGAGAAGACGGGCGAACCGACCAATCACGCCCATAACTTCATCCGCCCCGAGCTCGCGGACCGCATCGACCTGGACGATCTGGCGCGCTGGCCCATGACGAAGGTCCTGCGCGATGTCGTGGGTGTCCGCATCAGCCGCATCACCGACACCGTCGAGGCCACGCTCGCCGACCCGGAGACGGCCCGCCTGCTCGAAGTCCCGCTGCTCAGCCCGATCCTGCACTACACGGGCATCACGTACGACGCGGAGGGGCGCGCCCTGGACGTGGCGCGCATCCACTACCGCGGCGACCGCTTCTCCTTCACGGTCACCCTCGACGCGACGTAAGGGTCTCGACGTACGATGCCGGGCGTGACGCACGACGAAGCGGCGCTGCTCGCCGACCTGATGCCGTGGTCCGTCGCACCGCTCCGGCCGGGCCGCGGGTGGCCGATGGGACCGGACGCCGCATCCCTCAGAGCCCGTTGGGCCGCGTTCGTGCGGGCGGACGCCGAGGAGCGCGAGAAGCTCCTCTCCCCCTCGCGCTCGCGCACCCTGCACACCGCGGTCGCCCAGCTCCCCGGCCACCAGGGCGCGACGGTCCCGCTGGCCGCCGCGTCGGGTCCCTGCCCCGATCCGGTGCGCGTCCTGCACGGCCCCTTCGACGAGCAGTGGCTGATCCCGGACCACCGGCTCATCGACGCCGCCCGCCCGGAGCTGTGGCGGGTCGCGGGCGAAGGGCAGCTGTTCCTCGTCGAGCAGGGGTACGTCACCGGCTCCGCGGGCCCCGCGGTGCTCGCCTCCTCCGTGCTGCCGGACGGCCGCTCCCCCGCCGGGCGGCCCGGACGCATCCGTCCGCTGTTCCGCCGCCCCGGCGGGCTCGAACCCAATGTGACGCCGGGGCTGCTCGCCCATCTCTCCGGTGTACTCGGCCAGGACGTCGGCGCCGGGGATCTGCTGGCCTGGACGCTGGCCGTGGCGGGGGCGTCGCCGGCCGGGTGCCGGGTGCCGCTGACGTCCGACGCCGCGATCTGGGCGCGGGGCACGGAGCTCGGGCGCCGGGTGCTCGCGCTCCAGGCGCGCGGTGACGGGGCGCGGCCGAAGCTACCGGGCGGACGGCGGCCTTACGTACGGGCTCCGCTGCCCGCCCGTCCCGCGGAGATCTCGTACGACGCCGACGAAGAAGCGCTGTGCGTGGACGAGGGGCGCATCTCGCCCGTGCCGCAGGAGGCGTGGGACTTCGAGGTGAGCGGGGTGCGCGTCCTTGAGCTGTGGTTCGAGCGGCGCATGGCCGCCGGGGAGGCGGGCTCCTTGGAGGCGATCCGTCCCGCGCAGTGGCCGCAGGCATGGACGTCCGAGCTGCTCGAACTGATCACGGTGCTTGCGTTGCTGGCAGAACTCCGGCCGATGCAGGAGGAGTTGACGACATCACTCAAGGAGGCAGGTCCCGGCATCCCGGCTGAGACGCTGCGCCGGGCGGGCGTGCTTCCCGCGCCCGACGCCGCGCGGCGCCCCGCGTCGGTGCTCGACCACCACGAGGAAGGCCCCGGCGGCCAGTTCGCCCTGATCTGAGCCGCCTGGCGCCGCGCACCTTCGGGGCGCTCCGCCAACCCTGTGCGACTAACCCTGTGCGGCTACCCCTGTGCGGCCTTCCGGACCCCGCCCGACCCGAGCAGCGCCACCAGACCGGCCACCTGCAACAGGGCGAGCACGGAGACCCCGGTACGGAAGCCCGCCGCTCCCCCGCCGCCCACGCCGTACGCGAGGGCCGCGATCGCCGGGCCGACCGTGAAGCCGAGGGTGCGGAAGGTGTTGCCGACGCCGCCGATGGTGCCCACCAGGTCGGGCGGCGCGGCCGACAGGAGCGAGGCGTTGACCGGCGTGCCGAACAGCGCCTGCCCCACGCCGATCAGGGCGAGCCGCCAGGCGATGTCGAAGAGCCCGGCGCCGGAGCCGAGCGTCAGCATGCCCAGCAGGCCACCGATGACCAGGAGCAGACCCGCCGACCCCACGAGCCTGCCGGGGAGCCGGTCGGCGAGCCGGCCGCTGACCGGCGAGCAGAGGGCCACTGCGCCGATGAAGAAGACCATCGCGAGGCCGGTCGTCGAGGCGCTCTCGTGCAGGACGTCGGCGACGTAGAACGGCAGCAGGAAGTAGGAGAGCCCCACGAACGTGCCGGTCAGCAGGAGCGAGAGGACGGGCAGGCCGATGGCCCTGCGCCGCAGGAGCCCGGTCACCGGCCGCGCAGAGCGCAGTCGGGTCCACCACACCGCGAGCGCGGCGGCGGCCACCGAGAACACCGCGGCGACGAGAGGCTGTTCGGCCTCGATCCGGTCGAAGGCCACCAGGAGCGCGGTCACCGAGCCGCCCAGGACGAGGCCGTCGCCCACCAGGGACCGGTCGGGCCGGGTGAGCCCGCCGCCCGTGGACGGGATGAAGCGCGCCCCGAGCCAGATCACCACGATCAGCACCGGCACCTTCATCAGCATCACGGGCCGCCAGCCGTACGCGTCCGCGACGAACCCGCCGAGGGACGAGCCGCCCATCGAGCCGATCGGCATGATCGTGGCGATGTAGCCCATCGCGCGGCCCCGCTGCTCGGGCCGTACGACCGCGGCGACCACCGGCAGGTAGACCGAGACGGCCACGGCTCCCGCGACGCCTTGCAGGACGCGGGCGGCGAGGAGCACAGGGAGGTTGGGCGCGAGGGCCGCGAGGATGCTGGTGAGCCCGATCGCCGGTACGGAGAAGAGGAACACGGCGCGGAGGTCGACCCGGTCCGTCCACCGCCCCGCGGGGATCGCGAGAGCGGCCGTCGGCAGGGCGTAGGCGAGGAGCACCCACTGGGTCGCCGAGGTCCCGACGCCGAGGTCGGTGCCGATCGCGGGCAGCGTCACGGAGGAGAGGCTCAGCTCCAGGGTGACCATCAGCATGGCGAGGGCCATGACGGCGACCGGCGTCCAGCGGGTCTTCGTGAGGGCGGTCTCGGCGGGGGGCGTGGTGTCACAGGTCGCGTGCGTCATGGGGTCGACGCTAGGAACAGGGGCCTGTGCGCCGCCTCTGTCGTACGACTGGGAATGACCGGGCGTGCGGACCCCGGTCGCACCCCGGTCACCGCCCCGTCATGATCCCGGTCGTCCGACAGAGGCCGCGGACCTCGGTCGCTCCCTAGATTTCCCGGTGTCGGCACGGCAGCCGGAATCCCGGCAGCCGCGGAACCAGGGAGGAACCCCATGAGCACCAGCCCGCAGCGACTTCAGGTGGCGGTCATCGTCGGCAGCACCCGCGAGGGCCGCTTCGCGCCGACCGTCCGCGACTGGTTCGTCTCGGTCGCCGGGCAGCGCGACGACATCGACATCGACGTGATCGACCTGGCGGGCGGCGAGCGCCCGGAGATCCTCGGCAGCGAGGTCGCCCCCGTCGTCGGCTCGATCACCCCGCGGCTCGCGGCGGCGGACGCGTTCGTCGTCATCACGCCGGAGTACAACCACAGCTTCCCCGCCGACCTGAAGCACGCGATCGACTGGCACCTGGACGAGTGGCGGGCGAAGCCGGTGGGCTTCGTCTCGTACGGCGGTGTCGCGGGCGGCCTGCGCGCGGTGGAGCAACTGCGCCTGGTCTTCGCCGAACTGCACGCGCCGACCATGCGCGACACGGTCAGCTTCCACGGCGCGTGGCACCGGTTCGGCCCGGACGGCCGGCCGCACGACGAGGAGGGCCCGGCCGGCGCGGCGAAGGTCATGCTCGACCAGCTCGCCTGGTGGGCCGTTACGCTGCGCGACGGCAAGGCGGCCCGCGCCTACACGGCGTAGCCCCGCGCTCCTCTCCCCTTCTTCCTTCGTACGACGAAAGCGAGTTGACCATGCGAGCGATCCGACTGCATGCCTTCGGCGGGCCCGAGAACCTGCGCCACGAGGAGGTCGCCGACCCGGTCCCGGGCCCCGGCCAGGTCCGTATCGCCGTCGAGGCCGCGGGAGTTCACCTCCTGGACACCGCGCTCCAGAAGGGCGCGGCAGACGAACTCCCGTTCCCGATCCCCGAGTTGCCGATGACGCCGGGCCGGGAGGTGGCGGGCGTCGTCGACGGCCTCGGCGAGGGAGTGGACGAGGAGTGGCTCGGGCGGCGGGTGGTGACGCACCTGGGCCTGGTCAACGCGGGCTATGCGGAGCTGGCCGTGCGCGAGACGGACGCGCTGTTCCGGCTGCCCGACTCGCTCTCGTACGAGGCGGCGATCGCCATGGTCGGCACCGGCCGGATGGCGCTGGGCATCCTGCACGTCGCCGCGCTCGAACCGGACGACGTGGCGCTGGTGACGGCCGCGGCGGGCGGCATCGGCACGCTCCTCGTGCAGGCCGCGCGGAACGCGGGCGCGACCGTGGTGGGCGCGGCGGGCGGCCCCGAGAAGAAGGCACGGGTGCGGGACCTGGGCGCGGACGTGGCCGTCGACTACAACGAGCCCGACTGGGCGGAGAAGGTGCGTGCGGCGCTCGGGGGCCGCGAGGTGAGCGTCGCCTTCGACAGCGTGGGCGGCGAAGCGGGGCGTGCCGCGCTCGAACTCCTGGGCTTCGGGGGCCGGTTCGTGGTGTACGGCTGGTCGTCGGGCACGCCCACGGAGCTGGGCACCAAGGACCTCCACAGCCGTCTCCTGACGGCGACGTACGCACTGGGCCCGCGGATCGCGCGCGTCCCCGGGGGCCTGCGCGGCCTCCAGGAGCGGGCGCTCGACGAGGCGGCGCGCGGCACGCTCGTACCGGCGGTGACGACGTTCCCGCTGCGGGATGCGGGGGCGGCGCACGCGGCGCTGCTGGGGCGGGGGACGGTCGGCAAGGTGGTGCTGAAACCGTGACCGCGCGACGACTCCGATGGCTCCGATGACTCAGCCAACTCAAGAGGGGAACCTCATGACTGCCACTGCTCCGACGACGATGCGCGCCGCGGCGTTCACGGCCTACGGCGCGGCGGAGGTGCTGCGCCCGGTGGACCTTCCCGTCCCCGAGCCAGGTCCTGGCGAGGTCCGTGTGCGGGTACGGGCGGCGGGCGTGATGCCCTTCGACATCGGGCTGCGGAAAGGGGTGATCAGGCCGCCGGGGGCGGTGTTCCCCGTCGTGCCGGGCAACGAGTTCGCGGGGACGGTCGACGCGGTCGGCTCCGGGGTGAGCGGGTTCGGGCCGGGCGATCCGGTGCTGGGCTTCTCGTTGCTCGGTTCGTACGCGGAGTACGTCGTGGTCCCGCAGGAGAATCTGGTCGCCAAGCCGGACGCGATGGGGTGGGCGGAGGCGGGCGGCTTCTCCGGGAACGCGCAGGGCGCGCACCTGGCGCTCGGCGCGATGCGCGTGGGTCCCGGCGACACGGTCCTGATCAACGCCGCGGCGGGCGGACTCGGCACGCTGGCGGTGCAGTTGGCGAGGGCGTGGGGCGCGACGACGGTCATCGGCACGGCGAGCGAACCCAACCACGCCCATCTGCGGGCGCTGGGCGCGATTCCCGTGACGTACGGCGACGGCCTGGAGGAGCGGGTGCGCGCGATCGCCCCGGAGGGCGTGGACGCGGCGCTCGACGGTGCGGGAGCGGAAGCGCTGCGCGCGTCGGCCGCGGTGGCCAAGGACCCCGACCGCGTCATCACGATGGTCGCGACGGAGGAGGCCCGCCGCCTGGGCCTGCCCGAACTCACCGGCGCGAGATCGGCGTCCCGCCTGGCGGAGATGGCCGAGCTGTACGCGAAGGGGGCGCTGCGGCTGCACATCCGCGCGCAGTACGCGCTGGAGCGGGCGGGGGAAGCGCAGCGGGATGTGGAGCGGGGGCATGGCCGCGGCAAGGTGGTTCTGGCGGGGCGCCTTTGACCCACGGATCTGCTGCCCCGGGGCTGCGCCTCTGCCCCGGGGCCACCAGGGCTTCGCCCCTGGACCGCTGTGGCCGCCTGGACCGCCGCTTCGCGGCGGATGTCTCCCGCCCACCCACCCGTTTACCCCGCAGGGCAATCGGGTGGGTGGGCGGGAAAAACTCGCCGCGAAGCGGCGGACTGAAAAGCACCCCGGGCACGACGCGGCCGCGCACAGCAATGCCCCCGGCACGGATCCGGCACCCCAAAGGCCCCCGGCCCGAACCCGCAGCCCACCGCCAGGCCTACCCCGCCCGTTAGGGTCAGTTCATGCTCTACGGACGCGGCAGCGAGACCACTCAGCTGGAAGAACTGCTGGCCAAGGCCCGGCAGGGCCACAGCAGTGCCCTCGTCGTACGAGGAGAGGCCGGCATCGGCAAGTCGGGGCTCCTCGAACACGCCGCCCTCCAGGCCACCACCCACGGCATGCGCCTGCTGCAGGCAACCGGCATCGAGGCCGAGAGCGAACTCCCCTTCGCCGGACTCCACTTGCTCCTGCACCGCGTCACCGACCGGATCGACGACCTGCCTCAGCCGCAGGCCAAGGCCCTGCGCGCCGCACTCGGCCTCGCGACCGGCGACTCGCGGGCCGACCGCTTCCTCATCGGCCTGGCGGTGCTCACCCTCCTTGCGGACCTGGCGGACCCCGCCGAGGAGGGCTCTCTCCTCTGCCTCGTCGACGACGCCCAGTGGCTCGACCAGGCTTCCGCGGACGCCCTCCTCTTCGCCGCCCGGCGCCTCGCCGCCGAAGGCGTCGTGATGGTGTTCGCGGCCCGCGACGCGCACGCACCGCCCTTCCCCGCCCAGGGCCTGCCCGAGCTGCGGCTCACCGGGCTCGACGACGAGGCCGCGGGCGAGCTCCTCGCCGAGCACGCGGGGGATCTGCCCGCCTACGTACGCGAGCAGATCCGCAGCGAGTCCGGCGGCAACCCGCTCGCCCTGCGCGAGCTGCCCGCCGCCCAGCGCGAGGGCCACATACCCGCCTACGGCTATCACTTGAGCTCCCTGCCGAGCCACTCCCGCCTCCTGCGGACCTTCGCGGACCGGATGTCCTCGCTGCCACGGGCCACCCGGTCCCTGCTGGTGGTCGCGGCGGCGGAAGGCACCGGAGATCTGACCGTGACGGCCGCCGCCGCGAGCAGACTCGGCGCCACCGTCACCGATCTGGAGCCCGCCGAGCACAAGGAGCTGCTCAGTCTCGACGGCGGGCGGCTCACCTTCCGCCACCCCCTGATCCGCGCCGCCGCCTACCAGAGCGCCCCGGTCGGCGACCGCATCGCCGCGCACCGCGCGCTCGCCGACGCGCTGCCCTGCGTGGGCA
Organism: Streptomyces sp. NPDC044044; assembly: GCF_056434405.1. Lineage (NCBI taxonomy): Bacteria > Bacillati > Actinomycetota > Actinomycetes > Kitasatosporales > Streptomycetaceae > Streptomyces > Streptomyces sp. NPDC044044. The sequence continues at coordinate 129,286 of NZ_JBWKFG010000009.1, read as the reverse complement.
ACATCGACCGCCGGGCCTGGCATCTGGCGGCCGCCACCACGGAGCCCGACGAGTACGTCGCCGGCATCCTTGAGCAGACCGCCGAACACGCCAGGGCCCGCGGCGGCTACGCGGCCGTCGCCGCGGCCTGCGAGCGCGCGGCCCAGCTCAGCCCGGACGGCACGCACCGCGCCCGGCGTCTCGCGCTCGCCGCGTCGGCCGCCGCGGACGCGGGCCAGAACGAACGCGCCGCCGAACTCGCCCTGCGCGCCGCCCCGCACCTGACCGACCCGGCCGTCCTCGCGCAGCTCGCGCAGGTGCGCGCCGCCGTCGCCCGCGAGCAGGGGCGCCTCGACGCCTCGTACTCGGTGCTTCTCGACACGGCCGCCGAGATCGCCCCGCACACGCCCGAGACGGCGGCGTTCATGGCGTACGAGGCGATGACCGCCGCCTGGCTCTCCGGGCACCGGCAGTCGATCGACGAGATCAGCGCCCGGCTCGCCGGACTCGACCTCAAGACTCCCCCGCACGCCCTGCCCTATCTGCCCGCCGCACAGGGGCTCGCCCGGCTCGCGGCGGGCGACCCGGGCAGCGGACTCCCGCCGCTGCGCGCGCTGTTCGACAGTCTGCGGGCCGAGCGCCACGACCGCGGGCACACCCTGCGCGAACGCGTCTCGATCGCCTCCTGGTTCGCGCCGCTCGGCGAGCTGGAGACCGGCAACGACCTCGCCGCCGAGCTGGACCGCGAGTGCCGCGAGCAGGGCGCGCTCGGCCCGCTGCCGCTCGTGCTGCTCATGCGTACCCGCGCGCGGATCTTCCTGGGCCGCCACGGCTGCGCCCTGACGGGCGCCGCGGAAGGGCTGCGGATCGCACAGGACACCGGACAACCGCACTACGTAGGGCAGTTGTCGGGCGTCCTCGCCTATCTCGCGGCGCTCGACGGCGACGAGGAGCGCTGCCGTGAGCTCGCCGCCAAGGGCGAGCTGCGACAGGTCATGCCGGGCCAGGTGTGGGGCGGGATCGCGATCGCCATGCTGGAGCTGGGACTCGGCCGTTATGAATCCGCCCTGCGTGCGTACGAGGACGTCGCGGCGAGCCCGTCCGGCCACACCATCGTCGTCCTGTACTGCGTCCCGGACCGGGTCGAGGCCGCCGTGCGGACCGGACGGGCCGATTCCGTGCGGGAGCCGGCGAGGGTCTTCGCCGAGTGGGCCGACCACACGGGGGCGGCCTGGGCGCGGGCCCTTGCCGCCCGCTGCCGTGCGCTGCTCGCCCCGGAGGCCGAGTCAGGAGCGGCGTACGAGGAAGCCATCGCGCTGCACACCGACGACGGCCGCCCCTTCGAACGGGCCCGCACGGAGCTGCTCTTCGGGGAGTGGCTGCGCCGCGCGGGCCGCAGGAGCGAAGCCCGTACGCCCTTGCGCTCGGCCCTCGACACCTTCGAGCTGCTCGCGGCGCCGCCGTGGGCCGAGCGGGCCCGCGCCGAACTGCGGGCCACCGGCGAGAGCCGGGCGCGGCACACCGGCGAAGCGGCACCCCTGGAACGGCTCACCCCGCAGGAGCGGCAGGTCGTACGGCTCGCGGCGACCGGCATGACCAACCGGGACATCGGCGCCCAGCTCTTCCTGTCGCCGCGCACGGTGGGCTACCACCTCTACAACGCCTATCCCAAGCTGGGCGTGGCATCGCGCGGCGAGCTCGGCCGGCTCGAATTCCGGGACCAGGAGGAGGCGGCCCCGGCCTGAGCGGCGGCGTCGGGCCCGAAGGCGCCGCTCAGGCGAACGAGTCCAGGAGCCGGTTCAGCATCCGCTCGAACAGCTCGTCGGCGTCCCCCGGCTCAGGCCCTTCCGTGAGCGCAGCCGCGAGCCGCGGATAGGCCCCTCCGGCGACCTGCCCGGCGAGATACGCGTACCGCACCCGCTGCTCCTGCTCCTCCGTCCACGGCAGGGCCCGCGCGCGCTCCGCCATGGCGAACTCGTTGACGACGTACGTCATGACCGAGCCGTTGACCATCCCGATGAGTTCCATCTTGGTGCCGTAGGGCGCGTCGAGCCCTTCCAGGGCGCCGAGGCAGTGCTCCAGGTAGCGCAGGGCGTTCGGGCTGAAGCCGTAGAGCGCGGACATGATCCGCGGCAGCCACGGGTGGCGCCGCATGAGGGCGCGCGTCTGGCGGCCGAGCGCCATCATCTCCGCACGCCAGTCGCCGTCCCGCGGTCCCGCGGGCAGCTCGTACTCGCCGCTCACCGCGTCGACCATCAGCTCGTACAGGTCTTCCTTGCGCGGTACGTAGTTGTAGAGCGACATCGTTCCGCAGCCGAGCTCGCCCGCGACCCTCCGCATGGAGACCGCCTCGATGCCGTCCGCGTCGGCGATGCGGACGGCTGCCGCCGCGATGTCCGCCCTGCTGTACGCGGGCTTCGGGCCACGGCCCGCACGCTCGGGGCGCGCCCAGATCACTTCCGGTTCGGCCGCTCGGCCCGTCATTGATCATCACCTCGCCCCCCATGTTAGTTACGTACAGCGTACGTAGTGAGGTACCGTGCGGGCATGACTTCTACGTACGCTGTACTTAGTGAAGGTCTGGAGAAGCGCTTCGGGGACGTCCATGCCCTGCGGGGGCTCGACCTCGCCGTTCCCGAGGGCACTGTCTGCGGGCTGCTCGGCCCCAATGGAGCGGGCAAGACGACCGCCGTGCGGCTGCTCACCACGCTCCAGACACCGGATGCCGGGACGGCGCTCGTCGCGGGGCACGACGTGGTCCGGGAGGCCGCCACGGTGCGGCGGCTCATCGGGGTGACCGGGCAGTACGCCTCCGTCGACGGGGATCTGACCGGGCGGCAGAATCTGCGGCTCTTCGCCCGGCTGCTGCGGGCGCCGCTCGCGCGGGGCGACGAGTTGCTGGAGCGGTTCGGCCTGGTGGACGCCGCCGACCGTCCCGCTCGCACCTACTCCGGCGGCATGCGACGGCGGCTCGACCTCGCCGCGAGTCTTCTGGTGCGGCCCCGCGTCCTCTTCCTCGACGAGCCCACCACGGGGCTCGATCCGCACAGCCGTGGCGGCATCTGGGACGCCGTACGGGAACTGGCCGCCGAGGGGACGACCGTGGTGCTGACCACGCAGTATCTGGAGGAGGCGGATCAGCTCGCCGACGAGGTCGTCCTGATCGACGGGGGGCGGGCGGCGCATCGCGGTACGCCCGCCGCGCTGAAGGCGCAGATCGGGAGTTACGTCGAGGTCGTCCTGGCGCAGGACGCGGCGGCGGAGGCGCTGGCCGCTGCCGCGGTCGTGCTGGATCAGCTCACCGGGGCCGAGCCCGTCCTCGACGCCGGGCGCCGGACCGCGGGGGCGGTCGCCCTCGACCCTTCGCTGACGCTGCCCCGGATCGTCCGTGAGCTGGACTCGGCCGGAGTGCCTGTCGTCGACGCGACGCTTCGGGCCCCGACCCTCGACGAGGTCTTCCTGCGGCTCGTCGCGCGCGTCTCCTGAACCGCCGCTGCGCGGCGGATGCTTCCCGCCCACCCACCCGATCACCCCGCGGCTCCGAACGCGAACACCCGCGTTCAGGGGCGGGCGGGTGTTCGTTGACCCCTGGAGGTCCCCCTTGAGCGCCATCCTCTACGACGGCACCGCCGTCCTCGGCCGGCATCTGCAGCGCATCAAGCACGCGCCCGCCATCCTCGTCATGACGCAGACGATGCCCATCGTCTTCCTGCTCTTCTTCGGCTACGTCTTCGGCAGCGCCCTCGCCATGCCCGGCGCCGACTACCGCGCCTTCCTCGTCCCTGGCATGCTCGTCGCGACCGCCGCGAACGGCATCATGACCGGCATGTTCACCGCCGCCCAGGACTCCCACCGGGGCGTCATGGACCGGTTCCGCACGATGCCCATGAGCCGCTCGGCCGTCCCGCTCGGGCAGGCTGCCGCCGATCTGCTGACCACCTCCGTGGGGCTCGTGCCGCTGATGCTCGTCGGGGTCGCCATGGGCTGGCGGATCGAGGGCGGCCCGCTCCAGGCCCTTGGCGCCTTCTTCCTGTTGCTGCTCTTCCGGTTCACGACGACCTGGATCGGCATCCTGCTCGGGCTCGCCTCGCAGAGCGAGGAGGCGGCGGGGCAGTTGGGCGGTGCGACGTTCATGCTGCCACTGCTCTCGAACGCGTACATCCCCGCCGACGGGCTCCCCGGGTGGCTGCGCACCGTCGCCGAGTGGAATCCGATCAGCGCGGTGGCCACGGCGGTGCGCGATCTGTGCGGCAACGCGCCCGTGCCGGAGGGTGCCGCCTGGCCTGTGGCGCATCCCGTGGCCGGGTCGATCGCCTGGTGTCTCGTGCTGCTCGCCGTGTGCGTGCCGCTCGCCGTCCGCCGGTACACGCACGGCGGACGGTGAGCGGACGGCCGCGCTCTCCTTCGGGGGCGGACTACTTCTGGGGTTCGAGCTCCGGCCCCAGCGAGGAGAACTTCTCCTGGGAGACGACCCGCTTCGGCGGCCACGTGATGTTCGCGGGCGGCCACTTCTGGCCCGTCTTCTTCAGGAACCACGCCGGGGGTTCGTACATCGGCGGCTCATAGCCGTCCGGCAGCGCGGTCTTCCAACTGACGCCCTTCGTACGGTCCTTGAACTCGTCCTTGACCGCCTTGAGGCGCTCGGGCTGCGTGATCAGGTCGACCGCGGTCGCCGCCAGATACTTCGCCGCGGCGATCACCGCGGCCTGGCCGGGTGCCGCCGCCGCGCAGGCCGCGGTGGACCAGGTGTGCATCTTGGTGCCGATGGGGGCGAGCGCGGCACCCATCGAGACGGTGGGGACGTTCCAGCTGATGTCGGCGACGTCCGTCGAGCCGCCGCCCATGAACACCGGGTTGGGCGGGGTCAGTTCACCGACCTTGTCGTGCATGCCCTTCTGGGGAAGACCGAGTGACTCCTGCAGCTCCTTGGCCAACTCGTGCGCCTCGTCGGAGAATTGAGGCGGGCCTATCTCCCGCATGTTCGCGTGCAGGAGTTCGGCGAAAGCCTTGGCCGGGAGCTGGTTCCAGCAGGCCGAGGTGACGCGGTGGCGGACGGTCGTCTGGGACGCCTTCGCGGCCGCCTCGGAGACCGCGATCACCTTGTCCAGGAGGACCTGCACGCGGGCGGGGCTGCCTTCGCGTACGTAGTACGAGATCTCGGAGATCTCCGCGGTGACGTTCGGGATGTCGCCGCCGTTGTTGATCACCCAGTGCAGTCGGCCGCTCGGCGCGAGGTTCTCCTCGCGCAGGAACTCCGACATCGTCGCCATCATCACGGCCGCGTCCAGGGCGGACTTGTTGCCGAGCGGGGTTCCGCCGTGCCCTGCCACCCCGAGGAAGGTGAAGGTGACGGCGGTCATCGCGGTGGTGCTGCCCCAGCCCGTCGCGTTGGCCGTGGAGGGGTGCCAGTCCAGGAACGCGTCGAGGCCGTCGTACACCCCCTTGCTGACGGCGTACGTCTTGCCGATCAGCATCTCCTCGGCCGTGGAGCCGAAGAACTTCACGGTGACGGGGAGCCGGTGCTTCTTGGCGGCCTGCGCGACGGCCGCCGCCGCTGCCGCCGCCGCGGTGCCGAGCGCGCTGTGGCCGCAGCCGTGGCCGGGGCCGTAGCCGGGCGCGAAGGGGTCGTGGATGTACTCGCGCGGATCGTGGTGGCCCACGCCCTTGTTCTGCGAGAGGCCGGGCAGCGCGTCGTACTCGCCGCTGAAGCCGAGGACGGGGCCGCCCTTGCCGTGCGTGAACGTCGCGGTGAACGCCGTCGGGAAGCCGGCGGTGCCGAACTTCACGTCGAATCCGGCCCGTTCGAGGAAATCGGCCTCCGCGATGGAGGACTTCCACTCGCGCAGGGACAGCTCGGCGTTGTCCCAGATCTCGGCGTTCAGGCCGGTGATCCGGTCGTCGTGGGAGGTGATCCAGTCGAGCGCCGCGCGCTTGGCGGGAGTGTCGGCCGCGAGGCCGTCGGGGGCTTCGTAGGCGGCGGGGCTGTCGTCGGCTCCTGCGGCCATCGCCGGGTCCGCTTCGGCGGTCATGACACCGGCGGTGACACCGGCCGCGCCGAGGAGCTGCATGATGCGGCGGCGGCTCAGGGGCGGGCCGCTCGCGGGGAGTGCCTCATGCTCATGCTGATCGTGCAGGTCACACACGCGCACCTCCGGGGGTGAGGTTGGGTGTATCGGCCAAACAATCAGCCACATTGGGGCCGGAAAGTTGCGGCGTCAACAGGTGCGCATGACACAGGTGTTACGCGTGGGACGAGATGAGTGACGTGTGTTGTGCGGGAAGGGGCGGGTGGATGGGAGCAATCCGCCGCTGAGCGGCGGCCGAACCCCCGACCACCCGCGGTCAGCGACCCCCAAAGAGCGACCGCCGCAGCCTGCGCAAGGGAGCGAAGAGGGAGACCCTCCGCACACGTGCACCTCGGCCACTGTGGTCATGCGCACCCCGTGAGGTCAGCTCACGCATCAGCAGCGTCGCCTCCGCCGTCTCACGCTGCGGAACGGCGGGACCGCCCAGCACTGCGAGATGGCGGTCGAGACGCGAGCTGGTCGCGCTGCTCCCGCAGGTGATCGCAGGGACACGCGCCCTGCTGCGCACCGTTATCTGTTCCATGTCACTCCCCACCCGTACGAGGGCACCCGGCCCAGGGCAGGTTAACCCTATCGCCCCGTCCCGACACCCGTGTATCCCGGTCACAGGATTCACCTACCCAGTAAGGAGGTTGACGATTACTCTCCGAATCCAACTGATTCCAGGGCGAGTTGGACAAGAGGGGCGGAAGTGGGCCTCTCTGAGCCTCCATCGGGTTCGGTGGTCACGGCCAGTGACCTCGCGGACGCACCCAGACCCACGGCGATCACGGGCGTTTCGCCGTCGAGCGGGCCCAGGGAACGGGGCGCCGAGGCGGCCCGCATCACCCACAGTTGGTGCACCCGGCCCCGGGGCGGCGCCCCGAGCCCTGTGACGGTCACCACGGCGCGCCGCCTGGACTCCGACGCGACGACGTTGATGCCGCGCCCCCGCGCGTCCCTCTCCACGCTCGCGCGGGCGTCCGGAGCGGCAAGGACGTGGGCGATCTCACGTGCATCGGCGCGCTCGCGGTCGATCCGGCCTTCGGCACGGACCAGCTGGAGGGCGAGGATCGCGGACGCGGCCAGCGCGAGTGCGAGCGCGAGCGACGCGAGCGCGGTGAAGGCTCCGACGGGGACACCTGAGGGAACGACTGGAACACCTGAGGGAACAAGAAGCGCGCGGGCGCGCGGGGGCGCGCTCGAAGTGACGGGCGCCCGCGGGGGCGGCTCCTGCTCCGTCGCGCGTACGGCGGTGAGGACCCGCTCGCGCAGGGCGGGCGGCGCGGGTGTCGCCGCCGCGCCCGCGAGGCGTACGGCGCCCTCCCTCATCTCCCTGGTCTCCGCCCGGCAGGGCGCGCAGCGGACCAGATGCCGCTCGAAGCGGCGCAGTTCGCGAGGGTCGAGGGCGTCCAGGGAGTAGGGGACGGCCAGGGAGTGGACGGCCCGGCGAAGGCGCGGGCTCCGGGCGGTGGGAGCAGGCGCGAGCGCGGGCGCGGGCGTGTCAGGGTGCCGCCGTACGCCCCTCCCCGCGTCGCGCCGCATGCAGCGCTCGATGCGGCGCTTGATGCCGCGCTTCATGCCGTGCCTCATGTGGCGGCCCCGAGGCAGTCGCGCAGGCGCAGCAGGCCGTCCCGCATCCGTGTCTTGACGGTGCCGAGCGGGACGGACAGACGTCCGGCCACTTCGCGATACGTATAGCCGTCGTAGTAGGCGAGGGTGACGGCCTGGCGCTGGAGGTCGGTGAGCCTTCTCAGGCAGCGGCGTACCCATTCGCGCTCGAGCCTGCCCTCGACCGCCTCGGCGACCTGGTCGAAGGCGGGCACTTCGCCGCGCTCGGCCACGCGCCGTTCGCGGTCGCTCGCCGCGCGGGCGCTGCGGACCCGGTCCACCGCCCTGCGATGGGCGAGCGTAAGGATCCAGGAGAGGGCGCTGCCGCGCGCCGGGTCGAAGCGGCCCGCCGTCCGCCAGAGTTCGAGCAGCACCTCCTGGACCACTTCCTCGGACTGGGCCTGGTCGCGGAGGACGCGGCGGACCAGTCCGTAGACCGGCCCCGAGACCAGGCCGTACAGCTTCTCGAACGCCGGCTGGTCGCCCTCCGCGACCAGTGGCAGCAGTTCGTCGGGCTCCATGCGGGTCCCCCTCCCCCTCGTCCCGGCCCGGTGGCTCGTCGCCCCACGGGCCGGGCGGCTCTCTCTTGCCTCTCGCCCGGGGATTCGGGCGCGAGGACGTCCCGGATTGGCAACAGGGGCAATCCGTCCGGCCGTTGGCCGCGAATGGGGTGCGTCAGGCGGCTTGCGCGCACTGCGCGCGGGGTCGCGCGAGGAACAGTAAGGACGGACGCGATGACAGCTATCGCCAAGAGCCGAGCGGGGCGTCGCAGCAGGCGCGGCCTCGCCGCGCTCGTGTGTGGCGCGCTGGCCGCCGGGGGGCTCGCAGCCGCCGGCGTGACGGCACTGGAACCGGAGGCGGCCGACGCCTCCAGTCACCGGGAGGCTCCGCTGATCTCGGGGCAGCCTCAGTACGACAACACGGACGTGTACGCGTTCGTGAGCCCGGACAAGCCCGACTCCACGACGATCGTGGCGAACTGGCTGCCCTTCGAGGAGCCCGCGGGCGGTCCCAACTTCTATCCGTGGGCCGACGACGCCCAGTACGACGTCCACATCGACAGCGACGGCGACGCGCAGGGCGATCTGCTCTACCGATGGACGTTCGACACGAAGACCAAGAACGGCGACACGTTCCTCTACAACACCGGGCCGGTGACGAGCCTCGACGATCCCGACCTGAACGTGACGCAGACGTACGACCTGGAGCTGATCAAGCTCAAGGACCAGAAGGTCGTCTCGACCACGAAGATCGCCGACGATGTGCCCGCGGCACCTTCGCACGTCGGCAAGGCGTCCATGCCGAACTACAAGAAGCTGCGCGATCAGGCCGTGCGCCCGGTCAAGGGCGGGGGCTCGACGTTCGCGGGGCAGGCCGACGATCCGTTCTTCCTGGATCTGCGGGTGTTCGACCTGCTGTACGGCGGCGATCTGTCGGAGGTCGGGAACGACACCCTCAAGGGCTACAACGTGAACTCGCTCGCCCTCCAGGTGCCGACCGAGCAGATACGGCAGTCGGAGAAGCAGCCCACCGTCGGCATCTGGTCGACGACGCAGCGCAAGAACGCGAGCGGCAAGTGGACCCAGGTCTCGCGCCTGGGCAATCCGCTGGTCAACGAGGTGGTCGTGCCGCAGAAGGACAAGGACAAGTTCAACGCGTCCTCGCCCTGGAACGACGCGGACTTCCTGAAGTACGTGACCAAGCCCGAGATGCCGAAGCTCCTGGAGAAGATCTACAAGCTGAAGGCGCCCGCCGAGCCGCGCAACGATCTCGTGTCGGTGTTCCTGACGGGCGTGAAGGGTCTCAACCAGCCGCCGGGTGTCAGGCCCGCAGAGGCCCTGCGGCTCAACACGTCCGTCAAGCCCGCGGATTCGCCGAAGCGGCTCGGGGTTCTCGACGGTGACAACGCCGGGTTCCCGAACGGGCGGCGGCTCGCCGATGACGTCGTCGACATCGAACTGCAGGCCGTCGAGGGCGAGCTCACCGGCAACAAGAACGACTTGGGCGACGCGGTGGACGTCAACGACCAGAAGTTCGGCGGGACCTTCCCGTACGTGGCACTGCCCACGTCCGGGTCCCGTGGGCCGCTGGCCAAGGGCTCCGGCTCCGGATCCGGCTCCGACAGCTCGGCTCGCGACGCGCTGAACGGCGGGGCCGTGCCCGGACGTCCGGGGTCCGGGGGCGGCGATGACACCGATGCGGTGCTGGTCGCTTCCGGGGCCGCGGGGGTTGCCGGGGTTCTCCTTGTCGGGCTTGGGCTTGCGTGGTGGCGCAGGCGGGGGGCCACGGGGGGTGGCGGGCTGAGCGGGTGACCGGCTGACCGGCTGACCGGATGGCTGACTCCCCTTCATGACCGGCGCGGCCCGCATTCATCCCCCTGCGGGTCGCGCCCTCTCTGCCTCTCTTTGCTCTCGTCCCCTCGTCTCTCGTCTCTCGTCTCTCGTCTTTTGATCTCTCGTCTCTCGTCCTACTGAAGCTAGGAGTCCAGTGATGGCATTACCTCGTCCTGGCGGTCGGTCCGTGGTGGCGGCGGTCGCTCTCGCGCTCGCGATCACCGGGGGCGCCGTCGTGGCCGGCGGTGCGGACGGGCCTGACCGGCCGTCGTCGTCCGCCGCCGTCGCGCCCGGCGCGCTGCGGGGTGCCGATCTCGATCGCGGCATCGAGGCACTGCAGTCCCATCTGCGGGACCAGCCGAGGGACTTCGGGTCGTGGGCGTCGCTGGGGACCGCCTACGTCGAGCAGGCCCGCACCCGGGGCGACCCGTCGCGGTACCGCGAGGCGGAACGCGCTCTCGACCGGTCCCTGGAGCTTCGGCCCCGCAATGACGCGGGGCTCGCGGGGCGGGCGGCGCTGGCTGCGGCGCGGCACGACTTCGCGGGGGCGCTGCGCCACGCGGAGGCCGCGCTCGAAGTGAACCCCTACAGCGAGGGGGCGCTGGCGTCCCGGATCGATGCGCTGGTCGAGCTCGGGCGGTACGGGGCGGCGGCTCGGGCCGCCGACGAGGCGGACGCGCGGCGGCCCGGGGTGCCGGTGTTCACGCGGTACGCGTATGTGCGGGAGCTCCGGGGCGATGTGGCGGGGGCTCGGCGGGCGCTGTCCCAGGCGGTCGGCTCCGGGGCAGGGCTGGGGTCCGGTGGCGGTGGCGGTGGCGGGGATGTCGCGTACGTGACCACTGCGCTGGGGCAACTCGCCTGGCGGCAGGGCGAGTACGGGGAGGCGTTGAAGCAGTGCGGGAGGGCTTTGCGGGCGGACGCTTCGTATCTTCCGGCGCTGGAGTGCCAGGCCCGTGCGTGGGCCGGGCAGGGCAGGACGGGGCAGGCGATACGGACGCTGCGGGACGTGGTGGCGCGGGCGCCGCTGCCGGGGCCGTTGGTCGCGCTGGGCGAGCTGTACGAGGCGCGCGGCGAGCGGGGTGACGGGGCGAAGGCCCGGGAGCAGTACGCGCTGGTGTCCGCGTGGGTGTCGCTGGCTCGGGCCAACGGGGTGAACGCGGATCTGGACGCGGCGGTCGCGTTGACGGATCACGGGACCCGGGAGGAGCGGAAGGCGGCGTTGCGGGCGGCGCGGGCGGAGTGGGGCAGGCGGCACACGGTCCACACGGCGGATGCGCTGGCCTGGGCCCTGCATACGGCGGGCCGCTCGAAGGAGGCCCTGCCGTATGCGCGCCGGGCCACGGCCACGGGGTTCCGCGAGGCGTCGTTCATGTACCACCGGGGTGTGATCGAGGGGGCTGCGGGTGACGCGGATGAGGCTCGTCGCTGGAAGGCGGCGGCGCGGGATCTGCGGGGTCCGGGGGATCTGGGGGCAGCGTCGTGAGGTCGCCTTCACTCCGTCTGTGGGGGCGGGGCCGCGCCGGTATGTCCGTCCTCGCTATCGTCCGGTGGCCGCGTTGCTGCTTCGCTGCTGGAGCGCCGCGAACCGTGCTCCGGGCGGACATACCGGCACGTCCCCTCAGGTCACGATGGCGCCTGCGAGCCGGTGGGACTTTCACCACGGGGCAATCGGGCGGGTGGGCGGGAAAAGCCTGTTCGTCCGGGGGCGCATGCGGGGTCACGGGCGGGTGGGCGGGAGAGGCCCGTTCGGGCGGCAGGCGCTGCCGGGGGCCCAAGAAGCGCCGCGCCCTCGGCTACGGGGGCGCCCTCATGGCGGCGCTGGCCCTCTCCCTGCTGCTGCCCGCCGCCGAGGCAACCGCCCACCCCCTGGGCAACTTCACCGTCAATCGGTACGACGGGCTCGTGGTGAGCCCTGAGCGCCTTCGGGTCGACCACGTCGAGGACCTCGCCGAGATACCGGCCACTCAGGCCATGCCCCGCATCAAGCGCATAGGGATGGAGCGTTGGGCCAAGGAGCGGTGCGCGGACGCCGCCCGCGGCAGCCGGCTGCGGGTGGACGGGCGGGCGGCGGAGCTCCGCGTGGAGCAGGCTCGGGCGGTCACCCGGGACGGGCAGGCCGGTCTGCCCACCCTCCGCGTGGAGTGCGAGCTCGGCACCCCGCTCCCCCGGGAGGCCGAGCTCGCCGCCCGCTTCGAAGCCGCCGGACAGCCGGGACCCGGGTGGCGCGAAGTCACCGCCCAGGGGGATCGGAAGACCCTGAGCTCCTCAGACGTACCGGCGGCTTCCCTCTCCAAGCGCCTCACCCGCTACCCGGAGCGCCTGCTCGACTCGCCGCCCGGCGAGGAATCCGCCACCCTGCGCATCACCCCCGGCGGCCCCGCCCTGAGCGAGGAGAAGCCGGAAGCGCCGGCCTCCGTGCTGCCGCGCGGCGCGGACCGGTGGACCCAGGCCCTCACCGGCCTCGTGGCCCGCCACGACCTCACCCCCGGCTTCGCCGGACTCGCCCTGGCCAGCGCCCTGTTGCTGGGAGCCCTGCACGCCCTCGCGCCGGGGCACGGCAAGACGCTGATGGCCGCGAGCGCCGCCGCGAGGGGGCGCGCCTCCCTGCGGGACGTCCTCCCCCTCGCCGCCTCCGTGACCGTCACGCACACCCTCGGTGTGACCGCCCTGGGCCTGCTCGTGGCGGGAGGCTCCGCCGCCGCCCCGTCCGTCATCGCCTGGCTGGGAGTGGTCAGCGGCGTCCTCGTCACCGGAGCGGGGGCCCTGCTCCTGCGGAGGGCCTGGCGGCGGCACAGGCATGTGCATCAGCATTCCCATCAGCACCAGCACGCGCCCCCTTCCCTCCGCGGCGCCCTCTTCCTCGGCTTCGCCGGCGGCCTCGTGCCCAGCCCGTCCGCCGTCGTCGTGCTCGTCGGCGCCGCCGCCCTGGGCGAGGCCTGGTTCGGGCTGCTGCTCGTCCTCGCGTACGGCGTGGGGCTCGCCGTCACGCTGACGGCCGCCGGGTTCCTCGTGGTGCGGGTCGGGTCCCTCGCCGGACGGCGGGTCCACGGGCCCCGGTGGCTGCACCGGGCCACGCAGCGCTTCCTGCCGGTCGGTTCCGCCTGTGTCGTGCTCGCCCTCGGGTGTGGATTGGTGTTCAAAGGGGCTGCAACAGCGCTCGGTTGAGATAGTTTTGTGGAGAATCGCACGGCTGCGGATGGGGGACCCCCGTGAGCGACGACGAGCGTGTGATCGCGGGGCGCTACCGCCTCCTTTCGCCTCTGGGCGAGGGCGGCATGGGCACGGTCTGGCGGGCCCGCGACGAAGTCCTCGGCCGCGAGGTCGCGGTCAAAGAAGTGCGCGCCCCCGCCGGGCTCCCGGCCAGTGAGGTCGACCGGCTGTACGCCCGCTTGGAGCGCGAGGCCTGGGCCGCTGCCCGTATCCCGCACCGCAATGTGGTGACGGTCTATGACGTGGCGAGCGAGGACGGGCGGCCGTGGATCGTCATGGAGATCGTGCGGGGGCTCTCGCTGTCCGACGTCCTGGACGCGGAGGGGCCGATGCCCCCGCAGCGCGCCGCCCACATCGGCGCCGAGGTCCTCGCCGCCCTGCGCGCCGCCCACGATGCCGGGGTCCTGCACCGCGACGTCAAGCCCGGCAACGTACTCATCGCGAACGACGGCCGGGTCGTGCTCACCGACTTCGGGATCGCCATGGTGGAGGGGAGTTCGGCCCTCACCATGACCGGTGAGGTGGTGGGCTCCCCCGAGTTCCTCGCCCCGGAGCGGGCGTTGGGGCGCAGGCCGGGACCCGAGTCCGATCTGTGGTCGCTGGGCGTGCTGCTCTACGCGGCCGTCGAGGGCAGTTCGCCCTTCCGGCAGGACACCCCGCTCAGTACGTTGCGCGCGGTCGTCGACGAGGAGTTGCCACCGCCCCGGAACGCGGGGCCGCTGGTCCCTGTCATCGAAGGGCTGCTGCGCAAGGACCCCGCCGCCCGGATCTCCGCCGCCGAGGCCGAGAACCAGCTGCGGCTCGTCGCGGCGGGTGGCACCCCGCGGGTGGAGACCCCCCTCCCGTACATGCCCACCGTCACGTCGCAGCAGCAGCATCAGCAGCCCTCGGCGCCGACTCCGCCGGGCGGGCAGGAGCCTCTCGTCGCCACGACGACCACCACGGATCCGGCACGTTCGCGCCGCTCGGTGCTCGTCTTCGCCGCGGGCCTGGTCGCCCTCGCGCTCGCGCTGGCCGGGCTGACGTACGCCCTGGTCAATCGTGACGACGGCGGCGGGGGTGGCAGTAGCGGCGGCTCGTCCGAGGGCTCAGGGGGCGGTGACAGCGGCGGGAGCGGCGGCGGTGGCTCCGACGGGGGCAAGAGCGGCGGCAACAGCACGACGGGCGGGAGTGACGGCGGAGGGTCGGGCGACGGCGGCGGCAGTGGCGGTGACGGCGGTTCCACCGGCGGTGGCTCCACGGACGGCGGCGGGAACGGCGGAGGGTCGACCACCCACCCGCCTCAGTCCGTGAAGGTCTCGGTCGTCGGCGCGAACACGCAGTACAGCGGCGCCTGCCCGCCCGCCGCCGGGCAGGCCCCTTCGTTCACCGCGACGTTCACCGTGGGGCGGGTCCCGGTGACCGTCGACTACCGCTGGGTGACCAAGTCGGGCGAGCCGAGCGACCCCGGCTGGAAGACGCTCGGCTTCGCCTCCGGCGGCGGCAAGTCCAAGCAGGTGCACCACGCGGAGCCTGTCGACGGCGAGCCCGGCTCGACGTATCAGAACTCGATCAGTGTGGAGGTGCGCAGCCCGGTCGGGGCCACGTCGAACTCCGTCGCGTACTCGGTGACATGCGAGAAGGAGACCCCGACGGGCGGGGCCTCCTCCTATGCGCCGGACTCAGGTGGTCAGGACGCCGCCGCGCTGAACACAGGGAGGTAGCCGCCGGACTGGCCCGCGGCCTTGGGGTGGTAGGACTCGCCGATGTTGGTCCAGTTCACGCTGTGCAGCCATGCGTCGCCCGAGCAGATCTCGTGCCCGGTGAAGGCGGAGGACACGTCGCCGAAGGCGAACCCGTGGTCGGCGGCGCGCTTGGCCGTGGTGGAGTTGAGGAGGTCGGCTGCGCCGTTGATGGCGCTGCGCTCCTTCTCGGAGAGGCCGGCGAGGCAGCCGCCGCCGAGCTTGTAGAAGCGGGGGTAGCCGAGCACCACGACCTGGGCGGCCGGTGCCTTGGCGCTGATCGCCGTGTAGACCTTGTCGAGGTTGCCGGGCAGCGTCGTCTCGACGTAACTGCGCGCCGTCGCGATCCGCGCCAGACAGTTGCTCTCGGACTGCAGGACACAGGTCGTCATGACGTCGGCGAAGCCGGCGTCGTTGCCTCCCACGGAGACGCTGACCAGACCTGTTCCGGAGCCGAGCGGGCCGAGCTGGTTGGCCACGACATCACCCGTACGAGCGCCCGAGCAAGCCGTGAAGTTGAAGCTGGAGGGTGAGTTGGCGGCTGCCCAGAGCGCGGGGTAGGCGCGCGGGGTGCGCTTGCAGTTGCCGCTTCCGCTGTCGTACGCGCCGGCTCCGACACCGGACGAGTAGGAGTCGCCGAGCGCCACATACCCGGTGGCCGCGGCCTGTCGGTCGGATTGCTGGTCCGCTTGTGCCGCTGCGGCCCCGGTGAGGGCGAAGGCGGTGGCGAGGAGGAGTGAGGAAGCGTATGCCGTGATTCGGGACAATCTCATGGAACCTCCCTTAGCAGGATTTCTGCCACGACTGTGGTACCACTCCCCTCAGGTCGCCGGTAGTGTCCATGTCAATGAGTTCGCCTGCAATTCCCTTGCCCGCACAGTGAGTTCCCTTACGGTTCAAGGGCCCGGCGGCGAACATCTCCACACTCCCTCCGCATCTTGACGCGCTGCCGTCGACTGCGCGACATTGAAGCCCGGCATCCGGCGCGTCGGGGGGCAAAGTCGCCAATGCAGACCATCGGGATCAAGGCACCGTCATCAGACACCGGGCGTACGCCCGGGGACCCGTCGAGCCGTCGCGAAGACGCGCTGTTGTTGCTCGCGGGCATGGCTGTGGCGGTGGGCGCGGTCGGCGCGATGCTCGCGCTCACGGACATCGATTCGCCGCTGCGCGCCCCCTTCACCCTGTTCTTCCTCCTGGCCGCCCCCGGCAGCGCGATTGCCGCCGCCCTCAAGGGACTTGACCCATGGGGCCGGATCATTGCTTCCGTTTCCGGGGCCGTGGCGGTCAACCTGTTGGTGGCCCAGGCGATGCTGGCGCTGCACATGTGGTCGGTACGCGGCGGGGTCGCGGCCCTCACCGTGATCGGCTCGCTCATCCATCTGCTGGTACTGGTACGGCGGCTGCGAAGCCGTACCCCGACGAGGCGGACCTCCTGACGTGGACATCACCGTGCACCGCCCCGGAGAACTCACCGCTGCGGACCGGGCGGCCTGGACGGCGCTGCAGTCCAAGGCCCACCTGAACGGCTCGCCCGAGCTGGCCAATCCATTCCTCTCCCCCGAGTTCACCCTTTCGGTGGGCCAATGGCGGCGCGGGGTGCGGATCGCGGTCGTACGCGAGGCCGGTGAGCCCGCGGCGTTCTTCCCGTTCGAGAGATCCATCACCGGCATCGGCCGGGCCATCGGCCTGGGCGTCTCCGACTGCCAGGGCCTGGTGCACCGGCCCGGCTTCACCTGGGACGCGCGGGAGCTGTTGCGGGCCTGCGGGCTCGCGATGTACGAGTTCGACCATCTGGCCGGCGGCCAGCAGCCGTTCGAGGCAGGCGCCTCCGGCTCCTTCGCCTCCCCCGTCATGGACATCGACCAGGGGTACGAGGCATATCTGCGCCAGCTGAAGGTGAAGTCGCCGAAGTTCACCCGCACGACACTCGCCAAGGAGCGCAGGCTCAGCCGCGACCACGGCACCGTTCGCTACGTGCACGACGAGCGCGACCCGGCGGCCCTTCGCACCCTGATGGGGTGGAAGTCGGCCCAGTACCGCAGGACAGGACGCAGCGACCGCTTCGCACACACCTGGATCAGCCAGCTCGTGCGGCAGCTCTTCCACACCAGGTCCGATCAGTTCGCCGGCATCCTCTCCGTGCTGTACGTCGACGACGTGCCGGTCGCCGGGCACTTCGGGCTGCGCTCCGAGCGGGTCTTCGCCCAGTGGTTCCCGGCCTACGACCCGGCGTTCGCCAAATACTCGCCCGGCCTGATCCTGCATCTGCGCATGGCCGAGGCGGCCGCCGCCGACGGCATCGCGTACATGGATCTGGGGCGGGGCCAGAAGCAGTACAAGGACTCCCTGAAGACACGCGAACTCACCGTGTCCGAGGGGTGGGTGGCTCTGCGCCATCCAGCAGCGATCGGACACCGGGCGCGGCGCGCTCCGGTACGGGCCCTGCGCAACACCGTCTTGTCGCGACCGGAATTGTTCGAACCGGCCGACAAGCTGCTGAAACGCATGGGTCAAATTCGATCAAGAAAGAAGGAATAAGGGGGCGGAGCAGGGAACGGGGCACTCCATATGTGTCCACCAAGACCGGCCAAATCATCAAAAGGGTGAGGCCGCGTTCCAGGTCTTGCCATACGGTCTCAATCATCAATACCGTCGTACATCCACCCGCATCGGTCCATCACGCAGTGCGATCTAGGGGAGGGCTCAAGATCGCGGTGGATCCGGCGCGGGGCGCGGTAGGGGGGTGCCGTGCTCGGCGACTGATTTCTTGCCGAGTCACGTCCCGCGCAATGCCAGCTCACCCGGCATGTACGGAGATCTATTTCGTCATGCGCAAGTGAGAACCCCCCTTTCGAACCGGATACATATCCGGACCGCCCGGGGGTGGGCGGTCCACCGGACGAGAGGGATCAGACTCAATGAGTTCTTTTGTGCGCCCGGCGGCAGAGCCGGGCCAAGACCCGTTAAACCAGCCGATGCTGTCCGGGAACTACCGGGCGATTTCCACGCACTTGGCGATCACACCGCCGGTGAGCGTCGTGATTCCCGCGATGAACGAAGCGGAGAATCTTCCCTACGTCTTCAAGACGCTGCCCGACTGGATCCACGAGGTCGTCCTGGTGGACGGCAATTCCACCGATGACACGGTGGCCGTGGCACGCGAGCTGTGGCCGGACGTGAAGGTCGTGAGACAGCTCGGCAAGGGCAAGGGCGACGCCCTGATCACCGGATTCGAGGCGTGCACCGGCGACATCATCGTGATGGTCGACGCGGACGGCTCGGCCGACGGGCACGAGATCGTCAGCTATGTCTCCGCCCTCGTCTCGGGCGCGGACTTCGCCAAGGGATCGCGCTTCGCCAACGGCGGTGCCACGGACGACATGACACCGATCCGCAAGCTCGGCAACCACGTCCTGTGCTCCGTCGTGAACGCCAAGTTCGGCGCCCGCTACACCGACCTGTGCTACGGCTACAACGCCTTCTGGAAGCACTGCCTCGACAAGATCGACCTCGACTGCACCGGCTTCGAGGTGGAGACCCTGATGAACATCCGGGTGGTCAAGGCCGGGCTCAAGGTGCAGGAGATCCCCAGCCACGAGTACCTGCGCATCCACGGCGTCAGCAACCTCAGCGCCGTGCGCGACGGCCTGCGGGTCCTGAAGGTGATCCTCACGGAGCGCTCCAACCGCCGTGGGCAGCGCCGCCGCACACGCAGTGTCCCCTTCCGCACGCGCCAGGGAGAGGTGTCTTGAGCGTTTCCGGACGCCACGGGGGAAGCACGGTCGCGGGCATCTCCGTCGTCATCTGCGTCTACACCGAGGACCGCTGGGAGGACATCCTCGCGGCGGTCGCCTCGGTGCGGGCGCAGTCACTGGCGGCGCTGGAGACGCTTCTCGTGGTGGATCACAACACCTCGCTGCTCGACCGGCTCGCCAAGGAGTACAAGGAGACCGAAGGGGTGCGGGTGCTCGCCAACGCGGGCCCCCGCGGCCTCTCCGCGGGCCGCAACACCGGCATCGCCGCATCCAGCGGCGAGGTCATCGCGTTCCTGGACGACGACGCCGTCGCCGAGCGGGACTGGCTGCACCACTTCGCCGAGGGGTACACCGACCCGACGGTCTTCGCGGTGGGCGGGCGCACCATGCCGATCTGGGAGTCCCGGCGCAGGCCCGCCTGGTTCCCCGAGGAGTTCGACTGGGTCGTCGGCTGTACGTACAAGGGGCTGCCCGAGGGCCGTGTGCGGGTGCGCAACGTCCTGGGCGGCAACGCCTCCTTCCGCCGTACGGCGTTCGAGGCGGCGGGCGGCTTCGCGACCGGCATCGGACGCGACGGCGACAAGCGGCCGCTCGGCTGCGAGGAGACGGAGCTGTGCATCCGGCTCACCCGGGCGCGGCCGGACGCGATCCTGCTCATCGACGACCGCGCGGTGATCCACCACCGTGTCCCCGCGGCGCGGGAGCGCTTCCACTACTTCCGCACGCGGACGTACGCGGAGGGACTCTCCAAGGCCCTCGTGGCCCGGAGCGTCGGCGCCGACAAGGGACTTGAGTCCGAGCGGCGCTATGCCACGCGTGTCCTGCCCGCCGGTGTCGGGCGGGGGCTGCGTGACGCGCTGCTCGCCCGTCCGGGCGGCGCGGGCCGCGCGGGAGCCATCGTGGCGGGCGTGGTGGCGGCGGCCGGGGGGTACGTCCTCGGCAGTGTCCGCGCGCGCAGGGGAGGCGCCACTTTCTCGATCGTGGAGATCGAGAGGGATGCGGACGGTGAGAAGGGGGCTGCCGCATGAGCACGGCACCGATCGGCCGAGGGGGGCCGCCATGAACGCTCCCGTCCCGATACTCATGTATCACTCGATCGCGCATGAACCGACCCTGGAGACACGGGATTTGTCCGTGTCTCCAGGGGCGTTCGCCGAGCAGCTCGAGCTGCTCGGCGAACGCGGGTTCACGCCGCTGAGCACGGCCGGGCTCGCCGCGATCTGGCGCACCCCCGGCCGGACGCTGCCGGCCAGGCCCGTCCTGATCACCTTCGACGACGGCTACGAAGGCGTGCACCGGCACGCCCTGCCCGTGCTCGCCAAGCACGGCTTCGCCTCGACGCTCTTCGTCTCCACCGGCTGGCTGCGCGGCGCGCACGACACCGGGGGCGGCCTCGACGTGATGCTCGGCTGGGACCAGGTGCGCGAACTGGCCGCCGCGGGCACGGAGATCGGCGGGCACAGCCACACGCACCCGCAGCTCGACCAGCTGGACGACGACGACCTCTGGTTCGAGCTCCGCCGCTGCAAGGAGATCGTCACCGACGAACTCGGCACCGACCCCGCCTCCTTCGCCTACCCGTACGGCTATTCGAGCCGCAGGGTGCGCCGCATGGTGCGCAGCGCCGGATTCGCCCAGTCGCTCGCGGTCGGCAACGGCCTCGCACGGCGCACCCAGGGTCCTTACGCCCTGCAGCGGGTGACCGTGCGCCGCTCCACCGGCATCGAGGAGTTCGAGCGGCTCGTCGAGGGCCGTGCGATCGCCCGCAATTTCGCCAGGGACCGTGCCCACACCAAGGGGTACGCCGTGGTCCGCAGAGTCCGCCAGGCCCGCCGGAAGGCAACTCGTACCCGTGTCTGACACGTCGACCGCCCAGGCAGACGTCTCTGGGACTCCGAGCACCGAACAGCAGCCGCCGTCCGGCAAGCCGGGCAGGCCGCGCAGATTACGCCTGCCCGGCGGGGGCGGCGGCTCCGGCGGCGGGAGTCCGCTGTTCCGCAATGCCTACGCCCTGATGCTGAACACCGGCATCTCCGGCGTGCTCGGCCTCGGGTTCTGGCTGGCCGCCGCTCGGTACTACTCGGAGTCGGCCGTCGGCCAGGGCTCGGCGGCGATCGCCGCCATGAAGTTCCTGGCGGGGCTCACCGCCCTCACTCTGATGGGGGCCCTCGCCCGCTTCATCCCCGTCGCGGGGCGCGCCACGGGCCGGTTCATCTTCCGTACGTACGCGGGCAGTTCGCTGGTCGTGGCGTGCGCCGCGCTGATCTTCCTGTTCACGCTCGACCTGTGGGGACCCTCGTACAGATTCCTGCACGGTCCGCTGAACGGCCTCGGCTTCATCGCCGCGGTCGTCGCCTGGTCGCTGCTCACCCTGCAGGACGGGGTGCTCACGGGGCTGCGCAGCGCGCTGTGGGTGCCGGTCGGCAACACCATCTTCTCGGTCGTCAAGCTGGGGCTGCTCATCGCGTTCGCCGCGGCGATCCCGACGGCCGGTGTGTTCGTGTCGTGGGTCGCCGCGATCGCCCTTTCGGTCATCCCGCTCGGCTATCTGGTGTTCCGGCGGCTCGTGCCACGGCATGTGAAGGCCACCCAGGACAAGGCGCAGCCGCCGACGCTGCGCGAGATCGGCCGTTTCCTCGCGGGCGACTACACCGGCTCGCTCTTCTCGCTCGCCGTGGTCTATCTCGTACCGGTGATCGTCGCCTCACAGGTCAGCTCGGTCGACAATGCGTACTTCTACATCACCACCACGATCGGCGGCACGGTCAATCTGCTCGCCATCAACATGGGGGCCTCGCTGACCGTCGAGGGCGCGCACGACCCGGCGCGGCTCGCGGCCAACACCCGTGCCGCGCTGCGCCGCATGGCGCGCATCATGCTGCCGGTGTGCGGTCTGCTCTTCATCGGCGCGCCCTTCATCCTGCGGGTCTTCGGCCAGGGGTACGCGGACGCGGCGACGCCGCTGCTGCGCTGGTTCGCGGTGGGCGCGGCGCTGCGGGTCGTCATGGAGACCTACTTCGCGGTGCAGCGCGCGCAGAGCCGTACGTCGGGGATCGCCTGGCTGCAGGGCCTGCTGTGCGTCCTCGTGCTCGGCCTGACGCTGATCCTGCTGCCGCGGATGGGGCTGACGGGTGCGGGTGTCGCCGAGATCTCCAGCCTCGCGGTGATCGTGGCGATCGCGGCGCCGAAGCTGTACCGGGTGGCGCGGGGGGTGCCCGCCTCCGCGTCGGACGAGGGCGGGGCACCGGACGGCGACCTCGCCGATCTGGGGACGCCCGAGGCACCGCATCCGGCCGCCGCCGACCAGGAGCCGGAGCAGAAGAAGGAGCGGCGCGGGCCTGCGTGGGCGCTGCGCGAGACACTGGACTCGGAGACCCTGCAGCTGGCCGTGCAGACCGACTTCGAGCATCCGGAGCGCAGGCCCGACATGCGTCCCGGACCCGGAACTCCCGCGTCCGGAACACCTGCCTTCGGGAAGGCCGCTTCCGGCGGGCCTGCTGCCGGGAAGCCCGCTTCCGAGAGGTCCGCGGGCACGGGGGACGAGGGGGACGACATGGAGCACCGGCCGACCTGGGCGCTGAGAACACCGCTCAAGCCACGCGAACCGGGACCGTCCTCACCGATTCCCGCCTCCGTCTCCTCGGCCGTCACCGCGCCCGCCGAGGAGCCGGGCACCGACGCACACGCGGTGGAGCCGTCGACCGGGTCCGCCGTCACGCCCGAGCCGCTCCCCCGCCGCCGCACCCTCTTCATGGCGCTGCTCCTCGCCTTCGCGCTCGCCCTCTACTGGCTGCCCGTCGTGGGCTTCACCGAGGCGGACCTGGACGCGATGGGCGGCCTCGGGCTCATCTCCGTCCTGCCCGTGCCGACCCTGCTCGGGGCCGCGCTGCTCGTCGTCGTCTTCGCCTCGCTGCTCTGGATGGAACGGCCGCACAAGGCACTGCTCCTGGTGACGCTGATCTCCACGGTGGTGTGCCTGCACGCGCTGCCCGCCGTGCTCGAGGACGTGCCGCGGTTCGCGACGGCCTGGCAGCACCTGGGCTTCATGGAGTACATCGACAGGACCGGCTCGGCGGTGCCCGACCTGGACGCGCGCTGGAGCTGGCCCGGGTTCTTCGCCGCGGCCACGTTCGTGGCCAAGGCGTGCGGCGTCTCGGACATGACCGAGGTCATCCGCTGGTGGCCGCTGGCCATGCAACTGCTCTATCTGGCACCGATGTTCCTGCTCGTGCGCTCCATGCGGGCGTCCTGGCGCGCCAAGTGGGCCGGGCTGTGGATCTTCGCCCTGAGCGGCTGGGTCGGCCAGGACTACTTCTCCCCGCAGGGCTTCACGTATCTGCTCTATCTGGTGTTCGTCGCGGTGCTCCTGGTGTGGTTCCGCGCGCCCCACGTGCTGTGGGCCAAGCGCCGCCCCGGCGAGCTGGAGGTCGAGCCCGTCGACCGGCGCCAGCGCGCGGTGCTCCTCGTGGTCCTGATCGCCCTGTTCGCGGCGACGGTCCCCGCGCACCAGCTCACGCCGTTCGTGATGCTCGGCGTGCTGGCCCTGCTCGTCCTGGTGGGCCGCTCGGAGCTGCGCGGCCTGCCGATCCTCTTCGCGGTCCTCGTCGCCGTCTGGGTGGGCTTCCTCGCGGAGCCGTACTGGTCGGGGCACTTCGACGAGCTGTTCGGCGGCATCGGCGGCGTCGGCGGCAATGTGTCGTCGTCGGTGTCCGGACGGATCGAGGGCGGCAGTTCGACCCACCAACTCGTCCTGTACGCGCGCGTGGCGCTGGCCGGCGGCGTCATGGCCCTAGCCTGCTGGGGCTGGTGGCGGCGGCGCGACCACAAGTACACCGAGCGCTCGCTGCTCGTCCTGACCTTCGTGCCGTTCCTGGGCTTCGGCATGCAGTCGTACGGCGGCGAAATGGCCCTGCGGGTCTTCATGTTCGCGCTGCCGGGCGCAGCGCTCCTGGCGGGGCTCGCGCTCTTCCCGCGCGCGGGCATCACCGCGAAGGAGCGGGACCGCGACCGGGTGAGCCTGGCGCCCCTTGCCGCGCTGATGGCGGGCCTCGTCCTGATGGGCGGCTTCCTGGTGGCGCGCTGGGGCAACGAACCCTTCGAGCGGACCCGGGCCGGCGAGGTCGCCGCGATGGAGTACGTGTACGAGCACGACGACCCGACGGTGCGGCTGCTGTGGATGAGCGACGACACGGTCAACAACGTGACGCCCGCGATGCCTTGGGGCACACGGGACATGGAGAAGGTCCAGTACGTCCCGACCCTCGCCCCGGCCGACCCGGTCCTCGTCTCCAGCCTGGTGAAGGCGCTCAAGGACGCGGGCCCCAACTCGTATCTGATGATCAACAAGGGCCAGACGGTCTATCTCCAGATGGACGTGGGCTACTCAAGGACCTGGGACTCCCGGCTGATCACGAACCTCGACAACCGCCAGGAGCTGAAGAAGGTCCTCACGAACGACGACGCGACCCTCTACACACTGCGCAAGCAGCCGAACGGCCCGGTCGAGAAGGCCGCTCCCGGCCCGATCGGCCCGCAGGTGACGTGGACTCCGTGGTCGGTGATCGGCGCGCTCGCGGCGATCGCCGTGATCCTGCTGCTCACCACCCGTGAGGTCGTGCGGGTGGCGGTGGAGCCGAGCGTGCGGCAGCTGCGCTGGCTGCAGAGCAGCTTCTGGTTCTCACTGCCGCTGCTCGCGGTGCTGCTCGCCTCGCTGATCCAGCGGTTCCTGACGATGGCGTGACGTGGGGGGGGGTGGTGGCTGAGGCGGGTCACCGCTTCAGCCACTTCACCCCGTACCCCTTCAGCTCGAACCGCTTCCCGTCGATCTTCGCGTCGATCGTGCGGTCGAGGGTGTTCACGACGAGCACCGTCTCCTCGTCGGCCAGGACACGGACGTTCGGTACGTCGTCGGGGGCGACGGAGACCTCCTCGAACTTCGTGCCGGGCCCGAACTCCTCGTTGAACCGGGAGAGCATCTTCAGCATCGGCAGCTCCGTGCCGCCGTCCTCCAGCTCGGTGGAGCGCCACAGGCAGCCCGCGCAGTCCTCGCCCCTGTTCTGCGGGTTCCAGTAGAAGCCGCTGGTCGCGCCGCCGCGGGCCATCGCCATCAGGCCGGACGCCTGGACGGCGACGCGGTGCGGCTCCGACCAGTCGTCACGGTCGTCGTTGCTGTCGCCCGGTTCCACGTAGTACTCGGCCCACCACAGTGGAAGGTCGCCGGTGCGTGAGCGCACCCACTTGCCGACCGCCGTGAGCTTGTCGGTGGCCTTGAACTCGTCGGGGAGCATCTCGTCGTCGACGGTGTAGCTGGAGCCGTCCACGACGACGAAGTCCGCGCCCGTCCTGTTCTTGTTCCAGTAGTCGAAGGCGTCGAGGACGCGCTGGTCCATGCGGCCCCAGGCGCCCTCGACCTTCGTCGACGCCCCCTCGGTCTGGCGCGGGTCGACGCTGTCCATGACGAGGTAGGGGCCACCGACCATGATGTCCTTGTTGACCTTCTTGAGCTCCTTGTAGACCAGGTTGTAGAGCTCGGTGTAGCCCTCGTAGTCCCAGCGGGCCTTCTCGCTGTTCCAGAAGCCCTTGAATTCGTTCCAGACGATGAAGTGCCGTACGTCCGGATAGCGTTTGGCGACCGTCGCCGCGAGCTTCGCGTAGTCCTTGTAGTGGGCGCGGTCCGGGGCGGTCTCCAGGGCCTGCTGGCTCCAGTCGGTGCTGTCCGCGCCGGGCTTGCCGCCCTTCATCCAGTCCGGGGCGCAGCACAGGGTGACGACCGGCGTGGCGTCGGTGGCGCGGATGAAGTCCATCCGCCGGTCCATCGCCTCGAAGTCGTAACGCCCCTTGACCGGCTCGGGGTTGCCCGCGCCCCAGCCCATGATGTGCTGGATCTGCGGCAGCGCGCGCGGCTGCTCGGCGAGCATCGTCTCGGCGCGCCGTGTGGCGGCGTCGGTGCCCTCGTCCGCGCTGTACTGGGTGTGGGTGAAGCCCCAGCCGACGGCCGGCTTCGCCTCGTCGGGCGGGACGGCGGGGGTGCCGTGCACCTTGTCCCCGTCGCGCGTGGTGCCCTCGGTGCCCGTGCCGTCACCGGGGAGCGTGTTGACGACGGTCAGGATCAGGGCCAGTGCGGCCAGAGCAACGCCGAGCAGCGCGGTGAGCCGCCACCGCTGTGCCCCCGAATTCCACCCATGACGTCCCATCAAGGACAAGAGTATCCCCGGCAGTTGGCGGTAGCACGGGTTCCGCGTCACGGGATTGCTGCACCCCGGCGGCTTCCGCGGGCGCACGCGGCGCGTTGGTGCACCTGAACGGAGTACGGCGGAGTACGTAAACCGGGATGCACGAGGGCACTTGTGTGCCGGATCATGGCGGCATGTCTGCGAACCCTCAGGACACCCTGCCGATCCGGCTCAACGTCGACGACAGCGACTCTCCGTCCGATGTCGTGGACGCCCTCTTCCTCGGCCGTTTCGCCACCGGCGAGCAGCCCTTCTCGCACAGCTCCAACATCGACCGCGTCAAGTCCGGCTCCACGCTGCTGCCGCCGGGTGCGACGGTGCTGCGCGCGGCCCGCGACGACGACCGCAGCGCGACGCTCGCCGAGGGCGATGGCTGGACGCTCCTGATCTCCCGCTGGAACCGCGGCGCGGACGTCACGGTGACGGCGACGACCGCCGACCTCGCGGAGAAGGTCCTGAAGCAGGCGACGGACGGCGCGCAGGACGAGCCCGAACCGCAGCCGGACAACGTGACCATGGGGTTCTGGTACGTCTCCCCGAGGCGCGGCCCGCACCGCACCACCCGGCAGATCGCCGCCGGTACGTGGGAGGAGGTGCGGGAGAACTACACCGCGCCGGTCGCCGAGGCGATGGACTCCCTGATGAAGACGACCCCCGAGGACATCTCGGGCCGCCTCCTGCTGCTGCACGGACCGCCGGGCACGGGCAAGACGTCGGCGCTGCGGACGCTCGCGCGGTCCTGGCGGGACTGGTGCCAGGTGGACTGTGTCCTTGACCCGGAGCGGCTGTTCAGCGACGTCGGTTACTTGATGGACATCGCGATCGGCGAGGACGACGGGACGGCGAAGGGCCGCTGGCGGCTGCTGCTCCTGGAGGACTGCGACGAGCTGATCCGCGGGGAGGCGAAGCACACCGCCGGGCAGGCGTTGTCGCGGTTGCTGAACCTGACGGACGGGCTGCTGGGGCAGGGCCGCAACGTCCTGGTCGGCGTCACGACCAACGAGGACCTGGAGCGGCTCCACCCTGCGGTGGTCCGGCCCGGCCGGTGCCTCGCCCGGATCGAGGTCGGCGGCCTGACCCGCGCGGAGTCGGTCGACTGGCTCGGCACGGACGAGGGGGTCTCCCGCGAGGGCGCGACGCTGGCCGAGCTCTACGCGCTGCGGCGCGGAACCTCCCCCACGTCGGTCCCGGACCCCCGGGAGGGGGCGGACGCGGGGCTGTACCTGTAGGCCGGGGGCGGCTGCCCGGGCGGCTGCCCAGCCGCCGCTTCGCGGCAATTCTCTCCCGCCACCCGCCCGTTCACCCCGCAGTGCGGGGGCCACGAACGCCCCTGCCGCCCCTGCCGCCCCTGCCGCCCCTGCCAAGGGCAACGCTCACCCCGAGTCCCCGTAAGCCGCGCGCAACGCGTCCCGCGCGGCGGAAAGCGCCGCCGCCTCGGAGAGCCCGAGCCGCCGAGCCCGCTCGGCGAAAGCCTGGGCGGCGGCCGAAGCCTCCCGCGCCGCCGCGTCACCGGCCGCCGCCACGAACGTCCCGTTACGTCCCCGCGTCTCGATCACCCCGTCCGCCTCAAGGGCCCGATACGCCTTGGCCACCGTGTTGGCGGCGAGCCCCAGCTCCTGGGCGAGCCCCCGCACGGTCGGCAACTTGTACCCCACGGGCAGCGTCCCGCCCCGCGCCTGCTCGGCGATCTGGGCCCGCACCTGCTCGTAGGGCGGCATGCCACTCTCCGCCGCGCCACCGTCGATCTCGATCTTCAAAGTCACGCGGCGATTGTCCCGCACCCCCGGAAAATAAGAGGCACCCCGACGCGCCCCGCGCGTAGCGTGCGGCCCCATGACCGTCCTAGTCCGCGCCCTGCGCCCCGACAGCCGACCCGATGCCGAGGCCTTCGCCGTCGTCCGCCGTGCCTGCGTGCCCGCCATGCTCGCCACCGCCGATTCGATCCGGTTCGACCTGGCGCACGCCCATCCCGACTCCCGCTACCGCCAGTTGGTCGCGGAGGCCGACGGAGAGATCATCGGCACGGCGCAGGTGGGCATCGCCTATGACAGCCCCGACCCCGGACAGGGCTTCGCCAACGTCTACGTACTCCCGGAGCGGCGCGGTCTTGGCGCGGGTTCGCTGATCCTGCGGACGGCGGAGGAGTACCTGGCGGCGGAAGGCGCCACCACGGTCTTCTCCTGGGTCCTCGACGAGCCGGCGAACCGCGCCTTCGCCGCCGCACGCGGCTACCGCGCGAGCCGCTCGGCCCACTTCCTCCGCCTCGACCTGGCAGGCGGCACCCTGCCGCCCCGCCAAGAGCTGCCCGCCGGAGTGGAGTTGCGTACGGGAGCGGAGTTCGGGGAGGACCCGCGCGCCCTCTTCGACCTGGACGCGGAGACGGTGGCGGACGAACCGAGCGATGTAGCGGCGGAGTTCACGGACTACGAACACTGGCTCGCCGAGACCTGGAACCACCCCTTGGTGAACCGCGAGCTGACCTCTGTGGCGGTGGTGGACGGCCGGCCCGCGGCCTTCACGCTGGCCCGCACGGACGACGCGTCGCGCTACGCGAGCGGCATGACCGGCACCGGACGCGCGTTCCGTGGGCGCGGGCTTGCCAAGCTCGCCAAGAACGACTCCCTGCACCGGGCGCGGACCGTGGGCTGCACCGAGGCATTCACCGGGAACGACGCCGGCAACGAGCCGATGCTGGCGATCAACAAGTGGTTCGGCTACGAGATCTGCGCGACGGAGGTACGCCATGTCCGAGACCTCGGCTGACACGGCAGTGGACAAGACGGCCGACAAGGTGGACGTCATCCTGACGAAGGCGGGCCGGACGAAGATCCGCTACCCGGCGGAGGTCGTCGCGGACGACGGCACCGTGGTGACGGTCCGCGCGCCGTGGGCGGCCGCCGGGGTGCGGGACTTCGGCTTCGTACGCTTCGAGCCGGGAGACGTCTTCACGGAGCACTACTGGCGTGACCGCTGGTACGCCGTGAAGGAGGTCCGCACGTCCGCAGGCGTCCTGAAGGGCTGGTACTGCGACGTGACGCGCCCCGCGGTGCGGGACGGCGCCACGCTCACGGTGGAGGACCTGGACCTGGACCTGTGGTGCTCGGCGGACGGCGGGACGATCCTGCGCCTGGACGAGGACGAGTTCGCGGAGAGCGGCCTGTCCGAACGTGACCCCGAGGCAGCGTCCCAGGCCCTGTCGGCCCTGAACACCCTGGAACACCTGGCCCGCACGGGAGCCTCCCTCTCCCCGCCCTTCCCCGGGACGGATCCCACCGCACCGTAAGGGCCACCGGCTCGGCCGGGCCGGACGCTTCCGGCCCGGCCGACCGGGAGAACTCAGCCGTCGGCCTGCGGCCCGAGAGCGACCGCCCTCCCGGCCCCACCCGCCTCGTACGCCACCGCATCCCCCTCCTCCTGCCAGTGCAGAACGAACCGCTCCCCCACCCGCCATGCCTCGAGCCCTGCCCTGCAGTACGCCACCATGTCGTCCGGCAGCGCGTCCGTCCTGTGCCAGCTCAGGTCGTCGCACTTGTGCGGCTCCGCGTTGAACGGTTCGCCGCCCGCGCCGTACGTCGCCTCGAAGAACCAGCCGATGCGGGGGTTCCCACCGGGTCCCCGGTGCTGGATGACCAGTTCGGCGCTCACGTCCTCGGGGGCGAGGTCGATGCCGATCTCCTCCCTCGCCTCGCGGATCACCGCCATACGGACGTCCTCTCCGGGCTCCACGTGGCCGGAGGGGGTGTTGAACAGGCCGTCGCCGTAACCGGTGTTGGCGCGGCGGGCGAGGAGGACCTCATCGCCGCGGCGCAGGATGAGGTGGACGTCCACCACCTCCTTGTGGCGGCGGGGACCGGCGACGTGCGCCATGATCGCGTACCGCTCGTCCTCCACCCTCTTCCCCCACAACCGCTCGTCGCCCGAAAGGCGTTCGGAGTGGAGGCGGCCTGCCATGGGTGTCAGTGCGCTGATCAGGCGGGACGCGGGGACGCCGGAAGGGTTCGTCGTGCCCCACACGCCCTCGATCAGGATCAGGCGTCCGCCCCGTCGCAGCAGCCCGCACCAGTGCCGCAGCGTCGCTTCCGGGTCCGGCACCATCCACAGCACGTGCCGGGCCAGGATCACGTCGAACCGGCGCCCCTCCACCGGCGGCTCCCACGCGTCACCGACCAGCACTTCCGCCTCATGCCCCGACAGCTTCTCGCGGGCCCGTTCCACCATCTTCGGCGACAGGTCCACCGCCGTGACGTGATGCCCCCGCTCGGCCGCGAGCAAGGACAGGCTTCCGGTGCCGCAGCCCAGGTCAAGGACGTCGCCGGGGGTCTTCGGCAACCAGTCCCCCAGGCGCTGTGCCCACGCCTCCCGCACCTCCGCGTCCCGCAGCCCGTGGTCCGGCTCTTCGTCGAAGGTGGCCGCCTGCGCGTCCCAGTCGATGCTCATCCGGCGATGGTGACACTCGCCACTGACAATCCGAATCGGATGAGAAACCCTCCCCGCGGAGGTCTACAGACGTCCCACCTTGGACATCGGTAGTACAGGGAGGCAGCCATGCGCCGTGTGACCGTGCACAAGACCGTCGGTAAGCCCACCAATCGGCAGATCCGGGAGAAGCACGAATCCGAGGACCGGCCCCGCGAGCGCCCGGAGGTCCGCAAGGACATCCAGCGGACCTGGTGGCCCGACGGGTGAGAGCCGGCGCCCGCAGGCGCGGGACACGAGCCGCTAGAGGGTCTTCCTGTAGTGGTAGCGGTCGTACGGGCCGTCCACCCTGCGCTCCACCATCTCGTAGCCGTATCTCGGGTAGATCTTCTGGTTCTCCCACATCATCGCGTTCGTGTAGAGCCTGATCTCGGGGAGACCGAGCTCCCGCGCCCGCTCGTCCACGAAGGTGAGCAGGCGGCGGCCCACCCCTTGGCCCGCGGCCTCGGGGTGGACCGCGATGCTGTCCAGGAACAGATGGTCCTCGTGCGGGACGAGGACCAGGACACCCACCACCGGATCCCCGGTGACGTACACCCGCCCGGCCGACACCTCCGCCGCGTGGTCCGCCTCCATGGGGACGGGCACGACACCGATGCGCTCGATGTAGGGGTGGTACGCGGCGTCCGTCACCGCCTTCACGGCGGGGACGTCGGCGGCGGTGGCGAGGCGGATGTCAGCTGTCATGCCTTTACGTCTACGTCAGTCCTCCTGCCCCGCACCAGCAGTTTCTTCAGGAGCGGCCAGAGCACGATCAGCGCGATGATCACGTACACCGTGATCGAGAAGGCCGTGTCGAACAGGCCGCTGACGCTTCCGTCGCTGATCTGCAGGGCGCGGCGCAGCTGTTGTTCCGCGTTCGGGCCGAGGATGACGCCGATGACCGCGGGCAGGACCGGCAGGCCGTAGCGTCGCATGCCGAAGCCGATCAGGCCGATGATCAGCAGGATCACCAGGTCGAGGGCCTCGCCGCCGACCGCGTACGCGCCCACCGCCGCGAAGAAGAGGATGCCCGCGTAGAGGTAGGGCCTCGGGATGCGCAGGAGCTTCGCCCAGACCGGGGCCAGGGGCAGGTTCAGGGCCAGGAGCAGGACCATGCCCACGAAGAGGGACGCGATCAGG
Source organism: Streptomyces sp. NPDC044044 (assembly GCF_056434405.1). NCBI lineage: Bacteria > Bacillati > Actinomycetota > Actinomycetes > Kitasatosporales > Streptomycetaceae > Streptomyces > Streptomyces sp. NPDC044044. The sequence continues at coordinate 97,779 of NZ_JBWKFG010000009.1, read as the reverse complement.
CCCCAGACCAGGTCCGGTTCGCGTTCGAAGAGGAGCGGGCCCGGCTGGATGCCGTACTGCTGGAAGGCGGCGAGCATCACGGCCGCCACGGCTGTCGTGGGCAGCCCCAGGGTCAGCATGGAGACGAGTGTTCCGGCCGCCGACGCCGATGACGCCGACTCGGGGCCCGCCACTCCCTCGATCGCGCCCTTGCCCCACTCGTCCTTGTGCTTGGACAGGCGCTTCTCGGTGACGTACGAGAGGAAGGTGGGGATCTCCGCCCCGCCGGCCGGGATCGCGCCGAACGGGAAGCCGATGAGCGGACCGCGCAGCCAGGACTTCCAGGTGCGCTTGACGTCGGCCTTGCCGAGCCAGGGGCGGCCGACGGGGATCGCCTCGCCGCTGGTGCGGCGCAGGTGGGCCGCGACCCACAGGGCCTCGCCGATCGCGAAGAGGCCCACCGCGACGATCACCACGTCGATGCCGTCGGCGAGTTGGAGCGAGCCGAAGGTCAGGCGCTGCTGTCCGGTCATCTGGTCGAGGCCGACCAGGCCGAGGGTGAGGCCGATGAGGAGCGAGGCGAGTCCTCGTACGCGCGAGGAGCCGAGCACGGACGTCACCGCGATGAACGCGAGGACCATGATGGCGAAGTAGTCGGGCGCCCCGATGTCGACCGCGAGGTCGGCGACCGTCGGTGCGAGCGCCACCAGGAGGATCGTGCCGATGATGCCGCCCGCGAAGTGCCCGATGGCGGCGGCCGCGAGCGCCTGAGCGCCGCGCCCCGCCTTGGCCATCGGGTTGCCCTCCATGGCGGCCACCACCGCGGCGCTCTCACCTGGGGTGTTCAGGAGGATGGAGGTCGTCGAGCCGCCGAACATCGCCCCGTAGTAGATGCCCGCGAACATGATGAACGCGCCGGTCGGCTCCAGGCCGTACGTCACGGGCAGCAGGAGTGCCACCGCCATCGCGGGGCCGATGCCGGGCAGGACGCCGATCGCGGTGCCCAGGAGCACGCCGACGGCGGCCCAGAGCAGGTTCATGGGGGTGAGGGCCGTGCCGAAGCCGTCCATCAGGGAGTTGAAGGCGTCCATGTCACAGCACTCCCATCAGCGGTCCGCCGGGGAGCGGCACCCCGAGCAGGTTGTTGAAGACGACGTACGTGAGGAGGGAGATCCCTGCCGCGATGAGCGGATCGCGGTCGAGGTGACGGCTGCCGAGGGCGTACGCGGCGCCCCAGAAGAGCAGGGCGCCCGCGATGGGGAAGCCGAGCGGTTCGATGAGGACGGCGGCGCCGAGGAAGACTCCGGCGAGGAGCAGCACGGTGCGCCAGTCGGCGGGTTCGGACAGGTCGATGTCCTCGCCGCCCTCGGCTTCGCCGCGACCGCCGCGCAGGACGTCGATCGCGAGGATCACGGCGACGACGAGGAGTCCGACGCCCACGGCGATCGGGACCGTCTTGGGGCCGATGGGGCCGCGCTGGGCGATCTCGACGTCCATGGTGAGCGCGTCGGTGAGGACGAGGATGCCGAGGGCCAACAGCATGACGCACACGCCGAGTTCGGAGTTTTCGCGCAGCCAGGACCGGCGACCGCCGCCGCGCTCGTCCAGCGGGGTTTCGGTGCTCGTCGTCACAGTCCCAGCTCCTTCAGCACGGACACCACGCTCTTGTCCTGGGCGGCCAGGAAGTCACCGAACTTGTCGCCGGTGAGGAAGGCGTCGTCCCAGCCGTTGGTCTTGAGGGACTTGCGCCACTGAGGGGAGTCGTGCAGCTTCCTGACCAGGCCGGTGAGCTTCTTGCGTTCCGCGTCGGAGAGGCCGGGCGGTGCGACGATGCCGCGCCAGTTGGTGAAGTCCACGTCGTAGCCGGACTCCTTGAGGGTCGGCCCGTCCAGGCCCTTGGCCCGCTTGGGCCCGGTGGTGGCGAGGAGCCGCAGCTCGCCCGACTTGATCTGGTCGAGGTACTCGCCGACGCCCGAGACGCCGAAGGCGACCTTCTTGCCGAGGATCGAGGCGAGGAGTTCGCCGCCGCCGTCGAAGGGGACGTAATTGACCTTCTTCGGGTCGATCCCGGCGGCGCGCGCCATCAGCATGGGCGCGAGGTGGTCGGGGCCGCCCGGGGAGGAGCCGCCGCCGACGGGGAGTTTGCCCGGGTTCTTCTTCCAGGCGGTGACCAGCTGCTTGATGTCCTTGTACGGCGAGTCCTTGGCGACCACGACGACGTCCGGCTCTTCGGTGAGGCGGGCGATGGGAGTGGTGTCGGCGAGGGTCTTGGGCGAGTCGTTGGAGCGTGCGGCGCCCACGACGCCCAAGCCCATGGACATGGCGAGCTTGCCGTTGCCGTGCTCGCCGACGAGGCGGCTGAGGCCCACGGTGCCGCCTGCGCCGGGGAGGTTGAACACCTCGATGTTGTGGGTGAGTCCTGCGTCCTCGGCGTTCTTCGCCGCGGTGCGGGCGGTGATGTCGTAGCCGCCGCCGGGCGTGTTGGGGACCATGAGGCGCAGGCCGGGGATCTGTGTGCCGGTCTCGGCGTCGCTGCCCGTCGAGAGCAGCGGCGGCCCTGCGAGCACGAGCAGCGCGGCCCCGAGCAGGGCAAGGGGTGTGCGCAGACGCACGTGTGCCACCACCTGTCGGTACGTAGTCATTGCTGGGGATACGGGGAAACGGGGAACGGGGATACGTAGTCATTGCTGGGGAGTTGCTGCGGCCGGGTTCCCCGTGGGGGCGGGAACCCGGCCGCCGTCCGCGGGGACGGGGATACCTGTGAGGTGGCCCACATGTTGCCTGCGCGTTAAGAAGCTGTCTCTCTTCCGGAATCAACGGACGTTGTGGTCGTTGTGGTCGCGCCCTTAGCCTGCGGCGATGACAAGGGTGCTGGTCGTGGACGACGACTTCATGGTCGCCAAACTGCACAGCCGTTATGTGTCCGCGGTGGACGGGTTCTCGGTGGTGGGAGTGGCGCACAGCGGCACGGAGGCGCTGGCCGCGGTGGAGCGGCTGCGCCCCGATCTCGTACTCCTTGACGTCTATCTGCCCGATATGGACGGCATCGCGGTGCTACGGGAGTTGCGTGCCGTGGAGGAGCGCGACCGGGACCGGCAGCCGCTGGACGCGCTGTTCATCACGGCGGCACGGGACGCGGAGATCGTGCGGGCGGCGCTGCGGGCCGGTGCGCTGCACTACCTGATCAAGCCGTTCAACCAGGCGGCGCTGCGGGAGCAGTTGCTGCACGTGGCGGCGGTGCGGGCCCGACTGGACGGCCTGGACGAGGCGCGCCAGGAGGACATCGACCAGATCTTCGGCCCCCGCCCGCCCGGCTCCCGAGAACTCCCGAAGGGCCTGGCGGCCCACACAGCGGACCTGGTCGAGCAGACACTGCGGGGGCACCCGGGCGGCCTCTCCGCCTCGGAGTGCGCGCAGGAGGGCGCACTGTCACGGGTCAGCGCGCGCCGCTACCTGGAGTTCTTCGCGGACACGGGGCGGGTCGAGGTGACGCTGAAGTACGGGGGGACGGGGCGGCCGGAGCGGCGGTATCGGTGGGTGCGGTAGGGGACCGGACCGCTCGCCTGGGGCAATTCGGGCACGACCTGAGCGGAGCCTGAGGGCTCCCTTAACCCCACCATAAAGATCGCCATCACCCCCTCCCAGCAGGCGAATTCGGGGTTTTCAGCGGCTAGTTTTCTCGTCGCCGGGCCGGTTACGAACCGTCGGCGCCGCACGCAATCGGGGGGCGGCACCGGCCGTTCGCAACCGTCTCGTGTCCCCCACCCCCCAGAACCGCCGCTGAGGAGAACCACTCATGACCGCACGTCGCAAGGTCGCCGCGATCGCCGCCGCCGGGATCGCCCCGCTCGCCCTGACCGCCCTGTCGGCCGCCCCCGCCGCCGCGCACGGTTCGATGACGGACCCGGTGAGCCGTGTCTCCGCGTGCTTCCAGGAAGGCCCGGAGTCGCCGACCTCGGCTGCCTGCAAGGCGGCCGTGGCGGCCAGTGGCACGCAGGCCTTCTACGACTGGAACGGCGTGAACATCGCCAACGCCGCGGGCAAGTCGAAGGAGATCATCCCCGACGGCAAGCTCTGCAGCGCGGGCAACGACAAGTACAAGGGCCTCGACCTGCCGCGCGCCGACTGGCCGTCCAGCAAGATGTCCGGCGGCAACCACACCTTCCGCTACAAGGGCACCGCACCGCACAAGGGCTCCTTCGAGCTGTACATCACGAAGGACTCGTACGACCCGACCAAGCCCCTGAAGTGGTCGGACCTGGAGGAGAAGCCGTTCGTCGACGTCGCCGACCCCAAGATGGAGAACGGCGACTACGTCTTCGACGGCAAGGTCCCGGCCAAGTCGGGCCGCCACCTGATCTACTCGGTCTGGCAGCGCTCGGACTCCCCCGAGGCCTTCTACACCTGCTCCGACGTCGTCTTCGGCAAGGACAGCGGTGGCGAGGCCGCCGCGGCTCCGGCCCCGACCGCCTCCGCGCCCTCCGAGAAGGACATCGCCGCGGGCGCCGAGAAGTCCACCGTCGAGCACCACGGCCACGGCGACAGCGACGCCAAGACGGGCGCCGAGGCCTCCGAGGCCGCCCCGGCGGCGGGTGACGACGCCGCGGCCAACCAGCCCGAGGTGAACGGCGGCGCCGAGAAGCCCGTCGCTGCGGCCGACGAGAACCTCGCCGAGACCGGCGGCGACAGCAACACCCCGTACATCGCGATCGGCGGCGCCGCCGCGCTCGCCATCGGTGCCGCGGCCATGTTCGGCACGGCCCGCCGCCGGACGGCGCGCCACGGCCGCTGAACCGGCTGAGCATCGACGGGCCGCCGTCCTCCCGTGCGTCAGGGGAGGACGGCGGCCCTCTGCCGTCAGGAGAAGCAGGTGCTCGGTGTCGCGTGCGCCGGGTCGAGCGCGTTCGCGACCTCGTGGTGCGCGACCCGGTCGAGGATCCCTATCGCCACGTGCTCCGACAGGTCGACGGGGCACAGGTCCTGGACGGTCACGTTGCGCACGCCGGGGCCGTTCAGGAATTGCGTGCGGTACGGGGTGACCACCTCGTCGTACTTGGTGGCGATGACGGTGTAGCGCACGCCGGGGACGGTGTCGCCGCCTTCGTTGAGCTTGGTCAGGAACGGTGATCCGGCCACCTGGTCGGCGAGGCTCGGGGTCTTGGTGGTGAGCAGGTCCTCGATGCCCGGGAAGTAGGGCAGCAGCTTGGTGAGGCCGAGCAGGGTCGTGCCGTGGTTGTCGGGCGCGAGTCCGACCAGGGCGTTCACCTTCTGCGCGCCGCCGAGGAACTTCAGGTAGTAGCGGGGCATCATGCCGCCCTGCGAGTGGCCGACGAGGTCCGCCTTCGCGGCGCCCGTCGAGGCGAGCACCTTGTCGACGAAACCGTCGAGCTGCTCGGCCGACTTGTCGATCGGGCCGAGCCCGTTGAAGAACGGCACTCCGGGCAGCTGGCCGTAGTCGAGGGAGTAGACGCAGTAGCCGCGCCTCACCAAGTAGGGCGCCAGGACGAGCCAGTTGTCGATGGAGTTGCCGAAGGTGCCATGGACCAGGACCACGGGGCGGGGGTGGGCGGCCGACGGCTTGCAGTCGTAGTCGTTCCAGCCGCGCGACGAGGCGGTGGCGGCAGGTGCGGCGGACGCCGTGGCGGCGGGGGTGAGGGTGAGCGCGCCCGTCATGAGCAGGGCGGCGGCAAGCGCTCTGAGCGCTCGTCTCCAGGGCAGCATCGTGTGATCTCCTTGCGGCTCAAGGGAGTTGCGATGGATGAGCCCTGTGATCCGGATCACGAGGATGCCGTGCACACGCCAAATTAGGGGCCGGTCGTAGAAGTGTGAAGTTACGCGTCGGTAAAACTTCCAGCAATCACTGGCACAGTCCCCCACGGCCCCCTACCGAGGAGGCTCCACCAGCCCCAACTCGTAGGCGATGATGACCAGTTGGACCCGGTCACGGGAGTCGAGCTTGGTGAAGAGCCGCGCCACGTGCGCCTTGACCGTGGCCACGGTGATGACGAGCTCGGCCGCGATCTCCGAGTTGGACAGGCCACGGCCCACCAGCGTCAGCACCTCGCACTCGCGGTCGGTGATGCCGCCGGCCGTCCTGCGCACCGCGGGCGTGGACTCGGGCCGCGCCGCGAACTCCTCGATCAGGCGCCGGGTGACGCTCGGCGCGATCAGGCCGTCCCCGGCGGCCACCACATGGATCGCCGCGAGGATGTCCTCAAGCGCCATGTCCTTGACGAGGAACCCGCTCGCGCCCGCGCGCAGCGCCCCGTACACGTAGTCGTCGTCATCGAAGGTGGTGAGGACGAGGACGCGTGTCGACCCGCCGTCGGCCGTGATCAGCCGGGTGGCCTCGATGCCGTCCATGCCGGGCATGCGGATGTCCATGACGACGACGTCGGGGCGCACGTCCCGCGCCAGCCGGACCGCCTCGGTGCCCGTCCCGGCCTCCCCCACCACCTCGATGTCGGCGGTGTCGGCCATCAGGACGCGCAGGCCCGCGCGGACGAGGGGCTGGTCGTCGGCGAGGACGACCCTGACCACCGGCCCGGTCATCGGACCTCCACCGGCGGCAGGGGCAGCAGGGCCGTCACCCGGAACCCGCCCTCGGGGCGCGGCCCCGCGGTGAATGTGCCGTGCAGCAGGGCGACTCGCTCGCGCATGCCGACGAGACCGAACCCGGTGCCCGCTGGCAGGCCGCCCCGGCCGTCGTCCTCTATCTCCAGGGACAGCTCGCCGTCCCGCCGCTCGACGGTCACCCGGCAGGTGTCCGTCCCCGCGTGCCGTACGACATTGGTGAGGGCCTCCTGCAGGATGCGGAACGCGGCCAGGTCGATGTCGGCGGGCAGCGGACCGTGCTCCCCCCGCCTGCGGATCTCGGCGTGGACCCCGGCGTCCCGCGCCGAAGCGGCGAGACGGTCGACGTCGGCGAGCCCGGGGGCGGGTTCGCGGGGCGGCGCGGAGGTGTCGCGCGGCGGCGGCGCGGACGTGTCGCGGGGCGGGTCCGGCGGCCCGCCGTCGGCTTCTGGCTCCGACTCCGGCCTGCGCAGCGCGACCAGAGTCCTGCGCAGCCCGGCGAGGGTCTCCCTGCTGGTGGCCTCGATGGTGGCGAGGGCGTTGCGGGCCTCCGCGGGCTGGGTGTCGATGACCCGGCTGCCCACGCCCGCCTGGATGGCGATGACGCCGATGCTGTGCGCGATCATGTCGTGCAACTCCCTTGCGATGCGCAGCCGTTCGGCGGTGACGGCGCGGGCCGTGGCCTGGGCGCGCAGCGCGTCGGCGTGCGTGCGGCGCTCGCGGGCCGAACTGCCCGCCATCCAGGCGGCGATGAGGAGGACGGTGACGAGCACGGCACTCTGGCCGCTGTTGGCGGCCCACGCGGAGGTCGGGCAGTGATTCATCCCGTACCGGCCGGGAAGGCAGCCCTGGTCGGTCGGGAAGCCGAAGAGGGAGCCCATCTGTGCCGTGAACGCCATGAGGGCGGCGGTGACCGACGTGCGTCGCGGGCGGGCGGCCGCGAGATAGCCGACGGCGCAGACCCCGGCAAAGACCTGCAGATAGCTGACCTCCGCCGTCCGCATCTCCATCGTGGCGGTGACCCCGCCCAGGAGCAGCAAGGTCAGGGCCGGAAGCGGACGGCGGCGCAGCAGCGAGGCGACCACGGCCGCGAGCACGAGCGACGCGAGGACCATCAGGAGGTCGAAGCCCTGCTGTCCGTCGGAGAACGTGACGTACGTGACGGCGGGGAAGAGAGCGGCCCCGCTCCAGGCCAGACCCGTGCGTACGGCAGGCCACGGCCGCCCGGGGGCGAGCTTGCGGCTGCCCTTGTTCCGGCCCTTCGCGGACAGCTGCTGACCTGGTGTGACGTCCATGCGCCGATCGTATGCGTGCGCCGCTCGCGGGGGTATTGGCCCGCGGTCGTACGCCCAGGGGCTACCGGAGCCGGCGGCGGGTGTGGCCGACGGCCCGATGCCGGGCGGCCCCGGCCCGCGGCACCGTGGTCCGCGTGATCGAAGTCAACGAACTGACGAAGCGGTACGGCACCAAGAACGCCGTACACAACCTGAGTTTCACCGTGCGCCCGGGTCAGGTCACCGGGTTCCTCGGCCCGAACGGCGCGGGCAAGACGACGACCTTGCGGATGCTGCTCGGCCTGGTCGGACCCAGCGGCGGGAGCGCCACCATCGACGGCCGTGCCTTCGCCACCCGGCCGCGCGGCCTGCGCCACGTCGGCGCGCTCCTCGACGCGGGCGATGTGCACGGCGGCCGCACGGCCCGTGCCCATCTGCGCGCGCTGGCCCGCTGCAACGACATCCCTCGGAGCCGGGTGACCGAGGTGCTGCACGAGGTCGGCCTCACCGAGGTGGCGGGGCGGCGCGTGGGCGGCTTCTCGCTCGGCATGCGGCAGCGCCTGGGGATCGCCACCGCGCTGCTCGGCGACCCGCCGGTGCTGCTCTTCGACGAGCCGCTCAACGGCCTCGATCCGGAAGGGGTGTTGTGGGTACGCGGGCTCTTCCGGCGCCTGGCCGCCGAGGGCCGCACCGTCTTCGTGTCCAGTCACCTCATGTCCGAGATGGAGAACACCGCCGACCAGCTCGTCGTCATCGGCCGCGGCGAACTCATCGCCGCCGAGAGCGTCACCGCCTTCGCCGCCCGCGGCACCCGTCCGAGCGTCACGGTCCGCACGCCCGACGCCCCCGCCCTGACGGAGCTCCTGGCGGCCGAGGGCGCCTGCGTCCAGGCGGACGGCGAAGCCCTCACCGTCACCGGCCTGCCCGCCCCCCGGATCGGGGACCTCGCCTTCCGGCACGGGATGCGGCTCCACGAACTCGCCACCCGCTCCGCGTCCCTGGAAGAGGCATTCATGGAACTCACCGCCGACAGCGTCGAATACCTCGCGGGAGACGCCCGATGACGACCGCCACCCTCCCAGCCGTCACCGGGGCCGCCGAACCCCGGGCCCGCTTCCGCCACCTCGTCGCCGCCGAGTGGATCAAGCTGTGGTCGCTGCGCTCGACCTACTGGGTCCTCGCGGTGGGTGCGCCGGCCGTCACCGGGATCAACGTGAACTCCGCGCTGTCCAACCTCGGCTGGCTCTCGCGTCCGGATCCGGCCGTCCCGGCCGGGCAGGGACCGGAGTTCGACACCCTGTCGAGCGCGTTCGTAGACCCCGCCTGGCAGATCCTGATGGTCGTCGCGGGAAGCGTGGGCGCTCTCACGGTCTTCGGCGAGTACACCAGCGGCCTGATCCGGACGACGTTCACGGCCGTCCCAGACCGGCGTGCGGTGATGCTGGCCAAGGCGGTCGTCATGACGGTGGTGATGTCAGCGCTCGGCACGGTCGTCTCCGTGGCCTCGTTCGGCGTGACGCAGGCGATCCTGCGCGAGCACGGGGGTCTGTCGATCGGCGATCCGGGCGCGCTGCGGGCCGTCGTGGCGTCCGCGCTGCTCGTTCCGTTGAGCGCGCTGGTGGGCATGGCCGTCGGTGCGCTCGTCCGGCACGCCACGGGCAGCATCGTCACGTCCCTCGTGACGCTGATCCTCGTCCCCGCCTTCCTCCAGGGCGACACGTACCGGTGGGTGAAGGAACTCGGCAACACGATGCCGGTCACGGCGTGGAACGCCCTCATCGAGAATCCCTCGATGGGCTTCCCGCAGGGCAAGTACCCGGTGTCGGTCACCGAGGCGTGGATCGTGTTCGCGGCGTGGCCGGTGGCAGCGGTGGCCGTCATGGTGGCGGCCGTGCACCGCAGGGATCTGTGACCTCGGAGCACGGTGCTACGCCGCCAGCGTCCCCGGCACGATCGCGCCGGGACCGAACTTCGCCCGCGCCCGGTCGGCCACCGCCTCGATCTTGCGGGCCCTGTCGTCCACCGGGTCGAACATCAGCTGGTGGGCGGCGTGTTCGGCGGGTCCGAGCCCTTCGGCGCGCAGCGAGATGCCGCGCACCCGGGCCCGCTGGAGGCCGAGCGCCTCGTACATGCGGTACGCGGATCCGGTCAGCGCGGACGAGTGCGCGGTCGGTTCGGGCAGCGTACGGGTGCGTGTCGTGGTGGAGCGGTCCGCGTACCGCACGGTGAGGGTCAGGGAGCGGCACACCTGGTCCTCGTCGCGCATCCGCGCACCGAGTTCGTCGGTGAGCGAGAGCAGCGCCCTGCGGTGTCGCGCGGGGTCCAATTCGTCGCGGGGGAAGGGGCGTTCGGATGCGAGGGAGCGGGCGGCGGCGTTCGGCACGACGCGCGCGCGGTCGATGCCGTGCGCCTTCTCGTGCAGCTCGCGGCCCGCGCGGGCGCCGACGAGGCGCTGCAGGGTGGACAGCGGCGCTGCGGCCACCTTGCCGACGGAGTCGAGGCCGTACGAGCACAGGGTGCGGGCGGTGGCGCGGCCGACCCCCGGCAGTTCGGCGACCGGCTTCGGCCCGAGGAACTCCGCGACGGCGTCGGGCTCCGGGCCCACGACCCGGGTCACGCCCGGCCCGGCTTCCCGCACGGCCATCCGCGCGAGCATCGGTCCTGGACCTGCGCCGATCACGCAGTCCACCCCGTACAGGGCGAGCGCCCGTACCCGTATCACCGAGGCGAGTTCGACGGCGTCACGCCCGAAGTAGCGCATCGCTCCCCGTACGTCGACGAGCGCGGCGTCGGGCGGCAGGGCCTCGACGACAGGGCTGAACTCGCCGAGCAGCAGGAGCAGTCGGGGCAGGGCCGCCTCGTACATCGGCGGCAGGAGGAACCGTACGCACAGGGTGCTCATCCCGCGCTCCCTGGGCTCTGGTGCCACAACTTCCGCCCTGTTGCCGCCCGTTCGCCGGGCGGCTGGAGGTCGGCCCAGGGGTGCATCTCGTACCCCGTGGACATCCGGATGCGCCGGCCGCCGTCCGCCGGGGTCGAGGAACCGCCGTCCGGATGCGGGGCGCCGCCGTCCGCCGGGGCCCTGTCACCCTCGCTCTCCCCCTCGGGTCCCGGCTCGGCGAGGCGCGCGCCCACCGCGTCGAGCCCGCCCTCCTGGCGCAGCTCCACCAGTTCCGCCAGGTTCCATGCCGCGGCGCCGACCACGCTGAGGCTGCGCGGGCCGCGCCGCTGCACCACTCCGCGGACGAGGAGCAGCCAGGAGTGGAAGACGGTGTGCGCGCACCGTTCGTGGGCGTCGTCGAAGAAGGCCAGGTCGACCAGGCCGGTGCCGTCGTCCAGGGTGGTGAAGATGACCCGCTTCCCGGAGCGGATCGGCGGGGTCTGGGTGGCCGCCTTGGCGCCCGCGACCAGGACGGTCGCCCCGTGTTCGGCATCCCGCAGGCGACGGGCCGTCAGCACGCCGAGCTCGCGCAGGAACTGTGCGTGGTCGCCCATGAGATGGCGCGAGGAGTCCATGCCCAGGACGCCGAGCTCGGCGCTGAGCCGTTCCGCGTCGTCCAGGTCGGGCAGCCCCGCGGGGGCCGTCTTGCGCCCTCCGGACAGCGGTAGTTGGGCCCCCGAGGAGCCCCGCGAGCCCCGCCGCAGCTCCGTCAGGTGCAGTTGCAGGTCGCGGCGGTTGGCGCCGAACGCGTCGAGCGCGCCGACCTGCGCGAGGCGCTGCGCGACCGGTTTGCTCGGCCTTGCCCGCTCCCAGAAGTCCAGGAGCGAGGCGTAGGGCCGGGCGTCGGCGATCCGCGCCGCCTCGGCCTCGCTGATGCCGTGGACATCACTGAGCGCGAGGCGCAGGCCCCACCGGTCCGGAGCGCCGGGAGAGCCCTCCGAACCCGCAGAACCAGACACCAGTTCGATACGGTGAGCGACCGCGGACCGGTTCACGTCCAGCGGAAGGATGGGCACCCCCCGCCGCCGCGCGTCCGCGAGCAGCAGCCGCTTGGGGTACATGCCGGGGTCGTGCGTGAGCAACCCGGCGTAGAAAGCGGCCGGGTGATGGGCCTTCAGCCACGCCGACTGGTAGGTGGGCACGGCGAAGGCCACCGCGTGCGCCTTGCAGAAGCCGTACGAACCGAAGGCCTCGATGATCTCCCAGGTCCGGCCGATGGTCTCGGCGTCGTATCCCTTCGCCGCCGCCTGCTGCGCGAACCAGAACCGGATCCGCCCCTGCGACTCGGGGTCGGAGAGCCCGCGCCGCACCCGGTCCGCCTCGCCGCGTCCGCAGCCGGTCATGATGTCCACGATCTCGATGATCTGCTCGTGGAAGACGACGACGCCGTACGTCTCCTTGAGCGGCCCCGCCAGGTCCGGGTGCGGGTAGCGGATGGGCGCGCGGCCGTGCCGGGCCTCGATGAAGGGCCGCACCATGTCGGCGGCGACAGGACCCGGCCGGAAGAGCGAGATGTCGACGACCAGGTCGTGGAAGGTCGCGGGCTGAAGTCGCCCGACCAGGTCACGCTGGCCCGGCGACTCGATCTGGAAGCAGCCCAACGTCTCGGCGGACTTGATGAGTTGATACGTCGCAGGATCGCCCGGCGGCACCGCGTCCACGTCCACCCGCGTGCCCGTGGCCCGCTCGATCTCCCCCACCGCGTGCGCCATCGCCGACTGCATCCGCACACCGAGCACGTCGAGCTTGAGCAGCCCGAGATCCTCCACGTCCTCCTTGTCGAACTGGGACATGGGAAAGCCCTCGCCGCTGGTGGGCACGACGGGCGTGCGTTCGAGCAGCGAGGCGTCGGAGAGCAGCACACCGCATGGGTGCATGGCGATCCCGCGCGGCAGCGCGTCCAGGGCCTCGACCAGCTCCCACAGGCGCCCGTGGCTCTCCGCCTCCCCCGCCACCTCCCTCAGTTCGGGCAGCTCCTCCATCGCCGAGCGGGCGTCCCGCGCGCGGATGTGCGGGAAGGCCTTGGCGATCCTGTCGATCTCGGCCGGGTCCATGGAGAGTGCGGCGCCCACGTCACGGATGGCGTGGCGGACGCGGTAGGTCTCGGGCATGGCGACGGTCGCGACCCGCTCGGTGCCGAAGCGGCCGATGATCGCGCGGTAGACCTCAAGGCGGCGGGCCGACTCCACGTCGATGTCGATGTCCGGCAGGACGGCACGCCGCGTGGACAGGAACCGCTCCATGAGCAGGCCGTGCTCGACGGGGTCGGCGTGCGCGATGCCGATGAGGTGATTGACCAGGGACCCCGCGCCGGAGCCGCGCGCCGCGACCCGGATCCCCAAGTCGCGTACGTCGTCGACCACTTGGGCCACGGTGAGGAAGTAGGAGGCGAAGCCGTGGTACGCGATGACGTCCAGCTCGTGGTGCATCCGCTCCCAGTAGCCGTGGGCGCCCGGGGAGCGGTCGTATCCCCGCAGCACCATCCCCGCAGCCGCCCGCGATGCGAGCACGCGCTGCGCGGTGCGGCGCCCCGCGCCGACGAGGTGCGGCTCGGGGAAGCGCACGGAACCGATGCCGATGTCGTCCTCGGGGTCGACGAGGCACTCGGCGGCTGCCGCCCGGGTCTGCTCGACGAGGCGGTGGGCGGTGTCGCGGCGGAAGCCTGCCGCCTCCACGATCCGCTCGGCATTGCCCAGCATCGCGTCGGCGCCCTTCAACCACCGCTCCCCGCCGTCGAGTTCCCTGGTCGGGTCGACGGGGACGAGGCGGCGCGCGGCGTCGAGCACGTCGGCGACCGGGCCGAGCCCCGCGTCGGCGTAGCGGACGGCGTTGCTCAGGACGGGGCGGACGCCCTGCTCGGCGGCGAAGCCGACGGTGCGGGCGGCGAGGCGGAGCGAGCCGGGTCCGGTGCCTTCGCGGCCGTGCCACACGGACTCCAGGCGCAGCGCGTCCCCGTAGCGCTCGCGCCAGGGGGCCAGGAGGCGGGCGGCCCGGTCGGGGCGTCCGGCGGCGAGCGCGCGCCCCACGTCGGACGCGGGGCCGAGCAGCACGGTCATGCCGTCGCCGTGGTTCTCCTCCCACGGGAGCACGGGCTGCCCCTCGCCGCTCCGGTGCGCCGCGGTGATCAGGCGGCACAGCGCGGCCCAGCCGATGGCGCCGTCACGGGCGAGGAAGGTCACGCGCGGGGTCGACTCGTCGATGAAGGCACCTCCGCGCACCGGGGTCCGGCGCCGCGCACCGCTCGCGGGCACCGGCTCCCCCACCGCGAGCTCGGTGCCGAACAGCGGCCGCACCCCCGCCTTCGCGCAGGCCTTGGCGAACCGGACGGTTCCCGCGAGGGTGTCCCGGTCGGTGAGCGCGAGGGCGTCCATGCCCCGCTCGGCGGCGCGCTCGGCGAGCCGCTCCGGGTGCGAGGCCCCGTACCGCGGGGAGAACCCGGAGACGGTGTGCAGATGCGTGAACCCTGGCACACGCACCTCCTGAAACCCTGAACCGATCCGACCTCACATCCCCCGCCTCCACCATAGACCACGTTTCGAACGTACGTACGACACTCGATCCGCGCCCCCTCCGGCACCCGGGTCGGCCCGCACCCCTCTTCGCCCATTCGGCCCCGCCCACCTGCGGGAACGACAGGGGCCACGGAGCGTGGGGGCATGAGTTTCACCGATGAGTTGAAGAGCGCCGTCACCCCGCGAGCAGCCCTGCTGGTCATCGGTGTACTGGCCCTGCAGCTGCTGTTCATCGCCTCCTACGTAGGGGCCCTGCACGACCCGAAGCCGAAAGACGTGCCCTTCGGAGTCGTCGCTCCGGGGCCCGCGGCCGAGGAGACCTCGGACAAGCTCGGGAAACTCCCCGGTGAACCGCTCGACCCGCGCGTGGTCGAGGACGAGGCCACGGCCCGGCACCAGATCATGAACCGCGACATCGACGGCGCCCTGGTCGTCGACCCCCGGGGCACCACCGACACCCTGCTGGTCGGCTCGGGCGGCGGCACCGTGCTCGCCACCGCGCTGGAGAAGATCGCCACCGAGGTCGGCATGGCCGAGAAGCGGGGGGTCAGGACCGTGGACGTGGCCCCGGCGTCCGCCAAGGACTTCGACGGGCTCTCGTCGTTCTACCTGGTCGTCGGCTGGTGCGTCGGCGGCTATCTGTGCGCCTCGATCCTGGCGATCAGCGCGGGTTCCCGGGCCGCCAACGGCCCGCGCGCACTGATCAGGACCGGCGTCATGGCGCTCTACTCGATCGCGGGCGGCCTCGGCGGCGCGCTCATCATCGGGCCGATCCTGGGCGCCCTGCCCGGCAGCATCATGGGCCTGTGGGGCCTCGGCTCGCTGGTCGTCTTCGGGGTCGGCATGATCACGCTTGCCCTGCAGTCGCTCACCGGCATCGTCGGCATCGGCCTCGCCGTCCTGCTCGTCGTCATCGCGGGCAACCCGAGCGCGGGCGGCGCCTTCCCGCTGCCGATGCTGCCGCCGTTCTGGAAGGAGATCGGCCCCTGGCTGCCGCCGGGCGCGGGCACCTGGGTGGCGCGCTCGATCGCGTACTTCAAGGGCAACGCGATCACCGGACCGATGCTGGTGCTCGCCGCCTGGGCGGTCGTGGGCACCGCCGTCACCCTGGTCATGTCCGCGCTGCGCGGGGACCGGCAGCCGGGCCAGAAGCCCGCGACGCAGGAAGCGGAACCGGACAGCGGCGCCCACCTCGGGTGACGGCCCGCTCCCCCGGCCGCCGCTCCCCGGCCGTTGTCAGACCCGGGTGCGAGTCTTGAGCAATGATCACCACCCTGGCAGTCGAGAACTACCGCTCCCTGCGCAAACTGATCGTCCCCCTGGACCGCCTGAACGTCGTGACGGGCGCGAACGGCACCGGCAAGTCCAGCCTGTACCGCGCGCTGCGGCTGCTCGCCGACTCCGCGGCGGGCGGCGCGGTCGCGGCCCTGGCCCGCGAGGGCGGCCTGCCCTCCGCGATGTGGGCGGGCGAGCGCAAGGCGGAGCCCGCCGCCCTGCGCCTGGGCTTCGCGGGCGACGAGTTCGGGTACGCGGTCGACTTCGGCGTCCCCCAGTCCAGCGGCGCGGGTCCGGGCGGTGCCCCCTCCATGTTCGGCCTCGACCCGGAGATCAAGCGCGAGTCCACCTGGGCCGGTCCCGTGCTGCGGACCGCCGCGCTGCTCTGCGACCGCGCGGGCCCCGCCGTGCGCACCCGCACCGCCGACGGCGGCTGGCACCGCTCCCAGGGCATCCGGCCGTACGACAGCATGCTCAGCGAGTTCGCCGATCCGCAGCTGGCCCCCGACCTGCTCAGGCTGCGCGAGCTGATCCGCTCCTGGCGGTTCTACGACCACGTGCGCACCGACGCCGACGCACCGGCCCGCGCCGCCCGCATCGGCACCCGGACCCCCGTCCTCGCCCATGACGGCGCGGACCTCGCGGCCGCCCTGCAGACCATCCGGGAGATCGGCGACGACCGTGCGCTCGACGAGGCGGTGGACGACGCCTTCCCGGGCAGCAGCGTGCGGATCGTCGACAACGGAGGGCGGTTCGAACTCCAGCTGCACCAGCGCGGACTGCTGCGCCCGCTGGGCCCCGCCGAACTGTCCGACGGCACACTGCGCTATCTGCTGTGGACCGCGGCCCTGCTCACGCCCCGGCCGCCGTCCCTCCTCGTCCTGAACGAACCGGAGACGAGCCTGCACCCCGACCTCCTGCGCCCGCTCGCGGACCTGATCCTGACCGCGACGAAGGACACGCAGGTCGTCCTGGTGACCCATGCCCGCCCCCTCGCCGAAGCCGTGGCCAAGGGGGCGGTGCGCCACCGGATGGACGTCAACTCCATAGAGCTGGTGAAGGAGTCGGGCGAGACGGACGTCGCAGGCCGGGAGAGCATGCTCGACGAGCCACTCTGGTACTGGCCCAAACGCTAGCCGCGCCCCCGAAGGGGCGCGGGGAGCTGCGCGACAAGCCGCCTACGGCCCGCGGACGGCGACCGGAGTCAGGCACCCACCCCGTTGCCGTAGTAGGCCTGCCGCATCAACTGCTCCATCTCGGAGAGCATCGGCATCCGGGGGTTGGCAGGCGCGCACTGATCCGCGTACGCGTTCATCGCCTGCTCCGGCAGGGCCCCGATGAAGGCGGCCTCATCGACACCCTCCTCCGCGAAGGAGCCCGGAATACCGCACTTGGAACGCAGCTCCTCGACCGCACGGGCGTAGGACTCCACCCCCTGCTCCGGGGAATCCGCCGGAAGGCCCAGCATCCGGGCGATCTCCTGGAACCGCTCCGGCGCCCGGTAGACCTCGGCCTTCGGCCAAGGCGTCGCCTTGGCCGACACCGTGCCGTTGTGCCGGATGACGTGCGGCAGGAGCAGCGCGTTGGTGCGGCCGTGCGAGACGTGGAAGGTGTTGCCGAGGGTGTGCGCCATCGCGTGCACCAGGCCCAGGAAGGCGTTGGCGAAAGCCATGCCCGCCACGGTCGAGGCGTTGTGCATCTTCTCGCGCGCCTCGGGGTCCTGCGCCCCGCTCACGACACACCGCTCCAGGTTCTCGAAGATGAGCTTGATCGCCTGGAGGCAGAGCCCGTCGGTGTAGTCGTTCGCGTACACCGAGACGTATGCCTCGGTGGCGTGGGTCAGCGCGTCGAAGCCGGAGTCGGCAGTAACGGTCGCGGGGAGCTTCATCGGCAGGGCCGGGTCGACGATCGCGACGTTCGGGGTGAGGGCGTAGTCGGCGAGCGGGTACTTCTGCGCGGCCTTCGGGTCGGAGATGACGGCGAAGGGGGTGACCTCGCTGCCCGTGCCCGATGTGGTCGGGACGGCCACCATCTGCGCCTTCTCGCCCAGGCCGGGGAACTTGAAGGCCCGCTTGCGGATGTCGAAGAACTTCTCCTTGGTGTCCGCGAACTCGATCTCCGGGTGTTCGTACATCAGCCACATGATCTTGGCGGCGTCCATCGGCGAGCCACCGCCGAGCCCGATGATCGTGTCCGGCTCGAAGTCCCGCATGCGCGCCGCCCCGGCCTGCACGGTCGCGAGCTCCGGGTTGGGCTCGACGTCGTCGATGACCTGGACGGTGACGGCTTCGGGGCGGGCCGCGAGGATGTCGGTCACCTTCTGGACGAAGCCGAGCGTCGACATCGTCTTGTCCGTCACGATCGAGACCCGCCTGATGCCGTCCATCTCGCCCAGGTGGCGCAGGGAGTTGCGCTCGAAGTAGATCTTCGGCGGGACCTTGAACCACTGCATGTTGGTGTTGCGCCGTCCGATCCGCTTGACGTTGATGAGGTTGACCGCGGAGACGTTGTTCGACACCGAGTTGTGCCCGTAGGAGCCGCAGCCGAGGGTGAGCGAGGGCAGGAACGCGTTGTAGACGTCGCCGATGCCGCCGAAGGTCGAGGGCGCGTTGACGATGACGCGGACCGCCTTGACGCGCCTGCCGAACTCCTCGGCGAGCTCCTCGTCCTCGGTGTGGATGGCGGCGCTGTGGCCAAGACCGTTGAACTCGACCATCCGGGCCGCCAGTTCGAGGCCCTGCTCGGTGGAGTCGGCCTTCAGCGCGGCCAGGACCGGGGAGAGCTTCTCGCGGGTCAGCGGCTCGGCGTCGCCGACCTCCGCACACTCGGCGACGATGACCGACGTGCCGTCGGGGACCTCGAACCCGGCCTGCTCGGCGATCCACCGCGGGGACCTGCCGACGACGGCCGCGTTGAGCTTCGCGCCCGAGCAGTCGGCGCCGAAGGCCGTCGCCCCGAAGACGAACTCCTCCAGCTTGGTCTTCTCGGCCGCCGTGACGACGTACGCGCCGAGCCGCTCGAACTCCGCGATCGACTCGTCGTAGATCTCCTTGTCGAGGATCACGGCCTGCTCGGAGGCGCAGATCATGCCGTGGTCGAAGGCCTTGGAGAGCACGATGTCGTGCACGGCGCGCCGCAGCCTGCCGCTGCGCGTGACGTACGCGGGTACGTTGCCGGCGCCGACGCCGAGCGCGGGCTTGCCGCAGGAGTAGGCGGACTTGACCATGGCGTTGCCGCCGGTGGCGAGGATGGTGGAGACGCCCTCGTGGTTCATGAGCAGCCCCGTCGCCTCCATCGAGGGCTCGTCGATCCACTGCACGCAGTCCGCGGGGGCACCGGCCTCGATCGCGGCGTCGCGCACGATGCGGGCGGCCTCGGCGGAGCAGCGCTGGGCGCTGGGGTGGAAGGCGAAGACGATGGGGTTGCGGGTCTTCAGGGCGATGAGGGCCTTGAAGAGGGTCGTCGAGGTCGGGTTGGTCACCGGGGTCATGGCGCAGACGACGCCGACCGGTTCGGCGATTTCCGTGATGCCGTTCAGTTCGTCGCGGGAGATGACGCCCGCGGTCCTCAGGCCGCGCATCGAGTTGACGACGTGTTCGCAGGCGAAGAGGTTCTTGACGGCCTTGTCCTCGAAGAGCCCGCGACCGGTCTCCTCCACGGCCAGCTTCGCCAGTTCCCCGTGCCGGCCCAGTGCGGCGAGTGAGGCCTTCTTGACGATGTGGTCGACCTGTTCCTGGTCGTACGACGCGAACCGGCCGAGCGCGGTCAGCGCCCTCCCGACCAGTCCGTCCACCATCTCGTCGGCCTCCATGGCGGGGCTCCTTCACTGAGACGTTTTCGCTTATGTCTCCATTGCACACCCGCACATCCCGCCCCAGGCGCCGAGAAGGGCCTTCGAGGGCAGGCCGAAGGTCCTTTTGTGAAAACTTTCACAAGGCTCGCGGAAAGGGGCCGGTCCGCCCGTCGGCGAACCGGCCCCAAGTCCCGCCGCCCCCTGCCGGGGGCCTGCCGTCAGCGTCAGCCGATCTCCGCACCGAACGCGGAGAGCGCCTCCGGCACCGGCTGGAAGAAGGTCTCCCCACCGGCAGAGCAGTCACCGCTGCCGCCCGAGGTCAGGCCGAGGGCGGTGTCGCCCGCGAAGAGCGCGCCGCCGCTGTCACCGGGCTCGGCGCAGACGTCGGTCTGGATGAGCCCGTTGACGATGTCGCCGTTGCCGTAGTTCACGGTGGCGTCGAGGCCGGTGACCGAGCCGTCGTGCAGCTGCGTGGTCGAGCCGCTGCGCTGCACCTTCTGGCCCACGGTCGCGTCGCCGGCCTTGGTGATGGCCTGCGTCGAGCCGTTGTAGAGGTTCACCTCGCTCGGGTGCGCGGTGTCGCCGCTGTACTTGACGATGCCGTAGTCGTTGTCCGGGAAGCTGGAGCCCGCGTTCTCACCGATGACCGGTCCGCCCTGCTCCTCGGACCAGCTCGTGATCGACTCGGTGCAGTGGCCCGCGGTCAGGAAGTGCGGCGCACCGTCCTTGACCACGTTGAAGCCGAGCGAGCAGCGGCCGCCGCCACCCCAGATGGCGTCGCCACCCGCGATGAAGGGCTTGAACTCCCCCTTGCTGCGCTGGAGTTCGGCCTTCGATCCGAGCTTCTTCACGACCGCGCCGAGCTTGTCGAGCTGGGCACCCTTGACCGTGCGGTCCGCCGTGACGACGACCTTGTTGGTGGCCGGGTCGACCGCCCACGAGGTGCCGGGAATGGACGCCTTGTCGCTGAGCGTCGAGCGCGCGCTCTTCAGCTCGGCGAGGGAGTTCTCGACGATTCTCGCCTTGGCGCCCGCCGACTCGACGGCGTCGGCCGCACTCTGGTCGAGGACGTTCACCACGAGGTTCTTGGCCTTGGCGTCGTAGTACGTTCCGGCCGCGTCCAGACCGAGGTCCTTGCCGAGGGACGAGGCGAGCTTTCCGGCCTTCGCGACCGAGAGGGTGTCCGGCGTGGGGGTCGGGGCACTCTCACTCGCGTTCGCAGTCTGGAAGGTGATTCCGGCGGCGATCAGTGCGGTGATGCCCGCACCTGCCACGGCTGCACGTCGCTTGGATATGCGTCGGTGCTTCAAGTCACGTCCTCCTGTGGGGGGTCGGCCCGTTCGGTGTGGGGACCTGGGGACCGGAAGGCGTACCGGCAGGGAGTCGCACACGCTGCAACAGCCGCGTCCATGCCAAATGGTGCGGCCCACTATCCCGATACCGCCTGGTAGCACACAAGGTCTACTTCAGGACGCGCACGCGACGGTCACCGCGTGCCCCCCGCGTCTTCACGTGTCTTCACCGGCGCCGGTCCCACCACGTCGGTTCCCGCTGCAAACACCGCGTGCGAGCGGGTGATCGGCAGCGGGTAAGGACTAGTCCTGTCCGGTTTTCGACGCTCCTGGCGCGTCCGGCTCTCCGGCTTCCGAATCCGCCGTACCGAATTCCGGGAGTGCGACAGCGGGCGGACCGGCCACGGCGGCCGGCGCGTCGGACACCGGGGCGGGCTGCGGCGGCGCCTGCGTGGACCGCTCCAGGAAGCGCAACAGCTCGACGGGGAAGGGCAGTACGAGCGTCGAGTTCTTCTCGGCGGCGACCGCCACCACCGTCTGCAGAAGCCGCAGCTGGAGCGCCGCGGGCTCCTCCGCCATCTCGTGCGCGGCCTCGGCCAGCTTCTTGGAGGCCTGCAGCTCGGCGTCCGCGTTGATGACACGGGCCCGCCGCTCACGGTCGGCCTCGGCCTGCCGGGCCATGGAGCGCTTCATCGTCTCCGGGAGCGACACGTCCTTGATCTCGACCCGGTCGATCTGCACGCCCCACCCGACGGCGGGCGAGTCGATCATCAACTCCAGGCCCTGGTTGAGCTTTTCCCGGTTGGAGAGCAGGTCGTCCAGGTCGCTCTTGCCGATGATCGACCGGAGCGACGTCTGCGCCATCTGCGAGACCGCGAAGCGGTAGTCCTCCACCTGGATGACGGCCTCGGCGGCATCGATCACCTTGAAGTAGATGACCGCGTCCACGCGCACCGTGACGTTGTCCCGGGTGATGCCGTCCTGCGCCGGGACCGGCATCGTCACGATCTGCATGTTCACCTTACGGAGCCGGTCCACGAACGGCACGATCATCGTGAACCCGGGCCCGCGCACCGAACGCTGCAGCCGCCCGAGCCGCAGCACCACACCCCGTTCGTACTGTTTGACCACACGCGCCGCGGCCATCACATAGACCGCTCCAGCACATCCGACGGCCACTCCCGTCGCCACCAGCTCCTCGACCATGCCGGCCCCCAGGGTCCGAATTGGGCGTGTTGGGCGTGCACTTCGAAGGTAGCGCCGCGCGGCGCACAAAGGGAGACGGGAGACAGGAGAGAGCCCCCGCCCGGAACTCCGGGCGGGGGCTCTCCTGCTGCTGGCTGCAGGTCGGCCGTACGTGGATCCGATCAGTAGACGCTCACGCCGTACGCGCTCAGCGCCTCGGTGACCGGCTGGAAGAAGGTCGTGCCGCCCGATGAGCAGTTGCCGCTGCCGCCCGAGGTGAGGCCGAGGGCCTTGGTCCCCGCGTAGAGCGGGCCGCCGCTGTCGCCGGGTTCGGCGCAGACCGTCGTCTTGATCATGCCGTAGACGATGTCGCCGCCGCCGTAGTTCACGGTCGCGTTCAGGCCGGTGACCCTGCCGCTGTGGGTGCCGGTGGTGGAGCCGCGCCGGGTGACGTTCTGACCCACGGTGGCGTTGCCCGCGCTGGTGATGTCCTGGCTGCCGACCGTGCCCGACTTGGTGATCGACGTGTTCGAGTACTTGACGATGCCGTAGTCGTTGGTCGGGAAGCTGGAGCCCGTCGTGGACCCGAGGACCGTGGTCTTCGCCGAGTTGGCCCACCAGGTGCCCGCGCCGTCGGTGCAGTGACCGGCGGTGAGGAAGTAGTAGGTGCTGCCGCTGCGGACGTTGAAGCCGAGCGAGCAGCGCCAGCTGGACGCGTAGATGGCGTCGCCGCCGGAGATCAGCTTGCTGAACTTGCCGGGAGTGCGCTCGACCTTGAGGGCGCCGGCGGTGCTGCCCGCCGCCTCCTTGATCTTGGCGATCTCGGCCTTGGAGACGGTGCTGTCGGCGGTGACGACCAGACGGTTCGTCGCCTTGTCGACGCTCCATGCGGTGCCTGCGACATCCGCGTCGAGCACCGCGTCGCTCGCCTTGGTGAGCTGCGCCGAGCTGAAGGTGGTGACGTCATTGGCGTTCGCGGCGGGGACGGCGAGCGCGCCGACGGCCACAAGTCCGGTGGCCACGGCGAGCAGACGAGAACGTCTCGCTATGCCGCTGCGGGGGGTGGTGCGCTTGTTCCTCACTTGTTGTTCCTCCCGGGGGGAAGTCAGTGGGCCCGTGTGGGTTGGGGCCCGTGAGGCGCAGCCAATGAGCAAAAGGCAAGCCGGATTCCGGATACGCCGTGCTCCTGACAAGCGCTGCTCGGGAGTATTCGGGCCGGGGACACCGCGCACAAGGGCGCCTTTCGGCCGTAAGCCGGATACACGAAGACCGGCCCCGACGGCTGTCGTACCTGTCGTACGCCGCCGGGGCTTGGGTCATCGGCTCTGATTCAGACGTGTCAGCGGTCGATAAGGTTCCGCTCCCCCGCGGCGATCTCGGCGTCAAGGGTGTTGCCCGGCGGCGGGAAGGGGCAGATGAAGTGGTCGGCGAAGGCGCACGGCGGAAGCAGCGCGCGGTTGAAGTCGACCGTCGTGCGCCCCTCGGCGTCCGGCGCGGCGGGCCGCAGGAACCGGAACCGGTAGCTGGACACCCCACCGGTCGCGTCGTCGAACACCGCCCACAGGGAGCCGTCGCCCTCCACCGACACCTGGAGCGTGTGCTCCTTTCCGGCCAGGCTGAAGGCCAGCTCACCGCCGAGGCCGAGCCCTCGCTCCACCCCGTCCGCGTTGCCGACCCGGACGGTGCGCACTCCGTCGACGGTGCTCTCGGCGGCGTACGGCGTGAAGCGCCCCTGCACCGCCCAGCGCGCGTCGTACTCGGTGGCCTCGATGCCCCGGAAGGCGCGGCGCGTGGCGGAGTCCGGGTCGAAGTCGCGTACCGCCCAGAGCCCTTCGCGCCGCAGCACGACGAAGCGGCGGTCGCCGTGCCCGACGCGGGCCGCGGCGACCGGTCCTGGATCGGCGGCGAGACGGGCCTCTCCGGTGAGGAGCTGCCCGTCGAGGGTGAGCCCGTCGCCGGTCTCCGCGGTCAGGACGATCTCGTCGCCCGCCTCGGTCCAGCGCCCAGGGATGTCCGGAAGCGACCCGTCCGGGAAGTCCGCGAGCCAGTGCGTGCCGGTGAGGGAGAGCGGGCCATAGGGCGCCGACACCGTCTCCGTCCGCTGCTCGTGCCAGTGCTTCCAGTCGCGTGAAGCGTCCGTCGTTCCGTCCGACGTTCCGTCCGTGGTCATGTGATCAACCCTTTCAAACCGGTATGTGCGGCATACGATCATCCCCTTGCGGCTTTCCGCCGACGGGCCCCTACGGCTTGGGCAGGCCCTTGGGGTTGATCTGCGACTCCTTCACGGCCTCGCTCGTCAGGTCCCAGCGCGCCAGGACCTTGGCGTAACTGCCGTCCTTGATCACGTGGTTGAGCGCGGCGGCGTAGGCCTCGACGAGCCCGCTGCCCTTCTTGGTGGTGGCGGCGATCTCGCCCTGGATGCTCGGGCCGCCGCCCGAAAGGGTCCCGATGATCTTCGTCTGCCCCGAGGACGCGACGTGGTAGGCGGCCGACGGGTTCGGGCCGAGGTACGCGTCGATGCGGCCCGACTGGAGGGCCAGGTAGTAGTCGGAGTCCTTCTGGAAGTACTTGATGTCGACCGGCTTCCGCCCGGCCTTCTCGTTCTGCTCGCTCCAGTCGACGAGGATCTTCTCCTGGTTGGTGCCGGAGGAGACCGCGATCGCCTTGCCCGCCACATCGGCCGGCTTCTTCGCCGTCCAGTCGGCGTCCTTGCGGGCCTCGAAGGCGATGTTGTCGTGGCGGTAGGTCGCGAAGTCGTACTTCTCCTTGCGCTCCTCGGTCACCGTGACGTTCGAGAAGACGCCGTCGAACTTCCCGCTGTCCAGACCGACGAAGAGGTTCTCCCAGGAGACCTGCTCGAACTTCGGCTTCAGGCCGAGCGTGTCGGCGACCAGGCTCGCGATGTCGACCTCGGAGCCGATCCGCGTCTTGTCGTCGGTGGCGTAGAAGCCGAGCGGCGCGACCGAGTCGGCGCTGCCGCCGAGCCGCAGCGTGCCGCGCTCGCGCACCTTCGCGGGCAGCAGCTTCGCGAGCGCGTCGACCTTCTTGCCGCGTACGCGGTTCTGGTCGGGCCCGATGTTGATGTTGCCGACCTTCTTGGTGCCGGGTTCGCCTCCGCCGGTCGCGGCGTCGCTGTCCCCGCCGCAGGCGCCGAGCAGGGGCATCAGGGCCAGGGCGGCGACGGAGGCGGAGAGGGTACGTCGGGAAAGCATGCGGGAGCTCCTGGAGAATCTTGGGGCGGGGAGGCTAGAGAACCTTGGAGAGAAAAGCGCGGGTGCGCTCGTGCCGCGGCCGGTCGAGTACGTCGCCGGGGACGCCCTGCTCGACGATGAGTCCCTCGTCCATGAAGACGACCGTGTCGGCGACCTCACGCGCGAAGCCGATCTCATGGGTGACGACGATCATCGTGGTGCCCTGGCTCGCCAAGTCCTTGATGACGTCGAGGACTTCACCGACCAGTTCGGGGTCGAGCGCCGACGTCGGCTCGTCGAAGAGGAGCAGCTTCGGCTCCAGGGCGAGCGCGCGGGCGATGGCCACGCGCTGCTGCTGCCCGCCGGAGAGCTGCTTGGGGTAGGCGTCCGCCTTGTCGGCGAGCCCGACCCGGTCGAGCAGCGTCCCGGCCTGGGCGACGGCTTCCTTGCGCGGACGCTTCAGCGCCGAGATCGGTGCCTCGACGATGTTCTCCAGGACGGTCAGATGCGGGAAGAGGTTGAAGTTCTGGAAGACGAAGCCGATCTGGGTGCGCTGCTTGAGCACATCGCGTTCGCGCAGCTCGTACAGCTTGTCGCCGGAGCGCCGGTAGCCGACGAGCGCACCGTCGACGCTGATCCAGCCCTTGTCGACCTTCTCCAGGTGGTTGATGGCGCGCAGGAGCGTGGACTTGCCGGATCCGGAAGGACCCAGGATGACGGTGACCTCACCCTTGCGGACCTCCAGATCGAGGCCCCGCAGGACTTCCAGGGACCCGAAGGACTTGTGTACGGACCGGAGTTCGACCATCGCGCTCATCGCGATGCCCCCTTCGAGAAGTGACGTTCGACGTAGTGCTGGAGGACGGAGAGGGCGGTGGTGAGCAGGACGTACCAGGCGGTGGCGACCATCAGGAGCGGCACGACGCGGCCGTTGCGGCCGTAGATGACCTGGACCTGGTAGAAGAGCTCGCCGATCGCCATCACGGAGACGATCGATGTGCCCTTGAAGAGGGAGATGATCTCGTTGGCCGCGTTGGGCAGGATCGAGCGCATCGCCTGCGGCAGGACGATGCGGCGGATCTGCCGCAGCCGGGGGATGCCGAGCGCGGCCGCCGCCTCCAACTGGCCGCTGTCGACGGACAGTACGCCCGCGCGCACGATCTCGGCGGCGTACGCGGCCTGGTGCAGGGCGAGCCCGAGGACCGCCGCGCTCATCGCGCCGACGAGCCCCATCGTGTCGAAGGAGAAGAACCCGGGCCCGAACGGGATCCCGAACTGCAACTCCTTGTACAGATAGGCGAGGTTGAACCAGAAGAGCAGCTGCACGATGAGCGGGATCGAGCGGAACGCCCAGATGTAGGCGAAGGCCACCGCCTTCAGGAACGGGCTCGCCGAGAGCCGCATGAAGGCGAGCACGATGCCGAGCGCGAAGCCGAGAGCCGTGCCGTAGAAGGTGAGCTGGAGGGTGACCCAGACCGCCTTGAGGATCACGTCGGCGGTGAAGAACTCGGCGAACACCTCCCATTCCCAGCCGGAGTTGGTCGCGAGGCCGTGCGCGAACTGGGCCACGAGGACGGCCGTGGCGACGACGGCCGCCCAGCGCCAGGGATGGCGCACGGGGACGACCTTCAGCGCGTCGTGGTCGTCGTCCTTCACGAGGTCACTGACCGGCTCGCGCTCCGTCACGCTCATCGGGTGCGCTCCGAACCGCGCGCGTAGTGGCGCTCCACGTAGTACTGGCCGACGCTGAGCAGCGAGGTGATCACGACGTACCAGATGGTGGCGACCAGGAGCAGCGGGATGACCTGGTAGGTGCGGTGGTAGACGAGCTGCACGGAGTAGAGCAGGTCCTGCACCGCGATCACGCTGACGATCGACGTGCCCTTGAGCGTGCCGATCAGCATGTTCCCCGCGGGCGGCACGATGGAGCGCATGGCCTGCGGCAGCACGATCCGCCGCCATCGGCGCCACCGGCTGAGTCCGAGCGCCTGCGCGGCCTCGATCTGCCCCCGGTCGACGGAGAGGATGCCGCCGCGCACCACTTCGGCGGCGTACGCGGCCTCGTGCAGGGTGAGCCCGATGACGGCGATGGTGATCGGCCCGAGGAGGTTCACCGTCTTCACGCCGAAGAGGTACGGGTACAGCGCCCCGATGTTGAACCAGAACAGCAGCTGCACCAGGATCGGCATCGACCTGAAGAGCCAGACGTAGCCCCAACTGACCCCGCGCAGAACGGGGTTGGACGAGAGCCGCCCCATGGCGAGCACCGCGCCGAGCGCGAAGCCGAGCGCCATGACGACGGCGGTCAGCCAGAGCGTGAGCCACAGGCCGCGCAGCACGGACGCGGAGGTGAAGTAGTCGCCGACCACATCCCACTGGAACGCGTCGTTGCGCACGACCGAGTTGACGGCGAGCGCGAGGAGCACGAGGACCGCGGCGGCGGCCACCCACTGTCCGGCACGGCGCTGCGGAACGATGCGCGGGACATCGGGAGGTGGGTCATGAGGAGGGGCGGTCGCGGCTTTGGCGAGCGTGTCGGAAGACATGGCGAAGGCTCCGTGGATACGGGAGGTGATGCCTTCACACGGACCGAGCCCCTCAGCACGATCCGCCTTGAGAGTAAGGGGCGGTTCACGCGCCCTGTCAAGGCCGTCCAGGATGTGAGCGTTACGTCTCAGGGCAGTTGACGCGCAAACGGATGCCTGTTCCACTTGCCCCATGCATTCGCAGCAGTGGCTGGTCACGCGCTCCCACATCGACTTCGGTCGAGTGTGGTCGGCGTCGTGTTCGACGACTCTCTGAGCCGACCCCCTGCGCGCTGAGCCCTTCTCTGTTCCCGGGTCTCTCCCGCCTTGCATCTCCCGCGCGCTCGCGCGCCGTTGACCTCGCCTTCACACGCGTACGCCACTGCTGTACCGCCATGAGCAGCGGCACCCCTCCCCTCGCACGTCCCGCTTCGCCCTGCCCTGCTGCCTGATGGAGAACGTCACGCCATGAGCACGTACCCGCATGCCCGCTCCCCGCACTCCCGCCCTCCGCGTTCCCGTCGCATCCCTGCCGCCTTCGCCCTGATCACCGCCGCCACTCTCACGCTCACCGCCTGCGGCTCCGGGAACTCCGCCGACACCACGGGCGGCGCGGCGCCCGCGGGCAGGAGCGCCAAGATCCCGACGCAGGACGTGGTCTCCTCGGTCAAGAAGGACGCGGCGGCCGCGAAGCTCCTGCCTGCGGACGTACGCGAGCGGGGCACCCTGAGTCTCGCGACCGCCGTCGGCGGCAGCCCGCCCGGCAACACCTACCTGGAGGACGGGAAGACGATCGTCGGCCAGGACGCCGACTTCGCGGAGGCCGTCGCCAAGGCGCTCGGCCTGAAGCTGAAGCGCGAGGCCGCGAGCTTCGAGGCGATCCTGCCGGCCCTGGACAGCGGGAAGTACGACCTGGGCACCGGCAACTTCGGCGTGACCGAGGAGCGGCGCAAGACCATCGACTTCGTCACGTACATCAACGACGGCCAGGGCTTCGCCGTCCGTGAGGACAGCAAGCTGAAGAAGGTCACCGATTTCAGGCAGCTGTGCGGCCTGAACGTGGCGACCGGAGCGGGCACCACCTTCGAGGTCACCCTTGAGGACAACAAGCACGTGTGCGAGGACGCGGGCAAGAAGCCGTACAGCGTGAAGACGTACGCGGAGCAGGGCGCGATCTGGGGCTCGCTCCAGCAGGGCCGCACCGATGTGGTGATGTCCACGATCAACGGTCTGCGCTACGCGGTCGACCAGCAGGAGGGGCTGAAGTTCCTCGGCGAGTACCACCGTCTCGACGTCGGCTTCGCCTTCAAGAAGGGCACGAAGCTGGCGCCCGCCTTCCAGGCGGCGGTGAATCAGCTGATCGAGGACGGCACCTACGACCGCATCCTGAAGAAGTGGGGCACCCGTGGCTCCGCGATCGAGGAGTCCCGGATCTCCCCGCCGGAGATCAAGGACTGATCAGTCGTCCGCGGGTCCGTTGTGGCGGGTCGCCCGTTCCTACAACCCGCAGTCGCAGCACTGGCAGCATTCGCAGCAGCCGCAGTCACCGCAGTCGTTGCAGCAGCCCTCGCGCTTCTTGCGGGACCAGGGGCCCTCGTACGAATCGGCACAGCACAGCTTGCAGGTGCAGCAGAGCCCGATGGCGACCGCGCACCCCGCCCAGAACCCCCGCTTGCCCGGCTTCGGCGGCTGCGGCTCGAAGGCCGGCCCACCACCGGGGCCGCCGGGCCCGCCAGGCCCGCCCGGTCCGCCGGGCACCCCGCCTCCGTACGGATTGCCACCTCCGTACGGGGACTGCGGGCCGTACGGACCGCTGGAGGGAGGTCCGTACGGCCCGCCCTGGCCCGGCGGCGGCCCGAAGGAACCGCCCTGATGGGCCGTCACCTCGTGGGCGTGCCCGCAGGCGTCGGTGCCGAAGGCGCGGTCCACCGAGCGCCCCAGCTCGTGCGCGAGCAGCATGTGGGCGAGCTTGCCGTCCGTGAATTCGGCGTCGCGCAGTGCGAGGCGTATGCCGTGCAGCGCGTCGTCGGCGAGGCGCCGGGCCTCGGCGAGGCCGGTGCCCGTGGCCGTCAGCGGGTTCCACGCACCCGACGCGGCGTCAGCTTCCTTGTCCTCCACGGCATCCAGGAGGTGTGCGAGCCGGCCGAAGAGCCGCCCGGCCTCGGCGAGCGGCTCGGCGTTGCCCGGCCTGCCCGCGATGACGGCGGTGTGCGCGAAGGCCGCGGCGGTCGCGGTCTCGGTCGGCTCGGTGACCGTGAGCAGGGAGGTGCCGGGGCCCGCCAAGGTCTCGATGCCGACCTGCCGTTCGACGGCGTCGAGCAGGACCGCCGTGTCGAAGCCCACATCGGCGCCGGTGCGCGCACCCGCTCTGTCCCAGCTCTGTGCCACTTTCCGGGCGGCGGCGGCCACCGGCCTGCGCGCCAAGAGGCCGTCCCCGTCGACGACGTGGTCGCGCACCTTCGCCGATGCGAGCACCAGCGAGACGGCGGCGGCGAGCCGCGCTCCCTCGCCCTGGGCGACGGACGCGGTGCGCATCCCACGCAGCGGACAGGGCCCGGCGGTGCGCCGCCAGCCGGTCGACCTGGCGGCCTGAGCCTCCGTCAGAACCGAGATGATCAGGCCGTCGTAGTTGGTCACGACCCTGGCGAACTGCCCGTGATCACTGCGCAGCGCGAGGCAGAGCCCGCACAGATGCGCCATCCATTGCGTCTTGAGCCCCTCGCCGAGACGATGGCTGCAGGGCCTGACGATTCCGAACATGCGACTCCCCCGTGAGCCTGTTGACGATCAACTCGGGCATCGTATCGAGGGGTCCGTTCACCCGGACGCACCGGTCGTCACCCATACGCCGTGAAGAATCATATTTCACTCACTGTCAGCAGCCGTACACAGCAGGACCCTTGGGGAACCACGCGAAACGCGGTGTTGACTCTGCACCAGTACCGTCACGAAAACCCCGCGCGGCGACTATCCACTTGGCGCACTATCCGCATCATGGACGAACATGGGGATAGGGACTGCAGAAAGCCCGCTGCGAGAGGAGGCGTCCATGGGATCGGTGCGCAAGGCGAGTGCCTGGCTTGGCCTCGTCGACGACAACAACAATGACGAGCGTTACTACGACGGCTACGACGACGACGGGGCCGAGGGGCCCGGCGATGCCTGGGTGACCGACCCGCGGGTGCGGGTGGTGGCCGAGGCCGCCGAGGAGGAAGGGCGCCGGATCGGGACCGTGACCCCGGACAGCTTCCGGGATGCCCGCGGCATCGGCGAGCTCTTCCGGGACGGTGTCCCGGTCATCATCAACCTCACGTCGATGGAGCCCGGCGACGCCAAGCGCGTCGTGGACTTCGCGGCGGGCCTGACCTTCGGTCTGCGTGGCTCCATCGAGCGCGTGGCGACGCGGGTCTTCCTGCTCACCCCCGCCAACACACAGATTGTCAACGGGGAGGCCACGAGCCGTCCGTCGGACGGCTTCTTCAACCAGAGCTAGCGGGCGAGGCCGCTCACCGGAAGGCGTCGAGACCGGTGAGCGCCTTGCCCAACACGAGTTGATGCATCTCGACGGTGCCCTCATAGGTGAGCACCGATTCGAGGTTCGTGGCGTGCCGCATCACGGGGTACTCGAGCGAGATCCCGTTCGCGCCCAGGATCGTCCGGGACGTGCGGCAGATCTCGATCGCTTCTCGTACGTTGTTGAGCTTGCCGAAGCTGACCTGTTCGGGGCGGAGCCTGCCCGCGTCCAGGCGCCGGCCGAGGTGGTGCGCGAGCAGGATGCCCTTGTGCAGCTCGACCGCCATGTCGGCGAGCTTGGCCTGGGTGAGCTGGAAGCCGCCGATGGGCCTGCCGAACTGCTCGCGGGTCTTGGAGTACTCGACGGCTGTTTCGAAGGAGGAGCGGGCGGCGCCCATGGCTCCCCAGACGATGCCGTAGCGCGCGTGGGAGAGGCAGCTCAGGGGGCCCTTGAGCCCGGTGACCTCGGGAAGCACGGCGTCGGCGGGCAGCCGTACCTCGTCCATCACCAGCTCGCTGGTGACGCTCGCGCGCAGCGACCACTTGTGCTTGATCTCGGGCGCCGAGAAGCCGGGGGTCTCGGTGGGGACGACGAAGCCCCTGATCCCCTCGTCGGTGTGCGCCCAGACCACGGCGACCCCGGCCACGGATCCGTTGGTGATCCACATCTTGCGGCCGGTGAGCACCCAGTCCGTGCCGTCCTTCTTCGCGAAGGTGCGCATGGAGGCCGGGTCGGAGCCGTGGTCGGGCTCGGTCAGGCCGAAGCAGCCGATGATCTCGCCCGCGGCCATGCCGGGCAGCCAGCGCTGCTTCTGCTCCTCGGAGCCGAAGCGGTGGATGGCGTACATGGCGAGGGAGCCCTGCACGGAGACGAGCGAGCGGATGCCGGAGTCGGCGGCCTCCAGCTCCAGACAGGCCAGTCCGTACTGGACGGAGCTGGCGCCCGCGCAGCCGTAGCCCTCCAGGGACATGCCGAGCGCGCCGATCGAGCCGAGTTCGCGGGCCAGGTCGCGGATGCCGGGCAGCTCGCCCTTCTCGTACCAGTCGGCGATGTGCGGCAGGACGCGGTCGGCCGCCCAGGTGCGGACGGTCTCCCGGATCGCGAGGTCCTCCGGCTCCAGGAGGTCGTCGATGCCGAGCGGGTCGGTGGGGTCGAAGGGCGGCAGGGGCGTACGGCTGCGTGCGGACATCTCGGGCCTCCGGCGGCGCAAAAACTAGCAGTGGTAGTTACTTACGGCTCGGCTGACGTTACGACGCGGGGTCATGCGGGAACAAGGGCGGGTGGGTGAGGGAATTCCCCGGCCGCGGGCCGGGAAATCGCGTCAGCGGACGGACTCCGCGGGCACTCCCGCCTCGCCGCGGGGCGCCGGTATCCCCTGCTCGGGCCGCGCCGCGGGCGTCCCGCACTCCATGGTCCGCGGCAGCTTCAGCGCCATCAGCGCACCGAGCAGCAGCAGCCCCGCGCTGACCAGCAGGGTCACATGCAGCCCGTGCACGAAGGACTCCCGAGCGGCGCTGCGCAGCGCCTCGCCCGCCCCGCCACCGAGCCCCGAAGCGACTTCGTACGCCTCGCCGAGCGAGTGGCTCGCGGCGGCGCTCTCCTTGGCGGGGACGCCCTGCACGGACGAGAGGCCCGGCGCGTACGCCGCGTTCATGACGCTGCCGAGCAGCGCGATGCCGATGCCGGCGCCCAGCTGGTACGAGGTCTCGCCGATCGCGGCGGCGCCGCCCGCCTGCGACTGGGGGGCCTCGCTGAGCATCGACTCGTACGAACCGAAGAGCGTGGTCTGCAGGCCGAGGCCGAGCAGCACGAAGCTGGTGAGCAGGAGCGGGTCGTTGGCCCGGTCGCCCATGCCGGTGAGGATCACCACGGCCACCGCGGTCAGAGTGAAGCCGGAGGCGACCATCGTGCGCGGCCCGAAGCGGTGCAGGAGCTTGGATCCGGCGAGGCCCGCGGCCATCGCGGCCACGGTGAGCGGCACCAGCCGCATGCCGGTCTCCAGCGGGGAGAGGCCGAGCACCAGCTGGAGATACTGCGCGGCGACCAGTTCGAGGCCCACCAGGGCGAGCATCGCGAGCACGATGCAGCCGAGCGAGGTGCTGAAGGCGGGCCGCGCGAACATCGACAGGTCTATGAGCGGGTGCTTGCGCCGCCGCTGCCTGCGGACGAAGCCGACCAGGAGGGCCGCGCCGACGAAGAACGAGAGGAGGGTCGTCATGCCGAACGGCGACTCTCCGCCGCCGGCCCGCTTCACCGCGAACACGAGGCCGAACAGACCGCCCGCGGCCATCAGCGCGCCGACCACGTCCCACGGCCCGTCGCGGTCGCCCGTCGACTCGGGAAGCAGCCAGCGTCCGATGGGCAGGCTGACCAGCATCAGCGGGATGTTTATCAGGAAGACCGCGCCCCACCAGAAGTGCTCCAGCAGGAAGCCGCCGAGCAGCGGTCCGCCCGCTGCGCCGATTCCGGCCACCGCGCTCCACACACCGATGGCGACGGCTCGCTCACGCCGGTCGGGGAAGACCTGGCGGAGGATCGAGAGGGTCGCCGGCATGATCATCGCGCCGCCGACGCCGAGCAGGGCGCGGGCCGCGATCAGGACCTGGGCGTTGTCGGCCATGGCCGCCACGGCCGAGGCCACACCGAAGAGGGCGTAGCCGAGCAGGAGCACGCGTCTGCGGCCGACGCGGTCACCGAGGGTGCCGAAGAGGATGAGCAGCGAGGCGCAGACCAGTGGATAGACGTCCACGATCCACAGCAGCTCGATGCCGCCGGGCTTGAGGTCCTCGGTGACGGCGGGCACCGCCACGTGCAGAACGGTGGCGTCGACGGCGACGAGCAACAGGCTTACGCAGAGAACGACGAGCACCAGCCAGCGGTTGGCGCCACCCTGCGACCCGGGTACCCGACGGCCGGAAGGAGCGGTGGCCGTGGTTGAACCCGACATGTGCGATACCTCCCAGTGATCCCTCGCATCGGCGGCCCTGCGGGACGTGATCTCCCAGCTGGCGGCGGCGAAAGGCGAGTGAGCCGTCAGAGTACGCGAGTTCACGGCTGTGGCGCGTGGCGGACCTCTCACGGTTGCGCGGAGACGGTGTGGCGTACGCCACGCTGCCCACGCATGGACCACGCCCCCGGGCGGGCGGCCGGTTCCCTCCTGCGCCGATAATCGAGCCCGTGACCGACCTTGATCAACGCCTGCCGCCGCCCTCGTACGGCGCCCGCGCGGGCGCCGCGCTGCGCCGTGCGGCGCCCGCACTGCTCGCCTACGCCGGGGTGCGCGCCCTGGGCGTCGCGGTGCTCGCTGCGTGGAGCGCGGCGGCGGACAAGAGCCCGCACACGCTGCTCACCGCCCGCTGGGACTCGCTCTGGTACACCCGCGTCGCCGAGCACGGCTACGGCTGGGAGGTGACGCTCCCGGACGGCAGCGTCCACTCGAACCTCGCGTTCTTCCCGCTGCTGCCCTGGCTGGAGCGCCTCGTCTCGGCGATCAGCCCCTTGTCGTACGCCGATGCCGGCCTGGTGGTGAGCTGGCTCGCCTCGCTCTGCGCCGCCGCGGGGATCTTCGCGATCGCCGATCACCTCTACGGGCGACGGGCCGGGATCTGCGCGGTCGCCCTGTGGGCGGTCCTGCCCGTGGGGATCGTGCAGTCGATGGCGTACAGCGAGTCCCTCTTCACGGCGCTCGCGGCCTGGTCGCTGTACGCGGTGCTCACCGGACGCTGGGTATGGGCGGGGGCGCTCGCTTCCCTCGCGGGCCTGACCCGTCCCGTGGGCGCCGCGGTCGTCGCGGCACTGTGGGTGACGGCGGCGCTGCGGATCCGCAGCGAGCGGAAGGCCGACCTGCGCATGATCCTCGGGGTGGTCCTCGCCCCGCTCGGCGCCGCGGGCTACGTCCTGTGGGTCGGCCACCGCACCGGGGACGGCCTCCTCGGCTATCTCGACGTCCAGGCGGGCTGGGGCAACGGCTTCGACTTCGGCTACGCCTTCGCCCGCTTCATCGGCGACAAGTTCACCGCCTTCCCCGCGGCCCTCGCGGGCGTCGGCCTGATCATCGGGGTCGCCCTCGTGGTCTGGCTGTACGTCATCGGCGTACGGCGGAAGCAGCCGCTGCCGCTGCTCGTCTACAGCGGGATCGTCGTGGCGCTCGCCTTGTGCGCGGCGGGCTATTTCGGCTCGAAGCCGCGCCTCCTGCTGCCCGCCTTCCCGCTGCTCCTGCCCCTCGCCGTGGCCCTCGCCCGGCTGCGTACGTCCAGGTCGGCGCTGGTCCTTGCGGGTGTGGCGGCGGCGAGCGCGGTGTACGGGGCGTTCTGGCTGAACGGCTCGGGTCCGCCATGATCATTTCCCGGGCCCCCGGTGAGCGCGGGGGAAATTCCGCACCAGGCCCCGGTGAACGAATTCATAAGCGCCATAAAACGGCCACACCAATGATCAACGAATTCAGTAAGGGGCTCTCCGTGGAATAGGGAAGCCGCGGGAATAAACCCCCGTCTGAGATCAATGCCACATCACATCGTCATCACAAAGCCACTGATTCGGCCTAGTGATGCACTCACTCGCTGTAACGTCGATTGGGTGCGTACCGAACGAAACCTCACCCGTCTGGACCGGGTCTTCGCCCGTCTTGACCGTGAGCCGGAACGACCGGCCGGCCTCGATGTACCGAGGATGAGCAGGCACAGGATCGTGCTCTTCAGCGCGACCCTGGCCTTCTACCTCGCCATCGTGGTCGCCGTGCTCGCCACCTCGTGGCTGGTGCGGTTCGACTGGCAGGTCATGTTCTTCCGGCCCTACCAGCAGTGGCCCGAGATCCACGCCTTCCTCGACTACTGGGTGGTCCTCGGCCAGCGCGGCCCGACCGCCGTGATGGTCGCGGCCTGGCTCGGCTGGCGCTCCTGGCGTCAGCACACCATCCGCCCGCTCCTGACGTTCGGTGCCGCCCTGCTGCTCCTGAACGTCACGGTCGGCGCCGCCAAGATCGGCATGGGCCGCCTCGGCCCGCACTACGCCACCACGATCGGCGCCAACGAGATGTGGCTCGGCGGCGATATATTCCCTTCCGGCCACACCGCCAATGCCGTGGTGACCTGGGGAATCCTGGCCTACATGGCCTCCACCCCGCGGACCCGCCGCTATCTCTCGGCGCTCTCCGCCGTGGTCTCCCTCAGCGTCGGCCTGACCACCGTGTACCTCGGCACGCACTGGCTGAGCGACGTCTTCCTCGGCTGGGCCGCGGGTCTGCTCGTCCTGCTCGCGCTGCCCTGGGTGGAGCCGCTGCTCACCCGGGTCGAGGGCTGGATCTTCAGCCTGCGGGACCTCTGGCGCGACCGCCGCGCGGGCGCCGGCATCCCGGCCCCGGCCACCCCGGTCCCTGCGATGTCGCCGCAGCCCGCCGCCGCACCGGCCGACGAGCCCCAGGTCCGCGAGCCGGTCGGCGCCCCGCGCCCCGCCCGCGCCCCGGCCTACCTCGCGCCGGGCCCGCACACACCGCGCTCCGAGCGCAGCCCGGTCACCCCGGCGGGCAGCCGCCGCCCGCCGCACTCCGAGCGCGCCTCACGCGCCGCCACGTCGCCCCGCCCGGTGGCGGGCGGCTAGCCCAAGGACAGCGGGGGTCGGTACGCACAACCCATCCCCCGCATCGCGAAGGCCCCGGTTCCGTCCAGGAACCGGGGCCTTTCGCCGTGCCGTCGTCATACGTCGCCGGGGCGCGGTCAGCCCTTCCAGCAGCGGATCACGACGCCTTCCTTGACCTCGAAGTTGAGCCGCCCCGCGAGGTACTCCATGGTGATGATCGCGCCCGGCGGCAGCGACCTGACCGTGGACCAGCCGCGCTCGCGGGCCTGCTGCTCGGCGCCGTCGGCCACGAGGCCGACGTAGGCGTCCAAGGTGTCCTGGGGTTCGGCGGGAGGAGTCGGAATAGGTGCCATGGCCGCCACGTTAGGCGGCGCGGCCCGGCCGGGGAAGGCCGTAGCCGGACACCATGCGTCACCGGTCCCTCTCCGGTCACGCTTTTGTCACAGCATCACGACCGGCGTTTCGCCTTAACTCCGTCACACGTACGGGCGGTTCCGGAGTTGTTCCGACGTGATTCCCGGATTTCCCCCGAGCCTCACTGCGGCGCCCAGAAACGACCGTAATAGCACGGCGGAAAAGTGGACGAGGCACCTTTGCGGACCCTGCGCAATTCCCGAATCCTCGACGCCCGACGGGATGTGACGCCACATAGGGAATTCACGGTTCCAGCACAGCGGTCCGGTACGCCCCCTGTCGGAGCCGGGTGTGACGCGAGCATCATGGCGGGTGCTTCAGGCAGGCCCAGGACGCACGACGGCGAAGGGGCGAGCAATGGGGACCGAGACCGCAACGGCGGCGGCACCGCCGGTCCGGCACAAGAGTCCGGGCCGGGTCCTCGTGGACTGGCTGACCACCACCGACCACAAGAAGATCGGCCATCTGTACCTGATCACGTCCTTCGTGTTCTTCCTGGCCGCGGGCCTGATGGCCCTGATGATGCGGGCCGAGCTCGCCCGCCCCGGGCTGCAGCTGATGTCGAACAACGAGTTCAACCAGATGTTCACCATGCACGGCACGATCATGCTGCTGCTCTTCGCGACGCCGACCTTCGCCGGCTTCGCCAACGAGATCATGCCGCTGCAGATCGGCGCGCCCGACGTCGCCTTCCCGCGGCTCAACATGCTGTCGTACTGGCTGTTCCTGTTCGGCGGCCTGATGGTGCTCGGCTCGTTCCTGGTGCCCGGCGGCCCCGCCAACTTCGGCTGGTTCGCCTACGCGCCGCTCAACAGCATGGAGCGCTCGCCCGGGATCGGCGCCGACCTGTGGATCATGGGGCTCGCGCTCTCCGGGTTCGGCACGATCCTCGGCTCGGTGAACTTCCTGACGACCATCATCGGGATGCGGGCGCCCGGCATGACGATGTTCCGGATGCCCGTCTTCACCTGGAACGTCCTGTTCACCTCGATCCTGGTCCTGATGGCGTTCCCGGTGCTCGCCGCCGCGCTGCTCGTCCTGGAGGCGGACCGCCGCTTCGGCTCCATGGTGTTCGCCCCGGAGAACGGCGGCGCGCTGCTGTGGCAGCACCTCTTCTGGTTCTTCGGGCACCCGGAGGTCTACATCATCGCGCTGCCGTTCTTCGGGATCATCTCCGAGATCATCCCGGTGTTCAGCAGGAAGCCGATCTTCGGCTATCTGCCCCTGATCGGCGCGACGATGGCCATCACGGGGCTCTCGGTCGTCGTGTGGGCGCACCACATGTTCGCGACGGGCGCGGTGCTCCTGCCCTTCTTCTCCTTCATGTCCTTCCTCATCGCGATCCCCACCGGCGTGAAGTTCTTCAACTGGACGGGAACGATGCTCAAGGGCTCGCTGTCGTTCGAGACGCCGATGCTGTGGGCGGTCGGCTTCCTGGTGAGCTTCCTCTTCGGCGGGCTCACCGGCGTCATCCTGGCCTCGCCGCCGCTCGACTTCCACGTCACCGACTCGTACTTCGTCGTGGCGCACTTCCACTACGTGGTGTTCGGCACCGTCGTCTTCGCGACCTTCGGCGGCTTCTACTTCTGGTGGCCCAAGCTCACCGGGAAGCTGCTCGACGAGCGGCTCGGCAAGATCCACTTCTGGACGCTCTTCGTCGGCTTCCACGTGACGTTCCTCGTCCAGCACTGGCTGGGCGCCGAGGGCATGCCACGGCGCTACGCGGACTATCTGGCGGCGGACGGCTTCACGGCGCTCAACACCATCTCGTCCATCGGGGCGTTCCTGCTCGGCATGTCCACGCTGCCGTTCCTCTACAACATCTGGAAGACCGCCAAGTACGGCGAGAAGGTCGACGTCGACGACCCCTGGGGCTTCGGCCGCTCCCTGGAGTGGGCCACCGCCTGCCCGGCGCCGCGCCACAACTTCGTCACGCTGCCCCGGATCCGCTCCGAGTCCCCGGCGTTCGATCTGCACCATCCCGAGTACGCGGCGTTCCAGCCGCCGGGGACACAGCACCCGGATCCGCAGACCGAACACCCCGGTCCAGGGCCCGGCTCAGGAGGTCCCTCGCCGAGCTGATCCGCTCGGTGAAGTCCGCGGGCTCGACGACCTCGAACTCGAAGCCCATCAGGAGCACATGGATCACCATGACGTCCAGGCTCATGGCGCCCGTGCGCAACAGGCAGCTGCTCCCGGTCTCGGCCTCCAGCGTGCCGTCCGACGGGGTGACCCGCTGGGCCGCATCCTCCAGGGGCACCAGGAGCCGGAACACCGCCTGGGCGGCGTACGCGCGGGTGGAGACGCCCTTGGAGACGTACGCGGCGAGATCATCGGCGGGCGGGGTGCGCGGCGCGAAGCGCGGTCCGTGCGGCGGCCTCGGTGTGATGCGGTCCGCGCGGAACGTACGCCAGTCGTCGCGGTCGACGTCCCACGCGACCAGGTACCACCGGCGCTCGGTGCAGACGATGCGGTGCGGTTCGACGGTGCGGCGGGTCGAACTGCCGCCGTGGTCGCGGTAGTCGAAGCGCAGGCGCTCCGCGTCCCGGCAGGCGTGGGCGAGTTCGGTCAGGACCGAGGGGTCGACGCCCTGCTGCTGCGGGGTTCTGAGCATCGGCACGGTGAACGCCGTGAGGGCTCCGACCCGGCGCCGCAGCCTGCTCGGCAGGACCTGCTCCAGCTTGGTCAGGGCGCGCACGGAGGTCTCGCCGATGCCCTCGATGCCCTGCCCCGCGGCGGTGCGCAGGCCGACGGCCACGGCGACCGCCTCGTCGTCGTCCAGGAGCAGCGGCGGCAGCTCCGCGCCCGCGCCCAGCTGGTAGCCGCCGCCCGTGCCGGGGCTCGCGTTGACGGGGTAGCCGAGCTCGCGGAGCCGGTCCACGTCACGGCGCACGGTGCGCGGGGTGACGCCGAGCCGGTCGGCCAGGTCCGCGCCCGACCAGTCGCGGTGGGCCTGCAGCAGCGAGAGCAGGCGGAGCAGTCGTGCGGAGGTCTCCAACATGGGGCCGATTGTGCACGGCGTCGCGGACAGCCACGGTCCGCGATGACGTCCAGCTCGTGATGACGTCAGCTCGTGACGACGTGCCCCTGGATCAGTCCTCGATCGCGTTCGCCTCGCGGATCCGGACCGAGAGGTCGTTGTCGTTCGTGTAGTACGGCCCCGCGTCGAGCGGTCCGTGCACCGCGGTGTCGAGCCGCACCGCCGGGTAGGTGAAGATCTGCTTCTTGTCCGGCACGTCGTCCAGGAGCCGGGCGAGCCGGATCCGCGGCCCGCTCTCCCCCGCCGGGCGCAGCCACAGGTCCCAGGGCCCCGGGCCGCTGTCGGCGAGCACGTCGCAGTGCAGTCCGAAGCTGAACTCCACGCCCTCCGCGGTCAGTTCGGAGCGCTCGATCCGGTCGGGCTCGGCGCGCAGGGACGCCTCGGCGTAGGCGGCGCCGGTCAGCGCGGTGCCGTACACGCGGCCCTGAGCGGTCACCGCGGTGCCGGAGATCCGCAGCTCGCCGATCTCCGCGTGCGGGGCGCGCAGCCAGCTGCGTACGGAGAGGTTGCCCTGCTTGGTCGCGTACGGAATGCGTACGGCGATGTGGCCGCGGGCCCCGCTGGGGGCGCGGTCGACCAGCGAGCGCAGGTCGTTGACGCCGGGCGCGAGGCGGCGGGGGGTGCCGCCCCCGACCTCCGCGTAGGCGTTCCAGCGTCCCTCGGCCAGCTCGACGCTGCTGGGGAGCGCGGCCCGCAGCCTGCCGTCGGCGGCCGGGGACAGCGGCAGGCGCACGTCCTCGTCGGCGGACGCGGCGTCACGGCGGCGCAGCAGCAGGTAGGCGGCGCCCTTGCCGCCGGGGTCGGTGACGTCGAAGGTGAGGCCACCCGCGGAGTCGGCTATGCAGTCGGCGCGCGGTGCCGCGGCGACGTCCTGATCGGTACCGGCGTCGCAGGGCGATGAGGCGTCCGAGGTGGCCAAGGCCGTCATGCGGTGGATCCCTTCGTCTGTATGCCGCTGGTCGGTACCCCGTGTCCCATGTCCCGTACCGCGTACGCGCCGCCGAGGAGCGCGCCACGGGTGCGGTGCAGCGTGCCGCGCACCCGGCCGCCGAAGGAGCCGCCGCGGGCGAGCATCCCGGTGAACATCGCGTCGTAGCGCTCGGCGATGCGGGCCGGGTCGAAGCGCTCGGAGTCATGGAGCGCGGCGCCCGCCATCCGCTGGCGCAGTGAGTCGTTGTTGATCAGTTCGAGCAGTCCGCCCGCTATCGCGTCGGGGTTGCCGACCTCGACGAGGCGTCCGTCGACACCGTTGTCGATGATCTCGCCGGGCCCGTGCGGGCAGTCGGTGGCGACGACGGGCAGGCCGCAGCGCATCGCCTCGACGATCGTCATGCCGAAGGACTCCAGGCTGGAGGTGACGGCCGCGATGGAGCCCTTGGCCCACTCGGGCTCGATGGGGTGGGCGGGCCCCATCAGGAAGACGTGGTTGTAGAGGCCGAGTTCGTCGATCAGGGCGCGCAGCTTGTCCTTCTGCTTGCCGCCGCCGTATATCCGAAGCCGCCAGTCGGGACGCTCGGCGCGCACCTGGTCGAAGGCGCGGATCAGCAGGTCGTACCGCTTGACGGGGGCGAGCCGGCCCGCGGCGACGACCCACTTCTGGTTGCCGTCGGCGGGCTCGATGCCGGGCGCGGGCACGGGGTTGGGGACGGCCTGGACGTGGACGCCGGGCAGGCGCATCGTGCGGCGGTAGGCGCGGGCGTCGGCCTCGGTGGTCGTGGTCAGGACGTCGAGGCGGGGATAGACGCTGCGCAGCTGACGGCGCAGTTCCTTGGAGTGGCTGTCGAGCGTGAGGTGCTCCTGGCCGACGCGCAGCGGGCCGCGCGCGGTCTCGCGGGCGAGGTGCACGTTCAGGCCGGGGCGCGTACCGACCACCACGTCGGAGCTGACCGAGGAGAGGTGCTCGGCGATGCGCCGGTCGGTGAGGGCGCTGTACTGGTCGTAGCGGCCTTCCGCGCTGGGGAACGTCCGGGCGGGCCGCAGGGCCTCAGCGGCCTCCCCCTCGTAGCCGGGGCTGTCCTTGCGCATGTCGACAAGGTGACTGAGCCTGACGCGGGAGTCGGGCGAGAAAACGGGTTCGTCACGGTGCCGGAAGACGGAGACGATCTCGACGTCGTGCTGCTCGGCGAGTGTGTTCGCCAAGTTGTACGTCGTCCGGATCGTCCCGCCGATTCCGTACGCGTTGTGAATCAGGAAAGAGATGTGCATGCGTCCCCGTATCCCACGCTTCCCCGCGGACCGTCCCTCTCGTCCGCCTACCGCAGGGTTAGACGGGGATTAGGGACAGAGGGTTGGGTTTCATCATCATCTTGTTCCTGAACAGTTGTGCCATCGGTATCCGGTTCCGGGAACTTTCCTGCTAGGTACACGCATCATGGCTGGTAGGAGAGCTGCGGCACCTCGAAGCAGTTCTCGCTCATGTTCCCCTGTGTGACCCAGCCCTCACCGTCCTTCCAGCGGGCCACCGACACACAGGTCATACGGGTCTCGGGCGGATCGGCCCGCTTCTCGTACGTCACCGGAAGCAGCAGCCCCTGGGCGGTGTACGACTTCCCCCGGTTCATGAAGCGGTCGACGCACGCGCGCGTGACGTCCTCCCGGCACGACGTCGCCGCGTCCGTGAACCACATGGCCGCCGCCCAGCCCTCGAGCTGCCACTGGGAGAGCACCTTGTGGCCCTTCATCGCGTCGCGGAACGCGCGCACGGCCGGCTGGTCCGTGTCCTCGTAGCTGCGGCTCGCACCGGTGACCCACAGGGCGTTGCGGCAGCGCGGTGCGTCCTTGTAGTCCTCGGCCACGGAGGAGGTCCAGTTCTGGACGTTGGTGACCTTGGCGGTGACCTTGGCCCCCACCTCGTCCATCGCCTCGCACAGCTGCGTGTTGCCGTGGGTGTCCATCGCGTCGAAGACGAGGTCGGCGCCCTGCTCCTTCAGGTCAGCCGCAGCCGCGCGGAAGTTGGGCAGCGCGAAGTCGACCTGCTCGTTGACCACCTTGTAGCCCTCGGCCTTCAGGCCCCGGGTGACCAGACGGGCGTACGCGGCGGAGGCCGCCTGGTTGTAGGAGACGACGGCAGCGGTCCGTGCCCCCTGCTCCCGCTTGAAGTAGCGGTAGACCTCGGTCCCGCCGATCAGCTTGCCGCCCCAGCCCGGTTTCCCGTTCCGTGGGGCGAGGCTGCCGTAGATCCCGTACAGATGCGGATAGGTGTCGTACGCGGACCCGATCGGCTGGCCCCCGACGTCGGGCACGCGCGCGCGGGAGACGCGGGAGGCCCCGGCGTAGTCGAGGGAACTGGTCGCGACGAGCGCGACGACGCGCTCCTCGTCGACCAGCTTGTGCACGCATGCGTTGTTGCCGACGCCGCTGCCGCCGTCGTCGCACGTGCGCACCTCGACCTTGCGCCCGTCGATGCCGCCCTTGGCGTTCAGCTGCTCGAAGTACGCCTTGGCCCCGTCCCGCGGCCCGGTGAACGCCGAGCCGCCGACCGGGCTGGTCGCGCTGGTGATGATGCCGACCCGGACCGGCGCCCCCGACGGGGCGGGCGCCGTGCTCCTGTCCTCGAAGTCGCTCTCGGGAAGCCGGCTGCCGCACCCCGCCACGGCCACGAGCAGCGCGGCTACGGCAAGGGCCTCAACAGCCCGGACCGGGCGACGCATTGCCGCTCAGCTTCACCAGTGCGCAGAGAGTCTTGACGGACACCTTCCAGGTGTCGTCCTCGTTGACGGAGGTTCCCGATGCGCCGGGCAGCGCGGTGGCACCCTTCAGAGTCAGTGCGTACGTCACGTCCGCCTCGGTCGCCGAGGTGAACTCGACCTTGTTGACCTCGGCGCTGACCTGCTCGCCGCGCTCGTCGCCGCTGAAGCTCTTCAGGACGGCGCGCATCTTCGGCCCGTTCTCGAGAACGGCCTCCTTCTCCTTCATGGAGACGGCGGGATCGAAGA
The DNA here is from genome assembly GCF_056434405.1 of Streptomyces sp. NPDC044044. Classification (NCBI taxonomy): domain Bacteria; kingdom Bacillati; phylum Actinomycetota; class Actinomycetes; order Kitasatosporales; family Streptomycetaceae; genus Streptomyces; species Streptomyces sp. NPDC044044. Next base: position 53,762 of record NZ_JBWKFG010000009.1, on the reverse strand, counting down.
ACTTCTCGAAGTTCTCCTTGACCTCTTTCTCGGCCGCCGCCGGGTCCGCGGGCGCGGTCGCGTCGTCCGAAGGGGCGTCCTCCGAAGGCGTGTCCTGGGTCGACTTCTCGGCGGACGGCTTGGGCGGATCGCTCTCGCCTCCCCCGCCGCTGTCGTCACCGCATGCCACGGCGGCCGGAGCGACGAGCAGGACCGCGGCAGCCGCCATCGCCGCGCTCCGCGCCCTTCCCCGCCTGAGATCGCTCCCCCGCCTGGGGTTGGTCCAGAGCACCATCTGGCTCACCACCGGGTGTCGGTCCGGACCATCAGGGCCCGGTGCTTTCAGGGTCAGCTTGCAGAAGGCATAGTGCAAGCCATCGGCTGACATGGACAGCCCACCGACGCTACGAACGTGTCCCAGGGGGCGCAGATGCGGGCGGCTCAACCGGATCAGACAGCCAGTTCGGCCAGGCTCCGTGCCGTGCGCCCGCTCCTCTGGGTGGCCTTCGCCGCCCTCGCCGCCGGTGCGGTGCTCTGCGTGGTCGGCTGGTACGGCATGTCCGGCGAGCGCTTCGCCGAGCGCCAGCTCCCGTATCTGGCGTCGTGCACGGTGCCGGGCGCGGCACTGATCATCGCCGGGGCCGTGCTCTACACCCACGGCAGGAGCGCCCTGTCCACGGCCCGCGTGGAGGAGCTGTACGAGCTCCTGGTGACAGCGGGCACGTCTGCCGAAGCGACCGGCCGCCAGGGCCCCGTGGCGACCAGCGGCGACTCGCTGATGATCCCCGGCGGAACCCTCTGGCACCGGGCGGACTGCCCCCTGGTGGCAGGGAAACCGGAAGCGGTCCCCGCGGACGCCCGCATCCTCGCGACCGGCGACCTGAGCCCCTGCCCCATCTGCGAACCCCAGCCGGCCACCGCCCCGCCCCCGGAGCGATGACCCGGTGGCCTCCCTGAGCTACGACCTGACGCTGGCCGGGCTCGCGGTCGGCAGCGCGGCGGCCCTCACCGGCATCGGCCTGATCGTCACGTACCGCGCGACCGGCGTCCTCAACTTCGCGCACGGCGCGATCGCGATGGTCTGCGCGTACGTCCTGCGCGAACTGACGGTGGAGTGGCACTGGCCCCTTCCGCTCGCCACGGCGGTCACGCTCCTCCTCGTCGCCCCGGCCATCGGCCTGCTCCTGGAGAAGGCGGTCTTCCGGCCCCTGTCCATCCTGGGCAGCGACCCGGCCCAGACCCTGGTGGCGTCCATCGGCGTCTTCATCCTCCTGGTCGGAGGCGCCGCCCTGATCTGGGGCCCAGGAGCCAAGTCGGACGCCCCCACCCTCATGTCGGCGGATCCCTGGACCCCACTGGCCGTGACGATCGCCCTCGCCACCGCGGTCTGGGCGATCACCCGCTGGACCCGCTTCGGCAGCGAACTGCGGGCCGTGGTCGACAACCGCCCCCTCGCGGTCCTCAGCGGCATCGACGCGGACCGGGTGGCATCCGCGGGGTGGGCGTTCGGCGCGTTCACGGCAGGTCTGACCGGCGCGCTGCTCGCCCCTTTCGTACGCCTCGACCCGTACGGCATGCCGCTCCTGGTCATGGAGGTGGTGGCGGTAGCGGTGGCGGCCCGCATGCGGAGCCTGTTCATCGCGGTGATCGTGGCTCTCGGCCTCGGGGTGGCCCAGAGCCAGCTGACCCGCCTGCACCCATCGGGCTGGGCGGAACCACTCGTCCAGGCCCTGGGGGCCAACCTCTTCGTGGTGGCCCTCCTCGTAGCGGCCCTGGTGCTCCCGGGCATCGGCTCGCAGAACACGCTCCCCCGCACGGTCACGGCGCGCTTCCCGACGCCTCCGGGCGCGTGGATAGTGGCGGCGGTCCTCTTCCTCATCCCGCTGGGCTTCGCGGGCTCGGACCTGACGACCTCGGTCCAGGTCCCGGCCCTGGCGGTGATCCTCCTCTCCCTGGTGATCGTCACCGGCAGAGGCGGCCAGATCTCGCTCGGCCAGGCGGCGTACGCGGGCCTGGGCGCGCTCTTCACCGCCCTGCTCACGGCGGGCCGCTTCCCGGGCCTGCCCGAGCTCCCGCACCTCCCCGCCCTGGCCGTGGCCGTCCTCCTGGTGGCCCCTCTCGGCCTCCTCACCGGCTGGCCCGCGATCAGCCGCCGCGGCCTGGCGCTCGCCCTCGCGACGTTCGCGGTCGGCGTCGGCGTCAGCCGCTTCGTCTTCGCCCAGCCGTACGCGACGTCGGGCCTCACCCTGGACCGCCCCGCGGGCTTCGACAGCGACCGCGCGTACTACGTCCTGGAACTGGCCCTGCTCGCCGCGGCGTTGCTCTTCTCCTTCAGCATGCGCCGGGGCCGGATCGGGCGGGCGCTGGCCGCGATGCGGGACCACGAGGCGGGGGCGGCGGCCGCGGGCGTGCCGGTGCGCACCCTGAAGCTCACGGCCTTCGTGGCCGGTGCGGCGCTGGCCGCCCTGGGGGGCGGGATGCTGGGCATGGGCCTACGGGCCTTCGACCCCGCCGCGTACGACCCCGTGCGCGGGCTCCTCTGGTTCGCGGCGGTGGTGGTCCTCGGCGCGGACAGCCTTCTGGGGGCGCTCGTCGCGGCGGCGCTGCTGGTGGGGCTTGACGCGGGGGCGCGGGGCGGCGTGGCGGCGGCCTTGATCGGCATCCTCGCGGTGCTGACCGGCCGCGTGCCGGCTGCCGCCGGGTGGAGCCGCCGCCTTTCCCTGACCCCCCTGGGCCACCGAGCCCGCAGCGCTCTGACCCTCACCACCCGATCACCCGGCAGCCCCACCTCGACGAACAAGCCTTCCCTCCCACCCGCCCGTTTGCCCCGCAGCGGAAGTCTCACCGGGTCGCAGACGCCATCGCGGCCCGAGGGGACGGTTCGGTATGTCCGCCCGGAGCACGGTTCTCGGCGCTCCGGAGCCGAAGCAGCCCCGCGGCCACCGGACGATGGCGAGGACGGACATACCGATGCGGCCCCGCCCCCGAGCCGCCCCCGCCGCGAAGCCCCGCACCACCCCCTGGCGGCTCACGGAATCACCGCCACCTACGACGGCTTCACCGCCCTCGACGGCGTGGACCTCTCCGTGCCCCCCGGCCACATCACCGCCGTAGTAGGCCCCAACGGCGCAGGCAAAAGCACCCTCTTCCACTGCCTCGCCGGCACCCTCCGCCCCGACAAGGGCCAGATCACCTACGACGGCCACGACATCACCCGCACCCCCGCCCACGCCCGGACCCGCCTGGGCGTGGCCCGCACGTTCCAGCAACTGGCGGTCTTCCCGTCACTGACCATCACGGAAAACGTCCAAGTGGGCGCGGAACAGGCTCGCGCCCACAGCCCTGGAACCGAGACCACCACCCAGGCCCTCCGCCTCCTCTCCCTCCACGACCACGACACCCGCCACCACCCCGCCGCAGACCTCCCCACCGGCACCCTCAGACGCGTAGAACTCGCCCGAGCCCTCGCAGGCAGGCCCCACACCCTCCTCCTGGACGAGCCCGCAGCAGGCCTGGACACCGCCGAAGTCGCCGCACTGGCCCGCATCCTGCGGGCCCTGGCGGCAGACGGCATGGCACTCCTGGTGGTCGAGCACGACATCGACCTGGTCGCGCACCTCGCCGACACCGTGCACGTCATGGCAGCGGGCCGCATCATCACCTCGGGCCCGCCGACCGAGGTACTCCACAGGGCGGCCCCATGAGAACCGGCATCGAACTCCGCGACGCCCGCGTCCGCTACGGCCCCCTGGAAGCGCTGCACGGCGTGACCCTCGCCGCCCCGTCCCCCTGCCTCACGGTCCTCCTGGGCCGCAACGGCTCGGGCCGCACCACGGCACTGCGCGCCCTGGCCGGCACGGCCCCCCTCACCACCGGCACCGTCACCTGGGACGGAACGGACGTCACCCGGCTCACCGCACACGAACGCGCACAACAGGGCCTGTGCTTCGTACCGGACGGACAAGCGGTGTTCGGCCACCTCACAGTGGCGGAAAACCTAGAGCTATCGACCCCAGCCCCAAACCCCCACCCCAAAACCCAATCCACACCCACACCCACACCCACACCCAGAGCAGACATCACCCCAGCCCTGACCACCTACCCCGAACTACGCCCCCTCCTCCTCCGCCGCGCAGGCACCCTCTCCGGCGGCGAGCAACGCATGCTCGCCCTCTCCCGCGCCGTCCTGACGGCCCACGCCCGGGTGATCCTGATCGACGAACCCACCCAGGGCATGTCCCCCACCGTCGCGTCCCGAACGTACGACCTACTCGTCGGCCTGAGCGCACACGCCTGCGTCCTGACCGCCGAACAGCGACTGCCGCCCGGCCTGCGCGAACACGCGAGCCGGACGGCAGTGGTGGTGCACGAACTGCGCCGTGGCGCGGTCGTGTTCAGCGGTGAGGCGACAGAGATCAACCGCCGGTGGCGGTCTGGCCGACCTTCTTCAGGATGACCAGCTTGGTGCCGACATCCAGCTCATCAGGCCGACTCCCCACAGCCTTCTTGTTGGCTTGATACAGCGCTTGCCATCCGCCCCGCACCTTGTACTTCCGGGCGATGGAACTCAACGTCTCCCCCGCCTTCACCACATGCACGACGACACGACCCTCCCGAATCTCCTTCGGGATCTTCTTCGAGCACACGGGCCAGGCCTTCCACCCCTGGGTACGCAGCACCTCCTCGGCGACCTTGATCTGCTCCTTCTTGGTGGCGAGGTCGGCACGCGGCGCGTACTTGAGCCCGCCGTGCTCCTCCCAGGTGGGCTGGTAGAACTGCAGCCCTCCGTAGAAGCCGTTCCCGGTGTTCACATGCCACCGGCCACTGCTCTCGCACTGGGCGAGGCAGTTCCAGGGCCCCTCGGTGCGTGAGCAGTCGTACGCCGCCGCGGCGGCACCGGGCCCCGGCAGGGGCGGCGGCGGAGCGGCGACGGCCGCCGGCGCGGACACCGGGAGCAGCAGCGAGGAGAGAAGCGAGGAGACCGCGGCGACGACCAGACCAGCGGGCCACAGCGACCGAAGACTCTTGATCGGCATCGGATACATCCGCCCACGCTAGGCACCGCGACCCCGGCGCGAGGCCGTGCCGCGCCGCCACGGGCGTGGCCCCACCCGGTCGGCCGACCGAGCAGGGCCACGCCCCTGAAGGGCGGAACTCAGAGATCGAGCCGCTGCCCGGGCAGGATCGCATTCGGGTCCCCGCCGATGACGGCCTTGTTGGCGGAGTACACCTTCTGCCAGCTGATGCCGCCGTGCGCCGCCGCGATCCGGCTCAGGGTGTCCCCCTGCCGAACGGTGTAGTCACCGCGCCCGGAACCCCGGTCGACACGACTCGGCGTACGCTTCCGCGGCGCCGCGGGCTGCTGCTTGACGGCCTTGGGAGCCTCGGCCGCCTTGGGGGCCTTGGGGGCCGCAGGAGCGGCTGCCGCCCCCGGTGCGCTGCCGGACGCACCCGCCCGAGCCGAACAACTGGGCCAGGCGCCCCACCCCTGGGCACGCTGGACCTTCGTGGCGACAGCGATCTGCTGCCCCTTGGACGCCTGGTCGGCGGTCGCCGCATAGGCTCCTCCGCCGTACGCGCGCCAGGTGGACGCGGAGAACTGCAGTCCTCCGTAGTAGCCGTTCCCGGTGTTGATGCTCCAGTTTCCGCCGCTCTCGCACTGAGCGATGCGATCCCACACTCCGCTGTCCGCCGCTCCGGCCTGGCCGGTGGCGGTGAGCAGTCCCAGCGGGGCGAGCAACGCCGCTCCGCCGATCACTGCTGTCCTGCGAATGCACTTGGGACGTGCGGACATGAATATCCCTCTCGAAGGACCCGGGATCCCCCAGGTGTCCCGGACCTCCTCGCGCATCTGACGCCGGAGGCCCACCCACCCCGTCCGCCGGAGTTCGGCACGTTCGTGCCGTGGTGCTCGAGCTGGCTGCTGGTGCGGCCGGCGGACGTACCCGAGCGGTGCTCGCTGCACACGGCGGTGGAATCTAGGCGCCCGCTCGCCCCGATATCAACCAACTCCTTGTCATTCCAGGCCAGTTGACTGTTACCCGGGGTATCAGCCAATTCAAGCCAGCCACTTAATTCCCTGATTTCAGTATTTGTCGACCTGTCGCCACGGCGATCTGTGACCCAGCTCACCGGCCCAACTTGCCTGTACGCAGAAGACGTTGGCGCGGAGTGACGGATTCCGTCGGGCAACTCACCCTCCGCTGCGGATGGTTCGATTCCGTTCGCCTTCGCGCGTGACTTGCGCCACTGATCGCCCGTTGTCTTCTTATGAGCCGGGCACCCCCGGTCCGCACGCAACGATTCCGAGGAGCCACCCGTGCCGCGCATGCTCGACGTCGGCGACGACGTCCGCGCCGAGATCGGCGACGAAGAAGCCGACCGGCTGCTCGCCGGAGAGAACGCCCCGGGCAGTTACGACTGCACCTCCTGCCGCACCCCCGGCGACACGGAGCAGGAACGCACCAGCACGGTCCTGTTCATCGGCGACGAGACCGCCGTACTCGCCTTCGCCCACGCCACCTGCCTGCCCTCCCAGATCGTCCAGGTCTCCGAGGAGCAACTGCAGGGCGCCGTCCGCTCGATCACCGGCGAGGACGGCACAGGTCTCGCCGGGGTCCCCGCCCCCGCTCCCGGCGAGGGAGTGCCCGACCAGGCGGTCCTCGGCGTGACCAGCGGTCTCGTCCTCATCGAGGGCGAGCTGCGGCCCGCGCTCGTCGTCGAGCCGACCGGCGCCATCGCGCGCCCCGGCTCCGCGCCCGGCGGCGGCGACGACTTCCTGCAGCTCCTGGTCGAGCAGGGCTTCCACCCGGTGCCCTCCCTTGACGGCGTACCCCCGGTGCTGCACGGCTGGTCCGTGCTGCTCGCCGCGGGCCAGCTGCACGCCGTGCTCCAGCCCGGCGCGGGCGGCGGCTCCCCCGTCGCCTGGTGGCAGGCCCACCACCCGCTCCAGGTCACCGAGGCCTGGCGGGCCGCGGCCAACAAGCTGCAGACGGTGCTTCTGTTCGCGGCGCCGGTCGGCTCCATCGGCCGCCAGCCCCGCGAGGACCTGCTGCGCGGCGCCCTGGACAAGGCCGCGGGGCACGGACGTCTGGTCGCGGCGGCGATGCCGCTCGCCGGCACCTGAGCCCCCGCGGGCCGCGCCGCCGCCACGCCCCGGGTCCCTTCTGCGCCGGTCACGCTCCCGGCGCCCCGTGAAAGCGGCGCGGCCCCCGCATCCGTACGCGGATGGGGTCGTTGGCACATACGTGCACACATACGACCCCTCCCGCCCCCGGCCGGCATACCAGTCCCCCATCCCCTCCATGCGCTCGGCGCAGGAAACGGGGGCCGACCACTCGGCCACGCCGATCTACGACGCGCTCTACTCGGAGTACCGCAGGTCGTTCAAGGCCCTTCCGGGAGACCGGACCGGCGAGGAGGATCTGGGCTTCACGTCGTTCGGCAGCGCGCCGTACGGCACACACCGTGTCGGCGACCGGCACGACCCGCGGCACAACACCTTCAGCCAGCTGCACGTCACCCGCTACGGCCACGAGCAGCACGGCACCGTGCACCAGCAGTTCCCCGCGGCGCTGCCGCCGGGGCCGCGCAGGGGGCTCTGAGGCGCCGCGGACGACGCAATGGGCCGGGCCCCGCCTTCGAGATGAAGGCGGGGCCCGGCCCATTGGTCCGTCCGTGCTTACTTCTTGGTTTGCTTCCTGGCCTACTTCTTGCGTCCGCGCTTCTCGCGCACCCGCACCGAGATGTGGATCGGCGTGCCCTCGAAGCCGAACTCCTCGCGGAGCCTGCGCTCCACGAAGCGGCGGTAGCCGTGCTCGATGAAGCCGGAGGAGAAGAGCACGAACCGCGGCGGCTTCGTGCCCGCCTGCGTGCCGAAGAGGATGCGGGGCTGCTTGCCGCCCCGGATCGGGTGCGGGTGGGAGGCCACGAGCTCGCCGAGGAAGGCGTTGAGCCGTCCCGTCGGGACACGCGTCTCCCAGCCCGCGAGGGCCGTCTCGATGGCCGGGACGAGCTTCTCCATGTGGCGGCCGGTCTCGGCCGACACGTTGACGCGCGGGGCCCACGCGACCTGGAGGAGCTCGGTCTCGATCTCCCGCTCCAGGTAGTAGCGGCGCTCCTCGTCGAGGACGTCCCACTTGTTGAACGCGACGACGATGGCACGGCCCGCCTCGACGGCCATGGTGACGATGCGCTGGTCCTGGACGCTGATCGACTCGCTGGCGTCGATCAGGATGACCGCGACCTCCGCCTTCTCGACGGCGGCCGCCGTGCGCAGCGACGCGTAGTAGTCCGCGCCCTGCTGGAGGTGGACGCGCTTGCGGATGCCCGCGGTGTCCACGAACTTCCAGACGACGCCGCCGAGCTCGATGAGCTCGTCGACCGGGTCACGCGTGGTGCCCGCGACCTCGTTGACGACCACGCGGTCTTCGTTCGCCACCTTGTTGAGCAGGGACGACTTGCCGACGTTCGGGCGGCCGATGAGCGCGATGCGGCGCGGACCGCCGACCGCGAGGCCGAAGGTCGTGGCGGGTCCCTCGGGCAGCGCGTCAAGGACGGCGTCCAGCATGTCGCCGGTGCCACGGCCGTGCAGCGCGGAGACGGGGTGCGGCTCGCCGAGGCCCAGGGCCCACAGGGCGGTGGCGTCGGCCTCGCCGGACTGGCCGTCGACCTTGTTGGCGCACAGGACGACGGGCTTGCCCGACTTGCGGAGCAGCCGGACGACGGCCTCGTCCGTGTCGGTGGCGCCGACCGTGGCGTCCACGACGAAGACGACCGCGTCGGCCGCCTCGATCGCGTACTCGGCCTGGGCGGCCACGGACGCGTCGATGCCGAGGACGTCCTGCTCCCAGCCGCCGGTGTCGACGAGCTTGAAGCGGCGGCCCGCCCACTCCGCCTCGTACGTCACGCGGTCGCGGGTCACGCCGGGGCGGTCCTCGACGACGGCTTCGCGGCGGCCGATGATGCGGTTGACGAGGGTCGACTTGCCGACGTTCGGGCGTCCGATGACGGCGAGCACGGGCAGCGGGCCGTGGCCTGCCTCCCCGATCGCGCCTTCGACGTCCTCGGCGTCGAAGCCCTCTTCCGCGGCGAGCTCCATGAACTCCGCGTACTCGGCATCGCCAAGCGCCCCGTGCTCGTGTTCAGCCGAGCCTTCGGGCTGGATCTGGTCGTTCATGAAGTCCGTACCTCTGTCGTATTCGTGATCGGTGGACCGCCTCGCGACGGGCCACTACTGAAAGTCTCGCTCAGCGCCCGGTCAGGCGCCTGGCGTCCTCCAGGTGTGCGGTGAGCCGCTCCTGGATGCGCACGGTCGCCTCGTCCAGCGCCTTGCGCGTACGCCGTCCGCTGCCGTCGCCCGCTTCGAAAGGGTCGCCGAAGACGACGTCGACCCTGCTGCGCAGTGGGGGCAGCCCCTTTATCAACCGTCCGCGCTTCTCCGTGCTTCCCAGCACCGCGACCGGCACGATCGGCGCTCCGCTGCGTACGGCGAAGTAGGCGAGGCCGGCCCGCAGCGAGGCGAAGTCTCCCTCGCCCCGGGTGCCCTCGGGGAAGATCCCGAGAACGCCGCCGTCGTCGAGCACGCCGAGGGCCCGGGTGATCGCCGTGCGGTCGGCGATCTCACGGTCCACCTTCACCTGCCCGATGCCGTGCAGGAAGCGGTCCAGGGGCCCGATGAACGCTTCCTTCTTGATGAGGAAGTGGGTCGGCCTGGGCGCCGTGCCCATCACCATCGGGCCGTCGACGTTGTGGGAGTGGTTCACGGCCAGGATCACCGGGCCGGTCGCGGGGACCTTCCAGGCGCCGAGGACGCGGGGCTTCCACAGGCCGTACATGAGGCCGACGCCGATGCGGCGGCCGACCTCCGCACCCCGTTCCGACGGCGCCGCGGTCACTTCGCTGCCCGCTTCTCCTCGACGAGGGTGACGACGCACTCGATGACCTGCTGCAGCGTGAGCTCGGTGGTGTCCACCTCGACGGCGTCGTCGGCCTTGGCCAGCGGCGACGTCTTGCGGCTCGAGTCGGCGGTGTCGCGCTTGATGAGCGCCTCACGCGTGGCGGCGACGTCGGCGCCCTTGAGCTCACCGCTGCGGCGGGCGGCGCGGGCCTCGGGCGAGGCCGTCAGGAAGATCTTGAGGTCGGCGTCGGGCAGGACGGTCGTACCGATGTCACGCCCCTCGACGACGATGCCCTTCTCGGCGGAGGCGGCGATGGTGCGCTGCAGCTCCGTGATGCGGGCGCGCACCTCGGGGACGGCGCTGACGGCGCTGACCTTCGAGGTGACGTCGGTGGTGCGGATCGGCCCCGCGACGTCCGTGCCGTCGACCGTGATGGTCGGGGCGAGCGGGTCGGTGCCGGAGATGATCTCGGGCTTGCCCGCGACCGCGGCGATGGCGGTCGGGTCCGTCAGCTCGATGCCGTTGTGCACCATCCACCACGTGATCGCGCGGTACTGGGCACCGGTGTCCAGGTAGCTGAGGCCCAGCTGGGCGGCGACGGCCTTCGAGGTGCTCGACTTGCCCGTGCCGGAGGGCCCGTCGATGGCGACGATCACTGCTGCGGGCGCCGGGCCGGCGGTTTCCACGGTTTCCACGGGGTGCGAGCACCTTTCTGTGTGCACAGGGCTGGAGCAGGGCGGCATTCTTGCCCTGCCTAAGGTTACTGGCTTCTGCAGCTGCCTCTTACTGCCCCGGGGGCTACCCCTGTCCCACCGCTTCGCGGTGGATCTTCTCCCGCCCACCCACCCGTTTGCCCAGCATCCGATTGTGCCGCAGCCGTTTGCGCCCGCCTACTGGCGGATCGACCAGCCCCGCTCCCGCAGGCCCGCCGTCAGGGACGGGACCGCCTTCGGTTCCACCAGGAGCTGCACGAGGCCCGCCTGCTGGCCCGTCGCGTGCTCGATGCGTACGTCCTCGATGTTCACCCCGGCCCGGCCCGCGTCGGCGAAGATCTTCGCCAGCTGGCCCGGCTGGTCGTCGATGAGCACCGCCACGATCTCGTACGCCGTCGGCGCCGCCCCGTGCTTGCCGGGCACCCGGACCTGGCCCGCGTTGCCGCGCCGCAGTACGCCCTCGACCCCCGCGGCGCCCTCGCGCCGCTTCGCGTCGTCCGCCGACTGCAGGGCCCGCAGCGCCGTCACCGTCTCGTCGAGATCGGTGGCGACGGCGGAGAGCAGATCGGCGACGGGGCCGGGGTTGGCGGAGAGGATGTCGATCCACATCCGGGGGTCGGAGGCGGCGATGCGCGTGACGTCACGGATGCCCTGGCCGCACAGGCGGACCGCCGTCTCCTCGGCGTTCTCCAGGCGCGCGGCGACCATGCTGGAGACCAGGTGCGGCATGTGCGAGACGAGCGCGACCGCGCGGTCGTGCGCGTCGGCGTCCATGACGACCGGCACGGCACGGCAGAGGGCGACGAGCTCCAGGGCGAGGTTGAGGACCTCGGTGTCGGTGTCGCGGGTCGGCGTGAGCACCCACGGCCGTCCCTCGAAGAGGTCGGCGGTGGCGGCGAGGGGGCCGCTGCGCTCGCGCCCCGACATGGGGTGCGTGCCGATGTACGGGGTGAGGTCGATGCCGAGGGCCTCCAGCTCCCGGCGCGGGCCGCCCTTGACGCTCGCCACGTCGAGGTAGCCGCGGGCCACGTCGCGCCGCATGACGTCGGCCAGGGTCGCCGCGACGTGCGCGGGCGGCACGGCGACGACACACAGGTCGACGCGCCCCTCGGGCGCTTCGTCGGTGCCGGCGCCGAGCGCGGCCGCCGTGCGGGCCTGCCCGGGGTCGTGGTCGGCGAGGTGCACGGCCACACCGCGCGAGGCCAGGGCCAGGGCGGCGGAGGTGCCGATCAGGCCGGTGCCGATGACGAGGGCGGTTCTCACTGGGCGATGTCCTTGCGCAGGGTGGCCGCGGCGCCGAGGTAGACGTGCGTGATCTCGGCGCGGGGCTTCTCGGACTCTATGTGCGCGAGGACGCGGACGACCCTCGGCATGGCTCCCTCGATCTGCAGCTCCTGCGCGCAGATCAGCGGGACGTCCACGATGCCGAGCCTGCGGGCCGCCGCCGCGGGGAAGTCGCTGTGCAGATCGGGCGTCGCGGTGAACCAGATGCTGATCAGGTTCTCCTGCGTCAGCGCGTTCCGCTCGAGGATGGCGGTGAGCAGCTCGCCGACCTGCTCGTCCATGTGGTCGGCGGCGTCCCGCTCCAGTTGGACGGCGCCCCGGACCGCTCGTACCGCCACAGTGCTGCTCCTCGCTCGCGTACGTATGACTGATGTACCGACAAGGGTAGTCAGGGCCCCGGGGACGAGTGCGCGGCGCCCGCCTGCCGAGACGGACGCCGCGTGCCCCACCGGGGTGAGGTCAGAGCTTCTGCTCCTTGATGATGTCCTCCAGCGAGCCCGTGGGGACCTGGCCCTCCGGAGTCAGCTTGTCGACTGCCTGGGGCAGCTGCTGCGCGATCTGGTCGGCGGCCTCGTCGCGGCTGACGCCCGCGTCGGTGGCGACCTTGTCCAGGGTCTCGTCGGGGACGGCCTGCTTGACCTGGTCCGGGCTCAGCGGCTGGTTGTCGCCCTTGCCGACCCAGGAGTCCAGCTGCTCCTGGCTGACCAGACCCGACTTCGTGATCATGTCCATCAGGCCGCCCAGCGGATTGCCCCCGCCGGAGCCGCCCTGGCCGCCCGCGGCACCGCCCGCGCCGCCGCCGAGGAGGCCGCCGAGCAGCGAGCCGAGGACGTTGCCGCCTCCGGAGCCACCGGCCGAGCCGCCTTGACCGCCCTGACCGCCCTGACCGCCGCCGAGGAGACCGCCGAGAAGGCTTCCCAGATCGTTACCCGCCATGGTCGCGCCTTTCGAGTGAGTGGCCGGGCCGGCGCCTCGATCGGGCGCGGACCTCAGACCATGCCAATGTCACCCGAATCGCCCCCTGTCGCCACTTGGCCCGATTGATGGCCGTTCAACTATGGACGCCGGGACACGGGTCCGCTTGCATGGAGGGTCTGGCAAGGCCACGCCTCGGGGGAGGCCGCATGAAGCGCTCCGGACCGCTCTACACGCTTCTCGGGGGACTGCTGCTCGCCCTGTTCATGCTGTCGCTCAACGCGACGACAGGGGAGGGAAATTCGTCGTACGGACAGGACTCGCCCGGCGCCGCCGCGTCGCCGGCGCCCTCGTCCGCGAAGCCCACCAAGAGCACGCCCGCACCCGCCGGGAGCCCGTCCAAGAGCCCGCCGAAGAAGCCGGCCGGTAAGTCCGAGTACGCGGGCCGCACGGCTGACGACGCCGCCGCGGTCTCCCTCTCGATCCGTGACGACAAGGCCATCGCGTACTACTGCAACGGCCGTGACGCCGAGTCCTGGCTGAAGGGCGACGTCGAGGACGACGGTTCCATGCGCCTCACCGGCAAGGACGGCGCGAAGCTGGAGGGCACCCTCGCCGACAACGCGGTCCGCGGCACGGTCGAGATCGACGACCAGCCACGGGACTTCACCGCCGCCAGGGCGAAGAAGCCGTCGGGCCTGTACCGCGCGACGACCGAGGTGCGCGGCGCCGAGATCGACGGCGGCTGGATCGTCCTGCCCGACGGGCGGCAGGTCGGGATCCTCAAGGAGGACGGCAAGCCGCGAAAGGCCCCGCGCCTCGACCCGGAGACCGGCACCGTCCCGTTCGACGGCGGCGAACTCACCGCCCGTCCCGTCGTGCCCTGACCCGCTCCGCCCCGAACAGGGAGCCGCCATGAGCGTCGATCCGAACGCCGCGACACAGGGCGGCTTCGGCCCGCCCCCCTCGGTGGGCGACCACCGTCGCCCGCACCCCGCCCGCTACCTCGTCCCCGCCCTGGTCGCCGCGGCGGTCGCCGTCGGCCTCGGCGTGTACGGCAAGACGCACGACCCCGAGGGCACGGCCTTCAACCTCGCCGGTTTCAGCAGCACGAGCGCGGTCAAGGCCTGGCTCGGCACGACGGCGTTCGCCTTCGCGCTGGTCCAGGTCGTCTCGGCGTTCATGGTGTACGGGCGCCTGCCCGGACCGTCCTGGTCGTCGGCGCTGCACCGCTGGTCGGGCCGGGTCGCGTTCCTGGTGGCGGTCCCCGTGGCGGTCCACTGCCTCTACGCGCTGGGCTACCAGACGTACTCGAGCCGGGTGATGTGGCACTCGCTGCTCGGCTGCTTCTTCTTCGGCGCGTTCAGCGCCAAGATGCTGCTGCTGCGCTCGGAGAAGCTGCCCGGCTGGCTGCTTCCCGTGATCGGCGGCCTGGTGTTCGTCGTCCTCACGGTGGTCTGGTGGACGTCGGCGCTGTGGTTCTTCCGTACGTTCGGGGTGACGACATGAGCGGCGCGCGGCCCTCGCGGCGCACCGTCATCGCCGCGGGCGGCGCGGTCGCGCTGACCGCCGGGTGCAGCAAGTACGGGGACGAGGGCGCGGAACCGGAGCCGCCCAAGTCGCAGCCGTCGTCCGCGTCGCCCTCGGCGTCGAAGTCGGGCGGCAAGGACCAGGATCAACCACCGCCCAAGGCCGAGGAGTTGGCCAAGACCTCCGACATCCCGGTCGGTGGCGGGAAGGTCATCAAGGACAAGAAGATCGTCGTGACCCAGCCCGAGGAGGGCGACTTCAAGGCGTTCTCGGCGGTCTGCACGCACTCGGGCTGCACGGTCAGCGAGGTCGCGGACGGCACGATCAACTGCGCCTGCCACGGCAGCAAGTACCGCGTGACGGACGCCTCGGTCGCGGGCGGTCCCGCCCCGCGCGCGCTCCCCCCGCAGAACATCACGGTCACCGGAAATTCGATCACCCTCGGCTAGCCCCTGGCCGTACGCTCCCGGCATGCACCAGCCCAAGGACGCCACGGACCCCAAGGACGCCAAGGACGCCAAGAACCTGGCCCCGGACCTGGCTCTCGTCCGCGACCACACCGTCTACGCCTGCGTGATGGGCTCGCGCGCCTTCGGCCTGGCCACGGACGGCAGCGACACCGACCGCAGGGGCGTCTTCCTGGCCCCGACCCCGCTCTTCTGGCGCTTCGAGAAGCCGCCCACGCACGTGGAAGGACCGGCGGACGAGCAGTTCAGCTGGGAGCTGGAGCGCTTCTGCGAGCTGGCCCTGCGCGCCAATCCGAACATCCTGGAGTGCCTGCACTCGCCCCTGGTGGAACACATGACGGACACCGGCCGTGAACTCCTCGCCCTGCGCGGGGCGTTCCTCTCCCGCCGCGCCCACACCACCTTCGTCGGCTACGCGCTGGGCCAGCACAAGAAGCTCGAAGCGGACGTACGTCTGCACGGCGCGCCCCGCTGGAAGCACGCGATGCACCTCCTGCGCCTCCTGACGAGCTGCCGCGATCTGCTGCGCACCGGCGAGCTGACCCTGGACGTCGGCGACCGGCGCGAGCCGCTGCTCGCGGTCAAGCGCGGCGAGGTCTCCTGGCCGGAGGTCGAGTCCTGGATGAACCGCCTCGCGGACGAGGCTGACGCGGCGGCCGCGCGCACCTCCCTGCCTCCCGAGCCGGACCGCCGCCGGGTCGAGGACTTCCTGTTCCGCGCACGCCGGGCGTCGGCGGTGGCGGTGGCCTAGGCGCCCGCGCCCCCGTCCCAGAGCGCGCCGAGCTCAAGCAGCTCCTCCCGGTACTCGATCCGCTCGGCCCACTCGGCGGGCCAGGCGTCCGCGCCCAGGTGGGCGCCCGCGAACGCGCCTGCCAGGCAGGCGATCGAGTCGGAGTCGCCCGAGGTGCAGGCGGCCCTGCGCAGGGCGGTGAGGGGCTCGTCCACGAACTGCAGGAAGCACAGCAGCCCCGTGGCGAGCGCCTCTTCGGCGATCCAGCCCTCGCCCGTGGCCAGGCAGGGGTCGGTCTCCGGGTTGGTGTGCCTCAGCGCGGCCTCCAGGCGTTCGAGGACGGCCAGGCACTCGTCCCAGCCGCGCGCGATGAACGCCTCCGGCGTCGGATCGCCCCCGCGCGTCCACAGCTCGCCGAGCCAGTTCGCGCGGTACGTCTCGCGGCTGTCGTACGCATAGGAGCGCAGCAGCCCGACGAGCCCCGTCGGCTCGGCGCCCTGGGCGAGGAGGCGCA
Source organism: Streptomyces sp. NPDC044044 (assembly GCF_056434405.1). Lineage (NCBI taxonomy): Bacteria > Bacillati > Actinomycetota > Actinomycetes > Kitasatosporales > Streptomycetaceae > Streptomyces > Streptomyces sp. NPDC044044. The sequence continues at coordinate 37,731 of NZ_JBWKFG010000009.1, read as the reverse complement.
CGGCGTGCGCGGTGAGGTCCGAGGCGGCGAGCGCCGTCGGGTGGCCGTGGGTGAGCGCGGACTGGAGCTGGGCGGCGCCCGCCCGCTGCTCGTCGCTCAGGCCGGGGGCGAGCCCGATGGGCGCGACACGCATGTTGGCGCCGCAGCCCTTGGAGTGCACCTGGCTCGCCTCCTCCCAGGGCTTGCCGGTCTTGAGGAGGTAGCAGGCCTGCAGGCAGGTGTTGCCTGGCGCGCGGTTGTTCTCCGGCGACTGGTACCACTCCACGAACTCCTCGCGCACCGGCCGCTCCATCCGCTTGGGCCCGAGCGGCCCACGGTCCATGGCGGTGCGCAGGCCACGGCCGAGCGCGAGCGTCATCTGCGTGTCGTCCGTGACGATCGCGGGCCGGGGTAGCTCCATGTCCCGCCAGGGCCCGCACTTGGCGAGGATCGACGGTACGTCGTTGAACTCGGTCGGGAAGCCGAGCGCGTCCCCGAGGGCGAGGCCTATGAGGGATCCGGTGGCGGCACGCTTCATGAGGGCTGTCCTTCCGAGGAGGTGGCCGTGGGGCGGAGCAGGGGCGGGTGCAGGGAGGTGGCCGGGCCTGCGCGGTACAGGGCCGCCGGTTTGCCGCGGCCGCCCGTGAGACGTGCGGCCCCGGGGATCGCCTCGACGAAGCCGGAGGTGCCGAGCGCCTTGCGCCGGAAGTTGGCCGGGTCGAGCTCGGCGCCCCACACGGTCTCGTAGACCTGCCGCAGCTCGCCGAGCGTGAACTCGGGCGGGCAGAAGGCCGTGGCGAGGCCGGTGTACTCGAACTTGGCGCAGACGCGGTCGTGGGCGTCGGCGAGGATCCGGTCATGGTCGAAGGCGAGCGGGCCCTGCGTTCCGTACGCGAGCCACTCCGCGCGTGCGGCGTCGCTGCCCGCGCGCACGGCGGGCGGATCGGGGACGAGCGCCGCGAAGGCGACGGAGACGACGCGCATCCGCGGATCGCGGCCGGGCTCGCTGTAGGTGCGCAGCTGCTCCAGGTGGAGCCCGCCGCTGTCCGCGAGGCCGGTCTCCTCGGCGAGCTCCCGTCCCGCCGCCGTCTCGGCCGACTCATCGGGCAGCACGAATCCGCCGGGCAGCGCCCAGTGGCCCGCGTACGGCTCCTGGCCGCGTTCGACGAGCAGCACGTGCAGGCGGCCCGCGCGCACGGTGAAGACGGCGAGGTCGACGGTCACGGCGAACGGCTCGAAGGCGTACTTGTCGTAGCCCTGCATGACCCCCCTCCCTTTATGGTCACTGCGACTATAAATGGAGAGTGCCGCGCCCCGCAACACACAAAAAGGCGGCCGGCCCCCGCATGTGCAGGGACCGGCCGCCTTCGGTGACCTCAGTGGCGCCTACGGCCTAGAGGTCGACTTCCTGCATCAGCATGCCGACCTCGGTGTTCGACATCCGGCGCAGCCAGCCCGACTTCTGGTCGCCCAGCGCGATCGGCCCGAAGGACGTCCGCACCAGCTTGTCGACCGGGAAACCGGCCTCCGCGAGCATGCGGCGCACGATGTGCTTGCGGCCCTCGTGCAGCGTCACCTCGACCAGGTAGTTCTTGCCGGTCTGCTCGACGACGCGGAAGTGGTCCGCGCGGGCGTACCCGTCCTCGAGCTGGATGCCGTCCTTGAGCTGCTTGCCCAGGTCGCGCGGGATCGGGCCCACGATGTGCGCGAGGTAGACCTTCTTCACGCCGTACTTCGGGTGCGTGAGGCGGTGGGCCAGCTCACCGTGGTTGGTGAGCAGGATGACGCCCTCGGTCTCCGTGTCCAGACGGCCCACGTGGAAAAGACGCGTCTCGCGGTTGGTCACGTAGTCGCCCAGGCACTGGCGGCCCTCGGTGTCCTCCATGGTGGAGACGACGCCCGCGGGCTTGTTCAGCGCGAAGAACTGGTACGACTGGGTGGCGACCGTCAGGCCGTCGACCTTGATCTCGTCCCGCTCCGGCTGGACCCGCAGGCCCTGCTCCATCACGATCTCGCCGTTGACCTCGACACGGGCCTGCTCGACGAGCTCCTCGCAGGCACGGCGCGAGCCGTAGCCCGCACGGGCGAGGACCTTCTGCAGCCGCTCGCCCTCCTGCTCGGCGCCCGGGAAGGTCTTGGGCGGGCTGACCTTCGGCTTGCCCGCGTACCGCTCGCGGTTGCGCTCTTCCTGCCGCGCGTCGTACTCACGGGACGTCGAGGGAGCTCCCGCGCCGCGCCGCGTGCCCCTGTCCGAGCCCTGAGGGGCCCTGGGGCCACCCTTGGCGCCACCGCGCGCGGCCGCGCCGCGGCCCTTGCGGGAGGCGTCGCCGCCCACGTCGTAGCGGCGCTCCTCGGGACGGGGCCTGCTCTCACGCTTCGGCGCGGCCTGGTCGTCGCGCGCGCCACCGGCGCCGCGACCCTGCCGGTCCGGGCTGTTGCCGGAGCCCCGGTAGTCACGGCCGCCACCGCTCGGGCGCCCCCCACCGCTCGGGCGGCCGCCGCCACTCCCGCGGCCTCCGCCGCTCGGGCGCCCACCGCTGCTGCCACGGCTGCCGCTGTTGCCACCACGGCTCCCGCCGTTGTTTCCGCTGCTGTTCCTGCCGTTGCTGCTTCGCATCAAATTTCCGTTAGTCGACTGTGCGCTCGGTGTACTCGTCACCCGGCGCATCGGGTGCGTCCGGGTCGAACGACGGAACGCCTTCCAGCGTCTCGGCCTCGATCGCCTCCGCCTCGGGGAGGAAGGGCGCGAGCTCCGGGAGCTCGTCCAGGCCACGCAGGCCCATCCGCTCCAGAAAGTAGTTCGTCGTCCTATACAGGATCGCACCTGTTTCGGGTTCCGCGCCCGCCTCCTCCACCAGACCCCTCTGGAGGAGCGTCCGCATCACGCCGTCACAGTTCACCCCGCGCACCGCGGAGACCCGTGAACGGCTGACCGGCTGGCGGTACGCGACGACCGCGAGGGTCTCCAGGGCCGCCTGGGTGAGCCGTGCCTGCTGCCCGTCGAGCACGAAGCGCTCGACGGCCGCGGAGTACTCGGGCCGCGTGTAGAACCGCCAGCCGCCGGCCACGAGCCGCAGCTCGAAGCCCCGGCGCTGCACGGTGTACTCGTCGGCGAGCTCCCGCAGCGCGTCGGCGACCTGACGCCGGGGCCGGTCGAGGATCTTGGCGAGGTGCTCCTCCGTGGCCGGTTCGTCGACGACCATGAGGACGGCCTCCAGGGCGGGCCGCAGCTCCAGATCGGCGACGGCACCGGCCAGATCTCCCGCGGGACTCTCCACACTCATGTGACCGTCTCCTCACTCGTCTCACCCGGCGGATCGGGTGCGCGGTCGAACTCGTCGGTCACCGTCGGCTCCGCGTCGCCGTCACCGCCGGTCCACCGCACCATCAGCTCACCCAGCGCGGTCTCCTGGTCCAGCTCAACGGCCTTCTCGCGGTACAGCTCCAGGAGGGCCAGGAAGCGGGCGACGACCGTGAGCGTGTCCCCCGCGTCCTCGACGAGCACCTGGAAGCTGACCTCGCCCCGCTCACGGAGCCGGGCCACGACCAGACCGGCCTGCTCCTGCACGGAGACCAGCGGGGCATGGATGTGATCGACGTACACCTGGGGCTTCGCGCGGGGCTGCATCGCCTTCACGGCCAGCGCGGCGAACCCCGCGGCGCCGATGCTGATGACGACTTCGGGCAGCAGCTCGGCGTGGTGGGCCTCAAGGCCCACGGTCCGCGGATAGCGCCGGGCCTCGTCGTCGAGCCGCCCGCTGAAGATGTCGGCGATCTGCTTGTACGCGCGGTACTGCAGAAGCCGCGCGAAGAGCAGGTCCCGCGCTTCGAGCAGCGCGAGATCCGCCTCGTCCTCGACCTCCGCGGAGGGCAGCAGCCGGGCCGCCTTGAGGTCGAGCAGGGTGGCGGCGACCACGAGGAACTCGGTGGTCTGGTCCAGGTCCCAGTCGGGCCCCATGGCCCGGATGTGCGCCATGAACTCGTCGGTCACCGTGGACAGCGCGACCTCGGTGACGTCCATCTTGTGCTTCGAGATGAGCTGAAGCAGCAGATCGAAGGGACCCTCGAAGTTGGCGAGCCGGACCTTGAACCTGCCGTCGTCGGGCTCGGCGGGCGACTCCGGTTCCGGGGCCGTCTCCGGTCCCGGCTCCGAGGCCGTCTCCGGTTCCGGTTCCGAGGCCGTCTCCGGTTCCGGTTCGGGGACCGGCTCCGGTTCCGGTTCGGGCTCCGCGGGAGCCGCCCCAGGACCGCGCCCCAGGGCGCGGCGGCGGGCAGGCAGTGCGGAATCGTCGTTCAGGGGCATCGGCGGGAACGCTACCGCTACCGCCCGCGCAACCGTCGTACGAGAATGCTCGCGTCCCCGCGGGACTCGAGATCCGCGAGAACGACGGCGACCGCCTCGCGGACGATCCGCCCGCGGTCGACCGCGAGCCCGTGCTCACCCCGCAGGACGAGACGCGCGTGCTCGAGGTCCATCAGCTCCTCGGCGGACACATACACCGTGATCTTCTCGTCGTGCCGCTCACGCCCGCTGGGCCGCCGGTTGGCAGCCCGTGCGCGCCGCCGCGCCTGCGCCGTCGATGAGGAGTTCGCGGACCGCCCGCCGCCCTGTGCGGCGGCGCCTTCCTGGCCCTGACCGGGACGGCGCCCGTCCTTCTCGGCGTCGGCGCCGGCCGAGCGGCTGCGGGATTCTCCCGACTCCGCGTCGGCCGCACCGTGTTCGGCAGCGTCACCGCCGTCTCCCGCGGCGCCGCCGCCGTGCGCGTCACCGGCAGCGGTCTCGTCGCTCTCGCCCGCTGGTGCGGGAACCCGTGCCTCGCCGTTCGCCTGGCGTCGCGGGGACGACGACTGCAGCGCCATCCCCCCGGTCGTACGGAACAGTTCGTCGGCCCCCGGCAGACTCACTCGGCGTGACACCGGGCGAGCACCTCCCTGGCGAGCTGGCGATAAGCGGCCGCGCCGACCGAGTTCGATGCGTACGTCGTGATCGGCTCACCGGCGACCGTGGTCTCCGGGAAGCGGACCGTGCGTCCGATCACTGTGTGGTACACGTGATCGTCGAAGGCCTCGACCACCCGCGCGAGCACCTCACGGCTGTGCACCGTGCGGGAGTCGTACATGGTGGCCAGGATGCCGTCGAGCTCCAGGTCGGGGTTGAGCCGCTCCTGGACCTTCTCGATGGTCTCCGTCAGCAGGGCCACACCGCGCAGCGCGAAGAACTCGCACTCGAGCGGCACGATCACCTTGTGAGCCGCCGTCAGGGCGTTCACGGTGAGCAGACCGAGCGAGGGCTGACAGTCGATCACGATGTAGTCGTAGTCCTGCATCAGCGGCTTCAACGCCCGCTGCAGCGTGGACTCGCGCGCGACCTCGCTCACCAACTGCACTTCGGCGGCCGACAGGTCGATGTTGCTCGGCAGCAGGTCCATGTTCGGGACCGCCGTCTTCAGCAGCACCTCGTCCGCCGACATGCCCCGCTCCATGAGCAGGTTGTAGACCGTCAGGTCCAGCTCCATCGGGTTCACCCCGAGGCCCACCGAGAGCGCGCCCTGCGGGTCGAAGTCGACCAGCAGGACCCGGCGTCCGTACTCCGCGAGCGCGGCACCCAGGTTGATGGTCGACGTCGTCTTGCCCACGCCGCCCTTCTGGTTGCACATCGCGATGATCTTCGCGGGACCGTGATCGGTCAGCGGACCCGGAATCGGGAAGTACGGCAGCGGGCGTCCCGTGGGACCGATGCGCTCACGGCGCTGACGGGCCGCGTCCGGGGCCAGCGTGGCCGCGTACTCGGGATCGGGCTCGTACTCGGCGTCAGGGTCGTAGAAGTGCCCCTGGGGCAGTTCCTCGTAGTCGGCGAGTTGGGTGTGGGTGGTGTTCTCGCCACTCCGGTCGCCGGCCATGGCGTTCACGTGATGGCCATCCATGCTCTGGGGTGCAGACGATGTCGGTTGCGTCGGCTGCGGTTTCTGGCGGGCTTCGAAGGTGCGGACAGCGACGGAGCCGACAGCCTCGAGCCCCACGGGTCCTTGGCCCCGCTCAGAGGTTCCTGGTTGACCACCCCCGGGAGCAAATGTCGACTCATTCACAAGTCGTCTTACCTCCTTGGTGACCAGGAAATTTCTCGATAGGTCAGCGTGGCACCATGCCGACGGTTGGCGACTCTATGGCGTGTCACCGGTCCGCAGCAACACAATCCGCCGGACCCGGCCCGATGTGTCGGCAATCGAACGCCCCCATGTCAAGGGCGCACGGGGTGCCATTGGCACATTTCCGGGGTGGTCGAATCGGTTAAAGGGTTACGTTCAAGGCGAGTTGACCATGTCCACGGACATACGCATACGGCCGGACCCCTCTCAAGGTCCGGCCGTGGGCGTGAGATTGACGACTTTCGTTGACGAAAGCGGTCAGGTTCAGCCGAGGAGCGTCTCCAGCTCGACGTGCTCGAGGCCGTGCGACTCCGCGACCTCCTTGTAAACCACCTTGCCGTCATGGGTGTTGAGGCCCAGGGCGAGCGCCTTGTCGCGGCGCAGCGCCTCGACCCAGCCGCGGTTCGCCAGCTCGACGATGTACGGCATCGTCGCGTTGGTCAGCGCGTACGTCGACGTGTTGGGCACCGCGCCGGGCATGTTGGCGACGCAGTAGAACACCGAGTTGTGAATCGGGAAGGTCGGCTCGGCGTGCGTGGTCGGGTGCGAGTCCTCGAAGCAGCCGCCCTGGTCGATCGCGATGTCGACAAGGACACTTCCCGGCTTCATCCGCGACACGAGCTCGTTGGTGACGAGCTTCGGAGCCTTGGCTCCGGGGATGAGGACGGCGCCGATGACGAGGTCGGCGTCGAGGCAGGCCTTCTCGAGCTCGAAGGCGTTGGAGACGACGGTCTGGATCTTCGTGCCGAAGATCTTGTCCGCCTCCTTGAGCTTGTTGATGTCCTTGTCGAGCAGGGTCACGTGGAAGCCCATGCCGATGGCGATCTGCGCGGCGTTCCAGCCGGAGACACCGCCGCCGATGACGACGGCCTTGCCGGCCGCGACACCGGGGACGCCGCCGGGCAGGACACCGCGACCGCCCTGGGCGGCCATCAGGTGGTAGGCGCCGACCTGCGGGGCCAGGCGGCCCGCGACCTCGGACATCGGGGCGAGCAGCGGGAGCGCGCGGTTCGCGGTCTCGACCGTCTCGTACGCGATGGCGGTGGTGCCGGACTCCAGGAGCGCGTCCGTGCACTCCTTGGAGGCGGCCAGGTGCAGGTAGGTGAAGAGGGTCTGGTCCTTGCGGAGGCGGTGGTACTCCTCGGCGACCGGCTCCTTGACCTTCAGGAGGAGGTCGGCGGTGGCCCAGACCTCGTCGGCGGTGTCCAGGATGACGGCACCGGCGGAGACGTACTCCGCGTCCGTGATCGAGGAGCCGACACCGGCGTTCCGCTCGATGACGACCTGGTGGCCATGGCGCACCAGCTCGTGCACACCGGCGGGGGTGATGGCCACCCGGAACTCGTTGTTCTTGACCTCGCGGGGGATGCCGACCTTCACGTCGATCACGGTCCTCTTGGCTCAGGGGTTTTTCGGGCAATGCACTACATACCGATACACAAGAGGGCGCATCGGAGACACCACGGAAGTACGCGGCGGAGCCAGTCTAATGAAGGACTTCTCGCTGTCTAGCCTTTCAATGCATCAATCTTCTGCGGAAGCGCTACGGATTTCGTAGGCGGAAGCCCCCGCTCCATCCTTCGAATCCTTCGATGCGGGCCCTGTGACCTCCTCGAGCTCCATTCCCAGCATGCGCTCGGCCGCACCGCGGTGCAGCCGGGCGGCCGCCGGGTCGCCGAGCCGATCCAGGGTGTCGGCCAGCCTGAGCTGCAGCGCCGCCTGGAGACGCACGTCACCGGCCTGCCGCGCCCACTCGACTGCCTCCTGGCAGGTGCGGAGGGACTCCTCGGGCCTGCCCGCGTACTCCTGCACCCGTGCCAGCTCGCTCAACGCCCGCGCCTGGCCCGCCACATCGCCGGTCTTGCGGTGTCCGGTGACGGCCGAGCTCCAGTTGCGCAGCGCCTCGCCGTAGCGGCCCGCGTAGGTGTGCGCCGTCGCGATCCGGCCGTAGAGGCGGGCGGCGTCGGTGCGCTCGTCGCGAGCGAGCCGCTGGGCCAGGGCGCGCCCGAACCAGTCCGAGGCCCGCGACCAGTCCCCCAGCTCCTGGTAGGCGCCGCCTACGGATTCCATCGCGCGGCCGGTCGCGTACGGATCATTTGCCTGCCGTCCGGCGTCCAGAGCCAGCCGATAACGCACCAGCGCCTCCTGCGTACGCCCCGTCCTGGCATCCAGGTCCGCGAGGTTCAGGAGGGCCGCCGCCTTCTCGCGGGACAGGTTCCGGCGCTCGGCGACATCGAGGACGAGGCGGTGGATGCCGTACAGCTCGGGAGCCGCGTCCTCCGTGCCCCGGTGGGCGACCAGGGCCCGCGTCAGGGCCGCCATCAGGCGACGCGCGAGGGTGTCGAGCTCCCCGTCGGCGACCGCGAGGCGGGCGGCGGCGAGCAGCGCCGGCTGGCGGATGCGCAGCCACTCGGAGGCGGCGGCGGGGCTGGGGAAGCGCAGGGCACGCGGCATCCCGGCGAGCTTCTTGCGGGCCGCGGAGCCGTCCGGCTCCGTGATCGCCCGGCAGGAGTGGAGCAGGCGCACGGTCCGCTCCAGCATCCTGGCGCGCGCCAGCTGGACCTCCGCGGGCCGGTCCTGGCGCTCGCTGCAGGCGCGGAGCAGCGGCACGAGGCAGCCCGGCAGCTCGTACTGCGGCAGCGGGGAATCCACGGCCCTGACCAGGCCGAGCTTCACGAAGTCGTCCAGGGTCGTGCGGGCGGCGGAGACCGAGCAGCCCGCGAGCGCGGACGCGGTGTGCGGGTCGACGTGGCCGGCGGGGGCGAGGGAGAGCAGGCGCAGTATCCGCGCGGCCGCCCCCGGCAGCGAGGCGTACGAATGGTGGAAGACGCGCGCGAGCGCGGAGGCCTCCTCCGGGCGGTCGTGCACCTGCTTGGCCAGGTCGGCGACGGCCGCCTTGGGCCGCACGGAGAGCCAGCCCCCGGCCAGGACGAGCGCGGCGGGATGCGCGGCGCACGCCTCGACCAGGCTCTCCGCGGAGCGCGGGTCGACGGTGATGCGCACCGGGCCCGCCGCGCGGGAGAGCAGTTCGACGGCGGCGGCGGAGTCCAGGCCGCCCAGCGTGCACGGACGCACGTCCGGGATCCCGGTGAGCGGGCCCTCCGAGACGGCCACGGCAAGGCATTCGGGCGCGTCCGGGAGCAGCGGGTCGACCTGCTCGGCGTCCGCGGCACCGTCCAGGAGGAGCAGGGCCCTGCGTCCGGAGAGTGCCTCACGGAGCACTTCGGCGAGCTCGTCCTCGTCGGCTCCCGGGGGCGCCGGGACGCCGAGGGCGTCCAGGAGCTCGCGGGCGGTGCGCTCCGTCGGCACGCGCGTGCCGTCGGGTTCGGTGAGGTGGGTGCGGAGCACCCCGTCGGGATAGTCGTCGGCGAGCTGCCGCGCGAGTTCCTCGGCGAGCGCCGTGCGGCCCGAGCCGGGGCGGCCCGCGATGAGGAGCACGCGTGCGCGTGGCGCCTTGCGGCCCGAGATGGTGTCGAGCCCGGCGCGGTCGATGTCGGCGCGGAGCTCTTTCAACTCCCGGTGCCTGCCGACGAATTGACCGCCGCCGGAAGTCGGGGCCGAAGCGGGCCTCGGCACCGCGCCGCCCGCTGCCGATCCGTCCGTGTCGACCGCCTGATCCGTCACGGGCCATGCTCCGTCCGCCTGCGCGCGAACCCGAACGGGACTCCGGTCGGGACGCTTCCAGAGCCTAGTTCAGGCCCTGCCGCCTCCCCCGACGAGCGGCGCGCACAAGTCCCCCGATCGGATCAGTAGATCGTCACACCGGAGACCTCGGATGGCCCCCTGAGTGCTTCCCCAGGGGGCTCCACGGGCTTCCTCAGGCCTCGAAGGGGCGCGCGGGCCAGGGCGCGTCGGCCGGGCGCAGCGCGTCGACGCCGTCGCCGCTCAGCACGGCGGTCAGCGAAAGGGCGCCCACGACGAGGCAGTTGTTGTGCAGCTCGCCGGCGAGGACACCGCGTACGAGCTCTTCGAGCGGTACGCGCGCCAGCTCCATGTCGGCCTCCTCCTCGGAGACTTCGAAGCGCTCGCCGTCCGCCTCGGAGAGATCGCGGGCGAGGAAGATGCGCACGGCCTCGTCGCAGCCGCCCGGCGTGGTGTAGACGTCGGTCAGGACGCGCCAGTCCTCGGCCTTGACGTGCGCCTCTTCGTAGAGCTCGCGCTGGGCGGCGTGCAAGGGGTTCTCGCCCGGGATGTCGAGCAGCCCGGCCGGGATCTCCCAGAGCTTGTGGTGGACGGGGTGGCGGTACTGACGCAGCACCAGGACGCGGCCGGCGTCGTCCAGGGCGAGCACCGCGACCGAGCCGGGGTGCACCTGGTAGTCGCGGCGGACGACGGTTCCGTCGGGCATGACCACATCGTCGGTGCGCACGGAGGTCTTGTTCCCCACGAAGGGTGTCTCCGTCGCCGTGACCTGCCACTCCTCGGCGGTGTCCTTGATCGTCATGTCGCCCTGTCCTCCCACACGTGCAAACAGAAACCGGGGCACGCGCCTCATAAGGCTCGTACCCCGGCAACCGTATCGCTCTTGTGTTACTTACCCGTCTGGCGCTCCACCGCGGCCTTCACCAGGCCCGCGAAGAGCGGGTGCGGACGCGTCGGGCGCGAGCGCAGCTCCGGGTGCGCCTGGGTGGCGACCAGGTAGGGGTGGACCTCACGGGGGTACTCGACGTACTCGACGAGCTTGCCGTCCGGGGACGTGCCGGAGAAGAGGATGCCGGCCTTCTTCTCGAGCTCGGCGCGGTAGGAGTTGTTCACCTCGTAGCGGTGACGGTGACGCTCCTCGACGTACTCCTTGCCGTCGTACACCTCACGGGCGATGGAGCCCTCGGCGAGCTTCGCGGGGTACATGCCCAGGCGCATCGTGCCGCCCATGTCGCCCTCGCCCGCGACGATGTCCAGCTGCTCCGCCATGGTCGAGATGACCGGGTGGGCGGTCGCGGAGTCGAACTCCGTGGAGTTGGCGTCGGGGATGTCCGCGAGGTTGCGGGCGGCCTCGATCACGATGCACTGCAGGCCGAGGCAGAGGCCGAGCAGCGGGATCTTGTTCTCGCGGGCGAAGGTGATGGCGCCGACCTTGCCGGTCACGCCGCGGTCGCCGAAACCGCCGGGGATGCAGATCGCGTCGACGTCGCCGAGCGTCTTGGCGGCGCCCGCCGGGGTCTTGCAGTCGTCGGAGGTGACCCACTTGACCTTGACGCGGGCGCGGTTGGCGAAGCCGCCTGCGCGCAGCGCCTCGGTCACCGAGAGGTAGGCGTCGGGCAGGTCGATGTACTTGCCGACCAGCGCGATGGTGACCTCGTGGTTCGGGTTGTGCACCCGGTCCAGGAGGTCCTCCCACTGGGTCCAGTTCACGTCGCGGAACGGCAGGTCCAGCTTGCGCACCACGTAGGCGTCGAGGCCCTCGGTGTGCAGGACCTTCGGGATGTCGTAGATCGACTTGGCGTCGACACAGGCGACGACCGCGTCCTCGTCCACGTCGCACATCAGCGAGATCTTGCGCTTGATGGCGGTCGGCACGTCGCGGTCGGCGCGCAGCACGATGGCGTCGGGCTGGATACCGATGTTGCGCAGGGCCGCGACCGAGTGCTGGGTCGGCTTGGTCTTCAGCTCACCGGACGGGCCGATGTAGGGAAGGAGCGAGATGTGCACGACGAAGACGTTGTCGCGGCCGACCTCGTGGCGGACCTGGCGGACGGTCTCCAGGAAGGGCAGGGACTCGATGTCGCCGACCGTGCCGCCGACCTCCGTGATGACCACGTCGACGTCGTCGGTGGCCATGCGGCGGATGCGGTGCTTGATCTCGTTCGTGATGTGCGGGATGACCTGGACGGTGTCGCCGAGGTACTCGCCGCGCCGCTCCTTGGCGATGACCTGCGAGTAGACCTGGCCGGTGGTGACGTTGGCCGTGCCGTCGAGGTCGACGTCGAGGAAACGCTCGTAGTGGCCGATGTCCAGGTCGGTCTCGGCGCCGTCGTTCGTGACGAACACCTCGCCGTGCTGGAAGGGGTTCATCGTGCCGGGGTCGACGTTCAGGTACGGGTCGAGCTTCTGCATGGTGACGCGCAGGCCGCGCGCCTTGAGGAGCGCACCCAGGCTTGAGGCAGTCAGACCCTTGCCGAGGGAAGAGGCGACACCCCCGGTGACGAAGATGTGCTTGGTCGTCGTGGACTTGGGCTGCATGGCCAAGAGGGGGCTCCCGTGGTCGCGGTCTGGAGGGTGCGTACCGGCGTCGTCCTCAGGGGTTCTTGAGGAGGTGCCGTCGCTGCGGTTCGGGGGTTCAATGACCACCGGCTCACGGGCTACCAGGGTATCAGCGACGGGACGAGGCTGCTTCCGGCCACGCTCGGACACCTACGTCACACCTTCCTCACCAGGCGCTCACCCGTTCGGCGCAGCCTGGTTGCCGGGAGCGGCGCGCAGATCAGCGAGGTGCGTCGTATCCTGCTCGGACACTCGCTGCCGAGCCGGTCCGACTAACGGCAATCACCCCCGTCCGTTCCCCGGAACAAGAGGCTCGTGCAGTTCGTTTTACAGCGAACCCTTGACCGTAGAGCGAGCGCCCCGAGAGGGCGACGTGGCCGTTTGACTGGAGATGCACGTGGCCGGGCGCATCGAGGATTACGCACTCATCGGAGACATGCAGACCGCTGCCCTGGTCTGCCGGGACGGCACAGTCGACTGGCTGTGCCTGCCCCGCTTCGACTCTCACGCCATCTTCGCCGGATTGCTCGGCACGGAGGAGCACGGATTCTGGCGCCTTGGGCCCGCTCACAGCCCCGACGCGCCGCCGCCGACCGCCGCGCGGCGCACGTACCGCGGCGACTCGCTGATCCTGGAATCCGAGTGGGACACCCCGCGCGGCACGGTCCGCGTGACCGATTTCATGCCGCCGCGCGACACGGACGCCCCGCAGCTGGTGCGGATCGTCGAGGGCGTCAGCGGCCGGGTGCCGATGCGCTCCGCCCTGCGGATGCGTTTCAGCTACGGCCGCGTGGTGCCCTGGGTGCACAAGGTCGACGGGCGCACGGTGGCCGTCGCGGGGCCCGACTCGGTGTGGCTGGACACGTCGGCGGAGACCTTCGGCAAGGACCTCACGACGTACTCGGACTTCACGGTCGCGCCCGGTGACCGGATCGCGTTCACCATCTCGTGGCAGCCCTCGCACAAGGAGCCGCCCGCGCCGGCCGAGCCGGAGAACGCCCTCGTGGCCACGCAGGACTTCTGGCGGGAGTGGGTCGAGCACTGCACGTACCACGGCCCGTACCGCGAGGCCGTGGTCCGCTCGCTGATCACGCTGAAGGCCCTGACGTACGCCCCGACGGGCGGCATCGTCGCGGCGCCCACGACGTCCCTGCCCGAGGACATCGGCGGCTCCCGCAACTGGGACTACCGCTACACCTGGCTGCGCGACGCCGCCATCACGCTCTCCTCGCTCCTGCGCACCGGATACCGCGAGGAGGCCCGCGCCTGGCGCGAGTGGCTCCTGCGGGCGGTGGCGGGCGACCCCGAGAACCTGCAGATCATGTACGGCATCGCGGGCGAGCGCGAGCTCGGCGAGGCCGAGCTGGACTGGCTGCCGGGGTACGAGGGCTCGACCCCGGTCCGGGCGGGCAACGGAGCCGCGCACCAGCTCCAGCTCGACGTGTACGGCGAGGTCACCGAGGCCCTGCACCTGGCCCACATGACGGGCCTGGCCCGCAGTGACTACGCCTCGCTGCTCCAGCTCAAGCTGATCCGGTACCTGGAGACGAACTGGGACCAGCCGGACGAGGGCATCTGGGAGGTGCGCGGCCCGCGCCGCCACTTCGTGCACTCCAAGGTGATGTGCTGGGTGGCCGTCGACCGCACGATCAAGCTCATCGAGTCCGGCGACGCGGACGGCCCCCTGGAGAAGTGGCGCGAGCTGCGCGACGACATCCACCGGGACGTCTGCGAGAAGGGCTACGACAAGGAGCGGAACACGTTCACGCAGTCGTACGGCTCCAAGGAGCTGGACGCCTCGCTGCTGCTCATCCCGCAGATGGGCTTCCTGCCGCCCGACGACAAGCGCGTCATCGGGACGATCGAGGCGATCCAGCGGGAGCTCTCGACGCCGGACGGGTTCATCCTGCGCTACCCCACCACGGGCGACGACGCGGGCGTGGACGGCCTCGAAGGTGACGAAGGTGCCTTCCTGGCCTGTTCGTTCTGGATGGCGGACGACCTGGCGATGATCGGCCGCGTCGACGAGGCCCGCAAGCTCTTCGAGAAGCTGCTCGCGCTCCGCAACGACCTGGGGCTGCTCGCCGAGGAGTGGGATCCGCGGCTGCAGCGCCAGGTCGGCAACTTCCCGCAGGCGTTCAGCCACGTGCCGCTGATCGACACGGCACTGCGGCTGACGGCCAGCGGGGCGTACGGCGGTTAGCGAGGCCCTTCAGGTCCGGACGGCGACGGGTTCTCCGTCGCCGTCCGTGCGTTCGGCCGCGTCCTCCAGGACGATCCGGCCGATGATCTCGTAGCGGGCGGGGTGCCTCGCCCGCAGATACAGACCGAGGCCGAGGCCCCCGAAGAAGACGAGGCCGACGACCCACGGGATGGCCTTGAAGAAGAGGGAGTCCGCCGCCGTGCCCGCGGCCGTGTCCATGTTGATCACGAGCAGGACGACGACGGCGATCATGCCGATGCCGCCGAGCAGCGGGGCGACCAGGGTCGTGAACCAGTGCCGGTCCTCGGGGTGGTTCTTGCGGAAGTAGCCGATGACGGCGAACGAGCAGAGGGTCTGGACGATGAGGATCGCCATCGTGCCGAGGATCGCGAGCAGCGTGTACAGGTGGATGTACGGGTCCTGACCGGTGAGCCAGAAGGCGGCGACCAGCGCGACGGCGATCGCGGACTGGACGTAGGAGGCGATGTACGGGGAGCCGTGCCGGGGGTGCGTACGGCCCAGGCCCCGGTGCAGGAATCCCTCGCGCCCGATCGCGTACAGATAACGCGAGGCGCACTGGTGGAAGGCCATGCCGCAGGCGAACGAGCCGGTGATCAGGAGCCATTGGAAGGTGTCGACCGCCCAGGCGCCGATGAAGGTGTGGGCCGGGTCGAAGAACAGGTCGAGCGGGGCGGCGGACTGCGAGACCTTGACCGAACCGGCCAGGCCGTTGCCCGCGATGGTCATCCAGGAGACGTAGATGTAGAACAGGCCGACGCCGACGACCGAGACGAGGGTCGCGCGCGGGATGACCTTCTTGGGGTTGCGGGACTCCTCGCCGTACATGGCGGTGGACTCGAAGCCGACCCAGGACCAGAAGGCGAAGAAGAGGCCGAGGCCTGCCGATGTGCCGGTGAAGGCGTTCTTGGGGTTGACCGGCTCGACGGGGATGCCGTCGGGGCCGCCGCCGTGGATCAGTACGGCGGTGGCGACGGCGAAGAGGACCGCGATCTCGGCGATCAGCATCACGCCGAGCGCCTTCGCGGTGAGGTTGATGTCGAAGTACGACAGGACGACGGTGACGGCGAGCATCGCGGCCGCGTAGAGGATCCACGGCAGGTCGGCGCCGAGCTGATCGTGGACGGTGGTCTTGGCGAAGTACGCGAATACACCGACGATCGACGCCTCGAAGACGACGTAGGCGAGGACGGCGAGCATCCCGGACGCCATGCCCGCGATACGGCCGAGGCCGTGCGAGATGTAGCCGTAGAAGGCGCCTGCGGCGGTGATCCGCTTGGCCATGGCGACGTATCCGACCGAGAAGACGGTCAGGACGAGCGTGGCGAAGAGATAGCCCGCGGGGGCTCCCGTGCCGTTGCCCGCGCCGACGGCGATGGGGAGGTTGCCGGTCATGGCCGTGATGGGCGCCGCGGTGGCGACCGCCATGAAGACGACGCCGACGAGGCCGACGGAGTTCGCCTTGAGGCGGTGGACCTCGGGTGGAGTGGATTGCTCGGAGGTGTGCTCTGGCATGGCGGGCACCCTTCCGTGGAGTGACGTACGCCACAACAGACAGGAGGTCGCGCAATTGACGTCCCGGGGCGACGAGTTGTCGGGGTTTGAGCGGACCAGATCGTTCCCGTGACCGGTCGGAGATGTTCCCGGAACGAATGCGCAGGTAGCGTCCGCCACATGGACAGTCAGGGCACGCAGGGCACTCAGGGCGGCATCACCGTGCAGCGGGCCCTGGAACTTCCGGGTCTTCGCGGTGGGCTCCCCGAGGTGGTCGCGGGCGCGGACCGGCTGCAGCGCACGGTGCGGTGGGTGCACGCGGGCGAGGTGCCGAACATCGCCTCGCTCCTCAAGGGCGGCGAGCTGCTCCTGACCACGGGCCTCGGCCTGGGCGCACGCCCCGCCGAGCAGCGCGTCTTCGTGCGCAAGCTCGCCGAGCGCGGTATCGCGGCGCTCGTCGTGGAGCTCGGCCCGCGCTTCACGCGGCTCCCCGCCGCGATCGTGGAGACGGCGCGCGCGGCGGGACTTCCGCTGGTGCAGCTGCACCGCGAGGTGCCCTTCGTGACGGTCACCGAAGAGGTCCACACCGAGATCGTCAACGGCCACTACGCACTGCTCCAGCGGGCCGAGGAGGTCCACAGGCGCTGCACGGAGGCGCTGCTCGGCGGGGGCGGCGTCCCCCAAGTTCTCAATGTCCTGGCGGACTTCAGCGGCAACCCGGTGTTCCTGGAGACGCCGGACGGACAGCTTCTGTACGCCGCCGGGGCGGGCACCGAGTGTGCCGATCCCCTCCAGGTGTGGGAGGGGCTGCGGGGCCACCACAAGGACGGGCCGCCCGCGGGCGCGGTGCTCGTGGACGTGCCGGGCGGAGGGCCGGGGTCGAGCTTCGTGCGCGCCCGGCTGGTGCTGCTCGCCGTGGAGTCCGCGCTGCTTCCGGTGCACCGGATCGCGGCGGAGCGGGCCGCGGGCTCGCTCGCGGTGGTCCTGATGCAGGCCCGGCAGGAGGAGGAGCTCGCCGCGCGCGGCCGGGGTGACTTCCTGACCGACCTGGCCGAGGGGCGGATCCAGGCCGACGACGCGCCCGCCCAGGCGCGGGTGCTCGGCTTCAAGCCCGGCGAGAGCCCGCTGCTCCCGGTGGTGATGCGCCTCGCGGACGGGCTGCCGCCCGGGGGCGGCTGGGCCGTGCTCGCGCGGGCGGTGGCGGAGGAGCTCGCGGCGGTGGGGGTGCCCGTACTGCTCGGCGTGCGTCCGGTGGAAGGGCGCGTCCCGCTGCTCCTTGGCCTGCGTACGGAATCCGAACGCACGGCGGTGGCCGACCGGGTCGCCGCCGCGCTGCGGGCGGGCGTGGAGCGGGCGGGGATGCAGCGGGCCGGGGCGCTGCCGCCGGTCGTGGTGGTCGGCGTCGCGGGCGGCTGGGCCGCCGCTTCGGCGGGCCTGAGGCACGCGGCGGAGACGGCGACGGCCGCACAGGGTCTGTCGGACCGCCCCTGGTACGACGCGCGGCGCCTGGACATCGATCTGCTCCTGTGGCGCCTGCACAACTACGACGACTCGGCGCTCGCCGCGTTCGTGGACCGCGCGATCGGCCCCCTGCGCACCCACGACCAGCGCTCGAAGCCGCCGCTGTTGCCGACCCTGCAGACGTACCTGGCCCATGCGGGGCGCAAGGCGGAGACGGCGCGCGAGCTGCACCTGAACCGTCAGACGCTCTACAACCGCCTCGCCAGGATCAGTGAACTCCTCGGCACGGATCTGGACGACCCGCAGACGGTGCTCGCGCTGAGCCTGGCGCTGCGGGCGCGCAGGCATGTGGCGTAGGGGCCGCGGGCATGTGGCGTAGGGGCCGCGGGCCTCAGGAGTACATGGCGAGCGGCTGCGTCAACTCGTCGTAGACGCTGAGGACTTGGGTGACCGTCTCGTCCTCGGTCGGCCAGGTCGCCGCCTGGGCCGTTCCCTTGTCCTTGAGGCGCTCCCTGAGCGCGGGGTCGGCGAGGAGGCGTGCGACGGCGGTGGCCAGGGCCGCGGCGTCGCCGTACGGGACGAGCGCCGCCGCGTCGCCGACCAGTTCGGGGATGCCGCCGACGGCGGTCGCGACGAGCGGCACGCGCGCGTGCAGGGCCTCCTGGGCGAGCACGGAGCGGGACTCCCAGCTGGTGGGCAGCACCACGAGGTCGGCCGCCGCGAGCATGTCGGGCACGTCGTCGCGCCGCCCGACGAGCCGGACCGGAAGGCCTTCGCCCTCGATACGGCGCTGCAGGGCGCCGCGCTCGGGACCTTCACCGGCGATGACGAGGAGCGGCAGGGGGTCGAGGTGACGCCACGCGCGGGCTGCCTCCAGGAGGACGTCGTAGCCCCGCTTCCGTTCGAGCGTGCCGACCGTGACGATCAGCGGCCGACCGACGGCGCCGAGTTCGGCGAGGGCTTTGTGGCGCAGCCCTTCGGCGTCCTCGGCCGCACCGGCCGCCGCGCGCGGCGCGGGGAGCGTGACGGGGGCGAGGCGTGCGTCCCGCGCGCCCCTGCTGCGGGCGCGGTCGACGAGGTCGGAGGAGGTGCCGAGGACCACGGCGGCGGCCTTGGCGACGCGCCGCTCCAGGAGGTGCAGGACACGGGCGCGCGCCCCTTCCGCGTGCGCGCGGGTGTGCCAGGTGACGACGAGGGGGGTGCGGCGGCCGGTGAGCGCGAGGGCGGCGCGGAGCGCGGCGTGCAGTCCGTGCGCGTGCACGAGGTCGGCGTCGGCGCAGGCCGTGCGGAGGGAGGCGACGGACGCGGGGTCGCTGCTGCGGGGTACGTGGACGTGCCGGGCGCCGGTGCCCGTCAGGTCGTAGGCGGTGGCCGCCTCGGACGGGGCGCACACCGTGACCCGCACGCCCCGCGCCGCGAGGCCCGCGGCGAGCGACCTGACGTGGGCGCTGCTGCCCGCGCTGCCACCGCCCAGGACTTGCACGGTGTGCAGAGAGGTCTGACCGTGCGGTGAGTGGCTGCTCACGTGGCTCACGTAGCCGGGGCTCCTGGGTCGGCGTCGGGGGGCTGCGCCAAGGATGCCAGTCCGTACGGACGTTCCGGCACCGCCGAAAGGTCTCTTCCGTGTCGGGGCGGGCAACTCCCTGACCCGGATCACCCACACGGGTGAGGACGACGGGGTTTCAGCACCGCGGACGACCTGCGGCCCCCGCATCTTCGCAGCGGGGGCATGCCTGGCGGAAGGCTTTCAGAAGGCTCGGCGTGGCCGGTCCGTGGCCTCCGCCACGGACCGGCACTTCCGGACGCCACTTCCGGCCCCCACGACGGCAGCACTGATCTCCTAGCCGTCCACGCGGCAGCTACCACCAGACCCACCGCATGGACGGCGAGACCCGCGCGGCCGTTGCCCGCGGCGATGACCGCGCCGCCGTGGTCTCCGCCGCGGGACGACGCTTCCGGGCAGCGCTTCCGGACCTCACCTCCGGTCGGTCAAGAAGCTAGCCCCGGGCCCCACGACAGCGGCACTGATCTCCTAGCCATACGCGGCGGCTACCACCAGACCCGCCGCGCGGACGGCGAGCCCCACGCGGCCGTTGCCCGCGGCGATGACCGCGCCGCCGTGGTCTCCGCCGCAGGGCGACGCTTCCGGGCAGCGCTTCCGGACCTCACCTCCGGTCAGTCGAAAAGCTAGCCCCGGGCCCCCACCACGGCAGCACTGATCTCCTCTCCGTACACGGCAGCTGCCACCAGACCCGCGGCATGGAGCACGAGACCCGCACGACCATTACCCGCGGCAATCGCCACACCGAGCCCCGCCCCCAGGGCATGCGCCCCCGCGTCGCCGATCATGGCGCGCTCCCCGACGTCCTCCGGGAGCACGGCCGCCGCGGCTCCCACGGAGGCTGCGGAGAGGACTCCGGCGGTGCCTGTGCGCAGCAGCCCCGGTGCTCCCAGCGCCACCACCGCTCCGGCGGCCCTTCCCGGGCGTACGTCCACGAGGTTGACGAAGTGCGCGGTGCCCGCGATCACGACGCCCGCGAGGAGCTTGTCCACGGGCCGCTCCTTGAGCAGCGCGCCTGCGGCCAGACCGGCCGCCGAGATCCCGAACAACTTCACGGCTCCGCTGGTCACTTCACCGCCCCGCAAAGCGCCCAGGTGCGCGCGAAAGCCCCGGCGCGGGTCGCCTTCGCCCGCCACGTCGTCGTACGCCCCGCACGCCCCTGCGGCGATGACGGCAAGCGCGGCGGCGGCGCGGGACCGGGCAGGCAGCGCCACGGCTCCGGCCGCAGCGCCGATGGCGGCAGCGGGCCCGGCGTACAACTCCACTGTCCGCCCGGCGTAGTTCTTCCGCTGCCAGCGGTCGGGACCGCCGGGGGCACGTGAACGCAACGCGGCGGTGGCCGCACGGGTGACCGCGGCTGCGGAGAGGAGGGCGGAGAGGCGCCGGGCGGGCTTGCGGTCGACCATGCGGGCCAGCCTACTTTCGGCCCGCAAGGGCTCACTCACGGCCCACACGGCCCCCTCTCAGCCCGTCCGGCGTTTGAGGACGAACTCGGCGAAGCCGGTGATCGACGGTGACTGACGGTGCGCACCGGGGCGGACGGCACGCACCGGCGCCTGCCCGAGGCCCCCGGGCCCGCTGCCCCTGTCCGTCCCCCTATCCGTCCCCCCGAGCCGTCGCCAGCAACTCCTCCGCATGGGCCCGAGCGGTCTCCGAGTCCTCCTGGCCGGCCAGCATCCGGGACAACTCCCGCACCCGGTCCTCGCCCTCGAGCACGAGAACCCCGGACCGCGTCACGGACCCGTCATTCGTCTTCTCCACAAGCAGCTGACGGTCGGCGAACGCCGCCACCTGCGGCAGGTGCGTCACGACCACGACCTGCGCGGACTTCGCGAGCCTTGCGAGCCTGCGGCCGATCTCGACCGCGGCCTTGCCGCCGACGCCCGCGTCGACCTCGTCGAAGAGGTACGTCGGGACGGGGTCCGTGCCCGCGAAGACGACCTCGACGGCGAGCATCACGCGCGACAGCTCACCGCCGGACGCGCCCTTGGCGATCGGCCGCGGCGGGGCGCCCGGATGCGGGGCCAGGAGGAGTTCCACCTCGTCGACACCCGCCGGGCCGTACGCGACGAGGCGTCCGTCGACCGGCACGCCGTCCCCGCCATCGGGCACCTCCGTGGCGGTGATGTCGATCGTCACGCGCGCGTGCGGCATCGCAAGCGAGGCGAGCTCTTCGGTGACGGCCGCCGCGAACCGCGACGCCGCCTCCTGACGCGCGTCGGTCAACGCCTGCGCGAGTCCGGCCAGTTCGGCCCGGAGCGCGTCACGCTCGGCGGTCAGCTCCTCAAGACGGTCGTCGTCGCCCTCGAGTTCGGCGAGCCGCGCGGCCCCCTCCTCGGCCCAGGCGAGCACGGTGTCGATGTCGGAGCCGTACTTCCGGGTCAGCTGGGTGAGCGCGGCCCGCCGCTCCTCCACCGCCGCGAGGCGCAGGGGATCGGCGTCGAGGTCGTCCGCGTACCCGGCGAGCTCCCCCGCCACATCGCCCAGCAGGATCCCGATCTCGCCGATCCGCTCGGCGAGGGCGGCCAGGGCGGGGTCGTGCGAACGCACCGCTTCAAGGGCCCTGTGGGCGCCCGCGACCAGCGTCGTGGCGTCGACGCCCTCCGGGTCCTCGGGGTTGCCCGCGAGCGCGGCGTGCGCGGACGTGGCGGCGGAGGCGAGGGCCTCCGCGTGGCCGAGCCGTTCGGCCTCCGCGGCCAGTTCGGTGTCCTCGCCCGCGCGCGGCTCGACGCCGGCGACCTCGTCGAGGCCGAAGCGCAGCAGATCGGCCTCCTGGGCCCGTTCACGCGCACGCGTGGTGATCTCGTCGACCTCGGTCGTCACGGCCCGCAGCCTGCGGTACGCCGCCGTGTACTTGGCCAGCGGCACGGTGACCGCGTCGCCCGCGTACCGGTCGAGCGCCCCGCGCTGCCGGGCCGGCTTGAGCAGCCCCTGCTGGTCCGTCTGACCGTGCACCGCGACGAGGTCGTCGGCGAGCTCGGACAGCAGACCCACCGGGACCGACCGCCCGCCGAGATGCGCGCGGGATCTCCCCTCCGCCGAGACGGTACGGCTGATCAGCAGCGCCCCGTCGTCGAGTTCGGCTCCCGCCTCCTCCGCACGCACGGCGGCCGAGGCGCCCGCGGGCACAGTGATCCGCCCCTCCACCACCGCCGCCTTGGCGCCGATCCGCACCAAGGCGGGATCCGCGCGTCCGCCGAGCAGCAGGCCAAGGCTGGTGACCACCATCGTCTTGCCCGCACCGGTCTCGCCCGTCACGGCGGTGAACCCCGGCGACAGCTCGACCACTGCGTCGTCGATGACTCCGAGCGACCGTATCCGCATCTCCTCCAACACGGACACGACCTTACGAGGTCATGGGCCAGGTGTGCGACGGCCCCTGGTCTCCTTCCACCTTCCTTCCACGAAGACGCAGGTGGCAAAGGCGGACCGAACGGACGCTGTCACTCGCAGGGGGGTGGGGATTTCCCCACCATGATCTTCCTGTCAGCCTCCTGGTGCGCCGGTGCCCCAGCACCCCAAGCTGATCAGCATGGGAACGGGACTGGCACAGGCGGCACTGCGGGCGCATCGCCCGGCATTCGTGGGTACGGCGGTGGCCGCGCTCTTCGCGGCGACCGTGGTGAGCGCCTCGACGATGATGCTCGGCACGACGGGCACCGACGGGCTCTCCGCGCGGGCCCGCAGACAGATCACGGAGAACGGCGTCGGCGACATGGCCGTCGTCCTCCTGATCGGTTCCATCTACATGTCGATATTCGTGGTCGCGTCGACCATGGGAACGGCCGTCACGCAGCAGCACCGCGAGCTGGCCATGGTGCGCTCCATCGGCGCCAAGCCCCGCCAGGTCCGCCGCGCGGTGGCCGTCCAGGCGCTCGCCGCGTCGATCCCGGCGGCGCTCGCCGGCTTCGTCATCGGCGGCTTCGCCGCGCGCTGGTGGCACGCGGGCATGGTCTCGCACGGACTGCTCCCCGCCGAGGCGGAGTTCCGGTTCGGCTGGGTCGCCCTGCCGGTGTGCCTGGGCGTGGCCGTGGTGACGACGACGCTCGCCGCGGTCCTCTCGGCCCTGCGCTTCTCGCTCCTCCGCCCGGCCCGCGCCCTGAGCGAGGCGGCGACCGGACGGCGGGGGCTCGGCATGCTCCGGGCGCCGCTCGGTCTGATCGCGGTCGCGGGGGCGGGCGCAGTCTCGGTGCTCCTTTCGAAGCAGCCCGCGGACGAGGCGAGCGAGGGGGCGTTCCTCGTCCTGATCCTCTTCTGCGTCGGCGCGGGGCTGCTCGGCCCGCGGATCATCGGGCCCGCGGCCTGGGTGGTCTCCGCGCTGGTGGGCCGGTTCGGCGCCGGCGCTCGCCTCGCGATGCTCAACGTCCGCTCGCAGCCCCGCCGTTTCTCCGCCGCGGTCGTGCCGCTCGTCCTGGTCGTGGGCTTCGGCCTGACCAAGATCGGCATGCACACCACGGCACAGCACCACACGGGTTCGGCGGGCAGCACGGGCGAGGTCTGGCTCGACTACGTAGGCACGGGTCTGTACGCGGGCTTCGCCGCGATCGCCGCGGCGAACACCCTCGCCATGATCTCCTTCGAGCGCCGCCGCGACGTCGCCCTGCTGCGCATGGTCGGCAGCCAGCGCGCCCAGGTGCGGGCGATGGCGGCCTGGGAGGCTGTGGTCGTCGCGGGCACCGCGCTGCTGCTCGGCACCGCGATCGCGCTCGGCACACTGGCCCCCATCCTGAGCACGGCCTTCGGCTCCTCGCTCCCCCACCTGCCGTGGGGCGTGCCGGTGGGGATAGCGGCGGGCACGCTGCTGCTCACACTGCTGGCGACGGGCCTTCCGGTACGCGCGGTCATGCGGAAGCGGGCCATCTCAGTGGTCTGCTCCACATAACGACGACGAGGCGGGCCCCGTAGGGCGCGAGGCAAGGCGGGCCCCGTAAGGGGCGCGGGGAACTGCGCGACCAGCCCCCACCGGACCCGCAGGTGACGACCGCACGCCCACCGGCCCACCGGCCCCTCACCGCACCCCCAGCGGAGCGCTAGTGCGGAGCCCCGCGCCACCCCGAAACCGGCAGGGCGAACTTCGCCACGAGCCGGTCGGTGAACGACGCGTGGTGCAGCCGTGCGAGCCGCACCGGCACCCCGCCCCTGCGCACCTCGACCCGGGCCCCCGGCGGCAGCTCCACGGTCCGCCGCCCGTCGCACCACAGCACCCCGTGCGGCGTGTGCTGCTGGACCTCGACGGCGAGCACCGAGTCAGGCGAGGTCACCAGGGGCTTGGCGAACAGGGCGTGGGCGCTGATCGGCACCATCAGGAGCGCCTCCACCTCCGGCCACACGACGGGCCCGCCCGCGGAGAAGGCGTACGCGGTGGAGCCGGTCGGCGTCGCGCACACGATGCCGTCGCAGCCGAAGCCGGTGACCGGACGCCCGTCGATCTCCAGGACGACCTCCAGCATCCGTTCGGCCGACATCTTCTGCACGGCGGCTTCGTTGAGCGCCCAGTCGCGGTGCACGACATCGCCGTTGCTGTGCACGACGACGTCGATGGTCATCCGCTCCTCGACCTCGTACGCCTTCGTCACCACCCGGTCGACGACCTTGTCGAGATCGTCGCGCTCCGCCTCGGCGAGGAAGCCGACGCGCCCCAGGTTCACGCCGAGCATCGGCACCCCGGAGGCGCGGGCGAACTCGGCGCCGCGCAGCAGGGTGCCGTCGCCGCCGAGCACGACGAGCAGTTCACAGCCGTCGAGACACTGCGGGGTGGCCTCCTTCACGGTGCCGACCTCGGGCGGCAGCGGCAGATCGGCCGCCTCCGCCTCCAGGACCCGTACGCCGATGCCGCTGCGCAGCAGCCCCTGGACGACGAGTTCGGCACTGCGGATGGCAGCAGGCCGTCCGGTGTGCGCGAGCAGGAAAACGGTACGAGCTCGGGTCTGGGTGTCCCGAGTCTGGTTCTCTCGGGTCTGGGTCTCTCGGGTCTCAGTCAACGGGGCCCCTCCGCCACGGCACGGTCAACGTCCGCCGGGTCGAGTTCGGGCGCCCCGGCACGCAGCCACAGAAAGTACTCGACATTTCCGGAAGGTCCGGGCAGCGGGCTCGCGGTCACGCCACGCGCACCGAGCCCGAGCCCCCACGCCTGCCTCGCCACATTGCGTACGGCGTCGGCCCGCAGCTGGGCGCTGCGCACCACACCGCCGCTGCCCAGGCGCTCCTTGCCGACCTCGAACTGCGGCTTGACCATCAGGACCAGGTCGGCGTCCGGGGCGGCGCACCGCACGAGCGCGGGAAGGACCAGGCCGAGCGGGATGAACGAGAGGTCGCCGACGACCAGGTCGACGGGGGTCCCGTCGATGGACTCCAGCGTCAACTCCCGTACGTTCGTACGGTCCTTGACGGTGACCCGGTCGTCGCTCTGCAGCGACCAGGCGAGCTGGCCGTACCCCACGTCCACGGCGACGACGCCCGAGGCACCGGCGCGCAGCAGCACATCGGTGAAGCCGCCGGTGGACGCGCCCGCGTCGAGTGCGCGCCGCCCCTCGACGACCAGGCCCTGCGGCACGAACGCGGCGAACGCGCCCGCCAGCTTGTGGCCGCCGCGCGAGACGTAGTCGGGATCGCTGTCGTCGGTCGCGACCACGATGGCCGCGGCGGTCTCCACCTGCGTCGCGGGCTTCGTCGCCGTGTTCTTGTCGACGGTCACACGGCCGGCGGCGATCAGCTGGCTGGCGTGCTCGCGCGAGCGTGCCAGCTTGCGCCGGACCAGTTCGGCGTCGAGGCGGCGGCGTGCCACTCCTGCCACGTTCTGTTCAGCTCCTGATGTACGGGGGTGAGTGCTGGGACGAAGCCGCGGGCGTCCCCATGGGCGAGGGCGCCGGCGGCCCGGGGCGTGCGTCGAGCGCGGTCAGCGCGTCACGCAGTCCCCGGTGTACATCCTCGTACACCTCGATGTGGCCGTCCGTGGCGAGGTGGTCGGCGTCGCCGAGACGCGTGAGCAGGCCGTCGACCTCGGCGTCTCCGGTCGGGACGCGCTCCACCCCCAAGGGCGCGGGTCCCACGGGGTCGTACGTCTCGGCCCGCACCTCGGCGGCGGCCTCGGGCTCCACCGGCTCGGGCTCGGGGCCCGGCATCGAGTCGCTCATGCCCAGACGCTACCCCGAAGCGCTGCGGTACCGTCGATCACGATGGCGACGATCGAAGAGTGCCGCACGGCGCTCGACACACTCTCGGACAACCTGGCGGGCGCCCAGGGCGGCGTACGCAGCGCAGCCGCGCTCAACCGCTCGCTCAGCTGCCGCATCACCGACCTTGACGTGACCTTCACGGGCCGCCTCGAAAACGGCCGGATCACGGTGCTCGACACGCATCCCGGCCCCCCACGCGAGAAGGCCGAGATCCGCCTCACCATGTCCGGCGACGACCTGGTGGCGATGGTGGACGGCGAGCTGAACTTCGCGAAGGCCTGGGCCTCCGGCCGGGTCAAGCTGGAGGCGGGCCTGCGCGACATGCTCCGCCTCAGGTCGCTGCTTTAACCACGGCTTCGGCGGTCGCCTTCGGCTTCGTACGTCCCCGCCGTGACGCCGGCACCACCAGCGGCGTCCCCGACTCCGGGTCGTCGATGATCTGGCAGTCCATCCCGAAGGTGTCCCGGACCAGCTCCGCGGTGACGATCTCGGACGGCGCGCCCTCGGCCACGACCTCGCCCTCGCGCAGGGCGATGAGGTGGGTGGCGTAGCGAGCCGCGTGGTTGAGGTCGTGCAGGACGGCGACGAGCGTGCGGCCCTGCTCCTCGTGGAGGTCGGCGCACAGGTCGAGCACGTCTATCTGGTGCTGGATGTCGAGGTACGTCGTCGGCTCGTCCAGGAGCAGCAGCGGAGTCTGCTGGGCGAGCGCCATCGCGATCCACACGCGCTGGCGCTGGCCGCCGGAGAGTTCGTCGACATAGCGATCAGCCAGTTCGGCGACACCGGTCGACGCCATCGACTCGCCCACGATGCGCTCGTCCTCCGACGACCACTGGCGCAGGAGCCCCTGGTGCGGATAGCGGCCGCGCGCCACCAGGTCGCCCACCGTGATCCCGTCGGGCGCGATCGAGGACTGCGGGAGCAGGCCGAGCGTCCGCGCCACCTTCTTCGCGGGCATCGACTGGATGACGTTGCCGTCGAGCAGGACACGGCCCGCGGAGGGCTTGAGCATCCGGGACAGGGCGCGCAGCAGGGTGGACTTGCCGCAGGCGTTCGGGCCGACGATCACGGTGAAGGAGTTGTCGGGTATCTCGACGGACAGCTTCTCGGCGATGACGCGCTGGTCGTAGCCAAGGGTCACATCGTCCGCGATGAGCCGGTTCACTGCGGCACGCTCCTGCCTGTCGGTGCTCTCAGAGGTATTCGTGTTCAGGGCCGTAGGCGTCTTCATATCCGCCCTGCCTTGCGCTCGATGACGAGGAGCCACAGCAGGTAGATGCCGCCGAGCACGCCCGTGACCACACCGACGGGCAGCTGGTCGGCGCCGAAGGCCCGCTGCGAAGCCCAGTCCGCGACGATCAGCAGGGTCGCGCCCATGAACATCGCGGGCATGAGGTTCGGTCCCGGCGAGCGGGTGAGCCGCTTGGCCAGCTGCGGCGAGGTGAGCGCGACGAAGG
Organism: Streptomyces sp. NPDC044044; assembly: GCF_056434405.1. Taxonomy (NCBI): domain Bacteria; kingdom Bacillati; phylum Actinomycetota; class Actinomycetes; order Kitasatosporales; family Streptomycetaceae; genus Streptomyces; species Streptomyces sp. NPDC044044. The sequence continues at coordinate 10,036 of NZ_JBWKFG010000009.1, read as the reverse complement.
CGACGGGGCCCGCCGCGGCGGTCGCGGCCGCGGTGAGCAGCACCGCCGAGCCCATCAGGACGATGCGGGTGCGCTCCACGGGCACCCCGAGCGCGTAACCGACGTCGTCGCCCATCTCCAGCATCCGCAGCGGACGGGCGTACGTCATGACGAGCGGCACGAGGATCGCGCACAAGGCGAGCAGCGGCCAGACCTGGTCCCAGTCCCGGCCGTTGAGGGAGCCGGTCATCCAGACGACGGCGCGCGCGGCGTCGACGATGTCCGCCTTGGTGAGCAGATAGCCGTTGATCGCGGTGACGAACGCGGAGACGCCGATGCCGACGAGGACGAACCGGAAGCCGTGCACGCCCCGCTTCCAGGCGAGCACGTAGATCGCGAAGCCGGTCACCAGACCGCCCACGAGCGCGCCCCCGGCGACCTGCACAGCGGTGCCCTGGAAGAGGACGATCATGATGAGCGCGCCCGCGGTGGACCCCTGCCCGAGGCCCAGGATGTCCGGACTGCCCAGCGGATTGCGCGAGATGGACTGGAAGATCGCGCCGCCGAGCCCGAGCGCGGCCCCCACCAGGAGGCCGACGAGGACCCGCGGAAGGCGCAGGTCGTTGATGATGAACTCCTGCCCGGCGTCTCCGTTGCCGAGCAGGGTGCGGATGACGTCGGCCGTGGGGATGTAGAAGTCACCGGTGCCGATCAGGACGACGCTCGCAGCGAGCGCGGCCACGATGAGCACGGCGACGACCACGGCCGTGCGGACGTCCAGACGGAAGCTGAGCCCGCCCCGGGTGCGTATCGCCTTCACAGCTGAGCCAGCCTCCGCCGTCGTACGAGAAAGATGAAGACCGGAGCGCCGATCAACGCGGTGATGATGCCGACCTGCAGTTCGGCGGGGCGCGCGACGATGCGTCCGATGACGTCGGCGCCGAGCAGCAGCACCGGCGAGAGGATCGCCGCGTAGGGCAGGATCCAGCGCATGTCGGGGCCGGTGAAGGAGCGCACGACGTGCGGCACCATCAGGCCGACGAACATGATGGGCCCGCAGGCCGCGGTCGCCGCCCCGCAGAGCAGGGTCGCGGCGGCCATGGACAGGGCGCGGGTGCGGTTCAGGTGGGCGCCGAGCGCGCGGGCGGTGTCGTCGCCCATGGCCATGGCGTTGAGCGGCCGGGCGAGGCCGAGGGCGAGCACGATGCCGATCACGAGGAAGGGCAGGACCTGCAGGATGGTCTCGGTCTTGGCCGATGCCAGGGAGCCGACCGTCCAGAAGCGCATCTTGTTGAGGGCGGCGTTGTCCGTGATCATCACGGCCTGCAGATAGCCGTAGAGCGCGGCGCTCAGGGCGGTTCCGGCGAGCGCGAGCCGTACGGGCGTCGCGTTGCGGGTCCCGCCGAGGGCGTAGACGGCGGCGCCGACCACGGCCGCTCCCGCGAAGGCGAACCACACATAGCCGCTCAGCGAGGTGACGCCGAAGAAGCTGATGGCGGTGACGACGGCGGCCGAAGCGCCGAGGTTGATGCCGAGCAGCCCCGGGTCGGCGAGCGGGTTGCGCGTCAGCGCCTGCAGGACGGCTCCGGCGAGACCGAGGGCCACACCGACGAGCACACCGAGGAGCGTCCGCGAGAGCCGCTCTCCGACGACGACATCGCCGTACGTCCCGGTGTCCTGGAACAGCCCGTGCCAGACCTGGTCGAGGGACATCTGCTTGGCACCGACCGCGATGCTCGCCACGACGACGAGCAGCAGTACGCAGACCGAGACGAGGAGCCCGGCGCTGCGTATCGCGCGGCGGTTGGGTGGCGCGGGGGCACTCTCCGCGCTGGCTTCGGGGGGACTGTCGACCAACACCAGGTTAGGTTAGCCTACCCTCGCACTTGACTTCGACGAGAGAAGCACCACCTATGCGCGCCCGCCGTCCGATACCTCCTGCTCTGACCCGTCGTGGCGTGCTCGGCCTGGGCAGCGCCGTCGGTATCGGCGGACTCCTGACAGCATGCGGCGGCAAGGACGACGGCGCAAAATCGTCGGACGGCGGCACGGGCTGGAGCTTCAAGGACGACCGCGGCACCACCGCGAAGGCGGCCAGGGCCCCGCGCCGGATCGTCGCCTATATCGGCGCGGCCGCGGCCCTGCACGACTTCGGCGTCGAGTGCACCGGCGTCTTCGGCCCGACGAGGCTGAAGAACGGCGAACCCGACGTCCAGGCCGGTGGCGTCGATGTCGACAAGGTGACGATCCTCGGTAACGCCTGGGGCGAGTTCAGCATCGAGAAGTACGCGAAGCTCCGCCCCGAGGTGCTCGTCAGCACCATGAATGAGTCGCCGAAGCTCTGGTACGTCCCCGACGACTCGGCCAAGAAGATCACCTCGCTCGCGCCGAGCGTCGGCATCCTCACCGGCAAGTCCTCCCTGACGAAGGTGATCGGCCGCTTCGCCGAGCTCGCCGAATCGCTCGGCGCCGACCTCACGGCGGAGAAGGTCACCGCCGCGAAGAAGCGCTTCGAAGCGGCGTCGGAGACCCTGCGCAAGTCGGCGAAGGCGGCGAAGGCCCGCGGCGGCCTCAAGGTCATGGCGGTCGCGGCGGTGGACGACATGCTCTACGTGGGCGACCCCGCCGACTTCACCGACCTGCGCCACTACGGCGGCCTGGGCGTCGAGTTCGTCACCCCTGCGAAGACGGCCGAGGGCGGCTTCTTCCAGGAGCTCGGCTGGGAGAACGCCGACACGTACGACGCCGATCTGATCCTCGTCGACCAACGGACCGGCAACCTCCAGCCCGCCGAGCTCAAGAAGTCCAAGCCGACCTGGGCGAAACTCCCCGCGGTCAAGGCCGGCCAGGTCATCTCCTGGTCCAACGAAGCCCAGTTCAGTCACGCCGGCTACGCACCGCTCATCGAGCAGCTCGCGGCAGCCGTCGACAAGTCGAAGAAGGCGGCAGCCTGATGTCCACCACCCACCGCCCCGTTGCCCCCAGAGGCATGTCCCGCACCGGCATGTCCCGCCGCGGCCTGCTCACCTCGGGCGGGGCACTCGGCCTCGGCGCCCTGCTCACCGCCTGCGGGAGCGACAAGGAGTCCGGGAAGAGCGCGGGCTCCAAGCCCTGGAGCTTCAAGGACGACCGCGGCAAGACCGCCAAGGTGAACCACACCCCGAAGAACATCGTCGCCTACATCAGCACGGCGGCCGCCCTGCACGACTACGGCGTCACCTGCACCGGAACCTTCGGCCCCTCCAAGCCGGTGGACGGCAAGCCCAACCCCCAGGCAGGCGATCTCGATGTCGACAAACTGACGAGCCTCGGCGAGTCCTTCAACCAGTTCAACATCGAGAAGTACGCGGGCCTCAAGCCCGACCTCCTGATCAGCAACATGTTCCCGCCGCCCGCCCTCTGGTTCGTGCCCGCGGACAGCACCAAGAAGATCGAGGCGCTCGCGCCCACCGTCGGCATCAAGGGCGCCCGCGTCTCCCTGCTCGAACCCCTCAAGCGCTACACCGAGCTCGCCGAGGCGCTCGGCGGTGACCTCGAATCGGAGAAGGTGCGCGCGGCCAAGGCCCGCTTCGACAAGGCCGAGCGCCGGCTGCGCAAGGCGGCGAAGGCCAACCCCGGCCTGAAGGTCCTCGCGATGACCGGCGACGCCGACCAGTTCTACGTCGCCGTCCCGGACTCCTACTGCGACCTCAACTACTTCAAGGACCTCGGCGTCGAGTTCGTCGAGGGCAAGAAGGTCGACGAGTGGGGCTTCTGGGAGTTCCTGAGCTGGGAGAACGCCGACAAGTACCACGCCGATCTCATCATGATGGACAACCGGTCGAGCGCACTGCCGCCCAAGGAACTCGCGAAGAAACCCACCTGGGAGCTGCTCCCCGCCGTCAAGGCCGGTCAGACCGTGCCCTGGTCGATGGAGGAGCGCTACAGCTACGCCGGTTACGCCCCCGTGCTCGAACAACTCGCCACCGCCATCGAGAAGTCGAAGAGGCTCACCTGATGACTGCATCCCCGTACCACTTCTTCGATGTCCATGTGCTGCGCACCGAGTACGTCACCCCCGCCATGATCCGCGTGGCCCTCGGCGGCGACGGCCTGGCACGGATGGGCTCGGCGGGCCGCGACCAGCGCATCAAGGTGTTCCTGCCCCAGCCGGGGCAGGACGCCCCCGTCATGCCGGACACATCGGGCGGGGACGCGGCGAGCTGGTACACCGACTGGCTCGCCCTCGACCCCGACGTACGGGGCATCATGCGCACCTACACCACGCGTGAACTGCGCCGCGACCCCGACGAGTTGATCGTCGACTTCGCGGTCCACGGCACGGCTCCCTCGCCCTCCGACGGCCCGGCGACCAGCTGGGCGCGGTCCGCTCGCCCCGGCTCCCGGATCGGCGTGCTCGCGCCGATCGAGGACGAGAACGGCGCGTACGACTTCAGGCCGCCGCAGGACACCGACTGGGTCCTCCTGACCGCCGACGAGTCGGCGCTCCCGGCGGTGGCGGCCATCCTGGAGACACTCCCGCCGGCCACGCCGACCCGCGTCTGGATCGAGGTCCACGACCTGGCGGACAAGCAGGAGCTGCCGACGAAGGCCGACGCCGAGATCACCTGGCTCACGGAAGAGGGCTCGACGCCGTCGGCGATCCGCGCCGCCGAGCTGCCTTCGGGCACCCCGTACGCCTGGGTCACGGGCGAGTCCGCGACGGTCAAGACCGTACGCCGCCACCTGGTGAGCGACCGCGGCTTCGACCGCAAGCGCATCTCGTTCTCCGGCTACTGGCGCAAGGGCACCACCACCGACGAGCTGATCGACCGCAACGAAACGGCCTGACGGCCTGACCGCCTGTCCCGTGGCGAAGCCCCGCCCGCGCACCGGCCGGGGTTCGCCATGAGGCAGGCGGCCCGCCCAGGGAGCTACACCCCCAGCCGCGCCAGCGCCTTCTCGCCGTCCAGCGTGCACACGCCGTCCCCCGCCTCCGTCCAGGCCGCCGCACACAGCGCACGCAGCCCGTCCATCGCGTCGCCCTCGCCGTCGAGCACCAGCTCCTGGCCCCGCACCGACGCCGTCCACCCGCCGCAGCCGAAGCCGCCCTCCGCGGAAGTCACTTCGGGCTGGCCGGTCAGCATGCCGCGCAGGTCCTCGTCCACGTACGTCGGCCGGTGCTCGGGCGGGGCCGCGAGCAGCTGGGCGCCGTCCGTGACCCCGGTCAGGACGAGCAGCGAGTCCACCTCGCCGTTGAACGCGCCCTCGATGTCCGTGTCGAGCCGGTCCCCCACGACCAACGGCCGCTCGGCGCCCGTCCGCAGGATCGTCTCGCGGTGCATCGGAGGCAGCGGCTTGCCCGCCACCTGCGGCTCCGCGCCCGTCGCGATGCGTACGACCTCGACCGCCGCACCATTGCCCGGCGCGATGCCCCGCGCGCTGGGAATCGTCAGGTCCGTGTTGGACGCGAACCACGGCACCCCGCGCGCGATCGCGTAACAGGCCTCGCCGAACCGCCCCCACGCCATGTCGGGCCCGCCATACCCCTGCACGACCGCCACCGGCCCGTCGTCCGCCGAGTCCACCGGCTCGAGGCCGCGCTCGCGCAGCGCGACCCGCAGCCCTTCCCCGCCGATCACCAACACCCGTGCCCCCGCGGGAACTTGCTCGCTCACCAGACGTGCCGCCGCCTGCGCGGACGTGATGACGTCCGCGGCCCCGGTCGGAATGCCGAGCTCCGTCAGATGCTCCGCCACCGCGTCCGGCGTACGCAGCGCGTTGTTCGTCACGTACGCGAGATGCATGCCGCCCGCCCTGGCCGTCCCGAGCGACTCGACGGCGTGCGCGATCGCGTGCCCTCCCGCATACACCACCCCGTCCAGGTCGAGCAGCGCCGTGTCATACGCCTCGCTCAGCACATTCCGGCTGCCCGCGGGCCGCGTCCTGACGGTCTGGCTCATTACACATCGCTCCTCGATCGATCCCGCTCCCCCGATCATCGCTCATGCCACTGACACACATACGATGCAGCAATGAACACAGCGGGTCATACCGACGACCAAGGCCTCGATCTGATCCCGTTCCGAGGCATTCGCTACGTCCCCGAGCGGGTCGGCAGCCTAGCCGCCGTGACATCCCCGCCGTACGACGTGGTCGTACGGCCCGACGGCCTGCTCCACCTGGAGTCCGCCGACCCGCACAACATCGTCCGGCTAATCCTCCCCCAGGCCACCACTCCGGTGGCCCGCAACGAACAGGCAGCCGAGACCCTGCACGCCTGGCTCTCCCAGGGCATCCTCGCGCCCGACCCGGAGCCCAGCCTCTACGTCTACGAACAGCGCGACGCCGACATCCTGCAGCGCGGCATCATCGGAGCCCTGCGCCTCTCCGAGGCGGACGACGGCATCGTCCTTCCCCACGAAGGCGTCATGCCCCATGTCGTGGAGGACCGCGCGGGCCTGATGCGCGCGACGAACGCCAACCTCGAACCGCTGCTCCTGACGTACCGCTCGGACGGCGACGCCACGGGCGCGACGGCCGTCGTCGAGCGCACCGTGCTGAACAAGCCTCTCTTGTCGACGACCACGGAGGACGGCTTCAGCCATCGCCTGTGGGCGGTCAACGACCCCGCCGACCTCGCCGAGATCCAGTCAGATCTCTCCCACCACCAGGCCCTGATCGCGGACGGGCACCACCGCTGGGCCACCAATCTCCGGCTCCGCTCCGAGCACCCGTCGCCAAGCCCCTGGGACCGCGGCCTGGTCCTCCTGGTGGACACCGCGCGCTACCCGCTCCGGGTCCGCGCCATCCACCGCTACCTCCACCGGCTCCCGGTCCCCGACGCCCTCGCGGCCCTCACGGGCTCCTTCCGCATACGCACCGTCGAAGGCCCCCTGCCGAGCGCCCTCGAAGCCCTGGCGGAGGCAGCAACCGAAAGCAACGCCTTCCTCCTGGCGGGTGACGGAGGCTTCCACCTCATCGACCGCCCGTCCCCGGACCTCCTCGCCCGTACGATCCCGGCCGACCCCCCGGAGGCCTGGCGCACGCTGGACGCGACGGTCCTGCACTCCACGCTCCTCGACCACATCTGGCAGATCCCGGACGCCCCGGAGCACATCGCGTACATCCACGACACCGCCGCGACCGTGGAGAAGGCGGAACGCGACGGCGGTACGGCCGTCCTGATGCACCCGGTCCGCGAAGAGGTCGTACGCGACCTGGCCCGCCAGGGCGTCACGATGCCCCGCAAGTCCACGTCCTTCGGCCCCAAGCCGGCATCGGGCCTGGTCCTGCGCGGCCTCGACTTCTGATTCAGACGTCTGAACCACCGGATACGACAACGGGCGGGACCCCTGATGGGGTCCCGCCCGTTGCCATGCAGCCAGGTCAGCGCTCAGGCCTTGCGGCCCTCGTCACCCTCACCGTCATCGTCCAGCTCGAAGTCGTCCTCGTCATAGAACTCCTCCACGCCCTCGTCCTCGTCCTCCTCGACGGGGGCGACGAAGACGACGTCGGGCTTCGAGGCAGCCTCTGCGGTAGCCGCCTCCACGACCGGCGCCGACTCGTCGTCCGCCATGACGTCGACGAACTCGACACCGTCCAGCTCGGCAAGGCGGTCCGACGCGTCGGTGCTGCCGTCCTTGTCGGACTCGACGACCTTCGCGAACCACTCGCGCGACTCGTCCTCACGGCCTGCGGCGAGCAGCGCGTCGGCGTACGCGTACCGCAGCCGCGCGGTCCACGGCTGGACGGAGTTGGAGCCCAGCTCGGGACCCTGCAGGGTGACGATGGCGGCATCGATCTGCCCCAGGTCACGCCGCGCACCGGCGGCGACGAGACGCATCTCGACCTGCCCCGGCTTGTCCAGCTTCTGCACCTCGGGCGCACCGGCCATGTCCAGCGCCTTCTCGGGCCGGCCGAGACCGCGCTCGCAGTCCGCCATGACGGGCCAGAGCTCGACGCTGCCGGTCATCCGACGGGCGGCCCGGAACTCGGCGAGCGCCTCGCTGTACTTCTGCACCGCGTACGCGGCGAAGCCCGCGGCCTCCCGTACGGCGGCGACGCGCGAGGCGAGCCGCAGCGCGACCCGCGAGTAGGCGTAGGCCTGCTCGGGGTCGTCGTCGATGAGGTTGGCGACCATCACCAGGTTCCTGGCGACGTCCTCAGCGAGCCCCTTGGGAAGGCTCTGCAGCTCCTGCTGTACGTCCTTGTCGATCTCGTGGCCCGTGACGTCATCGGGAATCGGCAGCCGCTTGATGGGCTCGCGGTCACGGTCGTCGCGCCCGCGGTACCCACCACGGTCGCCGTCACGCCGGTCGTCGCGCCCACGGAAGCCGCCACCACTGGGACGCCCACCACGGCTGTCGTCACGCCGCGGCCCACGGTCGTCGCCGCGGCCACGGAACCCGCCACCGCCACCGCCACCACGGTTGTCATCGCGACGGAAACCGCCACGGTCACCACCGCGATCGGCGCCACGGTCGCTGCCACGGTCATCGCGACGGAAAGCACCGCGGTCACCGCCACGGTCGTCACGACGCGGAGCACCAGAAGTCGAGCGGTCGTCACGGCGGAAACCACCGCGGTCACCGCCACCACGGCTGTCGTCGCGCCGGTCATCACGCTGGAAAGCGGGACGGTCGCCACCACGGGGCCGGTCATCCCGGCGATCGTCACGGCGGTCGTCGCGACGGAAGCCACCACGGTCACCGCCGCGATCGGCGGCACGGTCGCTGCCACGGTCATCGCGACGGAAACCACCGCGGTCACCGCCACCACGGTTGTCATCACGCCGGTCATCACGCTTGAACCCGGGACGATCCCCGTCACGGCGGAAGCCGCCGCGGTCGCCGCCACCACCACGGTTGTCGTCACGACGGAAGCCGCCACGGTCACCGCCACGGTCGTCACGCCGGTCATCCCGGCGGTCGTCGCGACGGAACGGGAGGCGGTCGCCGCCACCACTGCGGTCGTCGCGGCGCGGAGCACCGGAAGTCGAGCGGTCGTCACGACGGAACGGGGGACGGTCGCCGCCACCACGGTCGTCACGACGCGGAGCACCAGAAGTCGACCGGTCATCACGACGGAACGGAGGACGCCCGCCATCGCGGTCATCGCGCCCGCGGAAGCCGCCACGGTCGCCACCACCACCACGGTTGTCATCACGACGGAAGCCGCCGCGGTCACCCCCACGGTCGTCACGGCGAGGAGCACCGGAAGTCGAGCGGTCGTCACGACGGAACGGGGGACGGTCGCCGCCACCACGGTCGTCACGACGCGGCGCACCAGAGGTCGAGCGGTCATCACGACGGAACCCGGGGCGGTCGCCGCCCCCGCGATTGTCGTCGCGGCGGAAGCCGCCACGGTCGCCGCCACCACGGTTGTCATCACGACGGAAGCCACCGCGCTCGCCACCGCGGTCGTCACGACGCGGTGCGCCACGGTCACGGTCGTCGCGGCGGGGGCCGCCGGAGGTGGGGCGGTCGTCGCGGCGGAACGGAGGACGCCCACCGCCACTGCGGTCGTCACGGCGCGGTGCGCCGCCACGGTATCCGCCCCGGTCGCCACCGTCCCGGCCGCGCTGCTCGCGCTCCGGTCGCTCGTCGGGAGAGTTGGTGGACATCGGTGACTCCTAGTCTTCGGTACCGCAGTCATTCTTGCGCAGCCGGGTAGCCGGCGCGCTTCGACAAAACAAAAAGGACCCCTGGTCCCAGCGTGGACGCTGGGACCAGGGGTCCTCCAAAGATTGTTCGGCGGCGTCCTACTCTCCCACAGGGTCCCCCCTGCAGTACCATCGGCGCTTTGAGGCTTAGCTTCCGGGTTCGGAATGTAACCGGGCGTTTCCCTCACGCTATGACCACCGAAACCCTATGAAATATCCCGCCGCAAAGCGGGATCTCAAACAGGGCAGCGAACAAGCACACTCTTCAATTAAGTGGTGTAGCTGTTCAGCCGACACAACTGTTCGTTGTTTCAGAACTAACACAGTGGACGCGAGCAACTGAGGACAAGCCCTCGGCCTATTAGTACCAGTCACCTCCACCCGTTGCCGGGCTTCCAGATCTGGCCTATCAAC